>JAZKBP010000038.1:0-193788 GCA_040388555.1 Pseudomonadota bacterium
CTTTTGCGCCTGGCTTCGGGCGCCTGGATCAGTGCGCCAACGCCGCTCCCGGCTGTCCCCTTCTTGCTTTTGCGCCTGGCTTCGGGCGCCTGGATCAGTGCGCCAACGCCGCTCCCGGCTGCTGCAGCGCCTGGCGCGCGTCCGGCGCCTTCGCTTCGGGCGAGAGCACCACTTGCACGTAATTGTTCATGTCGAAGTAACGGCGCGCCGCTTCCTTCAAGTCGGCCGCGCTGATCGCCTCGACGTCCTTGGCGTAATGCAAGATGCTGGCCGGGTCGCTGCCGTCGATCAGCGCCCCTTGCAAGCGCCCAAGCCAGTAGCCGTTCTCGCGCATGGCCTTGTCGTGCGATTGCACCCAGTTCTTCTTGACCTTGTCGAGGTCTCCCTGTTCCGGTCCGTCCCGCTTGACCTTGTCGATTTCGGCGAAGGCCGCCGCGATCACCTTGTCCACATTCTCCGGCCCGCACGGCAGCGACAAGCCGATCGAGTAGTTACCGTATGGGATCTTGCTGACGCTGCCATGCAAGCCGCCGCCATAAATCAGGGTCAACTTTTCACGCAGCACTTCCGTGATCTTGATGTTGAGCACCTCGAGCATGGCATGGAAGCGCAACTGCTCGGCCTCCGAATACGGCGCCTGGCCTGTGAAGTTGATCGACACATTGCTCTTGGCCTCGCTGCCGCTGCGCACTTCCTTCTTGACCACGCCATGCACGGGGCGGATGCCGATATCCTTCCAGGCTGTCGCAATATCCGGCGTGGGCAGGCTGGCCAGGTAGGTCGCCACCAGCGGCTTGATCTGGTCGAGCTCGAAGCTGCCGACGAAGAAGAAGGTGAAGTCGCGCGCGCTGCCGAAGCGTTCGCGGTAGATGTCGAGGCTGCGCTCGAGGCTGAGCTGGTCGAAGTCGTCCGGCCGCGCCACCCGCGCCACCCGCGGGTGGTTGTTATAGAGGGCGCCGATGATGGCGTCGCTGAACACGGACTCGGGGCGCGCCATGGCGTTGCGCGCCAGCTCGCGCTGGGTGCCGATGAACGATTGGTACAGGTCGGGGTTCTTGCGCACGTCCGAGAACTGCAGGTGCACCAGTTGCAGCATGGTTTCGATGTCGCTGCTGCCGGCGCTGCCGCCCACGCTGTCGCTGTAGTTGCCCATGCCCGCGCGCACCGACGCGACCTTGCCGGCCAAGATTTTTTGCAAGTCAAGGGGCGAGAAATCCTTCAAGCCCATGGTCGCGGCGATCGCGTTGGCGTAGCGCGCGTTGAAGCTGTCCTTGTCGCCGAACAGCAATTGGCCGCCGAAGCGGCTTGCCCCCATCAGCACCTGGTCGTTCTTGAAGTCGGTCGGCTTGAGCACCACCCGCACCCCGTTCGAGAGGCGCCATTCGGTCAGGCCGAGGGCCGCGTTCTTGGTTTCGGACACGATGGTGCCGGGCGCGGGCGCGTGCTCCATCAAGCTCGCCGCCACCGCTTTCTCGGTGTGGGCGAGGACCGCCGTTTTTTCGGCCGTCTCCACCATGGCCATCAAGGCGCCGCCGCTCGGGATGGCCGGCTCGGCCGTCGTCGAACCGAGGAAGGCGACCAGCTTGGCCGTTTTGTTGGGAATGGTGGCGCGCGCGTAGGCGTTGATTTCATCGAGCGTGATGCCCGGCAGTAGTTGCTGCGCATAGCCGTATTCGGCCGCGATGCCGGGAATCGATTCCAGCTCGAGGAAGTGGCGCAGGTATTCGCCCACATAGCTCGAGGAATCGGTTTTGTCGCGCTCGCTGTAGGCGCGCTCGTA
This sequence comes from Pseudomonadota bacterium, assembly GCA_040388555.1. GTDB lineage: Bacteria > Pseudomonadota > Gammaproteobacteria > Burkholderiales > Burkholderiaceae_D > Telluria_A. The sequence continues at coordinate 1,781 of JAZKBP010000038.1, forward strand.
GCCGCGCATCATGGCTTTCTTGCTGCGCTCGAGTTCGGCCGCGCCAAAGCCGAACTGGCGCGCCTTTTCATCTTCCGCGATCAGGGCCGCCACCGCCGGGGCGGCGCCGCCCTTGCCCAGCACCGCGTAGGCGCTGAAGGATTTGTAGCCGCGCACGAGCTTGCCGCTGCCGCTGCTCGCGCCCATGAACGGCGGCTCGGGCAATTGCGTCAATTCCTGCAGGCGCTGGGCCAGCATCGAGGAAAACAGATTGTCCACCATGTGCTCGCGGTAGTCACCCAGCGTGATTTCATCGCGCGCCGTCTGCACCGGATAGCGCACGAACACGGCGTTCGAGCTCGCTTCCTTGTCGGTGATGACGAGCGCTTCGGAGTCGGCCCGCACCGGCACCTTGGCGTACTCGCGCACCCGTTCGTGCGGCGGATTTTTCAGCTTGCTGAAATGGGCCGTGAGCATGCGCTCGGCCTGCTGCGGATCGATGTCGCCCACCACCACCACCGCCATCAGGTCGGGGCGGTACCAGTCGCGGTAAAAGCGCTTGATGGCCTCGTGCTTGAAATGCTTGAGCGTGTCTTCCTGGCCGATCGGCAAGCGCTCGGCGTAGCGCGAGCCGTTGAACAGCTTGGGCAGCAAGACCTTGTTCATGCGGTCGGACGCGCCTTTGCCCAGGCGCAGTTCCTCGAGCACGATGTCGCGTTCCTTGTCGATGTCGGCGTCGTTCATGGTCAAGCCGCCGGCCCAGTCTTCCAGCACCAGCAAGCCCGTTTCGAAGTTTTCTTTCTTGTCGGTCGGAATCGGCAAGATGTAGACGGTTTCGTCGAAGCTGGTGTAGGCGTTCAAGTCGGCACCGAACTTGATGCCGATCGATTGCAGGTAAGAGACCAGCTCGTGCTTCTTGAAATGGGTCGAGCCATTGAACGCCATGTGCTCGGTGAAGTGGGCCAAGCCTTGCTGGTCCTCGTCTTCCAGGATGGAGCCGGCCTTGACCACCAGGCGCAGCTCGATCTTGTTTTCCGGCTTGCCATTCTTTTGCAGGTAGTAGCGCAAGCCGTTGGCCAGCTGGCCCACCTTCACTTGCGGGCCCACCGGGATCGGGTCGCGCAAGCGCAGCTCGGCGTGGGTGGGGAGGGCCAGGGCCAGCAGCAGGGCGGTCAGGCTGGCTGTGCGAACGCGAAATAGTGTCATAAGATTCATTAAATTCGAGGAGGACAGGGTCCGCGGCGGCCAGCGGCCGGGCGTCTTGCCGAGCATCAGATAGTAGCAGATGCGGGCCAGTCGGCTGCGGCGCCGACCCTGCGCCAAGTCAAGGTTAGGCCTGCGCGATCGCATTATTTTGCCATAATTTCAATATTTCCGCCAGCGGGGGGCGGACGCCGCCCGCGCGAACTCTGCGTTAGTCCGTCCGAAGGCGCCCAAATCCTTTAAAATGGAGGATTGTGCCGCCGAGAAGGAAAACCGCATGTCATTGTCCAGTACACAGGAAATCGTTGCCGAATTGCGCGCCGGGCGCATGGTCATCCTGGTCGACGAGGAAGACCGCGAGAACGAAGGCGACCTGGTGCTGGCGGCCGATTTCGTCACGCCCGAGGCCATCAATTTCATGGTCAAGCACGCGCGCGGCCTGGTCTGCCTGACCTTGACCGAGGAGCGCTGCGAACAATTGGCCTTGCCGATGATGACCACGCGCAACGGCACCTCCTTCGGCACCAATTTCACCGTCTCGATCGAAGCGGCCGAGGGCGTCACCACTGGCATTTCGGCGGCCGACCGCGCGCGCACCATCGCGGTGGCGGTGGCCAAGGGCGCGCAAGCGCAAGACATCGTGCAGCCCGGTCATATTTTCCCCTTGAAGGCGCAAAAGGGCGGGGTCTTGATGCGCGCCGGCCATACCGAGGCCGGTTGCGACTTGACGGCGCTGGCCGGCTTGACGCCCGCCTCCGTCATTTGCGAGATCATGAAGGACGATGGCAGCATGGCGCGCCTGCCCGACTTGCTGCTGTTCGCCGAAGAACACGGCTTGAAGATCGGCACCATCGCCGACTTGATCCATTACCGCAGCGCGCACGAATGCCTGGTCGAGCGCGTGGCCGAGCGCCCGCTGCACACCGAGCATGGCGTGTTCCGCATGATCGCCTTTCGCGACAAGCCCAGCGGCGCGGCCCACCTGGCCCTGGTGCATGGCGACTTGGCGCCCGGCCTCGACACCCTGGTGCGGGTGCACCAGCCGGTATCCCTGCTCGACCTGCTTGAGAGCCGCGCCACCACCCATTCCTGGACCATGGGTTCGGCGATGGCCGCGATTTTGGCCGCGCCGCGCGGCGTGATGGTCTTGCTCGACTGCGGAGAAAGCGCCGAGCAATTGTTTACCCAGTTCGCCGCCCTCGACACGCCCGAATCGCGCCCGCAGGCGCGCGCGGCCAGCATGGACTTGCGCAGTTACGGCATCGGGGCGCAAATCCTCAAGGACCTTGGCGTGGGCAAGATGCAATTGCTGGCCAGCCCGCGCAAGATGCCATCGATGACAGGTTTCGACCTCGAAGTGTCCGGCTACCTGGCCAAACCGGCGGCTTGAGCCGGTATTGATTTACTTAAACTAACTAAAGAAGAGGCCAGCCATGACGGTAGGAACTTATGAAAGCAATCTGGTAGGCGCAGGCTTGCGCATCGGCATCGTCCAAGCCCGATTCAACGAAGACGTGTGCCATGGCTTGCTCTCGTCTTGCCTGGCCGAGCTCAAGCACATGGGGGTGGCCGACGAAGACGTGCTGCACGTGACGGTGCCAGGTGCGCTGGAAATCCCGCTGGCCTTGCAAAAGATGGCGGAAACCCAGCAGTTCGACGCGCTGGTGGCGCTCGGCGCCGTGATCCGCGGTGAAACCTACCACTTCGAGCTGGTGGCCAACGAGTCCGGCGCGGGCATCGCGCGTGTGGGCCTCGATTACGGCATGCCGATCGCCAACGCCGTGTTGACGACGGAAAACGACGAGCAAGCCGAGGCGCGCATGGCCGAAAAGGGCGCCGACGCGGCCCGCGTGGCCGTCGAGATGGCAAACCTCTTGATGGCGCTCGAAGAATTGCAAGCGGACGAAGAATAAGACGGATCCACGGCGGGGCCCGTCCCCGCCAGGTAACACAGCCAGGAAGAACCAGTACCATGACAGACAAAAGCACGCACGCCAACCCGAGCAAGAACCGCACACCGCGCCACCGCGCCCGCGAGTTCGCCCTGCAGGGGGTGTACCAGTGGCTGCTCAATAACGAGGACGCCACCACGGTGGTCAACAATATCCGCGCCGCGCACGGTTTCGACAAGGCCGACGGCGATCATTTCGCCGTGCTGCTGTACGGCGCGATCAAGGAATCGGTGGCTTTGCGCGAAGTGATCGCGCCCTTGATCGACCGCAGCATCGCCGAATTGTCGCCCATCGAGCACGCGGTGCTGTTGCTGGGCGCCTTTGAGCTCAAGAATAACCTCGATATTCCTTACCGAGTGGTCATCAACGAGGCGGTCGAATTGACCAAATCCTTCGGCGGCATCGACGGGCACAAGTACGTCAATGGCGTACTCGACAAGCTGGCCCTGAGCCTGCGCGCTGACGAAGTGGGCGCCGACAAGCGCGCTTGATCCGGAGCACGACCCTGGCCGCTGGCATCAGTGGCCGCTGCGCACGATGCCGGCCATGCATAGGGGAATGACTGTCACGAGCGTGACGGTGATTCTCCATCTGTAGGCACTGATGCAGGTTTCAAAATGGACGATCGCGTCCTTGAAATGCATTTCCATATCGTCAAAGCACAAAAAAAAGCCACCGCTGCGAAGTCGGTGGCTTTTTTCATGCAGGCGCGCGCAGGCGGCGGCGCTTACAACTCGGCGATTTGCTCGCTCTTCATGGCGGCATGGACGGCCGCCGTTTCCGGCTTGGCCGCCGGCGCATCCTTGGCCGCCACCGTGCCGGACTGGACCGGCGCGTTGGAGGTTGGCACCTTCTTGCCGCCCGCGACCATCTGGAGGCGGCGGTATTCGGCCATCACGCGCGAACCGTAGCCCGAGTCGGTTTCAAAGGCGGCCGCGCCGACATAAGTCTTCAAGCCCGCTTCGACCGAACCGCCGCGGGTGACGTAATCCTTCAAGATCAGCGAGCCGACCCGGATATTGGCCACCGGATTGAGCGCCGCCTGCACGCCGCCCATTTCCTGGAAACGCGCATGGTGCACCTTGGACATCACCTGCATCAAGCCTTGCGCCCCGACCGGGCTTTCCGCGAACGGATTCAAGCCCGATTCAATGGCCATCACGGCCAGGATCAAGAGCGGATCGAGCTTGATCTCGTTGGCAGTCGAATAGGCCGTCGAGACCAGCATATTGGCCGCGTCACCGGCCACCCGGTAGCGCTTGGAGAGCCAGGAGGTGACGGCCTTTTGCTGCTTCTTGTTAGCCAGCTCGGCTTTTTCTTGCGTCGTCACGCTCGCCGCAGGGGCGGGCGCGGCTGGCGCTTCCATCAGTTCGGCCAGAGCCGGCGCTTGCACCGGCGCTTCCACGACCGGCTCTTGCATCACCACCTTGGAGACGGCCTTGGCCAAGTCCGGGCGGGCGTACAGTAAAACGATGACGGCCACGGCCGACAGACCAAACACGGTCAAGGTATGTTGCGCAGTGATCAAGAGACCACGGGCCGTTTTCGCCACGGAAATCCACGCGGCTGGCTGGCTGGCCATCAGTTGGGCGAACTTTGCTGTCGCCACTTTGAAACGATGTTTCATCGGTTCCCCTTTGTCGCGGCAAAAGCTGTCCCGTGCCGCGCAAAATGAGCGCAGCGGGCATGGCATTGGCCGTGCATCAGAATATCGTCGATCGCCGTCTTGCGGCCGATCCACGCCGTCATTGCTTGCTTGAGCTGATCGTTCCCTGTGGTATTTGATCAGTGGCAATACAACTGTTTCCGGGGAGGAGGCGTTCGCCTCGTTGAAAACACTCCTTAAAATGTCTGGTGGGGCCCCGACCCCTTGAATGGTTGAGACAGGCTAAAATCAAGTCCTTGGACTGGCCTGCTCATCAAGTAGGGCAAATTGTAGAAGCCGGTTTATACCAAGTCAATACTAACGAATTCGTTCTTTATAACTTATAAGTCTTACTTTTCGCGCTGCATCGCAGCAAAGTTCAATAAAATCAACCACTTGTCTTCTAGACCTCAACAATAGACTTGGCAAGAAAAAAAGAATTTAAACCGATGAAATATTCAGATTTACGTGATTTTATTGCTAAGCTGCAAGAAATGGGCGAATTGAAGCGCATTTCGACTCCCGTTTCGCCGTTTTTGGAGATGACCGAGGTGTGCGACCGCACTTTGCGGGCCGCCGGGCCGGCGCTTCTGTTCGAAAAACCCGTGGGGCACAGCATGCCGGTGCTGGGCAATCTGTTCGGCACGCCCGGGCGCGTAGCGCTGGGCATGGGGGCGGCCGACGTGAGCGAGCTGCGCAAGATCGGCCATGTGCTGGCGCGCTTGAAGGAGCCCGAGCCGCCCAAGGATTTCAAGGATTTGATGGGCCTGGGCTCGCTGGTCAAGGCCGTGTGGGACATGGCGCCCAAGGAAATGCGGGGCGCGCCCTGCCAGCAGATCGTATGGGAAGGGCAGGACGTCGACCTGGCGCGCCTGCCGATCCAGCATTGCTGGCCCGGCGACATCGCGCCCCTGATCACCTGGGGCTTGGTGATCACCAAGGGGCCGCACAAGAAGCGCCAAAACCTGGGCATTTACCGCCAGCAGGTGTTGGGGCGTAACAAGGTGATCATGCGCTGGCTGGCCCACCGCGGCGGCGCCCTCGATTTCCGCGAGCACGCCTTGCATACGAAAGGCCAGCCCTATCCGGTGGCGGTGGCGCTGGGGGCCGATCCGGCCACCATCCTGGGGGCCGTCACCCCGGTGCCCGACAGCTTGTCCGAATACCAGTTCGCCGGTCTGCTGCGCGGCAGCCGCACCGAGTTGGCCAAGGCGATCGGCAGCGAGCTGCGCGTGCCGGCCTCGGCCGAAATCGTGCTCGAAGGTCATATCTATGCCGACCCGAGCCATCCATCGGGCTACGAACACGCGCTCGAGGGGCCGTTTGGCGACCATACCGGCTATTACAATGAGCAGGACAGTTTTCCGGTCTTTACCATCGATCGCATCACCATGCGGCGCGATCCTATTTATCACTCCACATATACAGGCAAGCCGCCGGACGAGCCGGCCGTGCTGGGCGTGGCCTTGAACGAAGTGTTCATTCCCTTGCTGCAGAAGCAATTTAGCGAAATCCTCGACTTTTACCTGCCGCCCGAGGGCTGCAGCTACCGCATGGCCGTGGTGCAAATGAAAAAGCAATACGCCGGCCACGCCAAGCGCGTCATGTTCGGGGTGTGGAGTTTCCTGCGCCAATTCATGTATACCAAGTTCATCGTGGTGGTTGACGAGGACGTCAATATCCGCGACTGGAAAGAGGTGATCTGGGCCATCACGACCCGGGTCGACCCCACCCGCGACACCGTCATGGTGGAAAACACCCCGATCGATTACCTGGACTTCGCCTCGCCCGTCAGCGGCCTGGGCAGCAAGATGGGCATCGACGCCACTAATAAGTGGCCGGGCGAAACGAGCCGCGAGTGGGGCAGCACGATCGCCATGACGCCGGCCGTGAAGGCGCGCGTGGACGCGATCTGGCAGGAACTGGGTATATAAGAAGGCAGGGCACGCGCCGCGGCGGGAACGATCTTGCGCGCGCCGCCCACACAATCGGGCGCGGTCGGTTATAATGGCGACCGGCGGGCCCCTGCGCATCGTGGCATGGCTAACCTGGTCAGGTCGGGAACGAAGCAGCCACGGCTATTAACCATGAGTGCCGCAGATCAGGCTCGCCTCCTCATTGTCTTTTCCTCATTGCCTTTTCCTTATTGCCTTTCCCTCAGTCGCTCAGTCATTTTCCAGGTCCGCCGCGCGCGGGCGCTCCGACGGCGTCATCAAGGGGTTTTCCTGCATCAGCGCATCGTCGGGCTTGAGCCAGATGGTGTTTTTCGCGTCCGTCGCCAGCACCCGCACGCCGCTTTTCGCCGCGATCTTCAATTGGGCGGGATGGTCGAAACGCAGCGCCACCGATTTGATTTTCGGTACGAGCAAGCTCATCATGCCGGCTTGGCTCTTGATCAAGTCATTCGCTTGCGCGACGCTGCCCATCAGGCTCGCGTAGGGCCAGGCCTCGCCGGCCGGCAGCAAGGCATCGAGGCTGAAACTGATCGACATTTTCTCGCCCTTGGCCTGGTTAATCATCAGCAGCGCATTATTGTCGAACCACTTCTGATTGAAGGGCAACTCCACCCGATGCTGGGCGTCGACACGGAAACTGTGTTTGGCGCCGCCATCGACGAGCGTGAGCACGATGTCTTCAGCCTTGATGGCCTTGTTGGCCGGCGTGAGCACGGCCGACAGCTTGACCTTGTCGCGTTCGCGCAGCGGCGCCGCCGCGAATTTGTCGAGCTTGATGGCCTCGGCCAGCTTGCGGTAGGGCGCCCATTCGCGTTCGATCGGGTCGGCAAATACTTGAGTACTCAATAAAATCAGGGGAATGAGCAGGAATTGCTTCATGGTTTGCGCTCCGCGATAAAAAAAAGACGAGGCTGCAAGTGTATGCGCAAAACGGCAAGGCCGGTGGCGCTGGCGCCGATGCACAGGCACGTTACAATGACGCTTCCAGGCGCCACGGGCGCTGTTCGCGCGGCCCCGCGCTATTCCACGCGGCCTGCGTCACATACGGTAAAATCCTCGCATGTCCTATCAAGTCCTCGCCCGCAAATACCGCCCCAAGAACTTCGAAACGCTCGTCGGCCAGGAGCACGTGGTGCGCGCCCTCACGCACGCGCTGCAAACGGGCCGCCTGCACCACGCCTACCTGTTCACGGGCACGCGCGGGGTGGGCAAGACCACGCTTTCGCGCATCCTGGCCAAGTCGCTCAACTGCGTCGGCCTTGACGGCGCCGGCGGCGTCACCGCCAGCCCCTGCGGCGTGTGCGAGGCGTGCAGCGCCATCGACGCCGGGCGTTTCGTCGACTACATCGAGATGGACGCGGCGTCCAACCGCGGCGTCGACGAAATGGCCCAGTTGCTCGAGCAAGCCGTGTACGCGCCCTCGAACGCGCGCTTCAAGGTCTACATGATCGACGAGGTGCACATGCTGACGAACCACGCGTTCAACGCGATGCTGAAAACGCTCGAGGAGCCGCCCGCGCACGTCAAGTTCATCCTGGCCACGACGGACCCGCAAAAAATTCCGGTGACGGTGCTCTCGCGCTGCCTGCAGTTCAACCTCAAGCAAATGCCGCCGGGGCATATCGTCAGCCACCTCGACAACATCCTGGGACAGGAAGGCATCGCCTTTGAGCAGCCGGCCTTGCGCCTGTTGGCGCAGGGCGCACACGGCTCGATGCGCGACGCGCTCTCGCTGACGGACCAGGCGATCGCATACGCGGCCGGCCAGGTGACGCTCGACGCGGTGCAAGGCATGCTCGGGGCGCTCGACCAATCGTTCCTGGTGCGCCTGCTCGACGCGCTGGCCAATGAGGACGGCGCCGACTTGCTGGCGGTGGCCGACGACATGGCCAGCCGCAGCCTGTCCTACAACGGCGCGCTGCAAGACCTGGGCACGCTGCTGCACCGGATCGCGCTGGCGCAGACGGTGCCGGCCGCGTTGCCGGACGATTTGCCGGAGCTGGCCGACATCGAACGTCTGGCCGCCTTGTTCGATCCGCAGGAAGTGCAGCTGTATTACCAGATCGCGGTATTGGGCCGCAACGAGATCGGCTTGGCGCCGGATGAATACGCGGGTTTCACCATGACCTTGCTGCGCATGCTGGCCTTCCGGCCGGGCAAGGGCGGCGCGGACGGCACCCCGCCGGCCGGCGCGGGTGGGGCCCGGGCGGCGGCGCTGGCGGCGGCGCGCCCAGCCGGCACGCCGGCGCGCGCGGCAGCAAGCGCCGGGGCCAGCCATGCGGCGGTGCTGCCGCCGACCCAAGCAAGCCCGATGGCCGCGATGGCGCCGGCCGAGACGGCAGCGAGCGGGCAGGGTGCGACGGCGCCGGCAACAAGTGAAGCGAACGCACAGGCCGCGATGGCACCGGCAACAGGCGAAGCGAATGCGCCGGCCGCGATGGCGGTGGCAAGCAGCGAAGCCAGCGCGCCGGCGGCGATGGCAGTGGCGCAGACAACCGCGAGAGCGCACGCTGCGATGACAGCGGCGCAGACACCAGCGAGTGCGCAGGGCGCGCCGGCGCCGGCGGCGCAGACACCAGCGAGTGCGCAAGGCGCGCCGGCACCGGCGGCGCAGTACGCGTCTGCCGCGACCGCGAGTGCGCGGCAGGATAGCGTGCCGGCTGGCGTCGCACCCGTGCCGATGCCCAGCCCACCCGCATCCCGGCCGCTCGCTGGTGCCGCTGGCGCTGCCGTGAGTCCGGCGCGCGCGGCCATCAACGCCGCGCTCGAAGCGGCGCGCGCGGCCAGCCGCGGGCCGGGCACGGCGCCACGTGCGACAGCGCTGTCGAATCAAGCTGCGGCCCAAGCCGCTCAAGCGGCGCAAGGCGCTGCGCCAGCCGCGTGCGCAGCGCCGGCCGCGCCAATGGCCGCCGAGATACCCACCGCTGCGGACAGCGCCGCCATATCCACGCTGGCGCCGGCCGTGCCAGCGCCCGTCGCCGCCGCGCCTGCGGCCGCGCAGCACAGCGCGCCACGCGCGCCATTGCCGTGGGAAGATCAGGCGGCACCTGCGACAAGCGCCGCGCCGCAAGCGGCCGACAGCAGCACGTCGATGGCCGACACCCGCGCATCGATGAGCGACACCAGCGCGTCGATGGGCGACACTGGCTGGGCCGACGCAAGCAGCACTGAGGCGGACGATGAACCGCCGTCCTGGGTCACCGAATTTTCCGACGATAGCGCCGTGGCCTGCGAGGCGCCGATGCCCGCCGCAGCGCCCGCGCCATCCGCAGTTGCAAACGCAAACGCAAACGCAAGCGCAAACGCAAACGCAAACGCAAACGCAAACGCAAACGCAAACGCAAACGCAAACGGCGCGCCTTCCGCCGCTGCGCCCGCGGCGCGTCCGCCCGCGCCCGCCCGCCGCCCCTACCAACTGGTGCCAGTGCCGGCGCTCGACTGGGACGGCAATTGGCCGGCGGTCGCGGCGCAACTGCCGCTGCGCGGCGTATCCCAGCAACTGGCGCTGCAAACCGAACTGATTGCCTGCAGCGTCGATGGCGCCGTCGCCACTTTCCGCCTGCTCGTGCCGATCGACACGCTGCGCGCCAGCGGCAATACCGAGAAACTGACGGCCGCGCTGCAGGAACGCTTCGCCGCCCTCAAGGTCAGCGTCGACATCGAGATCGGCCCGGTCTGGCACACCGCCAGCGCCGAGGCGCAAGCCTACCGCGAACTGTGCCAGCGCCAGGCCGAGGAGACGGTCGAGAACGACCCCTTCGTGCAAAGCCTGATGCGCGACATGGGCGCTTTCATCGTGCCCGGTTCGGTGCGTCCGGCCGCGCCACCACCGGCATAGGCCTGACGGCGAACAGCGCGCGCAGCGAATTTTTTCACCGAATTTATTCACCCCATCCCAGTCTATTTTTTAATCTCGCGGAGAACCGAACCATGATGAAGAACCAGATCGCAGGCTTGATGAAGCAGGCCCAAGCCATGCAAGACAATATGAAGAAAGCCCAGGACCAGCTGGCCCTGATCGAAGTGGAAGGCCAGTCCGGCGCCGGCATGGTCAAGGTTGTCATGACGTGCAAGAACGACGTCAAGCGCGTCTCGATCGACCCCTCGCTGCTCGCTGACGACAAGGACATGCTCGAAGACCTGGTGGCCGCCGCCTTCAACGACGCCGTGCGCAAGGCCGAGGCCACCTCGGCCGAGAAACTGGGCGGCTTGACGGCCGGGATGGCCCTGCCGCCCGGCTTCAAGATGCCATTCTGAGCGGGCTTGACTGCCGATGTTCGTCATCTCCCTTACCTACTTGAAGCCGCTCGAGCAGATCGAGGCGCAGCTGGGCGCGCACCGTGACTTCCTGCGCCAGCAATACGGCATGGGTATTTTCCTCATGTCGGGGCGCAAAGTGCCGCGCGACGGCGGCGTGATCCTGGCCGATGCCGAGACGCGCGAGGAGATCGAAGCGGTGATCCGGCTCGATCCCTTCCACGCGGGCGGCCTGGCGCGCTACGACATCACCGAGTTCGTGCCCACCATGACGGCCGACGCGTTCGCCGCCTTTCGCGAAGAGTAGCCATGTCCAAGTCGCTCGAGTTCCTGACCGAGGCGCTGCGCCGCCTGCCCGGCGTGGGGCCGAAGTCGGCGCAGCGCATGGCTTTCCACCTATTGCAGCACGACCGCGAAGGCGCGGCCATGCTCTCGCGCGCCTTGTACCAGGCGGTCGAGGCGGTGCACCACTGCGCCATGTGCAACACGTTTTCCGAAACGGCCGTGTGCGACACTTGCCTGGACGAGGCGCGCGACACTAGCTTGCTGTGCGTCGTCGAAACCCCGGCCGACCAGCTGATGATCGAGCAGACCTTGAGCTACAAGGGCTTGTATTTCGTGCTGATGGGGCGCTTGTCGCCGCTTGACGGCATCGGGCCGAAGGATATCCACCTCGATCGCCTGATCGCGCGCGCGGCCGACGGCGTGGTGGCCGAGGTGGTGTTGGCCACCAATTTCACCAACGAGGGCGAGGCCACCGCCCACTACATCAGCGAAATGCTCAAGGCGCGCGGCTTGAGGGTGAGCCGGCTGGCGCGCGGGGTGCCGGTGGGGGGCGAACTCGAATACGTCGACGCCGGCACCATCGCGCGCGCGATGCTCGACCGGCGCGCCACCTGATGCCCGGCGCGCGCACGCCCCCGGACGGGGCACCGCAGGGGGCGCCGTCCGAGGCGGCGCAGTCCAAGCCGGCCGGCGCGCTGGCCGGCATCAAGGTGCTCGAACTGGGCACCCTGATCGCGGGCCCGTTCTGCGCGCGCATGCTCGCTGAATTCGGCGCCGAGGTCATCAAGATCGAAGCGCCCGAGGGGGGCGACCCGCTGCGCCAATGGCGCGTGCTCAAGGACGGCACCTCCTTGTGGTGGTCGGTCCAGGCGCGCAACAAGAAAAGCGTCACCTTGAACATGAAGCACGCGGGCGCGCGCGCGGTGGCGCGCCAGCTTGCCCTCGAGGCCGACATCATCATCGAAAACTACCGCCCCGGCGTGCTCGAGAAATGGGGCCTGGGCTACGATGAACTCAAGGCCGCCAACCCGGCCACCATCATGGTGCGCCTGTCGGGCTTCGGCCAGAGCGGCCCGATGAAGGACCAGCCCGGCTTTGGCGCGATCGGCGAATCGATGGGCGGCTTGCGCTATGTGTCGGGCTTTCCGGACCGCCCCCCGGTGCGGGTGGGGGTGTCGATCGGCGATTCGGTGGCGGCCCTGCACGGGGTGATCGGTGCGATGATGGCGCTGCGCCACCGCGACGCCACTGGCGGGCGCCAAGCCGGCTGCGGCCAAATGGTCGACGTGGCTCTGTACGAAGCGGTCTTCAATATGATGGAGTCCCTGGTGCCCGAATACGACCAGGCCGGCGTGGTGCGCGAGCGCACCGGCGGCGCCTTGCCCGGCATCGTGCCCTCGAACACCTACGTCACCGGCGACGGCGAGAACATCGTCATCGCCGGCAATGGCGACGCCATCTTCAAGCGCCTGATGCTGGCGATCGGGCGCTTTGATCTGGCTGACGACCCCGCGCTGGCGCGCAACGACGGGCGCGTGGCGCGCACCGGCGAGATCGACGCGGCCATCGAAGCATGGTGCGCTGGCCAGAATATCGACAGCGCGCTGGCGCTGCTGCGCGCGGCCGACGTTCCGGTGGGCAAGATCTATTCGGTGCGCGACATGATGGACGATCCCCAATTCCTGGCCCGCTCCATGTTCGAGCAACACCATTTCGCCGATGGCAGCCCCGTCAAGCTACCCGCCATCACGCCCAAACTGTCGGCCACGCCGGGGCGCACCGAGTGGCTCGGACCCGCGCTGGGCCAGCACACCGACGCGGTGTTGGGCGCGCTCGGCTACGACGAGCAAGCGATCGCCGCGCTGCGCGCCGCCGGCGCCTTGTAGGCGCGCGCGCCACGCCCGCCCCGCCGTGGCCCCATTGGCATGGACAAAATCGCTATGCCTACGTACACTGATGCATTGCAAGCAAGATTTGCTGCGGCATAGACAAAGGTGGCGTGTATGAAAAAGATCGGTGGCATGTTGTTGGCGGCGCTGGCGCTGGCCGGTTGCGGCGGCGGCGGCGGTTCGGGCGGCGCCTGCAATGGCAGCTTCGAGGTCTGTTCGGGCCAGTATTCGCGCGGCGGCGGCGGCACCACCACCTCGCCCTTCGGCTACGTCGCGCCACCCGTGTCCGACTGGAGCACGGTGGAAAAGAAATGCGCGGCGCCGCGCCCGGCCAGCATCCTCGATCCCTACACGCACAAATCTTACGGCGACACGCTCGGTTCCCTGACCACTGAAAAGCTGTGGGTGCGCTCCTTCGTCAACAGCACCTACCTCTGGTACGCGGACGTGTTCGAGCTCGATCCGGCCCAGTACACGATCGGCGCGACCGTCAACTACACCAGTCCGTCGGACAATTACAGCAGCTTGCGCACGCTCAAGAGCAATTACGATGTCGTCAATGCCTACTTCAATAGCCAGCGCTCGGTGCTCACCACCGCGAGCGGCAAGCCGAAGGACCAATTCCATTTCACCTACCTGACCAGCGAATGGACCGATCTGTCCGGTTCGGGCAGCAGCGTCGGTTTCGGTTTCAACGTCGCCCTGGTCGAGTCCTACCCGCCGCGCAAGGTGTTCGTCTCCTACACCGACCCCGGCACGCCGGCGGCCGACAATCATGTCGAGCGCGGCGCGCAATTTATCAAGGTCAATGGCGTGGCCGTCTCCGATGGCAGCGCCGACGTCTTGAACGAAGGCTTGTTCTCGCCGCAAGCGGGCAAGAGCTACACCTTCGAGATCCTGGACGCGGGCGCGACGGTCAGCCGCAGCGTGACGCTGACGCCGCGCACGGTGGTGTCGACCCCGGTGCAAAACGTGCATACCTTGGCGGCGCCGTACAACAACGTCGGCTACATCCAGTTCAACGACCATATCGCCACCGCCGAGAGCGGCTTGATCGACGCGGTCAACCGTTTGAAGGCGGCCAATAATGGCGCCGGCATCAAGGACCTAGTGCTGGACTTGCGCTACAACGGCGGCGGCTTGCTCGACATCGCCAGCGAACTGGCCTATATGATCGCCGGCCAAGCCAACACGGCGGGCAAGATCTTTGAGAAAGAGGCGTTCAACGACAAGAACCCCTTCGGCATGAGCGAGGCCGACACGCGCACGCCATTCCACAATCTGACGCAGGGCTTTTCCACCACCGAAGGGCAGGCGCTGCCGCAATTGTCGCTCGCGCGCGTGTATGTGATCGCCGGCTCGGGCACTTGTTCGGCCAGCGAGGCGGTCATCAACGGCTTGCGCGGCGCCGGCGTGGACGTGGTGCTGGTCGGTGAGACCACTTGCGGCAAGCCTTACGGTTTCTTCCCGCAAGACAATTGCGGCGTGACTTACTTCACGATCCAATTCAAGGGTGTGAACAATGTCGGCTACGGCGATTACGCCGATGGTTTCGTGCCCGGTGGGAATGCCAGCGCGCTCAACAGCGTGCCCGGTTGCGTGGTGGCAGACGACTTCAGCAAACCGCTGGGCGACGTGCTCGAGGCGCGCCTGGCGGCGGCTCTGCAATACCGCGCCAGTGGCGTGTGCGGCGGGTTCAGCGCCTCCGCCGAACGCGCCTCGCGCGTGGCGCGCGCGCAAGCCGCGCCGCGCCTGCCCGGCACGGGCTTGGCGCGCCCGGCGCTGCGCGAGAACCGTTTCTACCTGCCGCGCCGCGGATAAAGGGTAGTACAGGGCAGGGCGCGCTGGCTTGGCTGGCGCGCCGCCGCACCGCCGATCAGGCGCGCGGCGCCGTCAGCGCGGCCGGCTTGCGCAGCATCGCCGTGATCTGCTCTTGCGGCGAGGGATGGCCCAGGTAAAAGCCTTGCACCATGTCGCAGCCGAATTGTTCGAGCAGCAGCAATTGGGCGTCCGTCTCCACGCCCTCGGCCACCACCACCATCTTCAAGCCATGCGCCATCGCGATGATGGCGCGCGTGATGGCCGCGTTTTCCGAATCCTGCGGCAAGCCGCTGATGAAGCTCTTGTCGATCTTCAGGGCGCGCACATCGAAGCGCTTGAGGTAGTTCATCGACGAATAGCCGGTGCCGAAGTCGTCGATCGACAGGTGCACCCCGATCGCGCGCAACTGCTCGAGCGTGCACAGGGTGGCGCGCGCGTTGTCCATCAGGGTGCCCTCGGTCAGCTCGAGTTCGAGCAAGCGCGGGTCCAGGCCGCTGTCGTGCAGGGCCGAGAGCACGGTCTGGGTCAGGTTCTCGTCCTTGAACTGCTTGGCCGACAGGTTCACCGCCATGCGCAAGGCCGGCGCGTCGCCGCCTTGCCATGCGCGCGCCTGGCGGCAAGCCTGGCGCAGCACCCATGCGCCGATCGGCACGATCAAGCCCGTTTCCTCGGCCAGCGGGATGAATTCCGTGGGCGAGATCACGCCGCGCTCGGGATGGCGCCAGCGCAGCAGCGCCTCGACCCCGACGATGGCATTGCTGCGTACGTCGATCTGCGGCTGGTATAGCAGGTACAGCTCGTCGTGGGCGAGCGCCTTGCGCAGGCCCACTTCCAGGCGCACGTGGCTCATGATTTGCATGGTCAGCGATGAGCTATACAGTTTGGCGTTGTTCTTGCCGCAGTTCTTGGCGTGGTACATCGCGGTGTCGGCGTATTTGAGCAGTGAATTGCAGTCCTGCCCATCTTGCGGGTAGAGCGAGATGCCGATGCTGGCGGTGACGAAGATCTCGTGGCCGTCGATGGCGAAGGGGCGCGCCATCGCTTCCTTGACGCGCTGCGCCACCGCCAGGGCGGCATCGACGCGCTCGAGCTCGGGGATCAGGATGGTGAATTCGTCGCCGCCCAGGCGCGCCAGGTTGCTGCCGTGCTCGGCGCGCGTGACGACGTCGCTCGGGCGGATGGTCTCGCGCAAGCGCTCCGAGACGCACTTGAGCAAATGGTCGCCCACGTTGTGGCCCAAGGTGTCGTTGATGCGCTTGAACGCGTCCAGGTCCATGAACAGCACCGCGAACTTCTTGCCGGCCGCGCGCGCGCGCTGCAGTTCGTCTTCCAGCGTCTCGAGGAAGGCTTGCCGGTTCGGGATGCCGGTCAGGCTGTCGCAATAGGCCAGGCGCCGGATCTGTTCCTCGGTGCGCTTGCGTTCGCTGATGTCGCGCACCAGGCCGAGCACTTCCTGGTGGCCCGTCGTGACCAGGCGCGCCTCGAAATGGCGCAGGGTGCCCTGTTGCTCGAGCGCGTAGTCGACCGAGCGCACATGGCCGGTGTCGAGCACCGCGCGCATTTGCTCGAGCAATCGCTCGGCGATCTGCTCCGGCAGCACCTCGCGCACGTGGCGCCCCACGCAGCCCTGGCCCGGGAAGCTGGCCTGGGCGTCGTGCCCCTGTTCGTAGTCGAGGTAATGGCCGCCCTGGTCGAGCCGGAAGAAGGTATCGGGAATGGCGGCGAGCACGGCGCGGTTGTGGGCGTCAGCGATGCGCAGGCGCACGATGGCGTCGGAGGCGCGCAGCACGTACAGCACGCGATGGCCCAGGATCGGCCAGTTGATCGGCTTGGACACGAAATCGGTGGCGCCCACCTCGTAGGCGTGGGTGACCGCTTCGATCTCGTCGCCGCCGGTGACCATGATGATGGGGACGGTTGCGTTCGATTCGATGCGCCGGATTTCGCGGCAGGCCGAGAAACCATCCATGCGCGGCATGTCGACGTCGAGCAGGATCAAGTCCGGCGCGCTCTGGCGATAGACGTCGAGCGCCTGTTCGCCGTCCTGCGCCTCGATCGCGTCGAGCCCCACCTGGCCTAGCATCTCGAGCATCAACAGACGCATGACCGGATCGTCGTCGGCGACGAGCACGACGCCGCGTTTGGTGGCGGGGAGCGCTGGCATGTCATGTTTCCTTCTCTAGGATGGCGTTCAGACAATGGCGCACCGCCTGGAATTCCTGCTCCATGTCGTTCAAGATGGTGGCCGCGCCCGCGGTGCTGGCGCCGCGTCCCAGGCTTTCCATCTCCTTGCACAGCTGGGCGAGGGCCTCGGCGCCGACGTTGGCGCTGCTCGACTTGAGGCTGTGGGCGGCCTTGCGCAAGGTGGCGGCATCGACGGCGGCGATGGCCAGGCGCAGAGTCTGCAGCTGGGCCGGGGTGTCGTCGACATAGGCGAGGATGACTTTTTGCACCAGGGCGTCGCCGCGCTCGCGCGAGAGGGCGCGGATATTGGCGAGCGCATCGCGGTTGATGGCGTCGCGCGCAGGGTGCGCCGGCGCGCTGCGCGCCGCTGCTAGCGCGACGCTGGCGACTGCTAGATTCAGGGGCGCGCCGGCCGCACTCGCCGGCGCGGGCGCGCTGTCCTCCACCAGACTGGCCGGCGTTTCGTCGAACGCGCCAGGGTGTGGCGGCGGCAGCGCGATCCAGCGCCCGATCACGCTCGCCAACTCCTGCTGCGTGAACGGCTTGGACAAATAGTCATCCATGCCGGCGGCCAGGCAGGTTTCACGGTCGCCTTGCAAGGCGTTGGCGGTGATGGCGATGATGGGCAGACTGGTCTGGCCAGCGCGCGCGCTGCGCTGCTGCTGTTCGTGGCGGCGGATCGCGCCGGTGGCGGCGAAGCCGTCCATTACCGGCATCTGGCAATCCATCAGCACCACGTCGTAGCCGCGCTGCCCGCCTTGGCCGTTTTTTCCGTGCGCCGCCCGCACCGCCGCCACCGCTTGTTCGCCGTTGCGCGCGCAGACCACGTCCAGGCCCAGGCTCTCAAGCATGGCGCTGGCCACTTCCACGTTGACCGGATTGTCTTCGGCCAGCAAGACACGGCGCCGACGCGCGCGCGTCGTGGCGGCGGCGGGGATCGGCGGCGGCGCCGGCGCGGCCAGCGCCAGCGGCGCTGCTGCCCCGCGCGCGCGGATCGCCACGCATTCGAACAGGTCGCCCTCGCGTGCCGGTTTGATCAGCTGGTAAGCCACGCCCGCCTCGCGCCGCTGCTGCGGATCGGCCGCGCAGCGCTCGGACGAGAGCAGCACGATGCGGGTGCCGCGCGTGGCCGGCTCGGCCTTGATGGCGGCGGCCAGCGCCAGCCCGCTGGTGCGCGCCAGCTCCATGTCGAGCACGGCCACGTCGAAGGGGGTGCCCGCGCGCGCCGCCTGGCACAGCTGCTCGAGCGCGTCGGTGGCGCGCTCGGCGCAACTGCAGCGCACCGACCACATGGCCAGTTGGCGCGCCAGCGCGGCGCGGCTGCTGCTGTGTTCATCGACGATCAAGGCGCGAATCTCCGCGGTGGCGGTGAAGGGGGCGGCGTCGCCCAAGGCCACGCCGCGCTTGTCGAAACTTACCGTGAACCAGAATAGCGAGCCTTGCGCCAAAGCATTGTCGATCCCGATTTTGCCGCCCATCAGCTCCACCAATTGCTTCGAGATCGCCAGCCCCAGGCCGGTGCCGCCGTATTTGCGGGTGGTCGAATTGTCGGCTTGGGAAAAGGCGTCGAAGATGCGTTCGCGCGCCTCGCGCGAGACCCCGATGCCGGTGTCGTGCACCTCGAAGCGCAACACCACGCCCTGGCTATCCTCGCTGGCCAGGCGCACCTTGGCCGTGATGGCGCCGCGCTCGGTGAACTTGATGGCGTTGCCCAGCAAATTGGCCATGATCTGGCGCAGACGGTTAGGGTCGCCATAGACGGCGATCGGGATGTCCGGGGCGATCGCGAACTCGAGCGCGATGTGCTTGGCCTGGGCTTGCGGGGTGAAGGCCTTGTCTATGTCGTCGAGCAAGTCCCACAGATTGAACTGGATGTATTCGATGGTCAGCTTGCCCGCCTCGATCTTGGAAAAGTCGAGGATGTCGTTGATGATCACCAACAAGTGCTCGCCCGAGCGCTTGACCATGCTGGTGTAATTGCGCTGGGTGTCGCTCAACTGCGTGCCTAGCAGCATGTCCGCCATGCCCAGCACCCCGTTCATGGGGGTGCGGATTTCATGGCTCATGGTGGCCAGGAAGGCGCTTTTCGCGCGGCTGGCGGCCTCGGCCGCGTTTTTCGCCTTCTCCAGCTGGGCCGTGCGCACGCCGACCTGGCGTTCGAGTTCGTCGCGGTGGTGGCTCAAGGCCGCCCCGCGCCCCTCGAGCTGGGCCAACATGTCGTTGAAACTGTCGATCAGGGTGCCGAGCTCGTCGCTGCGCTGGTGGGCGATGCGCAAGGTGGTGTTTTGGCTGCTCGAGACCTTGTGCGCGGCGCTGATCAATTTACTGATGGGGTCGGCGATGCTGGCTTTGAAGCGCGCGCTCATTGCGCTGGCCACCACCAGCGCGGCGAGCATCGCGGCGCCGAGCACACCAAGGCTTTTGGCGATGTCGCGCCACATGGGGACCAGGTCGGCCTCGATCAGCACGCTGCCGACCACTTGCTGGTCGAGCAGCACCGCTTGCTGCACGCGCATGCGCGCGCTCCAGAACGGAGCCGCTTGCGCCGCGTCGTCGTCCGGCCCGGCCGCCGCCAGCTCGATTGGCCACTGCGCCGCTGGCGAGGACGCGGCGGCCACGGGCGCCCCCGGCACCGGCTCGGCCAGCTCGCCATCCTGAGCGCTCGCGCGATAGCGCGCGAACAGGGTGCCGTCGCGCGCGTACAGGGCGGCGCCGCTGATTTCCTCGCGCGCGCCCAATGCGGCCAGGATGGCGCTGGCGCGCTTGGGTTCGCGCGCGAGCAGGGCGGGGCCGCTGTTGGCGCCGATCACGCCAGCCAGGCTGGCCAGCTGCGCGCTCTCCTCCTTGCGGTGGCTCAGCACCGTGCTCACGGTGTAGGCGGCGAACACCAGCAGCAGGGCGCTGCCGGTGGCGAGCAGGCATACAATGGTCAGCTTCTGGCCTAGACTGGCGCGCTCGAAATATCGCATGGCCCCCCCTAAGATGGCACTCGCGCCAGTGCGCGCTCTGGCGTCAAGCGCCCGGAACGGCTCAAATGATTCCGTTGGGAAAAATATAAGGGCAAATTCCCCCTTCGGCGTTGATTCCCCGCAACCGTCCCCCGCTTGAGCGCGGAACTTTTGCACTTAAGCGATGCGCAAATGCGGATTTACTGGCAATATGCTTTCAAAGGCAATCATTCCTTCCCAATATGACATGGTGGATAAGCGCGTATTTATCTATATGCAAATAAACGTGCTTTGTAACGAAATGGTTGCCCTGCGTAAATTATTCATCTACCATGTAGGCACCCTTTAGCGAGATGCCGATGCCTGCGCCTGACATTTCCCCGTTTCCCTTGCTTGCCATTGAAGCCGTCGCAGACGGCCGCAACGCATGGACGGCGCTGTTGTTGCGCGTCGATGGGAGCGCGGGCGACGAGGCGCAAGCTTTGGCGCGCCTATTGGCCTACCCGGACCTGTTCGCCGCGCTCGCGCCGCTCGATGCCATCGTGCGCGTGGCCAACAGCGCGGCGCTGACGCCAGCCCTGCTGCAGATATTGGAGGCGCAGCGCGCCGCGCCGCGCCTGGTGTTCGCGCTGCCGGCGCGCGCCTACGCCGAGCCGGACGCGCTGGCGCGCTGCCAGGCGCTGCAGGCGGCCGGTTGCCGCTTCATGCAAGACGGCGAACTCGATCCGGCGCTGCCGTCCTGGCTGGGCGGGCAGCTGTACGCCTGCATCCCGGGCCAGCCGGTGGCGCGCGCGCCGCGCACGCCGGGGCCGCACCTGGCACACGGGGTGGCCGACGCCGCACAGCAACAACAATGCCGCGAAGCCGGCTTTGATGGCTTTAGTGGCAGTTACGCGCTGCAGGCGCCGACGCCGGCGGTGCCGGGCGCGAGCGGATCGCGCAAGCACATGCTGGCGCTGCTGGGCATGCTCGCGCGCGAGGCCGAGGTGCATGAGATCGAAATCCAGCTCAAGCAAGACCCGGCCTTGTCCTTCCAATTGCTGCGCCTAGCCAATTCGGCGGCCCAGGGCTTGCGCAAGCCGGTCAGCAATTTCGGGCAAGCCATCATGCTGTTGGGGCGGCGTCAAATGCAACGCTGGCTGCAACTGCTGCTGTATGCGCGGGCCCAGGCGGACGGTTTGCCGAACCTGCTGTTGCCGCTGGCGGCCTTGCGCGCGGCGCAAATGGAAATGCTCTGCAAGCTACAAGGGGGCAATGCCGACGAACAAGACAGGGCCTTCATGGCGGGCGTGTTTTCCCTGCTCGACGTGTTATTGGGCATGCCCATGGGCGAGGTGGTGGCCGCGCTCGGTCTGCCCAGCGAAGTGGGGGCGGCCTTGATGGCGCGCCACGGGCGCCTGGGCCATTTGCTGCAGCTGGCCGAGGCGCGCGCGCCCGATCACGAGGCGCTGCGGCGCGCCGAAGCCGACCCCGAGAGCCTGTGGCGCAGCCAGCTGCAAGGCTACCACTGGGCCATCCAGGTGAGCCGGAATCTCTGACATGACAGCGCAGCCCGACGACATGAGCATCAGCAAGGCCGTGTGCGAAGCCGTGTTGCGCCTGCGCGGCGCGGCGCTGCATGCGCGCCTGGGCGCGCTCGCGGGCGCGCTGCTCGGCTGTGCGCATGGCGCCTACCATGGCGCCGACGATGCGGTGGCAGCGCAGGCGCCGTGCGCGCCGCCGGGGCAGCAGCCGTGGCAAGTGCTGGAGCAGGCGGTGGCGTGGGATGGGCTTGCCTTTGGCCGCATCGTCTTGCAGCGGGCGCAGGGGTTTAGCGCGATCGAACGCGACCAGCTGGCTAGCCTGGCCGGCGTGATCGCCAGCCTCTTGCATGTCAATTCCCTGGCCCAGCGCTCGACCCATGCCTTCGTCCAGGTGGAAGCGAAGCTGGCGCAGCAATCGCAAATCCTGGACCAGTTGCACGAATCGGTGCTGACGATGGACTTGACCGGCTACATCACCAGCTGGAACCGGGGGGCCGAGCAATTGTTCGGCTACACCTCGCTCGAAGCGGTGGGCCGCAACATCTTGTTCCTGTACGAAGACGAAGACACGCTATTCCACGACGATTTCGTCGAGCATGGCGGGCGCATGATGGAAGTGCGGCGGCGCAAGAAGTCGGGCGAAATTTTCTGGGCCAGCCTGTCGCTGTCGCAGTTGCACGACCTGGACGAGCGGCCGATCGGCATGATCGCCTACCTGACCGACATCACCGAGCGCAAGCTGGCCGAAGAGCGCCTGCATCACCTGGCCTATTACGACGACTTGACCGGTTTGCCCAACCGCAGCTTGCTCACCAAGCTGATCGACCAAGCCTTGACGGTGGCCTTGCGCAGCCGCACCGCCGCCTGCGTGCTGTTTATCGACTTGAACCGTTTCAAGGTGATCAACGACACGCTGGGGCGGCGTATCGGCGACGAATTGTTGCGCCAAGTGGCGCAGCGTTTTCGCGGCGCGCTGCGCGAAGAAGACCTGGTGGCGCATTTGTCGGGCGACGAATTCGCGGTCGGCTTGCTGGACTTGAAGCAGCACTTCGAGGCCAGCACGGTCGCGCACAAATTGCAAGCCTCGCTGCGCGCGCCCTTCTTGATCGAGGGGCATGATTTGCGGGTGGGGGCGAGCATCGGGATGAGTGTCTATCCGACCGATGGCGAGGATGCGGAAACCTTGCTGCGCCTGGCCGACATCGCGATGGCGCGCGCCAAGCAGGGCGAAGGGAGCGAGGAGGAGAGCGTCACCTTCTACAGCGACGACATGAACCATGGCATGCAAGAGCGCATGCGGCTCGAGTCCGGGCTGCGGCGCGCGTTGGGACGGGGCGAATTGCTGCTCCATTATCAGCCGAAATACGCCATCGACAGCGGGCGCATCATCGGCGCCGAGGCCCTGGTGCGCTGGTTGCACGCCGAGCGCGGCTTGGTGCCGCCGGCCGAATTCATTCCGCTGGCCGAGGCCACCGGCCTGGTGGTGCAGGTGGGCGAGTGGGTGCTGGAGGCGGCGTGCTCGCAGGCGGCGGCATGGCAGGCGGCGGGAATCGCGCCGTTCCGGCTGGCGGTCAATGTGTCGGCGCGCGAATTCACCGCCACCTTGCCCACGCGCGTGATGCAGACGCTGGGGCGCTACCGGCTCGATCCGGCCTGGCTCGAACTGGAAATCACCGAGAGCACCTTGATGCACAATATCGACCGTGTGATTGGCATCATGGACAGGATCACGGCGCTGGGGGTGGCCTTGTCGCTCGACGACTTTGGCACCGGGTATTCGAGCTTGTCGTACTTGAAGCGCTTCCCGATCGACACCTTGAAGATCGACCGCTCCTTTACCACCGGCATTCCGGGCGACAGCAACGACTGCGCCATCGCCAGCACCATCATCAGTATCGGGCGCCAGCTCAAGCACAAGGTGATCGCCGAGGGGGTGGAGACGCCCGAGCAGTTGGCCTTTCTCAAGCATGCCGGTTGCGATCAGGTGCAGGGGTATTTGCTGTCGCGGCCATTGCCGGCGGCGCAGTTCGAGGCTTTGCTGCGCGAGGAACAGGACGCGGGGCACGGCGAGGCCGGGGAATGGGGTGCGCATGCGGCGTTGGCTGCGAGGGTGCGAAATTCTGTATAATGCGCTCCTGCAGGAAGCGTGGCCGAGTGGTTGAAGGCACCAGTCTTGAAAACTGGCGAGGGTTTGCGCCCTTCGTGAGTTCGAATCTCACCGCTTCCGCCAGTGGATCGTTTCTTACGATCTCATATCGTTCCAGATCGGGCTGAATAATCCGCTCTCCCTCTGTGGTTTAGGCCCGCACCGTTGCTTGTGGTCCGTTGCCATCCCACGAAATTGTTGGTATAAATGTTGGTACTGAATCTGTGCCAACTTCGCCGCATACCAACAGACCGGGGCGGCGCGACCACATACCAACATGCCGCTCACCGACATCAAATGCCGCCAAGCCAAGCCGGGGGAAAAGCTCATCAAGCTTTCCGACGGCGTCGGCTTGCAGCTCCATATTTCCCCGAAGGGATCCAAACTGTGGCGCGGCGCCTATCGTTTTGATGGGAAACCCAAGACTTTTTCCATCGGGGCCTATCCTGGCGTGAGTCTGCAGGATGCGAGGGAGGCGTGGCGCGCAGCCAAAACGCTGCTTGAAGCGGGCAAAGATCCGACTGTTGAGCGGCGCATTGGCAAGTTGCTGGCGGTCTCGGCCAACAGCAGGACTTTCGAGCAGGTTGCGATCGAGTGGCGGGCGACAAAATATCCGACCGTGTCCAAGACCGGCGATGACGCACTACACCGGGTCGCAATGAACATTTTCCCGGATTTAGGCGGATTGCCCGTTGCCTCGATCAATCCGCCGATGGTACTGGCTTCGTTGCGGCGCATCGAGGCGCGCGGATCGTTGGACATGACCAAGCGCGTGCAGCGACTGGTCGTCAGGATATTCAATTACGCAGTCGCCTCCGGTCTTCGCATGGACAACCCAGCAGCGCCTGTCAAGGAAGCCCTCAAGGGACATAAGGCTGGACACTTTGCGGCGATTGAAGTTGAAGAGTTTCCGCAGTTCCTGGCCGATTTGGCCGCGGCCGAGCCTGAACTGGAGATCAAGACCCGCGTGGCGACGCGACTGGCGATGCACACGTTTGTCCGAACCGAGGAAATCATTGGCGCGCCATGGAGCGAAATCGACCTAGACAAGGCGTTATGGATCATTCCGGCCGCGCGCATGAAGATGAGGCGCGATCACATCGTGCCCTTGTCGCGCCAGGTCGTGGCTTTGTTTCGTATGATGGAGCCGATCACCGGCGGCCGGCCTTTCATTTTCCCGCACCGCTCGAAGGGGCGGCAGCACATG
The DNA here is from genome assembly GCA_040388555.1 of Pseudomonadota bacterium. Classification (GTDB taxonomy): domain Bacteria; phylum Pseudomonadota; class Gammaproteobacteria; order Burkholderiales; family Burkholderiaceae_D; genus Telluria_A. Next base: position 26,775 of record JAZKBP010000038.1, read on the forward strand.
GACAACAACACGATCCTCCGTGCGTTAGGCCGGATGGGTTACAAGGGGAGGATGACCGGTCACGGATTCAGATCGTTGGCCATGTCTGCAATAACCCAACAGCTCAGCTATGACGAGAAAATCGTCGACCTGCAACTTGCTCACGTCAAAAAGGACAAGGTGGACCAGGCCTATGATCGTGCGAAGTGGTTAAGGGATCGCACTCGCATGATGCAAGACTGGTCCGATTACATCGAAGCGATTGCAACAACCGGTCAGCTTTGAAGAACAACTGCGATGGTTGCAAAAGCCAGCCTGTACGGCACAAGAAAAGCGTCGATTTTCACCGTCACTTCACCAACTCCATCAGCTTGCCGAAGCTGTTCACGACGTCGTACTTCACGTTCTCGGGGGCGTACTTCCTGTTGATCTCGTCGAAGAACTTGCGTGCACACTTGACCTTGGTTTTCTCGATTTCATTGAGCACCATCGACGACATCGAGCCTTTGGTTTCGGCCACGAAGTACACGTGTTTGACAGTACCTTCCTTGAATGACACGGCCCAATCGGGGTTGTAGTCGCCGACGGGCGTCGGGATCAGGAAGCCGCGCGGCAGCTTAGCGTACACGACCACCTCGGTACTGGTATCCAGTTCCCTCACAAAATCACGCTCTATTCCCGAATCGGTGATCACATAGTCGTAAATGTGGCGCTTGAGTTTTTCTCCCGCTTTGCTGAAGTCCTGCTTTGATTGACCATCCGTGAAGATTTTCAAGTCGTATTGGTCTGCAACTGTGTCGTAGGCCAAGTGTTCGATAATCATCGTTGCTTTCTGCTCGTTGATCAGTCGAACGGCCTCGGAGATGAAGCTTTCCGGATTGGTGCGGAATTGGCCAAAGATTGCGAGGTTGATCCCCTTGAGGATGTCCGCGGTCGTACGCCGAGTCAGTTGCGTGCCTTCAGCGATCTTGCCGATCAGGTCATACTTCACTGCCGAGTTGATGGAATACTTACTCGTTTCCGTCTCGGTAGCCTTGAGTACGAACGCATCACTCCCTTTGAGGTCATCATAAGTCACCTGGTCAGCCTGCTCGCCGGTCTGAATCGTATATTGAAGCGGTGTCACGCGAAGGCTCTTGTCCAGTTCGGCGACGGCCTTTGTAACCAACTCCGCTGAATCAAAGTCGACGCTGTAGGCTGCTTTGCGATTGATGCGGTTCCACAGTTCCTTGAACTCCTGCTTGTCGAAGTTGCCGTTGAGTGGATTTTTCTTCGGCCGACGGTCGTCGCTGATGTCGAACATCTGGCTATCGCTGAAGATGCTGTCGATCAGCTGATACACCTGCTCGGCATGGACTTGCAGTTCCGGGGGCAGCGGAGCGAGGGTACCATTTTTCTTACCCTCGTGATACGTGTCCGTAATGCGATCTGTATCGTCGCTGTAGTCATTCTTGAGCAGGTACTTGTAAATCTGCTTGGCCAACTGCGCCGTAACTTCGATATCGCCAGTGGCCGTCTTTAGCACTTTGCCGATGAAGTAAGCCTCGTCGGCCACCTTGGGGCGAGCCGACAAGGACTCGCTGATGTCCTTCTGAAGCGCAGATACGAAGTCCTTGTAGCTCTCGCTCGCCACTACGGTCAGAACGTTTACGTCATGAACGATAGCCGGATGATCCATCCTGTCTCCGGTCTGATTGACGGACAAACGCAGGCCACGGCCAACTTCCTGCCGGCGGGAAACGGTGTTGTCGCTGTGCTTGAGTGCACAAATCACGAACACGTTTGGGTTGTCCCACCCTTCGCGTAAAGCGGAGTGTGAAAAAATGAAACGCACTGGTTCGGAAAAAGAAAGCAGGCGTTCTTTGTCCTTCAGGATCAGGTCGTAGGCATCCACGTCGTCGGCCTCGGTGGCTTTCTTGCCCATCTCTGGATCAATCAGCCGCTTTGTCTTCTTGTCGATGGAAAAATAACCGCTATGCGTCTTTTCCGCGGTAATGCCCTTCAGGTACTTGATGTACGCCGTTTCGTCTAGGTCCAGCACCTCGTTCAGGTATTGTCCGTATTCCTCTTCGAAGATCCGCGCGTAGTCGCCTTTTTCGTCCGCTGCCGAGTAGTCGCGGTACTTTGCGACTTCATCGATGAAGAACAGTGTCAGCACTTTGATGCCTTGCTGGAATAACGCTTGCTCCTTGTCGAAGTGAGCCTTGATGGCTTCCCGAATCTGAATGCGACGGAGTGCGGCTTCATTCACATCTCCTTCGGCCTCGCCGACGAAAAGCTCTACGCCATTGGTAAAGCTCAAGGTGTCAGTGTTGGCATTGATGTCCGCGACGACATAGCCGCGGTACTGATCCAGCTCATTAGAAAAGCCATCAGAGAAAAGGTTGTCACCCTTGGAGAGCTTACGCATGACGCGCTTGATCTCGCCACTTTTCAACTTCTGCTCGAACTCAACACGTGCCTCGGGCGGCTTCTTGGTCGAAATTTCGATGGATTGCAGGTACAGGTAGGCATTGGTCCCTGCCAAACCCTTCACCGATATGCCGCGCACAGCAATCTTTTTCACTAGCTTCTGGTTGTATGCGTCCAGCGCGTCTAGTCGATGGATCTTGTTGTGCGTGGTCTTATGTGTGGCAGAGTAGCGAAGCACCATCAGCGCCTTGAATTCCTCCAAGGACTTCAGGGTTGCGGCTCCTTCCATTTTCTGTGGCTCGTCCAGGATCAGGATCGGACGGTTGGCGCTAATCACATCAATAGGACGGCGAGACTGAAAGTCATCCAGCTCGTCGTAGATGCGCCGGTTGTCAGCGCCTCGGGCTGCAAACGCCTGGACGTTGATCACCATTACATTTATCCCCGCATCGGACGAAAAGCTCTCAAGGTGGTGTAACTGCTTGGAGTTATAGATGAAGAAGCGCGTCTTTTTGCGGTAGGTCTCCAGGAAATGTTCGGCCGTAATCTCCAGCGACTTGGCCACGCCTTCACGGATGGCAATGCTTGGCACCACGATGATGAACTTGCTCCAGCCGTACTGCTTGTTTAGTTCGAAGATGGTTTTAATGTAGCAGTAGGTCTTCCCGGTACCGGTTTCCATCTCGATGTCGAGGTTGACTTTGCTGACTTTGGTTTTCACGATATCGCTGGACTGTGGCAAGTTTTGCTGACGCTGCACTTGATTGATGCTGTCCAGCAGAGTGGTGTCCGACAGCTTCAGGTCAGCGTTCTTGAACCCGTCCCCCGCAAAAAGGTCTTGGACCCTTTTTTTTGCTTTGCCTGGATCAATGCGGTAGCTGATAGCCTCCACCGTCGCCGGCGGTTGCCCCTTGAAGCAGTCGACAACGGCTTGCACCGCCGCTGTTTGATAGGCCTGAGTTTTGAATTTCAATTTCATTGCGCGTCCCTTAGATGCATTTCACTTCGGTGGTAGGCGACAACAACTTGAAAATCTGCTCAACGTTGATCTTGACCGCGCTGTCTTTGAAGCCTGCGTCGCGGAACACCGCGCGCAGAGGCAGATGCTTGGCCAGTTCCTTCACGAAGGATTCGTCGATACTGCCGGTGTTATCAAAGCAGGCAGTCAGTACGTCGCCATCGACAAAGAACACGTCCTTACCCTGGATGGACTGCTTGGCTATTGGCAAGGCTAGATCGACACCCCAGTCCAGCATTACTTGGAATAGCAGGTCGTCAGCGGCGCGATCGGGCTTGATGTTGTCGACGAACATTTCCATGTTCGACTGCTCAAGCGCGTCGGGTGTATAGAAGGTCTCTGCCATGTTCGACGAATCAATCTTCAACGTGCGGAATCCAACGTCCGCTGCACTTGAGCCGGCACTTGCGGTGATCTTCTTGCCAGCTTCACGCAGGCGCTTCTTCGTAATTTCCGCAATCGTGCCGTAGCCAGTTCGTCCCGTTTCCTCCGGAATCTGAATCAGCACAAACCGACGCTTTGAACCATGAGCGCTATTGACCTTCATGACGGCGTGCCCAGTGCTACCGGAGCCAGCAAAGAAGTCCAAGATGATGTCGTCTGGCTTAGTGATCAATTCGATCAACTCTGTCAAAACGTCGGTGTTTTTTGGAAACGGAAACCAGCCCTTGCCGATGAGTTCTTCGACCTCAAGGGTTGCAGACCTACCGTCTCTGTAAAACACCGACGAATAGGGCTCGCTGTCGATCTCGAATAGATAACTCTTCCTAGTTGGAATTGTGGTTTCGTCGATACCGAAATGAATGCGTGGAGGTACCTGGGCCAGCGCCCAATTGGTCTTCTCTTCATCCCATCGCCACCCGGTCGATGGCTTCTTGCACGACTTGCCAGTGACGGGATGGAGGATGTCATGGCGCGGCCTCGATTCCCGTCCGTCGTCCGGACCAGCAAAGTCCGCCGCGAAATAGAGGCCACGATCATCAGACCAGTTGTAGTGCTTGTGCGCTTTACGTGGATCGTCGGTAGGAAGTTGCTTGTACCAAGTCTGCATCTCTACACGAATGGCCTCGTGGTTGTTCCCCAGACTTGCCCGTTGTTCGGAGTATTTAGCCATGACTTGATCGGCGCCATCCTTGGGGCGACGCCATGGTCCGTTCGCGAGCACGGATTCCTTGTCGCGGACGTAGCACAAGATGTATTCATGAACTTTTGCGACGAGCTTAGAGTCGCCCTTCTTGGACCGTTGCCATACGATTTGACCGACGAAGTTGTCCTCGCCGAAGACCTCGTCGCAAACCTTTCGAAGGTTGTCGGCCTCGTTATCGTCAATCGAAATAAGGATGGCTCCGTCGTCCCGCAGCAGATTACGGGCGAGCTTCAGTCTCGGATAGATCATGCTTAACCAGTCCGAGTGGAAGCGCCCGTTCGCTTCGGTGTTCGCAACCAGTCGCCCGCCATCAGCACCAGTTTGATTGGACTGCTGCATGTAGTCTTCCACATCGCTGCTGAAGTCATCCTTGTAGATAAAGTCCTTGCCCGTGTTGTAAGGAGGGTCGATGTAGATGAGTTTGACTTTTCCGAGGTATGTCTCTTGCAGCAGCTTCAGCGCATCAAGATTGTCCCCTTCGATGAACAGATTTTTTGTGGTATCGAAGTCAACGCTGTCCTCGCGGCTAGGACGCAAAGTCTTGGCGATGGGGGCATTTGCCGTGAGCAAGGCCTCACGCTTTCCGGGCCAGTTCAAGTGATAGCGTTCTTGCGGGCCTTCGACAATTGAGTCTGCTAATTCTTGTCGCAGCTGATCAAAGTCCACCGTAAGTTTCACAGCGCCATCCTCACGCTTGGCTTCGGTGACGCAGTTCGGGAATAACTCGCGAATTCGGGTGACGTTGTTCTGCGTGAGATTAGGCGAGTGCATTTTCATTTTTTCCATATTCTTTTCCTCTGGACGCTGTGCCTGTTAGATAAAGGCGCAGCGGCACATTTGTTCAAATTCGTTTTTTGGTTCAGTTTTTTTATTGCCAGTTCCGGCAAAAGTGCGCGCGCAGACTCTCGATGGCGGATGGCAAGTTACCCTCACACGTCACACCCAGGTATGTTGCCGCACGCGTCGTGCCCACGTACAGGTATTTGTCGAACAGCTCCGGGTGCAGTGCGGCGAGCTGGTCAATGCCGACAAAGAACACCGCCTCGAATTCCAGTCCTTTGATGTGCTGGATGTCGAACACGCGCACGTTACTTTCTTGCCCCACGGCCTGGCCATCGCGGCAAGCGATAACCTGGATGTTGTGCTCGACCAGGGCAGCATTGAGTGCATCGGCAATTGGAGTCACATCGTCTTCGGTGTTCACGAAAATGGCGGTTGATGGCAACTGGCCGACAAAACGCTCGATTTCGCGGATGCGATCAGCCAGCCAACCTACAATTGCTTCTGGGCTGGTGGCGTACTCCAGTAAGGCGGGCGCAACACCTACGCTGTCCAGGTGCGCTGGCAAACTGGCGTACTGCTCGGTGCCGCCGACTGCAATGATCATGGCGCGCGCTAAATCGTTCAGCTGCTTGCTCTGCCGATAGGAGACAGTGATTTCCTTAATGTCGAAATCGGCGAAGACCCACTTCAAGTCATCGGCAGAGCGTGCGCCCCAGGTGGTCAGGCGCTGATTAAAGTCGCCACAGGCAAAGAATGAGCGCAGCCTTGGATGGGCCAATGCCGCCATGCTCGCAAGTTGGATGGGCGAGAAGTCCGTTGCTTCATCCACCAGGATCTGGTTGCGGTAATGCCCGAGGATAGATTGGAGCGATGACCAAGCTGGACTATCGATATCGCGCTGGATGTTTGGTCGACCGATCAGATCGCCTGCTGCGCGCAAGATGGCCAGCAAGACGACGTCCAACTCCAGTGGGTGAATGTCGCGCGCCTCGATGCCTTCATTGCGATACCAGGTATTCGCCTGCTGGCGTTCGCGTCTAAAAGTACGATAGCGCTTTGGAATGCCATCAAGGTAGCGTTTGACCGGATTGACGAAACGGCGTGCACTGGCCTGCACCAGAAGGCTGGTGCCCACCGCGGCACGATCCGACTCTGTCAAGCCGCGATCACCTAGCCATTCGATGATTTTGCCGTTGCGTGATACCTTGCTGACTGCGCGCTTGGATGCGACTGCACGAGCTTGGGCACGCACAGCTTGCATGTATGCGTTGAGCGCGGCTGCTCGACCTGTGCGCGGTGACGTAGAGTCTTCGTCCTCATCGGAATCTGGGTCATCTTGGTCGTCAGCATCAGTTGCTTGCGCTTGTTGCAGGCTGTCGATCACACGTGCCAACTCATCCAGGAAGGCTCGATTTCGGTTGAGCTGCAGGTTGAGGGCGCCCTTGATCTTGGCGTCGGAGCCTTCCTTTAGGCTAGTCACGAGCGCCTGCACTTTGGAAATTTCTACAGCCAGAGATCCAAACATGGAAGCCAGTGCACCATCGCCTGCGCGAGATAAGATGTCTTGTAGACGCGCGCCGAGATTCAGAACTTCGGATGTCTTTGCATCGTGGAGCAAGGTCGCTGCATCACGCAGCTCCTGTATATAGGCCTTTCGCTGCCATGCATCGAAATCGTCAAACCATTGAATGGGGCGATCAAGTGCTGCCTCGCTCAGACTGGGCAGCACGTCTTTGAGGACAAAGGTGCCGCCACCGGAAGCAGTTTTGAGCACGCCAAATGTGTTTCTGGCTAGCTCGCGTCGATAGTCCTGCCACGTTCTGATGCGCAGATCTGATGCCGGCACGCCTTCACGTGCGAAAGCCTCCTTGAGATACTGTTTGAGCAATTCCGTAGGCGTGAACATCAGCCAACTGTCGGCGTGCGTGATACCTTGGGCTGAACCGACCATCTCAACCAGACGTTGTTCGTCTTCTTCCAAGAAGGCAGTGTCGAGTTTTTGGCCCAAGCGACGGATCAGGGTTGTTGTTTTTCCTGTTCCGGGTGGCCCCAGGATCAGCAGGCGCTTATCGAGAGGAAGACGAAAGATTTCGTCCTGGTATTGATCGAGTACGGGCTGATCCCGCAACCCCATCTTGGTGATGACGCTGCGGCGAACTCCGTCGATGATGTTGGCCTTGACAGTCTCCTCGGCCAGCAATTGGCCCAGAATGTCTTCGGTAATTTCTTCCCCGGTGACGCCTGTCAGCAGCGCTCGCAGCGACTCAATTGTGAGGGGCCCGAAATGCTCGGATTCAATCACAGTGTCGCGAGAATCCCAGCCATCGGCGAATGCACTCGGCCGGAGCTGAGCTCGCTCAAGAACCTCAACGACTGTTCCATTGGGAAACGTGAACGCTGCACCAATCGCCAACGAAGCCAATCGTCCGACAGGGGCGCGGTAGCTTGCCAAATTGGGAACGCCTGAAACTGGTGTAGTGCGGCATATGTAGTAGGTCTTCTCTTCGCCCTCTTCATTGATCACTACAACACGAGCAATAGCGGGCTCTGCCGCCAAAATTTGGTAACTATCGCGGTTCGCCTGGTTGATCTGATCCAGGCTTTGGACGGTGGAACTCGACGTCATTGTGTTGATGCTTGCCAAGCTGTGGGACCCCAGCGTTCGTCCTTCATGCAGCTTTCTCTTGGAAGCTTCAGCGATGCTTTCGAGTTGCATTAACGCCTCGCCGGCAACCTGCTCGATGTGCCTCCTCGATTCGTCACTCAAGGTCTGCGTCATGTCACCTCCCTAGCGGTCAATTGTTTAAGTTCGCTTTTTAGTTGCCGCAAGAGCGCGTTGATCTCCACTTTGCGATTGAATTGTTTTTCTTTGGCTAGCTTGCTGGCAGCTTTTTCGACCTCGCGCTGCTTCTTCGCGACCTGTTCGACACGGGCCACCAAGTCAGCAAGGCCCTCTTGCTGGCGTGCAGGCGTGGGTATCAGGCGGCGTAGCACTTGCTGATACAAGCCGCCCAAGTCGAGCGCCAACGGCATGGCGGCGCGTTCGATATCGCTTGATGACCACTCTGTCGCAAAGTAGTCGCTCAGTACCCAACGGCTAGCGTCAATCTCGTTCGGGCGCTTATACGCGGCGACCACCTGTGTATTGCCATCAAAGCTCAACTCGAAGATGATCGGGAACTGCACTGCGCCATCAATGCAGCGCAATACGTCAAGATTCAGCTCTGCCGTTTTGAGTTGAATGGTGAAAACCTGAAGCTCTGGCACTTCCGGCTTGGAGGGCAGGTTGATCGTTTCTGGAGCTAGCTTGTATTGCCAGACGATCTGTTCCACTTGCTGGACGAATAGGTCTTTCAGCCGAGTGTTGGCTCCACTGTGTTCATAAATCTTGTTCTTTGGCAGGTTGCGGCCAAAGGCAGCCTGTTTCGGATAGTTGATAAACGCGGTGTTCGGCTCGGAACTGGCGATCTGGCTCATCCTGCATCCTGAATGACAAGGAAAGTGATGAGTTCGAAGTCGTCCAGCCCAGCGATAGTATTGATCAGCGCAGTAGTTTTTCCGCTGCTAAAAAGGCTGTCCAGATCTTTCTCTTCCTTTACCTCGATCATCGAGCGAATGGTCTGGCCGAGCAGGTCGGAGTATACCTGCATTTTGCGGCCATCGGCTGTTTCCACGTTGAACAGGCGGCAAGCATCTGGAATGGGCTGAGCTTGCCCTTTGCAGCAACTGCGCACTAAGTCGAGCAGACGCTTAACCTCGGTGTGGTCATGAATGATCTCACCTTCACGATCGATGTAGACGAGGTAGTACGGATGCAGCCGGTTGTGCTGACTGGCATTGACGCCCTGGTTTCGATTCCGCAGTGTGAAGATAACGCCAGGGCGTAGGCCCAGTTCAGGTATGGCAGGAACCACGGCGTGCATCCCGCTTGGCACATTGCCCAACTCGCCATTGGCCTTTACATAGTTGAGCAAGTCCATACGGAAGTCATTGAGCCCGAGGTCGGTGATTGATACACCAGTCTTTAGGTCTTCCAGCTCGATCACTTCCTCTTGCAGGCGACGCAATTGCTCCTTGCGGTAGGACACGTCGTTGGCTTGTGCGCTCAGCACGTTGTCGTCCCCGGTGGCCGTAACGTCGGCGATCATCATCCGGCTTTCGACCCGCTCTTTAAGGTTGATGTACTCGTCGAGCGAGATGTCGGGCCAGTAGTTGACGAGCTGGATGCTTGTGTTGGGCGAGCCTATGCGATCCACCCGGCCGAAGCGTTGGATGATGCGTACGGGATTCCAGTGGATGTCGTAGTTGATAAGGTAGTCGCAGTCCTGTAGGTTCTGGCCTTCCGAGATGCAGTCTGTGGCAATCAGCAAATCAATCTCCGCCGGTTCGTCGGGTAGGACAATGGTCTTTTCCTTCGAGCGCGGTGAGAAGAGCGTGAGCAATTCTTGAAAATCATAGCTCTTCTTGAGCGTGGACTTCGGCGCATCCTTGCCTGTAACCCTGGCGCTATGCAAGGCCTGTGTGGTCATCAACTCCGGTGCCAAATTGGCATATAGGTAGTTTGCGGTGTCGGCAAAGGCGGTGAAGATCAACACCTTCTTGTTGCCTGGGTTGATCGGCGCGGCGATCTTTTCGAGAACCAGTGCCTTGAGGTGCTGCAACTTGGCATCATCGGCAGGTGTGATTTTATTCATCGACGCCAGCAACGCATCGATGATTTCCAAATCAACCCTTAGCTCGTGCTCCCACGAGGGTAAGTCCATGTCGGCGAGATTGATCTTGACCTTGCCGCCAATCTCGTTTTCACCAATGACGGGTAGGTCATCATCATCCGCGTCCAGATTTTCCAACTGGTCGGTGAGGTCATCGATGCTGACGACCTTGCCAGTCTGATTGAAGGTGCTGATTTTGGCCAGCGTGCCTGTATGGTTTGCGCGCAGAGACTGAAGCGTCAAGCGGAAAGACTCAATCGAGCTTTCGAGACGTTTGAGCAAGTTGGTTGTCATCAACGCCTGTAGGCTTTTTTCGCGATCGGCTTGCTTGAGCCTACCTTTTCCAGCAACCTGCGTGTCGTACATCTCCTCGTACTTCTTGAGCCGGCTAGGCAAGATGTAGCTGATCGGAGCGTATACCGCGAGATTGAGCAAGGACAACTGCTCGAAGATTTCGTTGAAACTCATCACGTCGGATCGCTGGGTGAGCGGACTATGGAACGACAAGGGTTTGCGACGCTCGGGGAATTGACCAATGTCCTTGGTGTCGTAGAAGGTCTGGATGTGCTTACGCGAACGGGCGATAGTGACGCTGTCTAGCAATTCGAAAAAATCAAAGTCCAACGAGTCAAGGATGGCGCGCGCTGTTCTCTCTTCTGGCGGAAGCTTTGCCCAAGCGTTAAAGCTGGCCTGCGCCCCCCGGAAGATGTCCTCTACCGTCTTGCTGGTGCGTAGCTTTTTACTGAGGTTCTCAGAGTCGCCTTCGTAGGCCAGCGCTAGTTGATTGCGAAGGTCATTGAAGCGATTGTTCACAGGCGTGGCGGAAAGCATTAACACCTTGGTTTTCACGCCCTCCTTGATTACCTTGTTCATCAGCTTCTGGTAGCGGGTCTCATTTTCCTTGTAGGCGTCGTTGTTGCGGAAGTTGTGGGACTCGTCGATGACAACCAGGTCGTAGTTGCCCCAGTTAACACGGTTTAACGGCGTGCCAAACGATTCGCCACTCGTGCGGCTAAGATCTGTGTGCGCGAGCACGTCATAGTTGAACCGATCGCGTGCAAAGATGTTCGTCCTAAGGTTGTGGTTGTAGTTCAGCCAATTGTCGGCGAGCTTCTTCGGGCATAACACCAGAACTGATTTGTTGCGCAGCTCGTAATACTTGACGACAGCCAAGGCCGTGAACGTCTTACCCAAGCCAACACTGTCGGCCAAGATGCAGCCATTGTAGGTCTCGAGCTTGTTGATGATTCCGGTTGCTGCATCCCTCTGGTAATTGAAGAGCTTGTTCCAGATAAGTGTGTCCTGGTAACCGGTGCGGTCATTGGGCAGAACATCCTCATTGATGTCGTCCAAAAACTCATTGAAGATGTTGTAGAGCATCAGAAAGTAGATGCTCTCGGGAGAATTTTCCTGATAAACGGACGCGATGTGTTCGCAGATCTGGGCGGTCACGTCCTCAAGCTTTTCGGGGGCGTCCCATATTTGATTAAACAGGCTGAGGTAGGTCGCGGTAATGGTCGGTTCGTCCAGTTTGTTGACGAGGTTGGAGACAGCATTGCCCTGCTGGTAGCCGAGATCGACGGCGGTAAAACCATGCAATGGCATGTAGGCTGCGTCTGCGGCGGCCGTTTCCACGCAGGCGAATTGCTGCATAGGAGCCTTGCTGCGATTGGACTTGAAGGTCGCCTTGCGCCGCATCCAGTCAGCGCATTCCTTTGCAATCGCACGTTGGGTCAGCTTGTTTCGAAGCTGAATCTCGAACTCACTCCCGTACAGACTCCGTTCGCGGTCAGCCTTGGGGATGCGAAATTCTTTGCGTTCCTTACGAATCTTGTCCGTGACCTCATCCGCAACGAAGGTTGGCGACGTGAAGATGAATTGTAATTCGTCGATTTTTTCCAGCTCTGCTTTCAGTGCTTCAAATGCATACATCGAAAAGCAAGAGGCTGCAATCCTCAGACGCGCTCCGGGCTTGAGCGTTTTTTTGAGGTCGTCGCCGAGAAGGCTGTTGATATTGTCGATGAGTTCCATCAAGAAACTGCCTTCAAGGTTAAGATGCGTTCAGGGCGGGAAACGGCTTTGTCACACCGCTTTCTCGCAAGTGAGTCACAACGTCGAAATCGATAGCTATGTCATGAAGCCGTGCTCCGCGAAACTCGTGGCGCAATTGCAATCTCGGCATGACTTCCCTTTTGAACACTCTATGTTTTCCGAAGCTCAGATGTAATAGCGGAAAGGCAATGGCGGTAGCTCGTTCTTTCGCGGCGCTGCCGTAAGAATCTCGCCGACCGAATCAGCAAAACGTAGAGTGACGGGAACGCCGTCCCCGTAAATGCATCCGTTGTAGTTCAGCTTAGTCAGCGCCAGGACATCCGCCATAACTTGTTGGATGTCGGCCACTCCCTTGCTGATCTCAATCGACAAGGGGTTGGGCACTTCGCGTCCCGCATAGGTCTGCAGGCGCGGCACGAACCCCTTGGTCCACAAATAGGCCCTCCAAGGCGACTTCACCCAGCCCAGGCCGCGCGGGACGTTCATGGTGCCATGCCGGTAGAGCTTCATGCCGGAGTCCTCGCGGATGCGTACGCACACGACATTGGTCCCGTCCGGCACCGTCTCTTTGAAGCCTTCCCATTCTTCGTCGGAGAACCGGGTCTTGCCATGGATGAAGAGCTCTTTGGGCGCCTCGCCGCCATGGCTTTTTCGATAGGCTTCCACCACAAGTGACATTAGGGATTTGGCCTTGTCCTTGGGCAGACGGAAATCATGATCTGTTGAGGTGACCCATGGGCCGACGGCTCCGCGAAACACGACGCCATCGCCAGAGTCGAGGAACATCTGGGCGCCGCAGCATGCATTGCCAGGTTCGGCCGATGACGAATCTTTCTTGAATACGATGCCGACGTAGCATACACCTGGTCGAGAAGCGCCGAGCTGCCATGGCTTTCCGCCGGCCTTGAAATAGCAAGTGGTCGCCAGATTCCACGCTAGTGTCGCAGGGTCCTGCAGGCCGCGCAGCGGCATACCGTTCTCCTTGCGGAACTCGTCGGGAGTAAGGGTCGTTTCACGCACCACCTGGACGGCCGCCTTGTGCTCCAACAAGCGCGCCTTTAGCTGGTTATGGAAGTCCAGCTCGTAGAGATAAATCTCGGCTGACCTATTGTCATCGTCGAAAAGGCCTGGGGCGCGCAACAAGCGCGTGGCCGCCGACTTGTTCATTAGGACACCTGAGCTCTCGCGTTGCGACTTCTCGACGGTGGATTGCGGACGGCAGTATTTATGTACATCCTCAGGCACGACCGCCATCCACAGATCGACAGGCGACTCGCTGCTTTCACGCAGGTGCTCGGCGATCGCATCGGAATATAGCGACACGGCTTTGTGGATAGCTTGGTGGCGGTCCGAAATGCGGATCGCCTTGGCCAGCTCATCGTGGTTGATTTCCAACCAGACTTCAGGTTTGGATGGCCACTCTACACCGAACAGGGCTTGGAATCCCGGAAACAGCGTGTGGTTTGGGTCGTCAGGTCGCGCCGGGGCGATAGGCTTGGACATCTTGTCCACGCACTTCGAATATCGCGTCAGCCCGGCTGCGGTCGAAACGACACCGATACGTAGCTTGCCAGCGCCTTTGCCTCCGTCCATCGGGCCATACAGCAACAGTCCGTCCTTTGGATGTGCCATGCGCTGGCCGTAGCCGAACAGCAGTTCGGGCTCCGCGATCTCGATCAGGTTGGGTTCGAAGCTCACTGGGCGACCTCGTCTTCCTCAACCTCGTCCAGATCGTCCAAATCCTCGTCGGGCTCCTCAAGCGCGTCGATGTCGAGCGATGGCGCCAAATCTGATAGGCCAGCGGGTGCTGTGAAGATGATCGGCGTCGCACCGATCACGATTTGCCGGTCTGAACCTACCGGCAGACGAATTTCGGATTGGCCGTCCGCCACCAAGGCCAGAAACGCCCGCAGGAATCCTCGCCAGCGATCATTCCACCAGCTCCGGCAAAAGCTCATACGCAGGCGGTGCGCCTTCGCCGGGGTATCCATCGGTACACCGCTATCGTCGGTGAATACGATGGTCGAGCGTAGCTCAATGCGCCACGGGTCGTCGAAGGCTGGGACCATTCCCACGGCATAAGACCAATTGGCCTTTCGCTTTTCACTGCGGCCGTGCAAAGCCTTTTTGCGCGTGCGCCCGTCCACATCGACGAACCCGATCCGCTCGCCCTTGGTCATTGCAAGGGTAACGTAGAAGACTTTGCGTCCTCCGGACTGCTCATGGATGCCCAGGCCCTTGGCCTCCATCGCGAGTTCCCAGGCCTGACGGACCAAGTTGGCAACACGCTTGCGCGCCTCGCCTTTGGGAACAGGCTTATCTCCTAATGTAGAACCGCTCTCGATGAACGTCTTCGTATCGACTCCGCCCGCAGCCTTGAGCATGGCGGAATTCTTCATCAGCGACACGAGGTCATCGCTCTTGGCGAAGCCGACGATGCGGTCCTCATGCTCGAACCACGGCAGCACGATGTTCTCTTGCGTGAGCTTGATCTTTCGTTCGCTGCCCAGGAATCGCGCGGTCTCAAGCGATTGCGGCAACGACAGCACTGGCAGCCACGTAGAGTCAAGTTTCTCTGGATGCTCGGTTCGCAGGATTGCGCCTTCCTTCATCTCGGCGAGCCAGTGACGCACTAAAGCTGGATCAGGCGTGGAGACCTTGGGAGCGGCGACTTCCTCCAATGTGTCCAACAGCGCCGCCAGCCCTTTATGCCAACCGGTGGCGAAGTCAATGGCGTTCTTGCGATGGATCGTGATGGGGAACAGCGCGAAATCGAAGTTGTCGATACGTAGCGGGATAATGAACCCAGGAACCGACCGCTCGATTGTGGCAGCCACGGCCAGCTCGTCCTTGACGCCCGACTTGGTCACCGACACTGTCGATACGACGGCCAGGAACCGGAACGACTCGTTGCGAATGGCCGCCTCGATCTTGTCCCAAAAATAATCGCCGCCTTTGAGGCGCGCTAGGTCATGCCATACCTTGTAGCCGGCGAGCTCCAATTTCGAGCCAAGCCAGCGGGTGAAGGCGTTGTCTTCTGGCGTTGCGTGGCTGATGAAGATCGTTTCCTTCATACGGGAGCGCCTTTCGTTGCCAATGGAACTGCGATGCCGGGCGCGAGAGCCGCGCTTTCGACGCCATAAAGTGTGGGTGTGTTGCGCAGCCAAAGATGGTGGGAGGCTGGATCGAGGCTGTGGTCTGGCGTCGCATCGATAGACCAGCGTCGAAGGACGTAGCCTGCCAGAGCCGCACGTGTCTTGATGCGCAACACCCCATCGTTCATGGCGTAGTCGGCCTCGACCGCTTTTGGCCACCGAATGCCAGGATGCGGCACCAGCTCTATGTCCACGATGCGCGCCCACTGCTCGTCGGCACCAAGCAGCTCATGCTCCTTGGCCTCGCCGTCTAAATCTTGCGCCTTGGCAATGCGGGTCAGTACAAAATCGCTGAACCGTTGATGCTCACGGTCAAACGCCCGGACGTGCCAGCGCAGGCCGTTGTCGGCGAGGGCGACGGGCACTATCTCTCGTCGTTTTGGTCCAGAGGAAAGGGATAGGTAACTGATGCGGATCGGACGTTTGGCGCACAAGGAGCGGGTGATGGCTGCCAAGACATCTATATCGGGGCGGACGAGCTGACCGGGACCTTCGCAGGGCGCAACCTGTTTGAGTCCTAGCTCCAAGCCGTCACCAAACCCCTGCAGTAGCCAAGCCAGCACGCGCTCGGAATGAAACGCAAAGACGGGTTTGAAGTCGGCAGAGGGACGGTAGCATCTGCCAGTCTGATCGTAATCTAGATTGCTTTGCGCTATCTCCCGATAGATGCTCAGGTCGCGCGACGCCGCCGCAGGCTTAATACCAAAACGAGATTCGATGTCGCCACGTTGGAGTTCGCCAGTGAAAAATGCGCGTAGCTCAAGAAAGGCCAAGCGTTCCCGTTGAGACTGCGATAGTTCACTCAAATCGACCATGACGCGATGCTTTGGCTAGTACAGCATACAAAATTAGTGCCCATATCAAGAATAATACCACGAGCTCATCATTATGATAACCTTGTCGGGATCATTACTAGAATATGGGCCAGGAGGGGATACATGAAAGTTGTCCGTTTATCGATCCAGAATTTCCGAGGAATCAAGTCCAAAGCGCTGGGAGTCGAATGATGGCGGGTTCCACCGATCCGAAGCCGTCGCGCCGGCGCTATTACTCCGAGAGGACTGGATCGGCTGCGCCCCGCGTCGGCCTCGATCTCGACGACTTGAAGCGGTTCTTCGTGAACGCCTACGTCGGCATGGTCGCCGATGGGCTCTTTCAGGAGTGGTTCGGTGATATTTGCGTCGATCGAGGCGTGATCGATGGCAAGGCCGGCCGAGACGTCTCCTTGTATGTGTATGCCAAGCTAAGGCAAACCGGCATTTGGCCCATCGAGTCCAACATCTACGTTTGCGGCCAAGACGAATTATTCGACGTCATCGAGTTCCTGTTCGACCACGCCTCCGCCGGCGTCGATGGCCATCACCACCAGTTCAACGATTGCGGCTGGCATTACGATCAGTTCGACAAGGCCGCGGGTCAGGCGAGATTCAGGACCGCGATGAACGAGTTCCTCCCCGACTATAGTAGTGGGTTCGAGCTCGCCGCTGATGGGGAGATCATGGTGCTCGCGGAGGAGGGCATGGAGCCGCTGCTAGGCGCGCCGCTTCCCTCGCCGGATCCGACGAACGTCACTGCCCGGGTCGATGCTGCCGTCATGAAGTTTCGCCGACGTTCGTCCAGCGGCGCGGATCGGCGGGACGCCGTCCGCGACTTGGCCGACGTGCTCGAATACCTTCGGGTGGAGGCCAAGACTGTGCTCAACAGCGACGACGAGCGCGACTTGTTCAACCTGGCCAACAACTTCGGCATCCGCCACCATAAGCAAGGCCAAAAGACGGATTATGACCAAGCGATATGGCTGAGCTGGATTTTCTATTATTATCTGGCGACCATCCACGCTTGCGTTAGACTCATTGAAAAAGCGAAAGCAGCCACCGCCCACAGCGGCGATGCAAAAACATAAACACAGGATTGGATGACCATGGCACCGCGCGCGAAGAAACTTGACCAGAGCTTTGGCTCCCTCTTTGAAGAGGACTATCTGATTCGAAACTTGGGCCAGATCGCTCACGATCCAGAGGTCGCGCTCACGGAGCTCGTCGCCAACGCTTGGGACGCTGGCGCGGCGCTCGTCGACATCACCATCCCCGCCACGTTGCGTGGAAATCTGGTCGTGGAGGACGATGGCCACGGGATGAGCACGGCGCACTTCAAGGGACGGTGGATGAAGCTGTCCTATGACCGCCTGAAGCATCAAAGCCAATTCGTCGAATTTCCCCCGGAGCGCTCCGGATGGATACGGCGCGCCTATGGCCACAATGGAGTGGGGCGCCACGGCATGCTGTGCTTCGCCGACATCTATGAAGTTCAGACTTGGCGGGACGGAAAAGGAGCTTCCTTCGTCGTCAGTACCCACAGCCAACACACCCCGTTTAAAATGGACAGCGAAACGTCCCTCATCCGCGACGGGCATGGCACAAAGTTGATTGTGCAAGTCGAGCGCCACTTGCCCAACGCGGACAGCGTCCGCGATATCCTATCGGCGCGCTTCCTGCATGACCCCCAGTTCGTCGTGAAGGTGAACGGCGTGTCGATCGCGCTGCCGGAGCACACTGGCCTGGTGGAGCAGGCGACCTTGGCGGTCGCGGAAGGCATGGACATCGAGGCGTTTGTTGTGGACACGACACGCGGCGCGAAATCGACCCTGTATCAAGGCATCGCGTTTTGGGTCAACGGCCGCCTGGTGGGCACCCCAAGCTGGATAGTGGGCAACACCGCCATTCTGGACGGCCGCGGCAGATTCGCCAAACGTTATACGATCGTGGTGCGGTGCGGAGCGGAATGGATCAACGAGATCGAGGCGGACTGGTCGCGGTTCAAGCCGACCGATGTGGTTCGTTCGATGAATACCGTCGTGGCCGACTATGCCGCTAAGGTGTTCGCCAAGCTCTCCGAAGACTTTGTCGACGACAGCTCTCAAGACGCCCTGGTGCGCAACCGCGAGTCATTCAAGGACCTGTCGACGTTGGCTCGGATCGAGGTGGCGAACTTCACGCAGGAGCTGGTCAAGCGCAGTCCTGCGATCAACGCTGAGACGCTGGCGATCGCAGTAGAGGCCGTCATCAATCTGGAAAAATCGCGCAGCGGGGCCGCGTTGCTCGACAAGCTCACGAGGCTGAGCGACACCGATTTGGATGGGCTTGACCGCCTGCTTGGCCAATGGACGGTGCGCGACGCCTTGTCCGTGCTCGACGAGATCGACAGCCGGCTGAGCGTCATCGCCGCGATCGACAAGCTCAGCGGGGATCCTTCGACCGACGAGCTGCACACCCTGCATCCTTTGGTGACACAGGCGCGTTGGCTTTTTGGCCCGGAGTTCGACAGCCATGAATACACCTCCAACGTGACGTTGCGGACCGTCGCGCGCAAGGTTTTTGGCCAAAGCGTGGGCGAGGGTGCGTTTTTGAATCCCGGTCAGCGGCCGGATATCGTCGTGTTAGCGGACGCGACCTATTCCGTCGTCGGAACCGAGGGCTATGATAGCTTCGACACCACGTTGACTCGCATCCAAAATGTCCTGATCATCGAACTTAAGAAGGGCAAGTCGTCGATTGGACGGACGGAGATGACGCAAGCGGAGAATTATGTTCAAGATTTTCTCCAGAGCGGAGCGATGGACGGCACTCCGCTCATCCGTGCATTCGTGGTAGGTCACGAGATCTCCTCCAAAACAAGCAAGGAGAGGAACATTTTGGAGGAAAGCGTCGTGCGCGGCAAGATCGCGGCCACGACGTATGGCCAGTTGACCCGCAGCGCGAACCAGCGTCTCTTCAAGCTGCGCGATAAGATCCCCGCTCGATACGAGGAGGTGTCTGGCGCCGATCTGATGTCCCGCGTGATGCAGACCCCATCGCAAGCCGGCTTCGACATCCGGGAGGACGTGGGCGCCTCGATTAGCCAAGACGCCAAGGCGCCAGCTGCGGCTTGAACGAGCAGGCCGCGCCTCCCGGCGAGCCCCTTGTCGAGGTCGCGAAGCGGCAGGTCGTCCATTCGCTCGACGGCTAGCCTTGCGTTGAGCGGGCCTGAACAAGGCAAGAATATTCCACTCCCATCACAACTAGCGGAGTCCACATGGCCAAATTCATCCTATCGGTGAGGAGCATGCGCAGAAGGCGCAAAGCCGCGCTCACTACCACTTGCAAGCGTTGCGGTCCGACGCACATTATCCCCGTGCTGGCGGTACTTCAAGCAATGGGCGCACTGGGCAAGTAGCTCCCGGCTCCCGTCGAAGCGTCATGCGAACCGCTGGGAAATCAATTTATTGCTTGAGCCAGGTCTTCTTGATGCCATCGAAGTCCGGCGTCTTCCACTCTTCCTTCCAGAGCTCAAAGTAAGGTATGTCGTTGGATGATGGCGACGGGTCGCACGGCGCTACCTTGACAAGCGAAGGCATCACGACTGCCTCGCCGATGAGGAGCGCTTCGCCCGCGCTGAGCGTCGGCAGCTTGTCGCACAGGTTGCCAAGCGTATCCGGAAGCAGTCGGGCGACATAGCTTTGGTCACTGGGGTTAGTCAGTCGCATAGCTAGGAAGTTGCTACATTGCGAGAAAATGGTTTCGGAGATTTCCGACGGCCTCTGGCTCGATAGGACCAGGGTTACACCGTATTTTCTGCCTTCCTTCGCTATCCGCTCGATGGACAGCTTCGAGGCCCTGAATTTCGCCAAGTCACTATTAGGTACGTATTTGTGCGCTTCCTCATAGACAAGCAGGATCGGCGCGTCGGTGTTGACGGCTTCCCCAGCTTTGCTTCTCAAGACCTTGTAGAAGTAACCGTGTTCGAACACAATACGGGATATGAGAGAGACCGTAATGCTCAACACTTCGAAGGGCACGCCGCTCAGGTCGATTACCGTAACGTTGGTGTTCGCTTCGTTATAGCCGAGCAGCCCCTTGAGCGTGCCTTCAAGTGTCGCGGTTTCAGCCGCCGCCCCGAACAGGAAGTCCAGTCGCTCCTGGGCGACCTTCGATTCGAACCGTGTGAAAAATTTATCGAGAGTTCCATCCGCATAGCTACCGTTTGAGATACTTTGTGGCTTTGTCGGGTGGAACTTCAAACGACTTCCGAAGTACTTTTCAAGACGCTCTTTTTCCGTTAGCAGCAACCCATCTGTAGGTTCCGGCTTGCCGTCGGCCGCAAGTTTATAAGTTGGGTCCACCACCATGTACCGCCCTTCGCTCTTTGCGTGCACGGTCTCGTTCTTGACGTTGTACAGTGCGTTAAGCACCTCCTTCACGTCAAATTTCAGGGGGCTATCGTAGAACACCGATTTCGCGCCTGGATTGTGTCGCCGCTTGTTTTCGGTCACCAGGTTGCGGAAGACTGACGATTGGTTGTAATTGTCGCGTTCCCCCGTATCAAGAAGAATCTCCTCCAGTTCGTCGCTATTGAGGAGCCAATAGGGTAGGTTCAGGTTGCTGACGTTGAGGAGATTCGCATCCGGGAACGCCGTCGTGTACTCGGAATGGATGTCAAAGATGATGACGTGGGAATTATTGAGTGTATAGTCTCCGTCCTTCGCCGCGACCGCGGTCTGAATGATTTTTGAAATCGTATGCGACTTCCCAGCACCGGTCGAACCGACCACCGCGATGTGCTTGTTGAAGAAACGATTCCCGTCAACTGGTACTTGGATCTTTGGGTTGGCCGCCAGCGTGCTGAAGGCGAACTTCCTGGCCGGATCGACCGATTCCTCGAATATCTTTTTAATGTCGGCTTCGGTGGCGGGTTGGACGCCAGTAGGAGGGATCGTCAACGTGTCGCCGCCTCTGATGAATTTTCCATCGCTGATTATTCCGAGTGGCAGCGCCTCGATGATGTGCCGGCGCTGCGCCTTGTCATTTACCTCAATGCAGAAGTTCTCAATGATGGCGATCAGCGCGCAATCGTCGCTGTCCGTAATTCTTAGGTAGGAGCCGACCTTGATACTCTGCCCGCCGGAGAACGTCGCGATGTCGTCGACTGATATCTTCACCTTGTCGGGAAATACCGCGATCACTTCTGCTTTCATCTGGTTTGCGTCTGTCATGTTATAGGACCTCGTTAATGAAATAGACACCGTCGACCTTGATCTTGTGATGCGGAATCCCTGCCGGGGTATGAACGGCATCGACCGGAGATGACTTGAAGAAGTCGAATAACTCCACTATGGTTCCGTTTATCGCAGACACTACGGCGGTGATGTGGTCGACTGATGGGATGAATTTGAGCCGGATCTGGTGGTCCTTGGTCGGTGGAACTGCGAGAAGCGCAGGCGAAAATGCAGCGCCGTTGAACGCGTGCCCATCCGCGATATTGATTCCCTGACCCAGCAAGCTGCCCTTGAGCGATACCAAATCGGCTGGAGACAAGCCACGCAAAAGGACGTAGGGGCAGAACCGATCCTGCGCCGGTGTCCTGGCGTGCTCGACGTGGGAAAAGCCGGTGCCGATCCGAGCGAGCATCGCGGCGGCTTTCGCTAAGTCGAATTCGCCATCCATGTCGATGACGAAGATCCTCGATGCCTTGGGAACCTTGGTTGAGGCAAATTTGAAGTGTGTACGCTTGATAAGCTTGGCATAGTATTCGTCACCAAATTTTTGACGCAGCCACAAACTGAAAACTATTTCTTTCCTGTTCACCGCGGTCAGGAATTGCGCTTTGGTTATCTTGCGGTCCTTCATGTCTGCCTGGATGGCCAGCGTCTGGATTGCGTTTATAGCGTTCGGGTAGTAAAAAACCTCAGCGTCGTCGGGCTTGCAACCTGGAATGTGAGCGACCAGCAGCTTGACTATCCGTTTTTGCTGCTCTTCGTAGGAAGGTGCGCGGACATCGATGTCCAGTAGTTTTCGAAAGCCTTCCAACTGGGTGTCGGTCACGCCGAGTTCGGAATGTACTAGGTGGACGACCTTCTTGTGCTCGTACGTCAAGAAGTTCTTCTTAAGGAAGTCCAGGTCCAACGTCGCGGGCAGTTTATCTTGGCCGCCTTTGTAGTGGCCATAGATTCGGTAGCGGAATTCTTGCGCAGTCGGACATCCTTTCGAGTGGAAATGCCGCAGCATCTGGATAACCGCGTCCTTGATGACCGAATGATTGTATTCGGTACTTTCGTAATACTTACATTGCACCAGGGCGCTGTCGTCGCCGTCATCGAGATCAATGTCCTCGATGCCTTCGACCACTATGCTTGACTGAGGTGCAGCAGCGTCGAGCAGGCGCGCGATGGTATTGTCAAATTGGTAAAAATAGCCCTTGATGGTTGCATTGGCGGAGCGATTGACCATTGCTAGGTACTTTTTAGAATGATGTCTAACTTCGAATTGCCGGCCGCTGATCGGCGGCGAAGCCCGCTTCACGAAACATCCGCGCGCGCAATGTACGCTTCGTAGACCAAGCTCTTTCCCGCGAGGCAACGTGAATTTATTGACTATACTCCACAATTCACTGCAGAAACGCGTGCTTTCTCACGCGTGGAAATCGCATCGAGGGAATGAATCGGAGCCCATGACTAACTCACTGACGGGAGCCCAATGACTTCCTTTTCTCGAAAGGTGCGCTCCTCCTTGAATAAACAAAGTGCGATGGATCCAATCAAAGATCATGTCTTGCACGTGCAGCCGGTAGCTCAGCGCAGCAGCCGAAATTACGCGATATGTCCGGTGGTGGACAAGTCAAAGCAGGGCGGATGCTAAACAATTCTAGGATGAGCGTGAACTATGGTTCGTTACAAAGACTACGGCATCAAGGCAAGGCACTGGCTTCTCGTTGTCGCTCAAGCCAGTCGGTCGTTCATGCCCATGAAGAACAACATGTCCAAGTTTGCGGCGCGTGACTTGCTGGTATTTCCAAGTTGGATCATGTGCAAATGGCGCGGCGCCATACCGGTCGGTTCGCCTTGATTTTCAATGTCATCGGTCTAGAATCCAAGTTGAAGAATTGACGTGTTCATGATGGAGGACCAATGAGGAAGACGCCCATATTTGTTGGAGTGGCTCTTGGAGCGGGCATAGGATTGTTCGCGACGATCTCTGAGGATATCGGAGTAAAGATCGGGATGATGTTAATCGGCGCGCTTGTGGGAACTGCATTTGGGGGGGCGTATGCACGAATTGGTGATACGAAATCTGATTCGCTCAAGTACGATGACGATGCGTTCATCGGCCTCGGTGTCGAGCCAGAGGATCTCATGCACAACTATTGGAGAGACAAGGGACGCCCTCCGCTGACGGATCCGCTGGAACCTGAACGGGGCGACCATATGTTTGACCCTGATCATTGACATTGCGATCAATGTCGTGGGCTGTGCAAATTATTTTCCCGAGGGTTTCTTTCGAAAGTCCTTCACTATATCTATAGCGTTGTCGATGGAGGCGCCTCCATCGTCCGCTACCTGTTTAATTGACCCCACCAGCAATGATTTTTTTGAAGCAAGGGTTCCGTCCGATTTCTTCACGATTTGCGCATCCGCATCGAAGGTTGTATCGGAGGAGGATGTGCTCGCGCGTATTTTTTCGCCTTGCGCTTCGACGTCACTGCGAATGGTCGAGGGAGTCGCCGGAACATCTGACGCCGGCGCCGGCGCAATGACGCGCGAGACTTGGGCGTGGTGTTGTCGATTTATTTCATTCAAATCCGGATTTAAGTGCGAGTCGCCCGATGCTCGATCGAATGTGTCGTGGATATCATTGAATGACGCTGGCAAGGCGGTGCCATCGGAAAACACACGGTTCGGTCGCAGACCCTGACGGGCCAATTCCGCGTCGAACATCGCGAACGCAGCGGCGCTATTGCCGCCATATTGCTCCGCATAGCGAAGGAACATCGCAAGATTGTGTGGATCCTGGGCCATGTCGACGGAAATCGATTCTCCATGCTCACGGGCCGCTGTTAGTCTTTCGGAGAACGCCATACGTTCTGAGAGGGCGGCACTGGCTCGTGTTGCCCGTGATGTCGTGGTTGCGAGGCGGGAAGACATGTCATTGGCCTCCTTTGAGTCGATAGCGATCGCGTCGGTGATGCTTGTGTCACGCGAGACTCGATCACCAAATTGCTTGAATTCTGCGATTTGCTCGTTGGTCATCGCGCCCAACACCTTTTGTTGTTCCGTGGACAGGCCAGATTGATAGTTTTTTCCAGCCTTCGCATCGACTTGGGCACCAGCATACGGCGTTGAAATTCCTAGATGACCGGACGCACCGAAGGCGATCTGCGCCACTTGTGACTGAGACAGCCCGGTCTTGTCGGATACGCCCTTGGTTATCTGGTCCAGACGATTCAGGGTTTCTCCCATTTGCTCGAAACTGCTGGATGTCGTGCCGCCGCTGCTACGCGACGATCGGTACTTGGCGAGGCCTTTTGTGAACGTATCGACCAGGGCAGCCGAACGTTCAGTATTTGCGGAAACCGCATCGCTACGCGCCACGTCGGCCATCTTGTTGGCCTCGGTTACATCGTTTTCGGACACGCGCATGGAAGCCACATGGGACGCGAAGCCCTGGTTGCGTAAAAGGCTGACAGCTGAGCGGCCATTCAACACGTTCGAAGTCGTGGTATTGCCTGTCACGTTGTCCTGCCAAGACCTCATGAATGCCGACGTGCGGTTCGGCGCCAACTGCATCTGGTCCATCGATACGTTGCCCATGCTGACATTGCCGGCGGCCGCGCCGCCAGTTGCGTTGCTCAGGCTGGCCTGCAGGCCCGACAGCCCACCGACCAGGGCTGTGCCGAAATTTTCCATGCGCTTGACGGCGGCCCACGCGATGAGCGGGACACTGATCACCAGATAGCCGACAACCGCTTCCCCGGAGATCGCGGTGGAGTAGATCGTCGATGCCGTCTGCAATGACAGCGCCTTGAGTCCACCGCCAACGTCGGCTGCGGCGGCCAGGTCGTAGGATGCATAGATAGAGGCCATGTAGTTGAGAACCGCGTACAGCGGGGGCCAAAGCTGAATCCAGATCAGGATCGCGATATACGCTTTAAGGGCAAGCATGGTGTCGCGTCCGCTGGTGAGCAACAGGAGCAAGACGAACAATGGGAACAGGGCGTATGTGAGGGCTTCTACGACATTTCTGAAAACAGGTAGTGCCTGCTCGGCGACCTTGCCGTAGTTCAGCCACGACGCATTGGTTTGCGCCACGGCCTGCGCCCGCCCGACAGCCAGGATCATGGATGCCGGATCATTGATCTTCTGGCCGATGATCTTGCTGGTGTCGTTGATCGCGTTGATTACCGCGTTCTGACGGATCAGGTCGGCCGCCGTGGCGGCGGCGTTCGCGATATTGTCCTTGAGATAGGCCTGCTGAACCTGGCTGGCGATGACGGCCGAGGCAGCGGAGCCTGGCAGCGTCGGATTGAGCTGGAAGGCCAATCGGTCCTGGATCTGCGTGATCTGGGCGGGAATGCGGGTGTTTAGATTGTTGTAGACGTTTGGGCAGGTATCGATCGTGACCGACCCGCCGACTACGGTGAGAGTGGTGAAGCGGGCGGGATTTGGCGATGCCATCAAGGACCATACGTCATCCGAGCGCGAAAACGTGCCCGGATCGATCGTGCCGTCGATCAGATCGTACATCGTGCAGTTGTGAATGAAATTGACCAGATCGGTTCGGAAATTCGGGTCCTGGAAAACGATATTGCGCGTTTCGCGTATCAGCCGGTTGCCGAACATCAGCCCGCTCTTCTGATAGGTCAGTTCGCTGGGCAGGGCGCCGCGGCCGGGAATGACCTGAAAGGCCGTCTCGAAAAGTGTGGTCAAGGTATGGCCAATGGTATTCGTCAGGCCGCCGAAGAGGGCGAGGCCAAAGGGGACATTCGCGACCACCTGGACCGGCGCGCCGCCGGTGCGGTCGACTATGCCAACGGTGACCTTCGGGACGATCAGGATAGTAAATACCAGGACCACCGAGCCCAGCCATTTCCACCCTTGCAGCTTTTCGGGCGCGAAAGCGTAGGCGATCAACGCGGCGGCAAAGCCGCAGAAGGCGACCGCCGCCACGGTACTCATGTAGTCGCCGGAGCCGAGGATAGCCGCGACGGCATTGAATATGCCGAATAGGCTGTCCGAGTTCTGGTATGCGTAGATCTCCCACATGGTCGCGCCCCTCTGTATCGCTTTCAGTCCAAAGTCCGGTCCGGCTTGTCCGTCAGTTCGCTAATTGGCTAGTCCAGCCGCCTGCTGACCCAGCATGTCCATCACGTGCTGCGGCATGCTGGAACGCAGTTGCCGTTCGAGTTGCTCGAGATGGCTGGCGACCGCCTGGAACGATCCCACCTTCTGGTAAAGCAGGTTCTTCTCCTGCGCCAGTTGCAGCAGGATGGCCTGCGCACGCCTGCGTATTTCGTTGGCCCTGTCGCGCTGTGTCTGCTGGAGGTTGTAATCCTTGTCCAGCGCCCCCATTCCTGTGCGCAGATTGGTATCGAGGAAGACATAGGCATAGTCAGCCGCGATCACGTCGCGGTATTGCGCGATGAGGCTGTCGGCGAGGCCAGAGCCCGGAATCGTCGAGCCGATCGACAGCATCTTGTAGACCGGCTCGGTGGTCTGATTGACGAAACCCACTTCCGCCGAGTTGTTCGGGATCGCGGTGCGGGTCGCGATCTTCGAGGCGATCGAGCGCATCATGTTCTCGACCTTGGCGGTGAAGGGCGTGTGCGTGTAGCTCGTGTTGAGCGTGACCGCGTCACAGTTCGTGTAGTTGTTACATTGAAGAACATGCTGCACGACGTCGGTGCCTGCCCCCGCAGCCTGGCCATACAGCAACTGGCTGATCGAGGTGATCGTCGGCGCGATCGGTTCCGGATCGCGATTCGCTTCGTCCGGGTAGTAGATGATCGTGCCGACCATGCTCATGATGAGCTCACGTTCCTGGTCGTCGAGGTACGATCCCGTGTATTGCAACGCCTTCCAGGTCAGGTTGCCGACGAACGGCGCCTTGTTGCGCACATTGGGATCGCTGGAGGCACGGGCGGAAGCCAGGACGCTTGGGCGGTCGGTGGCGCAGCGCCGCCGGGCCGCGTCGCGGTCGGTCTCCAGCCCCATGTCGATGGCCAGGTCGGCGCAGGTTTCCTGCGAACTGTAGCCGACCGATTCGGCGGCAGTGCTGACGATGGCCTTGGCCGTCTCGCAGGAATTGATGCGGGCATTGTTGATCCACGTTTCCAGTCCCTTTGCCCATTTTGTCAAGCCACCCAGCAGAGGCGACACGGCTTCGAGCGCGAGCTGGAACGCGATGCCGGGCAGGGCGGCCGTGATGTTTCTCAGCATGTTCTTGAATTCGGTTGCCGAGATATGCGAAAACGAACCGCCGAAGACGTCGATACCCCCGCATCCGGCCTTTGCGCTGGGGAACTGGATGGCGGTGAGTTGGTAGACCTTGTTTGGCGCGCGCATGAACAGACTGCCGCCGGTGTAGGTATTGAATGTCTGGCCGCGGAAGGCGCCGGGCGCCGTGTAGTTGCCTATCGTGCCGAGGTTGTTGAACATGGTGTTCACCTCGCTGTTCAGGTCCCCCGCACTTGCCGTCTGGGTGCAGACGACAGGTCCGAGCGACAGTGCCACGGCCAAGAGGGCGCGGGAGCTGCGTTTGATCGATCTGTTTGCCATGGTGATTCTCCTAACGAAGAACGATGTGTTTGTTCGTGCCCGGCGCCATTTCCTGCGTGGCCGGAGCGGCCACGGTGGAAATGCGTTCGAGTAATTGGGATTCCGAAAGGACGCCAAAGCCGATCGGCGAAATCTTTCCCGAGTAAGGCTGTGCCAGGAAGAGGGCCGGCACTTGCGTCACCTTGAGCGTGCGTGCGATCCCGTTGTCGTTTCGTGCATTCGGAAAGCCCGGTATCGGGCCGCCGTCGACGCTGATCGCTACGACGTTAATGCCATAGCGCGCCTGGAACGCCTCCAGCGTCGGGGCGAACGCATGGCAAAACGGGCAGTCGCCGCGAAAGAAGAAGAACAGCACATGATCCTTGCCGAGGGTGGCCATCGCCTGCGAGCGCGTTGTCAGCTGATCCTGCTCGAACACCTCGATCGCCTTCGCATTGACGGGGCGCCCCTGCAGCGTGGGATCGAGCTCCGGCGTCGCCCAGGCGACGCGCTGCGCGACATCGGCAAAATACGACGCCTGCGCGACGACCTTTGATTCGAGCTCCATGTAACGGCGCACATTGGCCTCGGTCGGCTTGATGATCGCTATGTTGCGGTACTGCTCCAGCGTCTTCTGCAAGGCCTCGAACTGGACGAGTTCAGGGGCACGCCGCTGCGCTGGTGCTGCCTGCATGGGCGATGGAGGTCTCTTGCGGGGCGGCTCGGCTTCGTCGTTTGGCTCGGGTTCCTCATAGAAGTGCCAGCCACGCCAGTTGTCGGTCCAGTAGCCGGGGCCGGGAGCGGATCTGGCGGCGGTGGTCCTCGTGTCCATGTCCTGTGCCAGCGACATGGTCGGCGGCACCGCAAGCGTGAATGCAAGGGCCGCCATCGCTGACAACCAGTGCCGGTTGTTCGGATTCATGTCTATCTCCTGTGGGACTGTGGCGTCAGGACAAGGAGCGGGGCGGCAGGCCATCGCGGCAGTAGTTGATGCCCAACTCGATGGTCTGTTTTCTCGGAGCGGGGGAGGATGGAAGCGACACCCCCTCCTGCCAGAACGTGACCTTGAACCGGCCACATCCGGCCTGCCGGTAACGCTTCACGGTCGAGACGTCGATGTAGATTGGTGACGTGGCCTTGAAGCGCAGCGTGATCGCGTCGGCCAGGGGGCCAACGAGTACGCCGTGGGCCTCGCCGCCGGGCGAGTCGAGCGCCGCGACCAGCAGCGGACGGGCATCGGTGACAGGCATGCGTTCAGGTGTTTGCGCGCTGGCGGCGCCTAGCCAAGCAAACAGCATGATGGCGATGGGCGCGACGCTAGCTTGGATGGCGTTCATTGGCAGCGTCCTTGTCCGTAGTAGCAGTTCGAAATGCGTGCGGCGTTGATGGCCTGGACCGCGCCCACGTTGGGAAGAGTCGGAACGATCGACGCATAGAATTCGGTCAGGTCCATCGCCGCGAAGTCGAGCGCCTGCAACTGGGCGATGGAAAAGCCTGAGCAGCTAGGATTTTCCCCGCTACCCCAGCCTTTGCCGACCTGGTTGCGTCCCTGTTCGTTGATGATGCGTGCCAGGCGGCTGTTGAAGCAGCACTTGCCCGTCGTGTGTTCGATGCACGATACGCAATGGCCCAGGATGCGAAGACAGGACGAGCAGTAGGTGCCGATGCTATGGCACAGCCCCGCGCCTTCCTGCATCGCCAGCTTTCCCTCGTTGTCGTTGCAAGAGGTCATCGACATGATGATGTAGATGATGACGGCAATGGCCAGCGACCAGGGATCGAACGCTATGACGAGACTGTCGCTTGCCGCCAGCGTGACCGAGCCAGCAGGCAGGGCGGTGCCGTTCACGGCGAGCGTGACGCCATAGGAGGTGAAGCTGCCGGAAAAGCCGCCGCTGGTCAGCAAGGCGGTGATGCCCTGCGTGACAAAATTCCGGTTGTCCGAATTCATCAGGATGTCATAGACCAGCCGCGAGCCAACTCCGAACAGGCTCTGGTTTGTCATTCCTGCGCCGGCCGCATCGGCATAACAGCAATTCTTCAGCAGGCGGTCGCGGCACCTGTTCGCCTCGCCCGCGAACACCTGCATGTTCTTGTCGAGGTAGACGCCGGCTTCGCGCGCGGCCTCCATCATGGACATGGAGCGGGCAAAGTCGGCGTCGGACGTGTAGCTGGTGTTGAAGCAACTGGGGCCAAGGCAGAACACATTGGACGGGCATGGGTTCCCCGGCGCATTGGTGCAGCCCGCGTAGTAGCTTGACAGGGCACCGAGCTGGGACGCAGGGTTTTGAGCGACCGCGCTCGCGCCGGCGACGGCCGGATCGGTGGCGGTGATGGGCGGGCGCGCAGTGCCGGCCGACGCGATTGCGCCGGTCTGCGCCTGGCATACGGGATCGTTTGGCAGCGTCTGGCAATACAGCAGGCGCGCGTTGGCCTGGGTGCTCAGGTTGCCCTGCCCGTAGAAGGCAGATTCGGGCGGTGCGTTGGTGTAGCCCGGCACGTTCGCGGCGGCCTGTGGCGCATTGACGTTGCCGCGGGCAAAGGCATTGGCGGCAAGGCCGGCGGCGGCGCCTTCATTGTTCGATTGGGCGATGGCATTTGGGGAAGTCACCATCGACACGAACGAAATCAAGGTGAGCCATGTCGTGAATTTTTTCATCGCGCGCTCCGGATCTTGTCGAGATAGCGTGCGGCGCTGCCCGCGAACCGGGGGCCGGCGCGCTCCATGCTTTCCAGTGCATAGTCCAGGCTGACGTCGCCGGCCACCTTCACAAAGGCCTCGTTGGCGAAGCACTGTCCACTGGCGCACGAGCTTGTCGACGCGCCGTCACGCACCAGCACGAAGCTCGGCGACTTGTCGATGGCGAAGCGCTCGAACCCCTGTGGGTCGATCTGGAATGGGACACGGCCCGCACCAATGAGCCCTTGCACCCGCGCCACAGTGTCCCGCAACGAGCCATTGACGAAGCCGCGCAGCACGAGCGTGGCGTTGGCGCGGCCGGCTTGTTCGGCCAGGCGCTTGAGCGTCGGCTCCGGCATGGCGAAACTGACGAACACCAGCAATTTTGGACCGGCCGCCAAGCCCTGGGCTTGTTCGAACCCGACGTTGACGTCGAAGCCCTTGGCGATCGCTTCCAGGTCGAGCGGCACGGTTGTCTTCGGCCGCGGCAGCGCGCCGATGTCCGGGGTAGAGGGCAAGGGCACGCGCCGCAACTGCGCATCGGACGGCATCGCGTATTTCTTGCGTGCGCGTTCCATGTCCTGCTCGGTGATCAAGGGCTGGGAGCGCTGTGCCCGCGCGACGTCGGCCTCCGTCACCGTCACGTTCGCAGTGCTTGGGGACTGGGCGAACACCGATTGCGTCAACGGCGACACAGCCAACGCAACAGTGGCGAGCATGGCACGTCCACGCCGGCCGCGCCGATGGTGCCGGCAATCGGCGCGGATCAGGGCCTCCTCGGAGGCGAAAATGGTTTCAATAGCCAACACAGCAGTTCCTTTTTCTGAAGAGCATGAAAGCGAAGTCTTCCCCTCGCACCGGATATTCCTTGCCTGCGCCCCACAACACGGTCGTGCGCCCGAACGGCTGGCAGCACTTCCCGGCTTCCTGGTCCGTGTTGGGAATCGGGTAGGTCAGTTGGGTCTTGTATGCCGTCTTGTCCATGACCGGCAGGAAGTAGGGACCGCACAGGCCTGATTGCCCATGCCAACCCCATGCAAGCAGTTCACGGTGCATCTTTGCGGTCAGGCGTTGCGCGAGCAGCGCCGCGGTGCGCACGCCGCCGAGGTAGTACGGCACCAGGCCGTCCAGCGGATAGATGGCGCCCTGGCAGCCTGCGCACCAGAACATTTCCCGAATTCCGAAGCCGACGGAGGCCGCCACGCAATCGGCGGCGCAGGCGGCGATCGCGACCGGATTGGCAAACAGCACGGCCTCGGGATTCAATATCAATGTCAGCTCGTCGTCCTTCCACAAGGGATCGACTTCGGTCAGGTAAGCCAGATCGAAGGAGCCGCGCTCCAGGCAAGGGAAGTCGGAGACGACATCGAGCCAGTACATGACGGGATTGACGTAGAAGTGGGCCTGGTAGAAGGCGCCACCGTCGCCGTCGCCTTCGGCACGCGTGTAACGCGCCGCCTCCGGCGCGGCGATGCCCGGATCCATGTCGACTCCTCCCAATGACACCAGGCAGAACG
This sequence comes from Pseudomonadota bacterium, assembly GCA_040388555.1. Taxonomy (GTDB): domain Bacteria; phylum Pseudomonadota; class Gammaproteobacteria; order Burkholderiales; family Burkholderiaceae_D; genus Telluria_A. The sequence continues at coordinate 58,792 of JAZKBP010000038.1, forward strand.
GCTTTCGCACGACCTCGACATGCCGGGCAGGCTCCCAAAATCCGATCGACAAGCCGACCGTGGGATTGGTGCCGCAACTGCAGATGGGGCTGGAAGGGTTGGGGATGTCCTCCTGTGGGCCGAAGTTGGCGATTTGCGCGCCACCTATGCTGATCGGGAAAATGCAGCTCCAGCAGATATCCGTGATCGGATTGGGGAATTTCCCGGTGCAGGTCGCCGCGCCAGCAGCATGGGCCTCATTGGCGATAGCGAGACGGACGAGCAAGGCGAGCAGCAGGACAAGCTGAATGAAGATCTTCATGGGAGCACCAATTCATCGATACGAAGGCGCAGGCCTTCCTGGGAGACGATCGCCGGCACTTGCGTGATGCCGAACCGGCGCGTCAGCAAGCCTTGCTGGTCGTAGTACACGGGCGAGCGCCATGACTTCATCAGGTCAAGGTAGGAGCCGCCCACGAGGATCGGCTTGACATGGCCGTGGTAAAGCGCGATCACTTCGCGGGCGCGCGCTACCTGGCGCAGATCGCGCGCGTCGAAAAACAGCAGGCGCTTCGACAGCGATACGATCTCCAGCGGGTTCTTTCGGGTTCCGGAAGGGAACAGCAAGCGGCCTTTGTCGTCCTGAACGTTTCGGTCGAGCGTGAACGTCGGATCGAAATAGAAGGTGCGTGCTTTTTCGGCCGTGCGCAGGCCAGCGACGGCCTGTGGATGGGTCATTGACTCGATGCCTCGTCGGCGGGCGCTTTCCTGAAGGCTCTCCAGTTCTCCGCTGCGCTCCTTCGCCAGCAGGCGCTGCCGGATGAAATCGAGCAGGTTCGGCTCGGCGATGGAATAGACCGGTCCGATGGTGCCAAGGTCGATCGCCGCAGCGAGGCAGGGGGCGAGGAGCGCTGGGGCAAGCGCGAGGTGAGTAAGCCCCATTCGGGTAAGCAAGGCCGGGAACGGTGGACGCCACATGTCTACCTCCTGCTCTTGCAAGTGAGGGTGCCGGACAGGCGCTGGAGCAGCGCCGTGTCGCGCTGCGCCGCTGCGCGCATCATCGCCATCAATACCGGGTCTCCGCTGCCCTCGGCGATGGCCTTCCGCAGTTCGATGGTGCCGAGCGCGCGGCCACAGCGGCGTTTGAATGCCTCAAGATAGGCATCAGCCCCTTCGCGCGCGGACGGAGAGATCTGTGCCAGCGCGTCCAGGTAGGCGTCCAGTGCGACATCGTCCGCAAGGGGGCGCGTCTCTTGTCTCGGCCCCGAGGAGGGGGATGTGTCCTGCGCCAGCGCCGTGCCGGCGCAGAGGAGGGCGATTGTCATCAGAATGGTAATGCGCATCTCTGGCTCCTTCAAAACAGGGGGATGACCTTGCCGAGCACCTGGTCCATGCGGACCAGGCCGCTGGCGCGGTAGCGCGAGTCGAAGCTGTCCGGACTGGTTCCTTGAACATAGAACTGGCCGGCGGGGATCACCATTTCGGCGATCGGGGCAAGCGGATGGCCGTCGAAGGTGTTCGGCTTGGCCCGTCCGACGCCATGGCCGTTGACGAAGACCTCGCGGCCGACGACGGTAATCCGGTCTCCCGGCATCCCGCTGATCCTCTTGAAGAACGGCTGCGCGCGCAGGCCCGGATAGATACGCTGCGCGTCGCCGTCGAAGGCGAAAATGATGTAGTCGCCCTGTTTGAACGGCTGCAGGTTCCCGTAGCGAACTACCGCGACCTTGTAGGCGAGACTGGGCGTCCAGTTGAACAGAATCGGTAGATGCGGTGTCGGATCGATGAAGACGCGGGTGAACGCAAGGCCCCAGATGGTAAAAACGGGCACATAGGCGATCCAGTGCGCGCGCACGTGCCGAGTCAAGCGGGCGGGAAGACGGACCAGACCCAGGGCGAAGCGGCGCGGCAGACTGCCGGCGGGATCGCGCGGCCCGAGAGTGAATGTTCTATCGTTCATGGCGACTCCACCTTGTGTTTGAGCGACGCGGTCAGATCGACAGCATTCGGCGGGACGCCGGCCACGGCCGAGCGCACCACGACCAGGCAACGACAATCCCTGGGCAACTCCTCCAGTGCCAGTGGCAGGCGCTGCGCGAACCGGCGGGCCATGAGCAGTGCTTTCTGGCGCTCGTCCTCGGAAGACGTCCTGGTGACGATCTGCGTGAATTCAGATTCTTTGAGGCGGTAGACTTCGCCGACATCGACCACGCCGATCAGGCGCGCCGGACGCGCCACCGTCCGGTCGTAGAAGTTGAAGGCGATCGGAAGGGCGATCGCGACAACAAGGGCGCTCGTGAGTAAATTCACGAGCAAGGACTTGAACATGGGTCTCATACGATGTGTCCCCTCTGGCGTAATAGTTCTGTGATCGCGTCGTCGATGCTGTAACCCCGGGCGCGCAACTCGTCGATCGGTGCGTTGTCTTCCAGCTTGTTCGAAAACAGCAGATGCGTGGCCGGGTCGAGGATGTTGCGTGCGACCCCTTCACCCACCGGCGACGAGATGTAGAGTTCGGAAAACACGCCCGGCTCGGTGCGCAGTGAATTGAGCAGGCGTTTCTTCGGCTCGTCCATCGTCAGCCGTCCCTTCCGGTCGAGCATCTCGATCGATTCCTTTTTCTGGCGCAGCAGGAAAACCCAGTCGGAGCAATTGAACGCCGCCTCCATTTGCGCCGAACCGTAGTAGTCGTCCGCGCTCTGGGTGGCGGTGCCGAGCGCGCCGCCGTATTTGCGGGCGCGCCGCGCCGCTTCCTCGACAACGGCGGCCTTGACCGGGTCGTCGGCCCCTATGTCTCCCAGTTGCTGCTTGAGTTCGTCGATGAACAGCACCTTCTTGCTGTTTCGGGTCAGGTACATTTCGCCCGTGATCCGGTACAGGAGCAGGATGTTGACGACGGCGTGCAGATCGGGTTTGCGTTTGAGTTCCTCGTTTTCGATGACGATGAAGTCGTTCGAAAAGTCGATGTTGCTGCGTCCCTCGAAGAAGCGCTCATACTGGCCGCCCTTGGCGTAGGGGTTGAGCATGATCGCCAGGTCGCGGATGCGCGGATCGTTCACGACGCCGAGCTCCTCGATGGTGCCGGTCTTGAACGCGTCGCGCAGGCCCGTCACGGTCAGGTCCCGCCCGTATTGTCGGTACAGCTTCAAGGTCATCGCCGAAATGGCCTTGTATTGCACTTCTTCCAGCGTGTGCTGCATCGAAGCCATCTTGGCGATGGCCGGCACCAGCATGTCGATGTCCTCGTTGATGTCCTGCACGCTGGAGAATGGGTTCAGGCAGATATCGACATCGGGCCGGAATTCGATGTACGTGCCGCGCGCCTTGCGGCACAGCTTCTCGAAGGACCTTCCAAGGTCAAGCATCCAGACCTTGGCGCCGATGGCCCGGTATGACCAGGCCATCTCGTTCATCAGGACGGATTTTCCGGAGCCCGGCGCGCCGATGATGGCGAAGTTGTAGTTTCCGAGGTCGTTGTCGTACAGGTCCAGCATGGTCAACTGCCCGCGCCGGCCGCCGAAGACGAGTGTCGGCGTGCGCGTCCCACGCCACTCCGCGATCAATGGCGCGAGGTGGATCGCGTTGGCCATGGTCTTGCGTGTGACACGCCGCATTTTCCTGAGGTCGCCATGAAAGCGCTCGGACAACGTCATCGGCAGGCTGGCGATGAGGGCCTGGCGGTGCATGTAGACGTCGGCATTGAGTTCGAACCCACGGGCACGCCAGATTGCTTTCGCTGTCTCTTCGACGGAAGCCGCCTTGTCGGCCGGGGTGAAGATCGCAAGTTGGTGGTACATGGAAACGAGCGCGCCGCCGACGTCGATCGCGTCGGCCGCCGCATTCCAGTCCTTGAGCTTCTTGCCCACATCGGGCATGACAGCCGCCATCTTGCTCTGGGCGTTTTGCGTCGCGCGCACATGGTTTGCCGTGACGGTGGCCTTGGTTGCGTTCGGATCGAGCACGTGGACGCCCATGGTCAGCAGGAACGGCGCGTTGTATTGCAGCGCCGGCTGCATCAGGTCGCCGATCAACGAGCCCATCTGCCACAGGGCAAAACGCTCCGGAAACGACTTGATCGAGTAGAAACGCGCCTCCAGCGCGGTGGCGTCGCCTTCCTTCCATAGGAGCAACCCGTTCGCATGCGCATCCTGGATCGTGTCGAAGTCGACGATCTGGTCGCGGATCTCGCGCCCGTCGTCGTAGTGCAGATCGGGCGTATCCGTGCGCGAGATGCGGTTCGGGTTGGTGAAGAGCGAGCACCAGTTGATCAGGTCGGCCGCGTTGCAGACCCGGTTTGGAAGCGAGGCCGCGCGCAGCGTCGTCGACATGGCGTCACGCAGCGCGGTCAACTCCTCGATCCGGTTCAGGTCATCGGGGCCACCCGGCAGGGCGACGCTCATCATCAGCCGAAAGTCCCTGATCGTGTAGTGAAAGCCCGTCGTCATCGACTTCTGCGCGCCCTTAAGCAGGTGGCCGACGCGTTGACGGGCGAGACGGCGAAACAGGTTGTCGTTGCGCGCGGGCCGTCCCCAATGCATGGCCTTCTCTGCCTGGTCATCGTCCTCCATTCGCAGATTGGCGTAGCGGCGCAGCAAGGCGCCGATATGCGGCGACGCAAACAGGTGGAACTGGATGCCCGCGCCTTTCGGACATGTCGAATACAGCGAGACGAGCACTTCGACCATCCGCTCGTCGGCGCCCGATTGCGGCATCACCTCGAGCATGAAACCGAGACCGTCGCGGTTGACGAAGATGTCATCGCTGCCGATATAGGCGGAGTAGGGCAGCCAGCTTGCGAATTGCTCCGCAGGCGAATCGTCGCGTCCACCCAGGCCGAAAAAGCCGCCACTGCCGTTGCCGCCGCCGAGCAAGCCGGCGCGCATGGATTCAAACATATTGGTCTCCTTGTTGGTCGGGTTATTGGCGCTCTTCACCGGGGCCGCTGGGGCCAGGCATTGCCTGAGCGGGGGACGGGAAGGGGGCCGCCACAGGATTGGCGTTGCCGTCTGTGGAGCCGGTCCCATTGGGCCCGCCAGCACCCGGGTAGCGCGTCTTGTCGGGTGCGCTGGCGCGGGTTCCCGACGGACGGGGAGGGCGAATTGGCGCGTAGGCGTCGCGGATGCGTTGCTGCGCATGGTCGATCAGCCAGTTGCCGCCGTCGATCTGCACATAGACGTAGCCCTGGTCATAGAGGTCATGGTCGAGGTCTTCCCAAGGCTTGAACCAGAGACGCAGCACGCGAGCCTGGGATCGCAGAGACTCGCCGCCCGCGTTCATTGCCGTCACCCCGGCCAAGGGCCGTCCTGTTGCACCTTGCGTAGCCGAAGGTGTCGGCGCGCCGTCAGGGCCTCGCACAACGAGGGCAACGCCATCGCGTGCGGTGGCAGTCGCGCCCCGCTGCCGCCGTTGGGCGGGCAGATTGTTCTGGATCGCGTTGAAGTAGTTGCCCGACACCGAATCGCACTGCACGCCTTTGGGAGCTTTGCAGCTGTATTCGGTCGCGCCGCCCACGCCGCTCATATTGACGCAGGCCGACAGCAGCAAGACGGAGAGGATGAGCAGCGCGCGCGCCATTCCCGCAGTATGGAGAGTGAATTTCATTGGGCGGCTTCCTCTTTCTGTGACGCGGTCGTGTTGGGTTGCGCCCGGTCCGCGATACGGGATTCGATCTCCTTCGCCTCGGCGTAGCCGTCGATTCGGCGGCCGTTCGCGAGAAAGATCGTGGGCGTGCCATGGACCGCCAGACGCTTGGCAAGGGCAAGATTGGTGTCGAGCGGATGCGCGCATGTCGGTGGGGGCGCCATCGAATCCAATGACGCCGATTGGGCGGGAGCGGCGAGCGGCGCGCTCGCTGCGGATATATCGCTGCCCAGCATCGTGTCACGCCAGGCCTTCTGTCTGTCGGCAGCGCACCAGATCGCGGTCGGCAGCGGGTAGCCCTGGAACGGCACGAGAAAGGTATAGACGGTAACGTTGTCGAGCCTGGCCAATTCAGATTCCAGCCGCTTGCAGTACGGGCAGGCCGGGTCGCTGAAAACGACAATGGCGCGGTGTGCGTCGCCGCCATCGCCATGCACTGTCTTGATGGCGTCAGGCAGCGGGAACTGTTCGATCGGCAAGGTCGGTCCCGTGGCATGGGTGTCGGTTCCCGCGTGCGCCTGCTCGGCCTTCGCCAGCTTCGGCCCGGTCAGGTCGGTCATGTTCTTCGTGTCAAATACGCGCCCGAAGACCAGGTAGCGCGGATTCTTGTCCGATACGAAGGCCACGTTGGGCCCCATCCACACCTCGTACAGGCCGGGAATCGGCGTGCGCGCGATGCTGGTGAACGTGGTGGCGGGATGGGCCTGGCGCAACGCGGCGAGCAGGCGTGTCTCGTCCGCGCTTGGCGGCGCCGCGCTGGCGCCAACGCAAAGGGCGAGCAGGCAAGGCAGGGCGATTGCCATGCTTTTCATGCCGGCATCAGTAGTTTTCATCGCGGGACTCCTTCAGCGCGCTGTTGTCAAGGATGGGGCGGGAGGCGGCGAGATTCGAAGCGCGCCCCGTTCGCGGCCGTTGCGGCGCATCGATGCGAACGCCCTTGGTGATGACGACGTCGATCTCGCGCCCAGCGTCGATCTCGACGACAGGGAAGGTCTGCTCGGCGAGCTTGATGTAGTACTGGGCCAGCCGGTCGAGCGCATGCCCGACACCGGTGCCCACTCCGGCGCGGTAGGCATCCATGCCGGAAGCGCTGGCGATGGTGCCGAGCGGCGAGGTGCTGGTGGTCGTGGCGGATGTCGCCAGGCCCTGGCCGATGCCGCTGGCGACGCCCGCCAGCAGCGCGTTCGCTAGCATCTGTCCCTGCTTGGTGACGAGCCGTCCGCGCATGCCGACCTTGCCGTCCTCGCCGTAGATGCTGCCCTGTATCCTTACCTCCAGCGTGGAGCCGTCATCGCGCACGCAGGACATGTTTTCGGTGCGCAGGTAGGCGCGTTCGGAACTGATGTCGCCATAGCCGGCGGCGATCACGAAGCATTCGCGGTACTCGGCTCTGTAGCCGTTGGGCAGGACAGAGTTGTCGGATAGCCGGATCAATACCGGGTGCGGGTTCGATTGCGACTGTCCGCCGGTGGGCGCATCGAGCCCGCCGAGCAGCGTGCCGCGCGTGAAACTGACCGGCAGGAAGGTCTCGATCGAATCGGCATTGGCGCCATCGCCGCTCGCGCCTGCCACAGCCTGGGCACGGGATGCTGGCGCCTTGCCGGGCTCGAACATTGACGCGTGCACGAGTCCCGGTACCAAGCCCGGCACCAGCGGGTCAGCGCCGTCGGCTGGCGTCCCGGGCGGCATGGTGCCAGCGGGGATACCAGTTCCGGGCGGCGGGGGCAGCTTGGTTTGCAATGCGCCGGGCGGCGGATACGATGGCGGCGCAATCGGCACAATCGGCGTTGCCGGAGGCGGCATTGGCGCCGGCATGGCGGTCTTGGCCTGGGATGCACTGGTCAGGCGCTGTTCCAGGTCGCCAAAGCGCTGCATCGTCCTGTCTTCGAAATCCTTGCGATCCCGGTTGAAGCGGGACTGCTCGTCGCGTTCGTTCTCGTATTGCGCCAGCTTGCGCCCGGCGGTACCGACCCACTGGTCCACCGGATTGACCTGCTGGCCCGGGGCCATCACGCCGATATTGGTCGGGGCTGCCGCCCCGGTCGAGTTCGATGGCCGCGAGCTGGCCGGTTTGCCGTCGCCGCCATTAAACGAGAACACCGCCCACAGTGCCCCGATGCCGCAGCCCATGATGGCCGCGAGCGCGGCGTACTGGCGCTGCTTCGGCGTGAGCCTCTCGATCGCACTCCTGAGTTTGTCGAATGTGCCCATGCTCAGCTCCCGATCCGGATCACATATACAAAGGTGCTGTCGCCCGGGCGCAGATTGAGGTTGTCGATGGCGACGCCGACGACTTGTCCCTCGGCCCGGTCGAACTCCTGCTCGCTCAGGACCATCGTCTGTCCGCTTACATTGGTCAGCAGATATTTTTCGCCCACCAGGCCGCGCGCTGCGTAGCTGCGCGTAAGCAGCAACCTGACTTCGCTCCAAAGCTGGATGGGCCGGTTGATGTCCTCCACGCGCACTTCCGGCGCGGGGCGCTCCGTTGCCATGCCAACCAGGAGCGCCTTCATTGCTCGCACATGGTTGGCGGACGTGCCCAGGGGGCCTTGCCCTGCTTTGGTAGGATCGCCGTCCAGCCGGCGCGCCGTCTTGTCGCGTATGACGATCGTGTCGGAAGGCGTGTCGGAGCGGCGCAGCAGCAGGGTGTAAGTGGCATTCGCCGACGCCACGAATAGATTGATCGGCTTGTTCGAATTGCCGACCGGACGCACATAGATCTCGCCCTTGTCACGGTCGCACTCGAGCACAATCTCGCCGGCTGGGTTGATGGCGGGCGCGATCGGCGATGGTGCTGCGGCGACTCCCGAGGCTGGCGGCGCGCAGTTGCTTGAATAAAGATTGCCGAAGACATCTGTGATCGGCGCATTGTCGATCCGGATGCGGGTCGACTCACGACTCGCGATGACGGCTTCAATCGTCACGCCATCGCGCGCGTCGATGACTTGACTGGCATGCGCGGATGATGCCGATAGCACTGCGAGTGCAAGCTGCGCGGCGAGCAGCGGTGGAATCCATGGTTTGTTATTCATTGTGATATTCCTTGAAGGCTTTCAGGTGAATGCGCCCGCCCATGTACTGGAATTCGGCGAGGTAGGCTTTCGTTTCCAACGCGGTTTCCTGACCGTTGACCTGGGTGCGCAGCCGCCCTCGAACGACCACCGACTGGTTCGTCTCATTGGCCACGAGTTGTTGCGGCAGGAACGATGTGCTGGCGTTGATGCGCTTCAGGCGTTCGGCTTCGACCTCCTGCCGCGACTTCATGGCGCCATGCTGGTCGGGGGCGACGTAGTTGAGCAGAACGTCCTTCTTCCAGTCGATCGAGGTGGGAGTGACGTCGAGGATCAGCCAGGCGATGAAGCTGCCCATTTGCTCCAGGTACTCGTGGCTGGCGCGATCCTTGGTGACCCAGAACGTCTTGTCGATCGAGGGCGGCACCACGATCGTGCGCTCCGTGCCGATCAGGTTGAGGATGATGACGAGGCAGGCGAGCAGGGCCGTGATCAGGCCGCCGACGGACAGGCCGAGGCCGCGATTGCGGCGCCGCATCTCCTTGATGTCGTTGTCGAGTTTGGCAAAGTCCATGTCGAATTCCAATCCGGTTTAGCCGACCATGCGGCGCAGGTGGGACGGAGGAGTGGCGCGCATCGCGGTCAGAGGCGTGGGCGGCAGTGCCCAATAGATCCAGTGCATCGCGAAGGCGGGATGTTTATCGGCCTTGATGCGGGACAGCCAGCGAGAGACGAAGATGCCGATCGCCATGCAGAAGGCGAACGACATCTTCGATCCGGACAGATAGCCAAGGATGAAACAGAACAGGATCGGGGCAGCCACGTCGGCATCCCAGAATCCGAGTTTCCACTGGTCGTCGAGACGGCGTGGAATGTAGGTATCTGTCTGCATGCGATTCTCCCGCTGGTCGAGACGCAGATGGTCAGAGCACCGCGCCCATGATCGCGCCCGCGATCACGAGGCCGACCGCGGCGAAGATCGCCAGGCCGACGTAGAACAGGACCGGTCCGAAGTTGCGCAGCGCCGACAGGGAAATGAGCGCGACGACGAAGCCGACGAAGCCGACCAGGGCCTTGATGGCGGGCCCCAGTGCCGAGATCTGCGTCAGTGCCGACGTCATCGGACCGGTAATGCCGGAAAAGGCCACCAGGTCCAGCGCATAGCCGGGGAAAGCGGCGCACAGACCGACGACGAGCGTCAACAGCAGCGCGACGACGGTCATCGGCTTGCGCCCCGCATGCGAGCGCGGAGCCGATGGGGTGGGCGATGCCTTGATTAAAGCGATACTCATGAATGCCTCCAGTAAAAGTAAGTTAGGAAAGGTCGAACAGGTGAGCGGGTGTATGGAAAGACGTCATGGCGCCACCCGCTCGGGAACGCTGAAGACGATCTCGACACGCCGGTTCTGCTGACGGCCTTTTGGCGTGTCGTTGGATGCGACGAAGCAGCAGAGCCCCTTGGCGTCGAGGATCATGTCTGCGGGGATCGTTGGCTCGCGTTCGCGCAGGTAGTCGCGCACACTGAGGGCGCGCGCCAGGGCGAGTGCTCGATTGGGGGCGTCGGGGCCGACGCTGTCGGTGCGGCCATGGATGACAATGCGACTGGCCTTGAGCGCGAGGTGCAGCGTCTTGTCGAGTGCGTCCTTGCCCGACTGGGCGAGCAAGTCGCTGCCCGACTGGAACCGGACGATCACGTGATGGTCGAGGACAGCGGCGCGTACGGCAGGATTGCTGCTGCTTGGTTCCGTCGGCGCGGATGATTGGGTCTGATTTGCCGGCTGCAGCGCTGGTGCAGCGGAAGCGCCAGTGTCCTGTGTCGGCGTTGTCCTGTTGTCGGCGACGATGGCCAGCGTCTTTTGGCTAATGGCGGGACAGGCCGGATCAAAGCACACACCATACGTGGCCAAGCTGCCGAAACCCGTTTGGACAATATGACGGCTTGAACCGTCGGAAGGATTCCGCTTGGCGCCGACGTCGAGTCGTTGCGGCAGGAGCAGCGCGCATGAGGCAAGCAGCAGTGCGCTTCCCGCTGTGATGCCTGCAAGTGAAATTGCCCGGACAGTGCGCTTCATCATTGCACCACCTTTGCGGCGCGAGCGGCAGCGGCGCTGGTCGATGCGAGCCGGCGATCTCCCTGCGCGGCTGCTGCAGTCAAGGTCGATTGCGCCAACTGCAGTTGGCGCGGCGGCAGTTGGCGATAGACCAGCCACGCGTACTTGGCGCGAGCCTGTTGGCACGCCGAGCCCTTGAGTTGAGTGCACGCGGCGTTATAGGCGCCGACGCCGGCCCAAGTGGCGCCGTGGCGTTCGAAACTGCGCGAGAGCAGCCAGGCCCCGACGTGGATGCTCGTGCAGGCGTCGGAAAGGTCGCTCTCCCGGATACCGTAAGGTGCGAGCGCGAGCAGGTTCGAGCTGTTGATTTGCATTAGCCCGATGTCGTAGGTGCCCGTCCGGTGCAGGTGGGAGCGGTTGAGGGCTTGGGGATTGAGGTTCGATTCCACCTTGGCGATTGCGTAGAGCAGCCGCGCTGGAACCTGATAGCGCTCGGCAGCCGCGTCCCAGCATGCCCAGGCATGCATGGGAAGGATCAGCAGAAGCAGTAATCCAGTGTTTTGAAGATGTCGCATGGCTCACCCCAACGAGGACCGATGCGCCACACAGGGTTTGCGGGCGTCATATCGGGACCGGTGCGACCGGCCACAGTCGTGTTCGGGTCAAGCCTTGGCCGTCGGGGCCTTGGCGGGGTCGGTGATGGAATGGTCGGCGGACCAGATGCGTCCGCGGTACGCGTGTTCAGTTGCTACGATGAATTCCCTTGCTCCTGGCCAGGCGATCCGCCAAGTTGATGCGGCACTGCTGCAAGACAGATTCGCCTGACGGATCGCTCCTGCGGCTCAAGGCCACGCACGTGGTCGTCAATTCGTCGAGCTGGAATTTTGGATGCGGATGGCGATTCAATGGCGAGCGCTGCAGTTCCTGCAACAGGTCGCGCTGAGCTTTCCATAGGGAGCCGACGCGGCGCGGTGTATGAATGGGGCGCAGCACGAGTTCGGTACTCAGGTAGGCGAAGACACGTTCAGCCGCATCGGTATCGGCCAGGACAATTTCGACGCATGCGCTGATCAGGTCGGGGCAACGGAATGTCGGCGAGGTATTCTTCGCATTCGTGTGTACGCCGTAGAGCCATTCGTGCTCTTCGACCCACAAGCGGATTTCGATCGTGTCGTCTGCCTGGTGCACCTTGGAGGCCGGCAATGGTTCTCTTTGCTTGCCTGGGATCGTGGTGTCCATATTGTCTGACCCTTTCCAGTTGATCGCTGCGAACCGTGGCAAGCACGGCGGATAGGAAACAGATTACAGACAGCTGGCAGCGATGTCGGCAAAGAATGGGACGCTCCCGGACGGGGTTTCGCGATTAGGCCAACGAAATCCAATTGCGAATGATAAATTCCCTGTGATATATTTGCGCCGGGCGAAGGTCTTCGCCCCCTGCCAGCTTCTGGGAACTCGCTATCGGCGAGATGACTTCAATTTTACTTACACCTCGTCTCTGTCGCGGGACGGTGAGCTGGCCACCGTATCTCTGCGACAATAATGGAGAACGAGATGGAAAAAGACACCGCAATGGTTCGTCGCCAGACGGCCACCAAGACCCTGTTAATGAAAATTCGTCGTGCTGCCAAGGCCATCGCGCGCGAAGGGGTTGCTTATCAGAGCGCACTTGAGCACCTCGCCATTCAAGCAGGGTACGGAGGATGGACCGATCTTCAGCGCGCGGCGGACAGCGACACTACGACAATATCCAGTTTTTCACTGCCGGAAATGGACCGGGGTCTGCGCGGCGCGCCCCGATTGGATAGAAAGCCAAACTGGAATCGCAGCGAATCGGAGTTGCAGCATTGGTTTGAACGTCCTTTTGTTGATGTGGGCGGGCCGCATGATCATCCGATGGTGCTCTGTCTGGATGGCAGAGTCTGGGACGAACCGAGCCGTATAACTGATTGGTTTGACGAAGACGATCATGGAGGGGTGATCGAGTTTGCCAAGGAACGGTTTTCCTTCTTCATGGCTAACAGCAAGTGGCAGGTCGCGCCGAGTCATAACAAACCAGAAGGTTGGAATATTGTTTTGCACTGGACGCACAGCGTAGCTTCTGGCATTCATATGAGGGAGACTGTTTATGTCGGCGAAAACAAGGAAAGTGCCTTGCGACGGGAGCGCGTCCTTCGCGACATAAGACAACAACGGATCAGGGAGTTTGATAACTTGTTCAGCATCCCCGAACTCTTCCGGTCATAGCCGTACGCTCGGGTGGGACGTCGCTTATCGGAGACCGTGAATTGGAACTGCCTTTTCGCGTGCTTGCAGCTCAATGTATGTGTTGAGCTTGCCTCAACTCGGTCGGGCCGAAATGCCAGGAGGCGGTACTGGGTGAGAATAGGCACCAGTCGTGGTCGGTATCCGCTGCCTCGTGCAAGACAATGCTGCTTATGGCCTGCGCTGCCGCCTGCGACAATTCGCTGTCACAGGAAGTGTTCATGGCCTCCACTTGGGCCGGATAATCCTCCGGTCCGATGAGGCTCCATTGCTGGCGCATGAATTCGAAAATCCAGGCCTCGAACTGAAAGGATATGGGACGATCCACAGCAGGCCCCACCTCAAACAGTGCAGGTACCAAAAGCGGACGGGGCGCGCCGCTGGTGCCTGCGGAATGCTCCCTCGACAGCGATGCACCGAACCCAAAGACAATCCGGCAGGAAAGACTGCCACCCATTTCCTTGATATGGGCAAGCAGATCGAAATTCGACAGGGGAAGGCGTTCCCAACCGATGTGGCCCTGCTTGGCGGCCGCCAGTCGATAGATTTCCGCGTCCAGCGCCGATACGAATACCGCCAGGCCAGACTCGCAACCGCTCCTGAACCATAGCGGTTCGCACCATTCATTACCCTTGACAGATTCAGTGCGCCTGACAAGAGTTGTCAGTTCGAAATCGGCGTAATAGTCAGTACGGTCAGACATGAGTTCGCCCAGCATCGTTCGTTGTTCCGGACTCCTCCTTGCTGGCTGAACGCGCAATTGTGTAGGCTGCGCGTGGAAGTGGCTCGCCTGAAGCATCGTTCAGCAGCACGAATTGTTCCGTGAAGTCGGCGTGGGTGGCCGGTCCAGTTGGTATCCCTTTTGCATCATCGACGGCGTGTCCGGCTGATACGGGCATTGGCATGTCCCCGTCACCTGTCAGCACTTGATACCGTACGGTTTGATTGGGCACCAATCGTGGCGGTGGGGAACATCCGCATGCGCATAAATCATTTTCAAGCGCGATCTGTTTGCCGCTCCAAGTCTCCGAGATACGTGGCCCAACACAGACGATACGGCCAGGCCCTTTGCAACCCTTGCAAAATATCGTGTCGCCTTCAAGCGCGATGGCCACGCCGTTAATACTGCCGTGACTACTCGCAGAAATGACTTTTCCGCCAGCCGTCGTCGACGCGCCCAGCGTGATTGTGTGCCGCTTCATGTGGTCTCTCGTGTCTGTTGGTATGCTCGCGCCGAACGTGCAAACATAGTGGCGATTATTGTCCTACCGCATCGGAACCAATTGAGAAAACGCAATGAGGCATTGGATGCTGCCGCTGAGCAAATGCTTGAGCTTCGTCAACTCTGCCAAAGTTGGTTCGACACAATATGATGAAGCAGCGCATATCGCGCATCAGGGAGCGGGTGACACATGAAGCACGATGGACGCGGAGTCGTACGCATAAATGACCGAACCGATCATGGCGGCACAGTCACCGGCGCGTCGTCGGGTACGGTGGTAATGGGGCAGTTCGCCGCGCTTGAAGGCGATATGACGTTTTGCCCGAAGTGCAAAGGCAGTTTTGCAATCAAGACCGATAAGGCTGGCGCGAAACACGAAGGCAGGCACTACGCATACCACGGCGATGTGACCGAGTGCGGAGCACATCTGATTTCATCCCTATCTCCGGCCACCAGTGCCTGCATGGCTCGGACAACCGGCACCATGCCCACAAGTGCACCAAGCACATCTGGCGCGCCAGAAGCAGCCGAACAGTATATTGATAGAATCTTGCTGATCGACAGTGAGACTCACGAAGCGTTGGACGGCAGGGCATATGAGGTAAAGCGCGAGCGCGAATCGACTGGGGGCGGGAAGACAGATCCGAAGGGCGTCACGGAGAGGTTGAAAATATGAAGAGTCCGACTTTGTGCGCACTGGCTGCGGCTGGCCTGTTGTTGGCGGCTTGCGTCACCAGTCCCGCTTTTACGCCATACGCTGGGCCAATTGCCGCACCGCAGGTCGCATACCGCATCGACAGCCACCGATATTTCGAGGTGGTGCCGCTAGAGGACATGGCATGCGCGAGGGCGCGACTGTATTACACCGATACAGCGCGCGGAATTCACGTCAATGTGACTGGCTGGGATCGTGTAAGTAAGGGCACGCTCGTTATTGACGCCGCCAATGATGAGTATTTGGTTGCACCTATCATTCTCAGCGGTTCAAGTTGTCAGACCGGCGACGCCGGCAGCGATTTATGCGCCGCTCGGTTGTTCTACTCGCAAGATGGTGGGCGGAATTGGAAGAGTACTGTGTCGTTGCTCTACGGGCGAGTCCATTTGACCGGTTCTGCAGCCTACATCGGTACGCTTTCGGTTGATGTTGTCGATATTTCTAAAGACAATATCGCACGCCCCGACTGGGTGCGCCATTCAGAAGACGGATTCACCATCCCCGCGCCAAAAAAGGCGCCGGTCGATATACAACCAAATTGCAGTCCCAGCAATAAGGAGTAGGCCGATGAGTGAATTTAGTAATCTTCAGCCTGTTCGTCCGAATAAAGGAAAGGCTCAATGGGTTCAGGCCCGGTATTTGAGGACTGAAGAAAACGATGCCGAGCACCTTAGAACCCACGTCATGGAGGTTCCCCACCTCATGCCTGGAATTGTAATCTTTGTTCACGGGGTGAATTCCGAAGGCGAATGGTATCAAGAGGCGGCCAAACAGCTTGCGGTTGGTCTGAATAAGCGATTGGGGCGGAAGTGCCTTCAAGAGCTTGAGCCTGCAAGCGATCGGCAACATAGGTTCGCGCGATCTAGAAATGGGAAACCGTATTTATCGCCCGTTATCCCTTTCTATTGGGGCTACAAACTTCAGTCGGGCGACGAGAAGCGCTACCCTGGCATCTTCCACGGTGAGGACAACGCGTGGGGTGGCGGCCCGTTCCAGAATGGTACAAACAACTTGCTCCAGTTCTGGAAGGATGGCTTTAAGCGCAGTTTGCTTGGCGGCGTAATTGACCTTCAACGCCTCAACACTGACATTACACGGCAGCTCCAAGATGCGCCGCCGCGCGCATACTTCGTCCATGCCGCAAGGCGTCTGGCCAACCTCGTCGACACCATTCGAGAGGATTTTCCCAATGAGCCGTTGAATGTTGTGGCTCACAGCCAGGGCAACATGATTGCCATGTGCGCCATGCTCTACGTCCACCGCCGTGCGCCGGACACGCTGATTCTCAACAGCGCGCCATATTCATTCGATGCCAAGATCACCGATTGGATGGCGATGGCGAACGGCTGGTCGGATGTCCAATCTCCCAAGGCACGCCTTCGCACATTCGAAGCAGTTGCGGCCAAGATTGCCTCAGCCAGCAATTTCAAGGACGACGAATGTAACGAGAAGTGCGGGCATGAAGGTGTAGAGGGTGCCACAACGGTGCATGTGCATCATGAGCCTGAGAGGGATGACTGGCAGCAGCAGATCGGTAGTGGCAAAGTGAACGACGGTGGCCAGAAGTGGCATGAATGCGAGCACGCCAGCCGCAATAATCGGGGCAAGGTATTCGTCAACTTCAACCCCCACGACCGGGTGATCGGTATTACGGCAATCGAAGGGATCGGATGGCGCGGCATTCCGGAACGTATCCTTGCAAAGGGCAGCAAGTCGCTGCCAAACGTCTACCAGCGAGTATTCGCCCGCAACAGCGGCATCGGTGATGTTCCGGCAGTGGGCGCCAGGACGGACTATTGGTTTAGTTACTTCCACACCCAGATGAATGTGCGCGAGGAGGTGACAAACGAGTATGGCGGACGCTTGGAGACCTCAGACGGGAATCCTGTGCAGACTAGCAACGACTATCTAAAGACTTACGATGGCAAGCACGCCAGCAGGTTCTGGAATATTGTTCCGGACAAGATAGCAGGGCTGTTCGGTGTCCAGAGCACGCCAGGGCAGCAGGAGCGCGTGTGGATCAATGCACCGACGGTGCCGTCGCCAGCCGTGGTTGGCGCGGACTTCGACGCGGGGGCCAGCGCTTTCGATGGCAGCGACAATGGCGATTCCGAGCAGCAAGCGGACTTTGCCACGTTCTCGCGGCACTACGTGCCCGAGCGCGTCGCAATTAACGGGGCTGATGGCACGGTCATGACTCGGCAGGAGGCGCCCAATGAAACGGCAGCGCGCCTGGCACGCTTCGGGAAGCAGAAGGTGCCAAAGTCCAACCATGGTCAAATCCTGCGCTACGGTGGAATCGTCGGTCAGGAAGGGCTGGTGGAAAAGGTCATCAGTTATGACCTCACTGTCGGCCAGGGCTATGCGTTCGGCGATGAGGACTACTGGCAATACCTTCTTGATTTGGCAGATTGGAAGATCAGCGACCCCTATTACCAAACTGGTGTATTGCCAGCACCTGGCAAGCCTCCTGCTGGCCTTGACTCAGGTACCGTAGCCCCGTCCGTAGGGTGAGGAATCGTCCGCAGTTCGAAACTGCACCGCTGATTGGAATCCAGATCGCATGTTTTGGTATCGTCCGCCAATCCCCGCTACACTACTTCTTCACACACATTTGGAGGCTTTCATGGAATTATCGAATTTATCGGTTGGCGATTTACGTAAGCTGCAAGAAAACATCGCAAAGGAGATTGTGAAGCGCCAGCAATTCGAAATTTCCAAAGCGCGTGAGGAGATTCTTGCGATCGCCCGTAGTGTCGGCTTGCCCCTCAAGGATTTGATCGGAAAGAGCGGCCCTATCAAAACCGGCAGCGTGGCTGTGCAGTTTCGTCATCCAGAACAGTCCGCCCATCAATGGACCGGGCGTGGTCGCCAGCCGAACTGGGTGAAGGAATGGGTGTCGTCCGGCAAATCGATGGACCAGCTTCGCGTGTCGGCGTAGCCTAGCGTATTGCGTTGACGATGCCAGTCAGCTCATTATTTGATTCAACGATTGCCATACTCGGTGAGCCATTTCCTCACCGATTTCGCGATGCAAGCGTTTAGTTACCGCAGCAAGCTTGGCCGAATCGAAGTCATATTTGTAATGGATGCGAAATTGGATAATGCGCTCGACGTATCTACGTTCAACGCCCTTACAATACACCTCCCATGGCGTTCCATGCTTTTCGTCGTTGCATTTTGCACAGCATGGAACCACGTTGCCCCAGGCATGCAAACCGCACTGGTCCATATTTATCGGGATGAGATGATCTTTTTCCAGATTAGCACTGCTTAGGACCTCTCCGCAGTAGCAGCAATTACCATCGAAGAAGGTGACGATCCTATCCATATCGCTCTTAAGATTCTTCCCGAACCGATCGAATCCCCGACTTTCGTCATATTTCTGGCCGACCAATCGAAGAAGCGAACGAACCGTCGAATTGCCGACAGAGGCTTGATGCGCTACACGTTTTGGTTTGCCGTTGAACATCGAATTTCCTTGTAAGACTGCATCAAATCCCTTGTCAACAGTATTACATTACCACGCCCATGCGCCGGTGCCGCCGACAATGCGCGAATTCGCCTAGTGCAACGTCACGTCGAAGCCAGACCCTCGTGCGCGATCGGCACGTGCTTGATGACGGCCACACTTCCTTGGCGGCGACGTTGGCCAGCGCCTGCAACTCAATGATTTAGAATTAAGAAATTATACGAAGCAAATGTCTGTAAGATCTATCGATGCTGCAGGTCGGGCCAACATGACTAATGGCCAGTGGCGATGAACAGGATGGCTAGAGGTCAGGCGATGTCGTCCTCCGCCGGCCTAGTGGTAGAAGGAGCGCCATCACGATCCACAAGAATATTTTAGGAATTTCTCTATGCAATTCATGTCTCGAATGTCCGACGCGTGGCACACTCAACTTGGTCGGTTCAACGCAACGACTGTTCGGCACAAGATCGCAGTATTAGCTCTCTTTGATTTCTTGACAGCCAACCTGCCTGTTGACACGCGTGAATCGGCCTGGATTTCGTCACTCAAGGATGAGGCAACCCGCAATCAGTTGCGATGGAAGGATCGGCTCAATTGCTTTATAGAAGGACTCGTCGCTAGCAAGGCGCTTTCGGACGACGGCGCCGCACAGGCGCGGAACTACATGCAAAAATGCCAGGACACAGGCCTGTTTCATGTCACCGCCTCCCCCATGGTATGGGCAGGTGCAGGATCCTTCGTCCTAGCCGCCGGCTTCGCCCGAGCAGGGAATTTGTGGTCTTGGTCAGTAGTGTTCCTAGCATTGGGCGCACTCGGCGTATGGGAAATTCGAAACGGTCGATGGCTTTCCCCGCCCGAACTGGCGAACCAAAAAACTCGCGCCGTCCTTCGTCGCGGGTACATAGTTGGCGCTGTCATAGCGCCGATCCTTATTGCGGCGGCGGTCATAATTTGCACGCCGTTTGCGATTGGCTGGTCCAAGCTGGAATTTAACAATGATCAAGCGGCTTTTCGAAACGATCCGAACGGTCTCCCGATGATTCAGAAATTTGCGCGCGAAAACTACAATATTACGGTGGTGCTCAGCTCGACAAATTGGGGTTGGAAACAAACGGCCTTGATCCTTCCCAACAACTCCGTCGGCACGATGAGTGTCGGCAATGGATACTGCTATCTCAGTTTTTTTCGATCGAGCTTGCTCGGTAGTTGGGGAATCAAGGATAGCACCTTGTCGACCGGCTGGACGCAAGGCGTAATGGTGCATGAATTGGGACATTGCCTCGACATTTCACGCGATGTCCATGGTTTTGATGGGCAGGTTGTGTCGACGTTATCGGTGGCCCCGACAGAACGATCCCAGGTTAAAAATGTTTCGAGCTTCGTGGAAGTCGGGGAACAAGTCGCGAGTGGCCAATGGCGCGAAGCCATTGCGGACATCATGGCCGTCGGATTTTGGCGCCAGCGTTTTCCAATGCAGGCTGATAGGCTCATTGCAAACCTGATCGAGAAGCGTAAGAGCGACGACCAAGCTCATACCACGGGTTGCTGGATTAATTTTGCCATGATCAAACCTGCGCCATCCGCGCCGAGGGATCTTCTCGACTGGGCTACGGGCATTCGGGCAAGCGCGCCATGTACTCTGACATCGACGTAGCCCACTTCGGCCAGAATGTAGCGATTCAAGCTAACCAGCAGGGTGCCGATGCCGCCACAATGCTCACCCCCACGATATTGATAGCCTCTGCGAATTCCGGACTATTGTTGACGTGGCCAACCGAGCGAAATACTGCATATGCTGTGTAACTTATACGACGCTGCCCACACCTGCAATTGACGCAAGTGCTGCCGAGCTACCGTGCATTGGAACATGATATTCGCTAAGTTCAGGAGCCAGGGCCCGAGGGGCCGCATTGATCGACCATGTCCTTGAGTTTTTGGCTGGGATGGAAGGTGACGACACGCCGCGCCGCGATGGGAACCGTTTCACCAGTCTTCGGATTGCGTCCCGGCCGTGCGGACTTGTCCCGTAACTGGAAATTGCCGAAGCCCGACAGCTTGACCGACTCCCCGCGCTCGAGCGCACTGCAGACTTCATCGAAAAACGTCTCAATCATGTCTTTCGCTTCCCTCTTGTTCAAGCCCACATGCTCGAACAAGAGTTCGGCCAGTTCCGCCTTGGTCAGTGAGGGCAGATCGCTTTCTGCGTCGGCAAGCATATCGGTCGCGGCAAACGAGGGAGGTAAAGCTATGGCCCATTCCGATGGCGGGTTGATCGAGTCGGCGTTGTTCTTCGTGTCCGCCGCTGCGTAGACATACTCGTGTGTAAATGCTGGAAATGCCACGACTTGCTCCTCGATCTCTTTCGTACTGCCGGACGCGTTCATTTTTCTGCGGCGACCGGGGGCGTCGCGACCGCATGACGGGTGCGCGCCGGAAGGCGGTTGAGTATCCGGTAAAACGTGGCGAAAAGCAATATCGTCGCGTTGACGTTGACACCACATCAAAATTGCACGCACGGCGATTTAGCCTCGGTATGGAGATTCGCCGCTGTGAGGTATTCGAAGTGGCAATCACGATGGTTACCATGGGACGCCGCACCGGTTGAAATGGACTCATTACAGATTGCTGCCGCCTTTTCGATGTGCAATAAACGCGCAATATGGACACCAGCTTCCTTGCTTCATGCTTGAGGCGGAGGCCCACCTTTCGTGATGGAAATTGCATCTCCATTGCAGTCTCGACCGCGTGTTTATATAGGCTTTCGACAACAAGGTACCCCCCTTGCTTTTGGCATGCTGTTTCATTTCACTAAGGTATTCCTCAGGACTGAGCGCTGGTAGACGGGTTCTCTCGTTAGCGCAGACGGGGCACCAACGGCCGGTGCAGATACTTGCTGGTACGGACAACCAGGTGTGGCCCTTCGCGCATATCCATTCGAGCTTCACTCTTGATCCAAGAAAGACCGTCGACAGACAGTCGCCTCCCCGCGATCGCGCGACCTGCCTCACCTTTTCGATTCCGGACAGATGCCGGACCAGTTTCAGACGAAGTGACCTGCTCAATGCTTTGACCGCAAGGCATTGCAGATCCTCGTCAGAAAGGTTCTCGAAATCTTCGCAATCGAGGTCGATAGTTACGGTTCGCTTTAACATTTGGATGATCCTATTTCACAATGATCTTGACCATCACCCGTTTGTCTTTCTTTCTGCATCCGCAGTTCGCAGCCGGTAGGTCGTATCGGTATGATCGATCTCGTCGCTGATTGTCCGCCAGTCAAAAATCTCTCGATTCCACTGGGTAATCGACATTAGCTCTAAGTGCGCGCCAAGTGCCCGACGACGGCGTGACAGGCGGTGGACGCAATGCGCAAGAATTGACATCTGCTCACACGCGTCGATGGTAATTTGCCAGGGCGAGCCTCTAGGCCGAACGGTCGAAATCGGGATTTAGGATCGGGAAGCGTCCCTTGATGATCCTGCCGCCCGACACGGAGGCAAAATATTGCAGGTTCGTGAGCTTGCCGAGAATGTCGGCCGGGATCAACTCCTCCATGCTTTCGCTCAGCTGGGCCGAGGACATCGAGGTGAAGTCGCCAAGGTGGGCATCGGATGCTTCGTTCAGGCCGACGCGAACCGGGCGACGGTCGAACAATTTGTCCGCAGATCATGCGCCGTCGCGGTATGCGGTCGAAGGTGGACTGCTTGGGGAGATTTGTCGAAATGGCGATCATTGTCGCGAATTACTTCATTGCAATTGTTTTTTGACGCGACCATGGGGAATACGGCTAGCCCCAGACGACCATGTGCCATCCCAATGAAATGGGCGGTAAATGCGCAAATCGACGATATGCCATTACTCATATTGTTATATGGGCTGATTGAGACAACAATGGAATCAACAGCAAATAACAAGGTCAATAACATGCGCAAGCCGGGAAAAACAAGAATTATGGTTCAGCTCTGGGGCCAACTTGCGACGGTGATCGCACGCGACTTCAAAGCCCTTCATATCAAGCGCGATGCCTACCTAAACGATCTGTTCAAGCGGGAAATCGAGAATCTGGCGACCGAGGTGACATTTCGGAACTCGGACATGGTGAGGGAGACGATTCAGCAGCGACGTTTGCCTAATCGCGTCAAGCTGACTCTCGAACTGGACGAATCCGTGGTGGAGCGGATTGACTGGGTGCTGCAGGATAAAAACATCGCCCGCGACTCCTTTGTTAATCGGGTGCTTTTTTTCCTGGTCGCAAAGAAGATACACCTCGACTACCTGGGCGTCGCGTACGAGAACAAGGTTGAGGCCGGTGTCAAGCCACTCGACGATGCGTGGGGCTATCTTCATGATCCATTTTTTCAGATCCGCAGTTGCAACGAAGGATCGTTTTACACCGCGCCGTATTTTGCTGACGGCCCGTTCGGTCCGAAGGGGCCAAACTTATTTGGGCTAAATACGGCGATCAGCGACGCGTCCTGGGAGCTGATGAACTGCGACGTAAATGCACTTTTCTTGGAGTTGGATATGTTGGCCGAAAAGGAGACTTGTGATGGACACGACTAATTTCAGTGGCGCCGCCCGATTTACCCAGCATGCTGGAATCAGGGCGCAGCAACGGGGAATTCCGCCTATGGTCGACCAACTTCTGGACTTGTATGGACAGGAGGAGCATGACGGACATGGCGCAATCACGGTCTACCTTAGTAGGCGGAGCATCAGGAACATGGAGCGTGACCTGGGGCGTCGTCCGGTGGCAAGGCTTGCCGAATGGTTCGATGCCTACAAAGTCAGAACTACCAGCGGAGAGACGGTCACGATCGGCCATCGCACGCGCCGCCTTTGGAGGAAATAATGGATACGCCATACATTCAAACAACACGGCATCGCTGCGCTAAAATTGAACTCGAGCAGGTCGAGTCGGTCATGCAGACGACGTTGTGCTGGCTAAGAACACTCGAAGGGCACCGGGATGCGTTGAGAATTGAAATTGCTCTGCCCCCCGCTCCACAACCGGGCGCCGAAGGCGTGGCGACGATGAAAGGCCCTGGATTCGAGTTTCAGATGATGATGGTCACACATTGGAACTATATTGATATTTTTGCGGGTCTGTTGCGGACGCTGTGGATGAAATTTCCAGAGCGACGAGATAGCATGGCCGGTGCCATGGGCCGGTACGGAACCAAACGCGCCTACGTGGCCAGGAGCCCGGGCGATTTGTTTCCGGGGAAGTCGGAGGCGTGGGCCTTGGGGCATTCGAAGGAGTTGATAGATGGCTGGTTCGTTGACGCCAATCTGAATCTGGAACGGATGCGAAGGATTCTTCCGGCTGCGGTTGCCGCCGCCGGACTCAAGTGGAATGACGACGTGAAGGTCTATTGGCGCCGAACACGAGTAGCTGCGTAAGGCGAACGAAGGACGTCTGATGGCTTGAAGGAGATACGGATGTGCAACGCTTGGAATCATCCCGTCGATTGCTCGTGCGGTTGGGGCGGTGAGGGACACCTTGGCAGGTCTCCAAATCATCCTCCAGGAAGGTTGAGTAGTCGTGCAGACCATGTCACGTTGAAAGAGTTTTGCAACGCTGAAAGCTACACCATACCGAACGCGAAGTGCCCGGTATGCGGCGCCAAGGTTTATTTCTTTCGCTCGCCTGATAACGGACGAGTATTCTTCGACGAGCTTGGCCCACCATGGCCAAAACATCTTTGCACATCTCCCGATGGGCCGAAACGGATACGCGTTGGTGTTGGCGCGGGGCCGCTCCCTTTCGTGGCTTCGAGCACGGCTTGGCAGAGCGAGAGGTGGTCGCCGCTAATCGTTCATGAAATTCGCACAGTTCCGAACGCCGTGGAGTGGTGTCGAATTGTTGGAATATACAAGGGACGACGATGCGATCTCTTTGCCAAATCAGAAGCAGTTCCACGCCACACGCTATTTCAAATCCGTCAGGTCGGTACTGACGAATATGTGGTCAGCTTCTTCGTGATTGGTGATGACATGCAAATCATTTCACGCGAATTCGTTGCATTCCCGCGGATACCTAATCGAAGTAATAAGTCCATGTTGGCCAATGATTCAGACGGAACTATGGCAGCGGCACTGCGTGGGATTTGGCTGAGAAAGGACCACCATTAACGTGCCAGGAATTCCGAACGCGAGGACCATACTTTGGTCTCTCTCGGACACGGAAATGCATGGGGAAGGTGGAGTTAGCGCGGAAGTCGGCAGCATCCAAGCTGACTGGTATGTTCTCATTGAGGCCAACGCTGGAGGAAATTGCTCAATAATCGATAGCTCATCTGCGATGGAAGTTTGCCACTGCTCGGCTGACAAATATGCTTATCGCCACCGGCACGAAGGGAAGCGCCAGCGGAGGGAATGTGATGGGAAGTACAAACGCCAGTACTGTCGCGCAAGCCGTCATGATCGCCGCGCAAGCGCTCAAGGCGAACATTTCCGGCCTGTGTTGGATGAATTCCTTGGATCTGACGAGGCGCACCAGAAATCCGTCGATCAGGATGGCCAGTACCAGCACCAGCAGTACGGGAATCCATTCGAGCAGTGCGGACAGCCGGTAGGTTGCCAGTACCAGCAGGGCGTCGATCGAGCGAAAGTACGGATTGTTGAACAGGCGGTGATTGACCTGGACCATCTCACTGGCGACCGCCGCATCGACACCCGCTGGGGATGGCGCCTGGTTCATCGAAGGCACGGGACTCACCTTGCTCGTCGCGGTCTGGAAATCGAGCATGCGCGCCAGTATGCGCGTCGCATGATCCCGCCCCCAAAACTCGGCGTTCAGCCGGGCTTCAATCCGTAACTGGTCGAAGAAGCGTTGCGGCGGGCAGGCCGATGGCAAATACAGCACCAGCACGAGCAGCGCCAGAAGTGATGCGGTCGATACGAGGCGGATCATCGTGAGCCTCTAGGCAGAACGGTCGAAATCGGGATTGAGGATCGGGAAGCGTCCCTTGATGATCCTGCCACCCGACACCGACGCGAAATACTGCAGGTTCGGGAGCTTGCCGAGAATGTCGGCTGGGATCAACTCTTCCATGCTTTCGCTCAACTGGGCCGAGGACACCGAGGTGAAGTCGCCAAGGTGGGCATCGGACGCTTCGCTCAGGCCGACGCGAACCGTGTGAATGGCCGTCTTGCCGAAGGTCTCGACGATGAAGTCCTGCGTCGGTCGATCCTTGGATCTCAGCGCGATCAGGTTGTTGAGGTTGCCAAGCGCCATGCGCGCGGCGTCTTCGCTGCCGAGCCGTTTGGCGAGATCGGCCAACGTCTGCATCGCGCAGGTGGTGAAAATGCCGCCCTCCGCGCCCTTGTTGAGGATCTCGATCAGCGGCTGGTTGATCACGTTTGAGACCTCGTCAACGAAGAGCGAGATGCGCCGGTAGCCGCCCAGGTTGTAGCGCATGCCCGCGCGCGCGGCCAGGTCGGCCAGGGACAGCGCGCCGATGGCCGACGCCACCGACGGGTCGGGCAATGAGTCGAGGCACATGTAAAGGACGTGACCGCCGCGCTCGATCTTTTCGAAATTCATGATCGGCCGTACGTCGACGGCGTCGAATGGATCGGGCGACAGGCTCAGCCCCAGGTCGCCGGAGGTGAGCATCGACAGGATCGGCAACAGGTTCGCGGTGATCTTCTGGTAGTGCTCCCGGTTGTGGCGGAAGGTCCGCACCTGCGAGTCGACGACCTTGTTGTGCTGGTTCTGCGGCACGTGATGCTCGTAGAAGGCGACGAAGGCGAGCAGGTCGTTGCTTGCCGCTTCCGACGGCCTCTTCAGGTTGCCACGCTGGGCGTCGCTCAGCAATTTTCTCATCTCCGGCTGATCGCGCCAGGTCGAACCATAGACGCCATTGAAGAAGCGGCGCAACGACGCTTCCAGCACCGGTTCGATGCCGCCCTCGATGTACTTGGTCAGTTTCATCAGGTTCGGCCGCTCCTCGAGATCGACCAGGCCCTGGACCACGACATTGACGGCGTCCCATCCGAACGCGCTGAAGGCGCCGGCGGTATCCGGAGGCATGACCGATTGAATCCGCGAGGCGATCTCCGTCGGTTTTTGCCAGTTGAACGTGAAGTCGAGCCGTACGCCGGTTTCGGGGAATGCCGGATGAAATTCAAGGAAGGTGTCGGCGTCGCGGTAGTCGGCGCAGGCCCGCATCACGGCCCTCTTCAGGCGGCGGCTATTTTTTGGATCGATCACGACCACGACATCGCCGCGCCGCACCGCTTGCGTGACCAGATTGGCGAGCGCCACCCCCTTGCCTGACTGCGTCGTGCCGACCAGCAGAGTGCCACCTTCGAAGTTCTGCAGCGGACGATAGAGCGCGTGCTCCCTTGATTCGACGCCGTGAATGTAGGGAAGCCCGATCTCGCTGTCCGGTTGTGGATTCACCTCGTAGCCGAGACAATGCAGCAAAACCGGCGACACCGCATAGTCGCGGAAATTCACCTTTGATAGTTCGTACAGGCGCTGGGAATGCACCGGCAACCATTCGAAGCCGAAGCCCAGGAAGACCTGGTCTGGCTGCCTGCATAGCGTCTTGAGTTCCTTGGTGGTCAGCACCTGCATGGCCCGCCCCGATAGCGACGCGCGCACAACCAGAATCCGCAGTGCCTGATGCATGCGCCATATCACCATCCACATGCATGCGACAGCGAGCGGTCCAGTGAATTGTCCGGGCAGCGCCGCTCGAACCGCGATGGTGACGGAGGAGGCCAGGGCGATGAACCAGGCCAGCGCGGCATAGGCCTCGTAGGCACGGCGCCATGGCATCTCATATTTTCGAATCAGCATGTCAGCCTTAGTCCCCGGTGTTGAAATCGGCAGGGTCAAGTCCAGCGATGTAGCGTGGGTGGATAAGCAGTCCCAGCTTTTTTTCACCGCCGAAATCGAGCGTCGCGGTCTGTGATGGCGAACCCTTGGCTGCGCGGCTATGCGCGAGCATTCCGACGTCGGTCAATGCGCGCAATGCCAACGACGGTTCGATCTTGCGCCGCTCGAATTCAGCAAGCGGGACGAATAGGCCCGACGAGACGGTTCGAGCGGCCGCCACGGCACTGGCGTCATTCAAGGTATCGACGATTTGCGCGAGCGCGTCGCGTACCACCGGAATGAGGCGCATCGGAGCCTCGAGCTTGAATGTTGGACGCGCTGACGCATGATTGTCCGCGGCAGATGCAGGGGCACTTGTCGGGCGGGGCGGATTCGCTGACGCTGCGATGTCGCCGATCGTGCCTACCGTTGTAACAGGACGGGATGGTTCATGCGGGGCCGGCTCCGTCTCGATTGGCAAGGGGAGCTGGCGCGCCGGCGAAGGCTTCTGGTCTGTCCTGACTAGCGTGGGGCCACAATGCGCTGCGGCGTTCGGTGCGGCGCCCGCGCCGGCGCCTGCGTTGGCGCTTGCGGCACAGTAGATCAGTGGAACGGAAAGCGGCATGGGTTCGGGATCGAGGCCGGCGAACAGAATCGCCGGGGACGACAGCCTGACGGCTTCGATCACCGTCTTGAGATCGGGCGGAGCGATCTGCCATGTGTTCTGGCCGGAATTTTGTGGCTCGAAGACGCCGGCCGCTATCAGGATCTCGAGCATCGTTTCCGGCGCCTTGGGGATCCCGGGCAGCTGATCGGATTCGAGCAGGGTGCGTATTTCCGTCGCCGCGTTCGGCCAGACGATAAACAGGCCGTCGCTGCCGTACCAGACGCGCGATTTCTCGCCATTTGGGGTCCAGGCCGAATTGGACCCGACAAGCCGGCGCAACGCGTCAACCAGATAGCGCTCCAGGTGTGATCCAAGTAGCGGTTGCCCGTAGCGATCCGCGCTCGCCTGCAAATACCGATCGATGACGAGCGCGACCGAACGGCGTACCAGGTCGTCCAGGATATTGCGGTCGCGGTAGATCGGCATGCCGGAGATACTCGCCATCATATGCGGCACGACGACGGTATTGCCGGTGGCGAGGTGCTGCAGCATCTCCCCGGACACGACATGGGGCAATGCGAACACGCCCAGCGTGCGGCTCTCGTGCACGTTGGGGAGCCACTTCAGATAGAAGCGCGTCACCTGGTGGCCGGACAGCCAGCTTGCCAGCGGCAACAGATATGGCTGCCACTCGTCGCCGTGCTCGTTGGTGACAATGACATGGCACAAGGTGCGATGGATCTCGCTGCACAGGCCCGCGATGAAGGTCGCGTGCCTCCACCGCGGTTCCAGATGACGGCGCGTCGTGATCGTCGAACGCCCCGAAAAGATGTAACCGTCCGTGCCCTGCAGGCTGAAGAACGCGGTCTCCAGTCCCATGCGCAGCAGCCCGCCAGGTGCGTTGAAGTAATTGTCCGGTGTCGCCGGCAGCAGGTGTACGAATTCGGCGTAGCGGCGTATCAGCGACAGCAGCTCCTGTTCGAAGGTAGAGCGGTCCATGCCGTAGCAGACCTTGATGCGCTCGATCAGATCCATGTGGGAGGCAAGCAACTCGTCGACGGTCAAGGCTGGAATGCCCGGGTCGACCGGCGGATAGACCGTCGCTTGAGCGCCGCTGGCCGCCGACGTTGGCGGGGAAAAATTTTCGGAGGCGGACATGTTCGCGCGCCGCAGACCGAAACTTCCCAGGAGGCGATCTAGGGCGCGCATGGTTGGCTTGAAAGGTGGTGGATGCTTGATGTTCGCGCACCTCGCTGTCCGCCACCAATGGAAATGGACGACCTACGATGGGGATTTCGACATCAGCGTCTACTTCCGCTGCCTCGGCAGGGCGCGCACGCCGAATTGAAGTGCATTCGGGTCAGGAAGCGCGTTGACTGGAAATGATGATTGGATACGCGGGTCGCTTCCGTAGCGCTTGACCAGTTTGCAAAATGGGCACGCGTGATTGCCGACCGGGTGGACGCCGATCGAGGTGACGTACTGGCTGGTGCAGACCGGGCAGGTCACAAGCGAAAAGCTCGCCGCCCGGACCAGCCAAATGCCGTCCATATGGGAGGCCAGGTCGAAGGCGCGGTCGAAATTGATACGCGGAGCCATGTGGCAAGCCGCCAGATAGTGTTTGTACGCAGCCACGAGCGCTTCGGCCGGGCCGAAGCCAAGGTCCCGAACGCGGCGATAGACCGATACGAGGATCGACGCTTCGGCCCGATTGAGCAAGTTCGCGTTGTAATACCAGTCGGGGGAATCGGGCGGGCGTCCACGGGGAGCCAACTGGCGGTCGGGGAAAAACAGGTCGCCCAATTGCCCGTGCGGCATGCCGGTCACATAGCCGATGGTGCGGATGCGCGCGCCGAGCGAGGCGCATTCCTTCGCCAAGCCAAGCGCGCGGATATGGCGCTCGGCGCAAGTCGTATTTGTTGTCATGATGGCCGCCGTTCAAGACGCGCGGCAGCATCGGGGAAATAAGGTGCTCGGTTTGGATGGGGTCTGGTATGGCGGGTGGACCGACGTAATCGGCCCGGCGAGGGGAACGGGCAGCGTCAATAGGGAGATTAGATCCTGGCGCGGCGGGAACAGGCACTCATGTCCGATATTGGCCACCATGAGCAATATTTGATCGAAGGTGAGATCGCTCAGGAAGCGGGCCTGGTCGACGTGCAAGCCGAACTTGCAGCATCCGGAGACCAGGTCATGCTTGATGCTGTCCTTCATCGTGATCAGCATGGATAAATTCTGAAGTTGCACATCGGAAAATTGCACATCACCCATGACTCATTTCCTTTCGGCAGGTTCCATCAACACGATCGCCTTGCAACAAACATACGCAGACGATTGATGTAGATAAATAGTGGGTGCTTCAAGATTGATGGCTTGATTGCACATGTGCTTTAATTTATATTTTCGGTAATGTTATCGTCAAGAGCAAATGCTCTGAACTCTTCAATTGCCACAAGCAAATGCTCCAATTTCGGCATGCTTTGCTGGGCGGCGAAAAAAAACCAAAACGGACCATACAGAATCCGATAAGAAAACGAGAGGGAGTAGGGACATGGAAACCGGTGAGCGCCGTCAACACCAGGATGTTGTCCATCAAGCCGGACTGCGGCGCGTTGCTGCGGACGAGCATGGCGATTTAGCTGGGGCTGCGGAATTGTGCGTGGGCGATGGATTTCGAAAACGCTTGATTGCCACATTGGATGCGGCGATGGTGCCAAAGGACGCCAGGCTGGCCCATTTGTCGGCGTTGACCGGTCGCGTTCCCCAGACGTCGAGGCGGTGGATTGACCCGATCAAGCCGGGTCTGCCCGACCTGGAATCGTTCGCGCTGCTGTGTCAGGGACTGAAGGTCGATGCGAACTGGTTTCTCGGACTCACCCCGGACCGTACGGTGTCGAATCTCCCTGCAATCGAAGCATGCCCGGAAATGCAAACGGTTGATGGCCCATCTGCCGCGACCTGGATCGCCCCCATGGTGCAAGACCTCTCTGCTGCAGCGACCGGGTGCTCGCCGATGAAGATGCCGGGCGATGATATGGAGCCGCTCATCCACGATGGCGACATGCTTGTTGTCGATTTTGGAACGCGGGAAATCGTCGGCAATGGCATTTATGTCGTCGAATGCGACGGACGCGTCATGGTCCGCAATGTCGAGAGCCGCATCGGTGAAGGACTGGTGCTCAGTTGCGCGAACCAAAAATACCAGTCATCGCTTGTCAAGAATTCCGTGGCGGCCGAGCGCCTTGGCTTGAAGGTGCTGGGGAAGGCGCGTGCTTGCATCCGTATTCTGAAATTCTGCAGGATGAATTGACGGATCGGCGTTCCCGTTGGCCAGGTTACATTCCCCTATCCACTACCAAGCCGGGCATGATGGCCGCAGTGTGATGACTGAAGTATAAAGTGGCATCAGACTCAATGCACCTGCATGGCGGACAGCCGGGATAAGGCCAGAAGAGCCACATAAACCTAAAAGTAATAAAGAATAATTTCTTTATGCACTTTTTGTGTGGTGTGCTTATTGGGAAATTCCCCACCTCATGATCATTGGTGCGGCTTCAGATTATCCAGTGGTTCAACCCATCGCAATGAATTACTTTGTTGATCCACTGAGGGTGAGAATTTGCAAGTAACTGAGTTGCTGGCCACGCACGGAAATGTTGAACCGATCAGTGGCAGCCGCCGGCGTGCGACCCGAGGTTGGTCGGGGGCGCGTCGCCGGATTCCGATAAGCCCTGCAGTATTCCGCATTCCCGAGTTGACAAGGTGGACTGACACTGGCTGCGCAACTGCTTGAGCAGAGCTTGCAGGTTTTTCAGTTCCTTGATGCGGTTGGTGACATGGCCAATGTGCTTATCGAGCACAGCGTTGACGCCTGCACAGTTCTGATCAGGTGCGTCCCGATAGTCAAGCAGCATGGCGATCTCCTCAAGCGACATGTCAAGCGAGCGGCAATGCCGGATGAACTGCAGGCGTTCGACATGCACTTCGCCATAGAGTCGATAGTTGCCTTCGGAGCGGAGCGGCGCTGGCAGCAGACCTTTGCGCTCGTAAAACCTAATGGTTTCAACCTGGCACCCGGCGTTTTCTGCCAGTTCGCCGATTTTCAAATGATTATTCAACGGCATTTCGTGATGCTCCGCAAGTTCGCTTGACCCTACACCTACTACAGGGTATTTAATGGTGACTATACACCGGACAAGGAAGTTTCATGCATGCAAGTAACGAATTGAATTGTTGCCAGAACTCTCATGGTGCAATGCCGGAAGGGCTGCCGCAACGCGAAGCAGCTTCACTGGTGTTACGGATTGAGCAGATGGACTGCCCCACCGAAGAGTCGCTGCTACGCAAGAAGCTCGAGGCGATGGCGGGAGTAGACAGTCTCGAATTCAATTTGATGCAACGCAGGCTTACGGTGCGCCACCATTTGCCCGATATCGCGCCGATTCTCGCCGCAGTGAGCGCGCTCGGGATGGCGGCAGTAGAGGAAAGTTCGCGCGGGACGGTGGCTGCCACGGCGCAAGTCGACTTCTTGATCGATAACATGGATTGCCCGACCGAGGAGGCGTTGATTCGACATAGCTTGTCGAGCATGGCCGGGGTCACCGGGCTCGATTTCAACCTGATGCAGCGCAAACTTTCGGTCACCCATACGCTCGATTCATCCGATCCGATCGTCCAGGCCCTGGAAAAGATCGGCATGCACGCCGTCCCGCTCGCGCGCGGGCCAGGCCCGGAACGGACGGGCGACGCGCCGGCACCGAATTCGCGCAAGAAGTGGTTGCTGCTTGGTCTTGGCGCATTTGCCGCCGTGCTGGCTGAAGCCATTGCCTGGACCACAGGGACCGACAATTCGGCGCCGGTGATCGTTCTGGCCCTTTGCGCGATTGCGGCGAGCGGCATTGGGACGTACAGGAAAGGATGGATCGCCCTCAAAAACCTGAACCTCAATATCAACGCGCTGATGGCGATCGCGGTGACTGGCGCTGTCGCGATCGGGCAGTGGCCGGAGGCGGCCATGGTAATGGTTCTGTTCACCCTGGCCGAAATGATCGAGGCGCTGTCGCTAGATCGGGCACGCAACGCCATTCGTGGCTTGATGGAGATGACACCGGACCAGGCCAGCATCCTGCAAGCCGACGGTACTTGGAAAGGCACCGATGCCGGCGCGATCACGGCTGGAATGACGGCGCGGGTCGGGCCTGGGGAGCGCATCGCGCTCGATGGCGAGCTGACCAAGGGACAGTCCTCCGTCAACCAGGCGCCGATCACCGGCGAGAGCATGCCCGTGGGGAAGGTGGTCGGCGACAAGGTGTTTGCGGGCACGATCAATGAGACAGGCTCCTTTGAATACAGGGTCACTGCGGTGCAAACCGATTCGACCCTCGCGCGCATCATTCGTGCGGTCGAGGATGCCCAGGGCAGCCGGGCGCCGACCCAGCGCTTCGTCGACGGTTTCGCGAAGGTCTATACGCCGGCAGTGTTCGTGCTTGCCTTGGGCATCGCGATTGTTCCGCCGTTGCTGCTGGGTCTGCCCTGGATGCTGTGGATCTACAAGGCGCTCGTACTGCTCGTCATTGCCTGCCCCTGCGCCCTGGTAGTGTCGACTCCGGTGACGGTCGTGAGCGGTCTGGCGGCGGCCGCCCGCGCGGGCATCCTGATCAAGGGAGGTGTCTACCTCGAAGAGGGGCGCAAGTTGAAGTCGCTGGCGCTCGACAAGACGGGTACGATCACCCAAGGCAAACCGGTGGTAACCGACGTCCTGGCCCTCGGCGCGGAACAGGACGTGGGTTTGAGATTGGCCGCCACCCTGGCGGCGCGCTCGGACCACCCTGTGTCGAGGGCCGTCAGCGCGTACTGGAGCGCGCAGGCAGAGGGAAAGCTCCTGAACGACGTGGGAGACTTCGAGGCTATTACGGGGCGCGGCGTGAAAGGACGCGTCGGCAATCAATGGTACTACCTGGGCAACCATCGTTTGGTTGAAGAGTTGGGCATCTGTAATGACGCGACCGAGGCGAGCTTGAACACGCTCGAAGCGGCCGGCAAGACCGCCGTCATCATCTGCAGCGAAACTGCGCCGCTGGCCGTCATTGGCGTCGCCGACAAGGTGCGCGAAACGAGCCGGGAAGCCATCGTCCAATTGCACGCCCTGGGCATCCGCACCCTCATGCTCACTGGCGACAACGAATTGACGGCCAAGGCGATCGCGCACGACGTCGGCATCGACGACGCGCGCGGCAACCTCCTCCCCGAAGACAAGCTAACGGCGATCAACGATGAGCTGGCCAGGTATGGCACCGTCGGCATGGTCGGCGATGGCATCAATGATGCGCCGGCGCTGGCCAAGTCGAGCATTGGGTTTGCCATGGGAGCCGCCGGCACCGACACCGCGCTAGAAACGGCCGATGTGGCGCTGATGGATGACGACTTACGCAAGATCCCGCAGTTTGTCCGGCTCAGCATCAAGGCCGGCGCCATACTGAAACAGAACATTGCAATCGCGCTTGGCATCAAGGCCGTGTTCCTGGTCCTCGCCTTCATGGGCACGGCCACGCTGTGGATGGCCGTTTTTGCCGACATGGGGGCGAGTCTGATCGTGGTGTTCAACGGATTGCGGCTGCTGCGCGGCGCGCCAGCGGCGGCCGCGCTCGCACCTTCAGCCGTATCAAGCCGACAAGCGGACCATTAATCGTATAATACGAATCCATGAAACGCCTTTTCCTCATCTTCCTGATCACGATGCTGCCACTCCAGATGTCCTGGGCGGTGGCAAGCAGCTATTGTGAGCATGAAAATGGCAAGGCGGCGCAACACCTCGGCCATCACGAGCACAAGCACCAGGCATCTGGCGACAAGCAGCCCAGCAAGAGCAAGCTCGGCATGGTCGATGCCGATTGCGGCTACTGCCACCATTGCTGCGCCAATATCATCGCCACGCCGCACACCTCCCTCCCGGTTCCTTTCGCTGCGACCCAGGTCGCATTCGAACCCCACCGCTACATATCCCCGATTTCCGACGCTCCTTCCAGGCCCAACTGGCGCCACGCCATCTAGTTCCGGCGACACCGTTATTCTTTTCTGAGCGCAAATGGCGTTCACGCGGTTGCTCGCCGAATATTCCTCGTTTCCTTGGAGAATTCGATGCGCCCTGTCATTGTGCCGCTCGCTATCGCGGCAATCTTGTTGTCACCTATCGTGGTTCATGCCGGCACTGATGCCGGAGGGACCGAATCCGGCGCTAGCCAAACACAAGCCGGCACGCCGGCCGCCGCTCCGATCACGCTCGAACAATCTTGGAGGTTGGCTGAAGAGGCCAACGCGGCACTGCGCCTGGCGCGTGCGCAACGCGCTGCCGCCGAAGGCGAGATGGCCGATGCCAGCGGCCTGTTGTGGAATAACCCCCGCCTGTCCGTCGAACGCGTGCGGCGCGACGTCCCGCAGACCGGCATGGCGTCCGATACGCGCCGCGAAGCGGCCATCGGGCTCGAGCAAACGTTCGAAATCGCAGGCCAGCAAGGATGGCGGCGCAAGGCTGCCGAGCAGCAGTTGCAGGCGCTGGAAGCCTCAATCGAAGAGACCCGGCTGCAAGTTCGCGCCGACGTCGAACAGCGCTTCGTCCGCGTGTTATCGATCCAGGAGCGCATCGCCACCGAATCGGCGTCCCTGAAAATCATCGAGGACACGGCCAATTCGACGGCGAAGCGGGTCGCGGCCGGCGAAGACAGCCGACTCGATGGCAATCTGGCGAAAGTCGAAGCGGTTCGGGCGCGCAACCAGATCGGTTCGCTGCAGGAACAATTGACCCAGGCGCGCGCCGAACTCGGCGCCACCTTGCAATTGCCGACAGGTGAATTGCCGGTTGTGACAGGCACGCTCGCCGTCACCGAAGCGACGTATACCCTGGCCCAGTTGCAGCAAAGCGCCGCCGCACGGCCCCTGCTGCGGGCACTCGAGCACCGGGAGCAGGCCGCCAAGAGCCGCCTGTCGCTCGAGCGCGCGGCGCGGGTTCCGGACCTGACCCTTGCGCTCTCGAACGGGCGCGAAGGACCGACTGCGGCGCGCGAGCGCCTAACAAGCCTCACGCTGTCGCTGCCCTTGCCGCTATTTCGGCGCAACGCCGGCGCTGTCGGCCGCGCCACCAGCGAACTGACGCAGGCTCAGATCGAACAAGACACGGAACGGCGCAACAGCCATGCCAGCATCGCGGCGCTGTGGCCGCAATTTCAAAGCCTGAATGCCCGGGTCGATGCCCTACAGACATCGGTGCTGCCGGCGCTGGAGGAAAACCAGCGCCTTTCGGTCAAGGCGCTGCAAGCAGGCGAAATCAGCCTGGTCCAACTGCTGCTGGTGAACCGCCAGGTGCTCGATGGCCGGCGCGACATGCTCGATGCGCTGACCGAACAGCGTATGACGCAGATCGCATTGCGTCAGGCCGCGGGCTGGTTCGCGACGTCTAGCGCCAAATAGCAATGGCCGGGCCCCGCCACACACACAAGAACATACAAGAACACTGAACGGATTTTCCATCATGAACCTACAAAAAATGCGCGCCATCGGCGCGCTCGTACTCGCCACCACCCTCGTCACCGCCTGCGGCCGGCGCGAAGCGGCGCCGCACGCCGACGCGTCCGACAATGTCGCCGCCAAAGCTGCTTCGGGAACTGCCCACGCCGCTGCCGAACAGGCATCCGCAGAGAAAAAAGGGGAGGCCGAACTGGCGATGTCAGGCGAAGAAGTCGCGGCGGCGGGCATCAAGACCGCGCTGCTGCAAGAACAAGAGGTGGGAGAGCAGATCGCCGTCACGGCAACCATCGGCGCCAACCAGGACCGCTATGCCAGCATAGCGCCTCGCGTTGCCGGCAAGGTGGCCCGCGTGCTGGTCAGCCAGGGTGATCGCGTCATGCGAGGCCAGACCCTGGCGCTGATCGATAGCGTCGAAGCGGGTGAGGCCCAGTCCCTCTATGCGCAGGCCGCCACGGAAGCGGCCTTGGCGAATAGCGCCGTCCAGCGTGCCGAGAAGCTGTTTGCCGACCAGATCATCCCGCAGAAGGATTATCTGCGCGCGCGGGCCGACGCCGACAAGACAAGGGCCGTACTGCGCGCGGCCAGCGAACGGCGCCATGCGCTGGGCATTGGCGACAGTGCGCAGCGAGCGGGCGAACCGTCGGTGTTTCCCGTGCTGGCCCCGTTCGACGGCACGGTCGTCGAGAAGAAGGCTGTTCTGGGCGAACTAGCGCAGCCAGACAAGGCGCTGTTCGCCGTGGCGGACATGTCCAATGTGTGGATCGAGACCGACCTGTTCGAAAAAGACCTGGCCAAGGTCAAGCTCGGCGTGCCTGCCTCGGTGACGGTGGCGGCCTATCCGGACCAGGTGTTCCAAGGCAAGGTTACCTATATCAGCAGCGTGATGGACAAGGAGACGCGCACCATCAAGGCGCGCGTGGATGTGTCCAACGGCGACGGCAAGCTCAAGTTGGGCATGTTCGCCAACGCTCAGATCGGCACCGCCGGTGTCGCCAAGGCCTTGTTGCTGCCGCAAGACGCCGTCGTGCTGATCCAGGGCCAGGCGACCGCCTTCATCCAGGACGGGCATGGCTTTGCTGCCCGACCCGTCGAGCTGGGCGACAAGCTGCGCGGCCAGGTGGTGGTCAAGGGAGGCATCCGTGCGGGCGAGACGGTGGTGGTGCACGGCGCCTATGCGCTCAAGGCAAAAATGCTCAAATCCCAAATCAGCGCCGACTAAGGGACCGATCATGCTCAATCATATTGTCGATCTCTCGCTGCGTTACAAAGTGCTGGTGATCGTGGCCTTCCTGCTGGTCATCCTGCTGGGCGCCCGGGCGTGGCGCGACTTGCCAGTCGATGCCTTCCCGGACGTGACGCCGATCCAGGTCAATATCTACACCGAATCGCCCGGTCTGGCGGCCGAGGACGTCGAGAAACTCCTGACCACGCCGATCGAAACGTCGATGGCCGGACTGGCCGGCATTGAGGCGATCCGCTCGGTGTCCCTGTTCGGCCTGTCCTACGTCAGCGTCAACTTCAAGGACAATGTCGACATCTATTTTGCGCGGCGTCTGGTCGGTGAAAAACTGCTTGAAGCCAAGGAACGCATCCCGCAGGGATATGGCGAACCGACCATGGGGCCGAACAGTTCTGGCCTCGGACAGGTGTTCTGGTACACGATCGAGTCGACCGACGCCAAGCTGTCCACGATGGACATGCGCACCCTGCATGACTGGAATGTACGCCTGAAGCTGCGCACCGCGCCGGGGGTGGACGATGTCACATCCTGGGGCGGGGACGAAAAGCAATTCCAGGTCCTGATCAATCCGAACCAGTTGATCAAGTACGGCCTGAGCCTGAAGAGCGTGATGGAAACCATCACGGCCAACAACCGGCAGGTGGGCGGTCAGTATTTGAATGTCGGCCAGGAGCAGTACCTGGTGCGCGGGCTCGGCTTGGTCGCCAATGTGCGCGACATCGGCGGCATCGTGCTGGCGACGCGTGAGGGCACGCCGATTTACGTGCGCGACGTGGCGCAGATCAAGGAAGGCGCGGCGCTGCGTTCCGGCGCCGTGACCAAGGATGGCAAGGAGGTCGTGCTCGGCATGGCCTTGCAGCGCTTGGGCGAGAACGCCAAGAACGTGGTGCAAGTGGTCAAGCGAAAGCTCGACATCGCCCAGCAGGCCTTGCCGAAGGGCGTGACGATCAAGCCGGTCTATGACCGGACCGATCTGGTCGACAAGGCGGTAAGGACGGCAGAAAGCGCCCTGGTCGAAGGATCGATCCTGGTGGCCATCATCCTCTACCTGTTCCTCGGCGAGGTCCGTTCGGCGATTGTGGTCATCGTGGCCCTGCCGCTGGCAATGCTCATCAGTTTCATCTTCATGCAGCAGTGGGGGCTGTCGGCCAACCTGATGTCGCTGGCCGGGCTGGCGGTCGGCATCGGCATGATGGTCGATGGCGCCGTGGTGATGGTTGAGAATAGTTTCCGCCTGCTGTCTCTCCACGCTGGCAAATCCGTCAACAAGACCCACATCATGCTGCAGGCGGCGCGCGAGGTGATCAACCCGGTGGCGTTCGCCATCCTGATCATCATCGTCGTGTTCCTGCCGCTGTTTTCGCTCACCGGCCTGGAGGGCAAGATGTTCAAGCCGATGGCCTTGACGATCACCTTTGCAATGGTCGGCTCGCTGGTGCTGACCATGACCCTGGTGCCAGTGCTGTCGGCCCTGATCCTTAAACCAAAGGTGGAAAAGGATACCTATATCGTCGCCAAGGCCAAACAATGGTATTTGCCGATGCTTGACCGTGCACTCGACAGCAAGAAAAAAGTGATCACTGGCGCCGTGGTCCTGCTGCTCGCCTCGCTGGCCCTGATTCCCTTCCTCGGCAAGGAATTCATGCCGTCGTTGCAGGAGGGGGGCATCATGTTCCGCGTCACCACCATCCCGTCGACGTCGCTGGAAGAATCGATCCGGATCTCGCAGCAGCTTGAGACGACGCTCAAGAAGTTTCCACAAACCGAATCGGCCATTGCCATGATCGGACGGGCAGAAAAAGGGGAAACGGCCGATGTCAACTATATGGAATTGCTGGTCAACCTCAAGCCGCAGTCCGGCTGGCCGAAGAAGATATCGATCCCCGATCTGACCAAGGACATGCAGGCGGCGCTGGAGAAGGCGGCGCCGACGGCCGTCATCGCCGCCACCCAGCCGATCCAGATGCGGATCGAGGAATTGATCTCGGGTGTGCGCGCCACGCTGGCACTGAAGATCTATGGCGAGGACCTCAATACCTTGGACCGCCTGTCGGGCCAGATGAAGGAAGTGCTCGAGAAAGTGCCCGGCGCCGCCGACTTGTCGCTCGAAGCGAACAAGGGCAAGCCGCAACTGGTAATCCGGGTCAACCGTGACGCGGCGGCCCGCTACGGCATCAATGCCGACGATGTCCTCGATGTGGTCCAAGCTGGCATTGGGGGCAAAACCGTATCGACGCTGATCGATGGCGCCAAGCGCTTCGACGTCCAGGTCTGGTTGGCACCCGAGTTCCGCGACAGCGTCCAGGCGATCTCGAGCATTCCAATCCGCAGCCAGAGCGGCGCACTGGTGCCGCTCGGCAGCGTGGCCGAGGTTGAACTCGATGAAGGCTATTCCTTCGTGCGCCACGAACAGCTGCAGCGCTATGCCGTTATCCAGATGGATGTGCAGGGCCGCGATGTCGACAGCTTCGTGAAGGAAGCACAAGCAAAGCTGAGCGCCCAGGTAAAACTGCCGGAAGGCTATGTCATCGAATGGGGCGGCGCTTTTGAGAACCAGCAAAGGGCGATGGCCAAGCTGGCCCTGATCGTGCCGTTGACGATCGGCCTCATCTTCATCCTGCTGTACACGGCGTTCAATTCGCTGACCTACGCGACGCTGATCATCGCCAATGTGCCGTTCGCCATCATTGGCGGCCTGATTGGCCTGTTCGTGACGGGGCAGTACCTGTCGGTGCCGTCCGCCATCGGCTTCATCGCCGTGTTTGGTGTCGCCATGCTGAACGGGATCGTGCTGGTCTCATTTCTCAATGAGCAACGCGATCTGGGCTTGTCGGTGCGGGAAGCCGTGCGCCAGGGCGCGGCATTGCGCTTGCGCCCTGTCTTGATGACGGCATCGATCGCGATCTTCGGTCTGGTGCCGATGTTGTTGTCATCCGGCGTGGGCGCGGAGACACAGAGGCCACTGGCCACGGTGGTGGTGGGCGGTTTATTTACATCGACTGCCCTGACCTTGCTGCTGCTACCCCTGCTGTACGAATGGGTGGAGAATCGCAAGGAGCACAAGAGGGCCAGCGCGGCTTGATCGCAATGCTGCGCCGCCCGGGTCGGGCGGTGCAGAATAAGTTAGAGGAGACTGGCATGAAACAGATCAAGGCATTCATTCACCCGCACCGCATCGCTTCCGTTACCGAGGCGCTGCGCAATTCTGGCCTGTGCGACATCAGCAACGGTACCGGCTGCTACCATCTGACCGTATCGATGGTGCAGCGCCTCTATACCGGTGCCGACCCATCCCAGCAACATTATTCGATCGATCTTGCAGAGCCGGTTGTCGCCGAGGCGAAGCTGGAATTGGTCTGTGAAGACGACCTGGCTGTGCAATTGGCGGCGCTGATCGCGCAGGCGGGCAAACCGGGAAAGGGTTGGATTTTCACGACGGATATCGGGACGACGATGCCGATCGGGTAGTGCAAGTCTTGGTCTGTCCATGAGGCGCCGCCGTTCAGGTGCACCCCATGGACACGATGGCGGGAACATGGATCGCCGCCCTTGATGTAGCGCTGCACGCTAGGCGAAAGCTCTGGATCGACGGAGACAACAGGTGCAATACGCTTGAATAGATTTCTATCCAATACAACGCAACAATACAACTAAATCTTAAGAGGAGCGTAGACGTGACCGTCGAAATATCACGCGTCGAGAGTGCCGAAGTCGGACGACAATTGGGCTATGATCTGTTTCGTTTCGGTCGGCAGTCGGACAACGGCAACTTGGCGCAAAGTGTCGTCGAGGGTTACGCCCAGGCGCGCGCACGAGGGATCGACCGCGAATCTCCCGATCGTTTTACGCGTAAGTGGTTGCAGTTGCGCATGAGCGCCTTTGAGCGGGCGCGCGCTTTCGACGTGGCTGTGACACCGGAATTGCTGAGGAGAATAGATGTCGACGTGTGTCCCATTATGCGCATACGGCTTACGCACGGCTCCATGCAGGACAGCGATTGGTCGGTGGACCGAATTAATAATGACGGAGCTTACGCGCTGCACAATCTGGCGGTAATCAGCACTCGTGCCAACGTCGCGAAAGGTAGCCGCTCGTTCGACGAAGTCTACGAACTGGCCCGCGGCGTGCGTTGCGAAGCCGGTCTCGCTCCGGAACATTGGCTACGCCTCGCTAGCGTGATGCTCGGCCCTTGCTTTGTCGATAAGCCCGATTCGATACCCATCATTCCGCTGGCGGCACCGATTCCGATGTTTACCGCGCGCTTTGTCGGGCAAATTATTCAGCAATTGATCACACTCGAGGCCAAGAAGGCTTCGGGCAAGAACGTCCTGATAAAACGCTTCGCGCGCGCCTGCAATGATGAGCGCTCACTCTGGCGGCTAAAATTCATGATCGAGACAATACACGTTGGATTGAAGGGGCTCGACTATCCATGGGACGTGTGGCTCAAGCCGCGCGTGATGGCCGCATTTGTCGACTGGCACCGATCATTGACTTTGGCTGGCTGCGCCGCCGCGGCCGCAATCGCGTACGACTCGGCGCCGGTCGAGCGGGTTTCTATGAAGGGGCTACAAACGTGGAGTCTGGATGCACACGGATATGCGAAGTATTAGCCCGACGATCATGCATTCGCTTTCGAACGAATAGAGAAGGTTGACTTGCTTCATTCGAATCAAGGAACTGGTATTTCGTACCGATCAATATCGGGGCAGTTCAGTGGCCTTGACTTTCACCATTCTCGGGACCGGATGTATTTTGCAGAGTGAACGTATTACTCTCAACACGTACTTCCCATCTTCTGTCTATGCCGACGCGAAATAGCGCCGGAACAAATAATCTTTGATCAGAGACTGGGCCGCTCCGTCGAAATTCCTTTTGGATACCTGCCTCAATTTGGGCTCGACCTGCGCCAACGACTTTGCTGCCATCGGCGATGCCGGGACGGTCCGGATTAATATACTCATCGTCCTGAGCAAGCACGGAGGACGTCAACTGCAGCGTCATCACCAACACGAAGGCCTGCGCGAGCGACTTAGAACGGTTCTTCTGGCGCGACCGCTTTGCCTGGATGCGCGACTTGCTAATGTGCTTGCTTGTCCCTGGTGGAGCCACCTGGATTTGCCTTGGATTTGCTCCCCTGCATTTATGGGCAGTCCCGTGGCGTATATATACGCCACGGAACTGCCAACGAATAGGGATCTTGCGCCGCACCGATAATTTGATTGATCAATTTTCCACATCGTGGGATGGCATTTGTGGAGTATATACTTCACAAATGCCCTTCGTCCCAAGATCAAGTCAATGTCACGATTGTCCGATAAAATAGACAATTGTCGCTTGTTTGTCGTTGATATCGGACATATTTGTAATTTCATAAAATATTTGTCCGATAAATTTGACAAATTAAGAACTTTTGTCCAATATATCTGACATGAAAATATCGTCATCCCGTCCCTTCCCAGCCATCGAAAAACAGATGACTGCACTCGGCCAACGTCTGCGGGAAGCCCGTCTGCGCCGCGGCATCAGCACGCTCCTGTTCGCCGAACGGATGAACGTGTCACGCGATACGCTCAATCGTCTCGAAAAGGGCGATCCTAGTATCGCCATGGGCACCTATGTGCGAGCGCTGCGCGTCCTCGGCATCGAGAAGGATCTCGACAAAGTGGCGCAGGATGACGAGCTCGGCCGCAAACTGCAGGACCTGAAGATGCCCGTTGCCAGAAAGCCGCGCGGACGCCCGGTGCCTTCCAGGGTAGCCGGGCCTGAAAGTGAAACTGAAAACCATGGCCTCAAAGAAACCGATTAACGATACACGGGACGCGTATGACGTCTATCTCTGGGCCGCCGACCTGGGGGTGGAGTCACGCGTCGGCACCATGTACCGCGACGCCTTACGTCTGGAGTTGCCTGCCAGTTTCGCCTACGACAGCGACTGGCTCAAGAGCGGAAATAGTTTCATGCTCGATCCGCGCCTCGAACTGTGGGCGGGGGAGCAGCATCCCGAAGTCGACATGCCGGCCTTTGGCGTATTCATGGACTCGGCGCCGGATCGGTGGGGCAGGGTCTTGCTGGAGCGGCGCGAAGCCGCAATGGCCGAGCGGGAAGGGCGCAAGATGCGCCAACTGCACGAAGTGGACTTCCTGCTGGGAGTGCATGACTTGACGCGCATGGGCGCGCTGCGCTTCCGAAAAGGGCTCGACGGCCCGTTCCTGGACAATCACCCATACGCGGCACCGCCCGTCACAAGTCTTGGCGAACTGGCCCATATCAGCCGCCGTATCGAAGAGCCTGGTGTCGAGAAATTGCCGGAGTACGAAAAATGGCTGGCCATGTTGATCACACCCGGAAGTTCCCTGGGCGGTGCGCGGCCCAAGGCGAACTTCACCGATAATGATGGTCAACTGTGGTTCGCGAAATTCCCGGCCAGCGAGGATCGCTATGACGTCGGGGCATGGGAGTTCGTGGCCCATACACTCGCTGCCAGGGCGGGCATTGACGTACCGGAAGCGCGCATTGAACTGTTGAGCGAGCGCTATCGCACGTTTTGCGTCAAGCGTTTCGACCGCAGCGGCGACAGCCGCAGGATGTTCGCTTCCGCGATGACGCTGCTCGAGCGCAGGGATGGGCAGCCTGGCGGTAGCTATCTTGACCTTGTCGAGTTCATCGAAGACCAAGGGGCACGTAACCATATCGATGCCGATCTGGAGCAATTGTTCCGGCGCGTGGTTTTCAACGTATTAATCGGCAACCGGGACGACCATATGCGCAACCACGGCTTCATCCGGGAAGCCACCGGCTGGCGTCTCTCTCCGGCCTACGATATGAATCCGAGCCCAGGCAAGGCGAGCCACGCCTTGACCCTGGATGGACACAACGCGCAGCCAAGCTTGCCGGCGGCTGTCGCTTGTGCCGACATGTACCGATTGAGCGCGGCGCGCGCCAAAGTCGTCGTCGGCGAGGTGCGAGGCGCACTTGCCTGCTGGCGCGACGAGGCTCAACTTCATGGACTGTCACGTCTCGAAATAC
Organism: Pseudomonadota bacterium; assembly: GCA_040388555.1. GTDB lineage: Bacteria > Pseudomonadota > Gammaproteobacteria > Burkholderiales > Burkholderiaceae_D > Telluria_A. Next base: position 103,370 of record JAZKBP010000038.1, read on the forward strand.
AACGTATGGAAGCGGTGATTCAAGCGTAGCGACCTCGCACAGGATTGACGAGCGCCTCCAGGCTCTTCATTTTCGGACGGAACAGATGCAGGAAAAAAAGGCATCCCGGAAATCGGGATGCCAATTTCACTTCAACGTGATTCTCATGCGGCTTCTGCCAAGCCCTTCCACTCGCTGGCTGCCAGGTCAATCAATTTCCCGCCAAGCGCCTCGAATTCTGTGGCCCGGTCGTAGTCCTCGACGTCCTGCGAGTAGTGGGTCACTGCATTGACCAATCCATAGGCGGACAGGTCGCCATCGACAATCAAGTGGCGCAGGACACCGGCGCGCTCAACCTCGTTGAGGGCGTAGCGGTTGGCCAGCACTTCGATGGTCTTCACCGGATCACCCGTCAACTTGATGCCCAGCGTTCGCTGCATCTTCTGCGCGACTTGAACGAAGCTTGCCTCGGATACTGCCGCTTCGACCACGTCGCGTACCTTGAGAAAGAAGGCCGTATCGTCGGCCGCCAGCGTATCGTCGCGGAACACGGTGATCACTTCCTCGTCCGTTTGCGAGATGCGCCCGACGTGGGTCTTGCGCAGACCGTGATCGGCGGCGATCAAGCCGTTGCTGCAAATTAGCCGATAAATCAGTGGCTGGACCGACAGCGTGCCGTGACCGACTTCCGAATTCATGATCACGATACCGGCTTGCACAATATCGCCTGGCGCCATTTCAAACTGGGTGCGCGGCGTGATGACCTTGATGTACATCTTTGTCTCGGTCAGTTCGACCGATTCAAAACGTACTTCCGGTAGCTTCTGCAAGATCGGCAACACGTTCTCGGCCAGGTCATAATTGTCCAGCCGGCGGTAACGATCCGACAGGACCGCGCGCACCTGACCGTCAAGCGTACGGATCATGCGCCGTTCGCTATCGGTCTGCAGCCAAGTGTTCACGTTCCGATCGAGCAGGCCAGGTTGCTCCGCGCGCATGCGTTCGAAGTATGCGAAGGGAATCTTCAGCTTTTCCGCCAACTGGCGGCGGGCGAGGTTGGTGATGTCATATTTTCCAACGCCGCCAGGTTCTTCGATCATCATCTTGCACTTGCCTCCCTCATCCGTATGGCAGAGCATCATTGAAGAGGGCACGATCATGTCCCGCTTGCTCGCGAGCTGGCGTTCGAGTTCGTGAGCGAGGTTAATGAGAGAGCGTCCGTTTTTCATGGCAATACTCCAAAGAAAAAGCGGAAACGACATGACCCATGGCGGGATGTACGTTCCCGCAGGGGTCAATGATTGACTCGATATTCCGAGTCGGCTATGCGCGTTTTACCGCGCGTGTGATGGCAGGGCTGTCTTCGATGCGCGCAAAGCGTGCATCCTGGTATGACAGCAACCAGCGAAAAATCTTTCCAACGAGATCTCGCCGAGATCGCGCGGAAAAGACGTTTCGCTCATTCCTCGTTCGGAAAAACAGGCGCGGTATCGCTACCGCGCCTTGAAACTACGCCGCCTGCCCGACGTGCCCGATACGCGAGCACCAGACATCGGCCCAGTCGGCTCCCGTATGCCGGGGGATGAAAACCTCGACCTGCCGGGAACCCTTTCTATGGGCTTCCTTCGTCAAGCGTCGCGCCAGCGAGAATGCGCTGGCCTGTCCCTCGAACTGGGCGTCGCCATCGTTGTCGGCATAGATGCGGATGCGGTGTACCGAGTCCGGCAACCACAGCTTTTCCATATTGCCCGCATTGATCGCCGCCCAGACTGGCTTGCCGGTACTCAGGTGCACGGCCAGTGCGGTCTCGATGCCTTCCGCAATCGCCAACTCTTCATCGAAGGCAAACAACCTGATGGCCGAGCCGCCAATTCCGGCCGATAGCACCTTCTTTGCCTCGTGCTGCAAGGCCTTGTGGCCATCGGTGAGGTAGGTGCGATGCAGCGTGACGGCATTCCCATCGGCGCCCTGGATACAGGCAAGCATGGCCGGATACTCGGCCACATGGCGCGAAGCTCCCGATGCATCCTTTTCATAGAAGCCAAGGGCCGGGTGATACCGCAACACTTTCGGATACGTGCAGAGCGAAATGCCCCGGTTGCGCAGATAGCGATCGACTTCGTCGCCCTGCGTGACCGGTTGCGCCTCATTCCATATCCGCTTCGCCAGCTTCTTCATCCAGTCCGCGGACGGTTCGACCGTTCTCTGGTTCGATGGATGGCTGGCGGGAGCGCCGTGGCCGACTTGGCCGACATACTCCTCAAGCTTGCTCAACACCGTGCCGAAATCCCAGCCCAGTGCGCCCTGCAGCAGTTTGAGTCCGCCGCCGGGGCCGCATCCGCGACAATGGTAGTTCCCCTCGCCGAATTTGTCGGTGTACTGAAACCGGTCATGTCCGGCGCAAAGGGGGCATGGCTGATTGCGCTTGTTGAGGATCTTCTTGTCGACGCCGAGTATGGGCAGCAATTCACTCCAGCGGCCGTGGGCGCGTCCCTTGATTTCGGCCACGCGTGCTTCGAAGGCTTGGCTTTCCATCATGGCCTCCCTTGCGCAATCGCCGCATGCGACGCCGGTGCGGGGAGGGCTTCGATCACATGGTTGCCGTGCGCATGCCCGATCTGGAGCTGGAAGATTTTGCCACGCAAAAGCGGGTAATCTTCCAGCCTCAATGCCTGCAATAGCGACGCGAGCGTCGACCGGGGATCGACCGAACGCAGCCTTTTGACCAGGTCCGCGAGCGCGGTGCGATCGGCGTCGCGGTCTTCCTCGACGAAGCGGTTGTCGGGATCGATGAAATCCGACGCCTGTCGTACCGCCTCGCCGGTCCACTCTCCAGGTGGGATGAAGATCGCGCCGTCGCAATACACGCCGACGTCGGTGACGGTCACACAATCGGCGCCGATCGATATTTCGACGGCGTCGCACAGAATGACCTGCGATGTGACCCAACGTCCGTCGAGCGTCATCCTGCATTGCTCCTTGATCGCCTTGACCCGGACGGACGCCTCCTCGATGACTTCGATGTGGCTGTGTACCCAGTGCTCCGGATGCAGTTCCAGCGGCGAAAGGACTGTGTAAGACCGTGCCTTGGCAAACATCCAGCCGGCGACGTTTTCGCTGCTCACACTATCGAGATCGACCAGATGCGCGCTGCCGTCCACCACTTCCGCGCGCGTCACACTGTGCTCGGGCGCTGCGATGTAGCAGCGGCCCTCGTAGCCTTCCTGAATCGGATAGCCCGAGATGCGATGGGTCAGGCACCTGGGCAATACGGGCACGTCGTTGATGAGATCAACATGCTGCCAGTAGCGCATTACGTCGAAAAACGCCTCGACAAATTCTTCCGCGCCCAATCTGCTTTTCGCGTCACACAGAGCTTGGCGCCAAAGCCACTTCATGCAGGCATAGACCCGTTGTTTCTGATCGTCTTCATCGATGAGCTTGTCGCGGTCGGGGAGACGGGCGACAAACTGCCTCGAATCGAGATGCACGACATTGACCTGGAAGCCTTCAAAAAACGATGGACGAGCCACGCAAAGCCCTTGCAGGAACATCAGGGTATTGCGCGTGTAGTTCCCGTCGCCCGTGCCTCTCAGGTACACCTGCCCGATGCTGGTGTTCATGAACGGCAGTTGATCGACCGCGTGAATGCGAGGCAGTTCAACGCCGTTGAACCAGATCCGGACTGGAAAACCACTGCACATCGCGTGCAACCGAAAATTCAAGTCGGGTAGCTGCACCTCGTGCAGTTCCACCGTTGTATACGGCTGCGGCGCGATGCTTTGCACCTCGACCGGTTTCCTGGCCAGTGCTTCGCCTGTCAGAAAATCGATCTTCCGGTCGCGCGACGTGACGATGCAGCGCGAGGCCGCATACAGGCATTTCGAAAAGCCGATGCCAAACGGGCGTTCTTCATCGCGGATTTCATTGTCCCAGCCGGACTCGTTAAAAGTCAGCAGTTTCTGAAAATCCGCGATTCCTCGGCCGTCGTCTACAACGCGCAGGATGCCCGTCGCGTCGTCGTAGGCGATCTCGATGCGCCGCGCGCCTGCGCGCCGTGCATTTTGCATCAGTTCGGACACGAGCGTGAACTTGTCGGTGAAGGCATAGCGCTGGTTGCGCAGTGCGCCTTCCTCATTGATGCGGATCTGAATGTTCATGTGAGTGCTCCAAAAAATGGGCGGAACACTGCCCCAGGCGGGCAATGGCCCGCGTTGGGGGAAGAACAGACTTAGTGGTGAACTTGAGGTGTATACAACTGCCCGGCACGCAAGGCTTCGCCGAGACTGTGCGACCCGAGTTCGTCGGGCTGAACGTAGAGCGTGCTTGTGGCATTGCCCTCATGGTCGAGACGCTGCACCTTATAACCGTCCGGATACCACTGGATCATGTACACAAGCTGGTCGGCGCCGGAAATGACGAACTTGCGTCCGAGCCGTCCGGTGATGACCTCGCTCTCCTTGACCAAAAATTCAATGTCTTCAGAGGCATGGACGTTAACCATCGAGCCACGCCTGGGTTTGCTATGGGTTGCGGTGAACATGGCGATCTCCTGAGTGATAAATCGTTGCAAGAATGGATGACACGGTCGGCCAAAGTCGACCGATATATCGAACCGGTCCGGTACCGCGCGAACTGGAACCTGGCCGTTCAGGCGAACAAATCGCCTTGCACGCTATGCTTCTTTATCTGTTCATTGATCCACTGCGGATTTTTCGACAATCGACTTTCGATCCACGTTGGATTTCTGAGCACTGCCTCGCGTACCCAGGACGGGTATCGCATCAGCGTCGCATTGAGCCAGCACTTGACCTGGCATCGAATGGCGTTGCGAATCTCGTCGGCGTCCAATAGCCCGAAATAGGGCATGGGCGACAGCGGGCTGCAGCCGACAACCTTGAGGCAGTTGACGAACGAGAATGGCAGGCTCTCCTTCTCGCGCTCGGTAAAAATCCAGCGCAAGGTGTCGAGCTTTTCTTCGAGGGGCGTTGCCGGGTCGCGCAGTCCGCCCACTTCCTTGAGAAGACGCCAGTGTAGAAACACGATGTCTTCCTCTTCCCATTCGCCAATCGCGGCGTCGTCGAATGGCATCGCTTCCCCGTCAACGGGATCGACTATCGTCAACAACGCGCACTGGCCCGCAAAGGGAGGACCGCGTCCGGCAGCCGGATCGGGAAATTGCCTTGCCGCGTGTGCTGAAAGTGAACTCTGCATCATTGCCTCCAAAAGAAAATGGGGGCAATGCCGCCGTAGACGGGGCGATTGCCCCCACGGGGTGATGAACAGCCGGCATGGAGACCGGCGCTACTTGGACTGGCTTGAGTGCATGACGGCAAGAGCCGTTTTTCCGGTGTGCCAGCTACCGACGCGAGAAAGCTTTCGGCGCCAGAAAAAATTCCAGCCTCGAAAGCAATCTTCCTGACGATGGGCGACAGGGACTATGGACGACGCGCCATGGACAGGCGCATGGGGTGAGGGGCTTGCCGGATCGCTTGCAGGGCCAGCTGCTGCATGTTGCCAAGTTAGTTCGACTCTGCCGCGATGTCAATATGGTTTTGGAGCAGAACCGGGGCTGGTGCCGAAATGGCCCCCGTCCGTGCCCCATTTTTGATGGCGAGTATCGACGCGAGCCGCGACCATGGGTTCTGTGGGAACACATTAAGGAGCGCAACATGACAGACACGAAAATCGCGGTGACGGACCTGGGCGAGGTGAACGCACGCATATTGGCGAAGGAGGTGAAGGCGGATTTTCGCCGCGTCGAGCAGGCCAGCGTGAAGCTGATGACCCATCTTACGAGCGCCGAGGCCAAGCGCCTGTTCGTGCGTTTCTTCAGTACCTTGCAGCTCAATAGCCATTTCGTTTCGGTCATCGCGCGCACCAGGCTAAAGCATGAGGATGTCGAACGCGTCGAAGCGGTCCTGCGGGACCGGCTTGCCGTTGCCACCGAGGAGTTGAACAAGGCGATCGACGGTGCGGAAGCACTATTCAAGGTCAACGGCATTACAAGCCTTGCCACGTACGACACCAAAGCCCTGGAAATCGAGGTCGGGATCATTTCATCGACCGGACGGCGATACCTAGAAATTCTGAACAAGTTCGACCAGGTGATGCCCTTGCTGCAGACGCTGGAGATCCATGAGGTGATCACGGCGCGCGAGGCCGACATCCAGCGTGCCGGCTTCAAACGTTCGGTCCGTGGGGTGGCGGTCGCCGCCCGCAATTTGGCCACGGGCTTGCGACGCCGCATGAATGCAATGGGAACGCAGGGCCAGGCATCGGAGCTTGGTCGATCCGAAAGCACGGAGGAAGCTTCGGCCCAAGGATTGGAATAATCCGCCGGACTCGGTGGAACGAATCATTGATATTCATCAACGTGTATTCATATCGAAGGGGGAAAATTGATGCAAATCAATTGCTTGAGCGGGGAATGCCACATGGGCCGTTCTTGTCAGCATATTTTTCGGCGCAGTACATCGCAATCGGACATGCTTGCCCGAATGATCGCCGTCGCCATCGAATTGCACGAAACCCACGGTCGCTACTTCGCCATTTCGTTCTTGGAAGAGAATGGCTTCGGCATGGGCATTGGCTACTGGACTCCGGTAATTGCAATTTAAGTAATGGACTGTGCGCCGGAATTCTGCCCGAGTTCTACCAGGCAGGACCCCGCATCGCTCTTACGACCGACTTATGCAGAGCCATTGCGCGCAAATACCATTTTAATAATATTCAGTCAAGGGGCTGTGTTGCCATTTAATAGAGGCTTTTTTCCAGAAAAACCGGCGGTTTGATCGTTGACTTGCTAGAAAAATACCAGTTGAGCAACTACAATTGGTCAAATAATTATGCTTCATGGTATGAATTCCTATTCCAGAAGCCGGCGACAGGGCGGAACTGCCATCGATTGATCAGGGCGGTCGACGGGCGGAGGTAGAACGCAACACGAGGCAAATAGTAGATTTTTGATGGAAGCAAGGGAGTGGCATCGCAAAGCGTTGCCGCGCCAACAAAACCAATCCGAGTCCGGTCTCCGCCGAAAGTAGTTGGTGCATGGCGATCTTGTCGAGCTTCTGGCTGCAACGAACGTGAGCCTCGGGTGCAACATCAGCAAAGAGTGCTTTCGAAATGGAAACCGATTCAATCATGCAGTCAATTGCGATGCTCCAGGACGTGATCGACGGAAAACCTTATCATGCCGTCGCTTCCGCACACGGCGTAACGCGTACGGTTGTGGAGCGCCGCATCAAGGCGGCGGTGCTCATGCTCTCACGCGAGGTCGGGATAGACGGGGTCAACCAGGACGGTCCCGTTTTCGTCCAGCGGCTCCGCGCCCGCAAGATCGAAATTGCCGATGCGATCCGGCGGTACGAGCCGCAGGCGCCACAGACGCCGCAGGAAAAACCTGTCGGACGCCGGCTGACCGATGCGGACATCGAGTTGGCGCTGCAGAAAACGCGCATGCGCAGTCCCTGCCCGGATCGCGACGTGGCCCTGCTCATCATGTTGCTGACGACCGGCGCCCGCCCACTGGAAGTGGCGCGGCTCGAAGTGCGCGATTACTTGAACGCTGACGGCAGCGTGCGCATCGCGTCAATCATGCGCAGCGACGTGGCCGTCAATCGGAAGGCCAGGACGCTGTGTTTTGCCAGTCCGAAATCGCAGGAATCGATTGATAGCTACCTGGCCGATCGATTGCTGCGGGGTTTCGGCAGCCAAGACGATACTGCCTTTCGCGGCCTCGATCCCCATAGTCGACTATTCTTGACGGAGCAGGGCGCGCCATTTGATATCGTCAGTTACGGCCAGCGCGGGCAGATGCGCTTCCTGTGCCGCGGTATTCTGGATGTATTTCAAAAAATGTTCCAGCGCATCGGCTTGCCGGGCGTGTCCCCAATCAGCGTGCGGCGACTGGTCGCCGTCAGAATGAGCGAGCGCGGCGCCACCGAGGAGCAGATCGGCGAGATCCTGGGGATCAGCGAGAAAAAATCCGTGCGCGAGCTGCTGTCCCAGCATCGCCAATCGCTGTGGGCCGTTGTCAGCAGGATGTGAACAGAGCGCCGCAAGCGACATGATGTGATGTCTACCGCCATGACACGGCGAGCGGCGGATAGCCGTTCATGAAGTCGGACGCCAACCGAAGCGCCCCAACGGCAGATTGGCTTTCGGTGTTCGCCATGGCGAAGTAAAAACCACCCTTGAAAACAATTCCCTGCTGATTTACTCTTTCGCCAGGTCGCATGACATCCCGGTCAAGGGCGTCGCGCCCAACGGTACCCAATCCGCCCTGTCAGATCTGGCGGCGTCGCAGTCGATACCTGCCCGCATTCATCCCACCTAGTGAGCTTGACGCGCAGTCGCACGAGCTCGCCAACGCCTCTCGCCAGCATCCTCAAATTGTCCATTCCGTTTGAGCAGTGGTCCTGCGCCTTCAGTCAATTTTTCGTCCATCAATCCATACCGTCCGGCCGGGAGTCTCCGGTATGTTTCAAGTATCGACTCCCTAACGATCATGCACTTCTGGCCTTGCATGATCGCGACAGAGCAGGTCAGCTACTTCTGTCCGGCGCGCGCGCCGGTGTTAGGGCCGATCATGTCAACGAGCAATCCAATCAATGTAATCCTTCCTGAAACTGGCTTTCTGCGGCAGGCGCAAGTATTGAATTTCGTACCCATCTCCAAATCGACCCTATGGCGCCGGGTGCTCGCCGGGACGTTCCCTGCTCCCGTCAAGCTGTCCGCGCGAGTGACAGCCTGGCGGGCCGAGGACATTCGGAACTGGATCGTCGAAAAAGGTGGTTCAGGCGCCGGCACATAAAGTCTCGATGAGGGGGCGCCGTGAGCGGTGTCACCAATGCAGAAAGCGGCGGCCCTGCAGCATGACCTTGGCTCGCCCGCAAGTCGCTGGGGGCTCAAAATTAGATACCTCGACTACAGATGAATCCACCGCCATGGTGCGCCCTTAGTCTCGAATCGAGACTCGCAACGTCATGCCTGCCTGCCGTCGTCCGATTGAGCGAATGTGTGTTCTTGACGTGCTGCGGATGCAGGAGATCATGAATGTGCGAAATACCTCGCTTTTCGTGAAGGAGCGCTTCCATGGTGAACAAGATAATAACCATCAACGGCGTAGGCCCGGCACTGCCCGAACTGGCAGAGAACGACCTAGTGCGCATTGCATCCGACGCACAGATCCAAACAATGCTCCCTACCACGGGTTTCCTGCGCCAGACGCAAGTACTGACTTTTGTACCCATCTCAAAATCGACGCTATGGCGCCGCGTGCTCGCCGGGACGTTCCCGGCTCCTGTCAAGCTGTCTGCGCGAGTGACAGCCTGGCGCGCCGAAGATATTCGCAACTGGATCGTCGAAAAAGGCGGTTCAGGCGCCGGCATCGAGAGCCGGGATGGGGGCGCGCCATGAACGGTATCACTAATGCCGAAAGCCTCGGCTTTCCAGCTTGATTTTGGCTCGCCCGCAAGCGGCCAGTAATTCACCATGGGCTACCTCGACTACAGGTATAAGCACCGCCATGGAATCCGACTCAGTTCTCAAATCGATTGCAATGCTCAAGGATGTCGTCGCCGGAAAAACCTACGACGCCGTCGGCGCGGAGCACGGTGTCACCCGCACCGCGGTCGAGCGGCGGATCAAAGTCCTGGCGCTGAAATTGAACCGGGAAGTTGGCGTCGACGGGCTAAATCAGGATGGCTTGGGATTCGTGCGGCGCCTGCGAAAATGCAGCGCCTCGGTCCTGTGGGCCCTTGAACGGTACACGCCAGCACTGTCACATGGTTCCCCTTCAGGTCGGATATTGACGGATCAGGAGATCGAACTGGCTGTTCGCAGAACGCGCTCGCGCAGCGCCTGTCCGCGCAGGGACACGGCGCTGTTCTATTTGCTGTTGTCGACCGGCGCGCGTCCGCTCGAAATCGCGCGACTGGAGGTGCGGGATTACCTGTGCATTGATGGCAGTGTCAGGGAAGAGTCGGTGATGCGCGCGGAGGTCGCGATCAACCGCAGTGCCAGACCACTCTTTTTTGCCAGTCAGAGGGCCATTGCCGCCATCGACGACTACCTGGCGGACAGGCTGCGCCACGGCTTTGGCACTGCCGCGGCAGCGACACCTGCATCGGCGCCAACTTCTGCACCCGCCGGCTATCGTGGCCTCGATCCCCACAGCCGCCTGTTTCTGACCGAGTCAGGCGCCCCGTTCGACATCGTGAGCTACGGCGAGCCGGGCCAGACCCGGTTCCTTTGCCGGGGCATCCTCGACACCTACCGCAAGATCTTCCGGCGCATCGGCCTCGAGGGCCTGTCGGCGCTGAACGCGCGGCGCACGGTTGCCGCCCGCCTGCTCGAGCGCGGCGCCGCCGAGGACCAGATCGGGGTGGTGCTGGGGATCAGCGAACTGAAGTCGGTGAGGGAGCTCCTGCCGGACATGCGTCGGCCATTGCGCATGGTCGTGCGAGAACTGGTGTGAACCCGTCCATGGATGAGCAACGCTTCTTCATCAAGGGAGTGACCTTCTCGGCGGACGACGAGCGCTTGCAGGAGGCGCTCGCGCGCGTCTACGATACACCCGAGCGTCCGCGCTGCATGTGCGTGCCGGGCGGAATCGACATGTACGTCGCCAGGCACCGGCTGTTCGTGGTCAAGCGCATGCCTGAGACGGGAGCAAGGCACCACGCATCGTGTCCGTCGTACGAATCCGAGTTGCACCAGTCGGGCTTGGGGGAACTGATGGGGGAATCGATCATCGAGCATTCCCCCGTATCGGTCGAACTGCGCGTTGACTTTCCGCTGGTCCGCATACCCGGCCGGAGCATTGCGCGCGGCGAACAGCAGGAGCCTTCCGAGGTCAGTGTTCCGAGGCGCAGGATGAGCCTGCGCGCCGTCATGCACTTCCTGTTCGAACGCGCGGGGATGAACCGCTGGACGCCGGCGATGGAGGGCAAGCGCAACCAGGGTGTGCTGCACAGGTATCTGATGGAAGCGGCCGAAGACGTGATGACAAAAGGCGTGCGCCTGTCGGATCGTCTCTATGTGCCTGAACCGTTCAGCGAAGCTACAAAGTCGCGCACTGCGGATCGCAGGCGCAACAAGCTCGCGTTGCTCCGGGCGCCCGACGACGAGTCGCAATTCAAGATGGCGCTGGTATTGGGCGAATTCAAGTGTAGCGAAGCGACGCCACTCGGGCGCAAGGTATGGGTCAAGCACATGCCCGATGCACCATTGTTCGTCAATACCAAGGCATGGGAGCGCATTGAACGGGTCTACGGTAGTCTGTTCGAGGCGCGCGATGCGGACACGCCCCGCAAGCCGCGCGTCGTCATGTGCGCCCTGATATACGCGAAGCGCGAGCATACCTACCAGATCGACAAGGCCAGCTTCCTGCTGACCACGGATCAATGGATTCCTGTTGATGGCATCCATGAAATCGACCTGGTTGATGCGCTGGTCGCGCAGCAGCGGCGATTCATGAAGCCGCTGCGTTACGACGCCAAGAGCGCGGCGTCATTTTCGAATGCGCTGCTGTTGGACGCTGGCGACACACCTGTGGCCTTGCATGTCGTGAGCGCTTTCATGGAGCCGAAGGAGCGCGGGTTAAAGGAGAAGTCGCTCAAGTCGGGCGGCGGTGCGGAATGGGTCTGGCGCACTGATGGCGTCATGCCAGCCTTGCCGGCAGCGGCTAAAAGGGGCTTCCCGGACCGTTAGCTGCGGACGGTAGGTCGACACCGACACGCCATGGCGGACGGACGGCGTCCGATTGGTGTCAATGTACGCCCTTGATTCGTAGCGGATGCACGAGATCATGAATATGCGAGATGTCTCGCTTTTCATGAAGGAGCGCTTCCATGGCGAACGCAATTGTATCCATCAACGGCAACGCTGCGCCGTTGCCCACGCTGCTGGGCAACGGCCCGGCGCGCATCGCAACCGGCGGCAAGATCCGCGCGGGCATCAAAGTACTGACAAAGAAGGCGGCGGACAATCCGCAAGCCAAGGAAATATACGACCAGGGCGTCGCTGCCGGCCACTCCTTCGAGCAGATCGAAAGATGCATAGGCGAGGCGCTGCCTAACCTGAAAACACCGCTGGTGCCGAAGAACGTGGCCTGGTTCACCGTTCGTGGGCAGGATTTCCCCAATCCCGAGATCGCGGGCCAGATCCTCGATACCTACGGCGAGGAACGCGCCGACGGCGTCAAGCGACTGTACCGGTTTCCCGTCGTTTTTCCTTCCGACATGTGGCAGTCCGTGATGCCGCATGAATTGGTCGCCTGGGGGGCGAACGAAAGGAAATTCTGGTCGGAATATGCCTCTGACGGTCGGGTGCGCTACTGCAAGTGCTTTGCGCCGGTGCCGATGAATGACACCGGCAGGCGCGTGATCCGCGTGTTCGGCGGTCGCAAGACCACTTTGCGCAGCGATAACGGCGGACTGTGCGACCCGGAAAACTGCGCCGAATACCAGCAGCGCCAGTGCAACCTGTCGGGCCGCTTCATCTTCTTCATTCCGGGCATCAAGTCGATCAGTGCCTTCGAACTGCACACAAACAGTTTTTACGCCTTGAACGCCGCGATCCAGAAATTCGAGACCATCGCTTTCATGCGCGGCGGACGGATATCGGGATTTCTCGACAGCCAGCGGACATCGTTCTACCTCACCAAGAAGCTGATGGACGTGCCACATATCGACGAATCGGGGCGGGCGGTGCGGGTCAGGCAGTGGATCATCGAACTGGAAGCGCCAATCGACGTCACCGCTCTGCTGCGCGCCAACGACGACGAGGAAACGGCGATCTTGAACGCGCACACGGCGAGCCGGATCTTCGAAGGTCCGCCCGAGGCGCTCACCGATATTGAGGACCCGTCGACATCGCTCATTGCAGACACGCCGCCATCGCCGGCTGCGACGGATGCCGGCACCGACGGCGACGCAGTCGCCGACGCTACCCAAGTCGGGCAGGGGAGGGATTCGGCGCGCGCGAGCGAGCGGGCGCCCTCCGGCCGCAAAGCTGGCACGCAATCACCCGGAGTCGAACGCGACGCGGGGCCAAGCCTGGAACAGGTGATGGAGGCCGCGCTGTCCAGTGGCATCGACACGGCGCGCTATGAAGCGTACGCGAACCACCGCTGGGGAAGCGGGTGGAAGATCAACGCGGGCGGACGCCGGCGGGCGCAGGAGGAGCTGGAACGCTGGCGCACCGACCCGAAGGGATACCAGGAGTGGATCGAGGCCGAATTGAAGTAGGGATCGCAGTAGAAGGCCGGCTTGCCGCACGGCCATGCCGGCCGGCACACAGGTGAACCATTTTCTTGATACGACTTGGGGAGGATTGATCATGATACGTATTGCGCAGTTTTCCGATTTGCACTACAGCGGCAAGCATCTTGCGGAAGCCGACCGCTGCTTCAGTCATGCCATCGACCGGGCAATTGGCATGAAGGTCGATGCGGCCGTGATTTCGGGCGATTCGACCGACCATGCGCTCGACATGCATGCGCCGGCCGTCCTGCGTCTGGCCAGCAACATCAGGCGCCTGGCCGAGCATTGTCCTATCCTCATGCTGCAGGGGACCTATTCGCATGAGCCACCCGGCACGCTGGCGCTTTTCCGTCTGCTCGGTGGCCGCTATCCGGTGCATGTCGCAGACCGGATCGGACAGGTCGCATTATCAAGCGAAGGCAACTGGATCGCCTCGGATGGCTGGTGCTTCGATCAGTTCCCCTGCATCATGCGGGCGCTGTTCTCTTGTGTGCCGACGGTGAACAAGGCGACCGTCGCCGCGACGGTCGGGGCGGCGTCGGCAGCCGTGGCCGTCGGCGAGCAACTAGGCGTGCTGCTGGCCGGCTTTGCCCCCAGCAACCGGGCCGCGCGCGAATCCGGGATCCCCACCATTGGCGTCTCGCACGGCACGGTCTATGGCTGCATGAGCGAACACGGCGTACCAATGGCCGGCTTCGACCATGAATTCACGACCGGAACGCTATTCGGCGCGCAGGCGCAGGCGTTCATGCTTGGGCACATTCACCGCCACCAGGAATGGGTGGAAGGTGGGCGGAGGATCGCGTACCCAGGTTCGATCGGCCGCTTCCACTACGGGGAAGATGGAGAAAAGGGTTTTCTGCTGTGGGACGTCGACGCGACGACGGCGCGCCTCGCGTTTGACCCCACCCCTGCGCGCCGGACGATCGATATTTGTTTCGAGGGCAAGCCGGATATCGATGCGCTTCAGACGGCGATCAAGACGCAAGAGGTGACCGGGGCTTTCGTTCGGGTCCGCTGGAGCATTGGCGACGAGGACCGGCATGAGGTCGATCGCGATGCGATCGGGCGCATGCTGAGCGATGCGGCGGAGGTCAAGCTGGAGGGACGCATCGTGCCAGTCGTGCGGACCCGGGCCGCCGGCATGTCGCAGGCCGCGACCATCGCTGACAAGGTGAGGGCATGGGCGAGAGCGACTGAGGCAAAGGCCGATCCCTTGCTCGCATGCCTGGAGTGCCTGCACACGTTCGCACCTGATGCGATCGCGTCCGAGATCCTGGGGCGGAGTGTCGAGGCCCCCGTCCAGAAGTTGCCGGACGCGCGGGCCAGCGCAAGCCATGTGGCATCGCGCGCCGCCGCCGACACCATACAAGATCTGGCATAGCTGGATCGATGGGACGGTGCTGGGGTTGAAACGCGCGACATCGGCGCGACACTGGTCCCAGATTAACAAAGGAGACAGCCATGTGGACAGGTACTATCAAGCATGTTCAGCTCAGCGCGCCGGAGCATCCCGCGAATGGATGGGAGGCATCATGACGCCACTCTCGCTCACCTTGAGAGGGTTCCGGGGCATTCGTGACGGACTCGGCCGGGATGAACTCTCGCTGGATCTGGACGCCATTGCCGGCGGCGCCGAACTGGTCGCCATTGCGGGATCGAATGGCCGCGGCAAGAGCACACTGATGGACAATATGCATCCGTACCTGACCATGCCATCGCGTGCGGGCGTCGCCGGCCCTGGCGGCTTTTCCTATTACGACCATGTGTACCTGCCCGAGAGCGAAAAGGACCTGATCTGGACCCATGGCGGATTGCGCTATCGGTCGCAGATCGTTTTCCGGCTCAATGGCAAACGCAAGACCGAGGCCTTCCTGTTTCAGCAGGGCATCCAAGGATGGGCGCCAGTGTGTCTGGACGACGGAGCCGTGTCCGATGGGAAGGTCGACACCTACGAGCGGTGCCTGGAGGCGATCCTTGGGAAGGCCGAGACTTTCTTCACGTCGGTTTTCTCGGCGCAGGGAAAGCGGCAGCTGACAGCTTACAAGAACGCGGAGATAAAGACTTTGCTGGGCGACTTGCTTGGACTCGATGAGATACGCCTGCTTGGACAGCGGGCTGCAGACACTGCGCGGCTGTTGAAGGCAGGACTGGGTACGATCCGGCTAACGCAGGCCAGTCTGGAAGACGAATTGCGGCGGGTGGACGCCGAGCGCGTTCGCATCGGAGACGCCCGGTCGCGGGTGGAGAGCGTCACTACCGCAAAGCACGCCGCGCAGCAGGTGCTCGACGCCGCACGGGAGCGGCAGGTGCAACTGGTGGCGGAACGGGATCAGGCACACCAGACAGAACTGCGCCGCTCGGATTTGCTGGCCGAGCGGGACGCGTTGATCCAATCCGGGAGGGATGCGGCGCAATCGTCTGACGCGCAGGATGCCCGGGAGCGGCAACGCTTGACCCAACTGCAACAGCGGATTGCGGCGCGCGCCGAACTGGCGCGCGCACGGCGGCAGTCGCTGGAGGACAAGCGCGGTAGCCTGAACCGGATACTATCGCGTGCCGGCGCCGTGATGCGCGCCGGACGGCGCCACGTCCTGGCGGAGCGCATCGTCGTGGCCCGCGGCACGCGCGTCACACAATGCCGTCATGCCGTTCTGCGCTTGGCCGAGCTCCAGGCAAGCGATAGGGCTGCTCTGCAAAAAATGGCCACCATCGAGCGTGAAGCGGGCCAGGCATCGTTGAGGGCCGAGGAGCTGAGGCGCCGATTCGGTTTGACGCAGGAAGTGCCATGCTTCGGGACTGATCTGCAGGGACGATGCAAGTTGCTGGGCGATGCGAGAGAAGCGCGGACCCTGATGCCCAGCGCCGACCTGGAAATTTCCAGACTGGCGCAGAAGAAGCGGGCGGTCAACGATGAACTGAACGCGTTGCGTGCGCAGCGCGCCGCGCTGGCCGAATCGCCTGCCTGCCTCGATGAGGCGGAGCGCCAATTGGAGTGTGCCCGGCGTAGGGCGTCGCGTTACGCCGTGCTGGCGGGCCAGGCCGGGGAGATCAGGCAGGCGCGCACGGCCTTGTGCGGCCTCGGTCAGGAGTTAAACGCGATTACTGAAACTGGCCTCATTGAAGAAACCACGGAGGAGTTTGTGGAGCGTCAGCAGATCGCGGCGACATGCAAGGCCATCGCCACAGAGCGCGAACGTCAGCAGGCGCAGTGGCGTAGCGCGCTGCAGCGCGTCGAAGCGGCCATCGCCGCACTGCCCGCGCCCCATGAGGAGCAGCGACTGCTCGTCTCCATGCGCGCCGTGGATGCGGCCGCGAATGCGCTGAGGGCGGCCGAGCAGGCGCACGTCGTTGCCGTGCAGGACGCACGGTCGCTGGAACTGGTGGAGGGGCAGGCCGCCGACCTTGGCGCGCGCAGGGCGCGGGGAGCTCAGCGGATGGCGGCGGTGGAGGGGGAGCTTGGAAACTGGATGCTGTTCGCCAAGTGCCTGAGCAACGACGGCGTGATCGCGCTGGCGATCGATGACGCAGGCCCTGTGCTGTCCGGCCTCGCAAACGACCTGCTGCTGGCCTGCTATGGCGGCAGGTTCACCGTGTCGATAAAGACATTGGTCGAGACGGGAAAGGGCGAGCCGCGCGAGGGATTCGACATCGTGGTGCACGATTCGGAGTCGACCGACAGCAAAAGCGTGGGTCTGATGAGCGGCGGCGAACGGGTCTGGATCAACGAATGCCTGGTGCGCGCGGTGGCGCTGTACCTCGCCCAACACGCGGGGCGCCGCTACGCGACACTGTTTTCCGACGAGGCCGACGGCCCGCTCGATCCGGAACGCAAGCGCATGTTCATGGCGATGAAGCGGGAGGTGTTGCGCCTTGGCGGCTATGAGCAGGAGTACTTCGTGTCGCAGGCCCCTGATTTGACCGCGAGCGCCGATGCCATGATTGATCTCGATGCCCTTTGTTTGCCGGGGCGATGACTGTGATCAGGTTCGGGCTGGACCGATATTTTTGGTGGACATCGATGCCAGCCCGATATTTGAGGCGTTGTCAGTGCATGAAAAAAATACCACCTTGCTATTCGGTTGAGAGCGAATATTTGCAGGTGGCCGCCTTCCTGGTTTCCCAAGGCAGTACCGGGCCGGTCAGTGGCTTCCACCGGCATGCGACCCGAGGTTGGCCGGGGGCGCATCGTCGGTACCGGACAAGCCCTGCAGTATTTCGCATTCCCGGGTCG
Organism: Pseudomonadota bacterium; assembly: GCA_040388555.1. Taxonomy (GTDB): domain Bacteria; phylum Pseudomonadota; class Gammaproteobacteria; order Burkholderiales; family Burkholderiaceae_D; genus Telluria_A. The sequence goes on from JAZKBP010000038.1 coordinate 120,854, forward strand.
ACTGGCTGGACTGGCACTGTCCGCGCAATTGCTTGAGCTGCGCCTGCAAGGCCTTCAGCTCCTTGATGCGGGCCGCGACATGGCCGATGTGTTTGTCGAGCACCGCGTTGACGCCTGTACAGTTCTGATCGGGGGCATCCCGAAAGTCAAGCAGCATGGCGATTTCCTCGGGTGACATGTCGAGTGAACGGCAGTGCTGGATGAATTGCAGGCGATCGACATGGGCGCCGTGGTAGAGCCGATAATTGCCTTCCGATCGGACTGACACCGGCAGTAAGCCTTTGCGTTCGTAAAACCGGATGGTTTTCGACCAGACACCCGGTGCGTTCGGCCAGTTCACCGATCTTCAATTGAATATCCACTGTCATTTCGTGGTGCTCCAGAGATTCGCTTGACCCTATACCTGCTACACCCACAAAGGTAGTTTTGTGAATGCAAGCAATGAAGTGAAGTGCTGCGAAAATCCCCATGGCACGTCGGTGAGAGTGCCGCAGCCCGGCGCATCGGGTGTATTGGTACTGCGTATCGAACAGATGGACTGTCCTACCGAGGAGTCGTTGCTGCGCAAGAAGCTCGATGGACTTGCGGGTGTGGACCGCCTGGAATTTAGTCTGCTGCAGCGCCGCCTTACGGTGCACCACCAATTACCCGGATGGAACGGAGCTTGGACCAAGCGACGGCGACACATGCTGGGTCCTGGGTATGCTCAGTTAAAGGCGTGCGGGAGTTCATCGCGTGGTTCCGGGCGATGCGACCGAGATCGTCGCAAATTCCTGCGACGCATCAGCAGATACACGGCCGGCACCACGAACATCGATAGCAGCGGCGCGGTGATCATGCCGCCCACCATCGGCGCGGCGATGCGCTGCATCACTTCTGATCCCGTACCCGAGCCGACCATGATCGGTACCAGTCCGGCGATGATGACGGCCACCGTCATTGCCTTGGGGCGCACGCGCAGCACCGCCCCTTCGCGGATTGCCTCAAGCAGGTCAGCTTCGCCGTTTTGGCCCTCACGCAATCGGGCCTCCCAGGCATTCCTCAAATACAGCAGCATGATCACGCCGAACTCCGCCGACACACCGGCCAGTGCGATAAAGCCGACGCCGCTGGCCACCGATAAGTTGTGCCCGAGCAGCCACAACAGCCAGATGCCGCCGGCCAGCGCAAACGGCAGGGTCGCCATAATCAGCGCCGCCTCATCGAAGCGCTTGAACGTCATATAAAGGAGGACAAAAATGATCAGGAGCGTGGCGGGAACGACAATCTTGAGCTTGGCGGTCGCACGCTCGAGGTATTCGAACTGCCCCGACCAGGACACCGAATAGCCGGGCGCTAGTTTCACTTCCTTGGCCACGGCCTGCTGCATGTCGTGCACGGCCGAACTCAAATCCCGCCCACGGATATCGACATAGACCCAACCCGACAAGCGCGCATTCTCGCTTTTGAGCATCGGCGGGCCATCGCTGATGCCGATCCTGGACACATCGCCGAGGCGGATCTGGGCTCCGCGCTCCGTCAATACCGGCAGATCACGCAGCTTCTCGACCGAGTCGCGCACTTCGCGCGGGTAGCGCAGGTTGATCGGGAAGCGCTGCAAGCCTTCAACTGTCTCGCCGATGTTGTCGCCGCCGATGGCGCTGGCCACAATGCTCTGGACGTCGGCGATGTTCATTCCATAGCGGGCGGCCGCGTCGCGGTCGATCTTGACGTCGATGTAGCGTCCGCCATTGAGGCGCTCGGCCAGCGCGGACGACACGCCCGGCACGCGTTTTACGACACGCTCGATGTCCTCCGTGATGCGGTCGATTTCCTTCAAGTCCATACCGGCGACCTTGACGCCGACCGGGCTCTTGATGCCGGTGGCCAGCATGTCGATCCGGTTGCGGATCGGCGGCACCCAGATGTTCGACAAGCCGGGCACCTTGACGATACGGTCCAGTTCCTCGACCAGTTTGTCGCTCGTCATGCCGGCACGCCACTGCTCACGTGGTTTGAACTGGATGGTGGTCTCGAACATTTCGAGCGGTGCCGGGTCGGTGGCCGACTCGGCCCGGCCGGCCTTGCCAAACACGCTTTGAACCTCCGGCAGGGTTTTGATCAGGCGGTCGGTCTGCTGCAACAGTTCGGCGACCTTGCCAGCGCCGATGCCAGGCAAAGCCGATGGCATGTACAGGACATCGCCCTCGTCGAGCGGGGGCATGAATTCGCCTCCCAGTCGTGAGATCGGCCAGACGGTGGCGCAGGCGACGAGCGCCGCTGCGGCCAATGTGGCCTTCGGATGGCGCAGCACGATGTCCAGCAGTGGCCGGTACAGGGCGATCAGGCCGCGGTTGAGCGGATTTTTCTGCTCATCCGGTATGCGGCCCCGGATAAGGTAACCCATCAGCACCGGAATGAGGGTTACCGCCAGGCCGGCGGCAGCGGCCATCGCGTAGGTCTTGGTAAAAGCGAGCGGCGAGAACAGACGCCCCTCCTGAGCCTCCAGCGTGAACACCGGAATGAAGGACAGCACGATGATCAGAAGCGAGAAAAACAGCGCCGGTCCGACCTCGGCCGCGGCGTCGCCGATCACGCGCCAGTGTTCGTCACCGGCCAGTTCCTTGCCCGGATGGGCGTGGTTCCACGCTTCGATGTGCTTGTGCGCATTTTCGATCATGACCACCGCCGCGTCGACCATCGCGCCGACCGCGATCGCGATTCCGCCCAGCGACATGATGTTGGCGTTCACTCCCTGGTAATACATGACGATATAGGCTGCGAGGATGCCCAATGGCAGCGACACGATCGCGACCAGCGCCGAACGAATGTGAAACAGGAAGATGGCGCACACCAGGGCGACGACGACGAATTCCTCGAGCAGCTTGTGTTCGAGGTTCGTCACGGCGCGCTTGATCAGGTTCGAGCGGTCGTATACCGGAACAATCTCTACGCCGGGCGGCAAGCCCGGCTTGAGCCGCTCCAGCTTGGCTTTGACGGCAGCGATGGTCTCCAGCGCGTTCTTACCAGAGCGCATCACAATCACACCACCGGCCACTTCCCCCTCGCCGTTCAGTTCAGCGATGCCGCGCCGCATTTCCGGCCCGAGCCCAATGCGTGCCACGTCCCCAAGGCGCACCGACACCCCGGCGTCGCTCGTCGTCAAGGGTATCTTTCGAAAGTCGTCGAGCGACTGCAGGTAGCCCGAGGCGCGTACCATGTATTCGGCCTCGCCCAGCTCCAGCACGGAGCCGCCGGTTTCCTGATTGGCGCGCCGTACCGCCTCGATGACCTTGCCGTGCGAAATGCCGTAGGCGCGCAGCTTGTCCGGATCGAGCACGATCTGGTACTGTCGTACCATGCCGCCGACGCTCGCCACCTCCGACACGTTCGGGACCGCCTTCAGTTCATACTTGAGGAACCAATCCTGCAACGCCCGCAATTGCGACAGGTCCATCTTGCCGCTGCGGTCGATGAGTGCGTATTCGTAGATCCATCCAACGCCGGTCGCATCGGGACCTAACGCCGTCTTGGCCTGGCTTGGCAGGCGCGACTGCACCTGGTTCAGGTATTCGAGCACGCGCGAGCGCGCCCAGTACGGGTCGGTTCCGTCCTCGAACAGGATATAGACGAAGGAGTCGCCGAAGAAGGAATAACCGCGAACTGTCTTGGCGCCCGGCACCGACAGCATCGTCGTGGTCAATGGGTAGGTGACCTGGTTCTCGACGATCTGGGGCGCCTGGCCCGGAAAACTGGTGCGGATGATCACCTGCACGTCCGACAGGTCGGGAATGGCGTCGAGCGGCGTCCTTGACAGCGACCAGATCCCCCAGGCGCTCATGCCGACGGTCGCCAGCAGCACCAGGAAGCGGTTCGCGATCGACCAGCGGATCAGTTTGGCGATCATCGCTTCGCTCCCGTTGACGCGGAAGGCATCTTCATACCGTTCATCGGCTCCTCTTTCTTGCCTGGCCCAGACGCGGTGGCGGTCGGCGAGATCGTCGCGATTTCGAACGTGCCATCCTTCTTCTGCAGGAAGTCGAAAGAAACGGTATCGCCGACCTCGACATTGCGCGGCAAGCCGGCCGGCGGGGATTTGAAGCCCATGGTCATCGGCCCCCACTGCAAGGAGGCGACCGGGCCGTGCGAAATGGTGACTTCGCTCTTGTCGATACGCTCGACCTTGCCTTGCGCGTGATGGATCGGGCCCGCAGCCTTGGCTCCGTCGGCGGCCGGTGCGTCGTCCATGCGGGCCGTCGTGCCCTTCAGGCTCGCTTCGGAGTCGATCAGGAACTGGCCCGACACGACCACTTTCTGGCCAAGCTCGAGCCCTTTGCGGATTTCGGTCTGGCCATTCGACTCAGCTCCAAGCTCGACCTCGGCCGGGAGAAACCGGCCGTTACCTTGCGCCACAATGACGACACTGCGCGTGCCAGTCTGAATGATCGCTTCAGTGGGCACCAGCAGCATGTCCTTGCTTTCCATCTGAGCAAAGTTGATTGTTGCGAACATCCCTGGCACCAACTGGCCGGACGGATTTCCAAGTTCGATGCGCGCCTTGAGCGTTCGCGTGGTTGCGTTCACCTCCGGCAGGATCGCGCCAACGTTGCCCTTGAAGACGATACCTGGCAAGGCCGGCGTGCGCGCCTCGGCCGGGGTGCCGGAGCGGACTTGTGCCGCCAGGCTCTCGGGTATTTCTGCGTTGACCCAGACGGTGGAGATCCCGTTGATGCGGAACAGCGGTGCACCCGCCATCACGGTCATGCCTTCGCGCGCCGAGAGCTCGGTGACAATACCTCCGACCGGCGCCGTCAATGTGACACGCGGATGCACCTTGCCGCTCGATTCGATCAACCGGATCTGCACCTCGTCCATGCCAGCCTGGCGCATGCGTTGGCGCGCGGCATTCTCGACGCCATCGACGCCTCGGCTCTGGAGCCGCCTCGCCGTCAGATACTCTTCCTGCGCGGCGACCCAGTCCGGTACGTAGAGCTCGGCCAGGGGCTGGCCTTTCTTCACCGGATCGAGCGGCGCGCGCACATAGAGTTTTTCAATAAAGCCATTGCTGCGCGCCTGTACCAGCGTGAGATCGCGTTCGTTGTAGGCGATACTGCCGACCGCAACCAGGCTGGAGGCCAGCTTGCCCCTGCTGACTTCGGCCGTGCGCACGCCCAGGTTTTGCTGCACGCGAGGGCTGATCACTTCCTTGCCCTCGTCGCCGGCGGCGCCGCCAAAGACCGGTACCAGTTGCATATCCATAAATGGGGACTTGCCCGGTTTGTCGAATTTCTGCCCGGGAACCATCGGGTCATGCCAGTACAACGGTTTCTTGTCGTCGCCAGAGACCGTCGGCGTACGGTCAGCCCCAGACGTAGACACCTTCATCCCATGCTGCGCGCCGAGTCGGTACAGCCCCGCGCCACCGGCGCCAAGGGCAATCGCCACAGCAAGCGCGAGAATCAGTTTTGCATTCTTCGAGTTTTTCATTTGGCATCCGTATTCATGTGCTTGGCCGGTTCGGCAGCGGCGGTAGCTGCCGGCAGGAGAAAATTCAGTTGCGCCCACAGGCGGGCCATCTCCATTTGCAACTGCAGCGCCTGCAGGCGCACGTCGATCTCACCGCGGCGCGCCGCCAGCACGTCGGCTAGGCTGGCCTTGCCGCCGCGATAGGCGGTAAGCGTAGCCACCGTCCGTTCACCGGCGAGCGGTATCAGATCGCGCTCATAGCGGGCGTGCCGTTCGCGGCCATTCTCCCACTCGTCGATCATGGCGCGGGTTTCGGCGACGTGCGCGCGCAGCATTTCGTCGCGCTCGGCCTTGGCCTGCTCGACCATTGCCAGCTTTGCCGCGAGCTCGCGATCCTGGCGGTTCTTGCGGTCCCACTGCAGGGGCAGCGAGACACCAAGCGAAATCATGTTCGAGTAAGCCGGGCCGCGCTGCTGGAACGCGACTTCCACGCTCCAGTCCGATGTTTTGTTCGCCTGCGCCAGTTTCGCCTCGGTTTGCGCAATATCCTCCTGGCGGTTCAACACCGCGATCTGCGGGTGGTGCGCCAGTTGCGAGTCGAGCGAGGCGGGATCGAGGTCAATCGCGTCGATCGCGGGTTGGCCTGCCAGCGGCGCATCGGCGTCGAAGCCGGTCCAGCGCGCCAGCATCGTCCTGGCATTGCGCACGCGCCGCTGTAGCTCACTGGTGCGATCCTTCACCATGACAAGCGCACTGCGAGCGACGAGAATGTCGGCCTGGCTGCCGCGACCGGCGCGATAGGCGCCGCTGGCAGCGTCGACTTCCTGGGATGCCTGCTCCGCCTGATCGTCGGCTACGGCCGCCATCCGTTCGGCGTAGTACCGATCAAGCCAGGCGAGTGCGGTGTCGCGTTCAATCGCGGCCACCGCTGCCATTCTGGCGGCGCGCGACCTGTCCGCTTCCCGTTCAAAGCGTTCGGCCCGCAATTGCCGTTTGTCGGAACGCGTGAGCTCCTGCATGACGCCGATGCGGCGCATTGTCATGAAGTCATTACCGAGGCTAAGGCGGTCAGGGCCGCTGACGGGCAGGTTGTCGATGCCGGCCTTGAGCACCGGGTCGGGCAACTGGCCGGCGGCGACCGCCATTTCGCCCGCGGCTGCGATGGCCGCATCTTGCGCTGGCAATTGGCGCGAACGCAGCACGGCCAGTCGCTGGGCTTGGGCCAGCGTCAGAGGGGTGTCGGTGGCGAATGCCGGGGCGCAGAAGGCCAGGCCAAGGCTTAGCGCGGCCGTGCAGATGCGGCGGCGAAATGGGAAGGCGCGATTGCACCGAGGGATAGACGCGGCAAGCGGGAAAAACATGTGACCTCCAGATAGCGATGAGCAACATTACGCATGCGCAAGGCACGGGCAATGACGGGCTTAACGTTCTGGATGCTAAATGCGGAAACAGCAGTTGCGGATAGCAATCGGCGGCGACGTGGTGTGCAGCAAAGGTAGGGATGCGCCGTTGCACGCGAAGATAGGCGTGCTAAGCCCTGGGTCGGGCAGCACGCAAGCCAGTGTCGATGCCACGAACGGGGCCACATGGGGTGCCGCAGGCGTGTCCAGTGTCTGGTGGGGCCCATCGCAATGCGCCTTGCACAGGCTGGGCTGCTGAGCATCCATTTGTGCGCATCCAGGCATCGCGCCCGCATTTGACTCGGCCGAGATGGACACAGGCGACGTTTTCTCGTTCGGACACGTGTACGCGGCCACAGCGAGCTGCGTGAATAGCAGGCTGAAGAGCGTAACGAGCGCGGCGAGGAAGCGCGTTGGCCGAGAGAGTTTCATAGCTTGGAAAAATGATAGCACATTGGGCCAGTCGGCGCGGACTGGGCGAGAGCGGTTTCAAATCAGTCGGATGAAGGCCGCCAAACTGACAGGTAGCGGCCCATTTTCACAGGATGGCGCTACCCCGGCTTCCCCTCCTATTGGGACTCAATAGTGTTCAGACGGCCAGCCCGCCAGACCGCAATTGCGTTCACTTTGGTTTTCTCGACGACCAGTGCGCATGAATAATGACCCAGCTGTCGCCCTTTTTTTCGAGCAATACCGTTTCCGTGCCAAAACTGTGGACATCCTTGCCCTTGAATTTTCCGGTCGTTTCCGTCTCTTCGAGAATAGTCGCCAGATTGCCGTCGATCCTTTCCGTACTTTTTAACACCTTGCGGGACGTGGCCTTGGCAAAGACGATATCTTCCGGCAGATGGTGGCCGACGTACTCGGCGCGCGAGCGCTCGACATAGCCGGATTCATAGATCGTTATGTCCGGGCTGAGCAATTCGGCCGCTCTGGCCTGTTCGCCGGCATGAAGAGCAGCATGAAAGGCCGTCAATGTTTCCGCTGGGCTGGCCGCGAAGGCATGCACGCTGACAAGGGTAGTAACGATAAAGGCGAAAAATTTACGCATGTGATCACTTTCATATTGATGAATTGCGCGTGGCAAGACAGCCTTGCCACGCGATGCTTCGGGGTTCAAATGGTCCGTGGAAGCTATTTTGCGCTCTCGATGCGCGTCACCGTCATTGCGCCGCTTGCCTTCTCAACGGAAAACTTGATCTTGTCGCCAGCCTTGACCTGATCGAGCATCGCCGGATCCTTGACGCGAAATACCATTGTCATGGGAGGCATCTCCAGATTGGCGATCGGACCGTGCTTGATGGTCAGTTTTCCGGCTTCCTTGTCGACCTTTTTCACTTCGCCGTCGGTCATTGGCAAGGTGGCATCAGCGGCCGTCTTGCTTTCGACCGGTGGCGATACACTTGCCGCCGCAACGCTGAGCGCGGAGCCAGAGACAGTAGCTGGCACCAGCTTTTCTGCCTGTGCCAAGGTGGTGGCGACGGCGACCTTGCCCACCATTCCAGCTTCGAAATGACCCGGTTGCAGGCATGCGAAATCGAACGCACCCGATTTGGTGAATTGCCAGATTAGCTCACCGGTCTTGCCGGAATCGACAGAGACCTGGTTGGGATCGGAATGCTCCATCTCGGGAAATTTCAACATCAATGCGGCATGGTCCTTCAACTCCTTGATCGAGCCGAGCACCATTTCGTGTTTGAGCTTGCCGTTGTTGGTCACGACAAACTTGATCGTTTCCCCACGTTTTACAGGAATGGTTGCCGGTGTGAAGCGCATTGAGTCATCCATGGCGACCTTGACCGTCCGGGAGACCTTTGCAGGGTTGCCCGGCTTGCCCAGTTCTGCCGCGTGGCCTGCTGGCTTCTTATGGTCGTCGCCATCGTGGGCGAGGACATGATTCGACGAAAGGATGAGTACGGCGGCTGCTAGTTTGAGGATGGTCTTCATTGGAACTCCGTTCAGTGTTGATGAGGTTAGTTAGCTTGTTCGTTGGCTTCGCCATAGGCGCGCAAGCGCTCGTGCATGGCATTTTGTCGTGGGGGATGAATGCGTGCCATGGTCAGCTGTGCGTTGACATGCGCGATGCGCAAGATGGCTCGTTCAATGTCCATGATTCATTTTCCCCTTCGTCACTTGAAGAACGTTCTCGCCAGGCTTGGCCGCCATCGCCTTCATGTCAGGAGCGCGGACTGGATCCGGCATCGCGGCGACGTTGCCCTTCCATTCGTGGGCTACGCTGCCGGCGGGATGGCGGTACCAGCCCGGATCCTTGTAGTCATTGCGAGCCAGGCCCTTGCGCACTTTCACTGTTGTAAACATGCCGCCCATGCCAATGGCGCCGAACGGACCTGTACCTGTCATCATCGGCAAGGTGTTGTCCGGAAGTGGCATTTCCATTTCACCCATGTCGGCCATGCCTTTTTCACCCATCGCCATGTAGTCTGGCACCAGCTTGTTGATCTTGCCGAGCACCTCGCGCTGGTCGACCCCGATCAAGGTGGGAACATCGTGACCCATGGCATTCATCGTGTGATGCGACTTGTGGCAGTGGAAGGCCCAGTCGCCCGGTTCGGTAGCATCGAACTCGATCGCGCGCATCTGGCCGACCGCGACATCGGTCGTTACTTCGGGCCAGCGCGACGCCGGTGGCGTCCAGCCGCCATCGGTACCGGTGACGACAAATTCGTGGCCATGCATGTGGATCGGGTGGTTCGTCATCGTCAGGTTGCCGAAGCGGATGCGCACCCTATCGTTCAAGGCGCACACCATCGGATCGATGCCGGGGAAGGCTCGGCTGTTGAAGGTCCACAGGTTGAAATCGAGCATCGTGTTGACCTTCGGCGTAAAGCTGCCCGGGTCAATGTCGTAGGCATTGAGCAGGAAACAAAAATCGCGGTCGACACGCTGGAATTTCGGGTCCTTGGGGTGGGTGATCCAAAACCCCATCATGCCCATCGCCATTTGCGTCATTTCGTCGGCGTGCGGGTGATACATGAAGGTACCCGGGCGGCGCGCCACAAATTCATAGACAAAGGTCTTGCCCGGCTCGATCCCGGGCTGGGTCAGGCCGGTGACGCCATCCATGCCATTTGGCAAGCGCTGGCCATGCCAGTGCACGCTCGTGTGTTCGGGCAGCTTGTTGGTGACAAAGATGCGCACCCGGTCGCCCTCGACCACTTCGATGGTCGGGCCAGGCGACTGGCCGTTGTAACCCCACAGATTGGCCTTCATGCCGGGCGCGATTTCGCGCACGACCGGCTCGGCGACCAGGTGGAATTCCTTGACGTTGTCCTTCATCCGCCATGGCAAGGTCCAGCCGTTGAGCGTGACGACAGGGTTGTAGGGACGGCCGTTGGGTGGCGCCAGCGGTGGCTGGGTGGACGGTTTGTCATTGAAGACCGCTTCTGGCAGCGAGGCGGCACCGGCGCGGCTGACGACGGCGGTGCTGATCGCTGCCGCACCTGCGCCACGGAAGAAATTTCTACGCGAAACCATGTGTTGAATCCTTTCTGATGCAATTAGTGTTGGGCCGGTGCCGATGCTGCTGTTGCTTGCGTAGCGGAGGGCATGGCGTTGCCGCTGCCGTTTCCAGTCAGGGCCGCCTGCAGCGCGGAATCGGCCACCCAGAAGTCGCGAAGTGCCTCGATCGAGGCGTTGACGCTGGTGACTTGCTCGCGTGCATCAGCCAGCAACTCGAACACGCCGATGAGCATGCCGTTATAGCGCAGCATCTGCTCGTCCGAAATGCGCTTCTTGAGCGGCACGATTTCGTCGCGGTAGTGACGGGCCAGGTCGTAGGCGGTGCGGTAGGCCGAGTACGATTCGCGTACTTCCGATCGTGCATCGATGGCCGTTGCTGCGGCGCGGTGGACGGCTTGCATGTACATCGCTTCGGCCTTGGCCACGCGGGCGCCGCCCCAGTTGAACAGGGGAATCTGCAGTTCGATTTCGTAGCCGCGCGCGCGGGAAGGCGCGTCGCCCCCGCTATTGCGCAGATAACTGAGGTCGAGCAGGTTGATGAAGCGCGTGGTTTTTGTCAGTCCGAGCGAGGACGACAGGCCAGCCAGTTCCTTTTGCGCCATCAGGATGTCGAGCCGGTTGCCCATGGCCTGCGCTTGCGCATCCGTGTCCTCACGCGGCGTGGCGGGCAGGTCGGGCAGGCGTTCCGGCAATACGAACCCGGTGTCGCTGCCTTGCAGGCCCATCAGGCGGGTGAGCTTTTCGCGCTGCGCCACCTGGGTCTGGCGCGTGCGGGCCAGTTGGGCTACGGCGTCGGCGTAGAAGGCGTGCTCGCGTGCTTGTTGCAATTTGCTCCAGTTTCCAGCGGCCACCATGCGCCTTGCCAGCTCGGCGCTCGCCTCGGCGGCGGTCTTGACTTGTTCCATGTACTGGCTGCTTTGTTGGGCCGCGAGCGCGCCGAAGTAGGCGCGGCGCGTCTCGTCGACGATGCGCAGTGCTTCCCCCGCAGCACGGAACTGCGCCTGTTCAAAGCGTCGCTGTTCCAGTTGCCGGGCGATAGGCATCGTCAATAGGCCGATCACGGGTAGCATCAGCTTGCGTTCGATGTTGAGATCGTCGCCGTTTTTCAGACGGCTGAACGAAAAGATCGGATTGGAAAGGCGCCCCGCCTGAACCAGGTCGGACTCTGCAATGCCCAGCTCGCTGTAGTTCGCCTGCAAATTGCGGTTATTGAGCAGCGCGATCATGACCGCGTCTTCAACCGTGAGCGGCTTGGCCAGCAACGGCGCGATGGTCTTCTCGACCGTCGCCGCTTGGGCGTCGGGGTTATATCGGGTCGCCTGGTAGCCGGTTCGATCCTTGGTCAGGCGCTGTACGTCGCCAAAACCGCCATCGGACGAAAACGAGGCGCAGCCGCCCAGGGCAAAAAGGGCGCCGGCCACCGCGATGGCGCGTCGTGAAACTGGAAATGCTTGCATCGTCACTCCTTCTGTTTATGGCCCGCATGCGGATCCGGCTTGGCCGCGGCCTTCGATGCGGGCGCGGGAACTTGGTTTGATGGTGTTGGCGACCCTTTCGATGGCGTTGGCGTCGGCGCCGCCTTCTGATGGGAATTTTCCATGCTGTGGCCCGCTTGGCCGCCAAGGCCAGGTACGTTGGCCACCAGATCATTGGTCACACGCCAGGGGACCGGTGGCTCGTCCCGTAGCGAGCGGTAGTCCGAAAATGCGGATTGATAGGCCGGGCTGGTCGCTGCCGGCGCTGTGCTGCGCGCTGCGGCTTCCTGCGCGAATGCAGAGCCATGCAGCAATGCCACGGCGGCCAGCAGCGCAAACTGCGGGTGTCGGTACAGATTCATACGAACCTCTTATTGATAGGTGGTCGGCGCACCGGATGCCCGGTGCAACTGATGACGACAGATCCTGGAAGCGATGGCGAGCGCAGCCGGCCGGAACGACATCAGCGGGCGAGAACCATCACAAACGGATATTAAGCAGGCAGGGAATGCGGCGGCCGTTCAAGGCCATTCGGAATATGCGCCGTCACGTACATGGCTGCATAGGGGATGCGCTCGGAGCCGAGCGGTTTGACGGATGCAAGAGGCTGGAACGTCGGTGAAATCGCGGCGCCGACGCAGCAAGACGCGCAGTTGCTGCATTTGGACATGTCACGATCTGAAATGCAATGCGACGGCTGGGAATCGTCGACGGCCTGCACGGCCAGGGCATGATGTCCTGCACCAGGTATGCTTGCCGCCTCGTGCTGGTGTCCGTGAGCTGACTCGGCGACCGAGGCATGATGGTGAGCTGCAAGGTGAGCATCACTGGCGAGCACTACCGATGACGCTGCTACAACGCCGGCCACACCTGATTTGCATAGCACCATCGACACCGACGCATATCCCTTCAAGGGAAGCGTCAGTAATAGCAGCCAAATGATCAGTGTCCGAAAACGTCCCATAGTGTTTTTAGTATAGCACAGGGGCCTAAATGCTCGGCTACGGTTCACGACGTGCTCGTTTCCAAATTGCTACGTGGCGTGGTGTGCCGCACATACGGGAAACCTACTTATGACTACGCTCCAAGTTTGGGTAAAACAAACGCCCACTCATCCTTAGAGGAGCACCAAATGGAAAACCCGGCAACCATGTCCGCTTCAATGTCTGCGCCAATGGCGTCGAGCATGCAGGCGTGCATTGATGCGTGCACGAAGTGTCACCAGACGTGCCTGCAAATGGCAATGACGCATTGCCTCCCGATGGGGGGTAAGCATGTCGAGCCAGATCATTTTCGTCTGATGATCAATTGCGCTGAACTGTGTCAGGCCTCGGCCAATCTCCAGCTCAGCGGTTCCGTCTACAGCAGCCGACTTTGCGCTGTGTGCGCCGACGTCTGCCAAGCATGTGCCGATAGTTGCCGCGACCTCGACGGCATGGACAACTGCCTCCTAGCTTGCGACTCGTGCGCGGCGAGTTGCCGAAACATGTCAGAAATGCATCACTGATCAATTTATACGAGCCAACGGAGAACACCATGAACACGTCGAACACCACGAACACAACTAACGCCAGGAACACCAGTCCAGGTTCGCTCAGCGGCCTGGCATGCGCTCTCATTTTGGCCATGTCGGCAGCGGCCATGCCCTTGCCGGCTGCCGCGCAGGCGCATTCGGATATGGCCAGCCACAAGGCGATGGCCAGTTCATCGCCGGATGGCCCTGCCATGAAGATGCACAAATCGATGAATGACATGCACGAGAAAATGGGGCAGATGAAGATGTCCGGTGATGTGGACCATGATTTTGTGATGATGATGCGGGCGCACCATCAGGGCGCGCTCGACATGGCGCAAGCCGAGGTCGATGCTGGCAAGAATCCGGCGGTCGTCGCGATGGCTAAGAAAATCATCACCGCCCAAAGGACGGAAATCGCACAGTTCGATGACTGGCTGAAGGTAAATCCAATGAAATAGTGTTCCCAAATTCCGCTTGCCAGTTACGCGCTGCCCCCGGTCGGCGTGGTAAGCCCTTTACGGTCTGAACGTTGGTGCACCTTCGCCGCAGATTCGCGCACACTGGCCATCCCGCCTCCACACCAAGCTTGGCGGTGCGGGTTTTTCCGCCTATTTCGAGTTTTGGTTCTCTCCTACGCCAAATTCTTCGCGAGATTTCCCCATTTGCACTATTTGCGCCGCAGATGGAGAAGTCCATCCAGTCTAATTTGATCTGTATCAAGGATTTCGAGGGACGCCTCCGACTACAGTGGGATAACAGGGGAATACAGCGCATTTTGTTTGTACTGCATTTTGCGCCACCGCTCCGGGCCGCTGGTGAGTCTGGCTGCTGGCTTCAAACGACAACTTTCGGCAGAGAATTCTATGCACACACATGTACATACACAGCCTGGATTGCCAGTGAATCACACAGAGCCAGGTCTCAAGGACCCGGTCTGCGGCATGGGTGTAACCGACCAGGCGCCGCATTGGACAGCCCATGGCTGGGGCAAGTCGTATTTCTGCAGCGCCAGGTGCAAGCAGAAATTCGATGCAGATCCATCGATGTATACGAGCGTGCAGGCGTCGGAGGCCGCCGCGCCGGAAACTGCGTCGGCGGCAACGATTTATACATGCCCCATGCATCCAGAGGTTCGCGAGGACAAGCCGGGTAGCTGTCCGAAGTGCGGAATGACCTTGCAGCCGATGGCCGAAGGGCAGCAGGTGAAGGCAGCGGCCAAATTGTCCGGCTCCGCCTTGGCAGCATCCGCGCCGATTCACTCGCCAGTTCAGCCGAAGGCGGTAGGCGCGATTTTTACCTGTCCGATGCATCCGGAAATACGACAGGATCAGCCCGGCACCTGCCCGAAATGCGGGATGAGCCTGGAACCTGTCATTCCCGAGTTGGGTGAGGACGACAATTCGGAATTGCGCGACTTCACGCACCGGTTTTGGTGGACCTTGCCCCTTACGGTCGTCGTGACCGTGCTGGCCATGTTCGGACATCGCCTTGGCTTGCTTGAAGTGCGTGCGCAAACCTGGGTTGAGTTGGTTCTGTCTCTTCCCATCGTGCTGTGGGCTGGCTGGCCTTTCTTTGTGCGCGGTGCCCAGTCGATCGCCAATCGCAGCCCGAATATGTGGACCTTGATCGGACTCGGTACTGGCGCGGCCTTCCTGTACAGTCTCGTGGCCACTGTCGCGCCGCAACTGTTTCCCGCGTCCTTCATGTCGATGGGCCGCATCGGGGTCTACTACGAAGCGGCCGCTGTGATCATTTCCCTGACGCTGCTTGGCCAGATGCTGGAGCTGAAGGCGCGGTCCCAGACCTCGGCCGCGATCAAATCGCTGCTGGGCCTGGCTCCCAAGACCGCGCGCCGCATTAACGCCGATGGCACCGAAGAAGACGTACCGATCACGAATGTCCATGTGGGCGATACCTTGCGCATCCGACCCGGCGAAAAGGTGCCGGTCGACGGCGTGGTAGTCGAGGGCAGCAGCGCCGTGGACGAGTCGATGCTCACTGGCGAGCCGATTCCGGTGACCAAACGCGCCGGCGACAAGGTGATTGGCGCGACGCTCAATACCAGTGGCGCCTTGGTGATGCGTTCGGAAAAGGTCGGATCGCAGACCATGCTGGCCCAGATTGTCCAGATGGTCGCAAACGCCCAGCGTTCAAAGGCGCCGATGCAGCGCATGGCGGACGTCGTCGCGGGCTACTTCGTCAGTGGCGTGGTGTCGATCGCGGTGCTGACTTTCTTTGCCTGGGGCATCTTCGGTCCCCAGCCGAGCTGGGTCTATGGCCTGATCAATGCGGTCGCGGTGCTCATCATCGCCTGCCCGTGCGCGCTTGGCCTGGCCACGCCGATGTCGATCATGGTCGCCACCGGCAAGGCGGCCACTCACGGTGTCCTGTTTCGCGATGCCGCCGCGATCGAAAAACTGCGTGAAATCGACACGATCATCGTTGACAAGACTGGCACTCTGACCGAAGGCAAGCCGGCCTTCGACCGCGCCATTGCCGCGCCTGGCTTTGCCGAGGACGAGGTATTGCGGCTAGCGGCTAGCCTCGACCAGGGCAGCGAGCATCCGCTGGCGGACGCCATCGTGCGCGCCGCGCGCGAGCGCAAGCTCACGCTCGACAAGCCAGATGCTTTTGAGTCAGCCAGTGGCATCGGCGTGCGCGGCAGCGTCAATGGCCGGCGGCTCGCTCTTGGCAATGCCACATTGATGACCCAGATCGGCGTCGATGTGGCCCCGCTGCAGGCTAATGCGGAAGCACTGCGCGCCGAAGGGGCGAGCGTGATGCACCTCGCGGTTGATGGCAAGTTGGCAGGACTGCTGGCGGTATCGGACCCGATCAAGGCGAGTACGCCGGCGGCGCTCGAGATGCTCAAGGCGGCAGGGATACGCGTGATCATGGCTACCGGCGACGGCGTCACGACCGCCATGTCAGTTGGCAAGCGTCTCGGCATTGATGAAGTACACGGCGAGGTCAAGCCGGCCGACAAACTGACACTTGTCGACAAACTGCAGCGCGAGGGCAGGGTGGTGGCGATGGCCGGTGACGGCATCAACGACGCGCCGGCCCTGGCAAAGGCCGACGTGGGGGTCGCGATGGGCACCGGCACGGACGTGGCGATGAACAGTGGCCAGGTGACGCTGGTCAAAGGTGATTTGCGCGGCATCGCCACCGCGCGCCTGATTTCTGTGGACACGGTCCGCAACATGAAACAGAACCTGCTGTTTGCCCTGCTCTATAACGCACTCGGCATTCCAATCGCCGCCGGCGTGCTCTATCCCTTGACCGGTTGGCTGCTCTCGCCCCTGATCGCCGCGCTCGCGATGAGCCTGAGTTCGGCGTCAGTCATCAGCAACGCCTTGCGGCTGCGCTGATTTTCAAGCAATTCAAACAGGAGGCAATATGGATTCGCACTCTCACGATCACTATCACCGCAAAGTCGGACGCTGGGTGTTCTGGGGTTTCGCCCTGGTCGCAGTGTATTTTCTTTATACCGAACATCGCGCCCATCTGTTCTCGGTCCTCCCGTTCCTGTTGCTGGCGGCATGTCCGCTGATGCACCTGTTCCATCACCATGGCGGGCATCGGCATGGCGATTCCGGTGACGACGATGGCGGACGAGAGCGTCAGCGCGACCAGGCAACAGACACTGCAGGGCAGAGCCATCCCAACCCTCACCACCATTGATATTCTGCCTGGAGCCCAATCATGGACCATTCCAATTCCGCGCCTTCCTATGGGCTGTGGTCGCTCGTCATTATTAATTCGCTGGTGTTTGTCATCTTCGCGTTCAGCTTCGCCAAGCCGCAAAGCCCGCGCGACTGGCGCTCGTTCGGCGCCTTTTCAGCCTTTCTGGTGGCCCTGTTCACTGAGATGTACGGCTTTCCGCTGACGATCTATCTGCTCATGCCCTGGCTGTCCAAGCAGTTCCCCGGCGTCGATTTTCTATCGCATGACGCCGGCCACTTATTGGAGACCATGTTTGGCTGGCGCATCAATCCACACTTCGGGCCGTTTCACGTTGCCAGCAATATCCTGATCATTGCCGGCTTCTTTCTGCTGTCGGCGTCATGGCGTGTCTTGTATGCGGCCCAGCATAAACGAGTGCTGGCGACCGGCGGCCCTTATGCCCGCATCCGCCATCCGCAATATGTGGCCTTCGTCATCATCATGTTCGGTTTCCTGTTGCAATGGCCGACCCTGGTGACGCTGGTGATGTTCCCGATCTTGGTGTTTGTCTACAGCCGTCTCGCGCGTACCGAGGAGAAGTGGGCGCTGCAGGAGTTTGGCGAGGAGTACAGACGCTATTGCGCGCGTACGCCGGCGTTCTTTCCGCACCTCGGGCGAAGTTCTGGCGCCAATGCCTGACGCCATACGCGCTCGATGAAGTGAACTGTATGAATACTTAACTCAAATGAAAGACAGATGCGATGGAAACCTTGAAACTGGAAATAGTCGGCATGCACTGCGGTGGATGTGTCGCCACATTGAGAAAGGCATTCGACGCTGTTGCAGGCGTCAAGTCGGCTGACGTGTCACTGGAAACGGAGACTGCGCTTGTCATCTTCGACCCTTTACTCAGCAATGCATCTCTGCTGACGAAGGCCGTCACGGATGCCGGTTACGCCGTCCGCCCACCCGGTGAGGTGAATAAGACCGCGCCAGCCGGAGGCTGCGGCGCGGCGGGGGGCAAGACGGGATGTGGCTGTGGCTGATGGGGCAGTGTACGGGCGACACCGGGCCGAGCGCAGCTTCGGTCCTGTTTGGCCGCACCCGGAACGCCATCCGCATGATGTCGTGACTGGTGGCGGAAAAATAGTTCGCGAACGCGCGAGTGTGGGCAGCGAGCACTGTGGGTAGCGAGCAATGAATTCACAGATCGAACTGACTATCGAGACTACGGATGCCGAAATTTTCATGCGACCGGCTCGGGTGGAACAAACCGCGATTTCATCTGATCTATTGAAACGAACTCTAACTTTCGTCGGCCGACGGTGGGCCATATGATTACGCCAATTGCTCTGCTCCGGTTCTCGAAATCAATTTTTTTTGTATGTGGCATTTGGCTAATTGGACTTGGCGGATATTTCATGTTTGTGCGACCGGCGCTGTTGCCGGAGGATTTGCGCTATCTGGGGGGAAGCGCGAATCAGCTTGAGACTCTCTTGCCGCACCTGGCGTCATGGCTGCGACACGTGTTCACAGTGATGGGCGGGTTTATGGCCGGGTGTGGGGTATTGCTGCTTTTTGTGAGTGTGCGCGCGGTTAGGCAATGCGTGGCCGGAACAGGGACCGCGATCGGCCTTGCAGGTTTGCTCACGGTGGCAACAATGAGCTGGACCAACTTCGTGCTGGATTCGGACTTTCAATGGGTTCTCTTGGTACCGGCAGTTGCTTGGTTGCTTGGGTTCGTAATCTACGTGGTGGGCAAGAGGGCGGAACACGCAACCGTAACGGTTCCGCAGACAAATAAGCGTGCGCCGTGTGAGTGACGACATGACGGGTTCAGGAGATCTTCGCCGCGCCACTACGATTGCGCTTATGCTCGCCGTTTTCACGGTGTCAGTCGGCTATGGTGTGGTGCTGCCGCTTCTTCCCGACCTGATCGAACGACTGCTGGGCGGAGGAACCGCGCTAATTTCCCGGCACACGGGTCTACTGACCGCCATCTACACACTTTCGCTTTTTCTGTTTGCACCTCTCTGGGGCCAACTATCAGATCGACATGGCCCGCGTGGTGTGCTGCTTTTTGGGCTTCTCGGCTTCGGCGTGACCATGCTGGTTTTCTCGTTCGTCGAGAGTATTGCCGCAGTTTACGCTGAGCGCTTTTTGAGCGGCATGTTCGCTGCAGCGGTGACCCCGGTTGCGGCGGCTGTGGTCGCTGGCTTTGCTACGACAGAACAGGAGCGCGCGCGGCGGCTGGCGTTCGTTAGCATGGCCGGCATTGCCGGCTTCCTGCTCGGGCCGATGCTGAGCGTGTTCATTACCCGCTTTGCTACCGAGCTATTCGCCATCGCCAGGCCGACCGGATCAGTTGCGATCCCGCTCACGACGACAGCACTACTCGCCCTTATCATGGCTGTCGCAATCGTATTTGTCGTGCCGAGCGGGAAAAGCCACAATCTGTTACAGAAGACTACGAGTGCTGCAGTCGAAAGGACTACGTGGCTGGTGCCGAAGCTGCTTATCCTCACTTTCATCGTCTCGGCCGGTGTCGGGGTCTTCGAGGTCGGGCTTGCACTGCGCGGCAAGCAGGAGCTCGGTTTGAGCCCGTACCAGATCGCGCTGATGTTTTCCGAATGCAGTCTGGTCATGTTTGTGATGCAGGCGATCGTATTTTCTCCCAGATTTAAGCCGGACAGGACACGCTGGCTCATCGCACCGGCGCTTGTCGTGCTCGCGTTCGGGCTGGCCCTGGTACCGAAGGCGGTTGACTTTACGTTGATGCTGGTCGTCATCGGTGCGGTCGCAGCCAGCGCTGGCATCCTCTCGCCGATTCTGACCTACTGGATATCGGCTAAGGCTGGGAGCACACAGGGTTGGGAACTCGGCAAGCAGACCGCAGCGGCCAGCCTTGGGGTCACGCTGGGCTCGGCTGCGGGTGGACTCTTCTTTGATGCGACCGGCTTGCCGGGTGCTTCATTCGTCCTGGCTGCGGGGCTCGCCGCCGTGGGCGTCTTGTTGAGCCTCGGGTTGTCGCATTTGCTCGCCCCCGGCATCAGCAAGTCAAATCTCAATTCGGTATTGAGCAGTCATAATGAAAGCAGCGGATTTGTCCCATCCACACAAGACCAGGTGTTTTCGTATATTGACGATTACACCCGACTGTCTTCACACATGAATGAACCCTCGTGGCGAATGGCTGGGAGTCGGATGCAAACCGAACTCGACGAAGGTCGAGGAAAAGAGATCGGGTCGCGCATTCGTCTGACCGGGCGCTTCTTTGGCGTCGACGTTTTGGTCGATGAGATCGTCACCGAGCGTAGTGCTCCACACCGCAAGGTCTGGGAAACAACGGGTGTGCCAAAGCTCCTGGTGATTGGGCATTACCGAATGGGGTTTGAGTTGTCCCCCCAAGGGGATGGTTCGATGCTCTGCGTATTCATCGATTATGCATTACCGGATAGGGCGCCAGAACGTTGGCTGGGGCGTATGTTGGGGCCGTACTACGCCAGATGGTGCACACAACAGATGGTCATTGATGTGGTCAAACATTTCACAACGAGTTCTACTTTAACATCGGAGTGAATGCCGGCCGTCGTTCAGTCCAGGCGCGCGGGGACTGATTGCCTTTGGCGGCGTGGCCGCGCAAATGGGCATCGTCATGGTCGTCTACCGTCTCATCGGCCGCAATTTGATCTAAGTCAAAGTTTTTGACTAGCCAACTTGCATAGAATGAAAGGACTGTTTGGCCGTCGGCCAATCACTGTCCAAGGTCTGTTCCTTACACCAGGAGTACTCGCATGTAATCGAGCATGAAATCGAATATGATCATCGCCGCCCTTGTCGCCACGCTTGGCGTTTCCGTGACGGCGACGGCGGGACAGGACGAATCACAGCGCTACGCCATGCAGCGAATAATTGCGGCGAAGCAAAAACTCCAGCAGGCCGAGGCGGCGAAGGGGGCCGAACGCAAGGCCCTGATGGGGGAGCACATGAAGATGATGAAGGAGGTCATGGACAAGATGGCCGCGATGAAACCCAAGGCGGGCATGACCATGCAGGAACATGAGGAATGGATGACGGAACACCAGGCTCTGATGCAACAGATGATGGAGCAGATGATGGGCGAGCATCACCTGATGATGCAAGCTAAATAAGGCACTCCTGTCAGGCTTGCGACGTCTGTCGGCATTGGTACACGCGGCGGGAATGGCGATGATCATGCGCGGTGCGTCCACTTACGCACGATTGCTGATCGCCATCGCGTACCCATGGCGGTTGGACCCAAGTCGCCAAGCACGAACTGGGCGGGGCTGAAAAATTTGTCGCCTTCGTCAGTTGGCCCGACGATAAGCCGAATCTCAACGCCGAGTAGGTCGTTCCTGTAATTCAGCCGACATCACGCCGGAGGGGGCGCAACGTTTTCTGGCGTGCTCGCGCCTTACGCGCGCGCTTTTCGTCAACGTCAGCGCGGCACCGTGAATGCGAGAGCCGGCATCGATGTACTTGATATTGCCAGTCCATAGGCGCGCCATGTCACTGATCGCATCTGTAGGCAACAGGTGCCCCAATCTCTCCACCTTCATTGTGGTGACGAAATTGGCGCACTCAGAATACCCTACGCGATCAGGATCACTCCAATTCCTGCTATAGCAGCCCTTGCTCGGCGAATGACAGGATGCGGACACCGGCGACGATGAAATGGTCGGCCACGCGCACGTCAACCAGAGCAAGGGCAGATGCCAACTGTCTCGTCAATACCTGGTCGGCCGGGCTTGGATCGGTCTCGCCGCTTGGATGGTTGTGCGCGAGCAGTACCGAGGCCGCATTGCGTGCAAGTGCCGACTTCACGACTTCACGCGGATACACCGAGGTGTGGGTCAAGGTTCCGCGAAAAATTTCCTCAGCCGCGATCAGGCGATTGCGCACGTCAAGGTGAAGCAGGAGGAACACCTCATGTTCGAGCTGAGCACAATGCAACTTAAGCCACTCGCGCACCGTGTCCGGCGAGCGCATGACGGGTCCCTTGCGCATCGTGGCGGCCAGGTCGCGCATCAGAAGTTCCCTGGCCACCGACAGCTTGCGTGATAGCTGCTCTTCGCAAGATGGCGGCACCGTTTCGGCTCCGGCAGCATAGGAGGCTATGGCGTCGGCGACAATTGGCGCCTCTGGCATCGTGATCAGTTCACAGGCAAGTTCGGCCCGCGACATGCGTTTAACTTCGTTCATGGCGTTCTCCAAAAAGAAAAGCGGGAACGCCGCTCCGAGGGGAACGAGGTTCCCGCTCGGGACGCACGCGAATTGCGCGCGCTGCTAGATAGGCAGGTAACGACTGCTACGCCTGACGTGGTCAGGACCTCCACGAGGAGGGGGCCGATCAACGGATCGGAAATTACACTTCAGTGTCGCATCTACCAGGGGGCACAGCAATCCCGCCATGCGACTCGCCACCCCATTGTTGCGTCGGCGCGGAACGTTACGGTGGCGGGTAATCGCGGACCGATGAAACCGAGATGACGGAGGCATCACCGGCGGGGCACGGGTGGGGTTGGCCGGTGCACGAGGACTGGACGGGGTGGGAAGTCGCCATACTATGTATGCATGAGTAGCCCTTCACAAGGAGAGTGATGATGACGATGTTTCAGGAGTTGTATGCGCTGGCGACAAGCGCCACGCTGACGATGATCGTGAGCGCCGACGAGAAAAGCGGCAAGCTCACGATCAGTGTGTTGCCGAAGCCGAGAAAGGATGCGGGCGAGGTGGCGCTGACGAAGGATTTGACGCTGACCGCCAGTCCCGAGGACTTCGATGCCGGCTTCGTGCAAGCCTTGCAAGGCTATCGCGAGGCACGCGCGACCCTGAACGAACAGGCCGAGGCGACCCGTGAAGCGCTAAAGGCCGCCACGGCATTGTGCGCCAAGCGGGCGACCGAGGCGACGAAGAAGGTATCCATGCCATCCCCTACAACGAAGCAGAGGCCAGCCGTTACGTCGGCCGAATCGGAGGAGTACGAAGGGGACGTGGAGGGTAAAGGCTCGGTGCAGGCGCCAAACCCGCAGGCAGTAGCTCCCGCGCCAGCGCTGGGCGAATCGCTGCCGCTGTTCGGTTAGCGAGTCGCCAGTCCCGTCGCCCGCGTCATGATGCGGCGAGGATCTGCTGCTTGAACTTGGGCTTGAGGGTCAGTTTGTGCGTGATGTAGGTGATCGTGCGTGCGTCGTCGTTCGCGACCTTCCTGCGGGTTTTCATCGCCGCCTTGTATTCCCATATGCCGAACATGATGATATTGCTACCGACAGGAAAACTGTTGAGCCATGCGGCATCGGCATGCAGGACGCTCACTTCGAACGATTCGATCGTATCGGCGATATCGGTCTTTCGATACAAGGAGCGGCAATTGAGAAACGTGCTCTTGTACTTTGCGTCCGGTTTGGACGAGAAATGGGACTTCACTTCGGCAACCAGTGCCAGCGGATGGGCGTTGCCCCCGGCCTTGTGCAGCAATTCCCACGCTTCGTCGTAACTATCCTTCGTGAAGAAGAAATTGCTCCACGCAATGCGCTTGGTGCCAAAGCGTAGGGTCAATTGCGCCGCCAGGACCGCGTCGGACTCGCATAACTCGCGCAGTGCCAGCAGATCGGACGTGGTGCGCAGGTACGATTCCAGCTTTTTCCCGCTCGGTCTGAAGGTTTTGGTGCCCATGCCAGAACCCGCGCCCGCTCCGCCGGGAGGCACAAGGGCGTTGCCGGAGAGCGGTTTGCCACTCAGCCGATTGTGAAGGACGAGCAAGCGCAGGTCGCGCTTGCCTTCATCGAGGGCACCGACGAAATCAGGATCGGACTCATCGACGATCAGTGCGATGCGCATGACCGCGTCGAACTTGCATCCATCGGCGTGCATTGACCCGCTTGTCAGGCCGATATAGGCCGGAACGTCGACCGGCTCAATGCGGTTCTTGCGGTTTTGCTGGTGGCGGGGTACGTAACGCACCGGCTTGCGGCAGATCGGATCGGCGCAGAGCAGGTTGGGGATGGCGGCGTTCGCATCATGCGCGGTGTGTAATTCTTCAATTGGGTAAAGCCTGCCTGTGGCGTCCACGGCGGAACGCATCTTGATTCCATTGCCCATACGGTCCGGACTCCAGTTGATTTGATGTCAAAAGTACATTCACTGCTTCGGCCAGATCGTTCCCGCGCGCCTGCTGCGCGTGTGACCTATCGATCATGCAACCCGATTATGCCAGCCTGCGCCGCGTATAAATTGATGCGGCGCTTCCACGACCACCGGTTGCAAGCCGTCGCCCTATTGAGACAATGGTTCCAACGATGCCGGATCGGTTTCCGGTGCTTCTCAAAGGGGGCGAACTGTGGCCATCGAAGTGAGTGAAGTGAAGCGGACATACCGCTACAACGGGATCAGTCTTCCAGACGTGCCCGGCATGGCGCCGCGTGAGGTGCGCGATTTGTACAGCGCGCAATACCCGGAACTGGTCAGTGCGGAGATTGAAACAGGGGAAATCCACAATGGCATCCAAGAGATCACGTTCAAGCGGGCCGTCGGCACCAAAGGGTAGGCTCGCCGCGTTTTCGGCGCAGGTCGAGGCTGCGGCGAACGGCCAGATGCCGGTAACAAAGGCCCCCGCGCTGGCGGCGGCCTTGAGCAAAAGGGAGGGGATGCGATGTTCTCAGCTATGGAGCAAGTTTGCGCAGCAGGTGGACGGCGGCACCGAACAAAAGCGGCCGGCGTTTCGGGTATTGCTCCCATCGGAGGATCTGCCGCCGCTGCCATGAATGGCGCTGTCTTCGCGCTGGCCCTGCCGCGCCTTGCTGGCGCCATCCCCCTGACAGTCGTGCCGCCTCGTCTGGCTACGGCGAACGCGAGCATCGCCCGCTTCCTGATTCAAGCCGGCGCGATACGGGAAGGCGACGTGCCTGAAAAATGGGACGACGCTATCGAAGTCTGCCAAGGCGCGCTAGGCGCATGGCTCAGGGGCGAACTAGGTCCCTTGTATTGCCTGGAACCCGTATTCACCCTGACGGCCTCTAGCGGTTCGGATGGAAGTTCGATGCCGCGCAAGGGGGCATGCGACGCCGCGTCCATCCGGTATTCAAGCGTCGAGCTGGTCTGGTACGAGAACAACCTGCAGCAGTGGCCGGTGGGCGCGGGGCTGGAGGCGCTGGAGCGGGCATTCCCGGGGTTGGGACAGGCGACCCTCGAAATCCTGCGCCGCCAGAGCCGCTTCGTCTACCCCTTGTTCACGCCCGACCTTGCCTGCGATGTGGCGTCGTATGTGTACTGGTGCGGCGAAGACGATGAAGAGGCGGCGCTCGACATGGAAGCTGGCGACGATGTAGAGGCGCGCGAGGCGGTGCGGGACGAGATGGTGACACGCCGCAAACTCGACGAGGCATTCCCTTCGTGGGCCACAGCCATGCCCTCCAAACGCCCGGAGCCGCTGACGCTGGCGGTCATCGGGCGATTGGCAAGCGATTTGGACGATCCTGCGATGCGCGCTATCGCCGCCGATGCGCTCAGCCTGGCCCGCTTGCGCATTAAGGACGCTTTCAGCCCTGCCGTCGAGGGCGAATTCCTTGGCTGGGGCGCCGTGCTGTCATGGCGCGAGGATGACCTGACCGTGCGTGTCTACGACGATCTGGTACAACTGGCCTATCAGAGCGAATTTTGCGACCGCATCGGGGAACTCGACATGGCGCTCGATGCGCCGCAGGCGATGCGCTCGTGGCAAGGCGCGATGCGTTTGCGCTTCAAGGCGATTCGCCTGATCGACCGCTTGATACACCGGCTTGCCGGGGGAAACTGGCAGTGAAAGGGGAACGATATGAACCAAGCACATTTTCAGATACGAACGCGGACTAGCGGCGTCCTGCGTCTCGCGCAGGCGGTGCTGATTTATCGGGGTGCATCGGACAGCGCATTGGCCACCGTCCACGAGGTCAAACAGGTTAATGGCGAACCGGTGATACTTGCCGGCCGGGCGATGACGCCGCGCGCCGCAAACCAGTTGTCCCGCGCCTTGTCGAAAAGTGTCGCGTATGGAGGGTTCCTGCCCGCGACGGTGCTATACATGGATGGGGATCTGCTGCTCTGGTGGGTTCCCCCTGGCAGGCGCCACATCATGTTCCGTGCGCCGGAATTGGGCGCGCCCGAGCGCGGCGAGGTGGTCCCGCATCCGGGTCTGGTGTTCGCGGCGTCGAGCGAGGTGTGGAAAGTGTGGGCGGTAAAGGGCAAGGAGCGTCCCACCTTGCGCACAGCCTTGTTCCAGTCGCCCTACTTCAACGTGTGGGAAGGGGGCGCCATTTGCCGTGGCAATGTGCAAGTGCCGGAAGGGACGACGACCGAAAAGATCGCGGCGTGGAATACGGCGTTCATGGGCTCGTTCTTCACCCATCCCAATGGCAACGGAAAACTGGTGCGCTATCGGGGCGGCGCGTATCCGTTCTGGCGCGATATGCTCGACGGCAAGTTCAAACGGTTTCCAGAGCGCGTGCTGGTCGATGCGCGGACCTCACTCGCTGAATTGCTGGGCATCGACGGTGAGCGCGATGATTGATCCGCGCGATAGCGCATTGCAACGGAGCTGCCCGACGCTATCGGCACCGCTCTTCGGCCCGCTGCCGGCCATGGATAACGGGCAGCGTGTCATCGTCGCCTCGAACGGGGTGTTCGTTCAGGTGAAACTCGACTGGCTCGATTGCACGGTACGTATCGCGCACGTCGCTTTGAGCCCGCCGCTGCCTTTCGGATGCTTGCAGGAACGTATCGATTTCGCGTTCGGCGTGATCCCGGTGCGCCTGCTGGAATCCTTCATCGAGGTGGGCAGGGCGGCGCTGCCGAATGAAGTGGCGGGAGGATTGATCTATGCGCGGCAAAGCCGCTCCCTGCGTTTGGCGATCTACGACGCCCTGGACGCGTCACCGAATGGCATCGACTACCGGATGCCATCCTTGGCCGACGATGAAACCATTGCCATCGACTTGCATACGCATGGCCGGGCCGCCGCGTTCTGGTCGGCGACCGACAATCGGGACGACCGGGGCGTCAAGGTGGCAGGCGTGTTCGGCCATCTCGATCGTGTTCGGCCAAGTGCGGCGTTCCGGCTCGCGGTGAACGGTCATTACCAATCGCTGCAGCATCCGTGGGAGAGGCGGGAAAACCGCATGGATGCGCAAGGTGGCGGCCTTGATGCTGGCGCATACAGGACGATACTGAAGTGGTTGGGCATACCGAGAGGAAGGCAATGAATATGGAGACGATGGAGCACGTGCTCGACGCGAGCCTGTTGGACAAGCGGGTGCAGATCTATCTGATCGGTGTCGGCGGCAATGGCGCGCAGATGGCGACCTGCCTGGCACGGCTCGATATCGCCATCAAGGCGCTTGGGCATCCCTACGGTCTGCACGTCACCGCCTTTGACGGGGACCGGGTGAGCGAGGCGAACGTCGGCCGCCAGTTGTACAGCCCGGCCGATGTCGGGCGCTACAAAGCCGTGGTGACCATACATCGGCTCAACCAATTTTATGGACTCGACTGGATCGCCCATCCATGCCGGTTCGAGGATTTCGAACATGGCGCCTTGCGCCGTCCCGACGCCGACTTGATCGTCAGTTGCGTCGATACCCGATCCGCCCGACAGGCGCTGCATGCCCGCCTGTTCGAAGGGAGCGGACAGCGCCCCTATTGGCTCGACCTCGGCAATACCGAGGCGACGGCGCAGGTGGTGCTGGGCGAAGCGCCGGGCAAACGCAGCCACTCCCGTGCAGGCCAGTCGCCGCGCCTACCGTGCGTCACGGAACTGTTTCCGAAATTGCTCGATAGATCGGTGCTTGATGCGAACACGCCGTCGTGCTCGGTACGCATGTCGCTGGCAAGCCAGGGCCTGTTCATCAATGACGTGGCGGTGCGCTATGCGGCCCAGCTATTGTACGAATTGTTTTCCAATGGACGGATTCGGCAGCATGGCGTGCTGATCAATCTCGATTCCAAACGGAGCGCTCCCATCGACGTCGACCCGGCGGCGTGGAGTCGGTTTGGTTATTGCGCAGCCGGGTCCGACACGGATGCTGTTGCAGCCTAGCCGCAGACAAGCTGCTGCCAAGCTTGCGCCCTGGAACCGATGATTAGTGCGCTCACGCTGTGCTGATACTGGAGAGAGGGGCGCCAGTCGGCGTGAAAAAAAGCGCGGAACACTAGAGACAGGCGCGCAAAACGGCGCGAAAATCATCGTCATCCAACACAGGGTGACGATCATGATCCGCCTCGGAAAGCATATTCGGTTGACTCGGAGGGAAGTCGAACGATTCACGATGATCACGGGCTTCGTGCCTGCGAACATTAAAACGTTCGACGACCTTGACGCCTACATTGGGCAATGCAAGCGGCATTATTGGGGAGTGTCGCAAGACACCAAGTTCCTACATTGGCTGATGGACCGGGAGCGTAAGCTCTGTATCGGCGCGGGCTAGTCCCGTTCCGGCCCACCGGGATTTTGTTCAGGCTCCCCTTTGCGGAAAAATGCCAGAACGCCTCACGCGATCACCGTTTCCGGTGGGCGTGAGAACGTTCGGCGTTCGGGGCGCTACATTGTTGAATGCGCAGCGCCACAACCGGCAGGCCGGTTTCTCTGTTCGCCGTGATGGGCGAATACTCATGAGACTTTGGAGGCTGGCGGCGCGCCGTCATTCTCCTGAACACATCGAG
This sequence comes from Pseudomonadota bacterium, assembly GCA_040388555.1. Taxonomy (GTDB): domain Bacteria; phylum Pseudomonadota; class Gammaproteobacteria; order Burkholderiales; family Burkholderiaceae_D; genus Telluria_A. The sequence continues at coordinate 149,545 of JAZKBP010000038.1, forward strand.
CTTCCGTTTGGGCAGTGAATGTCGTTTTCGCCTGCTCAAATTCGGATTTCTTCGATAGCTGACCGACGCGTCGCGTAGCCGGCTCTTTGCTGACTTCTGGCAAGCACTCGACGGCAAGGTCGCCGCTTCGTAGTAACAGACGCCGCATGGCGATGACTGGAACGACGAACACCGCATTGAACAGCATGCGGACGAACTGACCGATGCGCTTGTTACGCGCCTGGCGTGCCTTCTGTGTGCGCAGACTTTCCTTGCAACGCAGGTAGAGCGCGAGGTGCGTGCGCTTCATGTCAGGATCGGACTCGAGCTGGTTCATCACTTCGACCGCGACGGCAGGATCTACGACGCGGCGGTAGAAGCCGACCCAGACCTTTTCCTCTTCAAATTCAACACCAAAACGCTTGGTGCGGGACCGATGGGTTCTCTCTTGGGACATGATGTTCTCCAAAAAATGGGGAACGCTGTCCCTGAAGGGAACGGCTATGGTTCCCCAAGGTTGTGACGATGCACGATGACTCCAGAAAAATGCGACAACGATCAATCTCCACGAGCGATTTCGCACCCGATGGATACGGCATGCTCTGGCATGGACCGACAAGCTTCGCCGGTGGATGGCTTCAGTAGCGCTCCCAACACAGGCAACTTGCGCTCGAAAGTCCGGTCGATGCCGGAACCACCGAGCAGCACACTGACTGGTCGACCTTGACGATAGGGGCTGGCTGTCGAAAACATGGCATTCTCCTTCAATGAAAGAAGGGGAACACCAGTCCCGGAAGGGAACAATGTTCCCCGTCAAGGATGCCTCCGGTTGTTGCCAACGGAGGCGCTCATATTTAACATTAAATTCACACTTAATTCACATTCCAAACTGCTGGCACGCGAAAACTGCACACTGTCCTTGCGGACGGAGGCTTGGCTTCTACTTCATTCTTCAAGGGCGGGTAACGACCGCAACGCCGACAAGGTAGGTCGGACTTCACGAGATCGGCGATCGACCATCGCGAAGGCTGCGTAAGCACGATGCTCACAGATAGCGGTTCAAGTATTGCATCGCCGACGACGCCGTTCAAGACCGGAGGCGGCTGTTTGCGCACGCGCCACGTTGAAACCCGCCTCCGTTCCGGCGTGTTTCGGATGGCGGCGGCGAGGTGGACGCATAATGGGATGGCGGTCCGCATGGACGTGCATCCCGCATGCGCCGCATCGTCAGTTGCGAGTCATTCGACGGCCCCCGGTTCAGGCGGTTCGTCATCCTCATGTTTGGCTCGCTTGTGCGCCAAAACCCCGCCGAGATAAGCGCTTGAAGCGCGCTTGCGTGCGTGCCCGGCCAGTTCCGCCACCTCCTGACGTGCGGGAGCGCCAATTTCCGTCGGCAGTCTGGCGCCACCGCGCACCGGAGCCGGGTGCCCGGTGAGCGTCTGAAATTGTTCAATCAGCACTTCATGGCGCAGGCCGTGCGCGGTGACACCGAGTGCGCCTTGCGTGACACCAAATTTCTCCAGAACGTAGTTGAACCGGCGTAGGGCCTGCTCCAGCGTATGCGATGGGTGCCCCATGTGACCATCGGGGGGCAAGGCCACCGTCTGTGCATGCTCGACCGCAGCAGTGCGTTCCACCGAATCAAGAGGGACGAAGCGCTCGCGGCCGCCCTTGCTGCCGCCTTTGATGCGCGCATACGAATCTGCCTTTCTCTTGTGAAGCGGCAACCCGGTGGCGTCGAAGGACATCACGCAGACATGGGGACGGAACATGACGGCTTCCTTCCTGCGCAGCCCCATCGCCCGGACCAGGCGCATGGCCGCGCCCACGTACGGATCGAACATGCAGATTTCGCTGATCACGCCGTCGATATCGATCCCTTGAGCGGACCAGCTCTTGTCGCGCACCGCCACTTCATGCCGTTGGTACTCCTCGACTTGCAAGCCGTAGTACTGTGGCTGGCGCACCAATCCATGCTTGCCGAGCCACTGGGCCAGACCGCGCAGAAAACTCAAATAGGTTTGTATCGTCGCCGCCGCCAGCTTTTCTGCTTGCCAGACCACTACCATGGCCTTGATGTGGCGTTCACCCAAGTTGCGCGGGTCCGGCAGCCGCTTGAACCCAGCCTTGCCCTTCAGATCGCGAAAGAAGCGACGCAGGAAGTCGGCACGCTCCTGCCGCGTCTTGAACGACACTTCCTTGTGCTTGGCGGTGTGCTGCCTGTTGAACAGATCGATCAGGACTTCCAGCACCTTCAGCGGTGGAGTCTTGCCGATTCGGTAGCGGGTAAGGATTTCGGACGCGCTCAGTCCGCTCCAGTCCTGTTGGCGGCGCGGTTGATGGACGAGCGAACTTGCCGCACGCGAGGTGCGGTCATGCAGTGTTCCCTTGGACATGATGTCCTCCGTTCTTGAACGCCCGTTGCTCGAAACGCGGGCGGGTTCAGTCATCACGGAATCGATGGGTGATGAAACGGAATGGCGGATTCCGTCGCCATCGCGTTCAGTGGTCATTGCATCGCGCCGGACGCGACCACGAGCATCCTTGCGAAAATAAAAAAGTACCCAAGGTTGCGCCAGTCCTTCGTTGGGAAGCCGGCTCGGTAATCGTAAAAATGGTTCAATGAATCCAGCCCGTTTGTGCATTTCTGCAGCGTACGGGGGGAGGGGATGCCGCCCGACCTCCAGGGTCATGGCAAGACATCGGCGACGAGATCGGGTCTCGTGCGCTGTCGGGATCAGTTCTTGTAGCCGTCACCCTACCTGGGTGGGTTCGTCCCTTACCGAAAGTCCGGGGCGTGTCAGGTAGTCGAGCGAATGCGTACGGGGAGCCTAAATAGGCAAGCACGGCCGTACGGTGCATGGAATGCATGCTCGCAGCGGGTAACGAGGAATAGTGGTCCGGCATCGGGTGCCGAAAAGACCATTTGCCCGGCCATGACGCCTTCTCGAGGAAGGCCAGCGCAGCTTTGCTGAACAGTCAGGGCCGATTGCACTACGGGGTGGATCGCTGCCAGGTGCGACCTCGGGGATCGCGCCAAAACCAATTCAAGGATCGGTTTGTCAGGACGGGTATCGACCGCAACGCCTTTTTGTTCCCGCGATGGGAAGAGGGCAAGGAGCCTTTCGAGCCCTGTCAGTTGACACCGTGGCGCTTGGCGCGTCAAGCGCTTTCCGACGCTTTCGGGTGGCGCCGGCACGCGCCCTTGATGGAGATCTTTCTTCCGATTCCGCGTATTCGCGAGAGTGCATGAGGGGTTGACTCACACGAAAGTGGCCTCTGGTTCCGGAATCGATTTTGACCGCTGATTTAACGGACGATCTGGAGACTTGACGCGTGTTTTTCTGGTGCGACCGTAGTGATATGCGAACGCACACGATCCGGGCTCGGCGGCAGCCGCTGTCGTTCCGGTTCGACCCGGATGACACGGCGCACTGACCGGACGTGGACCTGGTGCCGAAATCCGGCCTCAATCGTGGGCGTTTCGCGTGGAGGCGCAGCATCGAATATCCGATGCTGTCCATATCCGTCGACATTTCTGGAGAAACCATGGAACCGATCGTCAGAGCAGTGGATGTTGGATTTGGCAATACCAAGTACGTGACAAGCGGATCGAACGACGAGATTCGTTGCGCCACCTTCCCTTCGATCGCCTACCCGAGCGCAAGGGACTTGTCGGCGACGCCGGCCGCCGAGCGACGCAAAACCGTGGCCGTGCCGATCGACGGCTTGTTCTACGAAGTCGGGCCAGAGGTGAACCTGGCCGCCGACACGTTTCGGGCCACCCAGATGCACGACCGCTATACCGAGACCCCGGAGTATGCGGCCCTCCTGCGCGGCGCGCTCAACCTGATGAAGGTCAGTAGCATCGACCTGTTGGTGGTCGGCTTGCCTGTCGCGGCGTTCGCTGCGAAAAAAGCGGCGCTGGAAAAGGCGATGACCGGCAAACACGAGGTCGGCAATGGCCGGACCGTGACCGTGCGCAAGGCCCTGGCCGTCGCCCAACCGCAGGGGGCGCTGGTCTACTACGCCTCGCTGCACCAAAAGCTGCAAGCCATCGAAAATGAACAGAGTCTGGTAATCGATCCCGGCGCCCGGACCTTCGACTGGCTGGTCACAAGAGGGATGCGCCTGGTTCAAAAAAAGAGTCACTCCATCAATCGCGGAATGTTCGATGTCTTGCAGGCCATCGCAACCGAGATCAGCGACGACATCGGCACGCCTTACCGGGACTTCGACGCGATCGATGCGGCGCTGCGCACCGGCAAGAGCCCCGTCATCTATCAGAAGCCCTACGACATGTCGCGCCTGATGCCGATTGCGCGCACGATCGCGCAGCAGGCAGTGTCGTCGATGATGCAATGGATCGAGGCATCCTACAACTTCCAGAACATCATCCTGGTTGGGGGAGGGGCTTTCCTGTTCAAGAAGGCGGTCAAGGATGCATTTCCGAGACACAAGATCCACGAGATCAAAGATCCAATCTATGCCAACGTTAAAGGGTTTCAGATCGCCGGAATGAACTACGCCCGAAGCGGTATCGACAAGGATGCTCTCGCAAATCGGCCCGAGTTGAAGGCGGATGGAGGCGCGGCATGAGCCCGGGCACTGTGGGATCTCTGGAGCATATACGACTCGTTTTCGAATTGGAGCGCGCCGACAATCCGCGGCTCTACGATGACCTGATCCAGTGCAAGAAGGGCTCCAAGCGGGTCAATCGTTTGCGAACCCTGGCGCACGAAGGCTTGCTTGCGCAAATCTGGTCGGCTCGCGGAGGGGCGCCAATTGAGGACGCGAATGGCGACAGCGTTCGCGTCGATGTAGGCGGGGCTTCGGTCACCAACCAGATATTCGACGAACCGTTGATGGAGTAGACATGACCCAGGATCAATTTGACGGGGGCGCGCCGGCGGGCGGCGGATTGCGAACGGGTGGTCGTCGCCAGTCAGGCAAAAGGGTGAACGCCGTCGGCGCCTCGGAGCTGGCCCAGATGGGCGTGTGTGAGCGACTGGTCGTGTTCGAACACCACTTCGGCAAGCGGAGATCTCGGCACCAGCGTCGTGCTATCAAGCGGGGACAGATTGCGCACGAGCGGTTCTATCGCGATGGTGCACTGGTAGACGAAGCAGGAGCTGCGTCGGCCGAAAAAGGGCGCTGCTATATCGCGACGCTCATATTCGGTGCCGGCCCGGAGACTACCGTGCTTAGGGTATTCCGAGACCGAGTACTACGGCCCAACTTGGTGGGGCGACGGTGCATCGCAGTGTACTACCGGACGGCGCCCTCGATGTGCGCAGTGCTGATACGTCATACATGGCTGCAACCCCTTGTACGTACCGCGTTGCGAGCTGCGGTCTGGCTCGTGAAGAAAACACTTCTTGAGAACGGAGAAAATCGTGGCAAATAGCGCATTCATTCTGCTGATGCTGGTTGTCGTCGTCATCGTGTCGCTCGTTGTTCGGCAACGTCGTGCTCGTTCGGCTGGCCAGGAACTTGGGCTTGCCTGGCTGCCTCGGGAGCTACGTGGCGCCGAGCTGGTCTATGCCGAGCAAACCTTTTGTGCCGAAGGCGACATCACGATCATCGCCAAATTGGACCGGGGCTACCGTAATCCGAGCGGCTTGATCATCTTGGTGGAATTGAAAACGCGCAGTGCAAATCGGGCCTATTTTTCCGATGTGATCGAGCTATCGGCGCAGCGATTGGCGGTGCATGCGCAGACGGGGGAGCACGTCGCTGCGTTCGGCTATGTACTTGTCCAGCGACCTGGGCGCATGTTCAAGTCGGCACATCGCGTCGAGCTGATGTCGGCTGAAGAAGTTGGCGCGCTGGCAAGGCGAAGGGAGCACATTTTGAACGGCCATCTGGTTCCCAGGTATACGTGCTCAAAGGGACTATGTGGCGGTTGTGCTTTCATGCAGGAATGCGAGGTGTCGACCTGGTCCGGAGCAGGTTGATGTGCTTTGGCGGGGGAATCTTGGTGGTATGCGCTCAGTTGAACTAGCTTAGATTTCACCTGGCGATGGCTGATGAGTTAAAGTTCAGTGTCTCATTCGATTGATGCCATCTTCACCTGCCTGCAAACGGCTAAACTCGAGATAAACCAATGTCCAAATTCGCCGTCGCAGCAATCGGCTCACCGGCGCCGTTGCCTGAGCAATCGGTCGATCCACTTATCGCGGAGCGAACAGTTTTCAACACTGATAGAACTCATCGCTTTGCGCTCTTCCGGCATTGGGGTGACATAGAGAATTATGCTTGCGGCATCAGCATGAACCCCTCCGGTGCGGCGGAAAACGTTGGCGATCCTACAGTGGATGGCATGGTCCGCCGAGCTCGAGAACACTGGGGCGTTGGCGCCTACTACCAGCTCAATGTTATGTCCATTCGCGGAACCTACTCGTCAGACTTAGCCAAAACGGCGTTGGTCAACCTCCCCGCGAACGATGAATGGATCCGGCGGATCGCGGCCAGCGCTCGACTTATTGTGGTGAGTTGGGGCAATCCCGGTCAAAAATCGGGGCGAGGATCTGCGGTGGAGACAATCCTGCGCGAAGTGTGCGACCCGGCGAAAGTCTTTTGCTTCGGTAGAAATAAGAACGGGTCGCCAGTCCACCCGCTCTATCAACGGCTTGATGCACCATTGAAGCCATATTTTGTGTAGGCAAAAAATGTGCTTGGCCCAGCCGATGGATGCTAAACCGATCGCTCAAGTTGATGATAAAAAACTACGTTTTCGCTTCCGTCCGCTGGGTTCCGGCACGGCTTAGTGCGGTGCCCGACACAGTTCGAATCCCACCTTGTCCGACAAACTACCGTAAGCGTCAAGTTTGCACGGTCTTGACGGATGCGGACAATGCCTAGTGAGTATTCGCATTGATCTTGCCGCTTATTCGTTGTCTCGGTCACTCTAGCAATATATGCGCCAAGCTTGCTGGTCGTATCACCAATCTATATCTTCGCGACTAACTTGTCGATGGCCTTCATTGCTCGCTCGTTGCGCTCGCTATAACGGTCGGTCAGGTACTCGCTGCGTCCCCGCAGCAGCAGAGTGAACTTGAACAGCTCTTCCATGACGTCGACGACGCGGTCGTAATAGGCCGACTGTTTCATCCGGCCCGCCTCGTCGAATTCCTTGTAAGCCATGGGCACAGATGACTGGTTCGGAATCGTAAACATACGCATCCAGCGTCCGAGGAGGCGCAAGGTGTTCACTACATTGAAGGACTGAGAGCCACCGCACACCTGCATGACCGCGAGCGTGCGTCCCTGGCTCGGCCGCATCCCGCCATGCTCAAGCGGAATCCAGTCGATCTGGTTCTTCATCACGGCCGTGATTGCACCGTGCCGCTCCGGGCTGCACCATACCTGGCCCTCGGACCACAGGGACAGCGCCCGCAGTTCCATGACCTTGGGATGCGTCTCCGGCACGCTGCCAGCCATCGGCAACTCGGTCGGGTTAAAGATCTTCACTTCGGCGCCGAAGTGCTCCAGGATGCGTGCCGCTTCTTCGGTCAGGAAGCGACTGAACGAGCGCTCGCGCAATGAGCCGTACAGCAGAAGGATGCGCGGGGGATGCGCCAACTCCCCAACTTGGGCGAGCTTGTCGAGTGTTGGAACGTCAAGCTGCGCCGCCTTGATGTTCGGGAGATTGGGGGATGCTTCAGCCATGCGATGCCTCCTATTGCGCGTTCTTGTGGGCGAAGTCGCCAGGCGCGACAGTGCCTGCTACGGTCGCATCCTTCGGGGCTGCGGGATAGAGCCAACAGAACACCAGCGTGGCGCAGGTCGCGCCAAGCAACTGGGCGACGATGAACCCGGGTGCATCGACCGGACGGATGCCAGCGAAGGTGTTGGTGGCGCTGCGCGCAAGCGTCACCGCAGGGTTGGCGAACGAGGTCGAGGACGTAAACCAGTAGGCCGCAGTAATATAGGCAGCCACTGCAAACGGCGTGACCGCTGGCCGGCTACGCGAGCAGCCAATGATCACGGCAAGCAGGCCAAAGGTGGCGACGAATTCGCTCCACCACAGTGACGCGCCGGTTCGCACATGCTCGGACGCAAGAAATATCGGATCGCCGAACATGAGGTGAGCAGTGGCCACGCCAGCAAAGGCGCCGGCAATCTGCACGAGGATATACGGTGCGACTTCGGCGGCCGGCATATTCTTCTGCCACGCTTCGGACAGCGTCACGACCGGATTGAAGTGCGCCCCGGAGACTGTGCCGAACATCAGGATCAAGGCGACCAGGCCGGCGCCGGTTGCGATTGCGTTCGCCAGCAAGGCCAGGGCCACGTTTCCACCCGCCAGGCGCTCGGCCATGATGCCTGATCCGACCACCACCGCGAGTAGCAGCGCGGTTCCCAGCCCTTCGGCCACAATGCGTCGTGCGAGCGTCATGGTTTCATTTCTCCGATTTTGTCGAGTTCGCGTTTGAGCGCCAGTTTTTCGAGCTTTTGCAATGGCAGGCTCATGAAGATGTCGAGGCGCGTCTTGATCTCGCGGCACACCATGGCGAACGCGCGTCTGATCTCGTCGTCGCTGCCTTGCACCGCTGCGGGGTCGATAAAGCCCCAATGAGCTGTCATTGGCTGTCCTGGCCACACGGGGCATACCTCGCCTGCCGCCTTGTCGCAAACCGTGATGACAAAGTCCATGTGCGGTGCATCGGGCGCCGCAAACTCATTCCAGGACTTGCTGCGCAGGTTCTCCAGCGGATAGCCGACGGACTCGATCTGTTCCAACGCGAACCGGCTGACCTCTCCAGTCGGATGGCTGCCCGCACTGTATGTCTTGAATCGGCCCCGGCTGGCCGAATTGAGCATCGCTTCGGCCATGATGCTGCGCGCCGAGTTACCGGTGCATAGGAACAGCACGTTATACACTTTGTCGTCCATGATTTTTCCTGTCTGGTCTGTTCGATGGCAGCGCGTCGCCGTTACGGAAGCAGCGTGCCGATCTGGTCAAGTTCAGCTTTTAGCCGCGCCTTGTCGTTTTTCAATTGATCCAGCGGCAGCGCCAGGAAGGCCTCAATGCGTGCACGCAGAATGCGGTATGCCGTCATGAAGGCGGCATCGATTTCTTCTTCGGTGCCGGTCGCATGGGCAGGATCTTCCACGCCCCAGTGGGTGCGCAGGACCGGGCCGAGATAGGCAGGACAAGTTTCGCCGGCCGCGCTTGCGCATACCGTGATGACGATGTCAGGCGTCGCCGGCAGCTTATCCCACGATTTGCTGTGATAGCCCTCGGTCGAGATGCCCTCGCGCGCCAGCAGCGCGAGCGAACGCGGATGCACGTAGCCGGCCGGCTGGCTGCCCGCGCTCATGGCCGTCCAGCCTTCGGGGGCCAAGTGGTTGAAAGTGCCCTCGCCGAGGATGGAACGGCAGGAGTTACCGGTGCAAAGGAAAAGTACGTTCATGTTTTGAATGATCCTGAGGATGGAATGTGAGAAATCGTTGAATGGCTGGCAGGGTCAGGCGAGTGCGGGGACGATCTTGCAGTCCACGGAAGCTGTTGGCGAACAGGGATTGCCGCCGCAGCAGCTTTCCGTCAGAAACGCCATCAGAAAATTCATCGTTGTGAAATTGGCCGAGTAGATGACAAAGCGGCCGTCTTGCCGGGGAACGACGAGCTCGGCATAAGTCAATTCTTTGAGGTGGAACGACAAGGACGATTGAGGTACGCCGAGCTGCTCGGCGATCTTGGTCGCGGCCAGTCCGGCGGGGCCGACCTGCACAAGCAGTCGGAATACCGCCAGCCTGGAGTCCTGCGCCAGCGCCGCCAAGGCGCTAATTGCCTCTTTCGTTTCCATGCACGATTCCTCGTTAATTAATTCGATAATTCTACATTATTGGAATAGTAGATGCGAAAAATGACAACGTGATGACAAAGCACGCCAACACGGCGCTGATTGTCATAAAATTTAGGATTAATTGCTCAAGCGTAAGCGTATGGTCAGCACCGTCGTTGACAGTTTCACTCGATCACGGTCTGAAAAAAAAGGCGCTGCGCTCCGGATCACTGCGCCGCAGTTAGCAGCATCTTGAGTCCGGCGATCAGCAATACTAACGACAACAGGCGTTGTATCGAGGGGTTGCCCAACCTGCGACTGCCATACTCAGCGCCGATGATGCCCCCGAACATTGCGGCTATGGCCCAGAAGGGAAATGCCGAGGGAAGTGTTTGCGAGGTTGAAAAAACTCCCAGCAATCCTGCAGCAGAGTTCACAAGAATAAATGCAGCGGCAACGCCAGACGCTTCTTTGGTGTTCGCCCACCGACATAAAATCAGAACGGGACTAAGGAAGATACCGCCACCAACACCTGTGATCCCTGACAGAAATCCAAGCACCCCACCTACGACGAGTAGGACGGGTTTTGCCACCGGTCGAGTTTCAACAGAACCAGCGCTCGCTGCGGTCTGGAAGGACTTCCAAGCTGCGTACAGCAATACGAGGCCAATCACCGGTTTATAGAAATGGCCAGGCAAAGTGATCGTGCCGCCAAGATACGCCAGCGGCATCGATGATATGCAAAGCGGCCAAAACAAGCGGTGTGAAAAGGCGCCAATCGAGCTGAAACGATAGGTCGCGATGACGGCGACCAGAACATTCAGCGCCAAGGCTGTAGGTCGCATTTCAGCCGGTGGAAGTGATGCGAGTGCCATCGCCGCCAAGTAGCCGGAGGCACCTGCATGGCCTACCGATGAGTAAAGCACAGCCGCAACGAAGACGAGGATAGCAATTATTAGGTCGTGAGATTCCATAAGCTGGCTGCAAAAAGTTCGATATGTTCATTAAAACATATCGATTCACTTCTTGCTATCTCTGCCCTATCTCGATTTCAGCATGGATTCCAGGTGAGCAACCTCGGTTTGAATTGCTTTCAGTGCCTTTTCTTCCATGCGTTTGTAGGTGCAGAGCACGTCCCAGCCGAGTTCTGTTAGCGCTGCGCCTCCACCTGCCTTCCCGCCCTTGGTCATCGTGACAAGTGGCCCGACGAAATGTTCATTCATGCTAGTGACCAGCTGCCAAGCAGTGCGATAGCTCATCTCCATAGTTCTGGCCGCCTCGCTAATAGATCCAGTGACATGAATAATTTCAAGTATCGCTGCCTTGCCAGGACCAATTGCGATACCGTGCTTGATTTGCATGCGGAAATTTGGCTGCGCTGCTGTGATTCGTTTTGGCATTGTCCGGCGAGTCAGAGTTAAAGGAAACAATGGAGAGCTTAACTGATCCGCCGAACCAGACTGCTGCCGGGGTTGTGTCACCATTGCTGCGGTCGTCGCCCACGTAGGTCCACAGGCGCGCAGTCTTGGGCGCCAACATTGAAATACCATTTCGTGGCAAATTTACGTTTAGCGTCGCCCTTGTAGTGCCATAAGTCGAACGTAAACTGCCACGCCTAGTCAAATTGTCTGGAGACGGGCATGAAACTTCCACGCTTCCGGGAGGCTACGATGGGCGCTTTAGGCTCATACGCCAGCGTTTTCAATTGTTGGTATTTGTGTTGGTATTGTTAAAAATCAATAAATTGAATATCAATTAAAATCAATATGTTATGTGCGATTAGTGGATGTCACCGCTTCCGCCAGGCTTGCATAAGTGGCTGATTTTCCGTATCTTACTGTTTCTAAAGCAGGTTTTGGAGGCAGGTGTGACAAAGCGGTGTGACAAAGATACGGAATCTCCAATGCCGCCATACATCTCGCGCCGTGAAGACGGTCGCAGCCCGAACTTCTACGTTCGGCTCGTTGCTCCAACAGCTGTTCAGCCCTTCCTTCCTAAGTCCGAACACGTATTTCGTAAGTCCACAGGGACAGCCGACCGGCGCAAAGCCGTGGTCGTCGGAACCGAAATAATTGCGGCGAAACGTCGAGAGTGGTTCGCGCTACTTCAGTCTGCTCCAGTTGAAAATTCGACCGTGCATAAAATCTTGACGCCCCAACTTGTCCAGCAAATTGCTGGTGCGAGATTGCATTCCTGGGTTGAAACCGACCGCATGGAGAGGTACGGCGAGGAGGGGTTGGACGAAGAGGAGCTCGCCGCGATGGAGGCTTTTTGTTGCCATACGGATGCCGTCATGCGCAGTGTCTTGGCCCAGGCAAAGGGTTCGAGCAAATGGAGTCATGTTGTTGCTGATGTGCTTGAGTGGTGCTCAGTACTTGGCTATGAGATAGAAAAATCGGACCCACAGTTTCCGCTGCTAGTTCGCGCGTTCGCAAAAGCGGAGCGAAGCGCCCAGCAGTTCATTGCAGCACGTAATCGCGGTGACGAACCTGATGAGGTGACGGTTGCCGGACCTATAGGTACACGCCTTTCCGAGATGAACGCTTACTTCATCGAACACAAGTCAACATCTGTGGGGCCTAAGCCTGTCAGTATGGCTGTTTCGATTTGGAATCGGTTTATTGCCTTCAAGGGGGACGTTTTCCTGAACGACGTATCGTCAAACGACATTTTCGAATTTTTTAGGGCAAGGTTGTTCACTGACGCTGACCCTTGGACACAAGGTTATGTTGATGGCCATGTAAAACGAGCGCTAAGAGACTTTTTTGCGCTCGCGCGCACGAAGTCGTTCATGAGCGAAGAAAACCCTGTCATGAAGCTTGAGATGACGCCTAAGCTCGGTGAAAAGGAGCGGAAGAGTCGATTGAAGCCGCGGTATCCGTTTACAAGCGATAAAGTCAACATCTTGTTTGCGTCGGAATGGTATAAGCCGGACTCTACCCAATTTACCGGGAAACTACGAGACGATTTGGCCGCGCGCTATTTTGGTCCGCTTATAGGTGAGTTGCATGGTTCGCGAGTTCGCGAGTTTTTGCAACTGATGACTGGTGACATTTTGAAAATTGACGGCGTTTTATGCTTCAAATTCCAAATTGAACTTCCAGTGGACGACGGTGAAGCGCCGGAATCTGTTCAACCTGAGTCGGGTGGCGATGTTGACCTGCCTGCACGAAACCTCAAGAATGCCAGTGTCCTTCGAACGATTCCTGTTCACCCAAAATTGATTGAACTTGGCTTCGCAGACTTTGTTGCCGAGCGCAGTAAATTGCTCGGACAGGCAGTTCCTCTATTCGAGTCCTCCGTGCCAAATCCAGGTGGAAAGAGCCCAATGTGGGGAAGAGCGTTTGAACAAAGCTTTTTGAGGTATGTGCGCGACACCCTTGGTTTCGGTAGTGGGTATGCGTATCACAGTTTTAGGCATCAATTTGAAGACCGTATTCGCGATTCTCAAGCCGTGGGGGGCGTATGGCCAGCGGGCCTCGGGCAATTCCTATCCGGTCGAAAATTGTCTAGGGATGCTGACAAAGCGTTGTTCCGTGATGTTGGAAGTGAGGCTGAATATGGTTACGGATATAGACCGTCGTCCGTGCTCCCGTACCTTGAGAAATTGGATTTTCAAGATATTCAGTTCCCGAAGCCATTCCATGAGTGGCTTTTGCAAGGGATATAGAGGTCTTCTTTTTCGGTGCATTTGCCTTTGCTCCGCGCGCCTGGCCGTATCCAACGTGCCTTTGATGGCATCCTGAGGCCATGCCGGCGCTGTGCCTGGCACACGGCATCCTCGTCAGATTTGCGCACAAATAACGCATTGGACAAGGTTGCCGCTACGTGAGGTATTGGCTGGGCTTGTTGATTCTAGGTACTTGCGAAGCCAGCGGCAGATTGCATGACTTCAGAAACCCGCCCAGCCTGAAGAGCTTCCAGGGGCGTGCTGCCCAGATTAGTACGGCGACTTGTGAAAAAATAGTATCTCGATTCGGGCGGCAGGTCACGTAGTTCCAGCGCCACGGCCTCGAGTGCAGTCCGGTCAACCGCGGGGGCTGCATAGAATGCGGGGTAGTAGCGTTCACCATCGGTGGCAACCATCGCAAACAGTCGGCCAGCTCCCACCGCTTCGTCAATCTCTGCCTGGGCAATTCCCAGGGCATGCTGCAGCTCGTATGCCGACAAGAGTTCTTTGTTCTCAATCTGCAGGGCCATCGTTTCGGCAGCACGCGCACGCCCCTCAGCAATCGCCGCATTCCCGGCCGTGATGGACTCCGGCGTCGACATTGGACGAGGAGGGCGGTTGTTGGCTTCGTCGAGAACGCTCTGGACCATGCGGTCCTCTTCTTTTGCGCGCTTCATTTCGTCGTCTGTCCACATAGCTGTCGCTCCTTTTTGGCGCATATCAACGTCCTTCAGTTTAACGCACTTTATTTAGTACCAGTGCCCCCTGAGGGGCACCGCCGGTCCCGCTGACGTCATCCCGTAACTGTTTGCGGTGGCTGTTGGCCGCCCCAAGGTCCCGACATGGCAATGCCGGGACCTTGGGGCGCTGATAGTTCTTCCGACGGGGGCGCTTTCGCCATTTTTTCTTATCTGGATTTTGGTCACTTCGCACGTGATTGAACGGACCGTCGCGCGGCGAGGTCTGCGCTTGCCTGCTGAACTCCGGTAGCGAGCACTCGCAGGCCGTCCTGTACTTTAAGATGCGAATAGTTCTTCAGCACAGTCTCAAGCTTGTCGTGAAGCAGCGTTGCGACAGTTAGGTAGTCCCCTGGATGTCGGCGAAGATGGTCAGTGGCAATTACGTGACGGAAGCACTGTGGTCCAAACCCCGGACACCCGTCAATGTACGTGGACGTTAGAGTCCGCACCCTCGAATAAAATGCCTCCGCTTTTGGTGCTATGTCGGCGACCATACCCGCTGCGGTGAGGTGAATGTTCTCTTTTCGTGGACCTTTAGTGGTGGCAAGCAACAAGCGGTCAGACTCGTCTGCACCGACGAGGTAGGGACGAGATTCGTTTAGATATCTATCAATCCACTCCCCCAATGTCGGCTCTACTTCCACGTTATACGGTTTGTTGGCCGCGCCCTTTTCGTTCTTGAAATCTTCTGGCTCAAACTTAATACGGTAACGTCCAGCGCCCATTCGGATAAGGTTTCCGGTTCCATCGAAGCGAAAGGTCATCGCGGCAATTTGACCAATGCGTAGTGGATTAGTTAACAACAGTCTGCACAGAACCACATCTCTGAGCCAAGCTCGATAATCGCGTTGATGGGCTGGCGGCGGCATGTTCCGCTCTACAGACTCGACAAATTCAACAAGCTTGCGAAGCGGGAACTCGTCATTGAGCACGGTGGTAATCCGTTCTGACGGGTCGCGTGAAAGGCGAATTCCGTAGGTGTCGGCAGCGCGTTCGCGAAACTCCCGAAGTTCGCGGCGTGTCTTTGCGCAGAACGCTTGCCAAGTCTCAAGCTCACTTTCGGACTGGGTACCCATCAGACGTCGGAGCACTCCCTCGGGCAGAGTGTCCCCGATGGCTTCGTTCAACCAGAGAAACCCAGAGTGAGGACGCAGGTAGCTTTCAATGACTTGTATGAAGACACTAACCCCGTTATGGAATTTTCCGCCCGAACGACGCATAGCCCACTTTGCGTACTGAATCACATAGTCTTTGTGACACAACCAGGCCAAAGTCGTCGCTTCTTCTGCCGGGATGCGAGGGCCACCGGCTTTGTCCAGACTCAGCCAACCCAGGAACGACGCAATCATTCCCCAGTTCACAGATGCCGTGGCACAAACCCGTCCGTCGATAATGGAACTCGGATGCACGCGTTGACTTACCCTGTCGATAGGTTTTGTACGCCAAGTACTGCGAGCGCGGGAGTGGTCGCGCATTTGGTCGGTCTTGAAGCGGATTAAGCTGTCCCATTGTTCTGCGATGCGACCCTGAAATTTAGGTGTGTAGTTTGATGTCGCCGCGGTCTGCTGCTGGCGAATCTTTGTAAAGGAAGTTGATGTGCTGATTTTTCCTAGGCCGCGGGCATACCAAGCCCGGCGGGCTTGCGGAATCCGGCCAATCAACGTTCCCTTCGGAAGCTTGAAGAGCTCTTCGAGTCGTAGCACGTTGTCGAGTGTCCGGCTCGTTGGCATGCCGTCTCTTAACATCCAATGACGCAAAGCGGTCGGCGTGAGGCCAACGGAGCGGGCAACAGCAGTCTCGCTCATTGACGACGAGGTGATGCAAAAACGGAGCGCCTCACCGAAGGTATCCGGCAGAACGTCATGGCGCCGTATCGCTTCCGCAATTCGTCGCCAGCGAAGAATTTGCTCTTGGCGGTCGCCCTGTGTTCGATGCGCTAGCGTGTCGCTAATGTTGTCGCAGAAACGCGAGAATAGGTTGTCAAAGTCTTTGCCGAAGTCCTCGTTGATTGCTCTCGCGTTAGCGAAGCCGTGCGTGCGTATCCAAAGTCGTAGAGCCGACGCTAGATTTTTAATCTGTTGGGAACCCATGTCCTGTCTGGATAGAACGTCGCAACCATGCGAAAGTAGTCGCTCATAAGTGAGGGCCGATGGCATCGGCATGTCGATTTTCTTCAGGTCATGGTCGAGGGGCGAGTTTTTATTGTCGAGAATGATTTGTGTGGATTGCATAAACAGTCAGTGTAGGTTGGCCAATAACGGCATCGTTATTACGCGTGTAACGGTGAAATTGCATAGAGCCTGTACCTGCAGCATCCTTCTAACTAAGCATCATATGAACTTGGTTCACGAAGACCAGTACCATTGCCGTTACGTAGTTCTTGATGCTGGAGGAGATACGTTGTAGTGCGGGCTCGGTAAAAGCTAAAAGGTATAGGTAACCCCCTTCAACTTGCGCGATACGCGATTGCGGGTAGGAACCACTCCGAGAGAATGGCGTGTAGGTGCCCGTAGTCGCCGGACATCGCTTCGTCTACTGTTTGCATCACCGCATCTTTGGCCCAACCAACACTGACAGCAGCTGGCATGAATCCAGCGAGGAGTTCAAGTTCGTTTGCGGTTGTGAGTGCGAACGGCACCTTATTGCGAGGCGGTGCTATGGTCATTTTGTGTTTCCGTCCTTCTGGTTGCCACATTCTTGAACATCACGTTGCTCGACGTGGCTAGCAAGCCAAGCTGCAACGTCAACTTGGCGCCAGCGGAGCAAGCGCGTTCCGGGAATGTGCAACCGTGGTGGCACCGCCAAGTGATTGCGGGATATGTCCTTTTTGATGGTTTCAGGGCTGCGGCCGAGGAGACTGGCCAGTTCCTGTAGGTCGAGTATTTCGGTTGTCATGGTTGCTCTGTCGTTGGGTTGGTTGGTGTTGTCCATGTCACTTTCACGAGTCCAGGAGCGAGCCAGTTCGTGCCGGTAAGTGCTACCAGGTGACAGACCGTGTAGGCACATGTTTTAAATTTGGCAAAGGGAATGCAAAAAATTAACTCGTACCATATGAATATATAAATTCTTGACGCTAGACGCTGTTAACGGGGGAGGGGGCTCAACACACCGCGACCGTTGAATTTGTCCATGCGGGCACCAAGGGCAGACACTGGCGTCGACTAGAGGTGTGGTGGGGCGGGCAAACTCCGTCGAAGTCTGGTCGCGCCTCGTTACGCAGTTGCGCGTAGCTGGTGCCGCGAAGCGATTCGCCTGGCAGATACGGACCCCCGACGGTGTGCTATTGGGTTGGGGGACGTTCTGCCGTCGGTCAGCAGTTCTTTCTAAATTAGGACTTTAGTACTGACAATATTCAGTAGTACTTTAGTTCTTGGAATCTCAGAACCGCGTGCGCGCGCGAGTGCTCCAACGGGCGGGCGTGCAGGTTTCGTGCGCTGGCGCGCACTTCCAAGAAGAGGTAAATACGGTCTCGGTAAAGTAGGACCTCCTGTGTTCTGGAGCTGACTGTTTTCTGAACAATGGGGTCCGCAGCTTCGCAAAAATTTCTAGTCTAAGTTTCCTGGTTGGCGAACGACAAATTGCGGTTCGACATTTGCCCGCTATGTAGCTAAACTGGCAATAGCATTCGCACAAGCAATAAAACGCGTTTTCCCGCAGGATTGCTCTCCACCAGGATTAAAATGAAAAGCACGCTCTCAGGATTTGTGAAAAGTGTAGGGGAAGCTGTGGCCTCGGCTGCTGACGCGGCCTCGACCGCGGCAGGTACCTCGTTTACAGCAGCCAAAGATTCAGCCGAGCAGGCTGGCCACTCGGCGCTTGCCTTCGGAAAATCGGCCGGTGAAGCCTTGGGGGAAGCCGCTGAAGCAACATCGAATTTCGCATCCCGAGCCGGCGATTCCATTTCGGAAAGCGCTGGGAAGTCGTTGGCCGCCGCTAAACATGGCGCCAGTATCGTGGGAGACTCGGCTGCAGCTGGCGCCAAGTCTGCCGGCGCAGCTCTCGGCGTTGCGGCGGACTCTGCCGGCAATGCGCTCGGTGCTCTGGGCGTGCTGGTCGGCGACTTGAACGGTGACGGCAAAGTCGATTTCGAAGATGCAAAAATCGCCGCTGCGAAGGTTCGAGAGGTGGCCGGCGCTGCAGCTGCAGAGCTTGGCCAACTGGGAAAAAACGCTTTGCAGTCGCAGCTCGTTAAAGACGCTGCCGCTGGCGCAGTGGTCGGTGGTGTTTTGGCCTCAATGATTCCAATTCCGATTGTTAGTACCGTCACTGGTGCCACAGCTGGGGCGGCACTGGGTGCGTACAAGAGCATTGGGAAGAAGTAATTCATCGACGGCCCTGTATGGCTCAAACGACTTGAATCGAGAACCGTATTGAATGAACTGCGGAAAAAGTTGGTGGAGACTGCTCTTGAATGGGAGCGGCGATTTGGAAACGCCCCTGCGATTACTTCCGTGGTATCTGAACTCGACGCTGCCATGCTGGTGGGTTGTTCCATTGACGAATACTCAAGGGCGATGGTAGGTACGACAGCCGTTCAACGTGGATACGATTTCAAGTTTAATGGCGCCCGATACCAAGTGAAGGGCAACCGTCCAAGTGGGAAACGGGGAAGCGCTGTAACTTTGGTTCCAAAAGCCACGAACTACGAATGGGATTTTCTGGTCTGGGTCCTGTACAACCGTTCATACGAGATTGAAGAGGCATGGCTTTGGGACGTGGCCGCCTACGTTGCAGCGTTCGATTCCCTTAAGCGCCTCTCACCATCGCATCATCGACAAGGAATGAAACTCTTTTCGATGTCCAGCAAAGAATTAATTTAAGGTTGAATTTACCATGCCAAAACGTCGTGCGCTCACGGAAGGCCTCGCCCTTGTATTTCAAGGAATCGAGCATCTTATATTGGCATTTCCAAATCGGCGTTTTACTGTCGATGGGCGCCTGATCGGCGACATTGGGGAGGTCATTGCCGAGCTTGAATATGACGTCATTTTGCATGAGGTGTCGCAGCCTGATTACGACGGCACAACCAGTGACGGGAAGCGAGTGCAAATCAAGGCGACATTCAAAGATAGCTTAACCTTCAAGTCAACGCCTGACTATTTTCTTGGGTTCAAATTGTTTCGAGATGGGCGGTATGAGGAAGTGTTCAACGGCCCTGGGAGCCTTATCCACTCGGAGTATGCGCATCGCGCTGGCATTGGCGAGAAGCTGCTTTCATTTCCAAACGCGAGGTTGAAGAGACTTTCGCAGTCGGTCGAACAGCATGAACGTATCGCAAAGCGCACAACATAGCGAATTGTTCGAATTGACGAATTTGTATGCAGACGCCCTAAAATAAAGTGGAATAATGGCAAAATCAATAAAAAAGACACAGACAGCGCGACTGCTTGCGGCCTTCATTCGTCACTCCAGTGAAAAGGGCGAAATCGCAGACGAGAAGAAGTTTCTTCTCGAAATAGGCCAACTGTATTCGAATGGAAATGACCTTGATACTTGTCTCTATGAGCTGAATAACGAAGGTATTGTCCACTACGAGGAAATCGGGGAAGATGGTTTTGCGCCTATCATCATGGTAGGGGCTACCAAGCGTACGCATGAATATCTCGCCTCGCTTCTCCAGGAAATTGATGGAGACATGGAGGACTTGAAGCGTCGTTTAAGTGAAATTCTGACCTTCGACCCAGAGAGTCTGAAAGCCGAAATCGCAAGTGCAGCTGCGCAACTTAATGACGCTCGTAAATCGGCAGAAGAAAGCGAGCTGCTCAGGCCGCTTCTTCAACAAATCTCAATCATTGAGAGGCATTTTAACGGTGTCGCTGTGGTGGCGGATAAGTACGAAGATGTCTACAAGAACATAATCCGCCCCGTCCAACTTGAGGGCGAATCTGGAGTCAGAGCCACTGTCCGCTGGGCAATAATCGGTATCGTCGCATCCACGGTAATTTCCATAGTCTTGGGCAACTGGAAGGACATTGTGGCGATTTTTGGAAAGACACAGTGAGTAAGAAACAGAACGTCTGAATCCGCTTTTAGACGCCATGCTGCAACTAAAGCGGCTTGGCCAGAACAAGGCTGCCAGACTGTATCGCCATGTGGGCAAGCTCAACGACAGAGTTCTGCTGGGACCGCTATTCCTACCTGGCCATGGCGATACTAACGAAGTATCCCCGCACTGGCGTCGTGGGCTTTTCCGTATGCAGCCGCGCGTCCTCATCACTCTCTGCACAAGGTATTGTTCATTGCGCCGACGCTGGTCGAGCTGAACGACTAGAGAACGCGGTGCTTGCCGGCCCACTTCATGATTGATGGCGGAAGAGGCGCCAGGCATTCTGGCATGGTCGCCATCAGGTAGGGTTGAAATTTGTCGCGCATAATTAGCGCAGACTTTTGTTTGAAGAACATTGGGTGGGGGTGGCCTTCTATGCGAAACGGGCCATCAGAAAGTATCAAAGTGCGGAAAAGGAAAGGAGAGCCTTGTGACCATCGTCTTGATGCAGCTTCCACAATTGCTGCCTCCACAGGCTGGTGCTCGTCAGGTGTGGCGCTCTCAGCTTGAATAACGCCGTGAGGGCTAGAAAAACAGTCTCGTTGCGGCGCAGGAAGCTGGTCTTGCAACAGAGTAAGATACCGAGCTGCGTCGAGAATATCTTCAAAAAGATATGCATCAACTACGGGATAGGCACCACGGGTAGGGTGGGGGACGATTTCCTCCTTGCCAACAATGGTATAGGATGAGTCCCCACTTAGAACCGTCATACCGTACAGGCTCCGTTGCGCAAGGGCATGTCGCCACGTGCTTCCACTCGGGAGTATGCACAGTAAGTCGGCTTCTGCTAGCTCCGGCGCGCCTTTTTGACTCTCGTTGCATCTAACCAACGCCGTCGAATATGAGTCGGTTTCATCTCGGTCAAGACGGAAGTGATATTGTGCCGTTTCCTGGGCAATCGGGTCCAAGGCCGGGAACATTAAGCCGCTTCCAAAAGTTCTGCCCCGAACTTGTGCAGGGCTCGCGTGGCGTCGTTCCAATTTTTCGCATGAATTGACAATTGAGTGGACGACGCACCAACTCGCAAGTCATGAAACCCGTCACGCTTTTCTAGCTCCTCATCGAGCACGGCGCTGACGAAGTTCAATTTCTTTCGTTCAACTCCGCCCGATGTAGCCCACACATCCGAAAAATTTATAAATAGGTGGAATCCTCGTAAATCGGCAGAATTTCCGTTGTAGCAGCTGTCGAAGACATACTCGCAGGCCTCAGCAATGTCCTCTCTGAGTTCCGCATCTTTTCGGCGACCGTCGAGAATGTAAATGATACCCTCAGGCTTTAATTCACTAATCGCCTGTTTCCATAACGACCGAAACTTCTTATCGCCAGGTACATCTTTTCGTAGTTTTAACCAATTACCTTCCTGGCACTCGAACGCCTTATCCACGATTGCTGTCATCAGCGTGCTGTCAGGCGCTTGGCGTTCGCCTGTGCTTGCAATGTCGAATGGTCGCCCATCTGTCATTAGCTTTAACAGGGCCGTTTTGCCGCTTTCCTTGGGGCCTAGTATCACGATATTCTTGCCGCTGAAAGTTTTTTGGAAAATTTTCTGAAGATGCGACTTTACGGCCACCAAGATATCCTTACCGAAATTCTTCGCAATCCACGCTAAAGCCTGCAGGAGTATTTTTTTCATCGCTTCCATTTTCATGTTGGTTTTAGATTGGAGGGCCGTGGGAGCTTACCTCAATTTGGTCAATAGTTCCTAAGGGAAATCACGAGGAAGCCGCAATAGCAGCGGTGAGGAGGAATCTCGAGTTTTCGCGCCCCGTTCTTTCAGAATCTCAAAGACCTGAGCTACTTACATCGCGCGCGTATTTGTAGTCGCGTCCAGCGCTGGCTTCGGAATAGTCTTTTTGGCTGCAAGCTTGGCCCAATACCCCTTTTGTGGCAGTGGTACGTCCAGCACTACGCGGATTTCCACGGACAGGCGTACCATGCATGCTCGTAGAGTAGTTAGCGTAGTGGTTGAGAGGCGGCGAATGGCTAAATGTGTCCTACTACCATAGACCCCCGTGCGGATTCCTCTCCCCAACGTCATCGACCGCTGGCCATGGGGCTTTCACCAGCGGGTCCAGCCAATCTGCCATCAATGTCATCAGCTCCAGGCCACCGACGAGTTTTTCCGGCGCCGCTGGGCTCGCAGAGATTTCATCCACAAAACGTCGAAGTGACCGCGCCCGGTCTAGGTCCTTCGCCATTTTCTCGAACGCGGTGAGCTGCGCTAGCAGTGCGTCCTTGTTTGCCTTTGCCGCCTCCCATTCCTGAGCCTTCCTACGACGAACCAGTTCGCGCTCTGCTCGCAATTCGTTCTGCACCTTGCGTCGAAGGGCAGCGTCCGTGACCGATTGAACTGTCCTTTTGATTTTGTCCTCAATGGTCCCGCGGACTGTGTCCTCGACTTTGCAGCAGTCGTAGTTGGACGTAGCGTCGACTATGAATGCGTACAGCTTCCCAGTCGGGTTGTAGCGATACTCGGGCTGGTGAAATTTCCATGTAGGTTCGCGCGACCCCGCACGCAGGGGCTTTGGAGGCGGTGGCGGCACCACCTCCTGCGTGATTCGCTCTTGAATACGCACGAAGAAGCGCTGCCCGTGCAGGACAAAGCAGTTTCGCTTGCTGCCAAAATCATGGCGGCCCCCGCCGCGAAGCGGAGGCAAAGATGGGTGCGAGTTTTCAAATTCCGCCCCCAGTAATTTGAGCTCATGGGCGAATCTATCGACGATTAGGAATGCCCGTTCTTTCAAGGCTGGAGAGACCGAGATATCGGCCCAGGCCACTCCGAGTGAGCTGAAGGCACCTTCCTCGCGTTTTACGCTCTTCATGGCACGCATGACCAGTTTCGCTTGCTGGGAGAATGATTTCGGGTCGAGAGGCGGAGAGTAGTCCGGTGCTTCCGGGTTTGCCATATCTGCAATGGACTTCCGCGCCTTCTCGACGCGCTCTTCCAGTACGACATCGACCTGCGCGACGTACGTCGCGCGCGTATATGTAGTCGCGACCGCTGTCTGGTGTAGTGCCGGCTTCCGAACTTTCTTTCCTGCAGCGAGCTTCGCCCAGTAACCTCTTGGTGGCAGTGGAACGTCCAGGGCTACACAGATTTTTCGGAGGCCTACGTCTGACAGACCGTAGCCCTTGGCCAGTTTTGTTACGGGCATCGCCCAGACCTCGTCGAAGAGTTTTTCGCGTTCGAAGGACGTCTTTTGCCAAGTCATGGTTTTCCTCGTTAATGCGTAGCTCGCCGGATATGAAAATCAAGTCCGGCGCCGAGAGTTGATTTGTATTCGTGGTAACTTTGCCTCTGGATTCTTGCGATAACGCGGTCTGGTTGTAGCCAGCATCAGCTCAAAAATTTCGCTCTGCTTGACCACGGCATCTTCTGCACTACCTCTTCCTCCATTAGGTCGGAAGGGTAGGATTCATCGCAATTCCTTGCACATTCCGGATGCTTGGCATCAAAGCCAATCCTCGTAATTAGCGCCTTAGATGATGACCAGTGAACGCATTTGCTCATCGTAACGGTGGAAACAATTCATGAAAGAGTGGGCGCCGACGTCGAGACGCGCAAGTAGACCATCAAATTTTCGGCGCTAACGATTTCAGATGCTGGCAAGGGAAGGCCCAGCAAGTATTTGAACGGCACCGGCCTGCTTACGACCATCGGTGACCGAATCTGGATAGTCGTCGCATCGAGCTTTGTAAATTTTGCCACTTGGCCAAGGTTTTCTTTGACCCATTCCGCGCGTCTGAGATGTTTATGAAGATGGTCACCCACGTTACCGGCGAATCGCTGGCACGCCAGGGCAATCTCTGCAATAGTCTTTGATTGTTTTAGCCGTTTGCACTCGATGACCAGAACGCTGCCATCGGCCCGCCAAGCCAGCACATCTATGTCCCCGAGATTCGGCTGTTTTGGCGCCATCAACTGAGTCAGTTTGAGTTCCGTCTTGGTATTCCATCCATCCTGCCGAAGAAGCGCAGCTATGTGCTCAGTGAATTCTCGCCCAAGGTCATCAATGCATGTACCCAAGAACGAACGCATCTCAGTTGAGCGAAACACGTCCTTATCAAATGTCGCAGCGCTAATGCTATCCAATACGTATGCAAGAGACTCCCGAAGTGTGCCGACTCCGTATATGAGTTGGCCCTCGGCGGCGCCTAGCACTACTACGGGTCTTAGCATGAGTGAAAGCCTGCGCTGAAATCTCCAGGGATTGACTTCTTTTGGAAGGGATTCTGGCGGTTGTGCCAGCCACGTTGGTCTGGCGAGCAGCCCGAATGCTGTAACGAACGCCGAAACGTCCTCCTTCGTAAACGAATAGTCATTCGGACTTGGTGTAACGTTCTTCATTGCCACCTCTACAACCACGCAGTCCTGGGCGGCCGCCAGGTCTTGAAGCACTCTTGCAATTGCGCGAAACGCGTCAAAGGAATGAAAGTATTCGGACTTCCATGCTCTCTGAAACGCTGGCGAGTCAAAAATCGATTCTCCGGCTGGCATAGAAGGTTCTTCGGTCTTCCCGGCCCACGCCTCGTAATTATCGGCCGCTTTGGAGTAGTCGGCACTGAACGACTCGGCCACATATGGCTTTGTAATTTGGGCTAGCGGTTCCGCATTAAGGCTGTAGCTCCCGTTCGAAAAGAGCTTGATTCCATCGTTCGAAAGGCCGTAGTAAAGGATGTCAGAGCTTCGGCCAAGTTCAATAATCGTAGCCATCTTCCCGACAAGTTCGTCAATCTGAAAGTCGTCTGGAATGATTCCGGTTTCATTCGAACTCTCGCAAATGGCGGCTTCGACCAAGGCCCGAAGGCAAATCTGCAGTTGTGCATATTCTTGGCTAGCATCCGAGGCGGCGCTTGTCCCGTCTCCGACGCCATACAGGCCGCGTACTGCCCTCGCTGTAGTGTGCCAACGGTGTTTCTCCCGTAGTAGCGTCTCATGTCGTTGAATGAGGTCTGTGACGAGTGCCGTGCAATTAAATTCAGCTAGACTCGCAGTCAGCTTTTCAACTTGTTGGGTAACCGCAGAATTGAGTGCTTCAACACTTGCACCGATATCTAACAGAGTGGGCTTTTCTGTAGAAGCCTTCCAAGAAAACGCTTCTCGGATTGTCGATTGAATGTGTTCCTTTGGAGAGCGATACTGTGGCCGGGGATTCGCCGCGAGAAGAAACTCGACGTCGGTCCAAAGACGGAACGTATGTAGAACGCGCGCATCGGTCCCCCCAAGGATTTTCCTTGCCTCGCTGGAAAAATCGAGCTGGTGTGCGTCTGCTGTTCCGATAAGTCGGCCGAGCGCTTGAAGAACTGCCGTGAGCAAGGTTTGCTCGCCCTGATTTGTGACGCCGTCAAAATTGCGCAGGAAACCTGGGCCGCACGTGATTGAAATACGGATGCCATTCTCCGGTTGGCCGACCACTAGACTAGCATCGAGAGTAAGGTCGGATATCGCGGAGGCTTCGGGAACCAGTTCACTAAAATCAAGTACGATTTCTACAACGTTTTTTTCGGAACGTAGTGACAAGAACGTCGAACTGAACGACCGATGCACGAGGAGCTGGAGTGCCTCCCACAGTTCGAAAACCATGCGGCGATTCCTACCCTCTAAGTCTGGAGCTAGAAGCGTCACCCAGACAGTGGTGCGGTGATGCTTAATGCAGAAACTTAGAGACCCCGATGCCAATCGTTCGAGACTTACATATGCAGGTACGTTAAGCATCGCCTGGTATATTGACTCGGAATTGCTCCGTTGTACGACGGTCGGATTCCCTGACAGTGTGATTTCGCAATGTTCATCAACTGCGACTCTCCGCTCAGCGCGATACCGCGCAATGTAGTCAATCCCAATTTGGACAAAGGCAGCCTGGTCATGTGGCACGTCAGACCCTCGAAGGTGAAATCCCTGCTGAATCCAGTATGCGTAGAGATTGAGTAGGCCATTGTGATTTGGCAGTTCGAGCCCTTGTTGCTCGAGCTCATTCTTCTGATTCAACAGCAGCATGAGGCGGTCTGCTGGGTCCGAAGGGTCACGGAATAGCATCTCGAGGTCGTAAAGTCGGGCGACTTCAAAAGTCCAACTGGCACGTTCCTCAGGGGGATTGCCGACAAATGCTTGACCAAGGACGCCTGGTAGCCAAAACGTATAGCCAGCGCGAACCTCATGATTTGCGTTTATGTGGTCTCTGACACCGTTGACATGTTGCTCAAAGTCAGACGATGTGGAAGCGCTGGGCTCGTTCAAAGATAGAAATCCGGTAGACAAGACCTGCGATAAGTCATCCGTCTGCGAGACGAAATGCAGAAAGCGATGCTGCCCGACGCGTACAACCACGCTTCGGAATTTGGCATGCATATCTTGAAATTCCTTTGGGATAGCGATGCCCGACATCGAATGGCGGCTGCCGCGACGAACCATCTGCAAAACTCTCCGTTGTGCGCATGCTGCGAGGGCCGCTTGAAGCGTTGGTAACTGATGGAACTGCGCAGCGCGGTCAACTATAAATCGGCGTGCTGCGTATGTCACCGCTGTTGGAATGGCAAGTACATACTTGTCATTGAATTTCAATAGCGGTCTTCGATGCAAGTCAGACTCTTGATTGTTTTGATTGAGAAGGTCTAGTCGCGCGCTCAAGTCGAAAATAAATGGTGAAAGGTCGTCCGCGTCGATGCCTAGGTCATGTAGTTCAGAAGACGAAAAGACTACTCGTTTGCTCCACTCGTCGAGCGGTGTTGCCGGCGCAATGAGTATTTCTCCTTTGGGCGCCGATGGCGCCATGTGCCAACGATGTAGTCCGGCTCGGGCGGCCATCGCATCCGATAGGCGAAGTAAGGCGATGGCAGGCCGCAACCAGGCGCGCTGCCCTATACCACCATACGTCGTTAGAGCTTCAAATAGAAGCGTGGTCGCGCTTTCACCGGCTTCCCATAAGCCACCAAGAACACGGAAATCCCCTTCCGGTGTGAGCACGTTCACGACAAACACATCCTCAGCAGGGTCTTCCATGCATGCGATTTCGAAGGTTCCGAGCTGCCGATTAAGCCATGTTCGTAAGTGCTGCCAAGTTGGTCGGTTCGTACCGGCGCAGCAGGCGACTGCAATCATCGAAAGAATTTCTACTCTGTAGCTATTCGCCTGGAACCGAGGAACGGTCGCTAATCCGGCTATTTTCGCGACCGTCGATGACAAGTCGTATCCCTTAAGCACGCCGGCCAATAGGTGCACCTTGGGATGCTCCATGTGCCCATCGGCGTTAGGTAGAAATGGGAACATTGAATCATCCATTAGATTTTTCGGCAGTTCGGTGCGACATCGTACTATCCCCTTATTTTATTGAGATAATGGTCGTCTGCTGAACGCGACGACCACTGTTTGGTGACCTTTACCGCCGAGTCGCCATTTGCTCCCAAGTGCGTCCCGTTGGCGTTGCGCTCCACTTACTAGAGCATTTGAACTCAATGCTATGGAGTAGCGCGGCATCCCCCATCAATGCCAGAGTTTTCGCCTGGTTCTTCTCACTGGCTCCTGGTCTCTCGGTCCAATATATCCATGTATCAAAATGCGGTCTGTCGCGCTCCTCAATAATGTCAGGACGAAGCCGAATCACGTCTTCCGGCGCAACCGCTCGATGGCGCGCGACCGTTGGAATACGTGCGTCCAGGGCGCTCAAAAATTCCTTTGGAATTAGTCGTTTTCCGCTTGAGCCATCAGTTCGCAGAAGTTTTGCTAGCGCCTTGAATTCGTCATTGCCCATGGCGTTTGGAATTTCAAAGGTCTTCGGGTTCACCTTGAATTTCAAGAACAACGGATTTTCACCTCGCGAAGTCAAACAGAGTAGGTACGGGTTTTGGTTGGCAGCGAACAGGCAGTCGAATTCTGCATGATTAACGGCAAACATGAACTGCTGCATGTGGGCGCCAAGTGAATTCATAGAGGCGTAAAGTAGCCGTAGATTACTCATCTCCATTCAAATGTCCTCCTATTAAATCCATCGTTTCTTGGTTCTTAAAATGCTTCGAAGCTTTGCGTACGCTGGCTTGGCGGGATTTCGAGGAGGGTAGCGAACGTCCTTCACGATGACTGGTACGCGCCGCACCGCAAAGACTTGGCCGTGGACCCGAATGATGCAGTCCATGTGATGGACGCCAGCGTAAGTCGTACGCTCGTCTGTTGAAAACATTTTTACTCCAATTCTCCGATGACCTAAGTCACCAATGGCATCGGATTCAACCCCTTCGTTTCGAACAGTCCATTCGATAGTCGCGTACTCTGGAATGACGGCGGGATTTCTAATTCGGAATATCAGTTTTCTTCCTTTGGCAACACTGGTCACCTCGTTGCGAAAGCTGCCAACAGGAGGTCCACCGCTGTCCGCGAAGACTTCGATGTCAATTTCAGGAACCAGGAGGACTGCCCCTCCAGATTTTTCGTCCACAACCTCGACCGACTCCGCAAGTGGAAGCGGCATCAAGTATGCAAAGGCTTCCGACCATGCCAGTGCAGCTGTCGCTTCGTCGTTGGCATCTTCGGCCCGTTCAGCCGCGTCACGCAAAGACTTAAGGCGGGTTATGAACGCGTCCCACATTTCTGGGCTGATACGGTTTAAGTTTTCGCGACTATCTACTGGATTTTGGACAATAGAGCTGATGCAAAGGCGGTCATGCATGCTCTTTACAACGGCGAGCAGAAGGTCATCGTCATCAAGGCTGGAGAATGGAGGCAGCCACAATTTGTTGAATGCATTCACCACCAACACTGTTAGCAGGATAGATGATGGACGTGCAGTAGGAACGTCTTCAAATGCGAGCGACGCCCAACCCTTTAGGTAGCGCACCAGTCGCCTTACTTGTTCGCGGTCCCCAGAATCCAAGGCATTCTTGAACCATTTGTAAAATGATTTTGGGTCGCTATCTTCCCACTCTCCGGAAAGACAAGCGAGACGGCGACGGTCCCGACTGCGTTCCAAATGATAGACGGGCGTATCAATATGGAACTGGCCAGAATACACCGCGCGGGAACATCGTTCCTTCGGTGGAACCTCGATTTTTCGGATGTCGTTACAAGTTGCCCAGTATGACTCCAGTTCGCGTTGCACCCATTCTCGAAGTTGAAGAGCCGACGGTGTCGCATTTCCATCTTCCTCCCATTCGAAATAGATGCCGACATCGACGTCATACTCATCACCCTTGTGGACAGGACGGATTAGAGTTCCATACTTGTAGGACCCTTGAAGCCAGGTCAAAACCGTATAACCTGTTCCCGCTGATAGTCGGGTCTTAAGATGGTCGGCGAGGGCATTCCATTGGACCTGCAGGAATTCACGCTGTTCCGCGCTTGGTGTAACGCGCTTGTATAAGGTTTGGTCGCCAGTACCATTGAATAGGCATGATGCTTTACCCACTATGCGTCCCGAAAAATCTGTAACTGCGGCGAATGCTTCAAGAACGGAGCCAAACGGCCACCCAGAGCGTCAGAAACGGACTTTTCGGCAAGGCCGAGTAGCGTCTTTTTCGCTACCGAGGTTGCGACATCCAACCCCAAGTCATCCGCCTGCTCCTGCGAAGGTTCATGGTCGATTCGAAGGTAATTTTCACCAAGACGATGCGTTACTAGCTGCTCGACGAACTGCTGCTGTGACGAAATCATGACGGAAAGAAGACGTTGGCCTTTCATCCAGTCAGCGACGCCGAAATTGCGCCCTGCGCTATATGAAACGGAGTAGCTTTTCGTTGTGGTTCCGACGCTAAGTAAGCGGATGGCCTCGAGTGGTACCTTAAAAAAGAACTCCGCCTCGTGGATAGCAACCTGGTCCGGTGCGTTGGCAAAGAGGCCGCCGTCTGCATACAGGTTGTTTCCGATTTCAGCCAGCTCAAAGAATGTCGGGGCCGCAGCTGTAGCAACCGCGATGTCGATGGCTTTCATTTTCCAGTCCCTGTTCCATTCCTTAACATGGCGAGTCTTAAAGACTTGTGGATGCCCCTCTGTGAGGTTGACAGCTGGAATCGCGATTGGGTGCAATGCATCGCCCAACAAGGCATCTGCTGGAATTAATGCCGAGATTGCCTCGCGTAGTGGCGCAGTCGAATAGCGTGCCTTCTTTGCAAAACGAAAGAGGTCCCAATACTGACGTACCTTTCCGGCGCCACGAGGGGGGCGTTGAGACGATGGAAAAATCTTCTCTCCATGCTGTTCGAACACCTCAACTACTTTCGACATCGGCACTTCAAATGCTGCCGCGAGGGCCACAATGCCGCCGATTGACGTTCCGCAGAGTAGGTCAAAACGTCGGCCAATTGGTTCGCCAATACTATCTTCCATCGTTTGCAGCGCCTTGGCGGTGTATAGGCCACGGTAACCACCACCAGTCAGCGCCAGAGCTTGAAACGGCTGTTCGGTTGTCCACTTCATTGTCCCACTCCATTTTTCTTAGATGATTTGTTCAAGAACGATGCGCTGTCCGGTGCGTTCAACCAATTCCACATGTAGACCTTTACGACCGACGATTATCGCCAAAAGAGGGCTGCCATCTCCTCTGGCTGCTGCCAGCTTTCGCCACTCGATTTTGTCGATGGACGACGGTCTCGGATGGTCTTCTGGGTGTGTATGCCACTCTCCAAGATATCTAATGGTGCCACCGCTGCTGCGCCACCTGCTTTCCGCAATTTGGCGGTGCCGCGCGGTTCCGCGAACAAAGAGAAATCTGAAGCGACCATCTAGGCGTGAAGGAACAGTCGCCTCAACAATCTCAAGATGCGCTCCTCGGACTTGTCCAAGCAAAATCCCCCCGCTTTCGTTCGTTTCATCATTGACTTGAACATATCGGCTGAAGGCTTCTAGCACACTCGCCGCGAGGCACAACAAGACCCTGCGGTCGGCAGTTCCCCACGATTCTAGTGCGCGCATGCCGGGCACTCCGGTTGAGCCATGAGATTGCAGTCCGGTGTCGCAAGCTTGAAGCCGGAGTCTACGACCCGGGTTCGAAGAGCCGGTTCATGAGTACCATTTGCCCAGTCAAGTGTCATCTCGGCCCCAAGGCTTGCAGCCTGAACGGAAATAAATGCCGGAAATGGCACATACAATCCTTCGCATCCTTGGCCGGCCTGAATAAGAGGAACTTCGCCTTCCACCGAGCGATATTGGCCACCTTTTTCCAAGGAGGTCAGACATCGGAAGCATGCTTGCGTTTTACTTTCCTTAAACAATCCTCGGACTGCTACACCGGCTCCCTCAATCCAAACATGAAGCTGTGGTACAGAGTTATGGAATTCCTTCGCAATCCAGTGTCCAAGTGCTTCTTCACCGGTCGCATCAACAAGAAAATCGAGTTTAGATAGCTGTGCGTCTTGGATTTTTACGGGTAACGCGCGGATTGATGCGCCTGGCGCCCCGTACAGTAGTTCCGTTCGCAGGGCAGTCGCTTTCTTCTGAAAGAGGCATGCGAATCCCAGGCGATGCCGTCCGACGTTTTGTGGAAATAAACTGTCTGGGTCCACCAATGTGAGCGTGCCGCCGCGGGTTCCTCCTCCAGCCTTGACCAACATTTCGGCCAGATATCCTCCAATTGTTCCGCATCCGACCAATGCGATGTTCTTGCCGGCGAGCGTCTTCTTTCCAGGTATGTTTCGTTCAGCCATGTAGTCGTCATCCAGGCGTATGACGCTCATTGGTATGACCGGAAATTCGAATATTTCGGAGGTTGATGGGGAACGTTGGTGTAAGCCGATACTCGTCTGTTTTCTCGTGAAATTTACAGCGAAACTGTAAGTCATGAGGGGAGACTCAATCAGAATAAGCACGCCACTGGCCTTGGCGCGTATGGCATCAGAAATTCGCTGCTGAATTTTCTTCCTGCATCTGCGGTCCAATATTCCCTGCCAGTTCAAAATGTCTCGAACGCAGCGAGGCGGCCATTTTCCTGTGTTTGGACGGGGTTTGGCTGTTGTGCGTATTCGATAGGTTGGAACAGACGTCCATTCAATTGGCCAACCTATCAATTTCATCTTTCTTTTTGTGCGTTCGGGGTCATCCGTTACGACAGCGAAGCAATGCGTCTCGGTCTGGGCCAGGAACGACTGCTGATGTGCCGTGGAACGTGAAGACGAGTCCAGCATGCACCAGACCCGTTCACTCCCCCAATATGCGAAGAACTCTTCCTCCAGGTCTGCGACCATCGTGCCGGCCAAGACACAGCCAAGAACTTCCTCAGCTCTATCAATGCAAGCAATTGTCTGGCCGACCGGGTCGAAGATATCCAGCACCACGGTTCCCTTTGCGATATAGCAAAGTCCGCCCGTGCTGCTAACGTGGGGGGCGATTGGACGTAGGGCGGCAGGGACGTTTAGTAAGCGTACACGCGGTAGCTCCATGAATCCGGGGTCTAGTTCTAACTCGCACTCATGACTGATGCTACCTAATCTCAGCGGTCCACTTAGTACGACCCTGTTGTCCGCGCTGCGGCGCACATAGCAAAAGCCGCGCTGCGCGCATGCTGCTACCACGGCCGTAACCTTGTCGTTCATGGAACTTATCCTGCTTTCGTCCGACCTACTAGCGGCGAAGCTGCAACCAATGCCGGAGCTGCAGCTATGGTCGCCGCGACTGACGTAACGCGCACTAAGTCTGGTCGGTTCGGAAACCTGGGGCCGAACTTTGCAATCATCCAAGTACATGCTTGGGCTTCGCTGCTGGCATTGACTGCTCCGCGCAAGAAATGCTCGAGCTCCTCCAAATGTTTAGCAGCGTCCTCGACCCCCTCCACCCCAAGGCGTGCAGTCAATGATTCGTTTTCATCCACTGGATTGTTGACGCCGGCACGCAATGCTGCCGGAAGCGCCGCAACCACATCGAGCAAGGCCAAGTCGTCGCGTCTCTCGCGACGTTCGAAAAGTGGTGCCGCTGCAGCCATCAAGAGGATTGAGGCTGGACCGCCGCTCGCCCATTGCCAGTCTCGGAACGATTTCAGATAGCGGACGACACGACGGAACTGCGGGCCTCTCGCCTCGACCTCACCAATAAACCATTCCTTTACCGGCCGAGGGTCTGACTTCATCCAGTCGTCCTCACGATGCGCAAGCAGAACGTGATTGCGGGGAAGAGCTGTCCACGCGTCCTTCTCTGCGCGGCGGACCGCTTCGTCAATACTGTCGTAACCGTAGACGTTTAATGCCGCCTTAGCTAAGGTTTCAAACTCATCGTCTGGGATTGCATACAAGGGGATGTCAATGTGAGCGTCGGAAGCAATCTCAATGCGGACGCAAGTGGCTTTGTCCGTAATCAATCGCCAGTTGCGTTCCTTCGTCAATGGAAGGAGTGCAGCCTCAGCCGCTGCAAAGAAACTTGCGCTGGCTGAACTTGGCCGACCAGTTTGGGCTACAAAGCTAAGGGGTAAATAGGCGCCATCATCAACGTCAGCTTGCTGTGGCGGCCTGGCAGGTGCATTTAAGGTGTTGTATGCCCAGGACCCTTGTGTAAAGAATCGGGGCTGCGGCAGTTTCCCGGCATACCCTTGGGCGCGCAATTCACGAGGAATGCCAATCCGCAGACACGCGCGTACGTCCTTCTTGGCTGCTGCGATATAAGCCTTCCGGTCTGGGCGGAGGTCGAGGTTGTCAAGAAGGGCTAAATTGTCACCTTCGGAGGTAAAAAACAGCGAACTAAGATTTAACATGATTGGCCTACGTGCATTGAAAAGTTAACAAAATGCAGCCGAGCCAGTTCATGAGCTAAATCTCCAATGAGGTGTACTCCCCCTTGTTTTACTCTAAGCCAACCTAGATGCGCATAGTAATTATACGCATATTTTCTATATGCATCGCGCTTTACGTGCAATAATTCTATTGTGCAGACATTTGATACGTTTATGACAACATCGCTAACGCAAACCCAGCAGGCGCCAACAAAGTGGGGACAGGGCCGGAGACTTGAGTTCGTGGACTTTAGGTTGCACTGGGATGGGCGCTTGAATCGGAGCGATTTGACTGATTTCTTCAACATCTCTGTTCCCCAAGCTTCCATTGATATCGCGCGTTACTTGGAGCTTGCTCCAGGCAACGCAGCGTACGACCGGAGCTCAAAGGTATACCTGGCAACTGAAAAGTTCACTCCTCTATTTCCAACGAATTCGCCCGACCGGTACCTCAATGAGCTGCTTGCACAGGCGAGCGACATCATTCGGCCGGAACATAGTTTTATCGGCTGGGTGCCACCAGTAGCTACGGTCCCCAGTCCCATCCGTTCTATTCCATCATCGACGCTTTTTGCCCTCTTGTCCGCGATTCGCCGGAATACCAAGGTCTCAATTCGCTACCAATCAATGTCGTCGATTGAACCAAGCGAACGCGTTATCTCGCCACACGCACTTGCCCATGACGGCTTCCGCTGGCACGTCCGGGCGTACTGTGAACGACGCCAGACCTTTATCGACTTTGTCGTCGCTCGAATGCTTCACATTGTCGGCACTGAAAGTCCAGGAATAAGTGACGCTGATGACGCGGCTTGGCATCATGTCGTTCGTCTAGTGCTTTGTGCCAATCCGGCATTGGCCGAGGCCCACCGACGTGTCATCGAGCTCGACTATGGAATGACGGCAGGTGCTGTTGAGTTGAACTGTAGGCAGGCGCTACTTTATTACGCTCTAAAGCGACTCGGACTTTTGGACGTGTCGAATGCAAAGCCCGAGCAACAACAAATCGCACTCAAGAACCTCGACGAAATTGCCGAGTTCTTGCCTCGTTCGTATGAGCCAAGGTAGCGCATAGTGTAGTATGTTGCCCAACGAAAATGAGACTAATCGTCCCCGGCTAGGTCCCGTAAACAGAGTAATTAGCGGCTTCCGGCGAGTCCCAGTTTTAAAGTCGCGAAGCCCCACCACACAACAATGCTAACCCAGGACCTCGCAATGTCTATGTCGCACAGAATGACAAACCTTATGGAAAATGTCCGGCGCCTAAAAGGCCCAGGGTTTGTCGGTCTGGGGGTAATTGTTTATCGCCGACTTCTCGGGCTACCCGTCATTCCTCTCGGAAGTCAGGCCAACGCACACCCTAGATTGCCTGCCCAAGGCATCGACACCATTGCCGATATCCTCGCTGAAATTGCTGACCGTTCTTCGCCATGGCACGACGGATTTCATCTGGTGGACTCAGATACTTTTACCTTAACTCACGTCTCTCAATTTTTTTCGCCGCCATTGCCAACGAGCGGAAGTATTTCTGGTGTCTCTGAACATATGGGTGCGCGCCAGATGGCAGCACTGCTCGGTTCTCGCATGCCGAACATCGAATGTATCGTCTTGCTCAATCAAGATGGCGCAGTGCATGTCTTCAAGGATGGCGAACTCATTGCAAATCCAATCTAGGCACAATGAATAATTTAAGTTTGACTTCGACGGAATTTGAACGCCTGCTCAAGGTGTTTGGGACGCTGACTTTTGGCGTGACTGTGCTCATCTCCGTCATACAGATTTACTTCTTGAGCGCGGTGATTGAAACGGTTTTGCTGCGAGCATTTTCGACCGCGCTTGCGCTATCTACGATGGCATTCGGCGTCTTCTACAAGGCCGCCTGGCGTTGGGAGAAAGTGGCCAAGTGGATGCAAAGACCAGTTGTCCATGGGGTTTGGGCTGGGCAATTACGCTCCGATTATGGGGGGCAGTCTGAAGAGCAACTCAAATTGCCGATAATTTTCGTTGTTCGGCAAACGTATCTCACGCTCTCGGTGCAGTCGTTCACTACGTCTCAGGAAGGGGAATCGCGCTTAGAGGCATTGATTCATAACTCGAAAACTGAGGCTACTCGACTGTCTTACGTGTTCGAATTGCGCAAGATGTACTCGGGCGCGAAAGTCATGACCTCTGGAGCAGGTGAACTTAAACTGATTGGCCGAGGCAAGCAGCTGAAAGGCGACTATTGGACAAACACTCCAACCCATGGAGAGCTTTCACTCGCCTTGGTTAGCCGTGAATGCGAAGGCGTGACCTGCTACGCAGATGCACTTCAAAAATGGCCGACTCAAATGCGTAAGGCATTAGCGGATGCGGAGAACCGCTAGTGTGTTTTCATCGCTCAGAAAAAGTCGAATTTAGTGGTCCTGCTTCATGGCGCGCTTCATGAACAGCGCAGTTCCCCCGCAGTGAAGTCAACGCTGATATTTCAGCGCTAAAAATTAACTGTTAGCCACTTGAGAAAGTGGGTAAGACAACCAAAGCTAAAAAATGAATCATCAAGCACTATCTTCTTTTATATGGTCTGTCGCTGACCTCCTGCGCGGCGACTACAAGCAATCCGACTACGGCAAGGTCATCCTGCCGTTCACTATTTTGCGACGTCTTGACTGCGTGCTGGAAGCCACGAAACCGGCAGTACTTGCTGAGTTTGATGCCAAGACCAAGGCTGGGTTGAATCCAGAGCCGTTCCTGGTGCGTAAGGCCAAGCAATCCTTCTACAACGCGTCGTCGCTGGATTTGACCACGCTCCTGGGCGACCAGGACCACATCCGCCAGAATTTGTACGCGTACATTCAGGCGTTCTCGCCAGCCGCGCGCGACATCTTCGAGCGGTTCGATTTCTATACTCAGATTGAACGCTTGGGTAAGGCGGGACTTTTGTACCTGGTCGTCGAGAAATTTGCGAACATCGACCTACACCCGAATGTCGTGGACAACGCCGACATGGGCTTGGTCTTCGAGGAACTGATTCGCAAATTTGCCGAAATTTCGAATGAGACCGCCGGCGAGCACTTTACCCCGCGCGAGGTCATCCGTTTGATGGTGAACTTGCTATTCATCGAAGACGACGATGTCCTTACGCCAGGCAACGCTGTAGTGCGAACAATTTACGACCCAACTGCGGGCACGGGCGGCATGCTGTCCGTCGCGGGCGAGTATCTGTCCGAACACAACCCCGACGCTCGCCTGACCATGTTCGGTCAAGAGTTGAACGACGAGTCCTATGCAATCTGCAAAGCGGACATGCTCATTAAGGGCCAGGACGTAGGCAACATCGTGGTCGGTAACACCTTGAACGAAGACGGACACGGCGGCAAGAAGTTCGACTATATGCTGTCCAATCCGCCGTTTGGTGTTGAGTGGAAGAAGGTCGAGAAGGAAGTGCGCAAGGAGGCTGCGGACAAGGGCTTCGATGGTCGCTTCGGTCCGGGACTGCCGCGCGTATCAGATGGCTCGATGCTGTTCCTGCTGCATCTCATTGCCAAGATGCGTCCGGCGGTGGACGGTGGCAGTCGTATCGGCATCGTGTTAAATGGCTCGCCTCTATTTACCGGTGGTGCAGGCTCGGGTGAGAGTGAGATTCGTCGCTACGTGCTCGAGAATGACTTAGTCGA
This sequence comes from Pseudomonadota bacterium, assembly GCA_040388555.1. Taxonomy (GTDB): domain Bacteria; phylum Pseudomonadota; class Gammaproteobacteria; order Burkholderiales; family Burkholderiaceae_D; genus Telluria_A. The sequence continues at coordinate 187,106 of JAZKBP010000038.1, forward strand.
GGCCATCATCGGTCTGCCTACCGATATGTTTTATAACACTGGTATCTCGACGTATATCTGGATTCTCTCGAACAAGAAGCCGGATGACCGCAAAGGTTGGGTGCAGCTTATTGACGCCAGCAGCTTCTGGCAAAAAATTCGTAAGAGCCTAGGTAGTAAGCGAAAAGAGCTATCGGACGAACATATAGCTGACATCACACGGCTGTTCGGCGAATTTAGCGAAGGTGACTTGGTCACGGTGCTTGATGCCAAAGGAAATGAGGTTGACCGGAAGCTATTGGCACCGGGCGAAATTGCGCCGGACGCGCCGGAAGGCGGGAAAGTTAAGGCTGCACCGATTTCCCGCGTCTTCAAGAACCACGAGTTTGGCTACACCACTATCACCGTTGAACGCCCGATGCGCGACGAAGCAGGGAACGTCATCGTTGGCGTGAAGGGGAAACAGAAGGGCTTGCCGCAAGCCGATAGTTCGTTACGTGATACCGAAAACGTTCCTCTTACCGATGAGGTTCAAGCGTACTTTGAACGTGAAGTACTGGCGCACGCGCCAGATGCCTGGATAGACCACGACAAGTCGAAAGTGGGATACGAGATACCTTTCAATCGACACTTCTACGTATTTGAACCACCACGGGACCTGCATACGATTGACGAGGAACTCAAGGGAGTCACAGCCACAATTATGAAGATGCTTGAGGAGTTGGCAGAATGAGCACACCTGCCTATGCTGAATACCAAGAAAGTGGTATCGCTTGGGTCGGAAAAATACCAGTTGGATGGTCTATTAAACCATTTTATTCCCTTGCGAGCGAGCGAAACGAGTCCAACAAAGGCATGCTCAAAGACAATCTTTTGTCTTTGAGCTATGGCCGCGTGGTACGCAAAGACATAGAATCAAACGATGGCCTTTTGCCGGAATCTTTTGAGACCTACCAAATCGTGCGCGCGGGGGATATCATATTTCGTCTCACTGATTTGCAAAATGATAAGCGAAGCTTGCGAACTGCAACAGTTCAAGAAGACGGAATAATTACATCTGCATATTTGGCAGCAGTCCCAAGGGCAATTGAATCGCGCTATCTAGGTTATCTATTGCGCTCATATGACACTACGAAAGTATTCTATTCGATGGGAGGTGGGCTTCGCCAGTCGATGAAATTTTCGGATATTAAGCGCCTGCCGACGCTTGTGCCGCCTCTTGAAGAGCAAATTGCTATTGCGGCCTTCCTCGACCTGGAAACCGTCAAGATTGACGCTCTCATTTCTGAACAGGAAAAGCTCATCACGCTGCTCGCCGAGAAGCGTCAAGCAACCATTTCCCGTGCTGTGACTAAGGGATTGAATCCAAATGCACCGATGGAAGATTCTGGTGTGGAATGGCTGGGAGATATACCGAGACTTTGGACGACGGCGAGGGTCAAGCAAATTTCGACCTTTATCACTTCAGGACCTCGTGGCTGGTCTGACTATATTGATGAGAGAGGTGATGACATTTTCTTGCAGAGCGGGGACCTCAACTACGAACTGGAAATTTTGCCGCACCAGGCGAAACGAGTTGTCCCACCCCAAGGAGCAGAAGGGGTTAGAACTCGGCTTGATATCGGGGACGTCGTGGTTTGCATCACCGGTGCCAACACTGGACGCGTGGCAGTAGTCGACTCATTACCTGCGACTACTTACATCAATCAACATTTAAGTTTGATACGACCCATAAAGTCTAAGGTCAATCCGAACTACTTGGCGTTAGTGCTGGCATCGAACATTTGCCAGACCTATTTTGAGGTGCGACAGTATGGGTTAAAGGAAGGGTTAAGTCTTAAGAATGTGGCTGATGCTCCGCTCCCATTACCCGACATAGCTGAACAGAGTGCTATCGTCAGTTATGTTCGCGAGGAGACGTCGAAGTTGATGAGTTTGGATGCGGTAGCACGCCAAGGAATCGCCTTGCTCAAAGAGCGCCGTAGCGCTCTCCTCTCTGCCGCCGTGACTGGAAAAATCGACGTCCGCCAAGCAGTCCCACAGGAGCAATTGCCAATACAGGAAGCCGCTTAATGTCCAGTCTGCACAAGGAACTCCATTTCGAAGCCGCCATCTGTGAACATTTGACGGCCAACGGCTGGCTCTATGCCGAAGGCGATGCGGCCAAATACGATAAGCAGAACGCAATCTACGTTCCTGACCTCCTGGCCTGGGTTGAGGCAACTCAACAAGAGAGCTGGCAGCGCCTTCACAAGACTCATGGCTCCGCCATGTCCAAAAATTTGGCGGAGCGTGTACGCAAGAGCCTGAATGAGCGCGGTACGCTCGATGTGCTTCGCCGTGGCGTCGAGTTGCTGGGGTTGACCAAACCCTTGTCCCTTGCGCAGTTCAAGCCGGCACTTGCCATCAATCCGGTCATTCAGCGGCACTTCGCTGAGAACAGATTGCGTGTTGTGCGCCAGGTGCACCACTCGCTCAACAATACATCGGAGTCTATCGACCTGGTGCTGTTCCTCAATGGCATCGCGGTGGCGACGCTCGAGCTAAAATCAGACTTCACGCAGAGCGTGGGCGACGCTGTTGACCAGTACCGTTATGACCGCGACCCTGCACCGAAGGGCGGGATGGTTGAGCCGCTGCTGTCGTTCCCGGGTGGTGCGCTAGTGCATTTCGCCGTGAGCCAGGCCGAGGTCCATATGACGACGCACCTGGCCGGAACGGCGACGCGTTTTTTGCCATTCAACCGAGGCAATCACGGTGCCGCTGGCAATGCACCAAATCCGGATGGATACGCCACGTCGTACCTTTGGGAAGAGGTTCTTGCGCGTGAAAGCTGGCTGGAGATTCTGGGGCGATACCTCATCGGCAAGCGCAATGACAAGAAACAGTTAGCCAGCGTGATATTTCCCCGCTACCACCAGCTCGACGCCACGCGAAAGCTCGTGGCCGACGTGAAGAACTTTGGCGCTGGTGAGCGCTATTTGATTCAACATTCGGCGGGCTCAGGTAAGACAAATTCAATTGCATGGACGGCGCACTTCTTGGCCGACTTGCACGATGCGAACAACAAGAAAATGTTCGACAGCGTGCTAGTTGTGTCTGACCGCACAGTTCTTGATTCGCAATTGAAGGATGCCATCTTTGACTTCGAGCGAACTACCGGCGTCGTGGAGAGTATCACCAACGACAATGGCAGCAAAAGTGCGCAGTTATCGCAAGCGCTGAAGAACGGCAAGAAAATCATCGTATGCACCATTCAAACATTCCCGTTCGCCTTGAAGGCTGTTCAAGAACTGTCCAGTACCGAAGGCAAGACATTTGCTGTCATCGCCGACGAGGCGCACAGCTCACAAACCGGTGAGGCCGCCTCTAAGCTCAAACAGCTTCTTTCGGCCGAGGAACTCGCCGAGTTACGGGATGGGGGCGAAATTGGAACCGAAGACTTGTTGGCAGTTCAAATGGCGGCGCGTGCCGGCACCGATGGCCTTACTTATGTCGCGTTCACGGCCACGCCTAAGGCAAAGACTATGGAGTTGTTTGGTCGACCCGGCACCGATGGTCTGCCGCAGCCGTTCCACGTCTATTCGATGCGCCAGGCAATCGAGGAGGGTTTCATTCTCGACGTCCTGAAGAACTACACGACCTACAAACTCGCGTTCAAGTTGGCCAACGATGGCAAGGAGTACGACGAAAAAGAAATAGAAAAATCTGAGGCGATGAAGGGCATCATGCAGTGGGTTCGCCTGCATCCGTATAACATCGCCCAGAAGGTGAAAGTCGTCGTCGAGCATTTCCGGGAGAACGTTCAAACGCTTCTTCAGGGGCGCGCAAAGGCGATGATTGTGGTCAGCAGTCGCAAAGAAGCCGTGCGTTGGCAGAAGGAGATTGGCGGCTACATTCAGAGACAAAACTACCCGCTGGGTGTTCTGGTTGCATTCTCCGGCGAGGTTGATGACCCAACTAGCTTTCCGGAGCCGGTGAGCGAAAACAGCAAGGACCTCAATCCAGGGCTGAAGGGACGCGATATTCGCGACGCATTTACCGACCAGAATTACCACCTGCTGTTAGTTGCAAACAAGTTTCAAACTGGCTTCGACCAACCGCTTTTATGCGGGATGTATGTGGACAAGAAACTGGGTGGCATCCAGGCAGTGCAGACACTGTCTCGCCTGAATCGCGCGTACCCGGGAAAGGATACGACATACATTTTAGATTTTGTGAACGATGCAGCAGACGTGCTGGCGGCCTTTAAGACCTACTATGAAACGGCAGAACTTGAGGCCACTACTGACCCGCACATGGTGTATGACTTGCGCGCAAAGTTGGATAGCGCCGGCCACTATGACGACTTCGAGGTGGACCGCGTCGCCAGGGTCGAAATGGACCATAAGGGTACGCAGAGTCAGTTGTTCGCTGCGATTTCACCGGTGGCTGACCGACTACTGAAGCGATTTTCATCGGCCCTGGCAAATAAGACCGCGGCCGAGGCGAAGAATGATGAGAAGGGCGCACAGGCGGCCAAGGATGTCATGGCGGCGCTGCTCTTGTTTAAGAACGACATGGGTGCGTTTGTTCGCCTGTACTCATTCCTGTCGCAGATTTTCGACTACGGAAACACCGACATTGAAAAGCGCTTCCTGTTCTATAAGCTGCTCTTGCCATTGCTGGCGTTCGGTCGCGAGCGTGACACTGTCGACTTGTCGAAGGTAACGTTGACGCATCACACACTTAAGAATATCGGTAAGCAAGCACTGACCTTGGGACAAGGCGACGCGCCAAAACTTCCGCCCATGGAGGGAGCCGGCAGCGGCTCAGCCCAAGACAAGGAGAAGGGCTATCTGGACGAAATCATCGAAAAGGTGAACGGGTTATTCGAGGGAGAACTCTCTGACAATGACCAGCTCGTCTACGTGAATGGCGTGATTAAGGGGAAGCTGCTTGAGAACGAGACCTTAATTCAGCAGGCAGCCAACAACAGCAAGGAGCAGTTCGCCAACTCCCCCGACCTGTCGAATGCACTACTCAATGCCATCATGGACGCGCTCGAAGCGCATACCAGTATGAGTACCCAGGCGTTGGACTCCCAACGAGTACGCGATGGATTGAAGGATACGTTGCTTGGGCCTGCACAACTCTATGAGTCACTGCGAGCCCGCTCGACAAATTTTGGCGGCGTTAGACCCTAACTGACGGGAGTACGAAGCTTGAACATACCTGATTTTCAAACGCTGATGCTTCCTGTCTTGCGCGTTTCTGCCGAAGACGAAGTGAAGATTTCCGATGTCGTAGAGCAGCTGGCCAGCGACTTCAATTTATCTTCGGAAGAACGTGCTCAGCTCCTACCATCAGGAAAGCAGACGACGTTTGCCAACCGTGTTCACTGGGCTAAGAGCTATCTGGGCAAGGCCGGTTTGGTCGTGTTGACCAAGCGGGCACATTTCCACATTACCGACCGCGGCCGCGAGGTACTGGCTGCGCCGCCAGAACGCATTGATATCAAATACCTGAACCAATTCCCTGGCTTTCAGAAGCTTAAGGAAAACGGGGAAGAAGACAGCGAAGCGTCCTCATCGACTGGCGCCGAGAATACGACGACTTTGACCCCCGACGAGGTCATGCGCAGTGCCCATCGTCAATTGGAGGTTGCCTTGGCCGACGAAATGCTTCAACGTATTCGGTCGGGAACGCCGGCGTTCTTTGAGAGCCTCATAGTGCGCCTGCTCGTTCGGATGGGCTATGGCGGCGGTTCAGTTACGGATGTGGCCAAGGCCCTTGTAGGTGGCCCTGGCGATGGCGGCGTCGACGGCGTCATCGACCAGGACCCGCTCGGCCTTGACCGCATCTATGTACAGGCCAAACGCTATTCCGCAGGCAACACCGTCGGCGCCGGAGATATTCGTGATTTTTTTGGCAGTCTGGACCGCTTCAAGGCCACCAAAGGACTTTTTGTTACCGCGTCGACATTCACATCTTCCGCGCGCCAAACGGCCGAGCAGTTGAGCAAGCGAATTGTCCTCATGGATGGTGACCAACTTACCCGACTGATGATTCTCCATGGCGTCGGTTGTGTTGTCGAAGAGACCTTGCAAGTCAAAAAAGTGGATGAAGAGTTTTTTGAATAAATTTGCCGGTGGTGGACGTATCTTTTCTCGAATAACGCATTACTCGAGAAGATTCGCGCAAAAACATTGCTAATGGTCGCTGCATGATGAAAGAATATTTGTCACGATGCAATGAAATTTCATTTAATGCGGCTCCGTATATGAGCCGTTCGCGAGCCAATAGCTGCAAATGAATATGCCGGAAATCATGCGTGCTGCAGTATAAATCTCATCCTCGGTCACTTAAATGGTCCGAAAGCAGAATATTTCTCGCGTCAATCTCATCTGAATTTTAACCAGGAAATCTGGCCTTCTAATTAAGTGGAAATTATGACGCATCACGCACTTACGACATCTATCTGGGCTATCGCCGATATACTACGCGGTGACTATAAACAAAGTGATTACGGAAAAGTAATTCTTCCGCTCACCATTCTACGTTGGATTGATTGCAAACTTGTCTCAATTAAAAATAAATTATTGGACAAGTCGACGTCTGACGAAAACATTGAGAAGACGCTTGCTCAGTTACTTGGTCGGAGTGTAGCCCCCGTTGGCCAGGTTAAATTCCTCCACCCTTGGCCAGGTCAAATTCCTCCAGGC
>JAZKBP010000039.1:0-109420 GCA_040388555.1 Pseudomonadota bacterium
ACCCCTGTTTAGAGGAAATGCGCGCATTTCCTCTAAACAGGGGTCTGTCCCCAAACTGGACTGGCCGGGCCACGCCGCTTCATCAGGGCGTCATATTCCTTTCCTACAATCCGGTCCGTCGATGGATGCCACCCGGCTATCCCGCACCTTCATCTTCGAACCTGGAAACAGCCATGACCGACCGCATTCAACTGTCACGCCGCAAGGCCCTCAGACTCCTCTCCAGCGCGCCCTTGCTGCCATTGGGCGCCTCGCTCGGCTTGCCCGCCCTGCTCTCGGCCTGCCACGGCGGCGACGGCAACAGCGCCAGCAGCGCGGCTCCAATCTACCTGTCGAGCAGCTTCGTGGCCAGCGCCGCGCCGAGCCTCGCCAACGCGGCGGCCATGGCCACCACCAGCGTGAGCTCGATGCTCAACGTGAGCTTCAGCGACCAATCGGCCATGACGTACAAACTGGCTTACCAGCCCTTCTTCGTCACCGGCGACATGGTCGACGACGGCAAGGGCGGCAAGATCCTGGCCGGCGGCTACGTCGACATCAACAACGCGCCCATCATCGACCGCTCCGTCCCCGGCAAGGAGCGCCAGTTCTTTTCCGATTCGCCCGACGGCACCTCGCTGCTATCGCTGCCCAACGCCAGCGTGGCCGGCGTCAAGGGCAAGGCCGTGTTCGCGGTGGTGCAATTCGAGTACACCACGCGCAACCAGGCGCTGGCCGACACCTACGGCCAACTGCCCTCGCCGATCGCGATCCTGACCCTGGACCAGGACCAGAGCAGCGGCAAGCTCTCGCTGGTGAAATACCACAACGTCAACACGGCGCCCGCGCACGGCTTGTGGATCACCTGCGGCGCCAGCCTGTCGCCATGGAACACGCACCTCTCGAGCGAAGAGTACGAGCCGGACGCCAGCTTCGCCGCCAGCAGCGATCAATTCAAGGCCTTCAGCCGTAACCTGTTCGGCAACGAGACGACGGCCAACCCTTACCACTACGGCCACCTGCCGGAAGTGAGCGTCAATCCGGACGGCACCGGCAGCATCGTCAAGCACTACTGCCTGGGCCGCATCTCACACGAACTGGTGCAGGTGATGCCGGACAAGCGCACCGTGCTGATGGGCGACGATTACACCAACGGCGGCCTGTTCGCCTTCGTGGCCGACAAGGAAGCGGACCTGTCGGCCGGCACGCTGTACGTGGCCAAGCTGGGCGCAGGCTTTTCGGTCGACCCGGCCGCACCGGGCGCCGCGCTGTCGTGGATCAAGATCGGGCACGCCACCAGCGCCGAAGTCGAAGCGATGGCCAACACGCTCAAGCCGGCCGACATCCTCACCGTGGCGCTGACCGACCCGCTCGACTCAAGCTACACGCGCGCTACCCTCGACGGCAAGGTCAGCTGGTTCAAGATCAAGCCGGGCATGGAAAAAGCCGCCGCCTACCTGGAAACGCACCGCTACGCCAACTTCAAGGGCGCGAGCATGGGCTTCACCAAGCTCGAAGGCACCACCGTCAACATCAAGGACAAGGTCGCCTACTCGGCCCTGCAAAACATCCAGGGATCGATGGTGCGCGGGAACGCGGCGTGGAACGAGGCGAGCAATATCACGGTGGAAAAGGCGATCGTGGCCGGCGGCGTGCTGGCCCACACCCTCAGCGGCGGCCTCAAGGACACCGGCGGCGAAGCCATCGCCAGCGAGTGGATGCCCTCGCAAACGCGCATGCTGTTCGTGGGCGAGGATTACGCCACCCCCGACGATCTGGGCAACAAAGCCAATCCGGAGCGCGTGGCCAATCCGGACAATCTGAAGTTTTCAGAAAAGATGCGCACCTTGTTCATCGGCGAAGATAGCAGCACCCACGTCAACAATATGCTGTGGGCCTACAACGTCGACACCAAGATCATGACGCGCCTGGCCAGCATGCCGGTGGGGGCGGAGTCGACCGGCTTGCACGTGGTCGACGACTTGAACGGCTGGACCTACATCATGAGCAACTTCCAGCACGCGGGCGACTGGATTCCCGCCTTGCATGGCAAGGTCCAGGCCACGCTCGAGCCGCTGGTGCGCGCCAACTACAAGGACCGCTTCGGCGCGGCGGTCGGCTATTTCACGGCTGAGGCCACCAGCATCAAGATGAGCAAGAGCTGATGCGGCCGGGCGCGCCACGCCGGTGGCGCGCCCGATTCGACATCATCCCCCGTGAGGGGATTCACCTGCCCAGCACTGCAATACATAGAGCGCACTGGCGGCATGGCGCCCCCAATGAATGTTGAAGTGCAAGCGCCATTCGAACTGCGCCGCGTCGACGTGGCCGGCGTCAAACAGGCTCAAGCCCTCCTTTAGATCGCGCCAAATGTCGGCCAAGTCATCGGCCAGATCGCCAATGCTCGATTCCGCCGGAATGATTGAAGGGCTAAAACACGTTCCATAGTAATTAACTGGAAGAGCTCCGAAGCGCTCGAACACACAACGCCATGCTTCGTGCGAAATCTCCCTTGGATCGTCACCGCACTCACCCTCGGACAGTTCCAAGGCCTGAGCGTAAAGCCGGGCCAGATGCAAGCGCGCCAGTTTGGCATCTTCCTGCGCCGACGCCGGCATGCCTTCGGCCCAATGGCAATAGGCGCGCGCGAGCTCGGCGAAACGGGCCAAGCTCTGATCCACTCTTATTTCTTCCAAAGCAAAAACTTCCCGATCTCAAGCAGTGAATCAATTCTGGAGCGAGCGCTTACGATAGCGCCGCAACAGCGCGATCGCGAAGGCGATGACTATCCACAGTGGCCACAGCAAGGCGATGCCCACGCACAGGTCGAGCATGCCATCCCAGCCGGAGCGTAGCGCGCCGACCAGGCGTCCACCCAAGCCGGGGCGGTTCTGGTAAAACACCGCGTCGACGTCGGTCAATTCACTCTTGACGATCTTCGGCAATTGGTAGATGTTAAAGTCGATCGTGCTAAACGCCACTTCGTCTTCGAACTCTTTGCGCTCAACCAGGGCAGCGTCGCGCGCGGCCTTGGCATCGCTGCGGCTGGCAATCACCGCGGCCTTTTGGTTGAGCTTGCCGCCATCCTTGCCGGCCTGCCCCAATTCATCCTGCGTTTCCTCGTTGCGCGCATATTCAAGCATCTTGCGCAGCAAATCAAATTGGGCGTCGCGCGCGCTGAATTTGCGCGAATTGAGCAGCTCCACGTGGCCGACAATCGCGCGCAGGAATTCCTGCGTCTTGTGGCTGGGAACGCGCACGATCAAGTGGCCTTGCACCGCGACCTCGCTCAACTCGATGACCTTGCCGTCGCCCCCTGGATGGCGCTGCGTGTTGCGCACCGTGGTGCCAATTGAATTGAGCGTGACGAAGCCGCCGAAGCTGGCCACCGTGTCTTCGATACCGAGCGCGCTCACATAGACATCCTTGGCACGGAACTCCACTTGCGCGGTGCGGATGAATTTGCGTTCACCGACGTTGGCGCTAAGTGCGCGCGAACTCAGTTGCGCGTCGACCGGCAGCGTGCTCGATCCCGCCGGTGGCGGCGGCGGCGCGTCTTGCGGCGGCGGCGCCTTCACCTCTTCAATGAGCTTGGTTTCGACCGCCTCGCGCATCTTCGCTGGCATCGCTTCTTGCTTGCTGCATGCATTCAAGCTGGCGAATAGAATCAGGCACATCAGGCTGCGCAGCAAACTAGCGGACATCGGCGGTCTCCAGAAGTGGAACATGAAAAAACCGCGAATTTTTCAGGTTCGCGGTTTTGGCAGGGCTGCTTATTTCTTGGCGGCGGGCTTTTTCGCGGGCGCCTTCTTGGCCGCCGGTTTCTTCGCCACCGCTTTCTTCGCCACCGCCTTCTTCACCGCCTTGGCTGGCGCCGCCTCGTCCGCTCCAAGCTCGTCCGCCCCGTCGGCCTTGACCGCCGCGGCCTTGCCCTTGGCGGGCACCTTGGCCTTGCGCTCCTCGAACTCGAAGCTGATCTTGCCGTCCTTGCCCTTGACCAGGAATGCCTTGAACGGCCGGCGCGTGCGCTGCGACACAAAACCCGGCATCAAGTCGGTCTTGCCCGCGACCAGCAGCTTGACCATTTGCTCGGGCAAAATCTCTTGCTGCAAGATGATGCGCCCGCTGCGGAAGTCGCAAGTCTTCGGCTTGGCCATGCTGTGCTCGCACACATAGGCCAGGCCCATCTCGTAGACCTTTCCGGCGCACTTGGGACAAGGCCCGAGCGCGCTCTGGCCGGTGAAATCGACACCTTCGCCATTTTCATCGTCGTCATTCTGGCCAAAGTCGAATTCGAGCTTGGAGTTCTTGATCTCTTCGTCGCGCACGATGCGCAGGATGGCCGCGAACGGGCGCCCCATCTTCGAGCGGAAACCTTGCAGCGGCCCGATGGTGCGGTCCTTGAGCAATTGCTCGACTTCCGCGATCTCGAACTGGCGGCTGCCCGGCGTTTTGCTCATCGAAAATTCGCACTTGGTGCAGGCGAAGCGGCGATAGTTTTCCTTGACCACGGCGCCGCAATTGGGACAAGGCGTGTGCAAGGTGGCGTAGTCGCCGGGAATGGTGTCGTTGTCGTATTCCTTGGCGCGCTTGACGATGATCTGGGTCATCTGGGCGATTTCGCGCATGAATTCCTCGCGCGAGATCTTGCCCTTTTCCATTTGCGAGAGCTTGTATTCCCACTCGCCCGTCAATTCGGGCGCCGTCAATTCGTCCACGCCCAGGCCATGCAGCAGCGTCATCAGTTGCGAAGCCTTGGCCGTGGGCATCAGCTCTCGCCCTTCACGCAACAGATAGCGCTCCGTCAGCAAACCCTCGATGATGGCCGCGCGCGTCGCTGGCGTGCCCAAGCCCTTGCCGGCCATGGCGTCGCGCAATTCGTCGTCGTCGATCAGCTTGCCGGCACCTTCCATCGCCGACAGCAAGGTCGCTTCCGTGTAGCGCGCGGGCGGCTTGGTCACCAAGCCGTTGGGCGTGACTTTCTCGGTCTGCACTTTCTCGCCCTTGGCCACCGGCACCAGGGTGCCGCTGTCCTCGCTGTCCGGGCCGGCCACGTCCTTGCCGTACACGGCCAGCCAACCGGGGTTGGTCATGACCTTGCCCTCGGTCTTGAACTGGTGGCCCGACACTTCCGTAAAGCGCGTCGTGACCTGGAATTCGGCGGCCGGGAAAAACACCGCCATGAAGCGGCGCGTGACCAGGTCGTACAGCTTTTGCTCGGGCTCGGACAAGTTCTTCGGCGCGATCGTCGTCGGGATGATCGCGAAGTGGTCCGAGATCTTGGTGTTATCGAAAATGCGTTTGTTCGGCTTGACCCAGCCCTTGTCGATGATCTGCTTGGAGAACTGGTGGTAGTTATTGTTCTCGCCCAGCACGCCCATCACTTGCTTGACCGTGTCGACATAGTCTTCCGGCAAATGGCGCGAATCGGTACGCGGATAGGTCAGCACCTTGTGCTTTTCGTACAGGGCCTGCGCCAGGCCCAGCGTGTTCTTGGCCGAAAAACCAAAGCGGCCATTCGCCTCGCGTTGCAAGCTGGTCAGGTCGAACAGGGCCGGCGCCATCGAGGTGGTGGGCTTGGACTCTTCCGTCACATTGCCCTGGCGGCCCTTGCACGCCATCGCGATGGTGTCGGCGGCGGCCTTGCTCCACAGGCGCTCGGCCCGCTTTTCGGGGTCAAGCTCGTCCTTCTTGAATTTGGTGTCGAGCCAGCGGCCCTCGTACACGCCGGCCGCGCACACGAATTCGGCGCGCACTTCCCAATAGTCGCGCGGCACGAATTTCTTGATCTTGTCTTCGCGCTCGACCACGATCGACAGGGTCGGCGTTTGCACGCGCCCCACGGTGGTCAGGTAAAAGCCGCCTTCCTTGGAGTTGAAGGCCGTCATGGCGCGGGTGCCGTTAATGCCAATCAGCCAGTCCGCTTCCGAGCGGCAGCGCGCAGCGTCGGCCAGCGGCAGCATTTCCTCGTCACTGCGCAGCTTGGTGAAACCGTCGCGGATCGCGCCGGGCGTCATCGATTGCAGCCACAGACGCTTGACCGGTTGCTTGGCCTTGGCGTTTTGCGCGATCAGGCGGAAAATCAATTCCCCTTCGCGCCCCGCGTCGCATGCGTTGATGAGGGCGCTCACATCCTTGCGCTTGATGAGTTTATTGAGCACCTTCAGGCGCGACTCGGTCTTGGCGATCGGGTTGAGCGCGAAATACGGCGGAATCATGGGCAGATGGGCGAAGCTCCACTTGCCGCGCTTGACGTCGTGTTCTTCCGGCACCGCGATCTCGAGCAGGTGGCCGACCGCCGACGAGAGCACGTACTCATCGGATTCGAAGTACTCATCGTGCTTGGTGAAGCCGCCCAGCGTCTTGGCGATATCGTTCGCGACGGAGGGCTTCTCGGCGATGATGAGGGTCTTTGTCATAGGGTGTTCTCGGTGGCTCTCTAGTGTTGTTTGGCACGCGCATCATACATGCTTGGCCACAGGCGGCGCAGATTTTGCCTTCCTGATAGTGTTTTAGACACGGTTTGAATCAGCGGCCAATGATAAGCGCGTTGCGAGGGAATCTGCAAGTGGGCTCTGCAAAGAGCATGCCCGGGGCGCAAGCGCGCGCAACAGGGGCGCCGCTGGGGCGAACCGCGATTTCAGTGCAGCAGGCGGGGCGCCTGCTCGTCGTCGCCACCGAACAGGTCGTCGAACATCAAGGCGTCCGGCTCCTTGCCCTGGCTCCACAGCAGCATCAAGACGATGACCTTGAGCTTGCCCAGCGTGACGGGCGACTCTTCCAGCGCCAGCGCGCGTTCGAGCACGATTTCGCGCTGGGCGGCGCTGAGCACGCCGGCGCTTTCCAGGAACTGGATGAAGCCGACGGCGGCGCTGCCGATGGCGTCGACTTCCTGCTCAACATAAAAACGGGTGCCGGTCGAGACGATGGCGCTGCTTTGCTCGGCACCGGCCATGGCCGTCAAGTCGGTCAGCCAGACCAGGGCCTCGGAAATCTCTTCGTCATCGAAACCGACGGCCGAGAGCTTGCGCGCCAGCGCCGCCGGCTCGGGGCAGGCATCGGGGCGGTAATAGGTCTCGTAGAGATACACCAGGATATCGAACATGGCTCTACTTTATCAGCTATGCGCGCCCCTGCACAAGTGGCGCTCCTCAATGGCGCAAGCGCCGCACCAGGGCGCCCGGCAGGCGTTCGATGTGGCCGCCCAGCTCCAGGGCCAGCAGGGCGCCGCACAGCGCGCCGGGGTCGATGCCGGTGCGTGCGCACAGGGTGTCGGCGTTGGCCGGATCGTGCCCCAGTGCCTCGAGCACGGCCACCAAGGCGGGGTCAAGGGGCGCGGCCGGGGCGGCGCGGGCGCCGCCCTGATGCTCGCGCGCGCCGCCCTGGTGCGCTGGCAGCGCGTGCCCGAACGCATGCAAGATATCGGCAGCCGACTCGACCAGCGCCGCGCCATCTTTAATGAGTTGGTGGCAGCCCTTGCTCAAGGCCGAATGGATGGAACCGGGAATGGCGAACACTTCGCGCCCTTGCTCGGCAGCCAGGTGCGCGGTGCTCAAGGAGCCCGACTGGGCGGCCGCCTCGACCACCAGCACCCCGCGCGTCAAGCCACTGATGATGCGATTGCGGCGCGGGAAATTGTAGGCCGCGGCCGGCGTCCCCAGCGCGTATTCGCTGACGATGCACCCGCGCTCGGCGATGCTTTGCGCGAGCGCGCGGTTGGCCGCCGGATAGACCCGGTCGATGCCCGTGCCCACCACCGCCACGGTCGAGGCGGCGCTGGCCAGGCCGCCCCGGTGGGCCGCCGCGTCGATGCCCAGCGCCAAGCCCGAGACGATAGTCAAGCCGCAATCGCCGAGCGCGGTGGCGAAGCTGGCCGCGTTTTCGCGCCCCTGGGCGCTGGCGTTGCGGCTGCCGACGATGGCGAGCGACTCGGCGCCCAACAGCTCGATGCGCCCGCTCGCATACAGCAGCAAGGGCGGCACGGGGATATGGCGCAAGGCTTCGGGATAAAGGCTGTCGCGGCAGTCGAGCAGAAGGCGCGCCGGCGCCCCCAGCCAGGCGCGCGTGGCCGCCGCCAGCGCCAGCAAGGGCGGCGCGGCCGGCGCGCTCAGGATGCGCGCCAGCTGCGGCGTCAAGTGGACGGCCAGCTCGGTATAGGAGGAAGAAAAAATGCGCTGCGGCGAGCCTAGCGCGTCGAGCAAGCCATGCGCCACGGACGCCCCCAGACCGGGCGTGTGGGCCAGGCGCAGCCAGTCGAGCAGGACGTCGCGGTGACTGGGCGCGGCTGGCGTGGGGGTGGGGTCCGTGGCGAGCACGGCAACATTACTCCGGTGATTTAGCCACGTCGCCGATTTGCACCGGCTCGCGCACTTGCATGATCAAACCGTAGGACACGTGCTTGAACACGCGGAACACAAACACGGAACCGAACTCTTCGTCCGGCAGCTTGACGGTCTTGCGCTGGAAGCTGAGCGCGCCCTTGTTTTCGCGCGGATCGTCGACCGTCTTCCCGAAATGATATAGCTGCAGCACCGAACCCATATCGAGTCCGTCAAGCGAACCGCGATTAATGCTGATCACGGAGTTTTGGCCGGCCGCGCCGACGCCGCCGTAATTGGACATCACGCGCGCGTCGATTTTCTGGCGCGGCTGGTGCGGCGCGTAGTTTTGCAGCGGCGTGGGCGGCGCCGCGCGCAGCAGGGAGCCGACGCCCATTTCCTGCTTGACGCTGGTGACCGTGAAGGCGTGCGCTTCGCCCGCCTTTTTGGCTGGCGTCACCAGCTTGACCGTGCCCAAATAGAAGGCTTCGTAGGCGACGATCTTGCCGGTCGCCGGATCGTGCAGCGGGGTGCTTGGACGGAACACCTGGAACGAGGTGTTGTCCTTGAGTTCGCCCGCCACATAGGCTTTCTCGTCCTTGCCCAGATAGATATGCCCCTCCTGGGCCGCCACGATCTGCGGCGCATCTTTCAATTCATCCGCTTCGACGATCAGGGGCTGCGACAGGAAAGGCTCGATCACGCCGGAGGGAATGCCGGGAATCGCGTTCGATCCCAGGCCCTCGGTGCGCAATTGCGGCGACAGCCGGGTGATGCCCGGATCGGGCAAGCCATCGTCGCCCTCGCCCGGCTTGTGCAGGCTCAAGCGCCCCTTGCTGCGGTCGAAATAGACGATCTGGCCCGGATAGATCCAGTGCGGATTGCTGATTTCCTCGCGGTTCATATTCCACACCTGGGGCCAGCACCAGGGATGCTCGAGGAACTTGCCCGAGATGCCCCACAGGGTGTCGCCCTTGACGACCAGATGCTGGTCCGGCGCGTTCGGCAAGAACTTGCATTCCATGGCCGTGGCCGGCAAGGCCACCGATGCTGCAAACAGCGTGGCCACTGCAAGGCGCGCGCCGACTGTGCTAAAATTTTTCATTGAAATATCCGTAAAGTGCGGCTTTGACCCCACCCGATCGGCCCAGGGGACGACAAGGCTTGCCAAACTGGTTCAAATTCTGCACATAAATGCTTGAACTAGCAAGAGAAACCGCGCTGCGCCCCCGGGCGCACCTGTTGCGTTTTTGTTGAGTTGGAGCATCTTCCGCCCCCTCGCCGATGCGCGCAAGCGCGCGGGGACTGTCCGCCCGGCGCCGCCGGCGCCCCATTATCAAGCTTTTGGTTTATCCTACATCTATGGCACTACTGAATATCCTCCGCTATCCCGACGCCCGCCTGCACAAGGTGGCCAAACCGGTCACCGTGTTCGACGCAAGGCTTGAAAAGCTGGTCGCCGACATGGCCGAAACCATGTACGAGGCGCCCGGCGTGGGCTTGGCCGCCAGCCAGGTCGACGTGCACGAGCAACTCTTGATCATCGACACCTCGGAAACCAAGGACGACTTGCGCGTTTTCATCAACCCCGAAATCACCTGGGCCAGCGAGGAAAGACTGGTCTACGACGAAGGCTGCCTGTCCGTGCCCGGCATCTACGACGGCGTCGAGCGTCCCGCCCAAGTGAAAGTGCGCGCGCTCGACCTGCAAGGCAAGAGCTTCGAGCTGTCCGCCGACGGCTTGATGGCCGTGTGCATCCAGCACGAGATGGACCACCTCAAGGGCAAGGTGTTCGTGGAATACCTCTCGCCCCTCAAGCGCAACCGCATCAAGGCGAAAATGCTCAAGGAAGAGCGCGGCATGGAAAGGGCGGCGGCCTTGCGCGCGGCCGGCCGGCCATACTGACACGGCCGCATTGCTCACAGGGAACGCGGGATTCGTAGGCAGCACTCGGGGGAACACCATGAAAGTTATTTTCGCCGGCACGCCGGATTTCGCCGCCGTTGCCCTCGAAGCGCTACACGCGGCCGGCTTCGCCATTCCGCTGGTGCTGACCCAGCCGGACCGTCCGGCCGGGCGCGGCCTGCAATTGCACGCCTCGAGCGTCAAGCAATTCGCGCTCGCGCACGGCCTCGAAGTGTTGCAACCGCTGTCGCTGCGCTGCGACAGCGCCGATCCGCAGCGCGCCGCCGACGCCAAGGCCGCCCACGCGCGCCTATTGGCCACCGACTATGACGTGATGGTGGTGGCCGCCTACGGCTTGATCTTGCCACTCAGCACGCTCGAGATCCGGCCCTGCATCAATATCCACGGCTCGCTGCTGCCGCGCTGGCGCGGCGCCGCCCCCATCCACCGCGCCATCGAGGCCGGCGACCTTGAGACCGGCGTGACCATCATGCAAATGGAAGAAGGCCTCGACACCGGCCCCATGCTGCAGGTGGGACGCATCCCCATCACCCCCTTCGACACCACCGGCAGCGTGCACGACAAGCTCGCCGCGCTGGGCGGCACCATGATCGTGGCGGCACTGCGCAAGATGGCCGCCGGCACGCTCGAAGCGGTGCCGCAACCGCAGGCCGGCGTGAACTACGCCGCCAAGATCAGCAAGGAAGAAGCGGCGCTCGACTTTTCCCGTCCGGCCGAGGAGATCGCGCGCAAGATCCGCGCCTTCAATCCCTTCCCCGGCGCGCACGCCAACGTCAACGGCAACACCATCAAGCTGTGGGGCGCGCAAGCGCTGGCGGCCGACAGCAGCAAGGCGCCCGGCACCGTGCTGGCGGCCGACGCCCAGCACGGCATCGTCGTCGCTTGCGGCAGCGGCACGCTACGCTTGACCGAGCTGCAAAAGCCGGGCGGCAAGCGCCTGGCGGCGGCTGAATTCCTGAAGGGCTTCGCGCTCGACGAATTGCGCTTGAGCTAAGCGGGCTGGCTCAGGCGAGCGGATCGGCATCGTCGCCGCCGAGCATGAAGTCACGCAACACTTGATTGACCCGGGTCTGATAGCCGGGCCCCTGCGCCTTGAACCAGGCCAGCACGTCGGCATCGAGGCGGATCGTCACGATTTGCTTGTGTGGTTCGCGGCCATGCCGCTTCGATCCCGCCGGCGGCGGCGCGCTGCTGCGCGACATTTCCACTTTTTTGTCCATCATTGCCTCTCGGCCGCGTACGCGAGCGAGCCCGGCGTCCACAGCGTTTCGTTTTGTTGTTTGATATGGGAAGCGCGCGGCAAGGTATGTCCGTAAAAACGCACTTCGCGGTTCCACGCATGGTTGGCGCGTTCCTGCTGCGCGCAGTAATAGCTGCGCGTGTGATCCAGATGCAAGCTCACCAGCGAATGGCGGGCGCGCAAGCCGCGCACCCCGGCGTTATTCAAGCGCAAGCCCAAATTGATGTCGCCGCCGCCATAGGCCATCGATTCGTCGAAGCCACCCACGGCCAGCACATCGCTGCGCCAGGCGCAAGTGTTGGCGCCGCTGAAGGCGTTGCGCTGGGTCAGCAGGTCGAGGCAGCGGGCCAGCAGGCGGTGGCGCGTGAGCCGGCTACGGCTTTTGCGAAAGCCGGGAATGGCGCGCAAGTGCTGGTAGTCGAACAGGCTTTGCGCTCGGATGGCCTCGCGCAAGTCGTGCTGCTGGTGGTAAGGCTCGGGAATACTGATATGGCTGCCACCGGCCAGGAAGCTGCCGCGGCGCGCCAGGCGCGCATAGTTGTCGATGTAATCGTCGCGCGGCACGCAATCGCCGTCCGTAAACAAAAGCAGCTCGCCGCGCGCGACCAGGATGGCGCGGTTCACGGCCCGGTATTTGCCAAAGCCGCGGTGTTCCTGCATCAAGTGCTGCACGCCCAGGCTGGGGAAGGCGGCCAGCGCGACCCGGATGGACGGGTCGGTGCCATCTTGGGCGACGATGATTTCATCGGCCAGGCGCGTCTGCGCCGCGTAGCCGGCCAGCACGCAAGCGAGCTCGCGCCCCTTGGCGTGCGCGGAAATGATGACGGTGATTTTCATCGCGACGGCCGCATCCGCTTAGGTCCAGGCCAGACCGGCATAGCAAATCAAAGCCACCGCAAGCAGGCTATAGGCAAACGTCAACAGGTAGATCAGCTGGGTCTTCATGGCCGATCCATTCTGGCTGCGCGATGTATCGGGGAAATTGCAATTGCCACCAGTTTTGTATCGACTTGTATCGCTTGCGCGGAAATCATGGCAAAAAAGCAGCTATCGACGCCCGGGCCCGCCCAAAACCTTGCCCGGCACGATGACGTATAATTTTATCGACCGGCACAGCCCGTGCCGCGGCCCTCCCATGCCGCACCCCAAGCCCTCCCGAGAAAGCCAGCCCGATGAATTCCACGCCCGCCCTGTCGACCACCGAAACCGAACTGCGCGCGATTTTGTCGCGCCGCATCATGATCCTGGACGGGGCGATGGGCACGATCATCCAGCAATACAAGCTGGGCGAGCAGGATTACCGGGGCGGCCCGCAAGGGCGCTTCGCCAGCTTTTGCGGGCACGGCGGCGCGCGCGAGCTTTTCCTCAAGGGTAACAACGAATTGCTGACCCTGACCCAGCCGCAGGTGATCCAGGAAATACACGAACGCTACCTGGCCGCCGGCGCCGACTTGATCGAAACGAACACCTTCGGCGCCACCTCGATCGCCCAGGACGATTACCAAATGGGCGAACTGGCCTACGAAATGAACGTCGAGGCGGCCCGCATCGCGCGCGCCGCCTGTGCCAAGTACAGCACGCCGGACAAACGCCGCTTCGTGGCCGGCGCGCTCGGGCCAACCCCGAAGACGGCCTCGATTTCGCCGGACGTGAACGATCCGGCCGCGCGCAATGTCAGCTTCGACCAATTGGTGGCCGCCTACCACGAGCAAGTGCGCGGCCTGGTCGACGGCGGCGCCGACGTATTGCTGGTCGAGACCATTTTCGACACCCTCAATTGCAAGGCCGCCCTGTTCGCCATCGACCAGTATTTCGACGAGCACCCGGAAACGGCGCGCCTGCCCTTGATGATTTCGGGCACCGTGACGGACGCGTCGGGCCGCATCTTGTCGGGCCAGACCGTGCCGGCGTTCTGGAATTCGGTGCGCCACGCCAAGCCATTGACGATCGGCCTCAATTGCGCGCTGGGCGCGGCCCTGATGCGCCCTTACGCGGAAGAGCTGTCGAAAATCGCCGACGCCTATGTGTGCATCTACCCGAACGCGGGCCTGCCCAATCCCATGAGCGACACCGGCTTTGACGAACTGCCGGCCGACACCTCCGCGCTGCTGCGCGAATTCGCCGACAGCGGCTTCATCAATATCGCGGGCGGCTGCTGCGGCACCACGCCCGAGCACATCTCGGCCATCGCCGAGATGCTCTCGAGCACGGCGCCGCGGGTGCCGCCTCAGGTGCCGGTGGCGCTGCGCCTGTCAGGCCTGGAGCCGTTCACGGTCGATGCCAACGCCCTGTTCGTGAACGTGGGCGAGCGCACCAATGTGACGGGATCGAAAGCGTTCGCGCGCATGATCCTGGCCGAGCAGTACGACGAGGCGCTGTCGGTGGCGCGCCAGCAAGTGGAAAACGGGGCCCAGGTCATCGACATCAATATGGACGAGGCGATGCTCGATTCGCAGGCGGCGATGACGCGCTTTTTGAACCTGATCGCGTCCGAGCCAGACATTTCGCGCGTGCCCATCATGATCGATTCGTCCAAGTGGTCGGTGATCGAGGCGGGCCTCAAATGCGTGCAGGGCAAGTCCATCGTCAATTCCATTTCGATGAAGGAAGGCGAGGAGGAATTCATCCGCCAGGCGCGCTTGTGCCGGCGCTACGGAGCGGCCGTGATCGTGATGGCCTTCGACGAACAGGGCCAGGCCGACACCTTCGCGCGCAAGACCGAGATTTGCGCGCGCGCCTACAAGGTGTTGACCGAGCAAGTGGGCTTTCCGCCGGAAGACATCATCTTCGACCCGAACATCTTCGCCATCGCCACCGGCATCGAGGAACACAACAACTACGCGGTCGACTTCATCGAGGCGACGCGCTGGATCAAGCAAAACCTGCCGCACGCGAGCATTTCGGGCGGGGTCTCGAACGTGTCCTTCAGTTTCCGAGGCAACGACCCGGCGCGCGAAGCGATCCACACCGTGTTCCTGTACCACGCGATCCAGGCCGGCATGACGATGGGCATCGTCAACGCCGGCATGGTGGGCGTGTACGACGACTTGGCGCCGGAGTTGCGCGAACGGGTCGAGGACGTGGTGCTCAACCGGCCCATAGCGGGTGAAATGAGCGCCACCGAGCGCATGATCGACATCGCCGGCACCCTCAAGGCGGGCGGCAAGCAAGATGCGCAAAACCTGGAGTGGCGCGATGGGCCGGTGGAAAAGCGCTTGGCGCACGCGCTGGTGCACGGCATCACGCAATGGATCGTGGAAGACACCGAGCAGGCGCGCCAGAACGTGCTGGCCGCGAACGGGCGCCCGATCCACGTGATCGAAGGGCCGCTGATGGATGGCATGAATATCGTGGGCGACCTCTTCGGCCAGGGCAAGATGTTCCTGCCGCAAGTGGTGAAGTCGGCGCGCGTGATGAAGCAAGCGGTGGCCCACTTGATTCCCTATATCGAAGAGGAAAAAAAGGCCGAGGAACTGCGCACCGGCATCGTCGCCAAGCCCAAGGGCAAGATCGTGATCGCCACCGTCAAGGGCGACGTTCACGATATCGGCAAGAATATCGTCTCCGTGGTCTTGCAATGCAATAACTTCGAAGTGGTGAACATGGGCGTCATGGTGCCGTGTTCGGAAATCCTGGCGCGCGCCAAGGTCGAGAACGCGGACATGATCGGCCTGTCAGGCCTGATCACCCCCTCGCTCGAGGAAATGGCGCACGTGGCCAAGGAAATGCAGCGCGACCCGCACTTCCGCATGCTCAAGATTCCGCTCTTGATTGGCGGGGCCACCACCAGCCGCGCCCACACGGCCGTCAAGATTTCGCACAATTACGACGGCCCCGTGGTGTATGTGCCGGACGCCTCGCGCTCGGTGTCGGTGGCGCAAGCCCTGCTCACGCCCGAGAGCCGCGAGCAGTATATCGACGCTATCGCACAAGACTACGCGCGCATCCGCGAGCAGCACGCCAACAAGAAGGCGCTGCCCTCGCTATCCTTGGCGGCGGCGCGCGCCAACAAGGCGCGCCTGGCGTTCGCCCCGGTCAAGCCCAAGTTCGTGGGCCGGCGCGTGTTCAAGAATGTCGACCTGGCCACCATCGCCCAGTACATCGACTGGGGTCCCTTCTTCCAGACCTGGGACCTGGCTGGCCCCTACCCTGCCATCCTGACCGACCCGGTGGTCGGCGAAGCGGCCTCGAAAGTGTTCGAGGAAGGCCAGGCCATGCTCAAGAAAATCATCGACGGGCGCTGGCTCGGTGCCAGCGGCGTGGTGGCCCTGCTGCCGGCCAATAGCGTGGGCGAGGACGACATCGAAATCTACAGCGACGATAGCCGCGCCAAGGTCGCCTTCACCTACTACGGCTTGCGCCAGCAAGGCGTCAAGCCGGTGGTCGACGGGGTGCAGCGCCCCAACCAATGCCTGGCCGACTTCATCGCGCCCAAGGCCAGCGGCATCAAGGATTACATCGGCATCTTCGCCGTCACGGCCGGCCTGGGCATCGAGAAACACGAGCAGCGCTTCGAGCAAGCGCACGACGACTATTCATCGATCATGTTGAAGTCGCTGGCCGACCGCCTGGCCGAAGCCTTCGCCGAATACCTGCACGAGCGCGTGCGCAAGGATTTATGGGGCTATGCGCCAGACGAGCAATGGTCGAACGAGGAAATGATCGCCGAGGCGTATGCCGGCATCCGGCCGGCGCCCGGCTACCCGGCGTGTCCCGAGCACACGGTCAAGGCCGATATGTTCAAGGTCTTGCAGGCCGAGGAAGTGGGCATGCTGCTCACCGAATCGTACGCGATGTTCCCGGGGGCGGCGGTGTCGGGCTTTTACTTCGCCCATCCGCAGGCCAAATACTTCGTCGTCGGCAAGATCAACCAAGACCAGCTCGACGATATGGCGGCGCGCCGCGCTGTCGCTAAGCCGGAGTTGGAACGCTGGCTGGCGCCGAACCTGGCGTGAGCGCGGACGCGCCCGCGCCGGCCGTTGCTGCGCTGGTTGCGGCCGGCCGTGGCGTCAAGGCCGGCGCCAATACCGGCGAGCCGGGCGGCAATTGGCTCTGCAAGAGCTTGAGCGCTTCCGAGGTCAAGGTCACGTAGGCGTTCATGTTTTGCGCCATGTGCTGGGTGATCCAATCCCAGCCCTCGTCGGTCTCGCGCAGCCACAGCATGCCTTGCGGGAAGGACGGCGGCATGTTCTCCGGCTCGGCCTGGATCACCACCTTGCTCGCCGGCCCCCACAGGAAGGCGGGCGGTTCTTCGCGCCGCCATTGCATGCCATTCTTGATGGCATAGTCGCGGTTGTGGCGGAAGGTGAAGTCGACCACTTCCTTTTCGCGGAAACTCTCGTCGACCGACTCGATCCAGCAATGGAAGGCGCCGCCGGCTGGATTGGCGAAGGCGGCATTGTCGGTCAAATTGAAAAACGTGCCGGCGCCGCAGTCGATCAGCGCCAGCCCCGCCACCGGGCGATACACGCGGCCCAGCACCACGCTGATGAGGTTAGCGCCGACTATGGCGTGGGCATGGCAGAGCGAACAATAATTGTCCGGGTAGAATTCGCGCAGCAATCCATTGACGGACGCGGCGATAAGCGACTGAATTGACTGAGCCATCCGAGGCACCCGAATAAGTAAATGAAGCGGACAAACAGCACGCCGCGCACCCGCGCGCCACGTCCGTCAATACAGCCATATTGTTTGTAACGGCAGCTTGCGCGAATTCTTTACGGGTGGAAATTGCATGCCGATCGCCCGGCATGCCCGCCCCCTCCTTGTGAACTTTTCCATATCCTGTCCGGCCTAAGGCTTATGACCGGGCGCGTTGGCGCCACATCGGTCTTGCTTGAATCAAGGGAGGCTCTATGTCTACGCAGGCGCAAATTATTTCCAAACGATGGCAAGACCAGCTCATCTTGCTGCTCGGCTTGTGGCTTTTCATATCACCGTGGGTGCTCGACTACCCGGGCGGTTCCGCGCAAGCGCTCAACGCCTACCTGAGCGGCGCCGTGATCGCCGCGCTGGCCGCGTTCGACCTGTACAAGACCTATGTGTGGGCCGTGTTCGTCAATCTCTTGCTCGGTGTATGGGTCGCTATCTCGCCCTGGGTACTGGGCGTGTCGGATGAAGCGACAGCGATGAGCAATTCCTTGATCATCGGCGCGGCTGTCGTCCTGCTGGCGCTGTGGGAATTGCGCAGCGATCCGGAATTGCACCGGCAGTGGGCGGGCACGGGCGGCGGCACGCCCTGAACGGCGCGCAGCAAGCACTAAGTGGCGCAGGCGCGACGGCGTATGCTGGGCGTGCCCGCGCCTCCACTATGGCTGCGGCTGCCCGTCGACGAACACTTTGAATTCGCCCGGCAAGAATTCAATCCAGTGTTCGTTGTTGGTCAGCGCTTCGGTCACGATGATGGCCACCCGGTCTTGCGGGGTAGTCAGCTCGGCGAAATCGACGCTGACGTCTTCGTCCGCCAATTTGGCGGTGAGGAAGGGAAATTGGCGCACGACATAGACCAGCTTGGTCGAACAGTGGACGAACAATTGCGAGCCGCTCGAGAGCATCATATTGAAGGTGCCATGCGCCGCGATGTCGCGCGCCAAGTCGGCCAGGGCGGCGCGCAAGGCCGGTAGCGCGGGCGCCGTGTCGCCAAAGCGCGCGCGCAATTGCTGCAAGAGGAAGCAAAAGGCGCGCTCGCTGTCGGTGTCGCCAACTGGACGGAATGGGCCATCCAGCACGGGAAAAAATTCCTTCAAGTCGCCGTTGTGGGCGAACACCCAATATTGGCCCCACAGCTCGCGCACGAAGGGATGGCAATTTTCAAGCGCCACCTGGCCTTGGGTGGCTTTGCGGATATGCGCGATCACATTGCGCGACTTGATGGGGTAACGTTTGATCAACTCTGCAACGGGGGAAGCGACGGCCGCTTGGTGGTCGACGAAATGGCGTACGCCCGCCCCTTCGAAAAACGCGATGCCCCAGCCGTCATGGTGGGTATCGGTGCGCCCGCCCCGCATCGCGAAGCCGGTGAAACTAAAAACAATGTCGGTTGGGACATTGCAATTCATTCCAAGAAGTTGACACATGGCGGCAAGGAGTGTGGCAAGGGTGTGTTGGCGGAATCGGCGGACCCGCCAACCTTACCACGATTGCCGCCCTCAGTGCAGCAGCACCGTTTGGCTCATCAGGCAATCGTAACTGCCGAGGAACTCGTCGATTTCCTCGACCGTGGGCTCGCTGGCGATCAGCTTGTTGACATCCCGCCTGAACGATTGCGCAAGCTTGCCGCCAATGAAAGCTTCGCGCCGGCCGGACTTGTCGACAATCTCATAACCGCCGAAACGCAAGGCCTCGCGTTTATGGTCGACGCCAAACTCGACGACGCTGTACTGCTCGCTGTTATAGATCATGTTCATGGGACGCTCCTCGAAATCGTGAAACGGCAGCCGTCCTGATTAGACGGACCTGGCACCGCTTCGTTCCCTACCGAAGTGGGGTCCGGCCCGCCGTTTTCAAGATCCGCGCTTGCCCACTACCTAACTGTATCGGCGCGCGCGGGGGCCGGCTTGAATGTCACAGCGGCCGATCCTGGCCTTGCATTTGGGGATGGGGTGGGGTGCTGCCCAGATCGATCTCTTGCGCGTCCAGGCGCAGCCAGGCGTCAAACGGCGCGCTGCTCAGCCACAGGCGCAGCTGGGCCAGGTGTTCGGACGAGGCCAGCGCGATGAACAGGCGCGGCGGGCGCTGGCGCAGCAAGCGCTGCAAGGTGACGCGCAGCACCAGATTGCCCGTGCAGCAAAGGCATCCGGGCGCGATGCGCGCGATGGTGGGGGCGGGAGAGAGCGCGGCGGCGCATGCGGCCAGCGCGCCATGCGGGTCGGCCAAGCCTTCGACAATGACGGCGTGGCCCGGCGACAGGCGCGCTGCGATGGCCGCTTCGCGCGCACGCGCGCTGCCGCCGAACACCAGCGTGCCTTCGCTCATCCCCCTTTTTTCGCCAGCTTGCCCGGCTCCACGCCCAACTGCTTGAGCTTGCGGTACAAGTGGGTACGTTCGAGACCGGTTTTTTCCGCCACCCGCGTCATGCTGCCGCCTTCGCGGCCCAGGTGGTGTTCGAAATACATGCGCTCGAAGGCGTCGCGCGCCTCGCGCAAGGGCAAGTCGAAAGACAGATTGAAGCCGTGGCCCTCGCCGCTGGCCGGCAGCGCGCCGCGCAGCGACACATTGGGCGCCGGCGCGGGCGCGGAAAACAGGGCGGCGCCCTCGTCCGCCTGCGCCACCAGCACCGGCCGCGGGGCGGCGACGGGCGCGCGCACTGTTTCTTGCGCGCGCGTCAAACCTTGCTGCACGGCCTTGAGCAGCTTTTGCAAGGCGATCGGTTTTTCCAGGAAATTCATGGCGCCGATGCGGGTGGCCTCGACCGCCGTGTCGATGGTGGCGTGGCCCGACATCATGATCACCGGCATGGTCAACAAGCCGTCGCGCTGCCACTCCTTGAGCAAGGTGACGCCGTCGGTGTCGGGCATCCAGATATCGAGCAACACCAGATCGGGCGCGCCCGCGGCCCGCATTTCACGCGCTTGCTGCGCGTTTTCCGCCAGGTGGATCGCATGCCCTTCGTCGCTCAAAATTTCCGAGAGCAACTCACGGATCCCCATTTCATCATCAACTACGAGAATATTCGCCATCTGTTTTCTGCCTTGAGCCGTGAACGTGCTTCTATTAGTGAGTCAAATCTGAATCCGGTGCCAACTTTAACAGCAAAATACGCACCGATGCACCGCTTGCGCCTGCATTATTTTGAATATCGATACGCCCGCCATGCTCGTCGATGATTTTCTTGACCATCGGCAGGCCCAGGCCGGTGCCGCGCACTTTCGAGGTGACGTAGGGCTCGAACGCGCGCGACAGGATCTTGGGTGCGAATCCGGGACCGTTGTCGACAATGGCCAGGCGCACCGCCCGCCCTTCCCCGCCGTCCGCGCTCCGATAATGAATCGCTTCGGTCGTTACGTCAATATGGGGCGCTGGCGCGCCGGGCGCGCCGGCATGGTCGGCCAGCGCGTCTTGTGCGTTTTGCAGCAGGTTGTGGATCACCTGGCGCAACTGGGTGGCGTCGCCCATCACGGCCGGCAAGCCCGGCGCCAGGTGCGCGCGCACGATGTCGCTGTCGTCGCCGCCCATGTACAGGCGCAGGATTTCCTCGACCAGGGCGTTCAAGTCTAGCATCTCAAGCACTGCCGGCGGCGTGCGCGCGTAATCGCGGAAGTCGTCCACCATGCGCTTCATCGCCGCCACCTGGTTGACGATGGTGACGGTGCTTTTGGAGAGCAGCTCGGCGTCGGCCTGCTCCAGGCGCCCGGCCAGCTTCATCTGCAAGCGCTCGGCCGAGAGCTGGATCGGCGTAAGCGGGTTCTTGATTTCATGGGCCAGGCGGCGCGCCACCTCGCCCCAGGCGATCGAACGCTGGGCCGAGATCACGTCCGAGATATCGTCGAACACGACGATGAAGCCGAGCGCGCTGCCCACCGGTAAGCGCGAACCGCGCGCCAGCAAGGTCACGTCATGGTCGTCCACGCTGCCGGGGCGGCGCGGAATTTCGATCTGCTGCTGCCAATGCATGCGCTGGCGCGTGGCGCCGGCGGCCGACTCCGCGCTTTGCTCGGAAAAGGCGCGCGCGATGGCGCTCTCGAACACGTCCATGCCAGCGATGGCGCGTAGCGGCTTGCCGCCGCTGCCGGCCACGTCGATCTGCAAGATGCGCTCGACGGCGTCGTTGGCGTTGACCACGTTCAGATCGGCGTCGAGCACGATCACCCCGGCCGACATATTCGCCAGCACCGACTCCAAGTGGGCCTTGGCCGTTTGCAGGGCGGCGCGGTTGCGCTCGACGGCGCTGCGGGCGTCGAACAGCTGGCGCGTCATGGTGTTGAACGATTGGGTCAGGGTGCCCAGTTCGTCCGTGGTGTGCACGATCGGGCGTGGCGACAGGTCGCCCTCGGCCACCGCGCGCGTACCCTCGGCCAGCACCAAGAGCGGCTCGGCCAGCTTGCCGGCGATGACAAAGGCGGCGCCGATGGCGCAGGAGACGGCCAGCAGCAAAGTGAGCACCAGGGTCCCGATATACATCTTGCGCAAACCCAGGCGCCCGTCCGAGCGCTCCTTGTACTCGCGGTCGGCGGTGCGCAGGCGCTCGGCGTCGACCGCCAGCGCGGCCGGCACCGCCTGCAGCAGCTGCAGGTAGCGTCCGCGCCCGAAGGTGTCGGGAATGGACAGCAGCACGCGCAAGCGGTAGCCGCGCACGGTGTCGAGCGCCGTCTGCACAGCCGTCTGGGCGGCGGTGCGCGCGGCCGCCTGGGCCGCTTGCGCATCCTTGACGTCGCGCTCGATACCGCCCTCGGGCGCGGCGTATCCGCCCGGCTTGGCCGCCTGCGCCAACATCTCCGCGGTGGGCAATTCGCCGTTCAAGTCGATGTCCTTGGCGCTGGCCGAATCGCGCAGCTTGCCGTCCGCGCCCACGATCAGCGCGCTTTGCAAGCCGCCTTGCTCGCGCAGCAGGCGCACCAGCACCGCGTGGGCGGCGTCGCGGTCGCGGTCGGCCAACGATTGCACCGTCTCCTGGGCCGACATGCCCAGCGTCGAGAGCGCCTCGCCCAGCGCCGCCTGGCCCAGGTTCACACCCGATTCGAGCGCTTTTTCGATCGGCACGTTGAACCAGCTATCGATCGAGTGCGACACGAACTGCACCGACACCAGGAAGATGACCAGGCCCGGCACGATACCAATGCCGGCGAACAGTAGCACCAGGCGCATCATCAGGCGCGAGCCGAACTTGCCGCTGCGGTAGCGCGACACCAGGCGCGCCAGCGCCACCACCACCAGCACCAAGAGGGCCAGCGCGATGGCGCCGTTCAGTACCAGCAGCCAGGAATAATAGCGTTCGAAAAAACCGGCGTTGTCGGAAGCGGAGGCCAGCAGGAACAGCACGATGCTGGCGACGGCGCCGCCGCCCACCAACATGTACCGCAAAGCCTGATTCACCTTATTCCGCCTTGTAGCTGAAGGTTTTCAAGTCCGACGACAAGCGCCAGTCGGCATTGTTGAAGGCGTTGACCTGGATCGGCTTGGACAGGTATTCGCGATCGAGCACCATGCGCAGCGACACCTCGTACTGCTTGCCCGCCTCGAGCGCGCCCTTGGGCGCGATCAGCCAGCGGTTCGGGCGCCGGATCAGGAATAGCGCGTCTTCGAGCGAGCTGAAGCTTTGCTGCACGCTGTGCTCGGCACCAATCTGCGAGACCCGGTATTGGCGCGTGATGGCGTTGTAGGAAATGCCCACCGTCTGCCGGCGCGACACCGCCTTGTCCGGGAACCAGTACCAGCGCGGGCGCGTGAGCTCGATCTCGGTGGTGAAATACAGATAGGTGCCGTGCAGGAGGGCGTCTTCCAGGCCGTGGTTCAATTCGAAGGCGAAGCGCGCGCTCAGGCGGTAGCCCTCGTCGGACGCCTCGATCTGGGCCTGGGTGATGGCGATGCCCTCGGCCGCCTGCGCGTGCGCGCAAGCGAACATCAGCAGCAGCTGACAGGCGAGCAGTCGGATCAATCGCAAGGTCACTAGTCGGCCAGAACCCAAAAATCCATCGGTATGAAAGAAGGCCACTTACGCCGCGCTTTTTTGGAACAGGGCGTAGAACAAGCCATCGTGATCGAGTTCGGGGTCGCCCACCGGCAGCAACTGGCCCGGCGCGGGAAGCCGCACGGCCTGGTTGCGCACTGCGAAAGCGGCGGCCTGCGCCTCCGATTCCTGGGGCCAGAGCGAACAGGTCACGAACAGCAATTTACCATCGGGTCGTAGCATCTGCCAAAGATTGTCGAGAATTTTGGCCGAAAGTGTTGCAAGTTGGAGCGTGTCGCCCTTGCGCCGCAGCCAGCGGATATCCGGGTGGCGGCGCACGATGCCCGAGGCGGTGCAAGGCACGTCGGCCAGGATGCGATCGAACTGTTGGCCGTCCCACCACACCCGGGTTTGCGCCTCGAAGGCCTTGAGGGTGGCGTGCAGGCCCAGGCGCTGCAGGTTTTCCTCGACCCGCTGCAAGCGCTTGGGGTCGGCGTCGATGGCGGTCAGCTCGACGTCGGCCAGCTCCAGGATGTGGCAAGTCTTGCCGCCCGGGGCGGCGCAGGCGTCGAGCACGCGCATGCCGTCGCGCACGTCAAGCAGGGGCGCGGCCAGTTGGGCCGCCGCGTCCTGCACCGACACCACGCCGGCGTCGAAGCCGGGGATCAGGGACACGGCGCTCGCTTTATCCAGGCGCACCGCCGCCGGGCCGATCTGGCGTCCCTCCAGGCCGGCTGCGCGCAGGGTCTCCAGGTAGGCTTGTGGCGTGCTCTTGCGCCGGTTCACGCGCAGCGTCAGCGGCGGCTGGGCATTGCCCGCCACCAGGATCGCCTGCCAGTGCTCCGGGTAGGCGCTGCGCATGGCGTCGATCCACCATTGCGGGTAATTCCACTGCGCCAGCGCCTCGCGTCCGGCCAGGCGCGCGAGCTCTTCGCGCTCGCGCAGGAAGCGCCGCAGCACGGCGTTGACCATGCCCCGCGCGTGCGCCATGTCCGGGTGCGAGCTGGCGACCGTGACGGCCTGGTCGACGACGGTGAAGGCCTCGTACGGGGCCGCGTCGGGCGGCGTGTCAATCAGGCTGAGCGCGCAGCACAGCAGGGCCGACAGCATGGGCGGCTCGGGCGCCTTGGACGTCATCAATCCCAGCAGGGTTTCGCTGCGCCCCAGTTGGCGCATGGTGCGGTAGGCGATGTCCTGGATCGCGCCGCGCGCCTGCGCCGAGGCGGCCGTCACGCCAAAGGCGGTCGTCAAGGCTTGCGGCAAGGTGGTGCCGGCGCGCACCTGGGCCACCGCATTGGCCGCGCCCAGCAGGCACAGGGCCAGCGAATCGCTCTTCAAGTCGGGACGGTAGCCCGGCTGCAGGACCGGCTTGACCTCATAGCTGGGACGCACGCGCGCCGCCGCCTTGCTGTCAGCCTTACTGTCAGCCTTACTGTCAGCCTTGCTGTCGGCCTTGGCGGCGGGTTTGATCGAAAGTGTCGGGCGGGTCCGCTTGTCAGTCATCGCAATCCAGTGCAGGGGCAGCGCCGCCGGGCGGGCGCAATGCTCAAGGCGCCAATTGTAACGGTTACGGGCGACGCCACGGTCAATATCGGCGCATTCAAAGCATTCGACGCATTCGGCGCGGCGTGTCCGCCACTGCGCCAAACCAGTATAATTGGCCCTGTTTGCCCGTGGCGCGACCACCGGCGCTTTTCCATACAGTGTATTCATCGCGGCCAGTCCGCCCAAAGCTCATGCTAGTCCAACAAAAACAAGCCATCGCCGCCCTGTTCCAGGCCGCCCTCGCGCCCATCGTGGCCGGTACCGAACTGGTCCCGAATATCGTACTCGAACGCCCGCGCGACGTCGCCCACGGCGACATCGCCTGCAATATCGCGATGCAGTTGGCCAAGCAACTGAAGATGAATCCGCGCGAGCTGGCCACGCGCGTGGTCGCGGCGGTGCTGGCCGACCCGGCCGGCAAAGCCCTGATCGCCTCGGCCGACATCGCCGGCCCCGGCTTCATCAACCTGCGCGTGACGAACGCCGCCAAGCAGGCGGTGGTGACGGCGGTGCTGCAGCAGCAAGAGCAGTTCGGGCGCGCCCGCAGCGGCGAAGGCAAGAAGGTGATCATCGAATTCGTCTCGGCCAACCCGACCGGACCGCTGCACGTGGGCCACGGGCGCCAAGCCGCCTTGGGCGACGCGCTGGCCGCGCTGTTCGACGCGCAAGGCTACGCCGTCACACGCGAATTCTATTACAACGACGCGGGCGTGCAGATCGCCACCCTGGCCGCATCGGTGCAGGCGCGCGCGCGCGGCCTCAAGCCGGGCGAGTCCGGCTGGCCCGAGTCCGCCTACAACGGCGACTACATCGCCGATATCGCCACCGATTACCTGGCCGGCAAAACCGTGGCCGCCAGCGACGGCATGCCGGCCACGGCCAGCGGCAATGTCGAGGACCTCGATTCGATCCGCCCCTTCGCCGTCACCTACCTGCGCAACGAGCAAGACATCGACTTGCAAGCCTTCGGTGTCAAGTTCGACAACTACTACCTCGAATCCTCGCTCTACTCGGACGGCAAGGTCGACAATGCAGTGGCCGCGCTGGTCAAGTCCGGCAAGACGTACGAGCAGGACGGCGCGCTGTGGCTGCGCACCACCGAATACGGCGACGACAAGGACCGCGTGATGCGCAAGGGCGACGGCGGCTACACCTATTTCGTGCCGGACGTGGCCTACCATGTCGTCAAATGGCAGCGCGGCTTCACCCAGGCCATCAACATCCAGGGCACCGACCACCACGGCACCATCGCGCGCGTGCGCGCCGGCCTGCAAGCGATTGGCCTGGGCATCCCGCAAGGCTACCCCGACTACGTGCTGCACAAGATGGTCACCGTGATGAAGAACGGCGAAGAGGTGAAAATCTCCAAGCGCGCCGGCTCCTACGTGACGGTGCGCGACCTGATCGAATGGTCAGGTAATGGCGACATCACGAAGGGCCGCGATGCGGTGCGTTTTTTCCTCATCTCGCGCAAGGCCGACACCGAATTCGTGTTCGACGTCGACGTGGCGCTCAAGACGAGCGACGAGAACCCGGTCTATTACGTGCAGTACGCCCATGCGCGCATTTGCAAGATGCTGTCGAACTGGGTGGGCGGCGACCTGGCATCGCTGGCCGCGGCCGACCTCTCGCCCTTGACGGCGCCAACCGAAGCGGCGCTGCTGGCCACCTTGGCCGAGTATCCTGAAATGCTGGCGCGCGCCCAGGCCGAATTGGGGCCGCACCAGGTGGCGTTCTACCTGCGCGACCTGGCCGCCAACCTGCACAGCTTCTACTACGCCGAAAAAGTGCTGGTCGAGGACGAGGCGATCAAGCACGCCCGCCTGGCGCTGGTACTGGCCACGCGCCAGGTGCTGCGCAACGGCCTGGCCCTGATCGGCGTGTCGGCGCCGGACCAGATGTAAGCGCATTCAACACAGTCCGTCCCTAACCAGAAAAGCGAAACCAAGCATGCCACTCGATTCCCCTCGCGCCGTCCCCAAGCTCGCCAGCGCCAATCTGGGCAACACCCTGATCGGCTTCATCATCGGACTGGTCGTTGGCCTGTCCGTCGCGGTCGCGGTGGCGCTGGCCATCACCAAGGGCTCGACCCCGTTCACCGACAAATCCGGCAAGCTGGGCAAGCTGCCCGAGCCGACCGCCGGACAAATCAGCGACCCGAACAAGCCGCTCTACGGCAGCAAGGACGCGGCACGCGAAGCGAACAAGGAATTCCAGAAGGAGCCGACCGACCCGGCCGCGATGGCTGCCAAGACGGCGGCGGCGGCCACGGCCGCTCCGGCTGGCGCGGCGCCAGCCGATCCGAAGCTGGCCAAACCGGCGGCGCCCGCGCCGGCAGCCGGTGCGGCAGCGGCCGCAGCGCCGGCCGCGCCAGCAGCGGCGCCGGCCAAGCCTGACGCGCCAGCCGAGGTCACGTACTTCCTGCAAACGGGCGCTTTCCGCGAAGTGGCCGACGCCGAAAGCGCGCGCGCCAAGCTCGCCTTGCTGGGCTTCGAAGCGAGCATCAGCGACCGCACCGACAACAGCACCGTGCTGCACCGCGTGCGCCTCGGGCCCTACACCCAGGTCGAGGCGATGAACAAGGTGCGCACCAAGCTGAGCGAGAACGGCATCGAAGTGGCCGTCATGCGCAATCCAAAGTAAGCCCAAGCCAGTCCACCTCCCGGGAGCCCTATGCGTCTGCTTCAACACATCGTGTCCGCCCTTGTCCTGTGTGGCCTGGCCGCCTTCGCCTCGGCCACCAGCGCCAATCCGCAAAACGGCATCGACTACCTGACCCTGCCGTCGCCCCAGCACACCGACGCCGGCAACAAGGTCGAGGTGATTGAATTTTTCGCCTACTACTGCCCGCATTGCGACGCCTTCGAGCCTATCCTCGCGCAATGGGTCAAAAAGCAGGGCGACAAGGTCGTTTTCAAGCGCGTGCATGTGCCCTACAACGAACGCACCATACCGCAGCAGCGCCTGTTCTACACGCTCGAAGCGATGGGCTTGACCGAGAAGTATCACAGCCAGGTGTTCAAGGCGATGCACGTCGAGCGATTGCAGCTTAGCCGCGACGAGATGGTGTTCGACTGGATTGAAAAGGTCGGCATCGACCGTACCCGCTTCATCGACACTTACCGCTCCTTCGGGGTGCAGGCCAAGGTGCGGCGCGCCGATGCGATGATGGAGCCCTACGGGATCAATAAATGGCCAATGATCATCGTCGATGGCAAGTACCAAACCTCGCCCTCGCAAGCGAGCGAAGGCGCGCCACCGCCGCAGACCGAGGCCCAGCAACATCAATTGGCGCTGCAGGTGATGGATTACCTGGTCGCCAGGGCAGCGACCCAAAAGAAGTAAGGCCTTGGGCGCGCCTACCTTCCATCGCGTCTTCATCACCGGCGCCTCGAGCGGCATCGGCGCGGCGTTGGCGGCGCACTACGCGGCGCGTGGCGCCACCCTTGGCCTGCTGGCGCGCCGGCGCGACGCGCTCGAGCAGCTCGCCGCCAGCCTGCCCAACAGCGGCGCCCACAAAATCTACGCGGTTGACGTGCTCGACCACGCGGCGCTGGCAGCGGCCGCGCGCGACTTCATCGCCTGCATGGGCGGCGCCGACGTCGTCATCGCCAATGCCGGTGTCTCGGCTGGCACCTTGACCGAACACGCCGAAGACCTGCCGGTGTTCGAGACCATCCTCGCCACCAACCTCACCGCCACGGCCGCCACCTTCGCGCCCTTCATCGCGCCGATGAAGGCGCAGGGCACGCCGGCGCGCCTGGTCGGCATCGCCAGCGTGGCCGGCATTCGCGGCCTGCCGGGCGCCGAGGCATATAGCGCCTCGAAAGCGGCCGTGATCAGCTATTGCGAATCGCTGCGCGTCGAACTCAAAGCGCACGGCATCCGGGTGGTGACGATTTCGCCGGGCTTTATCGACACCCCGATGACCGCGGTGAACGATTATCCGATGCCCTTCCTGATGGCACCGGCACGCTTCGCGCAGGAGGCCGAGCGCGCCATCGCCGCCGGCACCAGCTACACCGTCATCCCGTGGCAAATGGGGATCGTCGCCAAACTGCTGCGCATGCTGCCCAACGCGCTGTACGACTTCGCTTTTTCGCGGGCGCCGCAAAAAGCGCGCGCACCGGCGCCATGAGCGCGCGCACCGTCACGCCCATCGACGCGGCGGCGCTCGCGCAGCTTTGCCGCGCGAGCGTACGCGTCGAATCGGTGCTCGATACCGGCTCGACCAATGCCGACCTGCTGGCGCGCCTGGCCACCCTGGACGGGCCCACCCTGCTGGTCGCGGCCAGCCAAAGCGCCGGACGCGGACGCGCTGGACGCAGCTGGCTGTCGCAGCCGGGCGCAGCCCTCACCTTTTCGCTGGCCTGGAAATTCAACGCTGCTCTCTCGCGCCTGGCCGGCTTGCCGCTGGCCGTGGGCGTGGCGCTGGCCGAGGCGCTGGCCGCGCTCGACGTGCACGTGCAGCTCAAGTGGCCCAACGACTTGCTGCGCGAGGACGGCAAGCTGGCTGGCATCCTGATCGAGACGCAAAGTGCGCCTGACGGCGCCACCTGGGCCGTCATCGGCGTGGGCATCAATCTGCTGATGCCCGACGAACTGGAGGCGCGCATCGGCCACGCGGCCGCCGCCGCCCCCTGGCTGGCCAAGATGGACCGCGCCGCCTTGATGGCCGCGCTGCTCGACGCCCTGGCCACCATGCTCGCGCAATTCGAGCAAACCGGCTTCGCGCCGTTTTGCGCGCGCTGGAACAGCCGGCACGCCCACCAGGGCCGCGCGGTGAGCATCATCGACGCCGGCCTGGTCCTGCACGAGGGCGTCGCCGCCGGTGTCGACGCGTCCGGCTGCCTGCTGCTCGACACGTCCACCGGACGCGTGGCCGTGGTGTCGGGCGACGTGTCGCTGCGCGTGAAGGAGACTTGACGATGCTGCTGCTGATCGACGCCGGCAACACGCGCATCAAGTGGGCGCTGGCCGCGCTTGACGCGCAGCCGGGCCACTGGTGCGCCAGCGGTGCGCTCACGCATGCCGAGATCGACACCTTGCCCGCGACCTTGGCGGGGGCCCTGGCCGGCGCTGGCGCCGCGCAGTGCGGCACGGCGGCGCGCGCGATCGTCTCGAACGTGGCCGGCCAGGCCATGCGCGAGCGGCTCGCCCCCATGCTGCCGGCCGGCGACATCGAATGGTTCGCCTCCGTCGCGGCGCGCGCCGGCCTGCGCAACGGCTACCGCAAGCCGGCGCAGCTCGGATGCGACCGCTTTGCCGCCGCCATCGGCGCGCGCGTGCTCGCGCCCGGCCACGCGCTGATCGTGGCCACCTGCGGCACCGCCACCACGGTCGACGCGGTCAGCGCAGACGGCGTTTTCATCGGTGGGATGATCCTGCCGGGACTGGGCTTGATGGCGGCGTCGCTGGCGCGCGGCACCGCGCAACTGCCGCAGATTGAGGCCGACGCGCCCCTGCCGGCGGGCTTCGCCGACAACACCGACGACGCCATCGTGGCCGGCTGCCTGGCCGCGCAAGCCGGTGCCATCGAGCGCGCCTGCGCGCTCCACGGCGCGGCCGCCTGCCTGGTGTCGGGAGGGGCCGCACGTTTCATCGCGCCGGCGCTTTCAGTGCCGCACCGGATCGTTGATAATATTGTTTTGATCGGCTTGCACGCGGCCGCAACCACTACCGGATAAGCCTGTGTTGAAATTCATATTTTGGACCCTGCTCTGCCTTAACGGCGCGCTGTTCGCCTATAGCCAGGGCTACCTGGGCAAGATCGACAACGGTGCCCACGATGCCAGCCCCATGAAGAACCAGCTCAACGCCGCCAAGCTGGCCTTGATCACGCCGGAGCAAGCCAGCGCCAGCGCCGCCGCCGCCAAGGCTGCCGCAGCAGCGGCGGCCGCCGCCAAGGCCAAGCCGGAAGTCATCGCCTGCACCGAGGTGGGCAACTTCGGCGCCGCCGGCGCCAAGCGTTTCGAGACGATGGTGGCGCCGCTCGCCTTAGGCGAGCGCCAGTCGCGCCGCAGCGTCACGGCCGAGGAATCGACTAGCAGCATCGTCTATATTCCGCCGCAGGGCAGCAAGGAAGGCGCGGAAAGGAAAGCGAGCGAATTGAAGCAGCTGGGAGTGAGCAATTACTTCATCATGTCGGAAGAGTCGACCATGAAGTGGGGGATTTCGCTCGGCGTGTTCAAGTCCGAGGCGGCGGCCCAGCGCCTGCTGGCGTCGCTGGTCAAGCAAGGCGTGCATAGCGCGCGCATCAGCCCGCGCGGCGGCTCGACCAACAAGGTGGTGTTCCAGTTCAAGGATCTCGACGCCGACACCAAGGCCAAGCTCGAACTGATCGCGGCCGGCTTCGCGGCCCAGGAAGTGCGCACCTGCGAATAGTACCGCGGGCACGCCGGAGGCACTAGAACAAATCGCCCAGGTCGCCCAGCAGGTCGACGGCGTCGGTGGTCAGGTCGGCCACGTCGGCCGCCAGATCCAAGCCGTCGGCCAGCGCGTCGGCGATGCCATCGTCGGCGTCCGCCCCCGCCGAAAGCGCTGCGCCACCGGCCAAAGCGCCGCCAGCACTATCGGACTGTGCTGCCTGAGCGCTGTCGCGGCGCGAAGCGAGCAGTTCCGGCGGCAGCACGCCGCCGCAATAGATGCAGCGCTCCTGGCGCCAATCGACCACCGCGCCTTCGCAGGATGGGCACAGATGCCGCAGATATTGCTCAGTCATGGCTTTCCCGTTTCTGTTGTTGGCGCCGGCACCGCATTAGCGCTGCACGACGATGGGCTTGAGGCTCAGCGCTGCGGGCAAGGCTTGCGCCGCCTCGTTGGCCAGCGCGCGCGACGCGTATGGCCCGCTGAACAAGCGGTGCAACTGGCCCGACTGCACCACGTCGAGCGTGCCTGCCACGCCGCCCGATTGTAGCAGGCTGGCGCGCGCCGCTTCGGCCTTGTCGGCGCCGCTGAAGGCGCCGAACTGAAGGTAGTAGCCAGCCGCTGGCGCGCCTTTCAAATCGATCGGCGCGGCCGCGCCGCCAGCCAGTGGCGCGCCAGGCGCCGCCGGGACCATGCTGGGCGCCGCCTGCAAGGGCTCGTCCGGCAGCGCGACCTCACCGAGCATCAAGGCCTCGACCTGCGCCGGCACCAAGGCTAGCTGGGTCATCACCGGCTCGGGCAGCGGGCGGCGCGGCGCCTCGCCACGGCGCGCCGCCACCATGCGGTCGATCTCGGTCGGCAGCAAGCGCGCGACTTCCACCTCGTGGCTGCCGGCCGACAGCAGCCCGAGCTTGAGCGCGGCCGTGTAAGACAGGTCGACCACGCGTCCGGCGTGGAAAGGGCCGCGGTCGTTGATGCGCACGATCACCTGCTTGCCGCTGACCAGGCTGGTGACGCGCGCGTACGAGGGAATGGGCAAGGTCGGATGCGCGGCCGTCATCTTGTACATGTCGTACAGTTCGCCGGACGCGGTGCGCTGGCCATGGAATTTTTTGCCGTACCAGCTGCCCACGCCGCGCTGCACCAAGGGCTGCTCGTCTAGCTGGGGCGTGTAGGTTTTGCCGAACACGACATACGGGCGGTTGGCTCGTGTCGAAAAAGGCTCGTTGCGCACGTCGGCATCGGGCAGTTCGAGCAGGCCGGACGGCGGCGCGGCGCCGGGGCCGTCGTCCTGGTAATAGGCGCCGCGCCCCGAACCGGCGGCTGGAAGCACAGGCGCCTCGGCCACTTTGATCGGCGCGCTGGCACTGCGCGCCGGCTGCGGCAGCGGCGCTGGAACCGCGGGCGGACGCTGCGCCGTTGGCGCGCTGGCACACGCGGCCAGCAAGGCAGCGGCGGCGCCGGCGGCACAGCGGCGCAACCGCCGCGAAACCCGCGCCGCGCCACCCATCATGTCTGCACCAGTTTGCGATGGCGCTGGATACTCATCAGAATGCCGGCCCCCAGCCCCAGCGTGCCCAGCGCCGTGCCGCCGTAACTGATGAAGGGCAGCGGCACGCCCATCACCGGCAGGATGCCACTGACCATGCCCATATTGACGAAGGCGTAGGTGAAGAAGATGAGCGTGATGGCGCCGGCCAGCAGGCGCGTGAAGAAGGTCGGCGCGCTCCCCGCGATCATCAGGCCGCGTCCGATCAGCAGCAGGTACAGCACCAGCAGCACCAGGTTGCCGATCAAGCCGAACTCCTCCGAGTACACGGCGAAAATAAAGTCCGTCGTACGCTCCGGGATGAAGTCCAGGTAGCCCTGGGTGCCGTGAGTCCAACCCTTGCCGGTGGCCCCGCCCGATCCGATCGCGATGGTCGACTGGATGATGTGGAAGCCCTTGCCCAGCGGGTCGGAGGACGGATCAATGAACATCTTGATGCGCTGGCGCTGGAATTCATGCATCAGGGACCATGCCACCGGCAGGCTGGCCAGGCCAGCGATGAACAGGCCGGTGAGCATTTTCCACGACAGGCCGGCCAGGAAGATCACGTAGAAACCGGAAGCGAGCACCAGGGTGGAGGTGGACAGGTCCGGCTGCTTCTGGATCAGCCCAACCGGTATGAGCACCAGCACGCCGGCGATCAGGAAGGAATGCCAGCGCAGCATGCCAGCGCGCTGCTGGAAGAACCAGGCCAGCATCAAGGGCATGGCGATCTTCATGATCTCGGACGGCTGGATGTCGGTGCCGATATGTAGCCAGCGGCGCGCCCCTTTCTTGACGGTCCCGAACAGGAACACCGCCACCAGCAGCGTGATGCCGAAGGTGTACAAGGGCACCGCCATACGCAGCAGCATTTGCGGCGGCACATTGGCGGCCGCCCACATCAGCACGAAGGCGATCACGATATTGCGCACCTGCCCCTCGAAGCGGCCCGGGAAGTCCATGCCGGCCGAGTACAGCGTCACCAGGCCGGTCGAGAGCAGCAGGAAGATGAACAGCGCCAGCGGCCCGTCGAACACCAGGAAGTAGGGACGAATGCGGCGCCACAGCGAACGTCTCTCGTTTATGCGCATGGCGTCATTCCTTGTTCCCCGGCGTTTCGGTGCCGGGCATGTGGTCGGTTTCGATCTGCAGCTCTTCCTTGACTTCCTCGACCGGACGCAGCTCCGCGTCCTCCTTGGGCACCTTGGTCGTCTCCTTTTGCGCCGGGCGCTTGCCGAGCAGGTAGAAGTCGAGCGCCTTGCGCACGATCGGCGCGGCCGTTCCGGCACCGAAGC
Source organism: Pseudomonadota bacterium (assembly GCA_040388555.1). Lineage (GTDB taxonomy): Bacteria > Pseudomonadota > Gammaproteobacteria > Burkholderiales > Burkholderiaceae_D > Telluria_A. The sequence continues at coordinate 33,806 of JAZKBP010000039.1, forward strand.
CGGCGTTCTCGACCACGATCGCAATCGCGATGCGCGGCTTGTCCGCCGGAGCGAAGGCGATGTACAGCGCGTTGTCGCGCAAGCGTTCGTTGATGTTGGCCGCGTTGTACTTCTCGTTTTTCTTGATCGCGATGACCTGGGCGGTGCCGGTCTTGCCGCCCGAGATATAGCCGGAGCCGTTGAAGGCGCGGTAGCCGGTGCCGTAGGTCTCGGTCGTCACGCCGACCATCGCGCGCTTGACGAAGTCCACGTTCTCTTGCTTGAGCGGGATGCGCGCGCGTTCCTTGGGTACGGTCAGCGTGCGCGCATGGGTGCCGCCGTCTTCGATGATTTTGACCAGATGCGGCTTCATGTCCACGCCATCATTGGCCAGCGTGGCCACCGCGTGCGCCATCTGCAGCGGCGTGTAGTTGTTAAAGCCCTGGCCGATCGCCACCGAAATGGTGTCGCCGCCCACCCACTTCTGCATCGCCTTGTTTTTGCGGAAGCGCTCGCGCTTCCACTCCTGCGACGGCAGGATGCCCGACTTTTCGTTTTCCAGGTCGATGCCGGTCAACTGGCCGAAGCCGAACGGCTTCATGAAGTCGTGGATATTATCGATGCCCATGTCGTGGCCGAGCATGTAATAAAAGGTGTCGCACGAGAGCGCGATCGATTTGTACAGGTCCACATAGCCGTGGTCCGGACGGTCGTCCCTGAACTTGTGGCCGCCGTAATTGTAGAAGCCGGGGTCGTTGATGGCCGACGCCGGCGTGCGCAAGCCCAGTTCGAGCGCGGCCAGCGCCATGAAGGGCTTGAAGGTCGAGCCGGGCGGATAGGTGCCCGACAGTGGACGGTTCACCATCGGCCGGTCCAGCGAGGTATTGAGCTCGTTCCAGCTTTGCGAGTCGATGCCGTCGACGAACAGGTTGGGGTCGTAGCCGGGCTTGGACACATAGGCAAGCACGTCACCCGTCTCCGGCTCGATCGCCACCAGCGCGCCGCGCCATTCGCCGAAGGCTTCCTCCACCACTTTCTGCAGCTCGATATCGACCGACAGGATCAGGTTGCTGCCGGGCGTGGCCGGGGTGCGCGAGAGCGTGCGCACGGCGCGCCCGCCGGCCGATTTTTCCACTTCCTCGTAACCGGTCACGCCATGCAGCGCGCGCTCGTAGCTTTTTTCCAGGCCTTCCTTGCCGATGTAGGCGGTGCCGTTATAGTTGGCCTCGTCGTCGGTGCCGTCGAAGGCGTCGGCTTCGCTCTGGTTGATGCGGCCGATGAAGCCCACCACGTGCGAGGCGACCTCGCCCAGCGGATACTGGCGGAACAGGCGCGCGTTCACTTCCACGCCCGGAAAGCGAAAGCGCTGCGCGGTGAAGCGCGCCACCTCGTCGTCCGACAAGCGAGTGCGCAAAGGCACGCTCTCGAAGTTCTTCGACTCTTCCATCAAGTGCTTGAAGCGCTTGCGGTCCTTCGGCTCGATCGTGATCAGGGTGGCCAATTCGTCGATCACCGAATCGAGACTGGCGGTCAGCTTGGAGGGCGTGATCTCGAGCGTATAGGCAGAATAATTGCGCGCCAAGACCGCGCCATTGCGGTCGACGATCAAGCCGCGGTTGGGCACGATGGGCACGATGGCGATGCGGTTGTCCTCGGCCAGGGCCGAATACTCGCTATGCTTGACCACCTGCAGCCACACGAAGCGCGCCACCAGGGCGCCGAAGCACACCAGCATCACGCCAGCCACGAAGGTCAGGCGCACCCGGAAGTGGTACAGCTCCCGTTCGGTGTTCTTCAGTTCCGTCATTGGCGCCTTGGAGCTCTTAAATCGGCCGCGTGTGGTCGCGGTCGACGATGCGCCGCTGCGGCGCCAGCAGCAGCCAGGTGGCGAGCGGCCACAGCACCATCGCAATCAAGCTGTCGACGAAGTGCAGCCAGCCCGGGAATTTGCCCGAGACGATGAAGCGCACCAGCACCTGCACCGCCTGCGTCATCAACAGCAGCGGGAACACATGCAGGGTCTGGGTCAGCACCGGGAACCACAGCACGCGGCGGTGGATCATGATCGCGAAATACGACAGCAAGGTGTAGGCTAGCGCGTTCTCGCCCAGCAGGGTTGAGGCGTGCACGTCCATCAACAGGCCCATGAAGAAGGCCACCCCGATACCCACCTTGCGCGGCTGGTGGATACCCCAGAACACCAGCACCAGCGCCACGAAGTCGGGCGCCCCGATCCAGCGGCCCCAGGGCAGCAGATTGAGCATGAAGGCGCAGGTGAGGCTGAAGGCGATGAACAGCGGGCTCACCGGCAGCAGGATGTAGTGCGGACGGTTCATGGCGTCTTGTCCTTGGGCTTGGCGTCGGCGGTCGCGTGCGCCGCCTCCTTCGGGGCTGCCACATCCTTGGCGCCATCCTTGGCCGCGTCGGCCGGTGGCGCTTCGCGGATCGGCAGCATCCTCGGCAGCGCGTGCTTCTTGCTGGCCTTGATGGCTTCCTCGTCGGCGGGACGGGGCGGCATGTCAGGCAGGGACATCAGGATCAAGAGTTGGCGGTTGCGGTCGATGCCGGCGAGCGGCTGGCACACCACGCGCCCGAAGGCGCCGGCGGCGTTGCTCTCGACCTGCACCACCTTGGCCACGGCCAGGCCGGCCGGATACACGCCGTCCAGGCCGGAGGTGATGAGCACGTCGCCGACCTTGATGTCGGCGTCCGGCGCCATGAAGCGCAAATCGAGCAGGCCGGACTGGCCGCGCCCGTAGGCCACGCTGCGCAAGCCATTGCGCAGCACCTGCACCGGAATGGCCTGGTCCTTGTCGGTCAACAGGGTCACTTCGGAGGTGAAGGGGAACACGCGCGTGACCTGGCCAACCACGCCCTGGCTATCGATCACCGGTAGCGCCAGCGCCACGCCCTGCTGGGTGCCGCGATCGAGCACGATCTTGCGCGCGGCCGGGTCGCGCGCGTCGTACAAGATCTCGCTCATGATGGTCTTGACGGGCAGGTGCTCGCGCGCCTCCATCAGCTTGCGCAGGTGCGCGTTCTCGCTCATGTACAGATTGGCTTGCTGGATCGAGAGGGCCGAACCGGCCTGCGCGCTTTTCAGTTCACGCACTTCCTTTTCCAGCGCGCCCAGCGAGGAAAAATAATCGTTCATGCGCGCGAGCGCGTCGCGCGGCATCAGCGACGCCATCTGCAGGGGATAAAGGATGGTGCCGGCCACCTGGCGCACCGGCTGCAGCGTGTGCAGGCGCGCGTCGATCATCAACAGGGCAATCGAAATGAGAGCGAAAACCGTCACCTTGACCCGCGCGGGGGCACCTTGTTTGAACAGTGGCGGAGGACTGTATTCCATATTTCCAATCACAGCGCGTGGGGCGAAAACGAAGGGGGGCGCCGGGCCCGCCTTCCGCCGTGCATGCTACGACTACCGAACGATGCGAGGCCGCCCGCGGGCGGCCCTGTTTTTATTCGTACGAGAAGATCGAGCCGAGCTTGTCCATGCGCTCGAGCGCCATGCCCGAACCGCGCACCACGCAGGTCAGCGGATCTTCCGCCACCAGCACCGGCAAGCCCGTCTCTTCCATCAGCAAGCGGTCCAAATCGCGCAGCAGCGCGCCGCCGCCGGTGAGCATCATGCCTTTTTCGGCGATGTCGGCGCCCAGTTCCGGCGGGGTTTGCTCGAGCGCGTTCTTGACGGCCGAGACGATGTTATTGAGCGGGTCGGTCAGCGCTTCGAGGATCTCGTTGGACGAGATGGTGAACGAGCGCGGAATGCCTTCGGACAGATTGCGGCCCTTCACTTCCATTTCCTTGACTTCGGAGCCGGGGAAGGCCGAGCCGATGGCTTTCTTGATCGCCTCGGCGGTCTGCTCGCCGATCAGCATGCCGTAGTTGCGGCGGATGTAGTTGACGATGGCTTCATCGAACTTGTCGCCGCCCACCCGCACCGAACCCTTGTAGACCATGCCGCCCAGGGAGATGATGCCCACCTCGGTGGTGCCCCCGCCAATATCGACCACCATCGAGCCGGTCGCGTCCGACACCGGCAAGCCGGCGCCGATGGCCGCTGCCATCGGTTCTTCGATCAGGTAGACCTGCGAGGCGCCGGCGCCGAGCGCCGATTCGCGGATCGCGCGGCGCTCCACCTGGGTCGAGCCGCACGGCACGCAAATGATGATGCGCGGCGAAGGGCGGAAGAATTTGGAGTCGTGCACCATGCGGATGAACTGCTTGAGCATTTGCTCGGTGACGGTGAAGTCGGCGATCACGCCGTCTTTCATCGGGCGGATCGCCTCGATATTGCCCGGCACTTTGCCCAGCATTTGCTTGGCTTCCTTGCCGACCGCCTGGATCGTCTTTTTGCCGTTGGGGCCGCCTTCTTGGCGGATCGCGACCACCGAAGGCTCGTCGAGCACGATGCCCAGTCCGCGAACGTAGATCAGTGTGTTGGCCGTACCCAGGTCGATGGCGAGATCATTCGAAAAATAACTGCGTAAAAAACCAAACATGTGTGTCCTGATACGCGCAATAAGCGCCTAAACATTGATAGGGAAATCCAACGGCCGCGTTTTTTGGAACCCGGCCGCGCGATGCGTTCTAAACTGCGTTTCTATGCTGCGGCGGCACGCTTTCGGCCCCGACAACGCATTAACCCGCCATTCTACCTTATAATTTGGATGCAATTGCCTGAAAAACCCTCCAATTGCGCGCCCCCCCGATCAGCCGGATCGGCGCTATTCCGGCGGTTTTATCGGCGCGATTAGTAAAGTAAGCACGTTTTTACCAAAAAATCATTATTCGCTCAACATTTCGGACGCGGCCCGCGGGCTGCGCATTGCCATGTCCCTCACACTTTCTGACGTAAAACGCATCGCCAACCTGGCCCAGCTCGATATGGACGAGCAGCACGCGCAAACCGCGCTTGGCGAATTGAATGGCATTTTCGCGCTGGCGGCCCAGATGCAGGCGATCGACACCACCGGGGTGGAACCGCTGTCGCAGCCGCTGGCGGCCGTGATGGGCAATTTGTCGCTGCGCCTGCGCGAGGACGTGGTGACGGAGACGAACCAGCGCGCGGCTTACCAGGCGCCGGCGCCGAAGACCGAGGACGGCCTGTACCTGGTTCCGAAAGTCATTGAGTAGTCAAGTAATTGCGCAGCTGTCCACGCACCGGCGCCCTTGCCCTCCCCGAGCCGAATTCGAATTGAAGCCATGCATACAAAAACCCTAAAACAATTGTCGACCCTGCTGCACGCCAAGCAGGTTTCTTCCACCGAGCTGACGCGCCATTATCTGGAGCGCATCGCGGCGAGCGATTTGAACGCCTTCCTGCACGTTGATCCGGCGCTGTCGCTGGCGCAAGCGGCAGCGGCCGACGCGCGCATCGCCAGCGGCGCCGCCACCGCATTGACGGGCATCCCGATCGCGCACAAAGATATTTTCGTCACGCGCGATTGGCGCTCGACGGCCGGTTCCAAAATGCTGGGCAATTACACCAGCCCGTTCAACGCCACCGTGGTCGAACAATTCAACGCGGCCGGCATGGTCACGCTGGGCAAGCTCAATTGCGATGAATTCGCGATGGGTTCGTCGAACGAGAATTCAGCCTTCGGCGCCGTCAAAAATCCATGGGACAAGCTGGCCGTGCCGGGCGGCTCGTCCGGCGGTTCGGCCGCCGCCATCGCCGCGCGCCTGGCGCCGGCGGCCACCGCCACCGACACTGGCGGCTCGATCCGCCAGCCGGCCTCGTTTTGCGGCGTCACCGGCATCAAGCCCACCTACGGACGGGTGTCGCGCTTTGGCATGATCGCGTTCGCGTCCTCGCTCGACCAGGGCGGCCCGATCGCGCAGACGGCCGAAGACTGCGCGCTGCTGCTCAATGAAATGATCGGCTTCGACACGCGCGACGCGACCAGCCTCACGCCCGAGCAAGGCAATCTGCGCGAAGACTTCAGCAAGGAGTTGAACACGCCGCTCAAAGGCTTGCGCATCGGCGTGCCGCGCGAGTACTTCGGCGAAGGCTTGGCGGCCGACGTCGAGCAAGCCGTGCGCGCCGCGCTCGATCAGTTCGTCAAGCTGGGCGCGACCCTGGTTGACATCTCGCTGCCGAAGACGGCGCTGTCGATCCCGGTCTACTACATCATCGCGCCGGCCGAAGCGTCGTCCAACCTGTCGCGTTTTGACGGCGTGCGCTACGGCCACCGCGCCGCCGAATACGGCAACCTGCAAGACATGTACAAGAAAAGCCGCGCCGAAGGCTTCGGCCCGGAGGTGCAGCGCCGCATCATGGTCGGCACCTATGTGCTGTGCCACGGCTATTACGACGCCTACTACGTGCAGGCGCAAAAGATCCGCCGCCTGATCGCCGACGATTTCCAGGCCGCGCTGGCGGGCCCGGAGGCGAAATGCGACGTCATCATGGGGCCGGTGGCGCCGACCGTGGCCTGGGACCTGGGCGACAAGACCAACGACCCGGTGGCGAACTACCTGGCCGACATCTTCACCCTCTCGACCAGCCTGGCCGGCCTGCCCGGCATGTCGATCCCGTGCGGCTTCGGCCAGGGCGAGAAGAACGCCAAGCGCCCGGTGGGGCTGCAAATCATCGGCAATTACTTCGCCGAGGCCAAGCTGCTGGGCATCGCCCACCAGTTCCAGCAAGTGACGGACTGGCACACGCGCGCGCCAGCCGGCATCTAACAGACAAGCACACAGACAAGCGAGAACAGTATGCAATGGGAAGTCGTCATCGGTATTGAGAACCACGTTCAGCTCACGACCAATTCGAAAATCTTCAGCGGCAGCTCGATCCAGTTCGGCGCCGAGCCAAACACGCAGGCGAGCGCGGTGGACCTGGCCCTGCCTGGCGTGCTGCCAGTGATGAACAAGGGCGCGGTCGAACGCGCGATCCGCTTCGGCCTGGCCGTCGGCGGCAAGGTGGCACCGCGCTCGGTCTTCGCGCGCAAGAACTACTTCTACCCGGACCTGCCCAAGGGTTACCAGATCAGCCAGTTCGAAGATCCGGTGGTCATTGGCGGCGAGCTCACCTTCGGCTTTGAAAAAGACGGCAAGTTCGAGACCCGGACCGTCAATCTGACGCGCGCCCACCTCGAAGAAGACGCGGGCAAATCGCTGCACGAAGACTACCATGGCATGAGCGGCATCGATCTCAATCGCGCCGGCACGCCGCTGCTCGAGATCGTGTCGGAGCCGGAACTGCGCAGCGCGGCCGAAGCGGTCGCCTACTGCAAGGCGCTGCATGGCCTGGTCATGTGGCTCGGTATCTGCGACGGCAATATGCAGGAAGGCTCCTTCCGCTGCGATATCAACGTCTCGGTGCGTCCAGTCGGTCAAAAGGAATTCGGCACCCGCTGCGAGATCAAGAACTTGAACTCCTTCCGCTTCATCGAAGAGGCCGTGCATGTCGAAGTGCGGCGCCAGATCGAGTTGATCGAAGACGGCGGCACGGTGCAGCAGGCCACGCGCTTGTACGATCCAGACAAGAAGGAAACGCGCCTGATGCGCGCCAAGGAAGACTCGCAAGACTATCGCTACTTCCCGGATCCCGACCTGCCGCCACTGATGATCGGCGAAGAATGGATCGCGCGCGTGAAGGCGGACATGCCCGAACTGCCGGTGGCGATGCGTGCGCGCTTTGGCCTCGACTACGGCTTGTCCGACTACGACGCGCTGATCCTGACGCAGTCGCATGCGCTTTCGTCCTACTTCGAGGCCGTCGTGACCAAGGCCGGCAAGGCCAATGCGAAGGCCGCCGCCAACTGGTTGATGGGCGACGTGGCCTCGACCCTGAACCGCGAAGGCGTCGACATTGGCGACGCGCCCGTGGCGCCGTCGCAGCTGGCGCTGCTGCTGGCGCGTATCGCCGATGGCACCATCTCGAACAAGATCGCCAAGGAAGTGTTCAGCGCGATGTGGGAAGCCAAATCCGCCGATGAGAACATCGCCGACGCCATCATCGACCAGAAGGGCTTGCGTCAGATTTCCGACAGCGGCGCGCTGGAGAAGATCGTCGACGAGGTGCTGGCCGCGAACGAGAAATCGGTCGAGCAGTACCGCGCTGGCAAGGAAGCGGCCATCAATGCGCTGATCGGCCAGGCCATGAAGGCGTCGAAAGGCAAGGCCAACCCGGCCCAGCTGACCGAACTGCTGAAGAAGAAGCTGGCGGGCTGATCGTCGCGGCGGCGGCGCGCGCTAGATGGGCGCCGCGCCCTGCCCCGCCGCGGACGAAGCGCCTTCGTTCGCGCGCGCCGGCGCGGCGCTGTCGCTTGGCTGCGCGCGCGGCACGCTCTCGATGGACGGTGAACGCGCCGCCCACTCTTTGAAGTCGGCCAGGAAGGCGTCCGGTTCGATCCCGAAGCTTTCCGCAAACACGCTGCGTTCTACCTGCCCGACCTGTCCGGCGCGCTGGAAGTATTCGACCAGGCCGCGGAAGAAGCGCTCGCCGGCCAGCTGCTTCAAGCGGATCATCATCAATCCCGCCATTTGGTAAGGGCCGCGCTTTTCCTTCATCATCGCCAGCCACTGCGGTCCGCGCGCGGCGAACACTTCATCGGCGTCGAGCTTGCGGCCGCGCTTCTTGTACCAAGCGATGCACCGGTCCGCCCAGATTGCCTCGCTAATGTCGGAGGCGCCGGGCGCGTTCACATTGCGCGCAAGGTGGTAGGCGATCAAATCGGCGCTGCCCTCGCGCATCCACTGCGGAGCGGGAAAGCCAGCGTAACCGGCAGCGAGCTGCTTTTGCAGCGCGTGCGTCAATTCATGCAGCGGCACCTTGACGGCGCGCTCGTTGCGCGCCCGTTCGTCGAGGCTCTCCCGAATCAGCACGGCGATCTGGCCGCGGCTGTTGGACAGGCCGCCCGATACTTCGGCGTGGTCGTTGGCCGCCTCGGTCAACATCTTCATATCGGTGTGCAGCACCTGCGCGTAATCGTCGTGGTCGGTGGCGATATAGATGCGTATGTCCTGGTCGAGCGACACGCCCATGTCGTTCTTGAGCAGTTGATTGAACTGTGCGCTGCTTTGGCGCACCACGTCCAGCCATTTCGCGCCAACCTCGCTGGCCCAGGCATCGTGCGCGTGCCCGCTCATTTGCACGACGATCTCACCCACTGGCGGTTGCGGCTGCACTTCATTGTCCACCGCGTACAACCTGCAATTGACGGCGTCGCGCAGGCCGCATTGGCGCAGTGCGTCGGCCATGGCGTCGCTATCGTCCTGCGCCCAGCCCCACTGCCCGCGCATCGACACGGCGAACGCTTTTGGCGCCCGCGCCCGCTGGTAGCGCGCGTAGGCTTCGCGCGCGGCGGCGCTCGGTAGCACGGCCGGAGTGGCTACAACGGCAGGCGCGGCCACGCTGGGGCTCGCACTGGCGCCTTGCGCGGCGCCGGGCACTGGCGCATTCGTGCCGGCGCCGCCAGCCTTAACCGGTGGCGCACGGTGCACACGCACTTGCGCGCGCAGGGCCGCAAGCTGTTTGTCGCAATACGCGGCGTGTTCGGCCTGGGTAAATCCAAATGCCTGTTTGAACGCGGCATCGGCATCGAATGTGGCGCCCGCTGCGGCCTGAAGGTAAGCGTCCAGCGCCGCGAAAAAGTGCGTGCCGCTGCGCTCCTGCAGCTGCACAACCATGTAGGCCGCCAACGTGGCGCCATCCTTGGCGATTTCGGGCGCGGCCGCGATGGTGGCCGGCAGTGGCATATCGGGGCGATTGCGCAGCGCGACATCGGCGTCAGCCCGCCAATCGCGCGCCCCCATCGGCAGCGCCATCCGATCGATCACAAGATCGGCCATCAATTCGGCAACGCCGGCACGCAGCCAAGGCGCGACGCGCGCGGCGTTTTGCCCGGCCAGCTGCTGCTCGAGCGCCAACGTGTAAGCCCGCACGGGAACACGCACCGATTGTTCGTACAGGTCCTTGAGGTCCATCCCGCGGCTGAGCACTGGGGCGAGCGCCACACCTTCTTGTCCATTGACGTCGCGCTCGGACGTGGCCAGCTTCACCGTCGGGCGCCGTTCCAGGGTTTGCCCAAGCTGCGCCTTGCTCAATTCGTCGAACTGGTGAAGTGCTTCGCGCGCGCGCGGCACCCATACGTCCTGCACCTGCCGGCGCCATGCGTCGTTGGCCGGAGCGCTCGCGCCAAGGCATGGAAAGCTGGCAAGCAGCAGCAGGAGCGAGACGGGGCGGCGCAGTGAAGGGATCATCGATGAAATATCAGTTCGAGGCATTGCGCCAAACGCTTGGCGGGCGATTGCGGCGATGCACATCGATCGCCGCACGAAATTCTACGCCATCTTGGCGCCGCTTGCGGCCAATAGCTCACGCAGGCTGGAACGGTGGCAGTGCGCCTCGTCCTCGCAATAACAACCCACTGAAAAGTCGCTCGTCTGCGACAGGGCCGCGAGCAGGCTGATGGAATGGCTGGCATCGGGCGCCGCCATCTCGCTTTTGTACTTCTTGATGAACGCTGTCCACTGCGCCGGGGTCTGCGCCTCCTGGCCCAGTTTCATCGTCTCCGCGCTTGGCGCCAGATTCGGATACCAAACATCGTACCAATCCTGCGCCGCGAATTGCGCCTTCGGCACGCCGCGCGGCGGACGCCGAACCGTGCCGATACGCGTGCCTTCACCTTGCACGCGCGCGCTGCCCAGCCGCACGACACGAACCACCATATGGCCTCCGTTTATTCCGTGATTTCGACGGTGCGCGCGTTGACCTTGGCGCCGTCGATGATCAATTCGCCGACCGCGATGGGCAGGCGGAATCGGCGCGGCCCCGCGCTGCCGGGATTGACGAACAAGATCCCGTCACGTTCGTCGACCGCGGGCTGATGCGAATGGCCGTACACCACCACCCGCACACCAGCGCCAGCGGACACACTATCGAACTGCGAAACGTCGTGGATGACATAGGCGAGGACCGCCCCAAGCTGGACCCGTTCGGTCTCGCGCAGGCGCTCGGCCCAGGGGCCGAAGTCGTTATTGCCGCGTACTGCGAACAAAGGCGCCATGGCGCCGAGTTCTTCGAGAATCGCACCATCGCAAATATCGCCGGCATGGATGATGCAATCGCTACCTTGCAGGAAGGCGCGCGCTTGTGGACGCAGCAAGCCGTGTGTGTCGGAGATAAGGCCTACCCGTAGCATGATGATCGATTCCGCGCCGTTCTTCGTCAATGACCCACCAAGCTTATCACCATTTTCGTCCATGGCCAGCAAGGTGCACGTCCGCGCGCGCGGCAGCGGACGTGCGCGCGCCCTACTTCTTGCTCAGGTCGCGATACGCGGCCGGCACGTTCAAGCCCGGATGCACCCAGCCGAACAAGGCGTAGCCGCCAAATTCCGGCATCGCCGTCTGCTGCACCGTTTGCTCGAGCGTGAGCCCTTTGTCGACGGCGCCCTGCACATTCACGCGCACGGCGTCGAGATAGTCGATCTGCCACTTCAAGTCTTCACGCCCGACCGGCACGCCGTGCCCGGGAACGATGCGCGCGTCCGGCGGCAGGAAGGCATACACGCGCTGCAGTGTCGCCAGCGTCGCCAGCAAGTGCCCATCGAGCAGCCATGGCAAGGCCGGCTTGCTGGCGATGACGGCGTTGCCCGCCCAAAGCACCTTCGATTGCGGCTCCCACACCCACAAATCGCCGCCCGTCTGGGCGAAGCCGAAATCGATGATATCGACGCTTTTGCCGCCCAGGTCGATCGTCACGCTGGACATGGGGGCCACGAGCAAGTCGCCGGTGCGCGCCTTGATCGCCTCGATACCGCGTCCAGTGCCGAAATTCTTGATCATGAAAGCCTTGTCGTCGGCCAGGTGCTGTTCGACATAGCTGCGGGTGTTGGCGTGCTGGACGATGCGCGTTGTCGCCGGCAAGTACATATTGCCGTAGGAATGGTCGCCGTGCGCGCTGGTGTTGACCGCGTACAGCAGCGTCTTGCCGCCCAACTGATGGCTCAGCGTTTGCACCTGCTTGTTCAAGCGCGCATTGAGCATGGTTTCGATCATGAGGGCGCCCTTGCTGCCGACGATCAAACCGCCGCTGGTGGCCGCGGCGCCGCCCTTGGCGTTGAGCTCGCGGGCGTTGTCGGCATAAAAAGCGAACACGCCATCGGCCAGGCGCTCGCTGCGCATGGCCACGGTATTGCCGTCCCAGATGGGTTCGCCAGCGCCGGCCGGCGCCGTGCAGATCACACCTGCGCCTATCAAGGCTGCCAGCATGGGAATCACGATTTTGCGTTTCATAACATTCTCCTTGGGTTAAACATGCTTGCAGTCTAGACTGTTCGTAATTGCATTAATATTCCAAAATATCACAAACTGGCAATGCAAATATGCACAATCAAATCGACTTGAACGCGCTGCGCTACGTGGCGGCGGTGATGCAGGCAGGTTCGCTCTCCGGCGCGGCGCGCATGCTGGGCGTGAATCACGCGACCGTTTTTCGCCGCATCACGGATTTCGAAAAGGAACTGGGGGTGCGCCTGTTCGAGCGCCCGGCCGGACGCTATGTCGCCACACCGGAAGGCGAGGAGCTGGCGCGCACGGGCAGCATGATGGAAGAGGCGGCGCAGCATGCCCTGCGCAAGGTGGCGGGACGCGACCTGCGCCCGAGCGGCATCGTGCGCATCACCACCACCGACAGCATCGCCAGCGCCGTGCTCAACCCGATGCTGGCGATCTGCCGCCAGCGCTATCCGCAGATCACGCTGCAGATCAGCATTGCCAACGCCATGGCCGACTTATCCAAGCGCGACGCCGATATCGCCGTGCGCCCCTCTGCGCGCCCGCCCGAGCATTTGCTGGGCAAGCGCATCGCGCCGCTGGCATTCGCCATCTATGGGTCGAAGACATACCTGGCGGGCGCGCGCGGCATCGAGCTCGGCGCCCATCAGTGGATTGCCCTTGGCGAAAGCCAGGAACGCCACCGCACGCTGCGCTGGCTGGAGAAGATCGTTGCGCTCGATGAGGTCGGATGCCGCGTCGATGGCTTTTCCGGCGTGGCGCAAGCGTGTGCCGACGGCCTCGGTTTGGCGCTGCTGCCGTGTTTTCTTGGCGACGCATCCAAGCAGCTGCGCCGCCTTGCGCCACCCGATCCGCAACTGGCATCCGAATTATGGATCCTGACCCATCCCGACCTACGCCATACCGCGCGCATCAAGGCCATATTCCAGACGCTGCAGCAGCATTTGCTGGAATTGGCGCCGCGTTTCGAAGGTCTGCTTTCGCCTCAATGAAAGTCGATGGCGAACAGATTCAGTTCGCGGTCGCCATCCGCATGCATGAAGCGGCGCTCGAAGCGCAGGCCCACGCCCTCGAGCAGCTTGATCGAACTGTCGTTGTCGACGCGGGTGGTAGCGACGACGCGCTTGAGGCCTAACTGGTCGCGGGCGTAGACCAGCAGCGCGGCGGCGGCCTCGGACGCGTAGCCCTTGTGCCAATAGCGCGGCGCGAAGGCGAAACCGATATCGACATCGTCGAGATAATCGCGTTTGGCCAAGCCGCTAAAGCCCATGCCGCAACCATCCGCTTTCGACTCCACCAGAAAAAAGCCGAAACCGAGGCGCTCATACATGTCGAGTGCGGCGGTGCGGATATAGTTCTGCGCGCCGGCCATATCGCGCACGCCGCGGTCGCCAATAAAGCGCAGGAATGAGGGCTCGTTCAGCACTTCGAGTATTAGCGCGCCATCGTCGAGGTTCATATGACGGATGATCAAACGTTCGGTTTCAATGACGATCATGCTGCTTGGACTCCTGGTTGCGTTCCCGTTTTATTCATGGCAGCATGAGACAAGCTCGCGGACCATAGGATGGTGATGAAAAAACTGAAAAATGAAGCGGCTCTGTTCAAGGCGGCCTTGCTGGCCGGCGTGCAATACGCCGAAGGGCGCGGCGTGGTCGAATTCGAAGCCACCGACTCGGCCAGCGACAAAATGCTCTACGTGTATCGCCTGCTGGTGCACGACAAGGTCATCACCCCCATGCCGGAAGACCAGGTATCGGAAAAATCGGTACGCCACAAGCTATCGATGTGGCACGCCCACCATCTGCCGAAAGATCATCCCTTGCTCAGCTGATGTTCAAACGCCGTAGCGCGCGCGATACGCGGACACCGCGTCCTTGTACTGCGCCAGTTGCGGATCGGCGCCGGCGCCGGAAATATAGCTGAACAAATCGTCCAGGTTGCCGATCGAGATGACCGGGATATTGAATTCCCGGCTCACTTCCTGCACCGCCGAACTGGCCGACAACTCGCCCTCCTTGCCCGATTTTTCCATGCGGTCGAGCGCGATCAAGACCGCGCATGGCTCGGCACCGGCCGCGCGTATCATGTCGACCGATTCGCGCACCGAGGTGCCGGCTGAAATCACGTCGTCGACAATGACCACCTTGCCCTGCAATTTGGCGCCGACGATGGTGCCGCCCTCGCCGTGATCCTTCGCTTCCTTGCGGTTGAAGGCGAAGGAAGTGTTGCGCCCCTTGCCAGCGAGCGCCACCGCTGTGGCCGAGGCGAGCGTGATGCCCTTGTAGGCCGGCCCGAACAGCATGTCGAACTGGACGCCCGAATCGAGCAGGGTTTGCGCGTAAAACTGCGCCAATTGCGCCAGCGTGGCGCCGTCGTGGAACAGGCCGGCGTTGAAAAAATACGGCGACTGGCGCCCCGCCTTGGTGGTGAAGTCGCCAAAGCGCAGCACGCCCGTGGACACTGAAAACGCGATAAACTGTTGGCGCAAATTGTTCACGATGACCTCGATTCGTTAGAGTGCCTGTATTTTAATCCCCGCCAGCGCCAGCGCCAACCGCCCTCCCCCTGCTCCCATGCCAAAAATAATCTCCGCAAACCTCAACGGTATCCGCTCCGCCCACAAAAAAGGCTTTTTCACCTGGATGGCCAATCAATCGGCCGACTTCGTCTGCGTGCAGGAATTGAAGGCGCAAGAGGCGGACATGACCGCCGATTTCATGCCAAATGGTTATCACGGAGCTTTCCACTACGCTGAAAAGAAGGGCTATTCCGGCACCGGCGTCTACAGCAAGGTCAAGCCGGATGCGGTGCGCATCGGCTTTGGCAGCCCGGAATTCGACGCCGAGGGCCGTTATGTGCGCTGCGACTTTGGCAAGCTGACCGTCATTTCCGTGTATTGCCCGTCCGGCTCGTCCTCGCCGGAACGCCAGGAAGCCAAGTTCCGCTTCATGGCATTGTTCCTGCCGCATTTGCTGGAGCTGCGCGCCGAGGGCCGCGAAGTGGTTATCTGCGGCGACTGGAATATCGCGCACCATGAAATCGACTTGAAGAACTGGAAGGGCAATGTGAAGAATTCGGGCTTCCTGCCCGAAGAGCGCGCCTGGCTCACCCGCATTTTCGATGAAGTCGGTTACGTCGACGTGCATCGCGGGATCGACAAGCGCCCGGAGCAGTACACGTGGTGGAGCAACCGCGGCCAGGCCTACGCCAAGAATGTGGGGTGGCGCATCGATTATCACGTCGCCACGCCGGGCATCGCGGCGCAGGCGAAGGCCGTCTCGGTCTACAAGGACGAGCGTTTTTCCGACCATGCGCCCTTGATCATCGATTACTCGATCTAAGCGGCGCGTGCTACTGAACGGCCGGCAGGATGTAACGGCTCATGATCGTGAACGCCCGCGTGGCGGAATTGGAATCGTAGTTTTCGCCGGTGAACACTGCCACCAGATCGAGCTCCGGAACGACGAAAATATACTGGCCGCCATTGCCGTCAGCGTAGTTCATGGTCACTTGCCGGCCTTTGTAGGACATGGGGCGCTGCCACCATAGGTATCCGTACGGCGAACCATCGCTAAATTGCGTGTGTTTGGCGGTGGCTTGCGCTATCCATGATTCGGACACCAATTGGACGCCATTCCATGCCCCGCGTTGCAGCACCAGTTGTCCAAGTTTTGCCATGTCGCGCGGGCGCAATTGGATGTGGCCGCCGGTGTCGGTTTGCCGATGCTGGTCGAAGTCGGCCCAGCGCGCGTTCTTGATGCCCAGCGGGCCGAAAAGGTAGGTGTCGGCGAATTGCGGAATCGGCTTCTTGCTGGCGCCGGCGATGATGCGCCCCATGACAACCGGCCCGCCCGTGCAGTATTGGGTGACGGTGCCAGGGTCGACCACCGACGCCAGGTTCATCACGAAGCCCACCCAATCGCCAGTCTCATACATAGTCGACTCGTTGCCTGGCGATGAAACGTCCCAGTCATTGCAGGCCAGGCCAGATCGCATCATCAGAATGTGGGCAATGGTGATCTTGCGCCGCAGCGCAGGCGCCCCCGGATAACTCGCCGCCAGATAGGTGCTGATCGGTTCGTCCACGCCGGCGAGCATATGCTGGTCGATCGCGATCCCCGTCAGCAGCGCCGTGATGCTCTTGGTGGCCGAACGCAGATCGTGCAGTGTGTTCTGGTCATATCCATTCCAATACTGCTCGAGTACCGGCTTGCCATGGCGCAGAACCAGCATGCTCGCCAATTTATGCTGCGGCGCCGACGGCAAATCGGATACCGCGCTTGCCAGCAGGGCCGGATCCATACCCTGCTCGGCCGGTGACGACAGCGCCCACTGTTCGCTGCTGTCGGCGGCCACCACGGCGCGCGATTCGCCGCCGCAGCCCTGAAGGCCGAACATGGCGGCCAATACGATCGACAAGACGCGGCCGGACTCGGTGATGCGCATGAGAACTCCATTCTGATGAGGATTGATCCGGCCATTCTATGGAGCCCAAGCTTTGGCTAAGCTTAAGGGCGCTGCGGCTATAATCGCCCCATGCATATCCTGATGATCGAAGATGACATTGACCTTGGCCTGGCCCTGCAGCGCGCACTCAAGGTCGACGGCATCAGCAGCGAATGGATACGGCGCGCCGCCGATATCGCGTATGCGCTGTCCGGCCATAACTACGATTGCCTGCTGCTCGACTTGTGCCTACCCGATGCCGACGGCATGGACCTGCTGCGAAACTGGCGGCGCACCGGCATGCACATGCCGGTGATCGTCATCACGGCCAAGGCCATGCTGGAAGATCGCCTGGCCGGCCTCGATAGCGGGGCCGACGACTTCATCGTCAAACCCTTCGCGACCGCCGAATTGGTCTCGCGGGTGCGCGCGGTGGTGCGCCGCTATGCGCGCCAGGCCGGCGAAATTTGAAGCATCGGAGCGCTGGAAATCGAGCCGCGCACGCGCCGGGCCCGGCTCCACGGCGACAGCGTCGAGTTGTCGGCGCGCGAATTCCAACTGGTGCTTGA
Source organism: Pseudomonadota bacterium (assembly GCA_040388555.1). GTDB lineage: Bacteria > Pseudomonadota > Gammaproteobacteria > Burkholderiales > Burkholderiaceae_D > Telluria_A. The sequence goes on from JAZKBP010000039.1 coordinate 51,058, forward strand.
GCTGGCGCGCGACCCGGGCGCGGTGCTGCCCAAGAGCGAATTATCGGTCCGCCTCGATCCCTTGGGCGATCCGGTCGACTTCGGCGCCATCGAAGTCCACGTCTGCAATGTGCGGCGCAAGATTGGCGCGGCGCGGATCCAGACCGTGCGCGGCATTGGCTATCTGCTGGTCGCCGATTGAACATGGCGCTGCCAAGCCTGTTCAAGCCGACTCTGGTGCGGCGGGTTTTCCTGGCGCTGCTGACGGCGTTCCTCGCGATCTGGATCACGATGATGGCGGTGGACCTGTCCATCAACATGGGGGACGACAAGACCAGCCGCGAGCTGAGCGCCATCTCCACCTACCTGGCCGATGGCTTGGAGCAGATCGACAGCGCGCAGGCGGCGCGCGCCTTTTTGCAGGGCGCGGTCGGCGAAGCCAGGCGCCCTGACTACAACTGGCGCAACTTCGCGGCTATCCGCGTCGCCTTGCGCGAGCGCGGTGGCGCTGTCGTCCTATCGAATCTGGCCCCTGGCGGGGCAACACTGGCCGGCGCGCCTGGAAAAATCGAGGCGCTGCAAATCGACGGGCGGCGCTTTCTGATACTGCGCAGCGAAACCCGGCGCTGGGTGCTGCACTGCGCGCTGCCACTGCATACCTTCGCCGGCATCCTGCGCGACGACTGGCTCGACCTGACGCTCAACATGCTGATCGCTTTCCCCTTGACCTTCCTGGCGGTGTGGATCGCCATCACGCGCGGCTTGCTGCCCTTGCGCCAGTTGAGCGACCGGATCGGCGCGCGCGGCGTCGACGACCTCTCGCCGATCGACGTCGACCCGCGCTACGCGGAGATCAAGCCATTGGTGGCGGCGCTTGACACCCTGCTGTCGCGCTTGCGTGCGACGCTCAGCCGCGAGCGCGCTTTCGTGCACGACGCCGCGCATGAATTGCGCACGCCGATGGCGGTGATTTCAGCGCAGGCGCACGTGTTGAGCAAGGCCGACAGCGCACGCGAGCGCGCCGAAGCGGAACAGCATATGGATGGCGCCATCGCGCGCGCGGCTCATCTGGTACAGCAATTGCTCGCCTTGGCCCAGCTCGATGCCAGCGCGGGCGCGCGCGGCAACGAGGTCGATCTCGCGCGCGTGCTGCAGCAGGAACTGGCCCAGCTCGCGCCGCAGGCGCTGGCGCGCGGCATCGAACTGTCGCTGGAAGCGCCGCCAACGCTGAGCCACTGGCTCGACCTGCATGCCTTCCGTTCCATCGTGCACAGTCTGCTGGAGAACGCGCTGCGCTATGTGCCACGCGGCGGGCGCGTGCTGGTGAGCCTGACGGCGCACGCGCTCGAACTGCGCTTGTCGGTGGCCGACAACGGACCCGGCATCGCCGTCGAGCATAGGGAATTGGTGTTCGAGCGCTTCTACCGCATTGGCGGCGATTCGGTACCGGGATCGGGGCTGGGCCTGGCGATCGCGCGGCAAGCGGCGGCGCGCCTGAATGGAAAGCTCACACTGGCGCCCGGGCTGGAGGGCAGGGGCTGCCGCTTCGAGCTGACGCTGGCGATGCCTTAGCTGCCCAGGCGCGCAGACTACTCGGGATCCAAGTCCAGGGTCAGCGCGCGCGCGCTTTCGAAATATCGGCGCTCACCAGTGAGCGGATCCGGGAACCCGATCGAGCGCGCCAGCAACTGCAAGGGATGGCGGAAATCGTCGCCCTTGCACGGCAGCGCCACCGGGTAAAAACCATCGTTGAGAATCGGGCTGCCCAGCGCGGACATGTGCACGCGCAATTGGTGCTGGCGGCCGGTATGCGGACGCAAGCGATACAGCGTCGCGTCGGCACGCTGCTCGATCACCTCGATCAGGGTTTCGGAATTGGGTTCGCCTTCGGCTTCGCGCATGCAAAAGAAAGGCTCACCTTCGACCATGCGGCTACGATGGACCAGCGGCGCCTGCACACCGCGCAATGGCGCGGCCAGCGCTTCGTAGACCTTTTCCACGCTGCGCTTCTGGAACAGCGATTGGTAGGCGCCGCGGCTGTCTAAGCAATGCGAAAAGATCACCACGCCGGCCGTTTCGCGGTCCAGGCGGTGAATCGGCGTCAATTGGGGTAAATCGAATTTTTTCTTCAGCCGCACCAGCAAGGTTTGATGCAGGAAGCGCCCGCTCGGGATCACCGGCAGAAAATGCGGCTTGTCGACCACCAGTAAATGCTCATCGCGGAAGATGATGGCCTCTTCGAACGGAATCGGGGTCTCGCCTTCCAGTTCGCGGTAATACCAGATGCGCATGCCACGCCGATATGGGGTGTCGGCGCGCAGCGCCACGCCCTCGCCATCGACGACTTCGCCGCGCAGCAGGCGCGCCGCCCAATCGGCTTCGCTCACGTCCGGGAAATTCTCGGCCAGGAAAGGCAGCATGGCGGACCAGCTGCCATCCTTAAGCCACAGATAGCTCGGTGACACGCCATCGCGGATCGGCAATGGAACGAAGGCGTTCGCTTGTGCTTGTCGACCCATCGCTACCAAGCTATTGTTTTGCGTTCCACGGCGCGACCTTCGGCAGCATCAGCATGCCAGGCAAGGCCAGTGCGAAGCACAGGAGGAAGAACATGAGCCAGCCGATATCGGCGACGATATAGCCGATCGACGCATTGATGAACGTGCGCGGCACCGCGGCCAGGCTGGTGAACAAGGCAAACTGGGTTGCAGAATAGCGGCGATCTGTGCTGCGCGCAATGTAGGCGACAAAAGCCGTGGTGCCCAGACCAACCCCGAATCCCTCGAACGCCATCGCGCCAGCAAGATAAAACGGATTCGGCCCGACATATGCCAGCAAGGCGAATCCGACGCTGGTGAGCGCCTGTAACAAGCCAAAAATCCATAATGCCCGATTGATGCCCAGCTTGACCATCCAGATGCCGCCGACGATGCCACCAGCGATACTCGACCAAAACACTGTCAGTTTCGCGATGGCGCCGATTTGGGTCAGCGAAAATCCGATGTCGAGGAAGAACTTGGTGAGCAACACGCCCGCCATACTGTCGCCGATGCGATACATGAAAATAAAACCCAGCACCCACAGGGCATTGTCCCATCCGCCGCGCGCAATGAATTCGCGAAATGGCAATACGACAGCGTCGAACAAGGTCCTCGGCGGCGTGCCACTCAATTCGGGTTCCTTGCTCATCAAAGTGCAAAGCAGGCCGGGCAGCATGAACGCCGCAGTAATCCAGAACACCCAATGCCATGCAATTTGATCGGCCAAGATCAACGCCAACGAACCGGGAACCAGATTGGCGACCTTGTAGGCGTTGACGAAAACTGCGCCACCCAAGCCCTGTTCGTCGTCCGTGAGGATTTCACGCCGATAGGCGTCCAACACCACGTCCTGGCTCGCCGACAAGAAGGCCACGACCGAGGTGGCCGCCACGATGAGCGGCAATTGCGTATGCGGGTCCAGCATCCCCATCAGGCCGATCGCCACCAACAGCAAGACCTGCGTGAGCGCCATCCAGCCGCGCCGCCGGCCAAGCCGACCGAACTGGAAACGGTCCATCACCGGGGCCCACAGGAATTTCCAGGTATAGGGGAACATCACCAGCGCGAACAAGCCGATGGTCTTGACGTTCAAACCGGACTTGGACAACCAGGCCTGCACCAGATTGAGCAGGAGATACAGCGGCAAGCCGGAACTAAATCCCAGGAACAGCACCGACAGCATGCGCCGGTTCAGGTACTTGCGCCACTCCGGCTGCGCCGCTTCGCTCATGCATCCATCCTGTCTTTTTTCCTGAGCCGGAACACGGCCAGGCTACCACGCAAATTCGGCAGGAACGAGACCGGCTTGCCATCGGCCAGCGCCACGCATTCCATCACTTCCAGGCCCACCTCGCCCGCCAGCTCTTTGAAGTCGCCGATGGTGGCGCAGCGCAGGTTGGGCGTGTCATACCACTGGTAAGGCAGCGACTTCGACACCGGCATGCGGCCCTTCATCAGCGCAACCCGGTGCGGCCAGTGCGCAAAATTCGGGAACGACACGATCGCCTCCGCGCCCACCCGCACAATGTCGCGCAGCAGCGCCTCGACATGCTGCATCATCTGAAGCGACGACAGGCACAGCACCATGTCGAAGGAATTGTCGCCGAAGATGGCCAAGCCGTTTTCCATGTCTTGCTGGATCACGTTGATGCCGCCCTGGGCGCTCTCGAGGACCTTGTCATCCGCGATCTCGATGCCGTAGCCGGTGCACGCTTTGTCGCTTTGCAGATAGCGCAGCATGGCGCCGTCGCCGCAGCCCACGTCGAGCACGTGCGCCTTGCGCGGCACCCAGTCCGCGATGAAGGCCAGGTCCGGCCGCACGCTGTGCAGTTCGTCGAAATTCATGCGGCCTCCCGCGCGGCGGGCAGCGCGGCCGCCGCCGCTATGCCGTCCCACACCCGCTGGTAGTAGGCGCGCACCATATTCATGTAGCGCGGATCTTCCTGCAAGAAGGCGTCGTGCCCGTTGGGCGCGTCGATCTCGGCATAGGTGACGCGGCGCCGGTTCGACACCAGCGCCTGCACGATCTCGCGCGAGCACTGCGGCGAAAAGCGCCAGTCCGTGGTGAACGACGCGACGAAGAACTCGGCCTGCGTGTTCGCCAGTGCGCGCGTCAAGTCGCCATCGAAGGCGCGCGCCGGATCGAAGTAATCGAGCGCCTTGGTGATCAAGAGGTAGGTGTTGGCGTCGAAGTACTCGGAGAATTTATCTCCCTGATAGCGCAGATAGGATTCGATCTCGAAGTCCACGCCGAAGCCGAATTTATAGTCGCCCGTCAGGGCCGCGTCGCGCAGCTTGCGGCCGAATTTTTCCGCCATGTCGTCGTTCGACAAATAGGTGATGTGCCCGACCATGCGCGCCACCCGCAAGCCGTTCTTCGGCACCACGCCATGCTCGTAGAAGTCGCCGCCGCGGTAATCCGGGTCCGACAGGATGGCCTGGCGCGCCACGTCGTTGAAGGCGATATTTTGCGCCGACAGCTTAGGCGTGGACGCAATCACCACGCAATGGCGCAGGCGCTCGGGGTACATGATAGACCACGCCAACGCCTGCATGCCGCCAAGCGAGCCGCCCATCACGGCCGCGAACTGCACTATGCCGAGCGCGTCGGCCAGGCGCGCTTGCGCGGCCACCCAGTCTTCCACCGTCACCACCGGGAAGGCCGCGCCGTAAGGTTTGCCGGTGGCCGGGTTGGTGTGCATCGGCCCGGTCGAGCCGAAGCAGGAACCGAGGTTGTTCACGCCGATGACGAAGAAGCGGTCGGTGTCGAGCGCCTTGCCGGGGCCGACCATATTGTCCCACCAGCCCGCGCTCTTGGGCTTGTCCGCATATTCTCCTGCCACGTGGTGCGAGGCGTTGAGCGCGTGGCACACCAACACCGCGTTCGACTTGTCCGCGTTGAGCGTGCCGTAGGTCTCATAGACGAGTGTGTAGTCGGCCAGGGCCGCGCCGCCTTGCAGCTGGAGCGGCTGCGCGAAGCGCATCGACTGCGCACTGACGATTCCAATAGATGCCATGAATTCCAATTCTTCGATTACACCAGCTGCAACTGTTCGACAGCGCTGGCAATGGCATGCGGTTCCATCGTGCGCAGGATCTTGCGCGTTTGCGGCACCAGGGTGGCCAGGTCGCAGTTGAGGATCTCCTGCTTGACCGCCAGCAGCTGGGCCGGATGCATGGAAAAGTCGCGCAGCCCCATGCCCAGCAACAGACGCGTGAGCTTGATGTCGCCCGCCATCTCGCCGCACACGGCCACGTCGATGCCCGCCTTGTGGCCGGCGTTGATGGTCATCGAGATCAGCTGCAGCACCGCTGGATGCAGCGGGTTGTACAGGTGCGCCACTTCATAGTCGACGCGGTCGATCGCCAGCGTGTACTGGATCAGGTCATTGGTGCCGATCGACAGGAAGTCCATGCGCCGCACGAACATCGGCAGCGCCAGCGCGGCGGCCGGGATCTCGATCATCGCGCCAACCTCGATGCTATGGTCGAACTTGTGGCCCGCTTCGCGCACCTGCACCTTGGCTTGCTCGATCATGGCCAGCGACTGGTCGATCTCGAAGGCGTGCGCCAGCATCGGGATCAAGACGCGCACCTTGCCGTAGGCCGAGGCGCGCAAGATCGCGCGCAACTGGGTCAGGAACAGCTGAGGCTCGGCCAGGCAATAGCGGATCGCGCGCAAGCCCAGCGCCGGGTTGAGCGCCGTGTGCTCGGTCGGGTCGAGCGGCTTGTCGGCGCCGATGTCGAGCGTGCGGATCGTCACCGGCCGCCCCTTCATCGCCACCACCGCCTTGCGGTACTGCTCGAACTGCTCGTCCTCGCTGGGGATTTTGTGCGGATGGCCGGCCCGGCCCATGAACAGGAACTCGGAACGGAACAGGCCCACGCCGGCCGCGCCCGACTCAAGCGCGCCTGGGCAGTCGTCCGGCAGCTCGATATTGGCCAAGAGGGTGATGGGCGTGCCGTCGCGCGTGATGGACGGCGTCTTCTTGAGCTTGAGGAGCTTCTTGCGCCCCTTGATCATGGCCAGTTGGCGCGAGCGGTACTGCTCGAACACCATCGAGCTCGGGTTGACGATCACCACGCCGGCGTCGCCATCGATGATGATCCAGTCGTCCTGCTCGATCAGGGCGGACGCCTGCGACATGCCGACCGCCGCCGGAATGTCCAGGCTGCGCGCCACGATGGCCGTGTGCGAGTTCTGTCCACCCACGTCGGTGACGAAGCCGATGAAGGAGCGGTCGCGGAACTGCAGCATGTCGGCCGGCGAGATGTCGTGCGCCACCACGATCATTTGCGGCTGGTAGGCATCGCCCGAGGGCGGCACCACCGGCGTGCGCTGCGCCGTGCCCAGCAAGACCTTGAGCACGCGCTCGGCCACTTGCTGGATGTCGGCCTTGCGCTCGCGCAGGTAGGCGTCTTCGATTTCGTCGAACTGGGCCGAGAGCTCGTCGATCTGCGTCACCAGCGCCCATTCGGCGTTGTACTGGCGGGTGCGGATGATGTCGAGCGGCGCTTCCGAAATCATCGGGTCGGACAGGATCAGGACGTGCACGTCGATGAAGGCGCCCAGCTCGGTGGGGGCGTCCTTCGGCAGATCGGTCCACAGCGCTTGCAATTCCTTGTGCACTTCGGCGATGGCGCTTTGCAGGCGCAGCACCTCCGCCTCCAGGTTTTCCTCGGAGACCAGGTAATGCTTGACGTCGAGCGCGGCCGGCTTTAACAGGTGGGCGCGCCCGATCGAAATGCCGCGCGAGACGGGAATGCCGTGCAGCGTGAACGAGGCCATCGGCCGGCCCGTGAAGAAGCGACTCTGGCTGCGGTCCAGTGGCATTACTCGCCTTCTCCGAATTTGTCGTTGATGAGGGCGACCAGCGCTTCGACGCAATCCTGTTCGTCGTCGCCGTTCGCTTCGAGCATGACCTTGGCGCCCTTGCCGGCGGCGAGCATCATCACGCCCATGATGGACTTGGCGTTGATGCGGCGCGCGTTGCGGGTCAAGAAGACATCGCTCTTGAACTTGGCGGCCAGTTGGGTGAATTTGGCCGAGGCGCGCGCGTGCAGGCCCAGCTTGTTGATGATCTCTAGTTCTTGTTGAATCATTTTCTTGTCATCTCACTGATGGATAAGAACTATAAAACGCAACGCCATGCGCCACGCCATCGAACAACTCAATTCGGTCCCACGCGGATGCGGTTGTCCACCCGCACCGCGCCGCTTTGGGCGCCGGCCAGCGCCATTTCCACCACCACGTCGAGCGTGTCGCGCCGGTAGGTGATGGCGCGCAGCAGCATCGGCAGGCTGATGCCGGCGATGACTTCAACGCGCCCCGCGTCGGCCAGCTTGTTGCAACAATTGGCGGGCGTGCCGCCTTTGATGTCGGTGATGACCAGTACGCCGGAGCCATCATCCAGGCGCGCGACCGCTTGCGCGGCCAGCGCGTTCACTTCGTCGAGATCCTGGTCGGCGACGACGTCGATGGCCTCGAAGCGCTCGGTGGGGCCGCGGAACACGTGCGCGACCGCGGCGATGAAAGCCTGGCCCAGCGGTGCGTGCGTCATCAGCAAAATGCCAACCATGTCAGCCTGTCGTTAGTGGAAGTGCGCGGCCCTGCGGCGCCGCGCCCTGCGCGCTTTTCTCAAGCGCGTCGATGAACATGGCGGCGACGTCAAAGCCCGTCTGGTCGGTGATCTCCTGGAAGCAGGTCGGGCTGGTGACGTTCACTTCGGTCAGGAAATCGCCGATTACGTCTAATCCTACCAGCAACAAGCCCCGCGCCGCCAGTACCGGGGCCAGGGTTTCGCCGATTTCGCGGTCGCGGCTCGAGAGTGGCTGGGCCACGCCGGTGCCGCCGGCGGCCAGGTTGCCGCGCACTTCGCCCGCCTGCGGGATGCGCGCCAGCGCGAACGGCACCAGTTTGCCGCCAATGACCAGGATACGCTTGTCGCCCTTGACGATGTCGGGGATGTAGCGCTGGGCCATGATGGTGCGCCGGCCGTTGTCGGTCAGCGCCTCGATCACCGAGCCCAGGTTCATGCCATCGGCCGTGACGCGGAACACGCCGGCCCCGCCCATGCCGTCGAGCGGCTTCAAGATGATGTCCTGGTGGGTGGCGTGGAACAGGCGCAGGCGCGTGTCGCTGGAGGTGACCAGGGTGGGCGCGGTGAAGTCGCTGAACTGGGCGATCGACAGTTTTTCGTTGTGGCTGCGGATGGCGCCGGGCTTGTTGAACACGCGCGCGCCCTGCTGCTCGGCCAGCTCCAGCAGGTAGGTGCCGTAGATGTACTCCATGTCGAAGGGCGGGTCCTTGCGCTGGACGACGGCGTCGAAGTCCGACAGGCGCTGCGCCTGCATGGGCGCGGCGCGGTACCAGTCGTCGGCCTCGCCGGTGAGGGTGATGTGGGCGACGTTGGCCACCACCACGCCGCCCTCGAGCGCCATATCGGCTTGTTCAAAGGCGTAGATGGCGTGGCCACGGCGGGCCGCCTCGCGCATCATGGCGAAGGTCGAATCCTTGTAGGTCTTGAAGCCGGCCAGCGGATCGGCGAGGAAGGCGATTTTCATGGGCGTTTCCAGCGAGGGTAATGCCTGATTTTAGCCGGAAACGCACGCTGCCGTTGCCCGGCCGGGCGCCGCGCTGTTGCCATGAGCGCGAGCGCGACCGTGGCGCCCCCGCCTAGTACACCTCGGGATTGGGGTCGGTGCGCTCCATTTCCAGCGAAGCGGCCAGCAGCGCCAGCCGCGCCACCACGCCGTAGACGTAGAAGCGGTTCGGCGCGGCGGTGCCGGGCTTGGCTTTCAAGTCGGGCACGGCGTGCTGCTGGGTGAAGGCGAGCGGCACGAATTGCGAGCCCGGCGCATTCAAGTTCTGGTCGACCCCGCGCTCGGCGTGGACGCGGTAGAAGCCGCCCACCACGTAGCGGTCGATCATGTAGACCACCGGTTCGGCCACCGCGTCCTTGATGCTCTCGAAGGTGGGCACGCCTTCCTGGATGATGACGTCGCTCACTTCGACCCCGTCCTTAATGACGGACATCTTGTTGCGCTGCTTGCGGTTCAAGTCCTTCACTTCGCTCGCGTCCTTGACCGTCATGATGCCCATGCCGTAGGTGCCGGCGTCCGGCTTGACGATCACGAAAGGTTTTTCCTTGATGCCGTATTCCTTGTACTTCTTGCGGATTTTGGCCAGCAGCATGGTGACATTGTCGGCCAGGCACTCGGAGCCTTCATTTTCCGAGAAATTGACTTCACCACATTTTGCGAAGAAGGGATTGACCATCCAGGGATCGACGTCGATCAGCTTGCCGAACTTCTTGGCCACTTCATCGTAGGCGGCGAAGTGATTGCTCTTGCGGCGCAATGCCCAGCCCGCGTGCAAGGGCGGCAGCAAGGATTGCTCGTGGATGTTTTCCAGAATCGCGGGGATGCCGGCCGACAGATCGTTGTTGAGCAAGATGGTGCAGGGATCGAAGTCCTTCAAGCCCAGACGGCGCCCATTGTTCGAGCGCACCAGCGGCTCGACCACCAGCATATTGCCGTCGGGCAGAGCGAGCGGGGTCGGTTCAGTCACGTCCGGAGAGAGCGAACCCAGGCGCACATGCAAGCCCGTTTGGCGGAAGATTTGCATCAGGCGCGCCACGTTTTGCAGGTAGTAGGGGTTGCGCGTGTGGCTCTCGGGGATCAAGAGCAGGTTACGGGCGTCCGGGCAATACTTATCGATGGCCGCCATGGCCGCCTGCACCGACAGCGGCAGCATTTCCGTGGCCAGGTTGTTGAAGCCGCCGGGGAAGAGATTAGTGTCGACCGGAGCCAGCTTGTAGCCGGCATTGCGCAAGTCGACCGAGCAGTAAAACGGCGGGGTGTGCTCCTGCCACTCCAGGCGGAACCAGCGTTCGATCGCGGGCGTCGCTTCCAGGATCTTTTTTTCGAGGTCGAGCAAGGGCCCGGTGAGGGCGGTGGCAAGGTGGGGAACCATGGGATGCTTCCTTAAGCGGAAATGACATTTTACATTGCAAACGTCACAAATCGGGGCGAAACGGCCGTTTTAAAGGCCTATTCCCCGCGCAAGACGAAAAAAGGCGCCCTGCGGGGCGCCCTGGCCCGGCCCGCTTGCGCGGAACCGGGGTGCGATGGTTCTGCAGCCGGGAAAATCAGGCGTGGTAGGCCGATTCGCCGTGGCTGGTGATGTCCAGGCCTTCGCGCTCTTGATCTTCCGGCACGCGCAAGCCGATCGTCAAGTCCACCAATTTGTAGGCGATGTAGGCGACCAGACCGGACCAGATGACGGTGGTGCCGACCGCCTGCGCCTGGATCCACAGCTGGCCGACGATGGAATACGGGTCGGTCGACATGCTGCCGGTGACCTGGTCGGTGATGCCTTGACCGCCCAGGCTGGGGGCGGCGAACACGCCCGTCAGCAAGGCGCCCAGGATGCCGCCCACGCCGTGCACGCCGAACACGTCGAGCGAATCGTCGGCGCCGATCATGCGCTTCAAGCCGTTCACGCCCCACAGGCAGACCAGGCCGGCGAGCAAGCCGATCACCAGCGCGCCCATCGGGCCGACATAGCCGCAGGCCGGGGTGATGGCCACCAGGCCGGCCACGGCGCCGGACGCGCCACCGAGCATCGATGGCTTGCCCTTGCCGATCCATTCGCCGAACACCCACGACAAGGTGGCGGCGGCGGTGGCGAGCAAGGTGTTGATGAAGGCGAGGGCCGCGATATTGCCCGCTTCCAGGGCCGAACCGGCGTTGAAGCCAAACCAGCCCACCCACAACAGGGAGGCACCGATCATGGTCATGGTCAGGGAGTGCGGGGCCATCGATTCGCGGCCCAAACCCACGCGCTTGCCGATCAGGATGGCGCCGATCAAGCCAGCCACGGCGGCGTTGATATGCACGACGGTGCCGCCGGCGAAGTCGAGCGCGCCTTTTTGCCACAGCCAGCCGGCCTTGGCCGTTTCCGTGGCGAGCGTGGCGGCATCCTTGAAGTTGTCCGGACCGGTCCAGAACCACACCATGTGGGCGATCGGCAAGTAGGCAAAGCTGAACCACAGCACGATGAACGCGAGCACGGCGGTGAACTTGGCGCGCTCGGCGAAAGCGCCGATGATCAAGCCACAAGTGATGGCGGCGAAGGTGCCCTGGAAGGCCACGTAGACGAACTCGGGCAGCACCACGCCCTTGCTGAAGGTGGCGGCGGTGGAGAAGCTTCCCTTGGCGGCGTCGAAGATGCCGTTCAAGAACAGGCGGTCGAATTTGCCGATCACCGCGTTGCCCTCGGTGAAGGCCAGCGAATAGCCGTAGATGCACCACAGCACGATGATCAAGGCGAAGATCATGAACACCTGCAGCAGGATCGACAGCATGTTCTTCGAGCGCACCAAGCCGCCGTAGAACAAAGCCAGGCCGGGGATGGTCATCATGATGACGAGCACGGTCGAGATCATCATCCAGGCGGTGTCGCCTTTGTTCGCGGTGGGCGCCGCTGGCGCTGGCGTGGCGGCTGCGGCACCCGCAGTGGCCGGCGCGGCTGGAGCCGATGCCGTGCCGGCCGCCGAACTTGCCGCGGAGGCTGGGGGCGCCGACGCGGCCGGGACTGCCGCGGCCGGTGCCGACGCGGCTGGCGCCGCGGAAGCGGCCGGCGCCGCGGCGGGCGCTGCGCTGCTCGCCGATGCGGACGGCGCCGCCGCCGTTGCTGCGGACGCGGACGGCGTCGCCGCCTTTGCCGCATCCTGCGCCCATGCCGGCAGCGCGCCGCTCAGCGCCAGCAAGGCCGCTGCCGCGCCCAAGTAGGTTCTTATCGTTATTTTCATTGTTGTCCCCTTAAAGTGCGTCGTTGCCAATCTCGCCGGTGCGGATCCGCACCACTTGCTCGAGGTTGTAGACAAAAATCTTGCCGTCGCCGATCTTCCCGGTGCGCGCGGCTTTTTCAATCGCTTCGATCGCTTGATCGACGATGGCATCGTCGACGGCCGCTTCGATCTTGGTCTTGGGCAGGAAGTCGACCACGTATTCGGCGCCGCGGTAGAGCTCGGTGTGGCCCTTTTGGCGGCCGAAACCCTTGACCTCGGTCACCGTGATCCCTTGCACATTGATCGCCGAGAGCGCTTCGCGCACTTCGTCGAGCTTGAAGGGTTTGATAATGGCGGTAATCATTTTCATACGGAACCTCGCTTAAAAAGTTTTTGTCACGGATAACACGGCCGCCGTCCTGGCCAGGTTCTTGCCGTTGGGCGCGACGTAGGTATCGACATCCGCGCCGATCAGCGCCAGCGCCACCGAACACACGCCGAAATCCTTGGTCACGCCGATCTTGTAGTCGGTGTAGCTCAGATTGCTGTTATTTTTGACGCGCTGATGGCCCACGTGCAGGTTCAGCACCAGGCCGGTATCGATGTCGATATTGGCGCCCATGTCCAGGTAGCCGCTGTTCTTGCTGTCGGGCGCGGCGAACAGATTGGTGGTGGCGCCGGAATATTTGACATAGGCGGGGCCATAGCCGAGCTGGCCATACAATTCAAACGTGTTCGCGTTCGGATTCAAGCCGTTCGACGGGTAGACATAGGCGAGCGCGCCGATGTCGTAGCTCACGTCCTTGATCAGCTCGCCCTTCTTGCCGCCGTACAGGTCCCACTCGAGGTCGCCGCCGCCCAAGGCATCCTTGGTCCACTTGATGGTCGACATCCAGGTGCCGGCGTAAAATCCGCTCGGGTTATTGACATAGTCGGCGCCTCCTTGCAGGGCGGGCTGCAAGCGGCTTTGCGAAATGCCGCGATAGCGGTAGTCGCTGGTCAAGCCGACGTTGAAGCTCACTTCATTGTCGGGCTTCTTGTCTTCGGCGCGGGCCGGCAAGGCGGCCAGGGTTGCCATGGCCAGCGTCACTGCTGCTGCGAGGGACAACTTCATGCTCAAGTCTTTCATGGCGATTTTTCCTATTTCGGTGAACGAGAAATGCATTGCGGTTTACAATCAAGTCTGGAACTTAAGAAGCGATCAACTATCCATAAGCAGGAGTCGTGCCAACCCGCGTGACGGGGTTGTTTGGTGCTTGACATCAAGACGGACCGGCGCCGCCGCCCCGTTCTGGCTCAGGGAGATAGGGAAGAGGCGAACGCGGCTTGCCGCATGTGCGACACCGCACCAGATTAAAGCAATAATGCACCGTTTTGGTGCGTTATTTAAGCAAACCCAAGGATATAGCGATGGACATGAACAGTTTTTTCAATGACTTGCAGGGCAAGATCAACCAGGCGATGGAGAATTCGCCAGCCAAGGACATCGAAAAGAATGTCAAGGCGATGATGACGCAGGGGTTTTCCAAGCTGGACTTGGTCACGCGCGAAGAATTCGACATCCAAAATCAAGTGCTGGCCAAGACGCGCGCCAAGCTTGAAGCGCTCGAGCAGCGCCTGGCCGAACTGGAAGCGCGCCTGGGCTAGCCGGCGCGCGGCGCATGCCAGACGCAGTGCGGACGGGCAAACGGCCCCGTCCGGAAACGGCAACGGCACGCCATCAGGGCTCGAGTTTGAGCACCGTGCTAAATGTGCTCACGTATAGCACGCCGTTCGCCCCCACCATAATGCTGCTGGGCAGTGACAAGGCACCGGGATTGCCCGTTTGCACACCTTCAACGTCCGGGCTGCCCACCAGAGTGGACACGACGCCAGCCGGCGTGATGGCGCGGATGGTGTGGTTGAGGCGATCGGCCACCAGCACGCGCCCGCTGGCGTCGACCGCGAGCGAGCGGATGCCATTGAAGCGGGCCGCCGCGCCCGCGCCGTCGACGCTGCCCGACGCAACGGTGTTGCCAGCGAAGGTAGACACCACGCCGGCCGGACTGATCTTGCGCACGGCATTGCCATCGCCAACATAAATATTGCCCTGCGCATCGACCGCGATACTGGCCGGATTGACAAAGCGGGCGCTGGCGCCCGCGCCGTCGACCGCTTCGGGCGGCCACCCGGCGTCGCCAGGCGAGCCCGCCAGCGTCGTGACCAGTCCGGACGGCGACACCTTGCGGATCGTGCGGTTGCCGGTATCGGCGACATAGATGGCGCCCGCCGCATCGACCGCGATGGCGCCGGGCGTGTCCAAGCGCGCCGCCGCGCCTTGGCCATCTTGCGCGCCGCTTTGCCCGCGCGAGCCCGCCAGGCGCGTGACGATGCCAGCGCTGTCGACCTTGGCGATGACGTGATCGAAGGAATCGGCCAGGTAGACATTCCCGCTCGCGTCGAGCGCCACCGCCCCCTGGTAATACGATTCTGCGGCGTAATTTTGCGTGCCGATGCCTACCGTGGGCGCGGCCAGTGTGGTGACGTGGCTCGCCTGTCCGTTCGTGGCGATCCGGTAGACTTCCTGGCTGATGATATTGTACGGACCCGTGCTGCCGACCACGTAGACGTTGCCCGCCGCATCGGCCGCCGCGCCGCGCAATCGGTACAAGGTGGTGCTGGCGTCGGCCACCAAGCCTTGATGGACTTCGCCGGCCACGGTGGTAACCACGCCGGCCGCGCTGAGCTTGCGGATGGTGCCAGCCGTGTCGGCGATGAACACATTGCCGGCACGGTCCACGGCCAAGCCGCGCGGCGCCGCGAAACGCGCGACGGCGGCCGGACCGTCCAGCGCATTGTCGATGGGAAGGCCGTTGACATAGAGAACGTCACCGCCGGCGATGGTGCGCACCGTGCCCGACGTGTCGAGTTTGCGAATGAGGTTCACATCCGACGCATAGATATTGCCCGCGCCATCGACGCTGATGCCGTTCGGCAGGACCATATTGCCCGACCCCGGCACCGTCGCAACTACGCCGGCCGGCGTGACCTTGCGGATGACAACGCGCGTCCCATCGAGTGCGAACACATTATCGATCACATATACATTGCCGGCCACGTCGAGCTGCAAGCCGCTGGCGCTGGAGAAGATCGCCCCCGTGCCCACCCCGTCCGCATAGCCCCACGACAAGGCCTGGCCGGCCAGCACACTGACTGCGCCATCGGGCGTGATCTTGCGGATCCGGGAATGGCCATCGCCGACGTAGATCACGCCGGCCGCGTCAACCCCGATTCCCGACGGCTCGTAGAAGCGTGCCGCCGCCCCCACCCCATCGTCAAAGCCGCTTTGCCCGGCGCTGCCGGCCAGGGTGCTCACCAAGCCGGCCGGCGTAATTTTGCGCACCGTATGGTTGCCCGTATCGCTCACATACACATTGCCGGCCGCGTCGAGCGCGATGCCTTCGGGCAGATTGAACCTGGCCGCGCGTCCCAAGCCATCGGCCGCGCCTTTCACGCCTGGCGAGCCGGCCAGGGTGCGGACTACACCGGCCGGACTGATCTTGCGGATCACCGAATTGCCGGTGTCGGTCACATATAGGTTACCGGCGGCATCGAGCGCGACGCTAGTGGGGGTGCGAAAACGCGCCGCTGCGCCCAGCCCGTCGGCGCTGCCAGTGCCGCCGGGCGCACCGGCAACCAGTTTCACGGTCATCCCTTTGATCGTCAAGCTCGCTTGCGCGCTCGACACGCTGCCGGTGCCGTTGCGCACCACCACGCGCCAGCTACTGCCATTATCCGACAAGGCGGCCGCCGCGATGGTGTAGCTGGCCGCAGTGGCGCCCGGCAGGTCGACGCCGTCGCGCTGCCACTGGTAGGTGATGGGCCCGTCGCCGCTGGCGCTGACGGAAAAATTGGCCGATGCGCCCACGGCGACCGTCGCATTCGCGGGTTGCGCCGTGATGGCCGGTGCGGCCGGGTTCGATGGCACTATTGGCGGCACGACAGGCGCCGCGCCACCCCCACCGCAGCCGGCGCCGGCAATGCCGAACGCGACGGCCAGCGCCATGATTCTTCCCAGCGAATAGATTTTCTTGAGCATTGCGTATCCAAATGATGGACGAAAAACGGAGCAGACCGGCGGCACCGCGACTGGGGTCGGGGATGGCTTTCGCTGAATTTTGTGAAGCACAAGCATTGTATATGTGGCAATTCAATATTTCAACAATTGAAATGTTTGTGCGCACCGCCGCCCGCCTTGGTGCGCCGCAAGACGCCTTCGCCGGCTTGAGCATACGATGCAAGCCTCCCCACCTTCTTCTTGGACCATCATGAGCCTGGCCGTGTTGCACAGTCGCGCGCTCGCTGGCATGGATGCCCCCGGCGTGAGCGTCGAGGTGCATCTGGCCAACGGTCTGCCCTCGTTTACCATCGTCGGCTTGCCCGACACCGAAGTGCGCGAGTCGAAGGACCGGGTGCGCGCCGCCTTGCAAAACGCCGGCTTCGACATTCCGGCACGCCGCATCACGGTCAATCTGGCGCCGGCCGACTTGCCCAAGGAATCGGGCCGCTTCGATTTGCCGATCGCGCTGGGCATCCTGGCCGCTTCCGGCCAACTGCCCGCGAAAGAGATGGAGCGCTACGAGTTTGCCGGTGAACTATCGCTTTCGGGCCAGTTGCGTCCGATCCGCGGCGCGCTCGCCATGACGTTTGCCATGCACCGCTGCCGCGATAGCGCGCGCCGCGCCTTTATCTTGCCGCTGGCGAACGCCGACGAGGCTGCCCTGGTGCCGGAGGCGGCCATCTATCCAGCCGCCACCTTGTTGCAAGTGTGCGCCCACTTTTCCGACATCGACGGCGCCTGCCGCCTGGCGCGCCACCGCAGCAACGCGCAGGCGGTGGCGCCCGACTACCCCGATTTCGCCGATGTCAAAGGCCAGATCCACGCCAAGCGCGCGCTCGAAGTGGCGGCCGCCGGCGGGCACAGCATCCTGTTGATCGGTCCGCCCGGCGCCGGCAAGACCATGCTGGCCACGCGCTTTCCCGGCCTGCTGCCGGAAATGTCGGACGAAGACGCGCTGGAGGCGGCGGCCGTCCATTCGCTCAGTGGCGCGTTTTGCGCCGCGCAATGGAAAAAACGGCCTTACCGCAGCCCGCACCACACCTCGTCCGGGGTGGCGCTGGTGGGCGGGGGCAGTGTGCCCCGTCCCGGCGAAATCTCGCTGGCGCACGGCGGCGTGCTGTTCCTCGACGAATTGCCCGAGTTCGACCGGCGCGTGCTCGAAGTGCTGCGCCAGCCGCTCGAATCGGGCAGCGTGTTGATCTCGCGGGCGGCGCGCCAGGCCCAGTTCCCGGCCCGCTTCCAGCTGATCGCGGCCATGAATCCCTGCCCTTGCGGCTTTCACGGCCATGTCTCGGCGCGCTGCCGCTGCAGCCCGGACAGCATCTTGCGCTACCAAAGCCGCATTTCCGGCCCCCTGCTCGACCGCATCGACATGCAGGTCGAAGTGGCGGCGCTGGCGCCCGACGCCCTGGACGCCGGGCCGGACGGCGAATCGTCGGCCAGCGTGGCCGCGCGCGTGGCTGGCGCCTTACAGCGCCAGCTCGCGCGCCAGGGCAAGCCGAACCAGCGCATGAGCGTGCGCGAAATTAGCCGCCTGTGCCGCCCCGATAAGGCCGGCGAGGCAAAGCTACGCGAGAGCATGCTGAAATTTGACTGGTCGGCGCGCGCCTACCACCGGGTACTGAAAGTCGCGCGCAGTATCGCCGACCTGGCCGGCGCCGGTTCCATCGACGAGTCCCACGTCGGCGAAGCGATTCAATATCGGCGGGCTTTGCACGAGCGCTAGCGCAGCGCCATTTGCCCGCGAGGCCCCGCGCCTGATACCATCTGTGGATGAAAAAATCCATCGTTCCTGTCATCGCCGCGGCCCTGCTCGCGGCGGCCGCCTGCAGCCCCAAATACAATTGGCGCGATTACCGCGGCACGGCCGCGCCCTACACCGTCATGTTCCCGGACAAGCCGGCCAGCCAGGCGCGCGCAATCAACCTGAACGGCTTGAACGTGAGTATGACGATGGCGGCCGCGCGCGTGGATGAAGTCATGTTCGCCGTCGGCAGCGCCGAGACGCCCGACGAGGCGCAGGCGCAGGCGGCGCTGCAGGCGATGAAGACGGCGATGGTCAAGAATATCGGCGCCACCATCACCAAGGAAAAATCCAACAGCGCCGCCAGGGTGGGGCCGGGTGGGGCGCTGCAAACGGCGTCGATCGACATCGAGGCGACCGGCATGCAAAACGGTGAAGCCATGCTGCTGGTGGGCCACTTCGAAGAGCGCGGCAAACGCATCTACCAGGTGATCGTGATGGGCCGACAAAAAGCGATCACGCGCGACAGCATCGACATGTTCCTGTCCTCCTTCAAGCTCGACTGACGGAGCCATCGGTGCCGCCCCTGCGTGGCGCGCGCGCCGCCGGCGTGTTCGCGTGCTTCGCGGCCGGCTACCTGCTCTCGTACGGGCTGCGCGCCATCAATGCGGTGATCGCGCCCGCGCTGGCGGCCGAACTGGGCTTGTCGAACGCGGACCTGGGCATGCTCTCTTCGGCCTACTTTCTCGCCTTCGCCAGCGTCCAACTGCCCCTCGGCGCCTGGCTCGACAACTACGGCGCGCGCCGCACCGAAGCGGCGCTGCTGCTGTGCGCAGCGCTGGGCGCCGCCATCTTCGCCAGCAGCAGCACCCTCGCCGGCTTGTGGATCGGGCGCGCGCTGATCGGCGTGGGGGTCTCGGCTTGCCTGATGGCGGCCTTCCACGCCTACCGGCAGTGGTTCGCGCCCGAGCGCCAAGGCCAACTGGCCAGCTGGATGCTGGTGGCCGGCACTGGCGGCGCCCTGTTCGCCACCGTCCCGGTCACGCTGGCGCTACCGCTGCTGGGCTGGCGCGGCGTGTTCTGGCTGGTGACGCTACTCCTGCTGCTGGTGGCGGCCGCCATCTTTTTCCTGCTCGGCGCGGTCGAACGCGAATTCGCGCCCAGCCGCACCCTGGCGCCCGGCGCGGCCAAAGGCGGCTACCGCGTCGTGATCCAAAGCCCCTATTTCTGGCGCATGGGATTGCTCGGCCTGGTCAACCAAGGCAGCTTCGTGGCCCTGCAGACGCTGTGGGCCGGGCCCTGGATGACCGGGGTGCTGGGCAAGACGCCGGCGCAAGCGGCCGCTATCCTGTTCGCCATCAACCTGGTGCTGATGCTGGGCTACCTGGCGCAGGGCTGGAGCGCGCCGCGCCTGGCCGCGCGCGGCTGGCGCATCGAGCGCATCATCGCCATCGGCCTGGGCGGCGCGCTGCTGGCGCAGGGCGCCCTGCTGGCCGCGTCCGGCCCCGACGCCTGGCTGTGGTGGCTGGCACTGGCCCTATGCGTGCCGGTGACGACGCTGGCGCAGTCGCACGTCGGCCTGGCCTTCCCGGCCGCGCTGTCCGGGCGCGCCAATTCGGCTTACAACCTGCTGCTGTTCGTGGGCGCCTTCGCCGCCCAGTGGGGCATCGGCGTGCTGGCCGACGCGTTCAAGGCGGGCGGGCTGGCGCCGCCGCAGGCTTTGCGCGCGGCCATCGCCTGCGTCGTGGCCCTGCAAGTGGCGAGCTACCTGCATTTCCTGTTCAGCCGCTCCCAACCGGACCCAGTCGAAGCGGCGCTGCGGTGAATCAGATGACCTCGATCGCAAGTCGTGCTATCGTTTTAGCGTCGATAGCTCAATCAGAGGGTCCACCATGTTAGTCACATTCAAATCCAAAGCAGCCTCTGACGTCATCATGTATGGCGAGCACGCCAAGCGCATTCTCGGCTTGCTCCACAAGGACAGCGCGCGCGGCGTCATCACCGCGGCCGAGGCGCCCGCCGCCATCGCAACGATCGAGACGGAAGTGGCGGAAAGCCGCGAGCATCCGGCGTCCGAGGAAGTGCAGCGCGACGTGCACGCCCACCACAACGCCAACGGCGACGACGCCGAGCACGAAGGGGCGCAAGCGGTCAGCTTCGCCACCCGCGCCTTTCCGCTGCTCGAAATGCTGCGCGCCGCGCACGGCGGCGGTCACGACGTGCTGTGGGGAGTGTAATGTCGTCGCCGTCGCCGCACACGCACCAGATCCACGCCGCCGACGGCACGCTGCTGCACGTGTGCGACTACCTGCTGCCGATGGCCGCCTGCCACGGCAGCGTCGTCATCATGCACGGCCTGGGCGAGCATGGCGGGCGCTATCGGCACGTGGCCGCTTTCTTCAATGCCTGCGGCCTGTCGGTGCGCTGCTACGACCACCGCGGCCACGGGCGCTCGGGCGGGCAGCGCGGCGATGTCATTCACGGCGACCCGATGCTGCAGGATGGCGAGATCGTGATCGACGACTTCGCGGCCCGCTTTCCCGATCCGCCCTTCCTGTTCGGGCACAGCATGGGCGGCCTGTTCGCCACCCGCTTCGCGCTGGCCAAGCCTTCGCCCTTGCGCGGCCTGATCCTGTCGTCGCCGGCGCTGGCCCTGCGCTTATCGAGCGTGCAAGCGACGGCGCTCAAGATACTGCGCGCGATCGCGCCGTCGATCGGCGTGCCCAACGGCCTGTCGCCGCAGTTCCTGTCGCACGACGCGGCCGTCGTCGACGCCTACAAGAACGACCCGCTGGTGCATGGGAAAATCAGCGCCCGCTTGCTCACCTCGATGCTGACCTCGATCGACTACTGCCACGAGCACGCGGCGGCGCTGTCGGTGCCAACCCTGATGGTGGTGGCCGGCGACGACCGCCTGGTCGATCCGCAAGGCAGCCGCGACTTCTTCGCCAAACTGCCCCCCGGCTTGGCCACCATGCACGTGCACGAGAACCTGTTCCACGAAGTGTTCAACGAAATCGACGCGCGCCGCGCTTTCGACGATGTGCGCCGCTATCTGGTGGCGCAAGGCGTGGCCAGCGCGGAGGGCGCCGCGCTCTCCCTGCATATGTAATCATTTTTGTTTACTTATTGACGGGGCCGCGTTACAGTGGAGGCGTCCACTGCCGCTTGCCGCCCATGAAAACACCCCTGCTGATCGCCACCGCCTGCCTGATCGCCCTGCTCTCGACCATCGGCGCGGCCCTGCCCTACCCGATCCTGGCGCCGCTGTTCGCGGATGGTACGGCCAACACCTTCAATCACTTCATGGGGCTGCCGCCCAAGCTGCTGTTTTGCTTGGCACTGGCGGTCAATCCGCTCGGGCTGCTGATCGGCGCAGCCGTGCTGGGGCCGCTGTCTGACCGCTACGGGCGCCGCCCGATCCTGCTCGCCACCGCGCTGGGGGCCGCCGTCGGGCATGGCTTGACGGCGTGGGCCTTGCTGCTCCAATCGTACCCCCTGTTCGTGGCGGCGCGCCTGGCCACCGGACTCATGGAAGGCAATAGCGCGGTGGCGCGCGCACTGCTGGCCGAACGTCTGGACGGCTTGCTGCGGGTGCGCGCGCTGTCGTGGCTAAATGGTGCCAACTACATGGGCTGGCTGGCTGGCCCGTTGCTGGCCAGCTGCACGCTGGCCTGGGGCGTGACGGCGCCGTTCTGGCTGGCCGCGGCCGCAATGCTGCTGTGCGCCGCGCTGACGGCGCTGGCGCTGGCGCCAGAACCGGCGCTGGCGGCGGCGGGATCCTGGTGGCAGGTGGCGCGCGATCGCCACGCGCTGAACCTGCTGCGCCACCCGGATCTGCGCAGCTTGTTCATCGCGCAGCTTGGCTACTGCTGCGGCGTGACCGCGTTCTACGAATTCTTCCCGCTGTGGCTGGTGGAAGTGCCGTCCTTCGGCGCGCGCGGCATCGCCATCATGAGCGCGGCCGTGTGCGCCGTGATGACGGCGGCCTCGCTGGTGGCCGGGCGCGCCAACGACGCCGATTCGCTGGGGCGCGCCCGCCTGTTCGCCTTTGGCACGGCGGCGGCCATCGCCCTGCTCGCGCTCGGCAATACCTGGCTGGGCTTGGGTGCCATCGTGCTGTTCGGGATTCCAAACGCCTATTACAATGCGATCGTCCCCAGCTGGTGCGCCGAACGCTTCGGCCAGCACGGTCACGGCGCGGTGATGGGTTTGATCAGCACCACCTTCTGCCTGGCGAACATCGTGATGGCGATCCTGGGCGCGGCCTTGACGCTGCTCGACACGCGCCTGATCCTGCTGCTGGGCGCGGCCTTGAGCGCATACGGCGCCTGGCGCATCGACCAAGCCGACATCCGCTCCGGCGCGCTGGCACAAGGAGCATGACCATGAACACCGCCGAACAAGTGCTTTTCCTGCTCAAGACACGCGGCCCGCAAACGGCGCAGCAACTGGCCGAGGTGCTGGCGCTGAGCTCCATGGGCGCGCGCCGCCAGCTCGAGGCGTGGCAGGAAAAAGGCATGGTTGGCTACGACGACGTGGCCGACAAGGTGGGCCGCCCCGCGCGCCACTGGATGCTGACCGAAGCGGGCCACGCACGCTTCCCCGACCGCCACGCCGACCTGACGCTGCAAATGATCGAGCAGGTGCGCGCGCTGTTTGGCGAAGCCGGCATGGAAAAGCTGATCGGCGCGCGCGAGCTGGCCAGCGAAGGCTTGTACCGCGCCCACCTGAGCGGCGTGGCAGGCATGCCGGCGCGCGTGATCAAGCTGGCGCAGGCGCGTTCGGCCGAAGGCTACATGGCCGAGGTACAGGAATGCGCCGACGGCAGCATGCGCCTGATCGAACACCATTGCCCGATCTGCGCCGCCGCGCGCGCCTGCCAAAGCTTTTGCCGCTCCGAACTCGACATCTTCCAGCGCGTGCTGGGCCCGGACTGCAGCGTCGAGCGCACCGAGCATTTGCTGGCGGGCGAACGGCGCTGCAGCTATTCGATCAAGCCGATTTCCTGACAGCGCCTTGAGCACCGCGCCGCGCGCCCTGCTGGCGCAGCGCTTACTTCGACGGTGCCGCGGCGGGAGCGGGCGCCGGCGCCGGAGCGGCGGCGCGCGCCACTGCCAGGTCTGCCCTGAGCTTTTCGATCTTGTTGTTCAGGCCGACGATTTCCCCCTGCGTGCCGGCCATCACGATGTTCGTGCGATGCACGGACGCGAAACCGAGTACCAGCGCAAGCAAGGCCAGCGTGAACGTGGCGGCGATCCAGAAACCATGACGCTCCGGCTCGATGATGTGGTTGGTGTCCATGACTTTCTCCTGTGGGTGGGTGGGGTGGAACTACTCTGAAAACGTGGATCAATGTCGCGCCCTTCAAGGCGCGGCGCCATACGGGGCCATGTGCTCGCCAGCGCCAGCGGGATCACGCTGGGCCAGTGCCTGCGCGACGTTAAAACCGCGTCCGAGCACCAGGCGCAACTGCATCTGCCGCTCAAGGCTGGGCGCTGCGACCAGATGCGGGCGCTGCGCGAACAGACGGCTGACCTTCAGCGCCAGCGCCTTATTGCCGGCGACGTAGTGCAATTCGGTGCGCGCCTGATCGAACGGTGGCTGATTCGTCACCCGCGCCGGTGCATAGCCCTGCCCGGCCAGATAGCTGCCGACACGGCGCGCCAGGCCATTCACGCCCACGCCATTCGACACTTCGATTCGTCCCGCCGCATCCAGGCCGCGCGCCACGGGCAATGCCGTGAGGTGGGCAGAGGAAGGGGCAGGCGCGGACGTCGCCGCGGCGGGCATCTCCCAAACATTGGGCGCCACTTCGCGCAGCGTATCCGGACGCGGCGCGGGAGCTGGCGCCGCCGCCGCGACCAACGGCGCGCGCTGCGCCGCCTTGGCATGTGCTTCGGCCAAGTGGGTCTGCACCCGTTCGTTGTAAGGATCGAGCGCGCGCGCGTGCTCCAGGGTAGCCAGCGCCGCCTCGACGCGCCCGGTGACCAGATACACAAAGCCCAGGTTGCCGTGCAAGTGGGCGCGTTGCGGCGCGGCCGCGATGGCCTGTTTGAACTGGCTCTCGGCCATCTCAAAGCGGCCCTGGCCGAAATACAGGATGCCCAAGCCGTTGTGCGCTTCCGCGTGCGCGGGGGCGAGCGCGATCGCCTGCTTGAATGCCTGCTCGGCCTGCGCCTCGCTATGCTGGGCCAGGTACACCTTGGCGGCTTGGTAGATGCGCTCGGGCTCGGCGGGCGCGCGCGCCACCGCGCCCTCGCGCAGGCCGGTGCTGACGCAGGCGCTGCAGGCGGCCACGCCGCCCAAAGCCAGCAC
The DNA here is from genome assembly GCA_040388555.1 of Pseudomonadota bacterium. Taxonomy (GTDB): domain Bacteria; phylum Pseudomonadota; class Gammaproteobacteria; order Burkholderiales; family Burkholderiaceae_D; genus Telluria_A. The sequence continues at coordinate 75,532 of JAZKBP010000039.1, forward strand.
CAATGTTTTCAAGATACGCATGGCGAACTCCTCGTCGGCTCAATGGCCTGTAAGCGTTGGCAACAGCACCCTCACGATGCTGAGAATGGCCGGCCCCAGCAGGACCACCAGCAAGGCCGGGAAAATGCAGAAAATCAGGGGAAACAGAAGCTTGACCGGAACCGTCGCCGCCGCTTCCTCGGCCCGCAGGCGGCGCTTCACGCGCAGGCTTTCCGCATGCACGCGCAGCGAATCGGCCACGCTGGTGCCGAAGCGTTCAGCCTGGACCAGCATCGCGACGAGGGCATCGACGTCCTCGAGGCCCATGCGCAAGGCCAGGTTGCGCAAGGCCTGGTCGCGCGCGGCGCCGGCGCGCAGCTCCAGGCTCACCAGATGCAATTCCTCATACAAGGCCTCGCTCTGGCGCCGCATTTCGTCGCCCACCCGGTTGATCGCCGCGTCCAGCCCAAGCCCGGCTTCGACGCAAATGCGCATCAAGTCAAGCGCGTCGGGGAAGGCCGCGAACAGCTCGCGCTGACGGCGCGCGATCAGGCGCGCCAGCACGGCGTTCGGAAAGTAGTAGCCGATGGCGGCCAGCACCAGCAAGGTCATGGACCAGGCATTGATCCCGTAGGTTTGATCCGATAGCGCCAGATGGGTGGCGAACAGAGCCGGCAGCAGGAAGGTCAATGCCGTCTTGCTGGCAAAGTAGACCAGCGGCGCGGCGATGCCGCGCAAGCCGGCGTTCCAAAAGCGCGAGCGCAAGGGCGAGTTCTCCCAATTCCCGGACGGCACCGTCAGGCGCGCGAGCGGTTCAAGCCAGCGCCGCAGGGAAGCGGTAGCCGCGTGCCAGGGCGTGAGGACCGACGCGGCGCCCTCCTCGAGCTGGCGCAGGCGCTGCCCGGCCTGCGGCGCGCTCAGGTGGTGCACCACCAAGTAGGTCAGCCAGGACACGGCCACGAAGACCAAGCCCAGGAATGCGATTTGCGGGGCGTTCATGGCACTCTCCTATACCCGAATGGCGATGATGCGCCACATCCACAGCACGCCGAAGGCCATCAAGCCCAGCGCGCCGACCACGATCCGGATCCCGGCCGGGTCGGTCCACACCACGGCCAGGAAGCCCGGATTGACCAGCTCGATGGCACCGGCCACCAGGAAGGGCAGCACGCCCAGGATCCAGGCCGACAGCCTGCCCTCGGCCGAGAGCACGCGCACCGTGCCGGCCAGGCGCTGGCGCTCGCGGATCATGGCGGCGATGCTCAGTAATAGTTCGGCCAGGTTGCCGCCTGTCTCGCGCTGGATCAGGATGGCGATCACGAAGTAGCGCAAGTCGGTGCTGTCGACCCGGGTCGACAGGTTGACCAGGGCGTCTTGCATGGCCACGCCGAAACTGATCTCTTCGAACGCGAGCTTGAATTCGCGCGCGATCAAGTCCGGCCCCTCGGTCGCCACCATTGACAGCGCGCTGGAGAACGCATGCCCGGCCTGCAGCGCGCGCGCCATCAATTCCAGGGCCGACGGCAATTGGGCGTCGATCGTGCGCAGGTAGATGCGGCGCTTGCGCAGCACCCACAGCACCGGCACGGCCGCCGGGCCTGCGCAGCACAGGCCGAGCAGCCACAAGGGCAGCTGCCACCACTGGGCCAGCACGGCGCCGGCGGCGGCCAGGATGGCGCTCAAGCCGAGCAAGCCGCCCACGGTGGTGTCGGTCCCCGATTGCAGCAGGAAGCGGTCCAGCAGATGCACGCGCGGCAGGCGCAGCAGCAGCCGGTCGAGCAGCGGCACCTTGCTCAGCATACGCTGCTTGAGCAGGCTGCTCTCGCGCGTGCCCACGCCAGCCGACATGGCTTGCAGGCGCCGCTCGATGCGGCGCGCCTCCGGCCCGCGGTAGGCGTTCCATGACAGGTACAGCCCCTCCAGGATGCCGAACACGGCAAAGAAGGCGAGGACCAGGAAAGCGTTGTAGAGGATGTCCATGGCGGTCCTAACGGGAAGCTCGGGAAGGTTCGAAGATATCGTCCGGCAGAACCACGCCGCGCACTGACAGGCGCTCGACAAAACGCGGCCGGATACCGGTGGCGCGGAACTGGCCCAGCACGGTGCCGTCGAGCGCGATCCCGGTCTGCTGGAAATTGAAAATCTCCTGCATGGCGATGATTTCGCCCTCCATGCCGGTGATTTCCTGGATACTCACGATCTTGCGGCGCCCGTCCGACAGGCGCGAGACCTGGATCACCACCGAGATGGCCGAGACGATCTGCTGGCGCAGCGCGCGCGGCGCCACCGCCAGGCCGGCCATGCCGACCATGTTTTCCAGGCGCGTGAGCGCGTCGCGCGGGCCGTTGGCGTGGATCGTCGTCATCGATCCCTCGTGCCCGGTGTTCATCGCCTGCAGCATGTCGAGCACTTCGCCGCCGCGCACCTCGCCCACCACGATGCGGTCGGGCCGCATGCGCAAGCTGTTGCGCACCAGCGCGCGCGGCGGCACTTCGCCACGCCCCTCGACGTTGGCGGCGCGCGTTTCGAGGCGCACCACGTGCGGCTGCTGCAGCTTGAGCTCGGCCGCGTCCTCGATGGTGATGATGCGTTCGTTGTTGGGGATGAAGGCCGACATGATGTTGAGCAGCGTGGTCTTGCCGCTGCCGGTGCCGCCCGAGATCAGGATATTGACCCGCCCCTTGACCAGGCCGGCGATGATGCGGCCCATGTCGACGGTGAGCGTGCCCAGCCCGATCACGTCCGTCAAGGCCAGCGGGGTGACGGCGAAGCGCCGGATCGACAGCACCGGCCCGTTCAAGGCCAGCGGCGGAATCACGGCGTTCACGCGCGAGCCGTCGGGCAGCCGCGCGTCGACCATCGGACTCGATTCGTCGACCCGGCGTCCGATGCGCGAGACGATCTTTTCGATAATCTTCATCAGGTGCCGGTCGTCCATGAAGTGCACATCCGTCAACTCAAGGCGGCCGGCGCGCTCGACATACACTTCGGCGTAGCCATTGACCAGGATGTCGGACACCGTACTGTCGGCCAATAGCGGCTCGAGCGGCCCCAAGCCCATCACCTCGTCCTGGATATCGACCACCAGCTGGCGGCGCTCGGTCTCGTTGATCGGCAGGTGCTCGTCGTCGAGCAGCTTTTCCACCAGCAGCTTGAGCTCGGTGCGCAGGGCCGTGGCTGGCATGCGCTCCATCGCGCCCAGGTCGAGCTGCTCGAGCAGCTTGATGTGCATGCGCGCCTTGAGCTGGGCCATGTCCGATTTGGCGCGTTGCGCGCTCGCCTGCAAGTCCTCGTGCGCGGGCACGCGGCTGGCCTGGGAATCGATCTTTTCACGCAGGGACATGGCTCATTCTCCTTCCGCCGACGCGGCGTGCGCGCCAAACAGGCGGCCCAGCCAGGAAGCCTGGACCGTGGCCACGCCGCACAGCGCGGCGCCGAACGCGACCAGCGCATGCGCCAGTGGACTGCCTGGCGCGAAGTGCTGCACCGGATCGCCCAGGTTGACCGAAGAGCTGGCGTGCGAAAAATCGTTCGGCAAGCTCCATTCCACGCTCATGCCGAGCGCCTTCTCCATGCTCTTGAGCGGCAAGCCGGTGTCGGTGTCGCTGCGGTTCGACAGCAGGTGGACCTTGGCGCCGGCGTATCCCAGGCTGCGAAACAGCGCCAGCTGGCGCACGCAATCGCGCACATACGGCACCATCGGCTGCAGCACCAGGAAGATCTGGTCGGCGCGGTCCATCGCGCGGATCGAGATGGCGTCGAGAGCGAGCTCGACGTCGAGCAGGATAAAGTCGAAATGCTCGGCCGCGACGTCGAGCAGGCGGTCGATGTCGTCCGCGTTCAAGCCGATCGCCTGTTCCGGGTCGATCGGCGCGGGCAGCAGCGCGAAGCTGGGCGTGACCTGGATGCAGCTCGAGGCGAGCACGCTGGCGTCGAGCCGGAACGATTGCTTCATGACGTCGGCAACCGACACCTTGGCCGGCACGTCGCTGACAAAATAGGAGGCGTCGCCAAACTGGAAGTCCAGGTCGATCAGCAGCACGCGCTTTTGGAACACGGTCGCCAGCACATAGCCCAGATTGGTGGCGACGAAAGTCGCCCCGCTGCCCCCCTTCGACGGCATGAAGGCGAGCAGCTTGGCGCGCGCGCTGCTGCCTGCCGCAGCGGGCGCCAGGCGCGCGCGCACGCGCTCGATCGCTTCGCGCAGCTCGGCGTGGGTGAGCGGATCGGCCAGCACGCTGCGCACGTCGGCGCGCATGGCGCGCAGCAGCAGCTCGGGCGAACGGCTGGCGCAGGCGAGCAGCACCGCCAGGCCGGGATGGGCGCGGGTGAACACCTCGATCGCGTCCATTTCCGCGCTGGCCGGATCGGCGCAGTGGATGATGAGCAGATCGAACTGGGCGCCTTCGAGACGGCTCAAGTCCAGCTGCGTCCCCTCGCACTGCACCAGTTGCACGGTGTCGCCCGCGCGGCCAATCCCGACCAGGGCCTTGAGCTCGGCGAGCGCTTGCGCATTGCATGAAATGGCGGCGATCTTCACGGTCTTCCCCTCAATCTGTACCCAGGCTTTCGGCCGGCAAGGTGGTCAGGAACGGCGGCATCACGATCGGCGCCATATCCCAGAACATGGGCCGCACCGTGTAGCCAAGCAAGCTGACCTGGACATAGGCGCAGGTATCGGTCGTGCAATTGGCGGGCAGATAGCTGATCGACACCTGCTCGGCCGTCAGGTCGGGCATGATGCGCTGCATGTCGAGCAAAATGTCCGGGCTGTTGAGGGCGACCACGGTGGCGGTGCGCGCGCCGCGACGGGTCGCTTCGGCGGCGCTGTTGAACAGGAACAGGGTGCGCCCCATTTCTATAATGCCGAGCAAAACGATCATGAAGGCCACCACCACCAGGGCGAATTCGACCGTGGCCGCGCCGGCGCGCCGCTGCATTCTGGTATTCATAGTCCCCCCTGGCGCATGGTGGCGCTGATCGGCCCGAAGGTGATGTCCGGAATCACGTAAGGCACCAGGGACACGAAGTGGTAGCCATTGATGGTCACGCTCGCCACCGTGATATTGACCGCGCCGGCTGCGCGCGGCTGATCGTAGGCGGCCGAGAACAGGCCGGCCTCGTCGAGCTTGGGGAGCAGCAATTCGCCGCTGCACAAGGGATTTCCATACAAGGTGACGCAGCGCGCCTCGGCCAGATTGGCGCCGCCGCTGGCGCTCGATAGCACGCGCGCACCATCGCGCACGGCCTTGACCAGCGTGTTGTACTGGAAGAAGGCGCGCCCCAGCTCGGTGGTGCCGAAGGCGATCGGCACCAGCACCACCAGCAGCAGCGCGAATTCGATGGCCGCGACGCCCGAGTGCAGTTTGGCGGGAGAGCGCATGATTACCTCACCAGCTTGGTCGGTTTGCTGGCGCCGCTAGCGCCAGCGATGCCGCAATTGCCATCAAGGGTGGTGGCGATGAATTCCAGCGATATTTCGCCTTGCGCGTCCTGGCTGGGGGCAACCATCAAGCTGCACGCCCAGCCGACCACGTCCATGACCTTCTTGTCGTCGTTGGCGCCCCAGGCGTTGCAACTGATGACAGGCATGGCCAGCACGCGGCGCTGCCCGCCATAGGTGGCATGGTCGGACGTGAGCAGCGGCTGCGGGGTGCCGGGAAAATCGACCGGCTTGCCCTTCTTGTCGACGATATTGTAGGGATCGTAGGGCGTGTGGGCCCGCTCGCGCGCCTGGAAATCGCCATACACGCCACCGGCCACGTGATTCTGGTAAGCCCAGCCGGTTAGATCGGGCGGATGGTCGAGCATATTCTGTTCGTCGCGTTTGAAGGGCGCGCCGTAAAGACCAAAACGCGTGTTCCATGCCTTCGACACGCCATTCGTGATGCCACTGTTTTGCAGCACGGTCTTGGTGTTGGTCAACTCGCACATGCCTTTGCCAGCGATGGCGTCGGACTGGGCGGAGGTGCCGGTGTCTTGTCCCGGGAAACGCACCCAGCCATAATTGCCGCGCACGGCGCTACCGGCCTCGAGGCGGCCGTTGTACCAGTCGCCTGGCACGAAGTGCATATTCGACGCCGTCGGATCGTCGGTGCATACGGCCAGCGGCACCGAGCAAGTTCCGCCGCCCGCCTGCCGGGCGATCGAACTGGCGTGGATGTCTTGCGCACCGATCCCGAATGCGCCCATGAACCACATCACCACGCTTTTATGTACGGTGCCGTGCGGCATGCAGCGCGCATAGTGCGTGTCCTGGCCGACGACGCCGCTGAAATTGAGCGGCTCGCCGTTGGGTGCGGCGGCCAGGTCGGCGCCGAAAGTAATGTCAGCCGGCTCGATGACAGCGGGCGCCGCCTGGAAGTCGACCAGGTTGGCGCTGCCGGCGGCGATGCCGGCTTGGCGCGCGCGGTCGGCCGTGCTGGCGTTGTAGCTCGACAATTCCTGCGCCGCGCTCAGGGCGCAGGCGTCGGCCGCGTTTTGCATCTCGGTCTTGACGACGTACAGGTGGCCCAGGTCGAGCACCAGTCCCAGCATGCCGATCATGATGAACAGCGTCATCCCCGTGAGCACGGCGATGCTGCCGCGCTGGCGTGGGGGATGGCGTGCTGATGCGCGCGTTCGCATGATAGGGCTCGTCAATGCTGGTGGGTGCGCCGCCTAGCGCTGGGCGGCGCCGCTGCCAACGCCGATGGTCAGCACATTGGGCACCGGTGCCGGCGCCTGCGCCGCTTTTTCATAGCGGTCGATGCTGGCCTTGGCGGCCACGCCGTCCATGCCGGGCACGGGCGCACCACGGGGCGCGGGCGCATATTGCAGCGCCAGCGCGGCGCGCACTGTCGCTCCCGCGCGCTCATCGCTGACCACTTGCTCGCTGGCGCAACCGGCCAGCGCGACCAAGCTGGCCGCGGCGATCATCATCTTGTTCATGGCATGCTCCCGTCTATTTGATTTCGAGGCCGCTGGCCGGTTGGGCCGGCGCCTGGGCGCGCGGCGCCGGCGCCGCATCGCCTTCCAATTTTCCAAACAACATCATCTCGGCGCGGCTGGGCGCGCTGAAGTGATCGGTCGGCAAAGCCACGCCCGCCTCAAGCGGCTTGACCAGGTGCGGCGTGACGATGAACAGCAATTCGGTGCGGTCGTTCTGGAATTCGGTGCTGCGAAACAGCGCGCCCAGCACGGGAATGTCGCCCAACAGCGGCAGCGATTTGACGGCCGAATTGATGTTGTTCTTGATGAGCCCGCCTATGACGAAACTTTGTCCGTCCATCAATTGGACGGTGGTGGAGGCGCGCCGCGTGGTAATGCTCGGCAAGATGCTGGTACTGCCATTGACGGTGGTGAAGGGGCTGCCGATCTGCGACAGTTCCGACACTTCCGGCGTCACCCGCAGGTTGATCAAACCGCCCTCCAACACGGTGGGCAGGAACTTCAAGCCCACGCCGAATTCCTTTTCTTCCAGCGAGATGGTGCTACCGGCGCCGGTATTGGCTTGCGCCACCGGGATGAATATGCGCCCGCCAGCGAGGAAGGCGCCCTCTTGCCCACTGATGGCCATGATGGTCGGCTCGGCCAGGATCTTCACCAAGCCTTTTTTCGCCTCCGCGTCGATCGCCAGGCGGGTGGCGCCCTGGCCGATGGTGAGGGTACTGGCCGCCTGCGACAGCAAGCCGGTCAGCAGGGAAAAGCTGAAGTTGCCGGCCTGGCGCGCGCCCGTCAATTCAGTGCCCAGCTTTTCCATCAGCGTCTTCGACACTTCGGCCACTTTCACCTCGAGCATCACCTGGGCGGCGCCGGCCGTGCTCATCATGTTGATGACCTTCTTGGCGCCGAACTGCTCCGCCAGCTCAACCGCGCGCTGCACCTTGACGGCGTTGGCCACTTGCCCGCTCAAGACGATGGCGTCGCCCGCCGCGTCGACCCGAATGCCGGCCTCGCCCGGCAGCAGCAAAGTGAGCTGCTCGCGCAAGGCCGTGGTGTCGGTGCCGACAATCACGTCCATCACCGTCACCTTGCCCGACTTGGCCCACATGAAGATATTGGTGGCGCCGTTGCGCTTGCCGAGGAAGTAGATTTCGCGGCTATTGATCATGACGACGTCGGCCACGTCGGTGCTGCCGATCGACACGCGCGCCAATTCCTGCGGCATGCGCAGCAAGCTGGACTTGCCCGCCTTGAGCCGCAGTACCGGTGCGATCTCGCTCGGCTGGACCGCCTCGACGGCCGGGGCGATCGCGGCCGCGCCGGCGCTGGCGCCTGCGGCAGGCAGCGCGGCGAGCGCGAGCAGGGCCGCGGCCTTGCATGCCGGCCGCGCGAACCTTGCGTATAAACGAAGTGCTTGCATGATGGATCCCCTGTGAAATGCCGAATCATTCCGGCTTGACGGCTTCGACATGCGAGCGTTGAATGCCGCGGATAACTTCAACTTGTGCCTGCGCCTGCAGCTGCGCGGGCATTGACGCCGGTGCCTGCGCACGCGGCGCTGGCGCGGCCTTGCTGCGCTCGCGCACTGGCGCCTTGCTTGGAAGCGCGCTCGCCAAGGCGGGATGCGCATCGGGGCGCGCATCGGCCTGGGCGGCACCGGCCAGCAAATCGTTGGTGCGCGCGCCGCCGGTGACGGTGACGGCCCGGTCCACCTGGTTGCGCAGCACCAGCGACAGATTGCCCACGCTGCGGGCGAGGTCGAGTTTTTCCGCCTGTTCCGGCGTCACTTCCAGCGTCACTGCGCTCACCACCTTGGCCTTGCCCTCGTCGCGCACGACTTGGTCTTGCGCGACGGCCAGCACCAGGATTTGTTCAAGCACGATCTTCGACACCGCCTTGCTCTTGTCGTCCTGCACATTGACCATGATGTCGACGAAATTGCCGGGCAGCGCGAAGCCGGCCACGCCGACCACCTCGTTGACCTTGACCGTCATGGCGCGCCGGCCGGCGACGATCACGGCCGACAAGCCGCCTTTGCTGCCCAAGGGGGCGAGCTTCGATTCGATTACCGGTTCGCCGCGCAAGATGGACGTGTTGACGACGCGCGTGTCGAGCTTGGCCGGATCGGTGAAGGCGCCCTTGACGGCGCTCGCCTGCGGCCACTCGACCACTTGCAGCATGCCGGTGGCAAGGCGCGAGCCGACGTCGATGTCCTTGGCCGCCACCACCACTTTGGCCGTGGCGATCGACGATTGCTTGTTGACCCACTGGGCGGCGAGCAGTACCGCGCCCAATCCGACCAGCACCGACACGGCCATCATGATGAGAGCCCTGGTATTTTTCATTTTCATTCCCCTTCCAATGCGCGGCGCGGGCTGCGCGGTCTAGCGGGCATGGCGCCCACCTAATTTCCCATGCTGGTGTAGTAGAACTGGGCCGCCAGGTAGCTCACAACGCCTGCGGCAATGGCCACCGAATACGGCAGGCGGCTCGCACTGCTGATCAGTTGCGGTTTGCCCAGGCTGGGGCCATGTCCGATCCAGAGGGCGCAGTCCATGGCGAAATTGCGCACATTACGCAGCGCCGCCGGCAGGCTGCCGGTGCGCCACGCCACCAGGATGGCCAGCACACCGCCGGCGAGCAAGGTCAGCAAGGTGGCGCCAATGGTTCCTGTGACACCGAGGAAGGTGCCGACGGCCGCCATCAACTTCACGTCGCCGGCGCCCATCGTTCCAAGCAAGTAAAAGGGAAGCAGGAAAGCGAAGCCGAGGAGCAATCCGGCACCCGCTTGCGCCAGACCGTCCTGGCCGGGCAAGAGGCTCAGCGCCAGGCCGGCGCAGGCGCCGCCTGCGACCAGGCGGTTGGGAATGCGGCGCTCGCGCACATCGCTCCAGATGGCGCAGGCCAGCAGGACGCAAAGGACGACGAGCTTAAGGGCAAACATGACCGGCTCCGGTGTAGCTTCACAGGCATCAATGCGACGTCAGTGCGCCGCACCGCTCCACGGATAGCCGGAACGATGCGACAGCTGGCGTATCAGCCCGCTGGCAAGGCGTAGCAGTTCGCGCCCGGTGACGACAGGCAGTTGGCCACTTTCTTGAACACCGAATTGAGATCGGTGCCCAGCGTTGAAGCGCCGGCGATGATAGCCACCGCGATCAAGGCGGCGATCAAGCCGTATTCAATGGCGGTAGCGCCTTCCTCGTCCAGCCAGAACGATCTGGCGGTCTTGATAATTGCATTCATTTTGACTCTCCCAAGATGTTTCAAACCCGGCCCTGCGGGCCGGCCTGCCCAGAACAACGTTGACGGTTCGCTGTCGCCGTTACGCCCGAAGGCTTCTGATCAATGCATGGTCCGCCTTACAAGGTGCAACTTCATTGATCCAAAATATCCTTACAGACAACAAGGCTATTTAGGAATCAATATGCGAAAACCGCAGGCAAGCAGAGGGCATTAGTTGCTGCGCAGAATTTGAGCTTCCGGCAATAAGGACGCGCGGCGCGGGATCCGCGCGCGGCAGTGTGAAGGCGACCTGGCCTTGGGCGCAAGCTGGTGCTGGCGCCGATGGCGCCAGTGTTTGTCAAGCTAGACGGCGCCGTCGATGACGACTGTCGCCCCGCTCATGTAGCTGTTCTTGTCGGAGACGAAGAAGGCAACGGCGTCGGCCACTTCCTCCACCGTGCCAAGCCGGCCGAGCGCGCAGTGGCGCAGGTATTCGTCCTGCTTGGCTGCGGGCAGGTTGCCGCTCACGCCTTCGTTGAGTACGCCAGGCGCCAGGCAATTGACGGTGATGCCGTAACGCCCCACTTCCTTGGCCAGCGCCTCGGTCATGCCGCGCAAGGCCGCTTTCGCCGCGCTGTAGTGGACGGGTGCCTGCATCATCTTCACCCCCGCCAATGAGCTGATATTGAGGATGCGCCCGCGCTTTTGGTGGATCATGCCGCGCAGGACAGCCTGGGTGCACAGGAAGGCGCCTTTGACGTTGGTATTCATCATGCGGTCCCAGTCTTCCTCTTCCATCAGCGCCAGCGGAACAACCTGCCCGATGCCGGCGTTGTTGACAAGGATGTCGATGGTGCCGGCCTCGCGCTCGATCGCGCGCACCATGTCCTGGATGGCCGGCTTGTCGAGCACCGAGACCTTGAAGGCCCAGGCTTGCACGCCCATCGCCTTGATGGCGGCCAGCACGGCGTCGGCATCGTCCTGCGCGCGCGTGAAGTTGAAGGCGACATTGGCGCCTTCGCGTGCGAGCGCCAGGCAGATGGCGCGCCCCAAGCCGCGCGAGCCGCCCGTCACCAGGGCGGTGCGCCCAGCGAGCATGCCGCTCACTTGATGATGACCGGTTTGGCGCCGCCAAGCCCGATCGAATGCGGCGCCTTGGCGGGCGTCTCGCCCACGCCGATGCCGGTGAGCGCCTGGCGCGTATCGGTGCGGTGGAACTGCACCACCTGCGTTGGCGCGTCGGTGGTCCACGGCTTCTTGCCCCAGCTGGCCAGTTCGGTGTCCGGGCCCTTGGCCGCGCCGCGGTGGAACATATTGAAGCCGCAGGCCGGCATGATGCGCCCGTCCACCTGCGGATAGTGGTGGCAGCATTTGCGCAGGCGTTCGAGGTCGAAATCGTGGCGGTCCATATAGTGGTGCAGGAAGATCGACTTGGCCTGCTTCTCACCCAGACGAATCGCCTCTTTCGCGCTCACCGGCCGGTCCGGGAACATCACGTCGATCGACCGGCGCAAGGCGGCCAGGATCTCCGGCGCGCGCTCGAGTTCATCCTGGCGCGCGAACACGTCATGCACGACGTCGCTCATCGCCTCGTGGATTTCGGGCGAGGCGCCAAGCGTGGCGGACGAGCGCAGCAAGGTGCCGTGGGTGCGGAAGTCAACAAAGCGGCCAAAGGGAATATGGCTGCCGTCGTTCAGGCGCAGCAGGTAAGTCAGCGAAACGCATTGGGGATGCGAGCATGGCAGGGGCGCAAAGTCGCTGGTCTTCAAGCGTCCTTCGGTTTGTTCCTCGATCGCCTTGATCACGCCGGGGATGGTCAGGCGGTCCATCGGATCGTGCGCGAACTGCCCGCCGCCGGCACCGGTGAAGGCGACAGGCTGGAAATTGAGCGACAGGAAGTGGTCCTCCGACAGGAACAGGTCGACCACCTGGCCGATCTGGTGTTCGTTGACGCCGCGCGCGGCCACGAAAATAATCTGCGTGGGGATGTCGAGCTCTTTGAGCATCTTGAGGGCGGCGGCCTTCTCCTTGCACAGGTCGCGGCCGCGGATTTTCTCGTGGGTGTCGGCGGTGAAGCCGTCGAACTGGAGCGCGATGTAGGCGCCCTTGGCCTTGATTTTTTCGGCGAAGGCGCGATCGCGGCCCAGGCGCAAGCCATTGGTGATGATGACGACGCGCCCGATTTCCTCGCGCGTGGCGATGTCGAGCAGTTCGAGCAGACGCGGGTGGCTGGTTGGCTCGCCACCGGAGAGCGCGATCGATTCGAGCTGGCCCTCGTTGCGCACCAGGGTGTCGATCATGCGCGTGAACGCCTCGTTCGACAGGTGGTTGGCGTTGGTGTTGTTGACGATGCAGACCGGGCACTCAAGATTGCAGTGATCGGTGATTTCGATAATCGGCAGGCAGGTGTGCTGTTCGTGGTCGCCGCAGGTGCCGCAGTCGGTCGGGCAGCCTTTGTCGGCTTCGGTGGCGAACACCAGGGGCTCGGTACCGGCGCGCGCGTAGGAATAGGCGTCGACATAGTATTTGGCGTCTTCCGAGACGAGGGCCTCGGACGGGCCGCACTTTTCGCAGTCCTTGACGAAGTAGACCTTGTTGTCGCGGATGACCACCTGGGCCTGGATCAGCGCCAGGCACCCCGGGCAAGTCGACGTGGTCTGCTTGAGGTGGTGATCGCCCGCCGCGCCGGGGGCGGGCGTGCCGTGCGCGACGAAGCTGGCCACGTAGGCCTTGGCGTCCGGCGCCACGTCTTGCTCGGACGGACCGCACTGGGCGCAATGGATCAGGCGCACCACGGCGTTGTCGCGCAAGACCACGCGCGACTCGATCGGCGTCGCACACGACGGGCATACCGCCATCTCATGCATGAAGAAGGTATGCGCGCGATCCTTGCGCACGGAGCTCGAGTCACAGCTGGTGCATTCCATGTTGGCCTTTGAAAGTGAAGTACCGGCGCGCCGAAAATGTGTTGGCCGCGCCCGGGAAGCTTATAGTATGCTAACCCGACTTGCACGCGACTTGCACGCGACTTGCATGAAATATCAGCCGTCTGACGCGAATTTTTATGCGCGCGACGGCGCCAGCGGGAAAGAAAGATAAGCACCGATGCGCTATATTCTGTTGGACCGTATCACCACGCTCGAGCCTCCGCGGCGCGCCACCGGCGTCAAATGCGTTTCGCTGTCGGACGATATTTTTGCCGACCACTTTCCCGGCCACCCCGTCATGCCGGGCGCGATGATCCTCGAAGCGCTGGCCCAGCTTGGAGGTGTGTTGCTCGAGGCGAGCATGCGCGAGCGCGGGCGCCACGACTTGCACGCGCTGCTGGTGACGGTGGACCGGGCCAAGTTCCGGCACCAGGTGCGCGCGGGCGACAAGATGGAGCTCGAATGCGAAGGCATCGTGGTGCACGAGGACGGCGGACAGGTGCGCGGCATGGCGCGCGTTGACGGACGCCTGGTGGCCGAGGGCGAGCTGGCGTTCGCGTTCGCGCGCGTGAGCAATCCCAAGCTGATCGAGCGCCGCCGCGAGGTGCTCAATATCTGGCTGACCGGATCGGCCGAACCGGCATGATGCCACGCCGCGTGTACGTGCGCGGGGTGGGCGCGCTGACGGCGCTGGGAGGCACCTGGCCCGAGTCGGTGGCGGCGCTGGCCGAAGGCCGCAGCGCCATCGGTCCAGTGCGCGGCTTCGACGTACGTAACTTCCCAAGCACAGTGGCAGCGGCAATCGATGGGTTTGCCCACAGCGGCGACCGGCGCCTGGCGCTGGCGCGGGTGGCCGCGCGCGAAGCCTGGGTGGCGGCCGGCCTCGACACCGCCGCGCCGCCGTTTGAACGCCTTGGCGTATTCCTGGGTGCCGAGTCGGGCCGCGCGCCATTCGAGACGCTGCTTGCCTTGACCCGCGCCGCCGGTGCCGGATCCAGTTTCGACCATCGCCAGTTTGGCGTGCATGCGCGCGCCAGCGCCGCGCACTTCGATGCCTCCTTGATTTCGCCGGCCGCCGTCACCTCGGTGCTGGCGCGCGAATATGGCGCCGGCGGTCCCGCGCTAACCATTTCGCTGGCCTGCTCGTCGGGCGCGAGCGCCATCGCCGAGGCGGCCCGCGCGATCAGCCTTGGCGTGTGCGATTTCGCGCTGTGCGGCGGTGTCGGCGCGGATATCGACCCGATGATGCTGGCCGGCTTTGGCAAACTCGGCGCGCTCAGCGCGCATGGCGTGTCGCGCCCTTTCGATGTGCGGCGCGACGGCTTTGTGGTTGGCGAGGGGGCGGCGATGGCCGTGCTATCGAGCGAGCGCGGGGCGGCATGCGTCGAACTGGTGGGCGCCGGACGTAGCCTGGACGCGCATCACCTCACCGCTCCCGATCCAGATGGCGAAGGCGCGGCGCTGTCAATGCGCGCGGCGCTCGCCGCCGCTGGCGTCAAACGGGTCGACTACGTGCAGGCGCATGGCACATCCACACCGCTCAATGACGCGGTTGAAGCGCAAGCCTTGCGGCGCGTGCTGGGCCCCTGCCTGGACGACGCCCATGTCAGCTCGGTCAAGGGCGCGCTCGGCCATTGGATCGCAGGCGCCGGCGCACTCGGTTTCCTGTGCGCGCACGAGGCCATCGCCAGCGGCACGGTGCTGCCGACCGCAAATTTGGCAGATCCCGATTCCGCCTGCGCGCTACCGCATGTGCTGGGCCGCGCGCTCAACAAGAAGGTGACAACGGCCATGGTCAACGCATTTGCCTTCGGCGGGGCCAATTGCACGCTGGTGCTGCGGTGCTGCCAGTGAACGGGCTGCCCACCATGCGTCCCGTGTATGTGGCCGGTGTGGCTGCCGTCACCGCGCTTGGCTTCGACTGGCGCGGCCTGGGTGAGGCGCTACAGCGGGGCGCGGCCGCGTTCAGCCCGTCGCTGCAATTGGCCGCATCGCACGGCGCCGTGGCGGCCTCGGAAGTGCCATCCATCCCCGCGCAGATCGATGTCGATGGGCGCGCGCGCAAACTCATGTCGCATCCGGCGCGCCTTGCCGCCGTCGCCCTGCGCCTGGCTTTGCAGGACGCCGCATGGCCGCCCGCCGTGCGCCAGGAGCTGGCCTTTTATCTTGGCGTCGGCGCGTCCGGCGCATCGATGACGGAGCTCACAGCCATGCTCGACGCGAGCATAAAGGACCACGAATTCTCGCTGCCCCTCTTTGGCAAGGACGGGCTGGCGGCTTGCAATCCGCTGTTCGCGTTCCAGTTGATGAACAACTTCACGCTCTGCCATGGGGCCATTCTCAACGACACGGGCGGGCCGAACAGCGCATTCTATTCGCGCGGCACGGGCACCGTGGCGGCCTTGGCCGAGGCGCTCTGGCTGGTGGAATCAAGCGAATGCGATTACGCCGTCGCCGGTGGCGCGGATTCCGCGCTCCATCCCGTCACCTACGCACAATTGGATAGCGCGATCGACGCCGTCCCCGGCGAAGGCGCTGGCATGCTCGCGCTAAGCGGCCAGCGCGATGGCGCGCTCGCGGTGCTCCGCGCTGCGGTTTTTCACAGTGCACGGGCGTGGCAACGCGATGCTCAATTGGTACGACGCCTCCTGCGCGAAGCCGGCGCCGTCGATTCAATCATCCTTGCGTCGTCGAACGCCGCGGCAAACGCGCGCCTACGGGACGATGTGCGCGCCGTGTTCGCGCACGCCACCATCGTGGACGTTTGCGCAGGCTTGGGTGAAGCACTCGCCGCCACGCCAGCGCTGGCTTGGTGCGCGGCCATCGATCTGCTCAGGCACGGGCGCTGCTGCGACGCCGCAGTGCTCAGCGCCGGTCCGGATGGCGGCATTGGCATGACGGTTTTGCGGAGTTGTCCATGACGCGCGCGGTGATCACGGGCGTGGGCGCCGTGTCCGCATTCGGGGTCGGCATCGCCCCCTTGTTCGATGGCCTTTCACAAGGACGCGCGGCGATTGGGCCGATTCGCTCGTTCGATGCACGCGCCTTTCCGACAACCGTGGCCGGCGAAGTTCATCCAGGCGCCATCGAAGATGCCTGGCTGCGCTCGCTCCTGGGGGACATCGGCGCGCGCGCTCACGCCGTGCTCGACCGCTTTGAGCATGCCGGAGCCTGGCGCGACCGCAAAGTGGCGTTCGGCCTGCTGGCGGCCAGCGAAGCATGGCGCATGGCCGCCTGCGGCGACGCGCAAGGCGACGCCGCATTAGTGCTCGCGCTTGGCCTCGAACAGGCTTTCCTGGACGACTTCGCACCGATGTTCGACGCGCACGCTATCGACTGGAGCGCGTCGGACGTGGCCGATCCTGGGCGTATCCGACTGCGCTCCGAAGTGGACCTGTGCGCGCGTTTGCTGGGCGATCTGCTCGACCTGCGCGGCCCCGTCATCGTCAACGCGTCGGCTTGCGCCGCGGGCGGGCTGGCGCTAGCCCATGCGGCCTCGCTGATCGAGCGCGGTGCCGCTACAGTGGTGCTGTGCGGCGGGGCCGATTCGATGGTCAATCCATTCGGCCTGGGCGGCATGTCGCGCCTCGGCGCGCCCTCGCCACGCAACGCCGCCGACGCGTGCCGCCCTTTCGACCGCCGGCGCGACGGCCTCGTCATCGGCGAGGGCGCGGCCATGTTCGTACTCGAATCGGAAGAGCATGCGCATGCGCGTGGCGCCAAGGTGCTCGCGCGCGTACTCGGCTTCGGCAGCACCCAAGACGCGTACCGCGCCACCGCGCCGCGCCCGGATGGCCTGGCCGCGTGCCGCGCCATGCAAAAGGCGATGGCGCGCGCCGCCCTCGCTCCGGAAGCGATCGGCTATGTCAACGCGCACGGTACCGGCACGCCGCTCAACGACGTGGCCGAAGCGCGCGCCATCGTCGGTGCGCTCGGCGAGCATGGCCGGCGCGTGCCGGTAAGCTCGATCAAGGGCGCGGTCGGCCACCTGATGGCGGCGTCGGGCGCGCTCGAAGCGGCCGCCTGCATGCTGCCCTTGTGGCGCGCAATCCTGCCCGGCACCGCGCACCACCATGAAAAAGATCCGCTGTGCGATCTGAACGTGATCGGCGAAACACCACTACTTGCCAGCGTGGACGCGGTCCTGAGCAATTCATTCGGGTTCGGCGGCCAGAACGTGTCGCTCATTTTGGGACGCCAGCATGAAAGCTGACATCAAGGCCTGGGCCTGGCGCACGCCGCTGGGAGGCGACATCGACACCGTCATGCGGCGCCTGCTGGCCGGCGACCGCGCTGCCGGCGTCAACGCGCACTTTGACGCGGCGAGCTACGCATGCACGCTGGCGGCGACCATCGCGGCGCCGCCGCAGCCATCGCGCCACAGCCGCTTCTTGCGCCGCATGGGTTTGTACGCGCTCGAGGCAGCGATCGAGGCGATGACCAGTGCAGGGCTCGATGGCGGCGACCGGGTTGGCCTGTTCTTTGGATACGGCGGCCTGCGCGCCCACTGGGACGACATGATGCCGGCCTTTGAACGGCAGCACCCAAGCGGCGTCGATGGCTGGGCGAATGGCTTGCTGCTGCTGCATCCGTTCTGGATGCTCCAGCACCTGTCGAACAACGCGCACGCGCTGGCAGCGCAGGAATTGAAAGCGCGCGGCGAAGGTGCGACCTTCGGCGGTGCCAACGCGGGCGCCCAGGCGCTCGGTGCGGCGATTCGCGCGCTGCACGCCGGCGCCATCGACACGGCCTTGGTGGTTGCCTACGACAGCCTGGTCGAACCGGAGACACTGGTTGAACTGGCACAGCGCGGCGCCTTGAGCACGGCACCACTGCCGCAACTATGCGCTCCTTATGGTCAAGCGGCGCACGGTTTCATTCCGGGCGAAGCGGCGGCGGCCGTCGTACTGCAGCGCTGCGGCGAAAACGGCGCCGCGATCGCCACGCTGGAAGCGGCGGATGGCGCCGATGGCGAACCGGCCATGCCGCATGCCGCGACGCTCGAGCGCCTGCTGCGCCAACTGGCAAGGAAGGGCGACGCGATCGACGGCGCCGGATTGGCGCAGCCGGCGCAAGACCTGGCCGAGCGGCGCGCGGCGGCCGAAATGGCCGGCGCCAGCGCGCCGCTCTGTTGTATCATGAGCGCCATGGGAAATCTCGGCGCCGCCACCTCGGTCGTTCAAACCATCGCGCTGGCCGAATCGCTGCGGCGCGGCATGCTGGCGCCAATCGCCGGCCTGCGCACCCCCACCGCCGGCCCCCTGCGCCCACTCATCCAAGCCGAACCCACCAGCGCACAAGGCGCCGTTGGCGTGTGCGTCGGCGCGCCCGGCCTGGCCGGCATCGTACGGGTAGCGCTCCCATGAGCATGGCGTCAACGAACAAGACAGCGCTGGTCACGGGCGCCTCGCGCGGAATTGGCGCGGCCGTCGCGCTCGAACTTGCGTCCAAGGGATACACCGTCGTCATCAACTACCGTATTGACGGCGCTGCGGCGGCCGAAGTGGCGCGCCAGATCGCAG
Organism: Pseudomonadota bacterium; assembly: GCA_040388555.1. Classification (GTDB taxonomy): domain Bacteria; phylum Pseudomonadota; class Gammaproteobacteria; order Burkholderiales; family Burkholderiaceae_D; genus Telluria_A. The sequence goes on from JAZKBP010000039.1 coordinate 94,109, forward strand.
CGGTGGGCGGGCACAGCATCGCGATCCAAGCCGACGTGGCAAACGAAGCGCAAGTGGCGGCGATGTTCGATCGAATCGACCGCGAGCTTGGCCGGATCGACGTGCTGGTGTGCAGCGCGGGCATCGTGCGCGACACACTGCTCGGCGCCAGCGAGGCGGGGGACTTCGACGACGTGTTCGCGGTCAACGTAGGCGGCGTCGTCAACTGCTGCCGGCAAGCGTCCAGGCGCATGGTGTCGGCGCGGCGCGGCGCCATCGTCACCCTGTCGTCAGTGGCGGCGAGCCGTCCCGGCCGCGGCCAGAGCAATTACGCAGCGTCGAAGGGCGCAGTCGAAGCCTTCACCAAGGCACTGGCGGTCGAATTGGCACCACGCGGCATTCGCGTCAATGGCGTGGCTCCGGGCGTGATCGCCACCGACATGAGCGCGCAAATCCGCGCGCTGGCGCCGGAAGAACTCAACAAGCGCATCCTGCTCAAACGCGCTGGCGGCGCGCAGGAAGTGGCCAAGGTCGTCGCGTTCCTGTGCAGCGACGATGCCAGCTATGTGACGGCACAGGTATGGCATGTCGATGGAGGGTTCAAAGCCGAATGAACGATCAGACCATGCTCGACTGGCTGCTGTCGCGGCGCAGCGTACGCAACTTTACCGATAAGCCGATCGCGCGCGCGACGCTGTCGGACCTGTTGATGGCCGCGACCAGCGCGCCGTCGGCCACCAATCGTCAGCCATGGCGCTTTGCCGTGGTGAGTTCGGCGCCCAAGCGCGCGCAGATCGTCGCGGCGGTGCGCGCGCGCGCCGAGGAGATGAAAGCGATTATCGCGCGCGGCCATCACGCCGAGGACTTTGGCAACTACGGGGATTTTTTCCACGAACCGCTCCTAAGCGCGGCAACCATCATCATTCCGCAGTATCGCGAGTTCCCGGACTTGATCGCCAACCTGCTGGCGTCCGGTGGCGCCGATCCTGGTCAATTTCATACCGCCAGCGCGATGCAGGCCGAATTGTGTTCAACCAGCGCGGCCGTCATGAATCTTTTGCTGCAAGCCCACGCAAGTGGCCTGGGCGCCTGCTGGATGGCCGGTCCGATGATCGCGCGCGACGACATCTGCAAACTGCTCGGCATCGCCGAACCTTGGAATATGGTGGGTGCCATCGCGCTTGGCTATCCACAGGACTGGCCGGAACAGAAACCGCGCAAGCCGCTGGACAAGGTGGTCCAATGGTTCGACGACGAAGAACATTTAGAGGAGCCCGCATAAATGAGCGCAATTGAAGCCATCGCCCACAGCCAGGAAGTCGAGGACGCGGTGCGCGCCATTGTGGCGCAGTCGCTCGCCATCGGCATCGATCAAGTCATTCCGACGGCCAGCCTGATCGAGGAACTGGGCGCGGAATCGCTCGACTTTCTCGACATCGTGTTCCAGATGGAGCGAAGCTATGGCATCCAGATCACGCGCGGCGAGCTCGAACGCGCAGCGCGCGGCGACATGACGGACGAGCAGTTCGCTCCGGGCGGCATCATCTCCGACGCGGGTTTGGAGCGGCTGCGTTCGCTGATGCCGGAAGTGGCGCACCGCATCCGGCCCGGCCTGCATCCGGCCCAGATCCTGAGCCTGTTCACAGTACAGACGTTGGCGCGCCTGGTCGCGGGCAAACGGGCGCAGGACGCGCGCTAGTGTCGGTGGACAGTACACGCGCGCCATCCCTAGCACCAGCACAGAATGGCTGGATCGGCGGCGCGCGCTTCGACCTCGCCTTTTTCTTCGGCAGCGGCTTGCTCGCCGCGCTGGCGGGCGCGCTGGCCGTGGCCAGGCCAACGCTGCTACTGCCGATGTGGTTCCTGTGGACCGGGCTGGTCGAAGGGCCGCACCTGGTCGCGACCTGGCAGCGCACTTACTTCGATGCGCGCATGCGGCGTGAACAGGGACGCTTGCTGCTCACCAGCCTGGCGTGGATGCTACCTGGCCCGCTTGCGCTGCTGGCCACGTGGATCTCTGGACGGCCAGAGCCATTCGCTCTATTCCTGGGCGCCGCCGCACTGTGGTCCTACCATCACACGGTGCGCCAGCATCACGGCGTGCTGTCGATTTACCAGCGACTCGGGCGGGCGGACGCGCGCGCGCGCAAACTCGACAGCCGTCTGTTGCACATCTCGCTGTGGAGCGGCTTTGCGCTGTTCCTGCTGATCCATCCGGCCAATCGCGCCGTACTCGGCATCGCCGCGCCACCGTCCATTCTGCTGGCGGCGGGTGCCGTGGCGCTGGCACTGCTGCTTGCCGCGTGGGCGATGCAACTGGCACTGCGGGCACGGCGCGGCGAACCGCTCAAACCGGGCCTGTTCGCGCTCATCGTCGCCGCTGGCACGACGCTATTTTCAATGTTCTATGTCGGGATGCACGAGCCCTTGCTTGACAACGCGCTCACGCCGGAACAGATCTTCATGGCCGCCACGCTGGTGAGCGGAACTGTGCACGGCATCCAATATCTGGGCATCGTGATCGCCACCGGCAAGCGCCGCGCGGCGTCCGAAGCCGACCCGCATTCCTTGTCGGCGCGCCTGGGGCGCGCGCCCGCGCTCGCGTACACGCTGATGGTGGCGCTGTCGGTGCTGTACGTCGGCCTCGACGTCATGCGCGGCGGCGCCTGGCTGGTGCCAGGAAAAGGCGCCCAGGCATGCCTGGCCTTGTATTGGGGCCTGTTCTTCCACCATTACTGGATGGACCAGAAAATCTGGCGTCCATCCGCAGACCCGCGCCTGCGCGCCGAACTGGGCTTGGGCGCCGCATGAGCCAGAGCGAACATCCCATCGCGCAAACCTACGCAAAACACGTCAACCCGTCCTTTATCAAGCTGCTGGGAACGCTCGGTTATGGCCGCGTGTTCGAGCGCGCGAACGGCGTCTGGATATGGGATAGCGAGGGACGGCGCTATCTCGATTGCCTGGCCGGCTTCGGCTCAGTCAACCTGGGCCACAACCACCCGCGCCTGATCGCGCGCCTGCATGCGCTGCTCGATGAACAGGCCTTCCACTTTTGCCACGTCGGCCCGGCCGCCGGTGCCGCCGCGCTTGCCGCCGCGCTGGCGCTGCGCGCGGACAGTCCGCTCGAGATCAGCCTGTTCGCCAGCAGCGGCGCGGAAGCGGTCGAGGCGGGCTTGAAGCTGGCGCGCGCGGCCACCGGCCGCAGCGCCTTTGTGTCCTGCGCGGGCGGCTTTCATGGAACCACCATTGGCACGCTATCGCTGATGGGAAGCGCGCGCCTGCGCGAGCCATTCGAGCCCTTGCTGCAGGGCTGCCACCAAGTTCCGTTCGGCGACCTCGACGCGCTCGAGCACATACTCAAGAAGCACAAGCCGGCCGCCTTCGTGGTCGAACCGCTGCAGGGCGAAGGCGGCATCCATCTCGCGCCAGAAGGCTATTTGCGGCAGGCGCAAGCGCTGTGCACGCGCCACGGCTGCCTGTTGATCCTCGACGAGATCCAGACCGGCCTTGGCCGCACGGGCACACTGTTCGCCTATCAAGCGCAGGGCTTCGTGCCGGACGTGCTGTGTCTTGCGAAGGCGCTCTCCGGCGGCATCGCGCCAATTTCGGTGGCGCTGACCTCGCGCGCGCTGTTCGACCAGGCCTACGGCAGCGCCGAACGCTTCGACCTGCACAGCTCCACCTTCCAGGGCAACGCGTTCTCGTGCGCCGCCGCGCTGGCCACGCTCGAAGTGATCGACCAAGAAAACCTGGTCGCGCGCAGCGCCGAACGCGGCGCGCAGCTGCTCGATGGCCTGCGGCGCCGTCTGCTTGACCACCCTTTGGTGCAGGATGTGCGCGGATGCGGCCTGTTGGTGGGGATCGAGTTCGGCCCGACAGGCAGCGGCTGGCTCGACAAACTGGCGCCAGCGCTGGTGGGAAAAATCAGCGAGAGCATGTTCGGGCAGTGGGTCGCCGTGAAAATGCTCGAGGCGGGCATCCTGTGCCAGCCAGCGGCTTCGCGCTGGAGCGTGCTGCGCCTGGAGCCGCCGTTGACGATCGACGCCGCCCAAATAGAAAACGTGGTCGACACGGTCGCCGGCATTATCGATCAATACCGCAGCGTCGCACCCATCGTCACGGATGTCACACGGCGAGTCGGTTCGCAATGGAGGAATGGATGGCGCTTTTGAACAAGCCACAAGGTATCGGTTTCATCAACAAGGCCAGCCGCGATTTGCGTTTTCTTGGTGGCCTGGTGCGCAAGCGCCCGTTTCACGTCCTGCTGCAGGTAACCAACCGCTGCAATATGCGCTGCTCGTTCTGCGACTTTTGGCCGAACGGTGTGGCGCCGCGGCTGGAGCTGACGGTGGACGACTATCGCCGCCTGGCCGACGAAATGGCGGCCATCGGCTGCTTCCTGGTGTCGGTGGAAGGCGGGGAACCGCTGCTGCGGCCGGACATCGTCGACATCGTGCGCGTATTCGGCAAGCGGCACGTGCCGGTGCTATACACAAACGGCTGGTTTGTCGACGAAGCCAAGGCACATGGTCTGTTCGAGGCCGGCGTGGCGCAAGTGGGTGTGTCGATCGATTTTCCCGACGCGCAGCGCCACGACAGCAAGCGGCGCCTGCAAGGCGCCTTCGACCAGGCCTGGCGTGCGGTCGATATCCTGCGCGCGAAGGCACCGCACGGCGGCGCCCAAGTCCATGTCATGACCATCCTGATGAAGGAAAACCAGGACGACATCGAAACGCTGCTGCGCATGAGCGCCGAGCGCGGCGTCGGGCATTGCGTCACGCTGCTGTCGACCGATGGCTTCAGGCGCGGCAAAAGCGTCGACGATCAAGTACCGCAAGGCTCGCTGGGCACCATGATGCTCGACCTGTGGGAGCGCTACCCCCACTTGCGCGCGTTTCGCGACTACCTGTCGCGGATGGACGCGTTTCTCGAGCGCGGCCCCATGCCGACCTGTCACGCTGGCGAGCAGTCCTTTAACATTGATCATCTGGGGAATGTATCGCCATGCATCGAGCGCATCGATTCGACGGTGGGTAATGTGCGCGAGAAGCCACTGACAGAGCTGGTGGCGAAGATGAATGGACTCGACACGGTCGCGCACTGCCAGGACTGCTGGACCTTGTGCCGCGGCTTTTCTCAATCGCTCGGTCAAGGCGCCACCGCAAGGTCGCTCATCGATCTGGGCACACGGATGCGATCGGAATAAGCGTTGAGCAATCAAGCACACGAGCGAGCCCCCCTCCTGGCTGGAAAGCGCTGTCTGGTCACGGGCGGCTCGCGCAACCTCGGGCGCGCTATTTGCCTGGCGTTCGCGCACGCCGGCGCCAAGGTGGCCTTCACCTACCTGAAAGAAGACGCGCAAGCGGAGATTACGCGCGCGATGCTGGCCGAGATCGGCGCACCGGTTATGGTGTTCAAGGGCAGCGTGACCGATAGCGCCCATGCGAAGTCGGCGGTGGACGCCGTGGTCAAGGAATGGGGCGGGCTCGATGTCCTGGTCAACAACGCGGGCGTGATGCAGATCCTGCCGATCGCGCTACTCGAGGAAGCGGACTGGGACCGCGTAGTCGACACCTGCATGAAGGGCCCGTACATTTTTTCGCGCGCCGCCTTGCGCCCGATGTTGCGCGCCAAGGCGGGGCATATCCTGAACATCGGTTCGATCGCGGGTGAGCGCATCGTCGAAGCACCCATCCACTACGCGGCCGCCAAGGCTGGCCTGCAGGGCATGACGCGCGCGCTGGCCAAGGAAGTGGGCCGCTACGGCATCGCCGTCAACGACCTGTCGGCCGGACTGCTGGCGGCCGGACTGGGGCAGCAGGCACCGCAGCATCGGCGCGATGAATACGTCGCGAATTGCCCGGCTGGCCGCATGGGGTCGCTGGAAGAGGCGGCCGCGCTGGCAACTTGGCTCGTTTCGAGCGAAAACAGCTTCATGAGCGGCGCCCGCATCAGCTTTGACGGAGGCCTGTGATGGACGCCAGCCTGCAGCAGGGCTATCAAGACTTTCGCCGCTTCGTCCATCCGCTGGTGGCCACCCGGGCGGAGCTGAGCGGAGAACCGTTCAAGCTGTGCGCGGTGGCCGAAGGCCGCCTGATCGACGCGGACGCACGCGCCTATACCGACATGCTGTCCGGCTGGGGTACGCAGGCGTTCGGACATCGCGCCGCGCCGATCCAGGCCGCGCTGATGCGCTTCCTGCAAGGCGACACGCCTTCGTTCTACCCGTCTGGTATCAGCCCCTACGCGGGCATGCTGGCGCGCGAGCTGCATCGCCACAGCGGCTACGACGCCGCCTACTTCGCCAGCGGCGGAAGCGAAGCGGTTGAAGCAGCGCTCAAGCTGGCGCGCGGCGCCACCGGGCGCCCACGCATCGCGTATCTGAGCGGCGCCTACCATGGCTGCACCTACGGCAGCGTGGCGATGATGCACACCGGGCCGTACCGCGACGGGTTCGGCCCGCACCTGCCGCAGGTCGATGCCCTCCCCTTCGGCGACCGCGCGGCGCTCGCGCAGGCGCTCGCCGATCCGCAGTTGGCGGCCATCGTCGTCGAACCGGTCCAGGTCGAATCGGGCGTGCGCCAACTCGATGACGCGTATCTGGACCAGCTCTGCGCCGGCACTGGGGCGACAGGCGTGCTGCTGGTAGCCGACGAAATCCAGACCGGGCTCGGCCGCACGGGAAGCTTCCTGCGCAGCGAACGCTGGCCGCGTCGGCCGGACGTCATCATGCTCGGCAAGGCGCTCGGCGGAGGACTAATGCCGCTGTCGGCCATGCTGACGCGGCGCCCGATATTCGATCGCGTGTATGGGCAAATGGCGCTGGCCGAAGTCCACGCGTCCACTTTCAGCGGCAATGCGATGGCGTGCGTCGCGGGCATGGCGGCGCTCGCGCTGCTTGACGAAACCATGCTCGCCGAAGTGCAGCGCAAGGGTGAGCTCCTGCGTGGTGCGCTCGAACTCAGCATCGGCGCCTCTGCGCTGCTGGCAGGCATACGCGCAGAAGGCCTACTGATGGGGATCGAGCTGAAGGTGCCCGACCATCCCTGCTACCAGTTCGATTACCTCGGTTTGCCGGAGCTGGCACGCCAACCGGCCATTGGGCTGCTTGCCGTGCATCGTCTCTACAAAGCTGGATTCATCACCCAGATTTGCGGCCATGCCTGGCACGTGCTGCGCCTGCAGCCGCCGTTCACCACACCCGATGCCGAGTTGCTGGCCTTTGCCGAAGCGCTCGGTGAAACGCTCGACTACCTATGGAGCCTGCAATGAAGCGCGTCCTTGTATTGGGCGGCAGCGGCATGCTGGGCCAGGCCCTGCTGCGCGAGCTTGCACAGCATGGGGCCAGCGCAGCTTTCACCTATTGCTCCCAGGCCGGCACGGCTGGCGCGCTTAGCGGCGAGCTTGGCTTCCCGGCCTACGCGGCCGACCTGCGCCAGCGCGACGCCGTCGCCACCTTGTTCGATGCGCTTGAGCGCGACCAGATGCTGCCGGAGGTCGTGGTCCACTGCGCCGGCATCGCGCCGGCCATCGCACTTGAAGCCATCGACTGCGAGGCCTGGGACGAGGTACATGCCATTCATGGCCGCGCCGCCTTGCAATGCGCCCAGCAGATGGCGCAGCGTGGACTGCGCGGCAGCCTGTTGCTGGTGGCCGCGCTCGACGGCATAGAAGCGGTGCCCGCGCCAGCCCACTATGCCGCCAGCCAGGCCGCCATGTGGGGCTTGACCATGGCACTGGCAAAGGAACTCGGGCCCAAGGGCATCCTCGTCAACCTGGCGGCGGTCGGCGTGCTCGATGGCGGTATTTCGGCGCATCTGACGCCTGCGCTGCGTGAACAGTACCGGCGCTACGCCGCACTGGGCCGCGCCGGCACCTGCGCCGAAGCGGCGCGTGCGCTGCGCTGGATGGCTTTGGAAAACACCTACATGAATGGTAGCCGCATTTCCCTCACTGGAGGCTTGGGGTGAAGCGTTTGCAGGGCGCGATTCTGCTCGCGCTGTTGGCGGCGCTGTCGGTCGCCAAGGCGCGCAGTGGCGTGCTCCCGGAGATGCTGTGGATCTGCCATGTCAGCGCCGCCATCCTGGCGATTGGACTGCTGCTGGATTTACCCGCCCTATCGGCTGTGGGCTTCCTTTACCATATTGCGGTCGCGATACCGACGTATTCGCTGCACTTGCTGAACGGCGGAGATACCACTTGGGCCTCGTTCCTGCTGCACCTGCTCGCGCCGACTTTTGGCTGGTTGGCATGGCGTCATGCGCAATTACCGCGCGCCACACCGTGGCTGGCGCAGCTCGCGTTTATCGCTGCGGTCGTCGTGGCACACTACGCAACGCCCCCAGCGATGAATGTGAATCTGGCATTCCATCCGTGGGAGCCGCTCGCTTTCCTGGGCATCTGGCTAGGCTTTGCCTTTAACGTGCTGGTGATGCAAGCCCAGCTCCTGACGGCATGGTGGCTGCTGAACCGCCGGCGTGGCTTACACCCTATTTGAACAAGCGCGGGAAGGACCACTTTCCGTCGCGCGCAAACTCCCGCAACAAGACCAAGGTGCCGGGAAACGCGACCAGATACCAGCACAGGATGCGAAGGGTCAGGCTGACAGCCATGCCGTCTGGCGTCAGGCGCGGGTCGAGCATGTAGCTGGTGGCTACTTCCGTCACGCCGATCGCACCAGGGACTGGTGCCAGGTAGGCAATCATCAAACTGGTCGAAAAAATCGTCAAGGCCTGCATAAGCGAAAGCGAAAAACCCAGCGCGCTCGCGAGTATCGAGCCGATGGCCACGTAGGTAAGCAGGAAGGTGATCGACGCGGCATGGCACAGCGCATGCTGGCGGTGACGCGAGCTACCGATGGCGGCAATCGACGCGGCACTTTGCGCGATGCCGGCGGCGAGCTTGCGCATCAGCGACTCAGGCGGCCAGCGCGCCACCTTGCCATCAACCAAGCTAAGCAACGGCGCCGGAAAAAATGCGATCAGGCCGAGCAGCAGCGCGATGAACAGTAGCGGCAATGTCAGAACAGGAAGACTGTCGCGCAGCAGCGCTGGCAGCGGCACCGTGCGATTGAAGAAAAGCGTCAGGTAGGCGACAAGGCAAATCCATAAGGTCATGTAGATGCTCTTGGTGACAGACGCGGCCAATGCTTGCGGCACCGGCACGCGCAGACGGCGCGACAGCATGTACACCATGGCGGGCGTATGCAGTTCAGCGGACGGCGTCAGGCTGGTGACGAAGTAACTCACACAGGTGAGCGCGATGCCGTCGCGCCAGCGCAAGCGGTAGCCAAGTACGCTCAGAACACTGCGAAAACGGATCCAGTCGAGCGCGTAAAAGGCGCTTGTCAGCATGGCCAGCACGGCCCAGGTGAGGGCTGGGATGCTGGCGATACGCGCAAACACCTCGCCCACGCCGCCGCTGAAGTGCGTGAAGAAGCGCAGACATGTGGCGATGGTGAGGACAAACAGCATGCCAAAGATGAGTCGCTTCATGCGGCGCGCACCGTGTCGAGGAAGTGGAGATAGAGCGCCGCCAGGTGGCCGGCCGCCACCGGAACGATTTTGCTCGCTTGCTCGTGCAAGAGCGTGCGCGGTAATGTGCGGCGCATGCCCAGCCACTTAAGCAGAAGCCCGAGGTGGTGATGTGTGCCATCGGCGTCGAATTGCTGGGTGAATTTGGCGAGCGCGGCCACCGTGTGGCGCGCACTGCGCGACCGATCCGCCAGCGCGAAGGGCAAGGCGGCCAAGCTCGCGCAGTTCGCCTCGATGTACCATTCGTAGCCGTCGGTCCAATGCGCGACGCGGCGCGCATGGACCGGGCAAGCCATGTCGATCAGTAGATGCGAGGCCATGCCCAGCAGGACAAAGGCGCGCGCCTGCTGGCCGGCCCGCGCGGCATTGAGCGCGCCGTCAAAGTAGCGCTGCGCCTGTTGCGGTGCGCCGCGCGTCAGGAAGGGAATGAAGCCTCCCCCGAGCACGGTGCCGCTGAAGTGGCTGAGAGACCAGTGCTCCCATATCATGCGCTTGCGCGGCAGGTAGCGGACGTCTTCGCGTATGGCGCCAAGCACCAGCGCGTCGCGGTAGCGGTTCAATTCCGGCAGGTTCAGCTTGCGCACCGCCATGTCGATGATGAGTTGGAGTCCGTTATATCTCATGGAGCGCGCTGCGCCAGCTGGTAGCGCTCGGCCAGCGCGAGCAGGTCAGCGTAATGATGCGCGCCACCGTGGGCGCGGCAAAAATCGGCGATATGCTCGAACAGGAGCGGCAACGCTTCGGCGGGCAGGTCCAGCGCGTCGAGGATGGCGCGCTCGTCGCTCACAGGCGCCCGCTTCCCAGGGTGGCTACCGGCCCCGCAGGCGCGAGCGAAAATCGGGTATCGCGATTGCGGTACAGGATATTGTAGGCGCAAGAGGGGATGTTACTGCCGTCTGGCTCACGGATGCCGACGCAGCATTGGCGAATGCGGTCGGTGTCGAAGGTTTCTTCGTCCATGTGCGAGTGGACGTAGATCGCCTTCGAACTCAGTTCGCCAATACGGGTTCGCTCCTCGTCGGTGAGGCCGGGCGCGAACATGCGATCGAGCAGGCCGCGCAGCGTCACCAGCACCGCTTCGCTGTCGGCGCAGGCGATCTCGCCCGACCACAGGCGCGTGATGACATCCTGCAGACGCTGCTCGACGGCGGGAGTCGCCTCCAGGTACAGGGTGCCGGTCAACAGGGCGCGCAGGTCGGCCTTGTCCATGAAACGGGGGAACGGCATCCAGCGGCCGTCGTCCAGGCGCAGCAGGTAGGTGACCAGGTAGCACAGCGGATGGGCCGATGGCGAGGGCACGAAATCGTCGATGCGCAAGGCGCCTTCGGTTTGGCGCTCCAGGTCGGCCAGCACGTCGTAGGTGGTGTAGCGGCCACGCCGGTCGAAGCGCGCGCCGCCCTGGCCGGTGAAGGTCATCGTGTGCAGCTCGACGCTGCGAATGAAATCCTTTTCCAGCGCCAGGCGCACGAAGGCGCCCACTTCATGGTCGTTACTGCCGCGCGCCAGGACCGGCAACAGGGTGGTGTCGATCCGGTATTTCTCAAGCAGGGCGAGCACGCGCATCTTCGCTTGAAAAAAATTCCCGCCCAACATATCGACATTCGTGTCGGGCGAAAAAGAATCGAAGGACAGCACGATGCGCGCCTTGAGTTGCGCGAGGCGCTCGAGCAAGGACTCGTCTTTCAGGAAGCGCAAGCCATGCGTTGATATCGTGACGCGGTTGATTTTTTCTTCGACGCATAGGGCCACCAAGCGCTCGAAATCGGGATGCTGGGTCGGTTCACCGCCAGTCAGGTTGATGATGCGCTGCGCGGGATCGGTGCGGCGTATATGTCCAAGAACGGCGCGCAACTGGGGTTCGGACATGTGATACGCGTCGCTGTTGCGGTTATGCGTGTAACAGATCGGGCAATCGAGATTGCATGCCGACGTGATCGGCACGATCGGCAGCAGGGCTTGCTGTTCGTGCTTGCTGCAAGGGCCGCAATCGAAGGGACAGCCCTGCTTGGCGGGACGGTCCGCAGTCGGCGCCGTCAGTAGCGGCTGCTGTGCCATCGTTTCGTCGTACCAAGCCGCGTTCGATGAAATCACGACCTCTTCGCTGCCATGCGTCGGGCAGCGTTTGCGCATGAGCACCTGTCCGCCGACGCGCCAAAGCGCTGCGTCGACGCTGCGCTTGCAATGCGAACAAAGGCTGGTCGTGCTGCGTATCAATTCATCGCTCATCGTATCCATGAATGTGGCAACGCTCAGGCCGGCGCTGGGCCGATTGTACCAGCGAGCGATCCCTCATCGGCATACTCTGTTCGCGCGTTTCCGTCCGAACTCCTTCATTTCCACACCCCCATGTCGCTTGCCGCAGCAGGCATGACATTTGCGTAAGCAATTGATTTATATGATGTTTTTTGTCAACGAGGCGCAACGGAATGTGTCCGCATCATGAATTCCAGTGCTATATTTATTTTTTCATATCTTTCTCTCGAATTGTCACGGGCGCCGATTCCAGCGGGGCTCCCGAAGGATTTCAGTCGCTATCGCCGTGGCCGACACGGCTGCGGTGAGGCTGAAAGGCGGCCCACGTCAACCGGCGCAGGCCAGTTTGCAATGGGATCGAATCCCTCACAAGAAAAGGAAAATAATGGAGATGCAAGAGAACAGCGCGCGGGACTTTCCCCGCGCGAGCGCACGATTGCTCGCTTTGCTCACGGCAGGTCTATTGCTCGGCGCTGGTGGCGCTTCGGCATCGGATGCGAAGAAAATATGGATCACGGTTGGCGACGCCGCCTATGCAAAACTAAAAACGATCGCGCCCCAAGCGATTGGCCGGGAAAGCCAGTCCCGCATGGGGAGCGACAAGATCCATCTGGTCGAAGTCGATGAGGAGCAAATGTTGAAGCTATCGGCGGCAGTTCACCATGAGCTCAAGCGCTGCGGCGGATTCATGTTTCATGCAAGCGAAAGCGCCGGTATGCAAGCTCTGGCGATGCCCACGGCAAATACGCTGGCCGCCATCACGCGCCCCACTTATGTGGTGGACAATCAGGCCGTCGTCACGCCAATGCTGTCGCAACTACAGGACAGCAATATCGCGCAGACGATTATCGATATGTCGACCTATACCAATCGCTATTACACCACTGCGGGCGGTAGCGACGCATCGAACTGGCTCAAACAAAAATGGACAAGCATGGCGGCCGGCCGCAGCGATATCTCGGTAGCGCAATTTACGCATGGCGCCTTTCCGCAGAAGTCGGTGATCGTGACGATTGCCGGCAGCGACAACGCGGCCGAAGTCGTGGTGCTTGGCGCCCACCTCGATTCGATCAATACCGCCGGCACCACCGAGACGACACGGGCGCCCGGCGCGGACGACGATGCGTCCGGGATCGCCAGTATCACGGAAGCCTTGCGGGCGATGATCGCGAACGGCTATAAACCACGCCGCACCATAAAAATGATAGGCTACGCGGCCGAGGAAGTGGGATTGCGTGGATCGCAGGAGATCGCCCAGAACTTCAAGGCGAACAATGTGAACGTGGTTGGTGTCATGCAGTTGGACATGACGAACTACAAAGGTTCGGCGAATGACATCTACATCTACACCGATTACACCGACAGCCTGCAGAACGATTTCATGGCCAAGCTGGCCGCGACGTACTTGCCGACGCTAAGCATCGGCTACGACAAATGCGGCTATGGCTGTTCGGATCACGCCTCGTGGAATGCCCAGGGTTACGCCACCTCGCTGCCATTCGAATCGACGATGGCGCAATATGATCCCTACATTCACTCGGCCAACGACACGTTTGCGAACACAGGCAACCAAGCCTTGCATGCATTGAAATTCGCGCGCCTGGCGCTTGCCTATGCGGTTGAATTGGGCAGCGATGGCGCCGGCACGCTACCAACGCCGGACAAGGTGGAGACGTTTTCCGGGACGCTAGCGCTGGGGCAAAAGAAGTCCTTCGGTCCGTATAAAGTGGGGGCTGGCGGAAGCTTCAAGGCCGAAACGACTGGGACCGGCGACGTCGACGTGTATGTGCGCAAAACGTCAGTTCCGACAACTTCCACCTACACCTGTAAATCGGACGGTTCGACCAGTACGGAAACTTGCACAGTGAGTATGAGCGCGAATGGCGACATATATGTGCTTTTGAATGGTTACAAGGCGTCCTCGTACACGCTCAAGCTGACTTATCGCCCGCAATAGTCGAAACGTTAATAGGCCAAGAAGCCCGCGATGCCCAAGGCAAAGCGGGTTTTCTTTCGACCTGGCGTCGCATTCGAAGAATCATTTACTATACGTCGTGCCAGCAAGCTGTTAACTGCACACGGCGATGTCTGATGGCTTTCGGCCGGATACCCTCATCCCCGGATTTCCCTTCCTGATCGCCGCTTTTGCCCCCTCCATTCCTTTACCTTCATTGTGATGGGACAAGTGCTCTACGCTTGCCACAAAATCGCCGGCGCACAGGGGCGCTTTGACAAGCTGCAACAGCTCACCTCACACAAGTCCACAAGGAACAAATAGTGACAACTCGACGCGACATACTCGCCCTCGGCGCACTGATGCCATTTCTGCATGCTTGTGGTGGTGGCAGTGGTGGAAGCGCCTCGTCCGATGCGTTTCAAAACGCGGTACACGATACCGTCCCGACGGCCATCCCCGCCGACGACTGGCCAACCGGCGCGCCGGAGAGCCAAGGCTTGACGTCGGCGACCATGCTGCAATTAATGAACGGTGCCGCAAAGGTTCCTTTCCTATTTAGCCTACTTGTCGTTAGAAATGGGGTGATGGTAGGAGAGTCCTATTTCAATGGCGCTAAGTCCTCAGACATGCAGGAAGTCGAGTCGATCACCAAGACCGTCAGCAGTCTGCTGGTCGGCACAGCGCTTCGCGATGGCAAGCTCGCCAGCACCTCCGATACCTTGCGCGCACTTCTGCCAAGAGAAATTGCAATGGTTCCCAATTCAGTCGCTGGCGACGTGACATTAGGTGACGTGCTGACGATGCGAAGCGGACTGGCTTGGAATGAAACGGCGCAACAAGCTATGCTCGCTTCGCAGACGCTGACCTTGAGTGCCCTCGGTTTGCCTTCCGATGGAACCCGACATGGAAACCATTGGAACTACAGTAGCGCTGTATCGCACTTGCTCTCGCCTATTCTGGCGAACGCATATGGCATGAACGAGGAGGCGATTGCCACCCACAATTTGTTTGGGCCACTCGGTATTAAGCAGTCGTCCTGGGTAGCCAATACCGCGGGCGAGAACTTTGGTTCATTCGGACTGCACCTGCGAACCCGCGACCTGATGAAGATAGCTTGGATGTCGATGCAAGGCGGGCAGTGGCAGGGCAAGTCCGTGGTGCCCGCCGAGTGGCTGACGACGAGCCAATCGAACCTCATTGGTGGCAGCCTTGGGCATGAGGCCTCCTTTAGCCAGATTGGATATGGAAATCTATGGTGGAACGGTACGATGGCGGGCAAGAATGTAATAATCGCCTGGGGTTTCGGCGGACAGTTCGCGATTTTGGTGCCAGAGCTACAAATGGCGATTGCTACCGCGTCGAAAACGGCGAATTTGACGATGGCGGCGGCGCGCGCCCAGGAAGAAGTCGTGCTTAATCTTATTGGCGCCTATCTGGCGGCAATTTAAATCAGACGGCGCCGCGCCACATTCAAGTCAATTATGGGCTATGAAGACGAAAAAAAACCCGCGAAGCCAAAGGCGACGCGGGTTTTTTTTCACTATAAAAGCCTGACGATAACCTACTTTCACACTGGTTGCAGCACTA
>JAZKBP010000040.1:0-82278 GCA_040388555.1 Pseudomonadota bacterium
CGCCGCCGGCGCCACCGGCCCCGCCAGCGCCGCCGGCCCCGCCGGCCCCGCTGGCGGCGCCGAACGCGCTGCCGCCCGCGCCACCGGCCCCGCCGCTGGCAGGTCCGACCGCCGCCGTGCCATTCGAGGCACTGCCGTTGAGGGCGTTGCCGCCGGCCGAGCCGGAAGCGGCCGCGCCGCCCAGAGCGCCAGCGCCGGCGCCGCCGGTTCCGCTGGCCGCGCCACCCGTGCCGGCCCCGGCTGTGCCACCGGCCGCCGTGCCGCCGTTGCTGCTGCCGAGGTTGTAGGCGTTGTTGCCGATATTGCCCACCGTGTTGCCGGTGACGGTGCCGGTGAGGGTGCTGGTGGCCGTTGCGGTGGCCGTGTTGAAGGCGTTTGCCACGCTCGAGCTGGCGCTGGCGCCGTTATTCGCGGCGGCCGCCCCGACGGCACTGGCGGCGGCGTCGCCCACGCTGTTGTTCTTGGCGGTGCTGCGGTCCGACGCGTCCTGGCTGGCCGAGGAATTGTCGTTGGCGTTGACGCCCGAGCCGGCCTGGGTGTTGCTCAGGGTGGCCGCTTGGGCGTTGATGCCGCGGGCCGTGTTGTTGACAGTGGCAGCCTGTGCACCTGCGCCAAATGCCAGCGCGATCGCTGCTGCAAGAAGTGTGCGTTTCATAGGTGTCCCTTTGAAAGAGTTGGTCAAGAATGTGAGCTCGGCACCTTGGCTAAGCCAGCTACGATGTCGCAAGCTTGATGCCAGCTGTACCAGACGCGGCGGTAAGCGATTGAAATTAAAGGGAAAAACCGGACTCGACTGACCATGCGGAAACGCGGCGCCCTGAACCGGAGCGGGCGCGGCCCGGTGCGCTGTCACAGCGCCGAGACAGTGAAACGGGCGCGACCCTGGCCAATCGAACAGGTGGCGAAAAATCGGCAAGCGTATCAATGGCTTGCGTGGCGCGCTCGAGCACAATTGCTCATCCTCAGTCTGTCGCACGGCTGTGTCGTTGGCGCCGCGCAAGGCGCGCTGGAACGGGCGCGGCGGCACGCGCGCGGCGCCGCCGCCGGGCATTGCCAACTGTCGCAGCGTCGACAAAGCACACGGCCGGCGCGGCCAAGGATGTGCGCTAGGAGCGGGCGTTGCGCCCGGTTGGCAAGCTCGAACGATGGAGGGCGGGACGCGGCAAGCGGGAGCGGGCGCGGGGAGCGGGGCGCGAACGAGGGACGATGGGCAAGACAAGCCCACGCGCGTGCGGCGGCGCGCGGGCGCGGCCTGGACCTGCACGCGGTTCAGCTTGCGATGCCGTGTTTGTCGAGCAAACGATACAAGGTCATGCGCGAAACCCCCAGTTCGCGCGCGGCGCGCGTGATGTTCGGGCCACCCCGTTCGAGGCTGGCACAGATGGCCGCGCGCTCGGCCCGCACGCGCGCCGCGGCGAGCGTTTCGCCATCGGCGCGCTGCGCCTGCATGCCCAGGCCGAGGTCGTCCGGGCCGATCAGGCGCCCCTCGGCCATCACCATCGCGCGCCGGGTGCGGTTGATCAGTTCACGCACATTCCCCGGCCACGGGTGCTCGGCGATCGCGCGCAGCGCGCTGTTGGAGAAGCCGCGCAGACGCGGCGAGCGCTCGCTTGCGTAGGTGGTGAAGAAATGCTGCGCCAGCAAGGCCA
The DNA here is from genome assembly GCA_040388555.1 of Pseudomonadota bacterium. Taxonomy (GTDB): domain Bacteria; phylum Pseudomonadota; class Gammaproteobacteria; order Burkholderiales; family Burkholderiaceae_D; genus Telluria_A. The sequence goes on from JAZKBP010000040.1 coordinate 1,650, forward strand.
GATCGGGGCGCCGCTCGCGCAGCGGAGGCACGTCGATGGGCAAGACATTGAGGCGGTAATATAAGTCTTCGCGGAAAGCGCCGCGCGCCACCGCCTTTTGCAGGCGCACGTGGGAAGCGGCGACCACGCGCGCGTCGACTTCGATGCTGCGGGTCGATCCGAGCCGATACAGGGTCTTCTCTTGCAAAAAGCGTAGCAGGTTCGATTGCAATTCGCGCGGCAAGTCGGCGATTTCATCGAGGAAGATGGTGCCACCTTGCGCCGTTTCGATCAGGCCGGGCTTGTCGCGCGCCGCGCCGGTGAAGGCGCCGCGCGCATGACCGAATAGTTCCGATTGAATCAGGCTGGCGGGCATGGCACCGCAGTTGATCGGCACGAAGGGCCCGTGCGCGCGCGCCGAGCTGGCATGGATGGCTTGCGCCGTCACCTCCTTGCCGCTGCCGCTCTCGCCCCAGATCAGCACGGGCGCGTTGACGCTGGCGACCTTGCGGATCTGGGCGCGCAGGCGCACGATGGCTTCGCTGTGGCCGGTGAGCATCATTGGCGCGGCTGCCGCGCCCGCCGCGGGAGGCGCTTGGCGCAACAGGGCGCAACCGTGCGCATGGCCAAGCGCCGCGGCCAGCCTGGCCGGGTCGACCGGCTCGGTGTGGAAATCCCACAAATGGTCGGCGATCAGGTCGCGGCAGGCGCGCGCCTCAAGCACCGCGGGCGCGCACACGCCCAGCCATTGCATGTCCGCCTGCGCGCGCAAAAAAAGCGCGAGCTCGGCATGATTGGCCGGATCGATGCTGTCGACCAGCAAGCCGACCGGGTAGGTGGCCGTGCGCAGGGCGCGCGCCGCCTCGCGCAGGCCCGCGACGCAGCAGACGTCCCAGTGGGGCAAGGCGATGCCGTGGCAGGCGAGGGTGCCGGGGCCGCCCGGCGCGATGCATAATAGCCGTTTCAATGCCATTGAGGTCCTTCGGCGTCGGGTGCGGCGGTAGCATGGAAAATGCAAGAACACCTACGGTAGGATCATTGTCCGCCTGCTTTGTTCGGCTCACACGTTTGAGCTGGGTACAGACGGTTCGCCCGTTGTCGACCTTGCCTTGTCCGGTCGACTTCAGCAGATTCGCTTAGACAATTGCGCGCGCCGCGCTTATGATGGCTCCACGATGAACCGGACCTTCCTGACAGCCTCGCTGAGCGCGCTTGCGCAATGCGTCTTGTGTGTGGCGGCGAGCGCCGCCGCGCCACCCTTGACGGTCGCGTGGCGCGACAAGGCGCCCTTGCACTATGTCGAGAACGGGGTCGAAAAGGGCGTGCTGCTCGAGCGCGCGCACCGGGTTTTCGATGCCGCCGGCGTTGAAACGCGCTTCGTGCGCGAGCCGGCCAAGCGGATCTGGGCCAATCTGAAAGCGGGCAAGCCCAACTATTGCTCCTTTGGCTGGTACCACTTGCCCGAGCGCCTAGCCTATTCCCAATTCAGCGCGCCATTTCATGTCGATGCGCCGCACACGATCTTGCTCTCCCCCGAGGCTGCTGCCGGGGCGTCCTCGCACGCTTCGCTGGCGCAACTATTGGGCGACGCGCGCCTGACCCTGGGCGTGGTCGATGGCGTTTCCTATGGCGCGCAGATCGACCAGCTGATCGCCAGCAGTGCCAACACGGTGGTGCGGCGCACGGTCGAGCCGGCCACCATGATGCGCATGGTGGGCGCGGCGCGCGTGTCGTTCATGTTCATCGACCGCGACGACTTGAACTATTTCCGCGAACACAGTGCCGCGTTGCGCGGCATCTTGCAACGTGACTATGCGGACATGCCGCCGGGATTGACGCGCTATATCGTTTGCAGCAAGGACGTGTCGCCTGAGGTGATGGCGCGGATCAACAAGGCAATCGACAGCGAGTTCAAAGCGGCGCCGTCGGACGCCAAGCCGGTCAAGGGCAAAGCGCTGCCCTGAGCGCTTCTGCGCCGCCAACCCTGCCTTCCCTGCGCGTTCCAGGCTCGCCTTGCATGGCGAAATCATGGCGAACGGTACGCGAAACAGTTTGATGCATAAATAACATGTTTAATGTATGAGTATGTTAAACTATGGCTTGTACGCCAATCTGACGCGCTTCGTCGCGTTCGGCGCGGCCCCGCCCGGGCAGGCCGAGCTGATGGGGATCGAAGCGACCGGCTTGGCCGCCTGCGTGCCTGGCAATGCGCTGGCGGCGCTCTACCACGCGCTGGCGCAAGCGTATCGCCATACCGGGCTCGAACAGGCGATCGCCGAGCATCACCAAGGCGGAGTAAGCGGTTACCAGGCGCGCGAAATGCTGGCCACCGCGGCCAGCGCGCTCGAAATGCGCTGCGGCATGGCGCTCGCTTTCAATCCCAGCGTGGCAGGCAACAAGATCGAAGACACCTTTTTGCTCACCGGGCATGGACTGGAAGATTTGACGCTCGACCTGGACTGGCCGGCGGCCGAGGTGGCCGGGCGCTTGCGTCCGCTGTGGCTGGAGCTGGGATGAGGCGCGCCTGACGCCGGGGCGCGCGTGGGCTGCGCGCAGGCCGCCTTGTCGCGCCGTCATTGTCAGAATTTTTTTGCGCGCGCCGTGCCGTGCGGCATACATCGTGTTTTACCATTCGATGTGGTAACGATGGGTTCGGAGTGGGAATGGCGCGCGGATGGTGGCGATGGGCAATGCTGGCAGCGGGCATGTGCTGCTTGGCGGGGTGGGGAACGGCGCGTGCCGAATTGTTCGCCCCGAACGACGACGCTTTTCCTGCTGGCGCGGCTTGGTCGGCGGCGCCGCACGGCACGATGTATCGGGCCAATTGCCACGGCCATATCGGCTACCTGTTCGGCACCCTCCATGTGGGCACGCAGGCCTTCTATCCGCTCGCGCCAATGGTCGATGGCGCGCTGGCCCAGGCCGACAAGCTGGTCGTCGAGCTCGACACGCGGGCGCAAGAACAGGCCGGCGCCGCCTACCAGCGCGCCTTGCTGCGGCGCGCCAGCTATGGCGCGGGCGACCATATCGCTTTGCATGTCGAGGCGGCGACACTGGCCGCGCTCACGCACGCCCTGCATGAGGCGGGCATCGCGCTGGCCAGCGTGGACCATTACAAGCCTTGGCTGCTGGCCAACTTGCTGCTGGGCTTGCAGCTCGACCGTAGCGGCTACCAGCGCAGCGCCGGCATCGACAGCTTCCTGCTCGCCAGCGCGCACAAGCGAGGCACGCCGGTGATCGAGCTGGAAAGCGCGGATTCGCAGCTCGCCTTGTTCGACACGCTGGGCGAGCGCGACGCCGAGCGCTACCTGAACGAATGTTTGCGCGCCCTCGAAGACGGCAGCGCCTTGCGCAAGTCGCAAGACATCATCGCGGCCTGGTATTCGGGCGACCCGCACATGATCGAGGCGCAGCTGCGCGCGGCCACCGATGGCGGCGGCCTGGTGTCGGATTTCACGCGCCAGACGCTGCTCGAGCGCCGCAATCGGGCCATGGCGGGGCCGATCGCGGCCATCATCGGCGCGAACAAGCTCAGCTTCATTGGCGTGGGCTTGCTGCACCTGCCCGGCGCGAACGGCTTGCCAGCGCTGTTGGCGCAGCAAGGCTGCCGGCTCGAGCGCGCCTACTGAAGCGCGCCTGGCGCCGCGCTGCCGAGCGTGGCATGCTCAGTGCTGCGACTGCGGCTGCGGCTGTATCATCCCGTTGGCCACCCGCACGCGCTCGCCGTTCTTGAAGGTGGGCGAGCTTTCCTGGGTGAGCACCTTGGTGCTGCCATCGTCCATGCTCAGCGTGATACGGTAGACCTGGTCGCTGGCGCTGCCCGTGCTGCCCCCAACGGCGGCCCCGGCCATCGAGCCGGTGCCGACATCGGCGCTTTGGCGGGGGATGACTTCGATGGCGGTGACGGTGCTGTTTGGCATCAATGTGGTCTCGGAGCGGCCATAGCCCGCTTGCTCGGACGTGCCCGATGGCGTCATCGCCGTGCCGCCCGGCTTGTCGTTCGCGCTCCCGCTCGCTCCCATGGTATTGCCGCTCGATCCCGTGGCGTTGGCGTTGTTGCCGGCGGCCCGGTTGCGCGAAATGTCTTGCGAGATATCCTGCGCCGCCTCGCCGCTGCGGGACGCTTCGCTATCGGCGACCGGGTTGGCCGTGCGCATGGAATCGGTGGAGCTGCATGCGCCAAGGGCCAAGGCGAGCAGGCTTGCAATCAATGCGCTCTGTTGTGTACGCTTCATAATTGACTCCTCGTGTTGGTTGCTGTATCGACATACCCACGTCCGCGACGTGCCTGCCTCCGCTGTAAGAGAGGCGAAGCTGCGTGTCGTTCCAAGCTCCTCGGTGGCGCCGTGAGGCAGATCAATGCACGCGTCGGCGCCCGCCCCGCTGAGCGCGCATGCGTGCGTTTTGCGCTTGATCACGGCGCGCCGACGTGCTGTGCTTCTGCGCCAGCCCACGGGGTTGATTTTCATCAACATTTCAACTTTAGAATTCGGCAATAATTTTTCGTCGGAACTTTCTTGAGGTTGATATGCAGATCGGCACCACATCAAAATTCATCGAAGACTTGATCGACGCGACACCTGCCGGGTCCGGTGACATGCGCCAGCAATATGTGCTGCGGCAAGCCTTGCATGGCTTGGTGCGCCAAGCCAGGGCGGAACAGATGTTTGAAATTAAACGCAATGTGGCGCGCTTGAGCGGGCTCGAGGCGATGGCGCCGCGGCGGCGCCAGATCAAGGCGATCTTGAAGGGGATCGAACTGGCGTGCGACTGGCGTCAGCAACAGTTCGAATTCGATGGCGGCGACAACAAGGCGAGCTGAGCGCCGAATCTACAGGGCGGCGCGCGCCAGGCGCGGCCAGCAGGCCCACAGCAATAGCGCGGTCATGCCGGCGGCGCCGCAATCGACCAGCCAATCGCCCAGCGTGGCATGGCGATAGGGAAAGAAGCTTTGCAGCGTTTCGTCGATGGCACCCATGAGCATGACACTGGCGAGCGCGCCCAGCGCGCGCCCGAGCGCCGAGCCGGACCGACCGGTGAACACGAGGGCGGACAAACCGCCATATGCCAGACTGTGCAGGATTAAACCCGAGGCGACATCGTCGAGGGCGGCGCGCGCGCCCGGCAGCGAGCCGAGCACGAGGATGGCGCCGTACAGCAGGAAGGCCGCGCGCAAGCGCCACGCCTGGTAGCGCACGCCGCAACAAAGCTGGAGGAGCGCTGGCATCGCGGTGCGGCGCGCTGGTGTCAGGGGGCGAGGCTGGCGCGCCAGCCTTAAAGCGAAAAGGCGGAGCTGCCGTCGCTGTAGCGCGCGTCGTAGCAGCGCTCGCAGCGGGGACAAAACAGGTGGGCGGCGCGCACATGTTCCTGGCGCAACACCAACTTCAAGTGCGCGTCGCCACAAGCGGGGCAAGTTTCGCGCATGTTTCCAAAACTTAGCAGGTCGCAGGGGGCGGCGGGGTCCGGCGGCGCGTCGATGACGGCGATGGCGTCGATTTCATTGAGGATCAGGGGCGCGTCGGCGCGCGGCGCTTGGCGGCGGCCCTGGCTTGCCTGGTCGAGCGGCGTTTCAAGGACGGTGTCGTTCATAGGTCACTCCATGGGCCGGCTGGCCGCAGCGAAAGGAAGGCATTGACCATCATAATCGCTTGGCAGCTGATGGCAAGCCATAGTGCAGCTTTTCCCGTTCTGCATCAAGGAGCGCACGCATTATTTTTCGCGCGCACCCGCCGCGGCCAAAAAAAAGCCCGCTCCGGGGAGCGGGCAAAACCCAAGCTGCTTGCCACGGCCGCCGCTGTGGACGCGGCGGCGGCGGGAATGTGGTTGGTGTGCCGTCGCTAAATGGATCGGCACACCTGGCTGTCATCACGCATATCGGTTGCGTGTACGTCAGATGTGTCCAGTATAGGAATTGAATGTGACTCGGTTATGACATTGCGCAAGCTTCGTGCGCGCGCGGGCGCAACGCGGCCCTAGCCAAGCGGTCTGGGCAAAAAAAAAGCCCGCTGATGAAAGCGGGCTTAAAACTATTTTCTTGGAGGAGAATAGTGGAGACAGGTGAGATTATGCTGCGTCAGCACATATTCGTCCAATTGTTGTTTTACATATCAGATATTCGTATTTTGAATATCTTGGCAAACTCATGCGTTCACGGTCAGCGTGACGTCGATATTGCCGCGCGTGGCGTTCGAATATGGGCAAACTTCATGCGCCTTGGCAACAACCGCTTGGGCGGCCGCCTGCGCCATGCCTGGCGTGCGCACGGCCAGGGTGACGGCCAGGCCGAAGCCGCCCTTGTCGTTCGGTCCGATACCCACCTCGGCATGGATACTGGTGTCGGCCGGAAGCGGCGTCTTCATGGCGCCGCCCACCAGCTTCATCGCCGACAGAAAACACGCGGCGTATCCAGCGGCAAATAATTGTTCGGGATTGGTGCCGGCGCCGCCGGCGCCGCCCAAGGCCTTGGGGGTGCTCAAGGCAACATCGAGGGCTTGGTCGTCGCTGCTGGCGCGGCCATCGCGCCCGCCCCTTGCGGTGGCGTTGGCGGTGTAGAGAATTTGCATACTGGCTCCTGTTCGGTGATTGGTGGCACGATGCCGGGGAAAATCTAATACAAGAATTCGAAGACGGATGAACTATAGCGCACAATTAAATTGTGCGCAATCTATTTACTCAAAAAAAATGGCGCGCGCGCTCAAGGTCCCTCGTCCAGGGCCTTGAGCAGATCGGCACGCACAGCGGCCAGCGCCGCGCGCAAACGCCCCAGCTCGCCTACGCCCTGGCCGCTGGCGCACAAGACTTGCTCGGGAATCGCTTGCGCGTCCTGGCGCAGGGCCTTGCCCTCGGCGCTCAGCGAAATGCGCACCTGGCGCTCGTCCTGCGGATCGCGCTGGCGCAGCAGCAGGCCGGCCGCTTCGAGGCGCTTGAGCAGCGGTGTCAGGGTGCCCGAATCGAGGAACAGGCGCGCCCCGATATCCTTGACCAATTGGGCGTCGCGCTCCCACAGCACCAGCATCACCAGGTATTGCGGGTAGGTCAGCCCAAGGCGCTCAAGCAGCGGCTTGTAGGTCCTGGTCATGGCGTGCGAGGCCGAATACAGGGCGAAGCAGAACTGCATGTCCAGCGCCAGCAAGTCGATCCCTGCCGGCGCTCCCGATGGGCCGGGCTGCGTCATTCCTGCACGGGCACGGTGTAGTTGAGCACCATGCGTCCGCCATCGATGAACAGGGTCTGGCCCGTCATGTAGGAGGCGTCGTCGCTGGCCAGGAAAGCGACCACGGAGGCCACTTCCTCCGGCTCGCCGCAGCGTCCAAGCGGGGTGCGCGAGAGGATGGTGTGGCGCTGTTCGGCGCTGGCCAGGACCGCTTGGCGCGCCAGTTCCGTCAAAATGGTGCCGGGGCCGACACCGTTGACGCGGATGCCGTGCGGCGCCAGGCTCAAGGCCATCACGCGGGTGAGCTGGTTGACCCCGCCCTTGGAAACGTTGTACGGCACCTGGTTCGTCATCGCCAATTCGGAATTGACACTCGACATATTGATGACGCAGCCGCCCCCTTGCGCCACCATCTGGCGCGCCGCCGCCTGGCCGCACAGGAACATGCCTTTCAGATTGATGCCCAGCACGCGGTCGAAATCTTCCTCGGCCACGTCGAGGAACTCGGCCTTGTGGGTGACGCCGGCGTTGTTGACGAGGATGTCGATGCGGCCGAAGGCGGCCAGGGTGGCGGCCACCATCGCGTCGACATCGGCTTTGCGGCTGACGTCGGCGGCGAAAAAGCGGGCCGCATCGCCCAGCGCGGCGGCCGCGCTGGCGCCTTCTGGCTTGATATCGACCAGCATCACGCGGGCGCCCTCGGCCACCAGGCGTTGCGCGCAAGCGAGGCCGATGCCCTGGGTGGCACCGGTGACGATGGCGACTTTTTCGGCTAGTTTCATGCTCGTTTCTTTCAAATTGGTCTGGGGGAGGCGGCGCGGCAAATCCTCGGCGCGCGCTCTAGGTAGCGAATTTTACCCACAGTGGGCCGGCGGCGCCGGCTTTTTTGCGCGGCCCGGCGCGCGCCGGCTCACAAATCGCCCGGCAAGTCGTCGTTGATGCTTTGCGCGCGCAGCAGTGGGCGTCCCAGGCTGGTGGTGACGTTTTCGGTGGCGCCGCCGCTGGCGATGGTGATGCCGGCGGCCGACACTTCGGCGTCGACCGCGCGCGCGCCTTGCGGCGTGCAGGTGACCAGTGCGCTCAACAGGCGGATGGTGCTGCCATCTTGCTTGCGCGCCCAGGCGTTTGAAAACATGGCGCGTCGGACCTCCTTGGCCGAGCTGTCGTCGCGCCGGAAATCCTCGGCGAAGGAATGCAAGCCGCGCAGCAGCGTCGCCTCGAACGGGGTTGACATGGTGGCCAGGGGACGCCACCACTTCGCGTCGGGGCTGCGGAAATAGGCGGTATATTCGGCCCGCTCGTCAACCAGCCTGGCCTTGACCATGAAAGCGTAGCTGGTGTTGATCTTCCAGTCGAAGTCCAGGAACGATTGCAAGCCCGAGCCCTCGTTGCCGAATTTGGCGATCCGCATGGCCGGGTCCTTGCTCACCAGCAGCACGCTGGCGCCGCCGGCGGCGGGCGCGTCGCTCTTCGAGCCCCACACGGAAAAAATCAGCACCTTGCGCCCATCGGCCCGTTCCTGCAAGCCGAAGTAGCCGTTATGCCAGCCGGTGACGGCGAAATAGCTGCCCGGGGCTGAACGCTTGACCGTCACTTCCGAATAGAAGGTGCTGACATCGGATGGCTCGTAGCGCACATGCACCGAGGGTGCGCCAGCCTTTGAGGCGCCCTGGCGCGCCAGCGCCTGCGGGCCGGGCGCGCCCAACAGGAGCGCGGCGGCCAGCCAGACCAGGGCGGCGCGCGCCAGACGGGACGGGGGGCGCCTGCTCATGCCGGCGAGCGGGGCGCGGGGGCTGGCCATGGCGGGCTTGGCGGGATCGGCAGCATATATCGCATCGGCTTCACTCGTCCTTCACGCGGTCCATGCATTTGGCCGCCATGACCTGGGCCATGCGGTCGTTGAAGCGGGCCCGGATATCCGCGTACAGCATCGCGGCGGCCTTGTACTCGCCGTGCGAATACAGGTCGAAGGCGGCGGTTGTGCGTTCGCACATTTCCTTCTCGGCCGGGCTGGGCAAGGTCTCGTCGCTGCCATCGAGAATGCCGATCAGCTCGTAGATCAGGATTTCCCCTTTGCGTCCCTTGACGTTGATCTGGTCGATCGGACGCACGCACAGCCGTTCGCCCGCTTCCTTGAACACCGCGTGGCTGATGCAAATCGTGGTTGAGAATTCCTTGTTCACCCCTTCCAGGCGCGAGGCGATGTTGACGCCGTCGCCCATCACGGTGTAGCTCAAGCGCTCCTGGGAGCCGATATTGCCGACCAGGACGGCGTCCGAGTGGATGCCGATGCGCACTTTCAGGGGCCGTTTTTTTTCCAGCGCCAGCGCCTCGTTCAATTGGGCCATGCGGCGCTTCGATTTGATGGCCGCCACGCAGGCGTGGTAGCCGTGGTTTTGATTGATCAGCGGCGCGCCCCAGAACGCCATCACGGCGTCGCCGATGAACTTGTCGACCGTGCCGCTTTCCTCCTTGACGGCGTAAGTCATCAGCTCGAGGTAGGACGAGACGCGCTTGAGCAGGTCGCGCGAGGGGGTCACTTCGGACAGGCCGGAAAAGTCTTCCAGGTCCGAGAACAGAATCGTCAGATAGCGGCTTTCCCCGCCGATTTCAATTGGTTTGTCCGACTTGATCAAGTCGTTGACCAGGTCGCGCGGCACGTAAGAGGTGAAGGCGTTCAAGGTGGTCTTGAGTTTCAAGACCGCGTCCGACAGGATGTCGATTTCATCGATGTGGGAATCGGCGTTGTGGCTTTCCTGCTGCAGATTAAAGTCGAGCAAGCCTTTGATATCGAGCGTCAACAGTTCGATCGGGCGCGACACGATGCGCGAGAGGTAAAAGTAAATCAGCATCGACACCACGATCAAGACGGTGGCGAAGGCGATCAAGCGCGCATTGATGGCGTTGAGCGGTTCGAGGAAGTCATTCATCGGCGCGATCGTCAACACTTCCCATTTCTTGTTGAAGTCATTCTTGATGGGGGTGAATTTGGCGATGTATTCCTCATGCTGGGGACCGAACTTGAAGCTGAGGATGGTTTCCTTGGCGCCGGCGCGCGCGCTTGCCACATAGCTCAAGGGGGAATTGGCGATATCGGTGATCTGGCGCGACTTGAACACGCCATTGGTGACGGTAAATCCCTCGTCGAACTTGGTGCGCACCAGGATATTACCCACCTCGTCGACGATGAAGGCCTCGCTGTTCTTGCTCACGCGGATGCTGCTCAAGAATTTAGCGATCGTTTCAAGCGAAAACGATTGGGACGTCATGCCCAGGAAGGTTTTGTCGACGACGATCGGGGTGGCGGCCGACAGGGTCGGCTTCTTGGTGCTGGCCGCGATATAGGGCGGGTCGATCTGGGTGAAATTGCCGTCCGGCGCCTTGGCCAGGCTTTCCAATATGCTCTTGAAGAAGGGGCGGCTGCGCGGGTCGTAATTGTTCTTGATCTCGAAGGCGGCGATCGAGTCGTGCGCCACCTGGGTCTTGTAGAGCGAATACTCGGAAACGGCGACCTTTTGATTGCGCGCGCGGTCGACCTTCCACACTGCCAGCACTGCGCCGGCCGGCGGCACCCGGTCGGCGATGATCATGCCCGGTGCGGCGATGTTTTGCACCTGGCGGAACGCGCCCTCGGCCGAGGCGGTGAAAATGGAAACCAGGTTGGGATTGTTTTCGAGGTGGAGGGCGAGCGTGTCGATGAACTTGGGGTCGGTAAACAGGGCCGGGTTGTCCGCCAGTTGAAACCGGATCAGCTTGGCCGCGCCGTCGATCGGATCGAGCAGATTGGCGAGCTTGTCGGCCACCTCGTCGTTATGGTGGGCCAATTGCTGCTCGGCATTGGTGCGGTAAATCGCCAGATTGTTCTGGTACGAGTACACCAGAAAGCCAATGAATGACGGGATCGTCAGAATAAGGTACATCGTGCTTAGACTTAAGCGCAACTTGAAGCTTATTCCGTGGTTTTTCATTGGATGGGCGTCTCGTCGTTGATAAAGTCAGACCCGGCGCGCCGGGCGGCCAGGACAGTGTCTATTTCTGCGCGCCTCCCGCCGGCGGGTGCGGCGCCTTGACGCCGCGCTCGATGATTTTTTGCAGCTCGGTGGCAGCCAGTTTGGCCGCCGACACCGAGGTGATCTTGTGCATGTCGATCACGCTGGCCTGGTCTGGAATGGCGATCTTCGGGGTCATGGCGATCAATTCGCCCGAATCGAAATTCTCGTCAATGGCGTGGAAAGCGACCCGGATATACGCCATGCGGTCGCGCATCAAGGCGCTGAAAGGATTGCCTCCGACATATTTGGACGGCCAGTTATCGTCCAGGCAGGGATGCAGATTATAGAAACCCAAAGGCGGGTAATCGATCAAATGGCGGTGGATGCGCTGGCCGAAAGTGGCCATCACGCACACGTCCGGACGCCAGCTCGTTTCGATGATGTCGTGAAAGGGCGCCTCGTTGACGCGCTGCTTGAACACTTGCAGATCGTTGCGGGCCGCCAAAATGGCCACCATCTCGCGTTCATACTCGGTGTGGGGATATTGCCAGACGCGTTTGTGGGGATTGACGAAAGCATTGCTGGGATCGTCCGTGGCGACGCCGACAACTTCCACCAGGGATGCGATCTCACCGAACAGTAACTCGTTCAATAAGTAATAGCCTCGATAGAAGCTGCCGAACAATGCGACCCTTACCTTTGCAGTAGCCATCGCCGTCCCCAATGCGGAAAAGTCCGCAAATGCATCGCTGTTTCGCAAAATATTACTCTAACACAAGCAATCGGGGCTTCCGCACTTTGTACGTAAAGTGCAACACTAATCGTCCAGGGGCGTTGGCGTCGCCATGCGGGCGGGCGGGCCCAAGCCGGGATGGGGCCGGCGCCTTCGCGCGGCGCGCTCAGGCCGCGCTTTTTTGGTAGCCGATCAAGACCAGTTGCTTGGCTTGTTCGAGCAATTCGTTGATGCGTTCGACGGGAATCTTGTCCTTGAAATGGTCGTAGGCGCCGAGCACCATTTCATGTTGCGGGTCTTGCGACAGTTCGAGCCAGCCGACAAAATAATTCCACACCCGGTCTTCCAGCACGAGCGGATATTTCACGCCGGCGGGCCGGGCGAAACGGTGTAGCCAACCCAATTGCGGCAGGCAGATATTCTTGCCGCCATTTCTGCGGAATTTCTCGGCGATGTAACCCTCTTCCGCGCCAAAGCCCTTGAAGTGCTTGCTAATGCCGGGCCAGTGCGCGCGCTCGAACGACAACAAGCCCATGCCTTGCAGGGGGATTTCAAACGGTTTCCCCACCAGATAGGATTCCTTGCTGGTCTTCCATACGCCATACATGGAGTTTTGCCATTTTGGATTGAATTCGGTGGCGTAATTGAGCAAGTCGTCGTAGATCAAGGGGCCCTGGACCAGGTCCTTGCAATTGGGGTTCTTGCTGTAATACTCGATCAAGGCCGTCAGCGCGTTCGGCTGCAGCATCACATGGCAATCGAGGATCAATACGTACTTGCCGGTCGCGTAATTGGCGATATCGTATTTGACGAAGGATGAATTTTTTTCGGTGTAGGGAATGTAGCGGGCCACGTCGTGGGCCCAGCCCTCGAGGAATTTCTTGGTCGCCGCGCCGTGTTCACTGGTGGGGTTGTTGTCGAGGACGATGAATTCGACTTCGTTGGCCTTGCAAATGTCGTGGTACATGCGCAAGGCCTGCACCGTGAAATAGACGCCGTCGAAGTCGTCGTAGGTCGACATGCCTATCGTAAGCAGTTTGCTCATTTTCCCTCTCTGGCGGGTGGGCGCGGCGCTCAATCCATGCGCTCGTCGAACGCATGGATATAGTGTGCACCGCGTTATCGCCCTGCGTCAACAAAATGGCGTGAGCGGCGTGGCCTCACCAATGGACCGGGTCGGGCGGCGGCGTCGAATGAGCTTGGTTGGTGTCGTCTGGCGGCGGCGTCGTGTTCACCCCGCCCGCGCCGGCAGCGCCGTGTTCGGTGCTGGAGATCTGATGGGTCCAGTCGGTGCCACCGGCGCCGCTGGCCGAGCCGTCGGCGACGCCGTGTTCCACCGCGTTGGTCCAGTTCGCGCTATTGGAGGCGTCGACGTTGCTGACGCTGGTCGAATGGCCGAACACGAACAAGTCGTTCGCGGCGTCCGTGTGGCTGCCATCGGTGGCCCCGTTCGAGCCGACGCTGACCGAACCGGCCGCCGATTGATGGTCGCTGGCCGACGAAGCGGTGCTGGCACTGGCGTGGCTGTCTGGCGCCGGTGCGTGCGTTGTCGCCGCCGGTTCCGGCGTGGTGGTGGGTGCTTGCGTGGTCGCGGTGGCGTCATGGTTGGCCGAAGGCGCGCCCGTAGTGGTCGCCGGCTCGGGCGTGGTCGAGGGCGCATGGGTGGTCGCGACCGGTTCCGGCGTGGTCGCGTGCGACGCCTCCGTGTTGCTGACTGCGCCGTTGCCGCTATTGGCTGACGCACCGTGGTCCGATGCCGCGTTCGCGTTGGCATCAGCGCTGTTGCCATTGGTGTGAGCGTCCGAGTTCCCGTGCGGCGCCTCGGTCGTCGCTGGGGCTGCTGTCGTGGTCGGCTCGTGGGTCGTCGTTGGCGCCGACGTCGTCGCCGGCATCGCAGTCGTAGTGGCAGAGGCGCCGTTCGAATTGTCGCTGTTGCCATGGCCATTGCTGTCGCTGTTGCCATGGCCGTCATTGCTTGGCGCCGCTGTTGTGGTGGTCGGCTCGTGGGTGGTCGTCGGGGCAGCCGTCGTGCTTGGTGCGGCCGTCGTCGTCGTGGTCGGTTCGTGGGTGGTCGTCGGCGCAGCCGTCGTGCTTGGTGCGGCCGTCGTCGTGGTCGGTTCGTGGGTGGTCGTCGGCGCAGCCGTCGTGGTAGGTGCGGCTGTCGTCGTCGTGGTCGGCTCGTGGGTGGTCGTCGGCGCCGCCGTCGTGGTGGGTGCGACCGTCGTCGTGGTGGTCGGCTCGTGGGTCGTCGTTGGTGCTGCAGTCGTGGTAGGTGCGGCCGTCGTCGTGGTCGTTGGAGCTGCTGTCGTGGTTGGTGCAGCAGTCGTGGTGGGTGCTACCGTCGTCGTGGTCGCCGGCGCAGCCGTGCTCGTCGCCGCGGCGCTCGCAGGCGATCCAGTGCCACCGCTGGCGTTTTCTGCATTGTTGCTGCCGCCCGAGTTGCCCGGCGCAGTCTGGTCGCCGTTGCCGAAGCCGTTGTTGGCGTTAGCGTCGTGTCCATTGCCATGCTCGTCACCCGGGGCTACCGTGGTCGTCGGCGCGGCCGTTGTGGTGGGCGCGGCGGTCGTCGTGCTTGGTGCTGGCGTGGTCGTGGGCGCGACTGTAGTCGTGTTGCCGCCAGCATTTTCCGCGTTGTTATGGTCGTTTGAATGGCCAGGTGCGCTTTGGTCGCCATTGCCGAAGCCGTTGTTGGCGCCAGAGCCATTGCCATGGTCTTCAGGCTCGGCAGTGGTGGTCGGCGCAGCCGTTGTGGTGGGAGCTGCGGTCGTCGTGGTTGGCGCGGGCGTTGTCGTAGGCGCAGCCGTAGTCGTGCCGCCGCCGGCATTTTCGGCATTGTTATGCGCGTTTGAATTGCCAGGTGCGTTCTGGTCGCCATTGCCGAAGCCGTTGTTGGCGCCAGAGCCATCGCCATGGCCTTCAGGCTCGGCAGTGGTGCTTGGCGCGACGGTTGTCGTCGTCGGCTCGGCCGTCGTCGTCGGTGCCGTCGTCGTTGTTGGCGCCGTCGTCGTCGTGGTTGGCTCGAGCGTCGTCGTGCCGTGCCCTTCACCGGCGCCGCCGCCCGTCGTTGTTGGCTCGGCCGTGGTCGTCGGTGCTGCCGTCGTTGTTGGCTCGGCCGTGGTCGTTGTCGGCTCTGGCGTCGTGCTGGTGGTCGTCGCGGCCGGTTGGGCGGTTGTCGTCGTCGGCTCGGCAGTGCTTGTCGTTGTCGTTGGCTCGGCGGTAGTTGTGGTCGTGGTCGTCGTCGGCTCAGCCGTCGTCGTTGTCGTTCTCGGTTCGGCTGTCGTCGTCGGCGCCGCTGTTGTCGTCGGCGCTGCCGTCGTTGTCGGCTCGGCCGTGGTCGTCGTTGTCGTCGGTTCAGCCGTAGTGGTCGTGGTGGCCGCTGGTGCGATGGTCGTCGTCGTCGGTTCAGCCGTGGTGGTGGTCGGCGCCGCCGTCGTGGTTGCCGCTGGTTCCTGCGTCGTGCTTGTGGTGGTTGGCGCGGCGGTGGTGGTCGGCGCGACGGTGGTGGTCGTGGTGGTCGGCTGCGCTGTCGTCGTTGGTGCCGCAGTTGTCGTTGCGGAGGCGCCGTGCGAATCGCCGCTGTTGCCGTGTTCATTGCTGCCGTTGCCGTTGCCATTATCGTTGCCACGACCGTCATTGCCGTCGTGCGGCTGCGGCGTAGTGGTTGGCTCCGGCGTCGTCGTCGGCTCGGCGGTCGTGGTGGTCGGCGCTGTCGTGGTCGTCGTCGGCTCCGCTGTCGTCGTCGTCGTCGTCGTTGGTTCGACTGTGGTCGTGGTTGTCGTCGTTGGCTCCGGCGTCGTCGTCGTCGTCGTCGGCGCGGCGGTCGTGGTGGTCGGCGCTGCCGTTGTCGTCGGTTCCGCTGTCGTGGTCGTTGGTTCGGCTGTCGTCGTGGTCGTGGTGGTCGTTGTTGGCTCAGGTGTCGTCGTTGGCTCGGCCGTCGTGCTTGTCGTTGTTGGTTCAGCCGTCGTCGTGGTTGGCTCGGCCGTGGTGGTCGTTGTCGTCGGTGCCGTCGTGGTGGTGGTCGGTGCGGTCGTTGTCGTCGTAGGTTCCGCCGTGGTGGTGGTCGGCTCCGGCGTGGTCGTGGTGGTCGGTTCGGCCGTCGTGGTCGTGGTGGTCGGCTCGGCCGTCGTTGTGGTCGTCGTCGGCGCTGTGGTCGTTGTCGTCGTTGTTGGCTCTGTCGTCGTCGTCGTGGTGGTCGTTGTTGTAGGCGCCGCCGTGGTCGTTGTGGGCGCAAGCGTCGTCGTTGTTGTCGAGGAGCCGTTCGAGTCGCCGCTGTGGCCATGGCCGTCGCTGCCATTGCCGTTGCCATTGTCGTTGCCACGGCCATCGTTGCCGTCGTGGGGGTTTGGCGTGGTCGTTGGCTCTGCGGTCGTGGTGGTCGTAGTCGGCTCGGCAGTCGTCGTGGGCGCAACGGTCGTCGTGGTTGGCTCGGCCGTCGTCGTGGGCGCAACGGTCGTCGTGGTTGGCTCGGCGGTCGTTGTGGTCGTGGGCGCCGCTGTCGTCGTTGGTTCGGCTGTCGTTGTCGTGGTCGGCGCTGGGGCTGCAGTGGTCGTGGTGGTGGGCTCGGCCGTTGTCGTCGTTGTCGTGGTGGTGGTTGGCTCGGCCGTCGTCGTTGTCGGCGCCAAGGTCGTGGTAGTGGTGGTCGGTTCGGCGGTCGTGGTGGTCGTTGTTGGCTCGGCCGTCGTGGTGGTAGTGCTTGGCGCTGCGGTCGTGGTCGTTGTTGGCGCGGCCGTTGTGGTCGTCGTGGTCGGTTCCGCAGTCGTCGTGGTTGTCGTCGTTGGCTCGGCGGTCGTCGTCGTTGTCGTTGGCGCCGCGGTAGTTGTCGTTGTGGTGGGGGCAGCGGTCGTGGTCGTAGTCGTGGGCGCGCTGGTCGTGGTCGTCGTCGTTGGCTCGGCCGTCGTCGTGGTGGTCGTGGCGGGGGCTGCGGTCGTTGTCGTCGTCGGCGGCGCTGAAGTGGTTGTCGTCGTCGTTGTTGCAGGTGCCGCGGTCGTGGTCGTGGTAGTTGGTTCAGCGGTTGTCGTCGTGGTGGTTGGTGCAGCCGTGGTGGTGGTGGTCGTCGGCGCTGCCGTGGTCGTCGTCGTTGGCGCGGCGGTCGTGGTTGTGGTCGTTGTCGGAGCAGCCGTCGTCGTTGTCGTGGTCGGCGCAGCCGTTGTCGTTGTCGTCGTTGGCGCGACAGTCGTGGTGGTCGTCGTTGTCGGAGCGGCCGTCGTCGTTGTCGTGGTCGGCGCAGCTGTTGTCGTCGTTGTTGTGGTCGGCGCAGCCGTTGTCGTTGTTGTCGGAGCGGCCGTTGTCGTTGTCGTCGTCGGTGCAGCTGTTGTTGTCGTGGTCGTGGTCGGTGCTGCCGTCGTTGTCGTGGTCGTGGTCGGTGCGGCCGTGGTGGTTGTCGTGGTCGGCGCAGCTGTTGTTGTCGTTGTCGTGGTCGGTGCAGCCGTTGTCGTTGTTGTCGTTGGTGCGGCGGTTGTGGTGGTGGTCGTTGTTGGAGCGGCCGTGGTCGTTGTCGTTGTTGGCGCAGCCGTTGTCGTTGTCGTTGGCGCGGCGGTCGTGGTGGTGGTCGTTGTCGGCGCAGCCGTTGTTGTCGTTGTCGTTGGCGCAGCCGTCGTGGTTGTCGTAGTCGGCGCAAGCGTTGTTGTCGTTGTTGTTGGCGCGGCGGTCGTGGTGGTGGTCGTAGTCGGAGCGGCCGTCGTGCTTGTCGTCGTCGGCGCCGCGGTCGTTGTCGTTGTCGTGGGCGCCGCGGTGGTGGTCGTGGTCGTTGTTGGAGCGGGCGTCGTCGGCGCTGCGGTGGTGGTGGTCGGGGCCGCCGTTGTCGTTGGCGCGACCGTGGTCGCCGGTGCCGCCGTGGTGGTCGGCGCAAGCGTCGTCGTTGGCGCCGCCGTGGTCGTTGGCGCTGCCGTTGTGGTCGGTGCCGGCGTCGTTGTCGGCGCCGCCGTCGTGGTGGCGGCAGGCGCTTCCGTGGTAGCCGCTGGCGCGGCCGCAGCAGCAGCCGCCGCATGGGGCGCAGCCGTCGTTTGGGGCGCGGCCGCGTCGTGCTTGGCCACGCCAAGTTGGGCGTCCGCTGCCGCTGCCTTGGCCGCCGCCAGGCGCGCAGCCGATGCCACGTTTGCCGCTTCGGTTTCGGCGGCCGCCGTTTGGACCGCCTGGTCGACGAAACCGGCCGAGGCATGCGTGCCAACGCTGGAGGTTTGCTGCACACCAACGACGACGCCGGCGCCGATCTTGCCTTCCTTGATGTCCAGGCCCGATTCATCGACGCGGGCGCCCGCGTCCTCACGCTCGCGCAAACCTTGTTTGGTGCTGCCTGGCAGCTGGATATTTTCCTGGCCTTGATTGTAGGCCCGCACTTCCACGTTCAGCCTTCCCGACGCCAGCGACTCCGAGGCCGGCGCTTCGCCCTTTGCCAGAGCGGTCATCTCGTCAAATTGCACCGCCTCCTGCTGATGCGCATCTCCTTGGCCGGTCACATTGACCGGGGCGGGCGTGGTGGGTGCAATTGGATCAGCCATGGCAATATCCTGGAAGCGAAATTACAACTTCACTATAGGATGTTGCGCTGCGGTTACACAGACAGCCAGAAGTTATAGTCCGCCTGCATTCCCGTGTCAGGAGTTTAAGGCTGCCTAAAGGTCAACGTTCGCGGAAGGAGGACGACAACGCGCTGGTGATCGGTTTGGTCAGGTAGGACAGCAAGGACTTTTGGCCGGTGACGATGGCCGCTTCCACGCTCATGCCGGCCTGCAGGGGATAGCGGCCGGGGACCGTGCCAACATAGGGGTGTTCCAGCTCGACCCAAGCGCGGTAATAGCTTTCGCCCCCTTCGCCTTGCAAACTGGAGGCGGAAATGCGTTTCAGGGTGCCTTTCGAGAAGCCGTAGCGCGAAAAATCGTAACTGGTCACACGCACCTCGACCGGTTGACCGACCTTGACGTAGGCGATGTCGCGCGGCGAAATCTTGAGGGTCGCCTCGAGCTGTATATTGTCGGGCACGATCTGCATCAGGGTCGCACCTGGCGAGAGCACCTGGCCGACGGTATCTACCTTCTTGTCCTGCACATAGCCGCGCACCGGCGAGCGCACTTCGAGCCTTTCAACCTTGCTGCGCAAGCCCTGGAGCGCCACTTCCGCTTCGGTGATTTCAGCCTGCACCACGCCCAATTCGCCCGAGGCGTCGCGGTGCAATTGATTGCGGATGTCTTGGGCGCGGCTATTGGCTTCGCCCAGTTCCTGCATCGCGACCTGGACATCGAGCGTGATACGCTGCACCTCGCCCGCGGCCGCGATGTTCGCCCGTTTGGTCTCGAGCATCAAGGTCTTGTTGATCAAGTGGCGGGTCGCCAGGTCTTCGCGCATCTTGACCAGTTCCTCGCTCAGCGCCATCTGCTCGCGCGCCACGGTGAGCGAGTTTTGCAGTTGCGAGATGCGCTGGCGGCGTTGTTCGATCTGATGCTCGACGATGGCCAGCGCGGACGAGCGCGACGACATCTGCGCTTCGTAGATACGCTCCTGGTCCAGGCGGCCGTGCTGCGAGCCGGCGCCGACGGCGGCGAAGTCGGGCGCGCGGCCGGCGGCGAGGGCGGACAGGCGCTCGTTGCGCAGCTTCAGGTTGGCCAGGCGCTCTTCCATCTGGTGCAGGTCGACGACGGCCTGGCTGCCGTCGAGGCGCACCAGCACCTGGTCTTTTTCGACCAGCGCTTTTTCCTCCACCAGGATGGCCGACACCACACCGCCTGAAATATGCTGCACCACCTTGATGTGGCCGGACGGCGCGATTTCACCGGGCGCGCGCGCCACCTCGGTCAGATTGGTGAACTCGGCCCAGAGCACGAACAGGACCACGATCGCCGTCGTGATCCATAGCGCCATCCGCACCGAATTGGGCAACAGTTCGTCCTCGATGTTGGAGGACTCCGACAGCAGGCGATGCTTGCGCCCGCCGAGCCGGAAATTGGACTTCGGCGCTGGCGCGTCCTGCTGTTTTTTGCCGAATAAATTCATCTTGGTCCTGCCATCACGATGGTCTTGATTTCGTCGAAGGTGCCGCTGGCGGTGATCGAACCGCGCTCCATGTAAATGACCATGTCGGCCATGCGCATGTGGCTGGGGCGATGGGACGCCATCACCACGGTCGAGCGGCCGCGCCAATACTCGACGCAGCGCGTCAAGGCCAGTTCGCCCGCCTCGTTCAAGCCGGTGCCCGGTTCGTCCAGCAGCACCACCGGCGCGTCCTTGAGGATGGTGCGCGCGAGCGAGAGGCGCTGGCGAAAGCCCAGCGGCATCTGCTTGGCGCTGTTGGTGGAGATGCGGGTGTCGAAGCCGCGCGGCAGCGTCAAGATATCGTCCGTCAGGCCGGCCATCTCGACTGCCCACTTCATTTCGTCGTCGGTGGCGGCCGGGTTGGCCACGCGCAGGTTCTGGGCCACGGTGCCGTAAAAGATGTCGCAGGATTGCGGCATGTAGGTGATGTGCGAGCGCAGGTCGGCGCCGGCCATCTGGCGGATATCGACGTTGTCGAGGCTGATGGCGCCGGCCTGCGGCTGGTAGATGCGCTCGATCAGCTTGAGCAGGGTCGACTTGCCCGAGCCGTTGCCGCCGGCGATGACGACGATGGCGCCCGGGTTGATGGTGAAGTTCACGCCCAACAGAGCTGGGTCGGCGTCGATGGCGTAGCGGAAGGACACGCGCGAGAAGTTGAGCAAGCCTTCCTTGTCGGAGCGGTGGCTGGGGGCGACGGTCGAGCCGCCATCCTTCTCGCCCTGCATGCGCATCAGGTTTTCCACCTGCTGCATATTCTGGCGCATGCGCGCGATCGAGCTGGCCGAGGAGAACAGCTGCTGCAGCGGGCCCACCAGGCGCCAGCAGATCATCATGGCGGCCACCATGTCGCCGCTGGTGACCTTGCCGTCCATCGCCACCGTGGCCGAGGCGGCCAGCGCGACCAGGCCGGTGGAGGTGCCGATCACGGCGACGATGCCCGAGACCCGTTCGTGCACGCGGCGCGCCAGGAAGTTGGCCATGATGGCCTTGCCGGAATGGCTGCGAAAGCGCTTGAGCCATTTGTGGGTGGCGCCGGCGGCGCGGATGGCGCGCATCTTGGCCAGGGTCTCGGTCAGGAACTCGGAGCGGTTGCCGGCCAATTGGGTCGTCATCACCAGGTGGCGCTCGGCCAGCATCTTGGTGAAGTAGATCAGGCCGGCGTACAGCAAGCCGGTGCCGAACAACACCACCAGCACGATCGGGCTGATCCAGGCGATCGCGAACAGCAAGGCCAGGTTGGCCGGCAGCTCGAGCGTCATCATGGCCAGCGGCCCCTGGATAAAATCGCGCAAGCCTTCGAGGCCCTTGATGCGGCCGACTTGCTTGTTGACGGAAGTGCCTTCGGTGGCCGCCGTCGGCAGATGGATGATGCGCTGCAGGAGGGCGGTGCCGAGGATGTATTCAAAGCGACCGCCCACGCTGGCCATGATGTCGATGCGCACCTTGCGCACCAGGCAGTCGAGCAGGGCGGCGATGCACACGCCCAGCAGCAGGTAATAGCGCACGTGCGAGTCGTGCGAGGGCAGCACCCGGTCGTAGCTCATCATCACGAACAAGGGCGTCGACAAGCCCAGCAAGGTGCTCAGCAGGGTCAAGCCGAACACCAGCATGATCTTTTTGCGGAACGTCCACACCAGGTCGCCGAACCAGCCCGTCACCGCCGGGCCTTTCTTGTCGCCCTTCTTGAACATATAGCACTGGCCTTCGTGCTCGTTGCGCTCGACTTCGCGCTCGCCGTGGGTGGCGCCGTCGAAAATGCGCAAGTTACCGTTGGGCAGACACTCGAGGATGACCTGGGCCGGCTGCTCGCTCGCCACGAACAGGCAGGGCAGCAGCGAAGGCACGATGTCGTGCAGGCTGGCCACCGAGCGGCGCATGCTGAACTTGAGGTTGTGGGTGATGGCGCAAAAGGCCGTGATATCCATGCTCACCGTCAGGTGCGGCATGGCTTCGACCAGGGCGCGCGGCTGGCCGACCCAGCCGAGCGCCTTGAGCATCGGTTCGAGGCAGGCGGAAAAATCCGATTGTTCGTCGAACTGGCGCCGTATCACTTCGGGCAGGTCGTCGATGTGGGGCGGACGGGGTGGCACTTCGACCGGCGCCACCGTGGCCGTCTCGACGAAGGCCTTGCGGTTGGCCTCGAGGGTGCCGGCGACGAGCTTGCGCTCGGAGATCGTGTAGACGCGGTCGGCCAGCGACAGCAGCGAGGGCCGGTACGTCACCAACACCAGGGTGCGCTTGCCCTTCAAGCTGGCCAGGTATTCGCGCACCAGGGCGTCGCCCTGCATGTCGAGCGAAGTGTTGGCCTCGTCGAACAGGATGACGCTGGGCTGGCTGCAGGTGGCGCGCACGATGTTGATGAGCTGGAGCGCGCCCTCGGTGAGCGTCTCGGTGGCGCCGATCGGCGTTTCGTAGCCCAGCTTCAGGTGCGTCACGATCTGGTCCAGGCCGATCTGCTCGCCGATGCGCAGCGCGTCGTAGGTGAGGCTCTCGTCGAACATCGTGATGTTCTCGAGGATGGTGCCGGTCATCGCGGTGGAGGCCTGCGGCAGCAGGGAAATCTGGCGCGGCACGCTGTCGGCGTTAAAGCCTTGTAGCAGCTGCCCGTCCACCGCGCAGCTGCCCGTGTCGGGCCGGATCAAGCCGCCGATCAGGGATAGCAAGGTGCTCTTGCCGCTGCCGCTATTGCCCTGGATGGCGATGCATTCGCCCGCCTTGAGCGACAGCGACAGACCGTCGAACAGGTACTGGCCATCGTCTTGCTTCAAGCAGACGTCGCGCAGTTCGATGCCTTGCTCGACCGGGGGCAGGGACGGCTTGCCCGCGTCGAGTTCGGCCGGCATTTGCATCACTTCGTTGTAGCGCACCTGGTTGGCGGCGAAATGCTGGAACTTGAGCCACACGGCCAGCAATTTGCGCACCAGCATCAGGGTGCGGATAGCGAGCATCATGCAGGCGGCCAGCGAGCCCGGACTGATCTTCTCGTCGAGCACGGCGCCAATGCCGAAAAATACCACCGCCACCGTCATCACCTGGGCGAAAACGATGCCGATGATGAGGTTGTATTCGTTGGCGCGCGTGAGTTTTTCGCCCTGCTCGGCGTTCGACTCCATCAGGCGCTCGTAGCGGCGCAGCATCAAGGACTCCATGGTGAGCGCCTTGATCGATCCCATATTGCCCAGCACCTCGGTGAGGAAGTTGTAGCGGCGGTTGTCGAGCACCACGCGCTGCTCGTTCTGGTCTTGCATCCAGTTACCGAAAAAGAAAACCAGGAACACGACCAAGGTGAGCAACACGCCCATGGGCGCGAGCACCAGCCAGCCGCCGATGGCGAAGATCAAGCCCAGGAAAATGAACACGAAGGGCAGGTCGAACAGGGTCAGGATGGTCTGGCCGCCATAGAATTCGGCCACCTGGGAGGCGGCCAGGATTTTCTCCTCGTAGGCGCCCGGCTCTTCCTTCTGATAGACGGGCAGGGGCACCCGCATCATATGGTCGAGCGCGGCCACGTTGGCATGGTGCTCGAAGCGCGCGCCCAGCCAGCCGGTGACGTGCCCGCTGATGAGCTTGAGCAGTTCCTCGAGCATCAGGGCGATCACGATGCCGATCACCAGCAGCGCCAGCGTGTGCAGCGAATGGTTGACGACGATGCGGTCCATGATCTGCAGGATCGCCATCGGCGTGGTCACGGCCAGGAAGTTGGCCAGGGTGGCCGCGATGGCCAGGCGCGGCAGGGAACGGCGCAAGTCGTCGGACTTCAACACCTCGGACAGGAAGTCGCGGATGCGCATCTTGTGCTTGGGCGCGGCGACCCGCTTGCCAAACAGGGGCGCGGCGGCGGCCGGTGGTGAGGTGGAGGTGGTGGTGTTCATCTCACTCCATCCGCAAGAATTCGATTACCAGCCGGATCACCGGGTGCGTGAAGGCGTAACGGCCGTCGGCGTCGCGCCCCAGCACGCCGGCGGCCACCGCGCGCGCCAGCGCGGGCGCGATCGCCTCAACGCTCGTTTGCATCATGTGGGCCACCAGTTCGGCCGGCGGCGCCAGGTCCGCCTTGGAGACGGCGGCCAGCAGCCGGTGGTCCAACTGCAAACCATCGAGGCGGGCGCACACCACGATCAACAGCGGCATGGCCAGCAAGCCGCTGCCACGGTGGCGCGCCAGCTCGACGGCGAACAAGGGCACGCCGGACGCTTCGCTCACCACCGATTGCAGCTTGTCGGCCTTGACCTTCATGCCGCGGCTGGTCAGCACCTCGCGCACCAGGGTGGCCGTTTCGTCCATCGGCAAGCGGCGCAGGCGGATCGTTTCGGCACCCTCGAGGGGGCCGGCCACGTTGCGCCCGGAAAGCAGGGTCAGGCAGCCGCGCTGCGCCGCCTGGGCGGCCGCGACGCAGATCTGGGTCTGGTCTTCGGGGGCCAGCAAATGCAGGTCGTCGATGATGGTCAAACGCGGCGCAGTGGCGCCCGCGCCGAGCAGTTCAACCATCTGGGCGGCGCTGCGCACGTCACCTTTGATGACGTCGCGCAGACTGTGGCCGGTGCCGAAAGGCTGGCCGCGGTGGAAGGCCGGGGTGCCGCCGGCCCCCGCGTATTCGAGCGCGAGCTCGTGGCACAGGCGCGACTTGCCCATGCCGGTTTCGCCCTCGAGGTAGATCAGGCCGCCCTGTCCGCACGCCAGCCGCGCCAGCGCCGCCTTCCAGGCCGCCAGCTCGTCGCGCCGTCCCACCAGCGGATAGGCGATCCGGTCGCCCGACCAGAACAGCGCGTCCAGGTCGTCGAAGGGGAGCGCGCCGGCGCCGCTGCGCTGCTCGCCGATGCCAAAGGCGAGCATCAAGTCCTGGGCCGACTGGTCGATCACCATCTGGCCGGTCTGGGCCTGGTCGGCCAGTTCGCGCGCGGTGGTGATGGCCGAGCTGGCGATGGCCTCGCCCGACCAGCCGCCGAAGCGGCGCATGCTCGCCACCACCAGGCCGGCGGTGAGGCCGCCGCGCAGCTGGGCGGCGCAGGCCGCGTCCGCTTGCATCAATTCGATGAAGGCGGCGTAGGCCGTTTGCAGGGCGCGCAGCAAATCGTATTCATGCACCTGGTGGATGCCGAAGATGATGTCGGCCGAATGGCCCTGGCGCGCCAGGAACACGGCCTGGAATTCGAAGGCCTGGGCCGCGAGCGAGGCGTGCAGGCGCTTGACCAGGTCCTTGTCGGCATGTTCGGGCAGGGCCAGGCTCAGCACCACGCAGGGGCGGCGCTCGAGGATGCCGTCGCCGCCGGGACCGGCGCTGACCGCCTCGGCCAGGTCGCCGTCGATGGTGGCCTCGCGCCGCGCCGCCGCCATCGCGCGGTTGTTCACGTGCAGGCGCTTGAAGATCGCCACCACATGCTGTTTGACCGTGCCCAGGCCGATGCCCAGTTCGCGCGCGATTTCCTTGTTGACCTTGCCGGCCCGCAGCAGGGTGAGTATCTCGCGCTGACGCTGGGTCAGCTCTTGTGCGCTCGCTGCGGGCTGGGCGCGCGGCTCATCCATTACCTGGCGCCGATCATGGTCAGCGATGGCACCAGCGGCAGATGGGCCTCGAGCGTCATCGGCTGGCCGTCGCCGTGTAGTTCGACCGGCAGCACCGCGACGACGGCTTGATCGCGGGCGCGGATCTGGGCCGCCAGCAGGGCGGCATCCTCGGAGCGGGCGAAGGCGCCGATGCGGATGGCGATCACCACGTTCTCGTCGGGCATGTCGGCCTTGTAGAGATAGGGCTGGTAGCCTTTTTCTTGCCACGGGCGCAGCGAGGCGGCGAAGCGCTTGCGCAGACCTTGAACCGCGTCTTGCGTGAAGCGGCCCGCGTACGCCAGCGCGTACACCTGCACCGAGTAGGCAGTGCGGGGACGCAGCGGCTGCGCCGGCGCGGCGAAGGGACGCAGCGCGTGCAACAGCTGCAGGGTCAGTGGCGGGGTGGCGTCGCGCGCGGGCATGGCGGCCAGGCGCGGGCTTGGCGCCGTGACGGGCACGGGGACTGGCAGGCGCGTGCGCGCGCCCGCCGGCTCCGATTCGGGCGGTCCGGTCCTGCTGGCGGTGAGGACAGGCGCCGCTGGCATCGCGGGCTCGTCGTCGCGCGGGCCGAGCCGGCGCGCAGCCGGCCGCGTTGGAGCGGCGCGTGCGGCGTCGGCCCTGGCCGGCGCTTGCGGCGCGCGCGCCAGTGGCGCCGGCGCGGCGGGAGCGGACCCTGGCAGCGCAAGCGGCGCTTGGGAGGATGCGACTGCGGCAAGCGTTTGCCAGCCGGGCTCGAATGCGGGCGGGCCGCGCCTGGATACGATGGCGGTGTGGGCCGGCGCAGGCTCGCCCTCGGGCGGCCCCAGGCGGCGCGCGCTTGCCGGCGCCGTTGTGCCGGCTAATGTGTGCGCCGGCCCGTACCTCAAGGCACTGGCAGGCGAATTGGACGGCGCGCCCGCGCGAGCGTTCGTAGCGCCATTTGGCGCCCCGGTCACCGGACCATGCGTTGGCAAATTCATGGGCACATTCATGGGCGCATTCGTCGGTCCGTGCGTCGGCCCATGCATCGGCGATTCAGGCGCGCCCTGGCGCGCCAGTGTTTGCGGGAGCGCTGGCGCTGGCGCGCCGGTGGCACGGCGGCCCGGCGCGGCTGGCGCTCCGGGTGCCGGGTCCGGCGCCGGATCGGCCTGGCTCAATTGCATCCATTTGCCGCTGGCGGCGAATTCGGAGGCGGAATTGGGCAGCGCCTTGCAGCGCATGAACTGCGTCTTGAGCACGGCGCAGAAGTCTTCCGACGAGGCGGCGTCCGGGAAGGCGCCCACGAACAGGCGATACAAGGCGGCGCGCTCGTGGTTCTGGGCGTCGGCGCCGCGCACGTCCTGGCGCACCAGCACGATGCGCTGGCGCGTCATCAAGTCGGGAAAGCGCGCGTACAGGTCGCGCCGCGCCGCCAGCACCGAGGCGTAGCTGGCCAGGCCGGGCAGCTCGGCCAGCCAGCGCTTGCCGAAGCCGTCGACCAGCCTGGTCGGCGCGAACGTCACCGCCGGGCTCTCGATCCGGTTGATAGACTGGACCAGGCCGACCTCCACCTCGGGCGGTGGCGCCGGGCGTTTTCCCTTGCCCGGCAAGCTGGCGCTGGTGTCGACGCCGCCACCGATGGCCTGGAACAGTTCGACGACAGCGAGGAAATTCTCGAGCCGCACGCGGTTCAGTTCGTCGAGGCGGGAATGGTAGGTGCGCTCGGTGTCGAGCAGCACCATGTAGTCGATGGCGCCGGCCTCATACGATTCGCGGCTGTACGACCAGGCGCTCGAGGCGGCCGCCACCGATTCTTGCTGCAGCGTCAGGCGCTTGGCGATCGAAGCGATGGACGCCTGCGCATCCTCCACTTCGCGCACCGCATCGTACAAGGTTTGGACATAGGTTTCGACCAATTCCTGGTGCACGCTGCGCGCGATGGTGATGTCGTTGTTGCGCTTGCCGCCGTCGAAGATGATGGCCGTCACGCCGGCCAGGCCGCTCCAGAACAGGCTGGCCGGCTGCAGCAGCTGCGAGAACTGAAAGCCGCCCACGCCGGCCTGGGCGCTGATGTCGAGCGACGGGAACATGCGCGCGCGCGCCACGTCGATATTGGCGTCGGCCGCCAGCATGGTCGCCTCCACGCCGCGCACGTCGGGCCGGCGCAGCAGCAGCGCCGAAGGCAGGCCGGTCGCGACCACCGGATAGCTGAGGGTGTCGAGGCCGCGCTCGGCCAGGTGCATGGCGGCGGGCAGCGTGCCGGCCAGGCTGGCCAGGCGGTTGCTGGCCTGGTCGCGTTGCAGCAGGATTTGGGGGATGGTCGCGCGCACCTGGAACACGGCCGCGCGCTGCTGTTCGAAGTCGATGATGGTGGCGTCACCGCTGTCCATGCGGATGCGCACCGAGGATAGCAAGTCGCTTAGCAGCGTCTCCGATTCCTCGGCGATGCGCAGGCGGTCGCACAGCGACAGGTAGTTGACGTAGGTGGAGACGACGTTGGCGATCAGGGCGCGCTGGATGTCGTCGCGCGCGAAGGTGGCGCGCCACACCTGCAGGTCGGCGCTTTCGTACTGGGCTTGCACCTCGCCCCACAGGTCGGGGCGCCAGTCAGCGCGCACGTTGGCCTGGTAGGTGCGTTTGGATGTCAGTTCGGTGCCGGGCACACGCAGGCCGGTGCCTTCGCCGGGCGCCGCGATGTTGGCCGAGTAGGGGAGCGAGAGTGTGGGCAGGCGGTCGGCGCGGGCCTGGTCGGCGCGCGCGCGCGCCTGTTCGATGCGGTTGGCGGCGATGCGCAGTTCGTGGTTGTTGGCCAGCGCGCGGTCGACCAGTTCGTTCAATTCCGGGTTGTCGAGCAGGCGCCACCAGTCGGGCAAGACGCTTTTCAGGGGGGAGACGTGGCGCAGCGGATCCTCCGCCACTTTTGCAGTGCTGCGGAAACTGGCCGGCAGCGCAACTTCCGGCGTATCGTAATGCGCCCGTTTGCTGGCGCAGGCACTGAGTACCCCGACCAGCACGCTCGCGCTGAGTAGCCTTTTATTCATAACCCAGGTTCAGAAATCGCTTCAAACGACGTCCGCCCTCGCGGTCTGGAACGTCGTGCCCACACATATTCCGGCCAGTTCTTGCTATCGATTATTGCGCCATCTACCGCGTTTGAAAATAGCTATCCTGAGATAAGTCAATTTATCATTGTTGTCCTCCGCCGTGCATGAAACTGTTGGGAAATTTCACATATTCAAGGACTTGGTGAGTATTACTGACAATTTGCTCTCAGAATGTTGGGGTGCGGAAACAATCGATCGGGAGGGGCGGCCCCGGGGCGGCCCCGGGGCGGCGTCGGCCGGCGCGCGGGGGCGGCAAGCGTTACAATGTGGGGTTTGCATTTTACGAGGGCTAGCCGTGAATTTCATCTCCAAGTTGTCGGCCGCATGGGCCGCGAACGATTCACTGCTGTGCGTTGGGCTCGACCCCGACATGGAGCGCCTGCCGGCGGCGCTGCAGCGCGATAGCGACGGTATTTTCACCTTCTGCACGGCCATCATGGACGCCACGGCCGACCTGTCGTGCGCGTTCAAACCGCAGATCGCATACTTCGCCGCACTGGGCGCGGAGCGTCAGCTTGAACGCATTTGCGCCTACGCGCGCGAGCGCTATCCGCACATTCCGTTGATCCTCGACGCCAAGCGCGGCGACATCGGCGCCACCGCCGCCCAGTACGCGCGCGAAGCGTTCGAGCGCTATGGCGCGGACGCGGTCACGGTCAATCCCTACATGGGTTTCGATTCGGTTGAGCCTTACCTCGAGTGGAGCGAGCGCGGCGTGATCGTGCTGTGCCGCACCTCCAATCCGGGCGGCTCGGACCTGCAGTTCATGCAGGTCGAGGGCAAGCCGCTGTACCAGCACGTGGCGCACATGGTGGCGCACAAGTGGAACCGCAACGGCCAGTGCGCGCTGGTGGTGGGCGCCACCTTCCCGCACGAGCTGGCGCAGGTGCGCGCCATCGTCGGCGACATGCCGCTGCTGGTGCCGGGCATCGGCGCGCAGGGCGGCGACATCGCGGCCACGGTGCAGGCCGGGCGCACCACCGCGGGCACGGGCATGATGATCAATTCCTCGCGCGCGATCTTGTTCGCGCAAGCGGCGGCGGGCGAGGATTTCGCCGCCGCGGCGCGGCGCGTGGCGCAAGAAACGCGTGACGCCATCAATTTTCAGCGCGTCGTCTGAGTTCGATGCGGTGAGCTGGCCGACGTGTTCGCGTCAGTCGCCTGCGGTAGCTGAAACGCCGATCGACTAGCCCGGGCGGATCGGGATGGCGCGCCGCTTGCCGAGCGCGGCGCGCGCGCGCAACTGGCCGCAGCCGCCCTCGACATCCTGGCCGGCCGAATCGCGCAGTTTGGTCAGCACGCCGCGCCGGTGCAGGGCGCTGGCGATGGCGCGCGCCTTGTCCCAGCTGGGGCGCTGGAAAGCCAGGTCGGGTATGGTGTTGTACGGGATCATATTCAAGACCGCGTACTTCCCCTTGAGCAGATCGACGATGCCGTCCAGTTCGTCCTCCCCATCGTTGACGCCCTCAAGCAAGGTCCATTGATACTGTACCGGGTAGGCGGTGGCGCGCGCGTATTGCTCGCCTAACGCCACCAGTTCGCGCGGCGTGATGCGCGGCGCGCGCGGTAGCAAGGTCTCGCGCAAGGCCGGTTTGCTCGTGTGTAGCGACAGCGCCAGCGCCGGCTTGACCGGACCTTGTGCCAGGCGCTCAAAGGTGCGCAGGTCGCCCACGGTGGAGAACACCAGGTTCTTGTGACCGATATCCCCCACCGTGCCGAGCAGGTTGATCGCTTCCATCACATTGTGCAGATTGTGGGCCGGCTCGCCCATGCCCATGAAGACCACTTTCTTGACGCTGCGCTGGCGGCGCGCGAGCGCCACCTGGGCCACGATTTCGCCACTGCTGACTTGGCGGATCAAGCCTTCGCGCCCGGTCATGCAAAATTGGCAGCCGACCGCGCAGCCGACCTGGCTCGATACGCACAGTCCGTCGCGCGGCAGCAGCACCGATTCGACGCTCTGGCCGTCAAGCAGGCCCACCAGGAGGCGCGCCGAGCCATCCTCGCCCGGGTGCGACGACAGCAAGCGCGCCATGCCGGCCAGCTCGGCTTCGAGGGCGGGCAGGGCGGCGCGCAGGGCCAGCGGCAAGGCGTCCTTGGCGTTCGCGCCTAGTCCGGGCTGGGCCTGAACCCAGGCGCGCAGCACGCTGTTCTCGTGCATCGGCTTGGCGCCAAGGGCGCGCAGGCGCTGGCGGATCAATTCAATTTCCATATTATGACGATGGTGTTGGCGCCGGTGGCGACCTATTATTCATGTGCGCGCCCGTGTCGCTCGTCGATGTCGATGGCAAGCGACCATCAGGCGCGCGAATTCCTGTAGCCGAGAATGGTGCCAGCTAGCGCCACGAAGAGGAACCATGCGACAAAACCGCTGCCTGGGTTATCTACCTTTAAAACAGCGTACTCAGGCCTCTTTGGACTGTAATACACGGTAACGTTGGTATTGGCCTTCAATCCACGCAGCGCTGCATTGACTTCATCGGCATTGGCACACCAGTTTCCCGGCACGAAACGATCGCCGGCGTAGTTGTTTCCGTCCACGCTGTATTCAAAATGCACGACGGGCATCATGCTCACATAATTGCGCGTGCGATTGCATTCGACGCTATCTAGCTGCGTCAACATACCCTGGGTGCTTGCGAATTTCATGAACGGCCTGTGCCCATCCTTGAACTCGGGAATCCAGACAGCCGCGATCAGGACGACGATTGCTGCGCTCACTAACAGCCAAATCCATGAAGCGATGCCACCGCTCGATTGCGAATTGCTCATTGTGTTTTCATTCCTGATGATGATATCGCTGCTCTCTACGGAGACGGCGCGACGTTAAAAGTATAATTTTATCATCGCGTAAAGAAGTGCCTGGTATTGCCGGCTCGGCGCGAACAATGGCGGCATCATCGATGCGGCGGCGCTAGCGGGCATGGCGCCACTGCAGCTGGCAGGGCAGCTCGCGCGGACCGAACAGGTAGTGCAGCACGCGGCGCCGGCTGCTGCCGCTCGCTTTGGCCGACGCATGCAGCAGCAGCGGGCGCATCACCATGGCGGCGCCCGGCGGCACCGGGCAAATGATTTCGCCGCCGCGTTCGCGCGCGGCCGATACCGCTTGCGCCGATAGGCGCCCGTGCAAATGCGAGCCGGGCACGACGCGCAAGGCGCCATCGTGTTCGCCGCCGGGATCGATTTGCAGGCGCACCGCCACCATTTGCGCCAACAGAGCGGGCGGCGCTTGCACGAACAGTGCGCCTTCCTTGGTCGACCAGCCACCGAGCTCGGGATGGTCGCGCCGCTCCTGCACCGGAATGCTCAGGTCCTGGTGCAGCGGGACTAGCCAGTTTTGCGCGGCCGATTTTTCAAACAGCGTGCATTGCACCGCGACCGCCTCAAACGGTAGTAGCGGCGCCAATGCTTGATGGGCGCGCAAATAGGTGGCCAGGCGCGCGCACCAATCAAGCTCGAGCAAATTGCGCGTACCCGCTCCGGTGTCGGCCAATTGCGCGAGCGCCGCCGCCACTTCGGGCCAGTCGCTCCATGCGAGCAAGGGCGCGGTGAGCACAAAGCCCGCCTGCGCGAAGCCATCCTCGCGCTTCATGCCGCGCTGGCCGGGCAGGTCGATCCGGCGCGCAGGAAGCACTGCATTGATTGCATCGACATTTCCCCTGGCGCTTTACGAGCGGCTTGGCGCGATCGATTCGGCATAGTCGTACAGCGCGCCCAGGATCTGCTCGGCGCGCTCATCCGCTTCCTCGGATAGCTGGTCGACTTCGGCGAACAGGCGCTCGATGGTGCGCGCGCCGCCGGCGCCGTCGAACAGGCGCGCCGCGCGGTGGCGTTCCCAGCGCTGCGCCTCGGCCGCGTCCAGCGATTCTGGAAAATTGCGGGCGCGGTAGCGAAACAGCAGCTCGACCAGGCGCTCGTCGTCGAACGATGGGCGGGCCACGGCCAGCTGCTGCGCCGTCTCCATGCGCAGGGCGGCGAGCTTGCGCCTATCGCCGTTGCCGATGAAGCCGCCGTACAGGTCTTCGTCGACGTCGGTTTCCTCGGCCGCGCCGGGGCGCCGGTACACTTGCTCCCAGATTGCGGCCATGTCCGGCGCCTGGGCCGCCGCCAGCGCGTGGGCGCGCGCGCGCTCCAGGTCCAGGCCCCAGCGTTCGGCCAGTTCCGGCGAGAGTGTCTTCAGATTAGCCACCAGCATCGGCGACTTGTTCAGGTGGATGCTCTTGATCGGCAAGCGCGTGACGCCCTCGGGCAAGGCGTCGGCCTTGCTGAACATGCGCAGGCGGATAGTGTCCGCGTCCAGGCCGAACAATT
This sequence comes from Pseudomonadota bacterium, assembly GCA_040388555.1. Classification (GTDB taxonomy): domain Bacteria; phylum Pseudomonadota; class Gammaproteobacteria; order Burkholderiales; family Burkholderiaceae_D; genus Telluria_A. Next base: position 34,449 of record JAZKBP010000040.1, read on the forward strand.
CGGCCGGATCGTACTGGCAATCCCACACCAATACCTCGTTCTTGTTGGTGGGATGGACGGCCAGCGGCTGGACCAGGGCGATGCAGCCGCGCTCGGCCGGGAACATGCCCGACACGTGCAGGAAGGGCGGGCGCTGCGCCGGCGCGATCTGCATGCCCATTTCCTCGGCCACGCGCTCCTTCTTGTGCAGGGCCAGGCAAAAATCGAACAGCTTGGGCTGCTGCTTGCGCATCAGGCGCGCCAGCGCGATGGTGGCGCGCACGTCCGAGAGCGCGTCGTGCGCCGCCTCGTGCAGCAAGCCATTCGCGCTGGCCAGGTGTTCGAGCCGGAAGCTGGGGCGCCCATCCTCGCGCGTGGGCCACACAATACCGTCCGGGCGCAGCGCATAACACATGCGCACAACGTCGAGCAGGTCCCAGCGTCCGCACTGGTTTTGCCACTCGCGCGCGTACGGGTCGATCAGGTTGCGCCAGAACATGAAGCGGGTGATCTCGTCGTCGAAGCGGATCGTGTTGTAGCCCACCCCGATCGTGCCCGGCTGGCTGAAGGCGGCCTCGATGGTGGCTGCGAAGCGGTGCTCGGGCACGCCCCACTCCAGGCATTGCTGCGGTGTGATGCCGGTGATCAGGCAAGACACCGGGTCGGGCAGGAAATCGGGCGCCGGCTGGCAGTACAGCATGATGGGATCGCCAATTTCGTTGAGCTGGGCATCGGTGCGAATCGCCGCGAACTGGGCCGGGCGGTCGCGGCGCACCTGGGCGCCAAAGGTTTCGTAGTCGTGCCAGAGGAAAGTGTGGTTTGTCATATCTTTTTGATAAGTGCATTCAGAAATCGCCCAGCCTGCCGATAACGGAAAGACATTAGGGGTTTTTCTACCAAGAGTTTGTTGCAACAGGGAGCGCGATCATGTCCATTCCAATTACCAGTACGGGCGAAGCCAGCGCGGCTGGCAATGCGCTGGCGGCCGACGGCGTCAAGCCCAAGGCCGACGCTTTGGACGGCGCCGCCACAAGCGCCCGCGCGCAGGCGGAATTGAACGTGTCGATCGTGCAGGCGTCGCTCAGCGTGTCCATCGCTTCGGGCAATGAACCGCTCGCATTGCTGTACAAATCGGCCATCACCAGCATCAATGAACAGTTGCGCTCGCAATTTGGCGAGGACGCCATCCAAAACGCGAGCAGCCAGGACAACACCGCCGAAGGCACGGCCAACCGTATTGTAGCGCTGTCGACGGCCTTCTACGACGCCTACCGCAAGCAAAACGCCAGCCTGTCCGAGGAGGAGGCGCTCAAGAGCTTCCTCGACACCATCGGGGGGGGCGTCGAGCGCGGCTTCAAGGAGGCGCGCGACATCTTGCAGGGTTTGCAGGTGTTAAATGGCGATGTGGCCGGCAATATCGACCGCACCTACGAGCTGGTGCAGCAAGGTTTGAAGGACTTCGCGGCAGCGCGCCAGCCGCAGGAAGATCCGCAAGGCGCGTAAGGCGCGCGGTCACGGCGCTACATCGACACGCGATTGCGCCCGCCTTCCTTGGCGCGGTACAGGGCGGCGTCGGCGGCCGCCACCAGCGCTTGTTCATCCTGCCCAAGCGCCAGGCAAGCCACACCGAACGAGGCCGTCACCTGCGGCATCGGTACCCGCATGTCGGCGAAGATGACGGCCGCGCGCAAGCGATCGCACAGGCGGTTGGCCACCATCAGGGCGGCTTTTTCGCCGCTCTCGGGCAGGATCACCATCATCTCCTCGCCGCCGTAGCGCACCGCGAAGTCGCTCGGGCGCAGCGCCGCCTTGATCACGCCCGCGGCCGCGCGCAGCGCTTCGTCGCCACCCTGGTGACCGTGGGTGTCGTTGAATTTCTTGAAGTGGTCGAGGTCGATCATGATGATAGCCAGCGCGGCGCCGGCGCCCTGGGCGCTCGCCACCAGGGCCGGCAAGCTGTCGTTGAGCCAGGCGCGGTTGTTCAGGGCCGTCAAGCCGTCCACCATCGAGAGCTGGCGATAGAATTCGCCCAGCTTCTGGCGCCGGCGCAGCTGGGCGTTGGCGGCGCGGATGCGAAACGAGAGCAGGCGCAGCAGGTTGCGCGCCAGCGCGTTGGACGCGTCGATCAGGCGCCACACGGTGTCGGCCTCGATCACCAGCAAATCGGTTTCTTCGAGCGCCGTCATGGTGGCCAGGTTGGTGGTGTCGTCGAGTACGGCCTGCTCGCCCGCGCTCTCGCCCGGCAGCACATGGCTGATGGTGCCGTCCGCCATGCCGGTGCGGGTGTCGGCCGCCACCGCCAGGGTGCCGCGCAAGACGATGTACAGGCGCGCGCGCAAGGTGTCCTCGACCGCCTGCCCGCTGGCCAGGCGCACGATGGGGCAGGGCGCGAGCAGGGCCGCGACGCTGTCCTGGTCCGAATCGCGAAACAGGTGCAATTGCACGATCGCGATGCTGGATGCGCCAAAGGTGCCGATCTGTTCCAAAATAGTCTCCCGCGTTGTGCTGCCCGACCCGGCCATCATAGCGCATTGGACTGGCAATTCAGGAACAACAGTGTTTCAATAGCCGACATGATAGCCAGCCCCGCCCCTTCATGGAACTGATCGACGCACTTGGCCACACCCACCAGAGCGATCCGGCCGCGCGCATCGTCTCGCTGGTGCCGTCCATCACCGAGCTGCTGTGCGACCTGGGCCTGGCGCCGCAGCTGGTCGCGCGCACCGGTTTTTGCATCCACCCGAACGAGATGGTCAAGGCGATCCCGAAGATCGGCGGCACCAAGGATGTGAACGTGGCCAAGATCCGGCGCTTGGCGCCGACCCATTTGATCGTCAACATCGACGAGAACGAAAAACCGACCGTGGATGCGCTGGCCGAATTCATTCCACACGTCGTCGTCACGCACCCGATGGCGCCGCGCGACAATCTGGCGCTGGCGCAGCTCATGGGCGGCATCTTTTGCGCCGAGGAGAAGGCAAACAGCTGGTGCGACGCCTTCGAGCGCGAGTACGCACGCCTGCACGCGCGCACGCCCACGACGGCGCGCACGGTCTTGTACTGCATCTGGCAAGACCCGTGGATGAGCATTTCGCGCGACACCTACATCGCCAATATGCTCGCCGAGATCGGCTGGTGCGTGCCGGAGCTGGGGCCGGCGCGCTATCCGAGCTTCGACTGGACGCCTGAACTGATCGCGCAGATCGACGCGGTGCTGCTCTCGAGCGAGCCCTACCACTTCACCAGCGAGCACGCGGCGGCGCTGGCGCAGAGAATCGGCAAGCCGGTGCACCTGATCGATGGCGAAATGATGTCGTGGTATGGCAGCCGCGCGCTGGCCGGTTTGCGCTATCTGCGCGGCCTGGCCGATGGCAAGCTGTTGGGCTGAACGGGGGGGAGACTAGTCTGGCAGCCATCAGCGGCTGCCAGTATCACTTGGCGGGCGGCGCCCAGAAGCGAGCGCTGCGCCGTTTGGCACGGCCGGCTTATTCGTCCAGCTCGGCGGACGGCTCGCCTTCGCGCTTGGGCGTGACGTGGCGCTTGCTGTCATGTAGGCGGCCCAGGTCGCTGTCGATGGCGCGCTTGAGCTTTTCGGCCGCGCCGGAGATGGCCAGGTGCAGATGGGCCGCATGGTCGCTCACGGCGATCGGCTGGTAGCCCGTCACGCGCGCTTCCATCAGGCAGCGGTTGTCGCCATCGGCGAGCTTCTGGCTGTTCTTGTCACTGAGGTGAACTTCAACGCGAGTGATTTGTTCCTTGAAGCGCTCGACGGCGCCCTTGACCACGGTTTGTACGTGATCGTCCAGGCCTTGGTGGCGTTCAATGGTGCTGTCGGTGTTGATATTGATTTGCATAAGATCACTCCCTTTGTTGAAAAAGGCACTGCAGCCCTGCCGCATGTTTTGACCAGGCCCGCCGTCGATCGTGCGCCGGTTCCAGCGGCCTGGCAGGGCATTACAACATTGCGCACATGACTTATCTTACTCCTTTTTTCAGCGCCGTCGCCACGCCGGCCCACGCTCAATGGTTGATCAATCCGGCGGCGATATTGATCGACAAGCCGAGGATGGCCAGATTGAAGAAAAAGCTTAGCAGCGACTGGCCCAGCACCACCTTGCGCATCAGGCGCGACTGCACCAGCACGTCCGAGGTCTGGGCCGCGACGGCGATGGTGAAGGCGAAGTACATGAAATCCCAGTAGTCGGGCGCGCATTCCTGGCAGGGGAACAGGAGCGGGCGCGCCTCGGGCCGCGCGCGGTAGTACATATGGGCGTAGTGGAAGGTGAACAGCACGCCGACCAGGAACCAGGAGGCGAACACGGTCAGTGCGGTGAAGGTGTAGCGCAAGGCCAGCGCGTTCGGGGTGGCCGGGACCGCGCTGCTCAATTCATAGACGATGGCCGTCAAGCTGGCGATGGCCGCGATCGACAAGGTCACCAGCACCATGGGGCCGCTCTCGTCCTGCTTTTCGGCGATCAGCTTGACGGTGTGGTGGCGCGATCGCATCATCAGCCAGGAGATCGAGAGCAGGTAGGGCCAGACCGCGCCGTTCCAGGCGATCAGGGCGCGCCGCACCGGGGGCAGGGTGTCGGGCAGCAGGAAGGCGAGCAGGACGCCGCCGGCGATGGCCACGCTCAGGTGCGGGCGGCTGCGCACGAAGGCGTGCACGTGGTGATGGATTGGGCGCATGCGGTTCCACGAAAAGCGGGCGGGCCGGGGCGCGCGAGCGCGCGCCTACAGCAACAGGGCGAATAAATCGGCGATGATACGCGTATTGTCGGGTGCGAGGTCGATGAACTGGAAGCCGGTGCGAAAGCCGGCGCTGCCGCAAATGGCGTAGACCACCTTGGCGCGTTGCTGCAGCTTGAACTTGCGGTTTTGGAGCAGGGTTTCGAAAGCGATCATGCAGACCTGGCCGGGGGCGAGCTGTTCGGGGATGACGACGCTGATACCGCTCGAGCCCAGGTCCATGGTGCGCCCTTGCAGGGACGGCGCTTTATTCAAAAGCACCAGCGCGTTGCAGCGGAAGTTCTTGCGCGCCGACGAGCGCGTGTCGTTGTGCTCGCTCATATGCCCTCCAGTGGCCAGCGTGGTTTGATTGTATGCCAGAAAATCGTGAAGCGATTGTCAAATTTGCGGGGCAATTGAGGCGGCGTGGACACTGCCGCCTGGGTTAAAATGATGCTTTACGGAACCATTGCGATCGGGCGCAGCCATGCACATGACCATCTTCGATACGCCCGTCGTCAACACCTTGATGCGCTGGATGTCGCACGGCGTGCTGCGCGCGCGCGGCTGGCGCGCCGAGGGCTTGACGCCGGCCGAGCTGGGCGCGATCCCGAAGTTCGTGTTGATCGCCGCGCCGCACACGAGCAATTGGGACTTCCCGATCACGCTGATGGTGTGTTTCGTGCTGCGCATGCGCGTCTATTGGATGGCCAAGGCCAGCCTGTTCGCGTGGCCGCTGGGATGGCTGGCGCGCTGGCTGGGCGGCATCCCGATCGACCGCAGCGCCTCGCACAATACGGTGCAGGCGACGATTGACAGCTTCGCGCGCAGCGAGCGGCTGGTGATCGTGGTGGCGCCGGAAGGCACGCGTGGCAAGGTCACGCATTGGAAGACGGGCTTTTACCATATGGCGCACGGGGCCGGCGTGCCGATCGCGCTCGCCTACCTCGATTACCGGCGCAAGGCTGGCGGGGTGGGGCGCATATTCCACACCAGCGGGGATATCGGCAAGGACATGGAGCAGATCCAGCAGTTTTATGCCGGCGTCACCGGAAAGCATAGCGCGCAGTTCGACGCGGCGGCCGTCAAGCGCCGCTAAGGGCGCTGGCACGGCCGGCCGCAATGCCGCCGGAAATGCGGCAGCAATGCGGCCTCAATGCAGCTGAAAAGCGGCGCGCGCCTTATTTTTTGACGAAGCGCAGCGCGAATTTATCGTCCGGCTTGTCCATCTTGAAGAAGGGCTGTTCACGCGGATCGGAGGGCACGCGCAGGTAGTCGGCGCGCGCGTCGAGCGCGAAGCCGGCCTTGCTCACTTCGGCGATCACAACCGCCTCGTCGATGCGATGCAAGGTGTTGGTGGCCGAGATGCCGCTGCCGTCCTTGGCCGCGTTATCGATGATCACCAGATGCCCGCCCGGTTTGAGCGCGTCAAACAGATGCTTGTTCATGGCGGCGCGGTCGGCCGGGGTGTTGACGATGTCATGGTAGGACATATTGATCGTCACCAGGTCCAGGCCCGAAACCCCGCTTGGCACCGGATCGTCGAAAGAGCGCACCGCCGGGTGCAGGTTCGGCTGCGGCGAGGCGGCCAGGCGTTTTTCCAGCCGCTCCGACGCTTTGCCGGTCTGGGCCCACACTTCGCCGCCGCTGCCCACGGCCAGCGCCAGCAGCGACGCGGTGCCGCCGCCGCCGGCGGCGACGTCGAGCGCCTTCATGCCGGGACGGACCATGGCGAAGGCGAGGAACTGGGCCGGCTTGCGCTTGGCGTCGTCCTTGCGGTCGTCGGCGCTGCGCAGCGGGCTATTGATGGCGTCCTCGATGGGATCGCCGGCGGCGGCCGCGATCGACGGTGCCAAGGTGGACGCGAGCAGCGTGGCCGCGCCCAGCGCGAATAGGGCGTGCGTGAGCGGGCGGGTCAGGCGAGCCATACCGTGTGCTGGTTTCATGATCGATTTTCCTAAGTTGGGTTACGGAGAATGCGGGACTGTGGATTTGCCCGCATTGGCCGATACCATACCTCAGATTTTCATGCCGCGCTCATCGCCGGATCACTCGCGCGCAAGGTCGGCCTCGGTGGTGAAGGCGTCGGCGTAGAACTCGTCGGCCGGCAGGGCGCAGCGTGCGACGAAGTCGCGGCGCGCCGAATCGACCACGATCGGCGCCCCGCAGGCATACACCTGGTGGCCGGACAGGTCGGGGAAGTCATCCATCACGGCCTGGTGCACGAAGCCGGTGCGGCCCTGCCAGTGATCCTCGGGCAGCGCGTCCGACACCACCGGCACGTAGCGCAATTGCGGCAGGGTCGCGCTCCATTGTTCGCACAGGGCGTTCATGTACAGGTCGTGCGGGCGGCGCCCACCCCAGTACAGGCTGACCGGGCGCGTCGATTGCAGGTGCATCATATGCTCGACCAGGGCCTTGATCGGCGCGAAGCCGGTGCCCGAGGCCAGCAGCACGATCGGCTTGTCCGAATCCTCGCGCAGGAAAAAGCTGCCGTGCGGGCCTTCGAAGCGCAAGATGTCGCGCTCCTTCATGCTGCCGAACACCTGCTCGGTGAACAGGCCGCCGGCCATGTGGCGGATGTGGAGGGTGAGCGGGGCGTCCAGGCTGGGCGCGTTGGCCAGGCTGTAGCTGCGGCGCTTGCCGCCGGCGAGCATGAATTCGATGTACTGGCCGGCGCGGTAGGCCAGCGTTTCATTGGCCGGCAGCTGCAGGCTGATCACGATCACGTCCGGCGCGACCTTCTCGATGGTGGCCACGCGCGAGGGCAGCTTGCGCACCGGGTAGTCGGAGCTGTCGGCGATTTCGCGCGCCTCGATCACCAGGTCGGCGCCGGTGGTGGCGCAGCAGAACAGGGCATAGCCCTGGGCGCTCTCCTCGGGCGGCAGCGCGCGCTGCTGGTGCGCCTTGTGCGTGACGGCGCCGTCGATCACCTTGCCTTTGCAGGAACCGCAAGCGCCGTTCTTGCAGCCGTAGGGCAGGCCGATGCCGGCGCGCAGGGCGGCCGCGAGCACGGTTTCGTCTTCCTCACAGGCGAATTGGTGGCCGCTGGGCTGGACAGTGATCTGGAAAGTCATACAATCCTCAAGATGAAAAAACCTGTTATCGGCGCGTTCGGGCGCCCGCGCCTGCTTATTTTCGGTTGCGGCGACGTCGGCATGCGCCTGCTGCCGCTGCTGCGCCAGCGCTTTCGCGTCTTTGCCGTCACCAGCGACCCGGGGCGCCGGGCCGAGCTGCGCCAAGCCGGCGCGCTGCCGATCGTGGCCGACCTGGACGCGCCGGCCACGTTGGCGCGCCTGGCCGGCCTGGCCAGATGGGTGGTGCACCTGGCGCCGCCGCAATCGGCGGGGCTGCTGGACCAGCGCAGCCGCAATCTGTGCGCCATTTTACCCGAGGGCGCGCGCCTCGTTTATATCAGCACCAGCGGCGTGTATGGCGATTGCGGCGGCGCCTTGATCGATGAAACGCGCACGCCGGCGCCGCACAATGCGCGCGCCCACCGGCGGGTGGACGCCGAGCGGGTGTTGCGCGCATGGGCGCGGCGCGCGCGCGGCTGCCTGGCGATCTTGCGCGTGCCCGGTATCTACGGACCGGGACGCTTGCCGCTGGCGCGCCTGCAGCAGGGCACGCCGGCCCTGCAGGAGCAAGACGACGTCTACACCAACCATATCCACGCCGACGACCTGGCGCGCATTATCGCGCTGGCGCTGTTGCGGGCGCGGCCCGGGCGGGTGTACCACGCGGTCGACGACAGCGTGCTCAAGATGGCTGATTATTTTGATGCGGTGGCCGATGCGTTCGCGCTGGCGCGCCCGCCGCGCCTGGCGCGCGCGGCCTTGGGCGAGCAAGTCTCGCCGATGCTGCTGTCGTTCATGAGCGAATCGCGGCGTATGTGCAATGCGCGCATCAAAGCCGAGCTGGGCGTGCGCCTGCGCCATCCGCAGGTGCTGGCGGCGCTGGCAGAGTTGGCGGGCCAGGCGGCGCGCGCGCCATCGCTTACAATGCCAAGCCCGAAAGAGGAGAGTCCACCATGAGCATGACGTATGAAGAGTATCTCGACGAAGTCACCACCCTCATCACCGAAAAATACGCGCTGAGCGACGCGGCGGCGATCAAACTGGTGATGCAGGCGCAGGATGCCGATTATTTTGTCGAACACGACGACAAGGCCGCGCTGCGCACGATCGAACGCGCCCATGAGGACGCGCGCAGCTTGTTCAAGGCCAGCCAAAAGAAGTAGCTGCTGCGGTCCTCATCCCCTTTTTTGCTGCTTTCATCCCGCTTTTCGCCCCGTTCATGCCGCCCGCGACACATTTGCGGCCTCGATTTGTTGTGAAAAAACTACAGTTTAAAAAATATTTGCGCGACCTCAAACCGGCTCTGGCGTGCCGGTTTTATCGTCGAAACTAGTCCTTGCTGGTCCGGCGACGCGCGTTGCCGCCAGCGCCAGGCAAGTCGGCGAAGGAGTGCGCGATGCACCACGTTATTCAGCCAAGCAAGGAGCAAGTGAGGGCGTATATGCTGCGGCGCGAAGGGGCGCGGCGTCCGCCGCCCGCGCCCGAAGAGGTGCGCCGCCAGCTCGGTTGGCACCTCGCCGCGGGCCCGCAAGTGCCCCTGCACATCCACCTCTATTTCGCTTTTCCCGCCGCGATCGGGCAGCTCGCCACGCTGATGGTATGGGACTGGATTTTCACATCCTTACCCAAAAAATAACAATTTCATGTATCATGCGCCCGGTGGCCTCGAACCCGCCGCACAATTGACAGGTTTTCACCGTCAATACGCTACTTTTTATCAGGAAAAACTTCCCTCGGGCAAATTACGCCCGGTATTGTGACTTTTAAAGACAATTGCCATGCCAATCAGAAGACTCCCAGATTCCGCTACCTACGATCCAAACAAAGTGCTGGACGCCGTCATCGAGAAACTCCAGCTGAAAAACGATGCCGCGCTTTCGCGCGCGCTGGAAGTGGCACCGCCCGTGATCAGCAAGATCCGTCACCGCACCTTGCCGATCGGCGCCACCATCTTGTTGCGCATGCATGAAGTGAGCGACTTGAGCATCAAGGACTTGCGCAGCTTGATGGCCGCCTGAGTTCGGCAGCTGCGCGGGCCGGCCAGCGGGCCGGCCTGGTGATCAGGCCGACGTGTTGATCGTGCCGCCGATTGTTTGTCCCAGGGTGTTGACTTGCGGGACAGGCGGCGGTGGCGGCGGCGGAGTTGGCGCCTTGTCTTGTTGAATCGGCTGGTCGATCACGGGACGGGCTTCGGCTTGGCGCGGCCGAGTTGGAAGAGCTGCGTTGACGGCCATGCGGTCCTTGGATTGCGGGTGAAGGAAATGCTTGCCATGCTGGCAAGGTCCGCTATTTTACCCGACCCCAGTGGAATGCTTGCTTGCCGTGACTGCAAGTGGATGAGCTGAACAAGCGGACCGGCGCCGTGCCGATCCGCCGTGCCAAAGGTATTCAGATGGCGCGCACCAGTGCCGGCCGGGTCGTGTAGAACGCGCTGGCATCGGGCGCCGCGCGCTGCTCAGGGGCAGCCGTGTTGGCGGCACCCGAGAAAGCCGTTTGAGCCTGGGCGCCGGAGAAGGCCGCCTTGGCCTGCGCGCCAGAAAATGCCACTTGGGTCTGCGCAGCGCCAGAAAACGCCGTTCGGCCCGCTGCTGCGCCGGAAAACGCCGTCTTGGCTTGGGCACCGGAAAAAGCCGTCTTCGCTTGCGCGCCCGAGAACGCAGTCTTGGCTTGGGCGCCTGAGAAAGCCGTTTTCGCTTGCGCGCCCGAGAACGCAGTCTTGGCTTGCGCACCGGAGAAAGCCGTCTTTGCTTGCGCACCAGAGAAAGCCGTCTTCGCTTGCGCGCCCGAAAACGCGGGGGTGGCCGCCATGCCGGAAAACGCCGTGTGCGTTTCCTCGCGCACATACGCTTCACCAAAGGTTTGTTCATACAGCTCACGCATGCGCGCACCGACGCGCTGGTGCGCTTGTTCGTCGTCTTCGCCGCGCAAGCCGATATACGGGAAGTGGTGCAGGAAATAACCAAACACCTGCTCGCAATCGACCGCGTATTTCATGGTGTCGAGAATATGGTAATGCCAAAAGATATCGACATCGAACAGGGGCGCGGTCTGTTCATGCGGGAACACCTTCATCAAATACAGAAAGCGCCGGTATTCAAACTCGAGCGCCGTCACCTTTTCCAGTGACCAGCCTTCGCCGGATTCTTCGTGCATCAGTTTGACTTTGATTGGATCAAGGTCGAGTGCCGCAATGGCTTTGAAGTCTTCATTGGAAATCATGATAGGCGTCCTTCCGTCGTAAGTTAGTCAATCAGTCGAGGTTGATCCAAATCAAGTAAATCCAGTATATTCACGCCCAATGTCAAATCAATGGCAGGGAATTATCGTTTTTGTGAAAAAGATTTCACAACATTGAAATTGGGCAAAGTATCGGACACCCGTGCTTAGCGCGAGTGCAAACTGTGTTTCATAGGGAAGATAGGCGTTTCTGGGGGCAAGGCAAAACACTTACTCAAAAGAATTTCACAAAAATATCATTGTGATATTCATTTTGCTTACATTCGCTCTAAATAAAAACCGGCGTCATGGCGAGCACGCCATGACGCCGGTTTTTATCGCGCGGCGATCAAGCCGCTTGCGTCAAGCGCGGGCGTTCGGCATAAAAATCGGCGCTCGACGCCATGCTTTCGATAGCCGCTTTGGTGGCGATGCCGCAAAACGCGGCTTTGGCGTTGGTACCACAAAACGAGGCTTTGGCGTTGGTACCACAAAACGCGGCTTTGGCGTTGGTACCGCAAAATGCCGTCGCGCGCGCTGGCGGGGCGATTCCAGCCAATCGCGCCGTGCCAGGTGCTGTAACGGTGCCGCAGAAAGCGCTCTTGGCCGCTGGCGGCGCGATGCCGCAAAATGCCGTCTTGCTCGATGGCGTGATCAGGCCGCAAAACGCCACCTTGGCTGGCGCGGTGGAGACCCCGCAAAATGCGCTGGCGCTGGCCTTGCCTTGATACGCGGGCTTGGACGCGACGCCGCAAAACGCGCTTTGCGCCTTGGATGCGGCACCGCAAAACGCCACGCCGGCCAAGCCCCCGCAAAACGCGCCACCGGCTTGCGCGCCAGTGTCATACGCCTCGCCAAAAGTGTCTTCGTACAGTTCGCGCATGCGCTCGCCGGCGCGCGCGTGCGCCTGGGCGTCGTCTGCACCGCGTAAGCCGATATACGGGAAATGGTGCAGGAAATATCCGAAGGCGTGCGCGCAATCGCTCGCGTATTTCATGGTGTCGAGAATGTGGTAATGCCAAAAGGTGTCGACATCGACCAGGGGCGCGGTTTGTTCGGACGGATATTTTTTCATCAATACCAGGAAACGCCGATAGGCGATCTCCACCGCATTCGCTTTTTCCAGGCTCCAGCCTTCGCCCGATTCGACATGCATCAATTTGACCTTGATGGGTTCGAGGTCGAGTTCATAAATGCCTTTGAATTGCTCATTGAAAATCATAGTGTCCCTTTAATGGTTGGATGCGAGGACGCGCCGTGTGGCGCCGCGCTCGCGTGTCAACGCTGCCCGGTGCGGGCATGCGCGCTTGCGCGCATGGACAGTGCGCCGCGTCGGCGCAAGGAGCTGGTGGCCGCGTTGATGAGAGGGATTTTTGCCGAGCTGGAAAACCCAACTTTGATTTGCATCAACGTTTAGGCGGGAAATTCCGAATGCTGGGTGGGAAGTCTTAGTACCCGGAGAGTTGAATTCCTACGCGATTTCGGCACCCTGCGCCTCGGGCCGGCGCTGCGCCGGACCCGATCCTTGCGCTGGCGCATCCTCGTGTTGCGCGCCGTGCACGGGAACGCACACGCACACGGTGGTGCCGGCGCCAGCGCTGCTGATGAGCGAAAAGCTGCCGCCCAAGATATTGATGCGTTCTTCGATGCCGACCAGGCCGAAGGAGCCGACCTTGTTGCGCGTGCCGGCGACCAAGCCCACGCCATTGTCGCTCACCCGCATCGTCAACTGCGCGCCATCGAACAGCAGTTCGACTTTGACCACGCTGGCGTTGGCGTGGCGCGAGATGTTAGAGAGCGACTCTTGCAAGATGCGGAAATAAGCGGTGGCGCAATGGTCGTCGAGCACGATGTCTTTTTGGGTTTCCACCAACTCGCATACGATGCCGGTGCGGCGCTCGAATTCCGCGACCTGCCAATCGACGGCCGCGTTCAAGCCCAGGTCGAGCACGTTCGGGCGCAAGTCGTTGATGATTTGGCGCACGCTCTTGATGGTGGCGTCGATCTGCGACAAGGTCGCGCGCGCGCGTTCGTGCAGGCGCGGCTGCTGGCTGCCGGTGCGCGAGGCGAGCATGTCGGCCTCGATGCGCAAGGCCAGCAGATTTTGCCCGAGATCGTCGTGGATCTCGCGCGCGATGCGCTTGCGCTCGCCTTCCTTGATCTGGTCGGCGTGGGCCGCCAGGCGGCGCAGCTTGTGGTGCGATTGTTGCAACTTCGCTTGGCTGTCGCGCAATTCGCGCGTCATCGCCTTGGCCATCTTGATGGCGCGCAGGCGCGACGAGGACAGGGTGTGGAACAGGGCGTAGATCAGCATGGTGCTGACGAAGCCGGCCGCCAGCGCCAGCCAGGGAAAGTAGGCGTCGAAACCGGTGTACAGGGCGCTTTTGCGCATGCTGAAATACGCCTTCCAGGCGCGCCCGTTGAAGTCGACCGGCACTTGGGTGTGGAAGCTGTCGGCGTGGTCCAGCGCCAGTGGCGGGCGCGGCTGTGCGATGGTGGCTTTGCTGTCGAACAGTAATTGGTCGGGATCGTTGGCCGCGCCGGTGCGCTCGGCGCCGCCGGGGTGGTTGAACAGGCTCAGGCGCACATTGCGGATCGGCATCTGGTCGAGCACGCCTTGCACCAGCTTGGGTACGCTAAAGGCGATGCCAACCGACCCGATGTAGGCGGCGCGCCGCTGCGCGACCGTTTGCACCGGCATGTCGTTGCGGTAGACGGGAAGGCGCATGCCAAGGCCAATATTGTTCGGCTGCGTCATCGCCGCCACCGGCATGCCCGAGGTCGACAATTCGCCGCTGTCACGCGAGGCGGCCAGCGCCGCTGCCACCTGGGGGCGCGCGGCGATATTGATGCCCACCGCGCTAGGCCAGGCGTCGATCGGTTCGACGTAGGTGAGTACCGAGTAGCTTGGGTCGCGCCGCGCCGGCTTGATTGCGAACGGTGGATAGCCGTCGAGCGCGGCGCGCGTTTCGGCGCGCATTGCCGCTTCGAAGGCGTCGCGCTGGCCGTCCTCGACATAGGCGGCGAAATTGATGGCCTCGATGGCCGGGAAATGCTGGGACATCGACAAGCCCAGCACGTAGCCATGGAACTGGGTGCGGCTCAGGTGATCGCTGGTGCGGAATAGGCTGGCGCTGGCGCGCAGCACATCGGTGTAGGACTTGATGCGCGCGTCGATGGTGTACTGGGCGTAGCGCGCCAGGCTTTCAAAGCGTTCGCGTGCGTCGCTTTCGATGGTCTGGGCCGTGGCGACGTAAAACACGGCGCCGACGGCGAGCGACAGCACGAAGCCGGCTAGCCAAGCCGGTTTCTTTTGCGCAAATAGCCGTTTCTGTCCCATCAATGCCCGCATCGCCTGCGTCCCGTCCCCTCATGGCGCGCCGTGTCCATGGAGCGCGCGTGAGCGTGCCCAGACCAGCAGCCAGGTTTGAATACCAAAAGTCTGTGGGAATATATCGACCAAGTGATGGGGCGGTCAAGTCCGATCGCGCGCGCCGGTTGCGGCGCCCTTGATGCGGCGCCGCGACCGGCATGACGTTTATTTGCCGAAGCTATCCTTGAGCGTGGTGACGCGGTTGAACACCGGCTTGCCCGCACGGCTGTCGACGCGGTCGGCCACGAAATAGCCGTGCCGCTCGAACTGGAAGCGCTGGTCGGCCTGCGCTTCGGCCATGCCCGGTTCCAGATAGGCCGTCACCACTTCCTTGGCGTTCGGGTTGAGGGCCAGCTTGAAGTCCTTGCCGCCGGCGTCCGGGTTGGGATCGAGGAACAGGCGCTCGAACAGGCGCACTTCCGCTTGCAGGGCGGAGGCGGCGCTGACCCAGTGGATATTGCCCTTGACCTTGTAATTGGCGCTACCCTCGGTGCCCGACTTGCTGTCAGCGAAATACTGGCAATGGACGGCCGTGACGGCGCCGTCTGCGTCCTTCTCGAAGCCGGTGCACTCGACGACGTAGCCGTAGCGCAGGCGCACGCGGCTGCCTGGCGCCTCGCCGATGGGCGGATACAGGCGGAAGTAGCCCTTGCTGGGCACTTCCATGAAGTCTTCCTGCTCGATCCACAAGGTGTCGGTGATGGGGAAGCTGCGCAGGCCGCGCTCGGGCGCGTGCGGGTGCACGGGGGAGGTGCATTCGACGCTCTGGCCGGCCGGGAAATTGTCGATTACCAGCTTGAGCGGGCGCAGCACGGCGGTGGCGCGCGGCGCCTTGGGATCGAGGTCGTCGCGCAGGGAACCTTCGAGCACGCTCATGTCGATCCAGCCATCGGCCTTGGACACGCCGATGCGCTCGCAAAACAGCTGGATAGCCTCGGGCGTGTAGCCGCGCCGGCGCAGGCCGACGATGGTGGGCATGCGCGGATCGTCCCAGCCGTCGACGATGCCTTCGTCGACCAACTGGCGCAGCTTGCGCTTGCTGGTGACGACGTAGGTCAGGTTCAGGCGCGCGAATTCGTACTGGCGCGGCACCGGCTGCTGGAAGAATCCGCCCTCGGCCAAGGTGGCCAAGAGCCAGTCGTAGAATGGCCGGTGGTCCTGGAATTCGAGGGTGCAGATCGAATGGGTGATGTGCTCGAGCGCGTCCGAGATCGGATGCGTGTAGTCGTACATCGGATAGATGCACCAGGTGTCGCCGGTGCGCACGTGGTGGGCGTGGCGGATCCGGTAGATGGCCGGGTCGCGCAGGTTCATATTCGGCGAAGCCATGGCGTCGGCGCTGACCTTGGCACGCACGATGTGCTCGCCATCCTTGTACTTGCCAGCGCGCATGTCGCGGAACAGGGCCAGCGATTCGGCCGCGGGGCGCTCGCGGTAAGGCGAGTTCTTGCCCGGCGTGCCGAAGTTGCCGCGGTTGGCGGCCATGTCTTCCGCGCTCTGGCTGTCGACGTAGGCGTGGCCGGACTGGATCAGGTATTCGGCCATCTGGTAGAGCTGCTCGAAATAGTCGCTCGCGTGGTGCAGGTGCGACGCGCCCCCATGCTCCCAGTTAAAGCCCAGCCACTTGACGCTGTCGATGATGGTGTCGACATATTCCTGCTCTTCCTTGGCCGGATTGGTGTCGTCAAAGCGCAGGTGGCAGCGCCCTTGATAGTCGCGCGCCAGCCCGAAGTTCAGGCAAATCGACTTGGCGTGGCCCACGTGCAGATAGCCGTTCGGCTCGGGCGGGAAGCGCGTGATGACGGCGGGCAGGCCGGCGCGCTGGTGGGTGCCGGCCGCCAGGTCCGATTCGACGATGGCGCGCAGGAAGTTCGACGATGGGGCGGCCGCCGGGGCCACCGGTTTGTTCTCAGTGCTCATGGGGATTGTGCGATCGATTGTTCGAGTTGCGCATTTTACCGTAGACGGGCCCGGCGCAGCTTGAAACCGCGCAGGAGCGCCGCCGCTGCGGCGCCAGCCCACGCGCGGCCGTTCTATAGGATAATCTCTCTTTAACGATATCGGCATGGTCCGGGAGTTTCCCTGTGGAAAATTTATATGCGGTTCTCGGTGTCGCCCCGAATGCCAGCGACGACGAGATCAAGAAACTCTACCGCTCGCTGGCGATGCGCTTCCACCCCGACCGCAACAGCGCCCCCGGCGCCGAGCAGCGCTTCAAGAGCATCACCAAGGCTTACGAGATCCTGTCCGACCCGGTCAAGCGCGACGAATACAACCAAAGCGTGAATCACCGCATCATCATCGACGCGCACGCCGAGGCCTATGCCCTGTGGCATTCGCTGTTCAAGTTGAACGGCATCGACGTGCCACCACCCGTTTGAGCGGCCAGGGCGCGCGCGCCCATCGACACCGAATCAAGTCCGCATCAAGACCTAAGCAGGAAGTGAATATGAGAAAAGTACATCCCGAATTCGCCTATCAGTCGCGCGAGCTCGGCGGCCAGATCGAAGGCATCCTGGGCGACCCGCCCAACCGCAAGAACTACGAAGCGATGGTGAACGCCCTGGTGGGCGAGTACGCCGACGGCGGCGGCATCGAAGACGTCAACATGATGAGCTTCGCGCTGGTCGACCATATCCGTTTTTCCGACCCTGGCGGCTTGCTCGCCGAGAGCATCGATTACGAGCAAGGCAATCCGGCGCTGGTGTTCTCGATGGCGTCCTGCGAAGGCGCGGGCGCGGCCATGTACGCGGCCATGACGGACAATCACCCGGAACTGGCGCGCCAGGCCATCATCACCGCCTTCCTGTTCAAGCATCCGCGCATGTGGAGCGAGGACGACCAGTCGCTCGATCAGCTCTCGGCCAATGACGATGGCGACGACGAGCACGAGGACGACGGCGTGTCCGATGATTTCGCCCAGATGTTCGACCAGGACGGCGACGAGTGAGCCGTCCACAGCGCCAAGCGCATCCAGCACAAGGAAAACCATGACCAAGAAAAGCCATCTCCCCGCCCTGTCCAAGCAAGTGAGCGAATTGGTGCTGGCCGGCTCGCTCGGGCATGCCGAGCAAGCCTTCGCCGACGCGGCCGACCAGTACGGCGACCTGGCCGTGGTCGAAGTGCTGGAGACGCTCGCGCCGCAAGTCACAGCCCTGCACCTGGCTGGCTTTGACGGCGGCAAGATGTCGCTCGCCACGCTGTTGGTGCCGCCCAAGGCCTGGGCCGACAGCCTGGCCTTTTTCGCCGCCACCTGGTCGGACGACCTGATCGAGGATGATCCCGAGCGCATCGCCGAATCGCTGTTCGCGCACATCCACGGCGTGGTGTTTTCCACCGACGACGTCGAGCGCCGGCGCGAGCTGCTGGCCGAAGCCTCCGCCACCGACTGGGGCTCGACCGCTTTCGCCATCCTGTTTTCGATGGCGCCGCGCGAGATCCTCGAGGTGGCCGGCGAAGTGCACACCAAGGGCCCCTACATCACCGGCCAGACTTCGTCCGACAGCGACATCGTGCCGATCGCGGTGGAGCTGGTCAAGGCGAGCGAGGACGGCTGGGACCGCGCCTTGTTCGAGCTGTTCCCCGACTTCCGCCACAGCGCCGACCTGGCCGACGCCGAGTTTTCCGACGATCCGGACGACGAACCCAAATTCCTGCAGCGTAGCACCAAGGAATTGCTGTACCGCTTGCGCAAGCAGGTGCCGTCCTCGCGCAGCGCCGTGCCCAAGCGCGGCACGCGCAAGAGCCTCGGCACCGATATTTTCTCGTGATGGAAAGCGCGCACATGCTGCCAGCGATTGTCGTCGAGAGTTTGCCGCGCCTGGTGCGCGCGATCCGCGTGCTGGCCGCGCGCGCACCGGCCGAGGCGGGTGAGGAGGCGGAAATCCTGGCCGACGAACTGGCCGGGATCACCGCCATGGTGGCCGAAAAATTCACCAATGACCGCACCGCCGACGGCATCGCGCGCGCGCTCAACCTGACCGTGGGCGGGGTGTCGCTGGGCCTCGAGCATTTGCTCATGCATGAAGGCGACGAGGCCGCGCTCGACTTCTTGATCGAACACGGCGCCGAGCATGCCTTCCAGGCCGGCTTTCGCGCGATCCGCGAACTGGCCCAGTTGCCCGAGGATTCCCTGGTCGGCGAATACGACCACGACCCGGTGTACGCGCAGCGGCGCTTGAAGGAGCTGTTCAACGACATCTGCAACGCCGACCCGGCGCGCAACTGGGCCGGCTTCGACAAATACGATGTCCAGTTCAAGCAGCGCAAGCAGGTGCAGGCGGTGGTGCGGGCCGCGGCCTGGTTGCGCCGCCACCATTGGAACGGGCCGATCAACGATTCGGACTTGAACGCGGAAGGGGTGATCGCGCTGGCCATCATCTTCGCCGTCGAAGGGGGCGGGCGTATCGTCGCGCGCACCGGGCAGAAGGACTTCGAGCGTTTCGTGGCCGTGGTGCGCAAGACCAAGCCGGACTTCGAGCAAGGCTGGGCGGCGCTGCTGGCCAAGGTGCCGGTGCAGCATCACCCGGTGCTGATCGAGCGCATCGATTCCTACCGCGCGCACTGCACCGTGCTGGCCAAGATCCGCACCCGCGCGGCGATGAAGACCTTGTTCGCGGAGCTGGAAAACTACGCCGGCTCGGAACTGGAAGCGGACTATTCCTGAATTTGCGGACCAGCGCGCCGTACGATGAAAATGGGGGATCGCGCCTATGCGCGATCCCCTTTTTGTTACAGCGCCTTGAGGAAGGCGGACAGGTCGGCCACTTCCTGGCGCGTCAAGCCCATGCGGAAGCGCCGGTCGTAGAAGCCGACGATGTCCTCGATCTTGTCGACCGAGCCGTCGTGGAAGTAGGGCGAGCGCGATTCGATGCCGCGCAGGCTGGGCACCTTGACCTTGCCGATGTCCTTCCATTTACCGCTCAACATGGCCGCGCCCGGATCGGTGGTCTCGATCACTTCGCCGCTGCTGTTATTGCGCAGCGTGTAGAGCGGCAGGTCCGGCGTGCGGCGCTGCGCGTTCGACACACCCGTGTTGAACATGCGCGCCACCGACTGGGTGCCCACATTGGGCGTGTCGTGGCAGCTGGCGCAGGTGCCGCGTTGCAGTGGCAGGCGCAGATCGTCGTTGAAACCGGCCACGCCAACGATATTGAAGGGGCGGTTGTTGAAGATCTGCTCGCCCCGCGCGATCGAGGCGCGCGCCTGGTCTTGCGCCGATGGCGGCGGTGGCGGCGGCGCGCCGCGCCGTGGTGGCGCCGGCGTGGCCAGGTTGCGCCAGGCGCCGAACAGTGTCATCACGTTGCGGTTGAAGGGAGCGTGGCTGCGGTAGTCGCCCGCGTCGATGTCGTTGATGCCGAAGTAGAAGTTCGTTCCCACCAGGCGCGCCGTGCCGGCCAGGGCGCCGGCGCTGGTCAGGTCGCCCGCATCCTTCGAGCTCACCTGGGCGGTGAACAGGGACTTTTCAAAATCGACGATGGCGCGCTGATCCAGGGCGCTCAAGTCCTGCGCCGCCTCGGCGTGGCCGCGCACGGCGTCGTTCGACTGGTGCCGCAGGTCGAAGTTGATGCTGGCGAAGCATAGTGCCGGGCGCGCGTTGAAGATGCAGGTGGTCGAAGTCGCGTCGGCGAAGGTCTCGCGTCCGTCCCACATGACACTGCTGGCGAACTTCAGATTGGTCGAGGGCAGCGGACGGCGGAACAGCGACAATTCCTTGGCGCTGGCGTATTTGTAGGGATCGTCCACTTTGACGAGCGTGAAGTCGGCACCGGCCGGCATCGGCAGGCCGACCCGGATCAAGCCCTTATTGAGCAGCATGCTGTAGGCGCTGCGCTTTTGGTCGAGCGTGGCCACCGGCGCGAGCGGCGAGGTGGCGCCGTCGTTGACGCGGAACACCGGATCGGTGCCGTTCGAGCTGGTGAAGCGCGCCAGCAGATTGGGTGGCGAGATGCTCATGCCGTTGTTGACCTGATGGCAGCTGACGCAGGCGCGCCCATTGCCCATGGGTTTGAAGAAGGGATTGGCCGTGTTGATCGGGCCGCTGGTGCTGAGGGTGAGCGAGGCGCCTTCGTCGTTCGGCACCGGCGCCGGCGCGATGGTGGCGGCGCTGCGCGCCACCGCGGCCGATTCGGCGCTCGTGGTAGCGGCGCTGCCGCTGCTGCCGGCGCCGCTGTCAGCTGCGGTGCCAGCTGCGGTGTCGGTCTGGACAGCTGCCAGCAGCACCGTGGGCGCGGCCGCGCTTTCCGGCGTTGTGGTGGTGCCGCCGCCACCGCAGGCGGCAAGGATGGCCGCCGGCAGAAGCAGCATGGTCAAGCGAAGGGCAGGATGGGTCATGGTCGTCTCCGGGGTCAGGATTTGGCGGGCGCCGCTGCGCTTTTGCCGTAGGGTTGGTCAAAGTGCAGGCGCGTGCCGCTGCGCGGCCCGGCGTTGAAGCGCCGCAGCAGGTCAATGAGCTCTTGCTCGTGTTGCGGGCTCAGGCCAGCTTGCTGCGGCGCTGCCGAGCGGCCTTTTGGGGGGGATGCTTCCATCATCGGTCTCCTTGCGTGTGACGATGGAAGCTAGGTTGACGATCAAATGTGCAGGAAAAATGGAGAGTGCCCGCGCCACGCGCTCACCACGCGCGCGCCGCCCTGTCAGGCCGGGGCGCCGAGCGCCGCCTTGGCCGCCAGCGCCACGAAGGCGTCCACCAGCGGCGCGTGCTGGTCGGCGCGGCGCGCCAGCAGCAGCGTGGTCGCCGCTTCGCGCTCGCGCAGCGGCCGGTAGCACACGCCGGCCATGCGGATATGCTCGAACGGGGCGGGCAGGATCGACACGCCGCAGCCGGCCGCCACCAGGCCGATGATGGTGGCCGCCTCGCCCGCCTCCTGCGCCACGCGCGGCACGAAGCCGGCCGCGCGGCAGAGGCGGAAAATCTGCGGATAGATGCCGGTACCGGCGCCGGGCGGATACATGACGAAGGGCGCGTCGGCCAGTTCAGCGAGCGCCACCGTCTTTTTGGCCGCCAGGCGGTGCGCCTGTGGCAGCACCACCAGCAGCGGATCGGTGCGCAGCGGGAGCAGCGAGATCGGCGGCGCGGCGGGGGCCTCGGGTGGGCGCACGAAGCCCAGGTCCATGTCGCGCAGGCCAATCGCGTCCAACTGGCGCATGGTCGACATTTCGTGCAGCGTCAGCAGCACTTGCGGGTACTGCTGGCGGTAGGCGTTGATGACGGTGGCGAACAGGGGCGTGAAGGGCGTCGAAAACGTGAAGCCGATGCGCAGCTCGCCGGCCTCGCCGCGGGCGGCGCGGCGCGCCGTTTCGGCCGCTTGGGCTGACATGTCGAGAATGCGGCGCGCGTCTTGCAGGAACAGGCGGCCCGCCTCGGTCATGCGCACCGAGCGCTTGGTGCGCTCGAACAGCAGGGCGCCGACGTCGCGCTCGAGCATCTGGATGGCGTGGCTGAGCGGGGGCTGGCCGATGTGCAGGCGTTCGGCCGCGCGCGTGAAATTGAGCTCTTCGGCGACGGCGATAAAGTAGCGCAGGTGGCGCAATTCCATGATTTGTCATCGTTTTAAAGTATTAATAACGACTCAAATATATATTGGACAGTATTAATGCGCAATCCTAAGATGGCCCGACTCGATCACACGGACCATCCCCATGCACAGCAAGCCAGCATCACCCAGCCAGGACAGGATCGTCGCGGGCAGCCCCGCCTTCCGGCGCATCAACCGCGCCATGGCATTTGGCAGTTTCGCGACGTTCGCGCTGCTGTACTGCGTGCAGCCGCTGATGCCGGTGCTGGGCCAGCGCTTCGCCCTGACGGCCGCGCAGGGCAGCTGGGTGCTGTCGGTGTCGACCGCCACGCTGGCGCTGGCGCTGCCAGTGAGCGGCGCGCTGGCCGAGCGCGTCGGGCGCAAGCGCATGATGACGGGCGCGATGCTGGCCGCCGCCATCCTGACCCTGCTGTGCGCCTGCGCGCAAAACTACCCGCAATTGCTGCTGCTGCGCGGCGCGCTCGGCCTGGCGCTGGGCGGAATGCCGGCCGTGGCCATGGCTTACCTGAGCGAGGAAGTCGAACCCGGCTCGCTGGGATTGTCGATGGGCCTGTATATCGGCGGCAGCGCCTTTGGCGGCATGTTGGGGCGCATGGCCTCGGCCTTCTTGAGCGATGTGCTGTCCTGGCGCGTCGCGCTGGTGGCGATGGGATTGGCGGGCCTGGTCGCGGCCATCGAATTTTGGCGCGGCCTGCCGCGCGAGCGCCAGGCGCGCCCGACCGAACGCGCTGCGGACGGCCAAGTGGCGGCGCTGCTCGCCGGCGCGCGCCGCCACCTGGCCGACCCCGCCCTGGCCTGGCTGTTCGCGCTGGGCTTCGTGCTGATGGGCTGCTTCGTCAGTCTGTTCAACGTCATCGGCTACCGGCTGCTGGCGCCGCCCTACCATCTGCGCGAAGGCGTGGTAGGCGCGTTCTCGGTGCTGTACCTGGTGGGCGCGTACAGCGCGGTGTGGGCCGGGCGCCTGGCCGACCGGGTTGGACGGCGCAAGGTGCTGTGGCTGGTGATGTCGCTGATGCTGGCCGGCCTGTTGCTGACCCTGTCGAACATGCTGGCGCTGATCGCCTGCGGCATGGCCTTGTACACCTTCGGTTTTTTCGCGGCCCACTCGGTGGCCAGCAGCTGGGTGGCGCGGCGCGCGCGCGCGCCGCAGGCGATGGCTTCGGCGCTCTACCTGTTTTTCTACTACCTCGGTTCGAGCCTGCTCGCGCCGCTGGCCGGCCTGGCTTGGAGCGGCGCCGGCTGGCCCGGCGTGGTGGCGCTGCTGGCGGCGGCCTTGGGCGCCGGTTTCCTGATCGCGCTGCGCTTGCGCAGTATTGCGCCACTGCCCGCGCCTTTGGCCGCGCCGTTGGCCGTGCCAGCGCGGCTGGTGTGAAGCGTGGCGTTTTGAATAAATTCACAGTTCCTGCACAATTGGCAGGTATGATTCCCGCTGGATTGGAACGCGCTAAAGGGCGGGAATGAGGCAGAACCAAAGGGGCCGGTCGTGCGCTTGACGATCGCCCGCAAGATCGCGCTGGCCGTGATCGCCATTGTCATCCTGTGCATCGGTACGATGGCATGGGTGACCAGCTCGAACCTGCAGCGCGGTTTCATCAACTACCTCAACGATATGCAAGCGCAAGACCTGGACGGCTTGCGTGACCTGCTGGCCGAGCGCTACCGGCGCGAGGGCAACTTCGAATGGCTGCGGCGCCAGCCGCGCGCCCTGCGCGAAGTGCTCGATCAAATGAAGATGCAGCTGCAGGCCGAACCGGAAATTCACCGGCGCCCGCCGCCCGAGGGCCGCCGCGGCCGGCCGGGCGGGCGCGACGCCATGGGGGCGCGCGAGCACCCACCCGAGGAAGACGGCCCGCCGCCCGAGGGAGCGCCGGATGGGGAGCGCGACGGGCCGCCGGAGCGCGGGCCGGGACCGGAGCGAGCTTCGCCGCGCGCGGCCGACGGCACCGTCGATGGCCGCGCCGCACCCCCCTTCGCGCACGATCCGCTGCGCCGGCCGGAACGGCGCCTGGCGCGCGACGGCGGGTTCGACGCCGCCGCGCCGCCCCCGGCGCGCGCGGACGCGCCGCCGCAAGCGCAGCGCCCGCCGCCCGGCGCGCGCGACCCGATGGGCTTCGCCTCGCGCGTGAGCGTCATCGACGCCGACGGCAGTGTGCTGATGGGGCCGCCGGAGCGCCAGGCCGGCATCGAGCGCGCCATCGTCGTCGACGGCAAAACCGTGGGCGTGGTGCGCCTGCGCCCTCTGCGTCAAGCCACTGGCACCGACGCCGGCGCCAGTGGCTTTCTGCGCGAGCAGCTGCGCGACATCCTGTGGCTGTCGTGCGCGCTGATCGTGCTGGCGATCCTGCTGGCGCTGTGGCTGGCGCGCCACCTTCTGCGCCCGGTGGCGGCGCTGCGCGACGTCACGGCCCAGCTGGCGCGCGGACAATTCCATGCGCGCGCGCCGCTGCTCTCGCGCGACGAGCTGGCCGAACTGGCGCTGCACGTAAATGAAATGGCGCAGGCGCTCGAGCACAGCGAACAGCAGCGCCGGCGCATGCTGGCCGAGATTTCGCACGAATTGCGCACCCCCCTGTCGGTGATCCGGGGCGAGCTCGAAGCGCTGATCGATGGCATCCGCCAAGCCGACCCGCGCGCGCTCGAATCGCTGCACGCCGAGGTGCTGCGCTTGAACAAGCTGGTCGACGACCTGCACCAGCTGACCTTGGCCGACGCGGGCGACCTGCATTTCCAGTGGCAGCAGATCGACCTGGTGGCGTTGCTGCAGCCGCTGCTCGAGCGCTACCAGGCGCGCGCCGCCGCCGCCGGCCTGGCCTTGAGCTGGTCGCTGCCGGCGCAGCCCGTGACCCTGGAAGCCGATGGCGATCGCCTGACCCAGGTGGTGTTGAACTTGCTCGAGAACAGCGTGCGCTACACCGAGCATGGCGGGCGCATTCATCTGAACCTGGCGCACAAGGCGCACTGCGCCGAGCTGACGGTCGACGATAGCGCACCGGGCGTGCCGGCCGGCGCCCATGCGCGCCTGTTCGAGCGCCTGTACCGGGTCGACCAGGCGCGCACGCGCGATGCGGGCGCCAGTGGCGGCGCCGGCGGCAGCGGCCTGGGCCTGGCCATCTGCAAGATGCTGGTCGAGGCGCACGGCGGCACCATCGACGCCTTGCCTTCGGCGCTGGGCGGGTTGAAAATGCAGCTCGTGCTGCCATTGGGCCTCACCCACCGCAAGGAGCATCGCTGACATGACAGGCTTGAACAAGCGCCCCCACATCCTGATCGTCGAGGACGATGTCAAGATCGCCGCCCTGCTGTTTGATTATTTCGAGGCGGCCGGCTTTGCCAGCACCCGCGCCGGCGATGGCCTCGCCGCCGTCGAGCTGGCGCGCGCCGGCGTCGACTTGATCGTGCTCGACCTGATGCTGCCCAAGCTCGACGGCATCGGCGTGTGCAGCGCGGTGCGCCAGTTTTCGCAGGTGCCGATCATCATGCTCACGGCGCGGGTCGACGAGATCGACCGTCTGCTCGGCCTCGAGACGGGCGCGGACGACTACGTGTGCAAGCCGTTCAGTCCGCGCGAAGTGGTGGCGCGGGTGCGCGCGCAGCTGCGTCGCGCCGGCGGCACCGTGCTGCAGGCGGCTGGCCCGCTGTTCGTGGTCGACCGCGAGCGCATGCGCATCATTCACGGTGGCAGCGCGCTGCCATTGACGCCGGTGGAGTTTCGCCTGCTGGCCGAATTGATCGACAACCCCGACCGCGTCTATTCGCGCCAGCAGCTGCTCGACTTCGCGCACGAAGACCAGCGCGACATCAACGACCGCACGGTCGACTCGCACATCAAGAACATCCGGCGCAAGCTGGCCGCGCGCCTGCCGCATGTCGACTGCCTGCAATCGGTGTACGGGGTCGGCTACCGCTTCGAGTTGCCGGCCTTGCCGCTTTGAGCGCCACGCCGCAGTGTAAGGTTCGGCCCGCCGCGCCGACCAATGCGCAACACCTACCGCCACGGAGAGATGCATGAACAGACCAATCGCCGCCAGCTTGCTGGCGCTTCTCATCGGCGCGCCAGCGCTCGCGCAAGCTGCGCAGACCTGCAGCGCGCATAGCCCGGCGCACGGCGTGGCCCTGCTTGAGCTATACACCTCTGAAGGCTGCGACAGCTGCCCGCCGGCCGACCAGTTCGTATCAAGCCTGCGCGCCGCTGGCGTCGGACCCGCTCAGGCGGTGCTGCTGGCGCTGCATGTCGATTACTGGAACAACGCCGACTGGAAAGACCCGTTCTCGCGCGCGACCTTCACCCAACGCCAGCACCAGCTGGCGGAGTTGGCCGGCGCGGGCGCGCTCTACACGCCCGAAATCTTCATCGCCGCCAAAGAGGTGCGCGGCGACGTGCAGCGCTGGAGCCGCGCCGTGCCAGAGGCGGTCAAGCGCGTGAATGCGAAGCCGGCGCGCGCCGCCATCGCCATCACGCTCGGCCAGGCAGGTGCCGATGGTTTGCCGGTGGAAGTGACGGCCAGCGCGGCCGAGGGCGGCACCTTGTACGTGGCGCTGGTGCAAAGTGGATTGATCAACAAGGTGGCGGGAGGCGAAAACGTCGGACGCGCCTTGCGCCACGATTTCGTGGTGCGCGAATGGCTCGCGCCGCTCGCGCTGGCCGGCGCGGACGGTGCCAAGCCGGGCGCCGCGCTCAAGCGCACGGTGGCGCTGCCGGCCGGCGCGCTGCCCAAGGACCTGGCCGTGAGCGCCTTCGTGCAGTCGCGCCAAGGCGAGGTGTTGCAAGCGTTCGCCTTGCCCGTTTGTGGCAACTGAATGACAAGAATAGTCACAGTCGTGGCATCGTCATAAAGATTGTTGCGACAAAATTTGTATTGTCGTGATGCTCACTGGGGCATTACTCCGCTGGCACGATGATTGCTGAGTGGTAATCATCAACCCACAAGGAGAATGACCATGCGTACCTCGACCCTCATCCTGTCTTCCCTGTTCTCGCTGGCCGCGCTGACCCCGGCTTTCGCTGTCACCGTGGACGTCACCGCCACCAAGGGCGTGACCATCGGCGGCGCGATTGGCGGGGCGGGCGGCAAGTTCGTGCCCTGGGGCGGCAGCGTCGTGCTGAGCGAGTCCGAAGCGTTCATCCGCTCGAACGGCAAGTGCGCCTTCAACGTCACCTACGACATGCAAAACAATGGCAACGCGGCGACCGCCCAATTCAAGAACTACCTGCTGGCCAAGGACGCCACCGTCGCGATCAATAGCGCGCTCGCCCTCAACGCCGGCCAGAGCAAGCTGGTGAGCACCCAGCCCTACCTGGTGCCGGGCACCTACGGCTTTTCGCTCAAGCTCGACGCCGAAAACAACCTGTCCGAATCGAACGAGACCAACAACCAGGTCGGCATCAAGGTCACCTTGAACGGCACCTGCGCCACGCCCGTGCCACCGCCGCCACCGCCAAAAGCGGATCTGGTGAGCCAGAAGGGCGTGGCCATTGGCGGCGCGGTGGGCGGCGCCGGCAGCCACACGGTGGCATGGGGCGGCACGGTGACGCTGCACGCGGCCGATGCCTTCCTCACCTCGGGCGGCAAGTGCGCCTTCAACATCATGTACGACCAGGCCAACGCGGGTAACGCGGCCGCCGGCAAGTTCACCAACTACCTCGTCGCCGGCACCGTGGTGGCGAGCCAGCAGACCATTGCCGGTCTGGACAAGGCTAAATCTACGATGGTGATGACCCAGTTCTACCTGGCGCCGGGCACCAATAGCGTGCGCCTCTTGGTGGACGCGGCCCACGGCGTTGACGAGAGCAACGAGGCCAATAACGAGAACAAGCTCACCGTCATCGTCGACACCAACTGCGCCGCCACCGTGCGCAAATAGAACTCCCAAGCAGGGCAGTCTTGCCGGCGCCGTGGCGCCGGCTTTTTTGTGCGCCCAGCATGGGTGCACGCCCTTATGCCGATTCATTCAATCGTTGCGAATACTAGACAGTGCAGATTCCGCAAATTGCATCGAGTTTTGCGAGCGCGACCGCTAGGAGCCTGCGCGGCAGAAGGAGTCGAGCTGCAACGGGTGGGAAAAGAACCCAATTCGTCCCCACTTTCGAGGACTGTAGGCCTTCCTACAGCCGGAGAAATGGGGGCGAAGTGGGACTTTTCACCGCCCGTTGCGGCCGACGAGCTTCTGCCGCGCAGGCTCCTAGGACATTTTCATGATTGCCGCCCCATGGATGCGGCCCTGCTTTGCGTTCCCGCCAATTGAATGATTTAGGCTGGAACGCCAATACATACCCGATTTCTCCATGTGGTCCTTGAACCGGCACGGCGAAGGGCTTGTCTTTGTTAAATTCCGCATGGGTCATCGGGAAACCGATGACGATACCCGTGCGCTCGTTAAACGCACGCGTCGATGTGACCAACATTGGGTGCAGGCCGGGCATTTCTTTGCCAGCGTGGGGGCTGTGTTGGATGTAAATGATCGACGCCCGTTCCGGGCACCACGATGCAAGTCCTGCGCTGGCCATTAGACTATCTCCTTGCCAACAGGCGCGAATGGCATCGCTTCTCCGCCGTGACGCTTTGGATCGAATGCGGCGAGCATGTCATCGAGCGTGGGAGGTTTCTCAATTGTTTCGACAATGATTCGTCCCTTTTGAGCAGTAATCCGAACCGGGGTTCCTTCCACCATGCCAGCAGTTTTTGCGACAAGTTTGTTGATTCGAACGGCGAGTCCATTACCCCACTGGTTTACCGAGGCCTCGACTGCATGTTGAGCTTCCATGATCTACTCCATTGATTCCCGTAGATACATTGTATTAATGCTTTGAGACGTGTCAACCGTGTATCGACGTTTAAGCTGCCGCTACATCTGCCGGAACAGGTGCGCGTACAGGGGGCTCACGCGCAGCGCCTCCGGACGGCCGCGCAGCGCCAGCGTGACCTTGCCGGCCTCGTCGCGCGTGGCGCTTTGCACGCAGCTGGCGTTGACGATGGTGCCGCGGTGGATCTGCCAGAACTGGCCAGGGTCGAGCTGCGGCAGCAGCTCCTTGAGGCTCACGCGGATCAAGGCTTGGGCGCCGGCGCTGACGACGTTGACGTATTTGTCGAGCGCCTCGAAGTACACGACCTCGCCGATCGGGATCATGCGCACCTCGTTGCCGACGCCGGCGCGGATCACGCTCAGCCGTTCGGCGGCCGGCGCGGGAGGCACCAGGGCGCGCATCTGGCCGAGCAGCTGCGCCAGCTCGTTCGCCTGGTCCGGGCGCGCCAGGCGCTGGCGCAAGCGCTCGACCGTCTTGGCCAGGCGCGCGTCATTGACGGGCTTGCGCACATAGTCGGCCGCCGCCTGCTCGAAGGCGTCGACCGCGTAGTCGTCGTAGGCGGTCACGAACACGATTTGCGGAAAGGGGCGCGGGCCTTGCCATTGCTCGGCCAATTCCTCGGCCGCTTCCAGGCCCGTCTTGCCCGGCATTTTGATGTCGAGGAAGACGATGTCCGGCTGCAGGGACAGCGTTTTTTCGAGCGCGTCGATGCCGTTCGGGCTGACGGCGACGATTTCAAGCTCGGGCCACAGGCGGCGCAAGCTGTTCGAGAGGGTGGCGGCGAGGATCGGTTCGTCTTCGGCGATGAGGGCGCGATAGTTCATGCTGGTGTGATGGGTAGGGTGAGAAGGGCGGTGGCGCCGGCCGCACTGCCTGCTTCGAGGCTCAGTGTGGCCGCCTCGCCATACAGGGAGCGCAGGCGTGCGCGGGTGTTGGACAGGCCCAGGTGGGTGCCGGCCTTGCAGGACGGCGCGTTCAGGCCAAGGCCGTTGTCGGCCACGCACAGGGTCAGCTGCGCGCCCTCGCGCCGGGCTTCAACGGCGATGTGGCCGCCCTCGACCTTCGGTTCGAGGCCGTGCTGGATTGCGTTTTCGATCAGCGGCTGCAGCAGCATCGGCGCGATCGCGGCGCCGCGCAGCTCGGGCGGCAGCGTCAGCGTGAAGGAAAGGCGCGCGCCCATGCGCACCGACATCAGGCCGAGGTAGGCTTGCATCAGCGCGAACTCCTGCGCCAGCGTGGTGCTGGCGGCGCGCGAGGAACTGAGGGTGGCGCGCAGGTACTGGATCAATTGGTCGAGCATGGTCTGGGCGCGCGCGGGATCGAGGTCGATCAAGCCCTGCAGATTGGCCAGGGTGTTGAACAGCATGTGCGGCTCGATTTGCGCTTGCAGCAGCTGCAGCTGCGCCTGCAAGGCCTGGCGTTCGATGGCTTCCGAGCGTGCCCGCGCCAGGGCCGCCTCGGCCTTGGCCTGGGCCAGGCGCTCGCGGTAAGACAGCAGCGCCATGGCGACGCCGGCGGCGAACAGGGTGAACACGCTGGCGTTGATGACGCGCTGCGAGCCGAGAATGTCGAGGCTGGGCAGCGCGCTCGCGTGCAGCAAGCTCCAGATGACGTTGCCGCCATATTGGGCGGCCGGCACGGCCAGCGCCAGCAGCAGGATGATTTGCCAGGCTTTCGGACGGCGCCCATCGGGGTCGCGCCACAGGGCCAGGCGCACGCCATTCAGGATCAGATAGATGACGGAGCCGATCGCAAGGGAGCCGAACAGGTGCTCGATGAACGTGCCGCGGCCGATGACGTAGGTGACGATGGCGCAGCCGATATTAAATACCGTCGCGTAGAGCGCGCCGATGGCGTAGCGCTTGAATGGAAAGCTGGTGGTGGCGCCGCTGGACTTTGGAGGTGGCGCAATGGCGGGAGTGGAGTCGGCGTGCATGGAAGCCCTGTTTGCTGTGCCCGCATCATATCAGGCGATGCGCCATTGTCTGCGCCGGCGCAGGACGCGCCTAGCGCCGTGCGACGAAAGCGGGCGCCGCTGGAGCGAAAGTGCGCGCGGCGGCGCCCAATCGCGATTCGATTGCGCCGCCACAAACGGCGCGCTTTGGCGGGCGTGGGCGCGCAACTTCGGACGCGGCGCGTGATCGAACCTGCGGCACACGCTTCGTGCCTGACCAATCAGGAGGGCTCATCATGCTGCAAGCGAATGAAGTACAAAAACGGTTCGACCGTATCGAGCAAGCCATCGTGCAGGCGCGCCAGAGCACCATGAGTGACGGCAACGCATCGCCGGAATTGCAAGATTGCATAGAAAAGCTCGATCGCGAATCGAGCAAGGCCAAGCAGGTCTTGCAATCGCAGGACGAGGAAAAAATACGCGATTGCGTCGACCAGCTTGAGATGCTGGGCGACGAAGCCAAGCGCACCTGCGCGCAGGATGCCCGTGTCGCGCCGCAAGTGAAGGACGCGCTGATGAAAGTGCACGACCAATTATCGGACTTGAAGCATCAGTTGCACTGAAAATCTGCAGGGACGAGGCACCCGGCTTCATGATGCGAACGCGGCGGCGAGGGCTTGTGAATTACCCGTCGCGGCAATGGCCCGCGGGCGGCCTGCTAGGCCATGTCGCCATGCTCTTCATGATCGATTTCGGCTGTCACACTGCGAAATCGAGCCGGGTGCAGTGCAATGCGCGTCAACGCCTCGATCTCGTCCAAGCGGATCGGCACGTTGCGCTCGATCGTCATCAAGCGGCCATCCGTCAAGACCAGTGAGCTGGTGCGTGATTTCCCCTTCGTCTTGTACGTCACCCTCGCCAGGCAATGCTCATAGCCAGGGTAAGGCAGCGTGCGCAGCGTTTCGGGGCGGTGGAAATAGGCGATCGTCAGGCGTCCCGGGTGTGGACGCTGCACGAGCCGCAAGGCATCTAACTGTTCGCGCAGTATCTCTTGGTCCGCGATGGGGAGCGCGGCGATCGCATATTCGATGATCGCGCTCTCGGCGTCGGAAAAACGCGTGGTGCCACCCCGGATGAAGGCGCGCAGCGAAGCGAGGGTCCGCTTCGCCGCGATTGCCATCGCTAGCACGCTATAGCACGCCTTTGGCGCGCAGCTCGGCGATGCGCTCTTCGCTGTGCCCGAGCACTTCGCGCAGCACGGCGTCGGTGTGCTGGCCCAGCAGCGGTGGCGCCATGTCGGTCGCCGTCGGCGTGGCCGACAGGCGCATCGGGCTGCGCACCAGCGTCACCTTGCCCGCGCTCGGATGTGGAAGTTCGACGGCGATGCCGCGCGCCTTCACTTGTGGATTGTCGAACACGTCGCCAATGTCGTTGATCGGGCCGCAGGGCACGCCCACCGCTTCGAGCTGATCTATCCATTGGGCGCGCGTTTTGGTTTTCACCATCTCGGCCAGCAGCGGCACCAGGGTTTCGCGGTGCTGGACCCGCAGCGGGTTGGTGGCGAAGCGCGCATCGCCGGCCAGATCGGGGCGTTCGCCCACCTCGACAAACTTCTGGTATTGGCCGTCATTGCCGGTGGCGACGATGATGTGGCCGTCCGCGCAGGCGAAGGTCTGGTAGGGCACGATGTTGGCGTGCGCGTTGCCCCAACGCTTGGGCGGCTTGCCGCTGTTGAGGTAGTTGCTGCCCATATTGGCCAGCATCGCCACTTGCACGTCGAGCAGGGCCATGTCGATATGTTGGCCGTCGCCGGTGCGGTCGCGGTGGGTGAGGGCGGCCAGCACCGCCACGGTGGCGTACATGCCCGTCATCAAGTCGGTGATGGCGACGCCCGCCTTTTGCGGACCGCCGCCGGGCAGATCGTCGCGCTCGCCCGTGATCGACATCAAGCCGCCCATGCCCTGGATCAGGAAGTCGTAGCCGGGGCGGTGCGCGTAGGGGCCATCCTGCCCGAAGCCGGTCACAGAGCAGTACACCAGGTCCGGCTTGAGCGCCTTCAAGCTCTCGTAGTCCAGGCCGTAGCGCTTCAAGTGGCCGACCTTGAAGTTTTCCAGCACCACGTCCGAATGCAGGGCCAGTTCGCGGATCAGGGCTTGGCCTTCGGCGCTGGCGATATCGACGGTGACGGAGCGCTTGCCGCGGTTGGCCGACAGATAGTAGGCTGCCTCGCTGGTGTCCTTGCCGCTCGCATCCTTGGCGTAGGGCGGACCCCAGGCGCGCGTGTCGTCGCCCACTTCGGGGCGCTCGATCTTGATCACGTCGGCGCCCAGGTCGGCCAGGTTTTGCGAGCACCAGGGCCCGGCCAGCACGCGCGAGAGGTCGAGCACGCGGATGTGCCCGAGCGCGCGCGGAAGAGGGGACTTCTTGTCGATTGAGTCTGTCATCGAAAAAACCGTTTTAGGAATGGGAATGGATGTCGCGCCGGCCCGAAAGGCGGCAATGAGAATCGCAAGGTCGAATTATAGTCGTGTGCCTGGCACGCTGTTCGCCAATCGACGCCCAGGCGTTCTACAGCGCGGCCAGGCGCGCCGGCCGGCGTTGGGCGCCGATGTTGGCGGGCGCGCCGCGCGCGATAGTCTGCACGATGCGCGATTGCGGCTGTAGCGCGTTTTCGATCACGTCCAGCGCCAGCTGCGGCTGGGCATTCCCGCACATGAAGATGTCGGCCGCGGCGAAGCCATACTCGGGCCAGGTGTGGATCGAGATATGCGATTCGGCCAGCAGCACCACGCCGGTCACGCCCTGGCCTTCGCCGAAAGCGTGGAAGTGGCTGTGCAAGACGTGCGCGCCGGCCGCCTGCGCGCCCGCGCGCAGCAGCGCGTCGATGCGCTCGCATTGGCCTAGCAGGGCCGGATCGACGCCGTACAGGTCGGCCAGCAGGTGGGTACCGGCGGGCTGGTGCATGCGTACCATCGGCGCGGCCTGGCTGGTCACTTGTGGCCGCCGCCCGCGCCGCCGCCGTAGCTGCCCCCGCCAGTGCTGGTGGAGTTCCAGCTACTGCCACTGGTGCTGCTGCCATTATTGGCCATATTGATCATCTTGCCCCAGCTGCTCATGGTCGACACCGCGGTCACGAAGATCGCGTACATTAAAAATTTTGGGCTCATTTTTTTCTCTTCGAGTCGGCCGACATGAACAGCATCGGCAGGTAGATCGCCGCGATCGCCAGCAGCGTGTAGATCAAGGTGTGTGAAAATTCAAGCATCAGGGGAATCGCGTTCAAGCCCAGTATCCACCACAGCACGGTGGTGGGACGGGCCCAGTTTTTGGCTTCGGTTTCGGCGAGCGGGCGCGCCTCGCCCTTGAGCGCGGGGCCGAACCAGGCGCGCAACTGGTCAAAGGCCACCGGGGTGGAGCGCGACCAGGTCAACTCCTCGTCCGTGCGCTCGGCCGCCAGGCGCGCCTGCTGTCCGGCGAATTCGGTGACATGCACCGTGTCGCCGGCCGCCACGCGCCAGTTGAAGGCGCCAGCCGCGTAGCGCACGCGCGCCGTGTAGTCGTACAGCTTGTTGAAGTTGGCCTTGTCGAGCGTGGCGATCTGCCCGCCCGGCCAATCCCAGTAAGGCCATGTATGCATCACGGCCGCCTTCCACCAGCCTTCCTCGGTTTCCACCAGCCAGAAGAAGGCCGCGCGGGTGCTATAGAGCAGGTATTCGGTCCACTCGTTGCCCTCGTCGTCGGCCCGGCACAGCATGCCGATCACGCGGTAACTCTGGCCGTTGATGCGCGCGCTCGCGCCCAGCTCCAGGCTGGTCGGGCGCGCGTCGACCCGCTCGGTGGCGGCCACCACTTGCGCCTTGGGCGAGGCGGCGTCGATCTGCGCCTGGCAGGCCGGGCACACCAGGTGCGAGGTCAGGCCGGGCAGGTACTTGATGCTGCTGCCGCAGGCGCCGCAATCGAGCGAGCTGACCTTGCCCTTGAACTTGCCTGCGCTAGCTTTGATCGCTTCGTCCTCGCGCAGCAGCTGGCATTCGAGTTCTTCGAGCGTGACGGCCACGCCGGTGTAGACGGTGGGGGTGTCGGCGTCGGAGTAGTCGAGCGTGAGGAAGGTGGACCCGTTGCGAAAGTCCGCCACCTTGGCTTGCCAGCCTTGGCCCACCTTGAACGGCAATTCGCCCTGGCCGCCGATGCATTCGGCGTTGCGCACCTCGGAGGCCGTGTAGCCGGACCCGCCAATGCTAAAGCGCCGCCCCGGCATGATGTCGCCGAAAGCGGGCAGCGCGCCGGCCATGGCGCGTTCGGTCGTCAAGGTGTACAGGCCCGACGAGTCGCCCAGCCAGGAAGTACTGCCATCTTCGAACAGCAGATACCACTCGTTCCACATGCCGGCCGCCCAGCGCAACTGGATGCGCCCGATCACCGCGAACGGACGCCCGCCGAACTTGCCGGAGGTGCCGATCTGGATCTGCGAGTAATCCTCCAGCACCGCCGACATCTTGCCGATGTCCTTGACCGCGTCGAGCTCCTTCATCAACGTGGCCTGGCAGAACTCGCACACGGCCATCACGGCCGCATGCGACTTGAACTCGACTTGCGCGCCGCAGCTTGGGCAGGAAACGATTTGCATGGACGCGCGCTTAGCCTAGCAGTTTTTTCAGGAGTTCAGCCTTGGTGTTGTCGTAGTCGGCCGCCGAGATCAAGCCTTTGTCGAGCAGGCCCTTGAGTTTTTGCAGGCGGCCCTCGATCGATTCGTCGGCCGCCGCCGGTGCTGCCGCCGCGGCCGGCGCCATCGCGCCCGCCAGGCCTTGCGCCATCACCTGGCCGATCGCCACGCCCGCGCCCAGGCCGGCGCCCA
The DNA here is from genome assembly GCA_040388555.1 of Pseudomonadota bacterium. Classification (GTDB taxonomy): domain Bacteria; phylum Pseudomonadota; class Gammaproteobacteria; order Burkholderiales; family Burkholderiaceae_D; genus Telluria_A. The sequence continues at coordinate 69,908 of JAZKBP010000040.1, forward strand.
TGCCCGCCATGCCGCCTTCGTTTTGCGCCGCCAGCGGAATGCTGCTGGCAACCTGGAACTTGGTGAAGCCTCCCATTTTGTCGGCCGACATACCGCCCTTCATGCCGGCGGCGATACGCTCGTCAAGCGCGGCCTGCAGCTCCTCGGGCAGGCTGACCGAGGCGACATTGAATTCGTCCAGGCCCACGCCGTAGCGTCCGAAGGCTTCGTCCAGGCCGCCCTTGATCTGCTGCGCCATCAAGGCCTGGTTGGCCGCCATGTCGAGGAAGGCGACATTGGCGCCGCCGAGCGAGCTGGCCATGGAGGCCAGCAGGATCCCGCGTAGCTGGTCTTCCACCTGGTCGCGCGTGTAGATCTCGCGCGTGCCACTGACTTCGGTGAAGAATTTGCGCGCATCCGTCACGCGGTACGAGTACATGCCGAAGGCGCGCACGCGGATCATGTCGAAGTCCTTGTCGCGGATTGTGATCGGCTGGGTGGTACCCCACTTGCGGCCGGTCTGCACGCGCGTGCTGAAAAAGTACACGTCGGACTTGAAGGGTGAGTCGAACAGCTTGTCCCAGTTTTTCAGATTCGTCAGCAGTGGCAGCGTCTGGGTGGTGAGCTTGTGGGTGCCGGGGCCGAATACGTCGGCGATCTTGCCCTCGTTGACGAACAGCGCTACCTGCGACTCGCGCACGTTGAGGATGGCGCCGTTCTGGATTTCGAAGTCCTGCATCGGGTAGCGGTAGGCCAGCACGCCTTCCGTGTCCTCGTTCCACTGCAGGACGTCGATAAACTGCTTCTTGATGAATGAGCCGAATGACATGATGGTCTTCCTTTATGCGTTGATGGTTCAGGCGATGCAGCCGGCGTTGATCACGCCGATCGACAGCGAAATGGCGCCCAAGAGGCCGCCGAAGGCGCTGTTGTCGGCCTCGATCTGGTCTTGCGCCATGTGCAGCAGCTTGGTGGTGATGGCATAGGCCAGCACCTGCACCACCATCGCGCACGCCGCCCACATCAGGAACTGCTGGTAGTCCGCGGTGTGGGCCAAGGTCGAGCCTACGGTGATCGAGAAGCCGAGCAGGGCGCCGCCGAGCGAGAACGCGGCGGCCTTGTTCCCCTGGCGGATCAAGAGTACTTCGTCGAAGGGCGTGATGCGGGTGTAGACGATAAAAAACGCCAAAAGCATCGCTGCGGCCAGTAAAAGGTGGAGCAGATAGTTTAGGATGGCGGGCACACGGACCTCCGTGGTTGATTGCAAATTAAACAGCGCACAACAATCTTAGAGCAAAAGACGTTTCATGACCAAACGAATTCTAATACTTTCGGTGTTTGTGGTGGCCTCCTGCGGCCTGGCCTACGAGCTGATCGCCGGCGCCCTGTCGAGTTATCTGCTGGGCGACTCGATCCTGCAGTTCTCCACCATCATCGGCTGCTACCTGTTCGCGATGGGCGTGGGTGCGCACTTTTCCAAGTATGTGGGCGACGACGAGGTGCTGGCGCGCTTCATCGACATCGAGCTGGCCGTGGGCTTGATTGGCGGGGTGTCGGCGGCGCTGCTGTTCCTGACCTTCTCATGGATGAGCGCGCCGTTTCGCGCGCTGCTGTATGTGCTGGTGTTCATGGTCGGCGCTCTGGTGGGCATGGAAGTGCCGCTGGTGATGCGCGCCCTGAACGCGCGCCAGACCGCCTTCAACGAACTGGTGAGCCGGGTCTTGACCTTCGATTACCTGGGCGCGCTGGCCGTGTCGCTGCTGTTCCCGCTGGTGCTGGCGCCCTATCTGGGGCTGGTGCGCACGGGTTTCCTGTTCGGGATGCTCAATGTGGGCGTGGCCTTCTGGACCCTGTACGCCTTTCGCGCCGAGCTCGAGAACGTGTTCGGGCGCGCCCTGCGCGCGTGCACCGTGATGGTGCTGCTGGTGTTCGGCTTCGCCGCGTCCGACCGCATGGTGAGCTGGGGCGAGCACGGCCTGTTCGGCGACGACATCGTGTACGCCACCACCACGCCCTACCAGCGCCTGGTGATCACGCGCTGGAAGGACGACCTGCGCCTGTACATCAACGGCAATCTGCAGTTCTCCTCGCGCGACGAATACCGCTACCACGAGGCGCTGGTGCATCCGGCCATGCAGGCGCTGCCGTGGGCGCGCCGGGTGCTGGTGCTGGGCGGCGGCGACGGCCTGGCCTTGCGCGAGATCCTGCGCTACCCGAATATCGAGCACGTGACCCTGGTCGATCTGGACCCGGCCATGACGGGCGCATTCACCACCCGCGCCGAGCTGGTGGCGCTCAACCACGGCTCGTTTAGCGATAAGCGGGTGCGCGTCATCAACGCCGACGCGGCCATCTGGCTGCAAAACAGCGCCGACATGTTCGACGCGGCCATCGTCGACTTCCCCGATCCATCGAGCTTCGCCCTGGGCAAACTGTATTCGGTGCCTTTCTACGGCATGCTGAAAAAGCACGTGGCAGCCAATGGCCTGGTGGTGGTGCAGGCGACCTCGCCGTTCTTCGCGCCGCACGCCTACTGGACTGTCGACGCCACCTTGCGCGAAGTGGGCATGCGCACCTTCCCCTACCACGCTTACGTGCCCTCGTTTGGTGAGTGGGGCTTTATCCTGGCCTCGCCCCAGATGCAGTACACCGCGCCGACCAGCTACCGCCTGCCGATGCGCTACCTGAACGCCGACACCACGCGCGAGATGTTCAACTTCCCGCCCGACATGCAGGCTTTGCCGATGGCGCCGAACCGCTTGAACACGCAGTCGCTGGTGCACGAGTTTGAGCAGGACTGGCGCCGGGTGATCCGCTGATGGAGCGGCGCACCTTCATGCGCCTGGCCGGCGTCGGCGGCTTGGGTGCCGCGGCGCTCGGTTCGGGCGCCCTGTACGAGCGCCTGCAGGAAGTCACGCCCACGCTGCGCTATCCGGGCCGCGCCTATGGGCACTTCCTGCGCGACCATGGCCGCTTGGGTAGGCCGGACAAGGTGATCGAGACGGATGTGCTGATTCTCGGCTCGGGTATCGCCGGCTTGACCGCGGCCTGGAAGTTAAAGCGCGAAGGGCAGCACAAGGTGCTGCTGCTCGATGGCCCGCAACCGTTCGGCAACGCCGCCGGCGGGCATTTCGGTGAGCTGGCCTTTCCCACCGGCGCCCATTACCTGCCGCTGCCTTCGCCCGAATCGGTGCATGTGCGCGAGATCCTTTCCGACCTGGGCATCATCGTGCGCGACCCGATGGCCGACAAGCCCTATTACGACGAGCGCTTTATCCTGCACGGGCCGGAAGAGCGCTTGCTGTTTAACGGCCGCTGGCAAGACGGCTTCATCCCGACCGAGGGTGTGCCGGAAGCGGAGAAGGCCGAGCACCGGCGTTTTTTCGCCGAAGTCGAGCGCCTGCGCCAGTTGCGCGGCAGCGACGGGCGGCGCGTGTTCGTGTTCCCGACCATGGAGTCTTCCAGCGACGCGCAGTGGAACGCGCTTGACCGCATCACGCTCAAGGACTGGCTGGACCAGAACGGCTACCGCTCGCCGACCCTGCACTGGTACCTGAACTACTGCTGCCGCGACGACTACGGCAGCCGCTACGACAAGGTGTCGGCCTGGGCCGGCCTGCATTATTACTGCAGCCGCTGGGGCCAGGCCGCGAACGCCGGCAACGGCGCCTGGCTGACCTGGCCGGGCGGCTTGCAGCCGCTGGCGCAGGCGATGTTGGAGAAGGCCGCGCCGCGCCGCATGGCCGGCAGCGCGGCCACGCTCAAACGCAGCGGCGCCGGTGTCGAGGCGCTGTGCTTCACGCTGCGCGACGACGGCGGCGTCGCTGACACCTTCCTGATCAAGGCGCGCAAAGCCATTTGCGCGATGCCGCTGATGGTGGCCGCACGCGTGGTCGAATCGATTCGCGACTATGGCTTCGATCCCAAGCAGCACATGCCGACCTACGCGCCCTGGCTGATCGCGAACTTCTTGATGAAGGATTTTCCGCGCGAACGAGCGCAGGCGCCGCTGTCCTGGGATAACGTGGTGTACCAGGAGCCGGGCCTGGGCTATGTGGTCTCGACCCACCAGGACATCCGCGTGCGTCCGCCCGAGAAGACCGTATTTACCGCTTATGTGGCGCTGTCGGACCGCAGCCCGGATGCGGCGCGCAAGTGGCTGCAGGCGGCCGGCGCCAGGGAGTTGCTCGAATTGGCCAGCGTGGACTTGAAGAGCGCCTACGGCTGGAAGTTCGCGCCTTGCGTCGAGCAGGTTGACATCACGGTGCGCGGCCATGCGATGGCGGCGCCCTTGCCGGGCTTTCGCTCGAACGCGGGCACGCGCGCGCTGCGCGAGGTCGATGGGCCGATCCTGTTCGCGCATGCCGATTTGTCGGGGTTTTCCGTGTTCGAGGAAGCGGCGTGGTGGGGCTACCGCGCGGCGCAGCGCGCCATGCGCTGACGCCGGCGCGGCCGATGGCGCCCGGACGATAGCGTTTCCCCGCCGCCCGCGCCAGCCGGGATAGCACAAATTGTGCAAGGCGGCGCACACGGCGGCGCATAATGACTCTTGGTATGTCGATAAACACGACATTCGATCCGGTGCCTGCGCCGGCACGCGGATTCCTGCGCACGGTCCGCGCCTGTCCTTTGCGTGCGCAGGGGAGAGCACTATGAATTTCATCACCTGCGTCATCACCCGCGTCGCTGGTGCCGGCCTGGCTATCATCGTCGCTGCTTGCGGCGGCGGCGGTGGCGCCACCATCGGCACCGGCACGGTTGGCAATCCGGGCAACGGCAATAGCGCCTGTCCAAGCAGCCCCTGCACCTTCAGCAACGTCGGCGGTGCCAGCTTTACCGTGCCGACCGGCGCCACCAGCCTCACGGTGCAGCTGTGGGGCGGCGGCGGCGCCGGCGGCACCGGCGCGCAATCGCCCACGGGCGGCGCCATGTTTGGCGGCGGCGCCGGCGGCGGCGCTTATCTGTCGAAAACCCTGAGCGTGGGCGCCGGCTCCGTCTATTCCCTGACGGTCGGTGGCGGCGGTGCGACGGCTTCGGCCGCGGGCGAGGCGAGCAGCTTTGGGCAAGGCGCCAGCATACTGGCCACTGCCGGCGGCGGCATCGGAGGCGGGCCGGCCTCGCCCTCGGCCGGCGGGGCGGGCGGCGCGGGAGGACCAGCCAGCGGCGGCCAGGCCGGCGGCAATGGTGCCGCGGCCACGAACACGCCGTGGTTCAGCGCGAGCAATAGTTGCGTCGGGCTGGGCGGAAATGGCGGGAATGGCGCCAATGGCGGTCTTGGCGGCAGCTTGACCAGCAATTGCGGCGTCGGCGGCGTCGAACCGGGCGCCCCGGGCGGCGGCGGCCAGGGCTGGAATAGCGATCCCGGCCACTTCGCGAAGGGCGCGCGCGGTCAGGTGACGGTCAGCTGGAATTGAGCTTGGCTGTATCGGCGTCAACTCCATGGCATGATGCGCCGATAAAATTGTTCTCTTGCGAAATTACGGCGCTCACCTGGCGCGCCTTGCTTGCCAGGCTTTTCTAGAATGCTGAAAGGTTCTTCATGAAATATTCCGCCATCCTGTTCACTCTGTTGGCTGCCGTCGGGCAGGCGCACGCCGCCAAATCCTGCGACGAGCTCAAGTCGGAAATCGCCGGCCAGCTCGACAAAAAGGGCATCAAGGGCTACGAATTGACCATCGTGGAAAAAGACAAGGCGGGCGAGGCCAAGGTGATCGGCAGCTGCGAGGCTGGCAGCAAGAAAATCACCTATTCGCGCAAATAGCTGTCTGTGCCGAGATACTTGATGAATCAAGTATCTCGGTCGCGCAAGTTCAGTGAGCCGGCTTGCCGGGCGCGGCGGCCGGCGGCGCGACGGGCGTGCGCAGCTCGCTCAATTGCGCGCCCAGCCAGGCGGCGCTAGGCTGGGCCGGCGCGTTGCCGCATTGGACGCTGTAGCTGCGGTCGGTGCTGCTGCTCTTGGTGCCGACCACGCGAATGAAGTCTTCCGCGCTGGCCAGCAGGTTCTTATCGAGCGCGTACTGGTATTTGTGCTCGAGATGGGCGCGCGCCTCGGACGCGCTGTACCAACTGCCGTTGCGGTTGAATTTGCAGTTCGAGCTAGCCAGGCGTGACAGCAACTGGTCGACGTCGTGGCGCGCCGCCGGCGTGATCTGGGCGGCGTTTGAGGGCGCGGCGCCCGTCGCGAGGACAAGGGTGGCGATGGCGGAGCAGGCGAGGCGGCGAATGCTGGTCATAGTGGCGGTGCGAGGAAACGCTTGCGTTGTCGATCCCGCATTTTAACGCATGCGCGCGCGGCGGCACTGGACGCGGTGCGCACCGCATCGCTTATGATGCAAAGCATTGCCGAAAGACCCGCCGAAACACCCTCAGACCGCGCCCATGCCCGTTACCGTTACCATCGCCACGCTGGCCGGCGCCGTGCTCGCCCAAATGCCCGGTCTCAGCGCCGAGCAACGTCTCAGCCTGCAGCTATTGCAGGACATGCAGGCTTGGCGCGCGCGCCAGTGCCTCGATGACTGGGCCGACGCCTTTTGCGACGCCCAGGGCGAGGATGCCTCCCCCAATGCCAGGCTGATCGCCATGATTTTCGAACTCGCCCAGGTCAATCTGTACACCCTATTCGACGCCGGGCGCGCCCGCCACGCCCTGCGCGCCGTGCACGCGGCGCTGACGGACGCCGGCTACGCCGTGCCACGCGACCTGGATGTGTCGTGCTGGTGAGCCGCGCCTCGTCTTGTGGTAATAAAATTACGACAACACAATTATTTAAAAATAAATAGTGATCCATCTGCCATTTCTGTGATTAAATACTGCTCGCCGCAAGTGTTGACCTTGTGGCGCCAGCCCTTTACCCATCACCTGCGCGGCCTTGCCGCACCCACTTTCGGAGAATGTATGCGTTTTCAACCCCTAAGCCTGGCACTGGCCGTGTCGCTTGCCTTTGCGGCGCCCGCGATGTCTGCCGATGCGCCCAACAGCGCGGCCACCGTCCAGGCCGTCAAACTGAGCACCGTGGAAGGCATCACCGAATACAGCCTGCCCAACGGCATGCACGTGCTGCTCGCGCCGGACGCCTCCAAGCCCACCACCACCGTCAACCTGACCTTCCTGGTGGGCAGCCGACATGAAAACTATGGCGAGACGGGCATGGCCCACTTGCTTGAGCACATGACCTACAAGGGCACGCCAAAGCACGGCAACATCATGCAGGAGCTGGGCCGGCGCGGCATGGACTTCAATGGCAGCACCTTCATGGACCGCACTAATTACTTCGAGACCTTCCCGGCCTCGAACGAAAACCTGGCCTGGGCGCTGGAGATGGAAGCGGACCGCATGATCAACAGCACCATCTCGCGCGAAGACCTGGACAAGGAATTCTCGGTCGTGCGTAACGAGATGGAAAAGGGCGAGAACGCGCCGCGCCTGGTGCTGTGGAAGCAGCTCACCGCCGTCAGCTACGACTGGCACAACTATGGCCACAACACCATCGGCGCGCGCAGCGACGTCGAGAACGTCAAGATCGAGAACCTGCAAGCCTTCTACCGCAAGTACTACCAGCCGGACAACGCGGTGCTGGTGGTGACGGGCAAGTTTGATCCAAGCGCCACCCTGGCCTTGATCGAGCGCCATTTCGGCAGCATCGCCAAGCCGGCGCGCGTGCTCGCGCCCACCTACACGCTCGACGCACCGCGCGATGGCGCGCGCGAAGTGACGGTCAACCGCATCGCCGACACCCAATTGGTGGCGGCCATGTATCCGACCGCGCCGGGCGCCCACCCCGATTCGGTGGCCGTGTCCGCGCTGGGCGAAATCCTGGGCAATACGCCGAACGGTCGCCTCTACCGCAACCTGGTCACGAGCAAGAAAGCGGCCGGCGCCGATGCCTGGGCCTTCAGCCTGGCCGAGCCTGGCTACATCATTTTCTGGTCGCAATTGTCGAAGACGCAATCGATCGCAGAGGCGCGCAAGATCTTGCTGGCCACGGTCGAGGGCGTGAAGGCCAAGCCCATCACCGCCGCCGAACTCGAGCGCGCCAAGGCGACCATGCTCAACGACATCGACAAGACCATCAACGACGCCCAGCAACTGGGCTTGCAATTGTCCGAATCGATCGCCAAGGGCGATTGGCGCCTGTTCTTCCTCGACCGCGACCGCATCGAAGCGTTGACGGTAGCCGACGTGCAGCGCGTGGCGGAAAACTACTTCCGCGAAAGCAATCGCACCTTTGGCCAATTTGTGCCGACCAAGAGCATCGAGCGCGCCGCCATGCCAGCCTTGCCGGACGTGGCCAAGATGGTTGATGGCTACAAGGGGCGCGCCGCCGTGGCCGAGGGCGAAGTGTTCGACGTCAGCCCGGCCAATATCGAGAGCCGCACCCAACGCCTGGCCCTGGCCAATGGCATGAAGGTGGCGCTGACGGCCAAGAAGACCCGCGCCAACGCGGTAGCCGGCCAGATCGTGCTCGAATTTGGCGATGAAAAAACCCTGTTCGGCCAGAACGCCGTGGCCGACATGACGGGCGACATGCTGGCGCGCGGATCGAACAAGATGAGCCGCGCCGACATCACCGCCAAACTTGACGCCCTCAAGGCCAAGCTGTCGATTTACGCCAATGGCCAGAACGTGACGGTCGATTTCGACACCGTGCGCAAGAATTTGCCGCAAGTGCTGAGCCTGGTGCGTGAAGTGCTGCGCACGCCGTCCTTCCCGGCGCCCGAACTGGAGGCGCTGCGCAGTGAAAACCTGACCAATCTGGAAGCGGGCCGCAACGAGCCGGCCGCCATCGGCGAGCGTGAATTGCGCCGCGCCACAAACCAGTTCAAGAAAGGCGATATCCGCTACGTCTCCAGCATGGATGAGTTGGCGGTGGCCTATAAAAAGGTCACGCTGGCCGAGCTCAAGCGCTTCCACGCGGACATGTACGGCGCCAACCACGGCCATCTGGCGCTGGTGGGCGACTTCGATCCCAAGGAAGTGCAGGCCCAGCTCGCGAGCGCCTTCGGCGACTGGAACAGCCGCGCCAAGTTCACGCGCCTGGCCAATCCGCTGCCGCAAGTGGTGGGCGCGCAGCGCCAGATCGAGACGGCCGACAAGGCCAACGCGGTCTACCTGTCGGTGCTGCCGATGGCCCTGGCCGACGGCACGCCCGATGCGGCCGCGCTGGTGATGGCCAATGAAGTGCTCGGCGGTGGCACCGAATCGCGCCTGATGACGCGCCTGCGCCAGAAGGATGGCTTGAGCTATGGCGCCGGCAGCGCCTTGCGCATGTCAAACTTCGAAGCGAACGCCAGCTTGGGGATGGAAGCGATCTACGCGCCGCAAAACCTGGACAAGATCAAGCAGGATGTGCGCGAAGAGCTCGAGCGCCTGGTCAAGGATGGCATCACGGAGAAGGAATTGGCCGACGCCAAGGCCAGCCTGATGCAGCAACGCCAGACCACGCGCGCGCAGGATGCGGCTTTGGCGGCGGGCATGGTCGGCCTGCAGAAAGCCGGACGCACGATGCAGTTCAGCGCCGACTCCGATGCGCGTATCCTTGCCTTGACGCTCGAGCAAGTGAACGCGGCGATCAAGAAATACATTGATCCGTCCAAGTTCGTGCACATCTACGCGGGCGACTTCGCCGGCGCCGCCAAGGCAGCGGCGGCGAAGCCGGTGCTTGCACCGGCCGCCAAGTAAGCAGGCAGCATGGGTCGCGCAGGCGGCCCATGCGTCGCACGCCGTATCGGCGTGCTTTGTAGTAAATGTATTAACCGTAATGTTAGCAATATAAAATGATAAAATGCGTTTTTCCTTCCCATCTTTTTAAGAGCATGCCGTGACCGATACTTTCCAATCCAAGAATTTGGCCGTTCCGGCCCTGGCCCTGGCTGCCAGCCTGATGTTGGCCGGATGCGGCGGCGGCGGTAGTTCCTACACGCCGACCCCGACTCCGACTCCGGCGCCTTCGCCGGCGCCCACCCCGGCGCCAACGCCAACGCCAACGCCTAGTCCAAGCCCCACTTGCAGCTTCGATATCGTGGGCGATACCACCATCGAAGCGGGCAAGACCGCCAGCGCCACCACCGTGCCCACCTGCGCGGGCATGATCCGCGACGTGTCGTGGTCCCAGACCGGCGGCGCCGGCATGGTTTTGCTCGACACGCGCAGCCCGACCATGGCGTTCGAGCCCAACACCCCCGGCACGATCACGCTCAAGGCCGATGTGACGCTGGCCGACGGCAGCACGGTGTCGAAGTCGACCAACGTGGCCGTTACCGCGGCGCCCACCCACCCCTGGCTCACCGTGCGCGCCGACCATTCGGTGCGCGAAGATGCCGACACCTCGGTGCGCGCCTGGCCGACCTTGCTGGCCGGCGAGACCGTCACCTCGATCACCTGGACCCAGGTCAGCGGCCCGAACGTGACCATGGATACCAGCGACAACCGGGTGCTGATGTTCACGGCGCCGACGGTGCCGGCCGACTCGGTGTCGGACGTGGTGACCTTGAAGTTCCACGCCGCCATGCTCACCAGCCGCGGCAACCAGGATAGCGACGACGTGACCATTTCGGTCGAGCGCGCGCACAACTACAACTGGACCCGCAACCACGACGACGCCTTCTTCCCGGGCGCGGCGCGCGTGCATCCTTACCGCCCAGTCTCGGCCTACGCGAGCGTGCTGGCCTCGTGCGTGTACGACACTGGCTTGTTCTACGATGATGCGGGCAACAATAACTTCTGCACGGCCGCCAAGCTGCCCTTGCTGGACCAGGAAGCCGGTCCGGGCAATGTGCCGACGGTGGCTCAAGTGATGGGCCGGGTGCTCGTTTCGCACGACTTCCTGGGTGCCAACTTCGAGCAATTCCTGCAATTCCAGGACCCGAACGGCGACTTCCGCCGCATGCTCGGCGCCGTCAACACCATCGTGATCGGTTCGCACGTGCGGCCGAGCTTTTACCAGTCGGCCACCGGCGCGATCTACCTCGACGCCGATAATCTGTGGCTCACGCCGCAACAGCGCGACGTGGTCACGGAAGTGCCGGACTACCGTTCCGAATTCGGTTCGGCCCTCAACTTCAGCGGCCTGGGCCGCATGGTCAAGAACAACGACTATGCCAAGCGCAGCTTCCCCGTCAATCAGCGCATCGAGCGCCAGCCCGAGGAGCTGATCTTCAAGATCGGCGATTTGATGTACCACGAGCTGGGCCATGCGGGCGACTTCTTCCCGCCGGGTAACCGCAACCTCAACCCGAACAAGTCGACCTGGGAAAACGTGGTCGACCGCTTGACGGCCAAGAGCTTGCCGTCGGACGAGCTGGCCACGACGTATCCGCTGCGCTCGCAGGAAATGAAGGGCTTGGGCCAGGTGCTGTACCGCGGCGCCACCGCCAACGCGACCCAGCGTGGCTACTCGGCCACCGACGTGGGCGGCTTCTTCGGTGGCGACGTCGCCTCCGACGACTACGCGTACTCGATCAACGGCACTTCCAACTCGCGTGAAGACTTGGCGATGCTGATGGAAGAGTTCATGATGAGCTACCGGCATGGCGTGCAGTTCGATTTCGCCTACACCAACCCGATCACGGACAACACCACCGCCAGCGACTTGTTCGTGGCCTGGGGCCAGCGCGGACGCATCAACGCGCCGGGCGTGAACCCGCGCATCAAGCTCGTGCTCAAGCGCATCGCGCCGTGGATCGATCCGAACGCGGTCGACACCTTGCCGGCCACCGTGCAAATGCCAGTTGGCCGAAGCTGGGCGCAAAACGTGGTCTTGGGTAGCACCCCGGGCACGGCGGCGCTGCGCAAGGCGCTCTCGCCCGAGCAGGCAGCCCAGCGCCTGCGCGACGACCGCAAGCGCGCGCGCCACTGACGCGCCCGGCCGGGCTCCGACGGGCCCGGTCGTCAGGCGTGGCGGCAGACAAGGATGGACAGGAAGGGGCGCCACGCGTAAGCTGGCGCCCTTTCCTCATTCTTGCCCCATTCATGCGCCACGCCGCCGTTCCCGCCTTTCTCGCCCTGTACGCCGGCTTGACGCTGCTGTGGCATTTGCCGTACGCGGTGGGCGCCGTCTATTTGGGCGTGAGCACGCTGTGCTTCATCGCCTACGCGCTCGACAAGCGTGCCGCCAAGGCTGGCCGCTGGCGCACCTCGGAGAGCGCGCTGCTGTGGTTGGGACTGGCCTGTGGCTGGCCCGGCGCGCTGCTGGCCCAGCAATGGTTGCGCCACAAATCGCAGAAAGCCTCGTTTCGCAGCCACTTCAAGCTTACCGTGCTGCTCAACGTGATCGCGCTGGTCTACTTCGCCAGCCCGTACTCGCTCGCCAGCGTCGAAGCGATCTTGCACGCCCCGCGCCCCTGAGCGGGGACGCGTTTGGCGCGTTTGGGGACAGACCCCTGTTTTGGGGAAAT
>JAZKBP010000040.1:82288-90849 GCA_040388555.1 Pseudomonadota bacterium
AACAGGGGTCTGTCCCCAAACGCGCCAAACGGCGGATTGCAGAAATGCGTGAACGGCGCGCCCAAGGCATGCTAGAGTTTTTGGAATCGCAATCATTTGGTGACATCCATGTGGCCCTTTCCCAACATCCTGGCCCACCGCGGTGGCGGCACCTTGGCGCCGGAAAACACCATCGCGGCCTTGCGCTGCGGCCTGGCGCACGGCTTTCACGCCGTCGAGTTCGACGTGATGCTGGCGCGCGACGGCGTTGGCGTCGTCATCCACGACCCTGAACTGGGGCGCACCGTGGCCGGCAGCGGCAAGGTGAGCGACTATGCCTCGGCCGAGCTGGCCAAGATGGACGCGGGCGCCTGGTTCGGCCCCGCATTCCGGGGCGAGCCGGTCCCGCTGTTTTCCCAATTCATCGATTTTTGCAAGGCCAACGCGATCTGGATGAATGTCGAGATCAAGCCGGCGCCCGGTTTCGAAGCCCAGACCGGCAAGGCCGTCGCCAGCGTCTTGTGCGCCCGCTTCGGCGACGAGATCGCCGCCGGCGCGCTGGCCGGCTTGCCGCTGCTGTCCTCGTTCAGCATGGAGGCGCTGGCGGCGGCGCGCGCGGCGGCGCCCGAACTGCCGCGCGCCGTGCTGCTCGACCGGCTCGGGCCCGACTGGCTCGCCACGGCCAGCGCGCATGGCGCCCTGGCCGTGCACACCAATCAAAAGCACCTCACGCCCGAGCTGGCGCGCGCCGTCAAGGATGCCGGCTATGGCCTGTTTTGCTACACCGTCAACGAGCCGGCGCGCGCGCGAGAAATCCTCGCTTGGGGTGTCGATGGCTTTTGCAGCGACCGCATCGACCTGATCGGCCCCGCTTTCCGCTAATCCGGCCCGTGCGTCCAGCGACACACCAATCGGGGACAGACCCCCACCAATCGGGGACAGACCCCTGTTTTGAGGAAATGCACGCATTTCCTCAAAACAGGGGTCTGTCCCCGATTGGTGTGTCGCTGGGTGAGCTCCGCCTCTACGAAGCGGCGCGCGAACAAGCTATAATCGATTTTTCTATAGCATGCTGGCGCGCCCATACAACATGAAATCATCCGAAATTCGCGACAAATTCCTCAAATTCTTTGAATCGAAGGGCCACACGATCGTCCGTTCGAGCTCCTTGGTGCCGGGCAACGATCCGACCCTCTTGCTCACCAACAGCGGCATGGTCCAGTTCAAGGACGTCTTCACCGGCACCGACAGCCGCCCCTACACGCGCGCCACCTCGGTGCAGCGCTGTGTGCGCGCCGGCGGCAAGCACAATGACCTGGAAAACGTCGGCTACACGGCGCGCCACCATACCTTTTTCGAGATGCTGGGTAACTTCAGCTTCGGCGACTACTTCAAGCGCGACGCCATCAACTACGCCTGGGAGCTCTTGACCAAGGTGTACGGCCTGCCAGCCGATAAGCTCACCGTCACCGTGTACCAGGAAGACGACGAAGCCTACGACATCTGGGCCAAGGAGGTCGGCGTGCCCAAAGAGCGCATCATCCGCATCGGCGACAACAAGGGCGCGCGCTACGCGTCCGACAATTTCTGGCAAATGGCCGACACCGGCCCGTGCGGCCCTTGCACCGAAGTGTTCTACGACCACGGCGCCGATATCGCGGGCGGCCCGCCCGGCTCGCCCGATGAAGACGGCGACCGCTTCATCGAAATCTGGAACCTGGTGTTCATGCAGTTCAACCGCGACGAAGCGGGCGTGATGCATAAATTGCCCAAGCCCTGCGTGGACACCGGCATGGGCATGGAGCGCCTGGCCGCCGTGCTGCAGCACGTGCACTCGAACTACGAGATCGACCTGTTCCAGAACCTGATCAAGGCGGCCGCGCGCGAAACCGGCGCCACCGACCTGGAAAACAAATCGCTGCGCGTGATCGCCGACCATATCCGCGCTGCGGCCTTCATGATCGTCGACGGCGTCATCCCCGGCAGCGAAGGGCGCGCTTACGTCCTGCGCCGCATCATCCGGCGCGCGCTGCGCCATGGCCACAAGCTGGGCCAGACCCGCGCTTTCTTCTACAAGCTGGTGGCCGACCTGGCCATCGAGATGGGCGCGGCCTATCCCGAGCTGGAAGAGGCGAAGGAGCGCGTGGCGCAGATGCTCAAGGCCGAGGAAGAACGCTTCGGCGAGACGCTCGAGACGGGCATGAAGATCCTCGAAGCCCAGCTGGCCAAGGACAGCAAGGGCCTCGACGGCGCCACCGCCTTCACGCTGTACGAAACCTACGGCTTCCCGCCGGACCTGACGGCCGACATTTGCCGCGAGCGCGGCATCGCCTTCGACCAGGCCGGCTACGACGCGGCGCTCAAGGAAAGCCAGGACAAGGCGCGCAGTGGCGGCAAGACCACCAAGGACAGCAAGGTCGAATACGCGGGCGAGAAGAACAAGTTCGTCGGCTACGACCAGCTGCGCTTTGCCAGCCGCGTGGTGGCCCTGTACGCGGACGGCACGGCCGTGCCGCAATTGGCGGCGGGCCAGGCCGGCATCGTGGTGCTCGACACCACGCCTTTCTACGCCGAGTCCGGCGGCCAGGTGGGTGACCGCGGCATCGTCACTTCCGGCGCGGCCATGTTCAAGGTCGAGGACACGCTCAAGATCCAGGCCGATGTGTTCGGCCACCACGGCACGCTTTCGGTCGGCACGCTCAAGGTGGGCGACGCGGTCGACGCGCAGGTGGACGAAGCGCTGCGCGGGCGCACCATCCGCAACCATTCGGCTACCCACCTGATGCACAAGGCCTTGCGCGAAGTGCTGGGCAGCCACGTGGCGCAAAAAGGCTCGCTGGTCGATCCGGACAAGGCGCGCTTCGACTTCAGCCACAACGCGCCGCTCACGGCTGAGGAAATCGCCAAGGTCGAGGGCATCGTCAACCGCGAGATCCTGGCCAACGCCGCCACCGCCACCCACAATATGAGCTTCGACGACGCCGTCAAGCACGGCGCCATGGCGCTGTTTGGCGAGAAGTACGGCGACGAGGTGCGCGTGATGGACATCGGCTCGTCCAAGGAGCTGTGCGGCGGCGTGCACGTGCATCGCACGGGCGACATCGGCTTGTTCAAGATCACGGGCGAGGGCGGCGTCGCGGCCGGCATCCGCCGCGTCGAGGCCGTTACGGGCGAGGGCGCGCTGGCGCTGGTGCAAACGCTGAACCGCCGCCTGCTCGAGGCGGCAGCGGCCTTGAAGACCAATCCGGACGAACTGTCCGCGCGCATCGGCCAGGTGCAAGAGCACGTCAAGGCGCTGGAAAAGGAATTGGCGGCCCTCAAATCGAAGATGGCTTCCGGCCAGGGCGACGAACTGGTGAGCCAGGCCGTCGACGTGCATGGCATCAAGGTGCTGGCGGCCACGCTCGACGGCGCCGACGTGGCGCGTCTGCGCGAGACCATGGATAAGCTCAAGGACAAGCTGGGCACCGCCGCCATCGTGCTCGCCAGCGTGGCCGATGGAAAAGTCAGCCTGATCGCTGGCGTGACGGCGGACGCCACCGGCAAGGTCAAGGCTGGCGAATTGGTCAACTTTGTGGCCCAGCAAGTGGGCGGCAAGGGGGGCGGGCGTCCCGATATGGCGCAAGCCGGCGGCACCGACCCGAGCGGCCTGCCAACGGCCCTGGCCGGGGTGGCCGACTGGGTTGGCCAACGGGTCTAGCTTTGTTGCGGCGCACCGAGGGGGCGCCGCCACATCGTGATTCGTTTGCGATAAAACAATAGAGCAAGGATGGGAAGGCGCTAGCGCCTCCCCATCGACGGCAACGGGCAAGGATCACTTACACGATTCTTGCCCGTTTGTCATTCCCGGTTGTGGTCACACAACGGTCACAATATATTTTTGTGCAGCGCGTCAAATTTGGCGAATTGGAGTAGTATTGCTTAGTATTGGGCTCCCGGTAAATTCACCCAATGTAACCACCTACAAGCAGGCTAGTGATGAGCGAAACATTAATCGACAGCGAAATCATGGAATTTCAGAAGGAAATCGACGCGCGCGGGCTCAACTGCCCGCTGCCGATCCTGAAAGCGAAGAAGGCCTTGGCTGAGATGGCAAGCGGTGAAGTGCTACGCATCATGGCCACCGACCCCGGTTCCGTGCGCGACTTCCAAGCTTTCGCCAAGCAGACCGGCAACGCCTTGCTCGAGCACGAACAGCGCGGCGTGGAGTTCGTTTTCATGATGCGCCGCAAGTAACGCAGCTAAATTTACGCGGCAGCTTTCACATGGGACAGGGCGGCAACAGTCCACATGTGTATTTCAAACCACATTCAAGGCAGGGAAATTTAGAAAATTTCCTCTAACTTAAAAACGCACGATCGTGCTTTAATTCCGTCTGGAAGTGATTTTTCTCTTATAATCTACGCCACTTTGAACACTCACTGAATTCCCATCTTCCCAAAGGCAAAGCTATGAAAGTCCTGGTACCCGTCAAACGCGTGGTCGACTATAACGTCAAGGTGCGCGTCAAGAGCGACGGCAGCGGTGTCGATATCGCCAACGTCAAAATGTCGATGAATCCCTTCGATGAAATCGCCCTTGAAGAAGCGATGCGTTTGAAGGAAGCGGGCAAGGTCACCGAAGTGATCGCCGTCTCGGTGGGCGTGACCCAGTGCCAGGAAACGCTGCGCACCGGCATGGCCATCGGCGCCGACCGCGGCATCCTGGTCGAGACCGCCGGCGAGACCGAGCCGCTGGCCGTGGCCAAGCTGCTCAAGGCCCTGGCCGACAAGGAGCAACCGCAGCTGATCATCCTGGGCAAGCAAGCGATCGACGACGATTCGAACCAGACCGGCCAGATGCTGGCGAGCCTGTTGGGCTGGCCACAAGCGACCTTCGCCTCGAAAGTGGTGCTCGAAGACGGCAAGGTGCAAGTGACGCGCGAAGTTGACGGCGGCCTCGAGACGCTGTCCCTGACCCTGCCGGCCATCATCACCACCGATCTGCGCCTGAACGAGCCGCGCTATGTGACGCTGCCGAACATCATGAAGGCCAAGAAAAAACAGCTCGACATCGTCAAGCCGGAAGATCTGGGCGTGGACGTGACGCCGCGCCTGAAGACGCTCAAGGTGGTCGAGCCGGCCAAGCGCTCGGCCGGCATCATCGTGCCTGACGTGGCCACGCTGGTGGCCAAGCTGCGCACCGAAGCCAAAGTTATCTGATCGCGGCGCTGCCGTCCTCACCGCCGTTCACACTCGAAGAATTAGGAAAAATCATGGTCGCATTGGTTATTGCTGAACACGACAACGCTACGCTCAAGGCGAGCACCCTCCACACCGTCACCGCCGCCGTTCAGTGCGGCGGTGACGTCCACGTGCTCGTCGCCGGCAGCGCTTGCGGCGCGGCCGCGGCGCAGGCGGCGCAGATCGCCGGCGTGGCCAAGGTGATCGTGGCCGACGCCGCCCACCTGGGCGACGGCTTGGCCGAGAACATCGCCGAGCAGGCGCTGGCGCTGGCCGCCAGCTACTCGCACATCCTGGCGCCCGCCACCGCCTATGGCAAGAACATCCTGCCGCGCGTGGCCGCCAAGCTGGACGTGGCGCAGATCTCGGAAATCACCAAGGTCGACTCGCCCGACACCTTCGAGCGCCCGATCTACGCCGGTAACGCCATCGCCACCGTGCAGTCTTCCGACAAAATCAAGGTCATCACCGTGCGCACCACCGGCTTCGACGCCGCCGCCAACGGTGGTTCGGCCGCGCTGGAAAACGTGGCCGCCGTGGCCGACGCCGGTACCTCGCGCTTCGTTGGTCGCGAAGTGGCCAAGTCCGACCGTCCCGAGCTGACCGCCGCCAAGATCATCGTCTCCGGCGGGCGCGGCATGGGCTCGGCCGAGAACTTCAAGGTGCTCGAGCCGCTGGCCGACAAGCTGGGCGCGGCCATGGGCGCTTCGCGCGCTGCTGTCGACGCGGGCTTCGTGCCAAACGACTGGCAAGTGGGCCAGACCGGCAAGATCGTCGCGCCGTCGCTGTACATCGCCGTCGGCATTTCGGGCGCGATCCAGCACTTGGCCGGCATGAAGGATTCGAAGACCATCGTCGCCATCAACAAGGACGCCGAAGCGCCGATCTTCTCGGTGGCCGATTACGGCATCGTGGGCGACCTGTTCGAAGTGGTACCGGAACTGGTGAAGGCACTGGGCTAAGCCGCACCTAATTTGCACACAACAGACCAGCCACGGCGGGTCCGGCGCAAACGCCGGGCCACCGTGGCTTGTTTTTTAAGGAGATCGAGATGAGCTACAAAGCGCCATTGAAGGACATGCTGTTTGTGATGAATGAGTTGGCGGGCCTGGCGCAAGTGAATGCGCTGCCCGGCTGCGAGGACGCTACCATCGACACCGTCGAAGCGGTATTGGAAGAGAACGCCAAATTCTGCGGCAGCGTCGTTGCGCCCCTCAACCATGCCAGCGATGGCGCGCCCAGCTTCTGGCACGATGGCCAGGTCACCACCGCCAAGGGCTTCAAAGAAGCGTTCAAGGGCTTCACCGAGGCCGGTTGGCAGGGCGTGCAGCATCCGACCGAATTCGGCGGCCAGGGCTTGCCCAAGCTGGTGGCCACGCCTTGCATCGAGATGCTCAACGCGTCCTCCATTTCTTTCGCACTGGTGGCGCTGCTGTCGGACGGCGCAATCGAGGCGCTGCTGACGGCCGGATCAAGTGCGCAAAAGGCGACCTACCTCGAGCCGCTCATCAGCGGCAAGTGGACCGGCACCATGAACCTGACGGAGCCGCAAGCGGGCTCGGACCTGGCGGCCGTGCGCACGCGCGCGGTGCCGCAAGGCGACGGCACCTACAAAGTGTTCGGCACCAAGATCTTCATCACCTACGGCGAGCACGACATGGCCGAGAACATCATCCACCTGGTGCTGGCGCGTACGCCCGACGCGCCTGCTGGCGTGAAGGGGATCTCGCTGTTCATCGTGCCCAAGTTCCTGGTCAACGCCGACGGCTCGCTGGGCGCGCGCAACGACGCGCATTGCGTCTCGATCGAGCATAAGCTGGGCATCAAGGCCAGCCCGACGGCGGTGCTGCAGTTCGGTGACCATGGCGGCGCCATCGGCACGCTGGTGGGCGAGGAAAACCGCGGCCTCGAATACATGTTCATCATGATGAACGCTGCGCGCTTTGGCGTGGGCATGCAGGGCATCGGGCTGGCCGAGCGCGCGTATCAGCAGGCGGTGGCGTTCGCGAAGGACCGCGTGCAGTCGCGCGACCTGGCTGGGTCAAGCGGGCCGGTATCGATCATCCACCATCCGGACGTGCGCCGCATGCTCATGTCGATGCGCGCGCACACCGAGGCGGCGCGCGCGCTCGCCTATGTGGGCGCGGGCATCAGCGACCTCGCGCATCACCATCCGGACGCGGCCACGCGCGCGGCCAACCTGGCCGTGTACGAGTATCTGGTGCCGGTCATCAAAGGCTGGTCCACCGAGATGAGCCAGGACGTCACGCGCGACGGCGTGCAGGTGCATGGCGGCATGGGCTTCATCGAGGAGACGGGCGCCGCCCAGCACTACCGCGACGCCAAGATCCTCACCATCTACGAAGGTACGACGGCGATCCAGGCCAATGACCTGGTCGGGCGCAAGACGGTGCGCGACGGCGGCGCGGTGGCCAAGGCGATCCTGGCGCACGTGCGCGCGACCGAGGCGCAACTGGCGGGCATCGATGGCGCCGACTTCAAGGCCATGCATAGCCAGCTCACGCAAGGCAGCGTGGCGCTCGAGGCGGTGGTCGAGTACGTGGCGGCGAATATGAAGTCCGATATCAAGGCCGTCTTCGCGGGCAGCGTGCTTTACCTGAAGCTGGCCGGCATCGTGCTGGGCGGCTGGCAGATGGCGCGCGCGGCCATCATCGCGCGCCAGAAGCTCGACGCGGGTGACGGCGACGCCGCTTTCTACGGCGCGAAGATCGCCACGGCGCGCTTCTTTGGCGACCATATCCTGTCGCAAGCGTCGGGCCTGCGCAGCGCCATCATCGACGGCAGCGCGGGTGTGCTGGCGCTCGCCGAAGATCAATTCTAAGGACGCATATGAAAAAGGTCGTGGCGATGTTGATGGGAGGCTGGCTGGCGCTGCTTGCCTGCCCGGGTGCGCAGGCGCAGGCCAGCCAGGCCGGGGCCAAGACGCGCGTCGTCATCCAGGTGAACGACGACGATGCCAAGCGCTGGAACATGGCGCTTAACAACGCCAGGAATATCCAGAACGACTTGGGCGCGAGCCATGTGGAGATCGAGGTGGTGGTGTTCGGTCCTGGCATTGGCATGCTCAAGGCTGACGCGGCGACGGCGCAGCGGGTGCAGGAGGCGAAAGCTTCCGGCATCGAATTTCGGGCCTGCGAAAACACCATGGCCGCGTTCAAGCTCAAGCGCGAGGAAATGAACGCGGCGACCGGCTACGTGCCATCGGGCGTGGTTGAAATCATCAAGAAGGAGCAGGCCGGCTTTGCCTACCTGCGTCCCTGAGCCACGCAATGCGGCGTAATAGCCGAAAAGGGGACAGCAACCGTCTTGAGTTGGATTTTTCACTAAAGTTGGGTTTTG
>JAZKBP010000041.1:0-5664 GCA_040388555.1 Pseudomonadota bacterium
GATGCCGCCCACGCCCCAGCCGACCACGCCGATGCCGTTGATCATGGTGGTGTGCGAGTCGGTGCCCACCAGGGTGTCCGGGTAGTAGACGTCGCCGGCGGCCTTGTGCACGCCGCGCGCCAGGTATTCCAGATTCACCTGGTGCACGATGCCAAAGCCCGGCGGCACCACGCCGAAGGTGTCGAAGGCTTGCATGCCCCACTTCATGAACTGGTAGCGCTCGTTATTGCGCGAGAATTCAAGCTTCATGTTCAAGTCGAGCGCACCCTTTTCGCGGAAATGGTCGATCGTCACGGAGTGGTCAACCACCAAGTCCACCGGCACCAAGGGCTCGATGTTCTTGGCGTTCAAGCCCATCTTGTTGGCCACGCTGCGCATGGCGGCCAGGTCGGCCAACAGCGGCACGCCGGTGAAGTCTTGCAGCACCACCCGTGCAACCACGAAAGGAATTTCGTCGGTGCGCTCGGCCGTCGGGGCCCACTTGGCCAGTTGCTTGACGTGTTCTTCGGTGACCTTCTTGCCGTCGCAATTGCGCAGCACCGATTCGAGGACGATGCGGATCGACACCGGCAGGCGCGAGATTTTCACGCCCAGGCTCTTCTCCAGTGCCGGCAGCGAATAGAAATTCGCTTTCTTGCCGGCGGACAGTTTGAATTCCTTAAGCGTGTTCAGAGTATTGCGGGACATGGGCTCTCCTTTGAAGGGGTTTTTGTTCTTGCGTATTGCGTTATGTGTTCTTTTTGCTGCGCGGCGGCGCGGACATCAGCTTTTCTTGGCGCCTTGCTCGGCCGTTTCAAGTGGCTTGCTTTGCTCGGCGCTCATGCATTCATTGGCCAATTGGTGGCTGTGCTTGGAATCGAGCAGCATGCCTTTGGACGGAATGCCAATCCACACCAGGCCGGTGTTGGTGTTCTCGAAGCGGTTCGCGCCCGTGGTCGTGTCGACCCGGTTCAGGCGGTGCAACTGCTTTTGCCAGCGCAGCGCGATGTGCTCGTTGTCGCTCTCGTTCTGGTAGATCGTGATCTTGTTGCCCAGCTCGCAGTGGAAGTCGGTGCTGGTGGAGCCGGCGATGTCCGGTTCCGGCTCGACCAGGGCTGGCGCCGGCTTGGCCGCGCGCTTGGCTTTCGATGGCTTGATGGAGGCGGCGTTGGCGCCGCTGCACAGCAGGGCTGCGGCGGCGAAGGCCAGCGCGCTCGCGGCCAAGGTTTTGCTTGGAGTGGACATTAGATGGTTTCCAGTTCAGGGTCGTGGTTGACGATCGCCGCCGCGGCATCGGGCAGCGCCAGGCCGGCCAGTCTTGCGCGCTGCAAGACGGTCCAGTAATAACGATAACTTGCGCGGTCATGCAGGCGGCCATTCTGCGCAATCGGCCCCCAGTTGGCCAGGCGCGCCTCGGCCAGCACATTGCTTGCCTCCGTCACTTCGGAGGCGCGCGGCATGAAGGCCTTGATGATGGGTTTGATCTGGTCCGGATGGATGCTCCACATGCGCGTGTAGCCAAATTCGCTGGAGGCGCGCTTGGCGTCGTTGGCGACGACGGAAGTGTCCTTGATCTCGGTGGTGACGTTGTGCGAGGCCACCTTGCCGTGGGCATGGCAGGCGGCCGCCACTTCGAGCTTGGCGCGCATCACCAAGGGATGCTGGAACTGGCCCGGGGTGCGCATGGCGCTGCCGGGAATGGCGCCGTAGTGGGCCGAGACAAAATCCATGATGCCAAACGACAGGCACTGCACCTGCGGCAGCGCCGCGATGGCGTACACCTCGTGCAGGGCGCCGTGCGTTTCGATCAGCACGTGCACGGGCAAGTTGTCGCGCCCGCCAGCCTTGGCGTGCTTGTTGATGATGTCGATCGCGTGTTTCACTTCCAGCGCGCTGTGCGCCTTGGGCAGCACGATGTAGGCCAGGCGCTCGGCGCAGGCGCCCACGATGGTGGCCACGTCGTGCTTGAAGTGCGCGCTGCCGATGTCGTGCACGCGCACGCCGATGCGGTCGAAGCGGTTGCCTTCGTCGCACAGCAAGGTGGCGACCAATTGCGCGTGCTCCTTTTCGAAGCCGGCGGCGGCGCCGTCCTCGCAATCGAAGGTGATGTCGAACAGGGGGCCAAGCTCTTGTTGCAACACAAGCGATTTGCGCATCAGCTTTTCCGAGCCCGCGTAATGGTCGCAGCTGGGAAGCAGGAGCGGCTGCCGCTTGTCCTGGAATAAAACCTCGGATGGGTGCATGCCTGGTGCTTTACTTTTCGAAGTGGGTTCGGGGTGGTCTTGCGGCGCATCCGCGGCGCCAGTGGCGGCGCGGCGCGTGCGGCGTATCGCGGGTTTGCCGGATGGATCAGGCTGGGCCACGATACGCTCGCTTTCTCTACGTTCTTGCTATTTGCTTGCCGTTTGGCTTAGGCCAGCAGGTGGGCCACGCCTTCGCGCTCTTCCGTCAATTCCTTGAGCGTGACATTGATGCGCTCTTGCGAGAATTCGTCGATCGCCAAGCCTTGCACGATCGTGTATTCGCCGTTTTCGGTCGTCACTGGGAAGCCGAACATGGTGTCCTTCGGGATGCCATAGGAGCCGTCCGATGGAATGCCCATCGTGGTCCACTTGCCGTTGGTGCCGAGCATCCAGTCATGCACATGGTCGATCGCCGCGTTGGCGGCGGAGGCCGCCGACGACAGGCCGCGCGCTTCGATGATGGCCGCGCCGCGTTTGCCAACGGTAGGCAGGAAGGTGTCGCGATTCCAGGCGTCGTCGTTGATCATGTCCTTGACCGACTGGCCATCGATGGTGGCGAAACGGTAGTCGGCGTACATGGTTGGCGAGTGGTTGCCCCACACGCACAGCTTTTCAATCGAGGCGACCGGCTTGCCCGTCTTGCCAGCCACTTGCGACAGGGCGCGGTTGTGGTCCAGGCGTAGCATGGCGGTGAAGTTCTTCGCTGGCAGGGAAGGGGCCGACTTCATGGCGATATAGGCGTTGGTGTTGGCTGGATTGCCCACCACCAGGACCTTGACGTTGCGCGAAGCGACGGCGTCGAGCGCCTTGCCTTGCACCGTGAAGATCTGCGCGTTCGCTTCGAGCAAGTCCTTGCGCTCCATGCCCGGGCCGCGTGGACGCGCGCCCACCAGCAGGGCCACGTCGACATCCTTGAACGCGCTCATTGGATCGGCGTGGGCGCTCATGCCGGCCAGCAGCGGGAAGGCGCAGTCGTCGATTTCCATCATCACGCCCTTGAGGGCCTTTTGCGCTTTTTCGTCGGCGATCTCGAGCAATTGCAGGATGACCGGCTGGTCTTTGCCCAGCATATCGCCATTGGCGATGCGAAACAGCAGGGAATAGCCGATTTGACCGGCCGCGCCGGTGACGGCGACGCGCATTGGGGTTTTAGCCATGATTGAAAATCTCCAGGTTGGGAAGGAAAGGAATTCTGTCGGTGTGTCTGTCGATGCCCGGTGCGGTGCTGGTGCGGGAAAACTGTAATGATACCAAAACGGCGATCCGGCAACCAAGCACTATCCTGGCGTGCATTGTCCGGGGAGGCGGCGCGCGCGCCGCGCCAGCATGCCCGGCGTGCCCCTCGGCGCGCCCGCTTGTGCGCTCATTGGCGTGTTTTTCATTTGATTGAGCGCGAGTGTAGGCGCGCGCGCGCCGCCTGTCAATTCATATCTTATGTCTTATATAAGACAGCTTAGTGGCGGGGTTTTTACTGGACGGGCAGCGCCTTTTGTGGTGAAATCGCAGTCTATGAGCCCAGTCCTGTCCAATGCAATGAGCAATAACGTGCCCGCGGGCGCCAGCGCGGGCGGCTCGGCGGGCAGTTCGCCCACCTTCAGCCCGCTGTACCAGCAGATCAAGGCCTTGATCACGCAAAGCTTGCAATCGGGCGAGTGGAAGCCGGGCGAGTTGATCCCCAGCGAGGTGGAATTGGCGGCGCGCTTCAAGGTCAGCCAGGGCACGGTGCGCAAGGCGATCGACGAGCTGGCGGCCGAGAATCTGGTCATGCGGCGCCAGGGCAAGGGCACTTTCGTGTCCACCCACCACGAGGCGCGCGCCCATTTCCGCTTCCTGCGCCTGGTGCCCGACGAAGGCGTGGCGCACCAGCCGGACAGCAAGATCATCGAAGTCAAGCGCCTGCGCGCGCCGGCCGAGGTGGCGCGCCTGCTCGAGCTCAAGTCGGGCGACGCGGTCGTGTTCATCAAGCGCGTGATGTCGTTTGACGGCGCGCCCACCATCGTCGAGGAATTGTGGCTGCCCGGCCTGCTGTTCAAGGGGCTCACGGCCGAGCGCCTGGTCGAATACAAAGGGCCGATGTACGGTTTGTTCGAGTCCGAATTCGGCACCCGCATGATACGCGCGAGCGAAAAAATCCGCGCCGTCAGCGCCGACGCGTCGGCCGCCTTGTTTTTGCAAGTGGCCGAAGGCACGCCGCTGTTGTGCTCCGAGCGCGTCTCGTACACCTACGGCGACCGCGCGGTCGAGCTGCGGCGCGGTTTGTACTCGACCGCGCATCACCACTACCAAAACGACTTGTCGTGAGTCCGTTGAATAAACGATAGATACTGAAAAGTAGCAAATTTGCTGCGGTTCGCGCGGAAATTTTCCGCATATCTGATTTTAGATTTGGTGCGGCACACAAAAATCGGCGAAAATTGCTGGTTGATTACGTGTTCGCGTAACAGTTTGCCTAAGGGAGGTCTTGTCATGTCCGAAGCCGTGAAAGAAACGCCAAAAAAACAGCGGCCCATCTTCAATAACATCCACGTTACCCAATTACCCAATTATCGCTTGCCGCTGGCCGGCATCGTCTCCATCCTGCACCGCATCAGTGGCGCCGGCTTGTTCTTGATGTTGCCCTTCCTGCTGTACCTGTTCCAAAAGTCCCTGCTGTCGGCCGAATCGTACGCGCACTTTCGCGGCATCGCCTCGCAGTGGTGTGTCAAGTTGATCCTGCTGGGACTGGTGTGGGCGTATATGCAGCACTTCTGCGCCGGCGTGCGCCACCTGTTCATGGACCTGCACATGGGCCTGGACAAGGATTCGGCCCGCCGTTCGGCGGTCGCGGTGCTGGCGGTGAGCTTGATTCTCACCCTGCTGGTGGGCATTAAAATGTTTGTTGGAGAGTGAAGATGGCAAAAAATAATATCGGACCCAAGCGTCTGGTGGTCGGCGCCCATTACGGCTTGCGCGACTGGCTGGCGCAGCGCCTCACCGCCGTCGTCATGATCGTGTACACGGCCACCCTCCTGATCGCCTTCCTGACGGCGCAAAACTTCAGCTACGAAGGCTGGGCCGGCTTGTTCGCCCAGCAATGGTTCAAGCTGATCAGCCTGGTCACCTTCACGGCCTTGTTCTACCACGCCTGGGTTGGCATGCGCGACATCTGGATGGATTACATCAAGCCGGTCGGCGTGCGCCTGACCTTGCAAGTGTTCACGATGCTGTGGCTGATCGCCTGCGGCTACTGGGCCGTTCAAATTCTGTGGAGCGTGTAATCGTGGCGGCAATCAAAACTGCAATTCCTACCCGCCGCTTCGACGCGGTGATCATCGGCGCCGGCGGTTCCGGCATGCGCGCCTCGTTGCAACTGGCCGAAGCGGGCTTGAACGTGGCGGTGCTGTCGAAAGTGTTCCCGACCCGCTCGCACACGGTGGCGGCGCAAGGCGGCATCGGCGCCTCG
>JAZKBP010000042.1:0-49263 GCA_040388555.1 Pseudomonadota bacterium
GAAATGCGCGCATTTCCTCTAAACAGGGGTCTGTCCCCAAACTGGACTGGCCGGGATTCACATCTGCTTGAACAAGTCCAGGTAATTGCGGCTGACCACCAGCTGTTCCGGGCGCTCCTTCAGGCGCACCATCAGGCGCCCGCGCAAGTCGGTCTTGGTGCCGCCAATGTGGCGCGCCGCCACCACCGTGCCGCGGTGGATTTGCCAGAATTTGGCGGCGTCGAGCTGGGTGATCAATTCGCGCAGCGGCGTTCGGATCAGGCATTCGCCATCGGCCGTGAACACGCTCGTGTATTTGTCCTTGCTTTGAAAGTAGATCACTTCCTCGACCGGAATCAGGCGCGTTTCGCCACCCTGGGCCGCGCGTATCCACTGCAGGGGCGCCCCCGGCGCGGCGCCCGTGTTCAGGGTCGCGCCAAGCTGGCGCAGCATGGCCAGCATATTCGCGTCGAATGGCGCCGGCGCCGACGGCACTGCGCGCAGCGCCAGCTTGAGCTTGGCGACGGTCTTGGCCAGGCGCTCCTCACTGGCCGGCTTGAGCAGGTAATCGAAGGCGGAGTGCTCGAACGCTTCGATCGCGTACTGGTCGTAGGCGGTGATGAAGACGATGCGCGGCGCCACCGGCGCCTCGGACAGGCGCGCCGCCACCTCCAGGCCGCTCATGCCGGGCATGCGGATGTCGAGAAAGGCGATGTCGGGCGCGTGCTCGTCGGCCAGGCGCAGCGCTTCGAGCCCGTTGTGCGCGACGGCGGCGATGCGCAGTTCCGGCCAGGCCGCGCGCAGCTGGGTCTTCAGGTAGTCGGCCAGGTGCTGTTCGTCGTCGGCGATGATGGCGCTGGGGTGGTCGATGGCGGCCTCGGGTTCAATGGCGGCAGGGTACGCGGCAGCAGGATGCGCACGGTGACTCCGCCGTCCGGATTTTCGAGCAATTGTACACGCGCCGCCGCGCCGTACATGCCCTGCAGGCGCTCGCGCAGATGCCCCATGCCCACGCCGCTGCCGGCAGAGGGCGGCGCGCCCTGCACGCCGACGCCGCTGTCGCGCACTTCCAGGCACACCATGTCACCATCGGCGCGCGCGTGCACCACGATCTGGCCGCCTTCGACTTTCGGCTCGAGGCCATGGATGATGGCGTTTTCCACCACCGGCTGCAGCAGCAGCGGCGCGACCTGCATGGCCGCTAGCGCCGGCTCGATCTCGATCTGGTAGCGCAGGCGCGCGCCCATGCGTACCGCCTGCACGTCGAGGTAGGCGCGCACCAATGCAGCTTCCTGCCCCAAGGTGCTGAGTTCGGCGCGGCTGGCGGTCAGGCTGGCGCGCAGGAAGTCGATGAAGCGTTCGAGCATGTGGCGCGCCTGTTGCGGATCGCTCTCGATCAGGCTCACCACGGTGGCGAGGGTGTTGTACAGGAAGTGCGGCTCGATCTGGGCTTGCAGGGCGCGCAGGCGCGTCTCGGCCAGCAGGCGCGCCGTTTGCGCCACCTGCTCCTGGTGGCGCGCCAGCGTCGCCTCGTTGCGCAGGCGCCGCTCACCCGCACCGAGCACCAGCAAGATGACGGCGGCGGTGATGGCGGCCGAGGGCAGGATCTGCCACAGCATGGCGGCGTTGGCGAAATAGCGCAGCGGATTGGCCCCGCGCAGCAGCGCGATGCCCACCACGGTACCGACCATCACACAGGCGCCGCACACGGCGATGGTGTAGGCGGTGCGGCGCCAGCCGCGCGCGCGCGAAGGCCAGCCGCGCAGCACCCGTTCGAGCATGGTCAGGCTGGTGTGGATCAGGAAGCCGATGATGTTCGAGATCAGCAGGAATGGCCACCAGCCGCTCGCCAAGGACAGGTCGTCAAAGATGCAATAGGCCGCCAGGACCGCGAAGGCGATCAGGCTGTTCCACACGAAGGTGTAGACGATGTCGCGCAGCGCCGAAGGGGGCCAGCGCCGGAACACGGCGATGATTTCGAGCGGATGGGCGGCCCCGCGATCGGGTTCGGTGTGCTCGGTGCTGGCCATGGGTGTGTGCCTCAAGTGTCAAGCCGCCAGGAAGTTGCCGTGAAAGCAGAGCGGTGCCCGGTATGGTAATGCGGCCAGCGCGATCGGGCCAGTGCTGATGTGCGCGGCGTCGAACACGCTGAGCACGGTGCGCCCGCGCAGGCTGTCCTGGGCCACCCCGAGCAGGTAGCCGTCGGTCTCGTTGCGCGCGCCGCGGCGCGGCACCAGCACATGCTCTTCCACTTGCCAGCCGGGGCCGAAGCTGTAGCTGTCAGCCTTGCCGCTGTCGGTGTCGACCAGGTGCACGCTGTCGAGGGTGCCCTGGGCGCCCGCGCTGCCGAGCAGGGCGAGCTTGCGGTGGCGCCGCGCTACCACCTGCGGCATCACGCGCGGGAATTCGCAGTCGCCGAACAGGCGCGCCTCGCGCGCCGTGCCGCTGGCGTAGTCGAGCGTGATCTGGCTGGCGTAGCTGCTGCCGGGCGTGGACGGCGCGTGTTCGCCGCGCATGGGCGCGCCTAGCGCGTGCAGCACGTCGCCTTCGTGCATGACCACATCGAGGCGGGTGGTGCTGCCGTCGTCGTAGGCGTTCCCGAAGTGGAAGACCATGCGCGCCGGCAGCTCGAACACCGCGCGCACCTGCAAGCTGTCTTTGGCGACGACGACCGCGCGCAGCGCCCGCCCGGCCGGACCGCTGCCAGCCCAGTGGTGCATATCGAGGTAGCTCGCCTGTGGATCCGGGCGCACGTCGAAGGGGGCGATCAGGAAGATCAAATGCTTGGCGCTGACGGCGAAGTCGTGCACCATCGCCAAGTCGGGAATCGCGACCGCGCCAAAGCGCAGCAGGCTGGCGTTGGCGCCCAGCTGGTAGATCGCCATTTGGTCGCCACCGGAGAGGGCGCCAAAATTCCACAGTCCGCCGTCCGGATCGATCTTCGGGTGGGCCGAGAACGGCATCGCCTGCAAGTCCGCGCGCCAGTTCTTGGGGCCGAGCGTGGCCAGGGTAGCCGGGTCGAGCTCGGTGGCCGATCCGCCTTCCCACAGCGCATACACGCGCCCGCCCAGCGGCACCAGGTTGGTGTTGGCGGCGTTGACGCTGTCGCTGTTCTTGACCGCGGCCCGTTCGATGCGGGTGCCGAAGGCCGGGTACAGGAATTGCCCGGCCTGCGATTCGGCCTTGAACTTGGGGGTGGCGACGAAGCGGCCGATATGGCTGACCTGGCCGGCGCCAATCTGCCAGCGCTGCGCGAAGCCGTCGCCGTCGAACCAATGGTGGTAACGCTCGCCGCCCAGTTCGAAGCGGCCCGGGCCGTTGCGATAGAACACCCCGTTCAAGTCAAGCGGCAGCTTGCCTTGCACGCTGGCCTGGCCGGACTGCGCGCCGACGGTGTCGGCGTACAGGGCCAGGCTTGGGTCGCGTGCCAAGGCTGCGTGGAATTGCTTGTAGGTTTGGGCATCGGCCAGGGCCGCGCCTGGCGCGCAAGCGAGCGCGCCCAGGCCGAGGCCGCGTGCGAGAAATTGACGGCGTTCCATGGCAGGCTCAACGCAGCGTGACGCGGGTGGACAAGCCAGCTTGCGGCACGCTCAGTTTGGCGCTGTCGAAGCTTGGCGGCCCCATCTTGCCCAGCGCGTTGTTGCTGAACGCATAGTCCTCGGTCGGCATGCCGAACATATTCTTGTCGAGTTTTCCGTTGCTGTTGAGGTCGTGGTACACGGCGAACGCGTATTCGCCCGGCGCCAGGTCCTTGATCGTCAAGCTGTTGCTACCGGCTTTGGCGGGCGCCTTGGCGCTGGCCAGCGCTTGTTTCAGGAAAGTGTCGGCCTTGGCGTAGACGGCCACCATCAAATTGCCGCCGCCGTCCTTCACATCGTCGATGGCGATGGTGAGGTCGGCGCTGAAGGCGTTGCCGGCGGCGAACAGGGGGAGGGCGAGCAGGATGGTCTTGAGCGTGGTTTTCATGGCAGGTCCCTTGAAGTGAGTGGAGTGATGCCACTCTAGTGCCGGGATGCCGGGGTGGGTTGGCGATGCGACGAAGCGGCGCCGGGCGGCGCCAAATGCAGCCGGGAAGCGCAAAGCGCAAGCCTTGGGCGCGCCCTGCGGTCGCGACGGCCTGGGCCGCCGCGGGAAGTCAGTGTGTCAAGCGGGCGCTGCCTTGCGCGGAAGAGGCCGACTCCGCCTTGTCGGCGCTGTCCGTGTAGCGGTCCAGCTCGGCCAGCAGGCGGCCGGCCGGCGCCATCTTGGCCGCCAGCTCTTGCGCCGCCTCGAGCGCGCGCGCCGTCATCCCTTTGGGCAGCGCGGAGCGTTTGGCGCCCTTGCCTTTGTCAGCCGTGTCGTTGCCGCCGGCGATGCTGTGCAGCGCGTATGCCACCACCGGATCCTTCGGTACGCCCTGGCCGTTCGCATACATCGCCGCCAGATTGCCCAGCGCCTTCGTGTGTCCCTGGTCGGCTGCCATCCGGTACCACTTGAGCGCTTCCTTGTAGTCGCGCGCGGTGCCCACGCCTTGCTCGTACACCGCCCCCATGCTGTACTGCGCGGCGACACTGCCTTGTTCGGCCGCCAGCTGGTACCACTTGATGGCTTCCTTGTCGTTCTGGGCGCCGCCGCGGCCATAGGTGTACATCACGCCCAGGTTGTATTGCGCCTTGGCATTGCCTTGCTCGGCGGCCAGGCGGTACAACTTGAGCGCTTCCTTGAGGTCTGGCGCGCCGCCTTGCCCGTGCTCGAGCATGACGGCGGCATTGTACTGGGCCGACATCTCACCCTGTGCGGCCGCCAGCCGGTACCATTTGAGCGCTTCGGCGAAATCCTGCGGCATGCCGCGTCCGAAGTAGTAGGCGCTGGCCAAGCTCATTTGCGCGGCCGCATCACCCTGCTGGGCTTGCGGCAGCCATTGTTCGATCGGCGTCGCCGCTAGTCCCGGCAGGGAACACGTTGCGATCGCAAGCGATATCAAGAGTCGAGACGTCAGTGTGCGCATAGGACAATCAAGGATAAGTAAAAATTGGTAAAGCGCTAAAAAATACTTTAACGCAACCTTGATATTGTAGGTGCATAACATGACGCGGGTGTGACGCGCGCGCCACAGTTTGCGCGATTTGATTTTTTGTTAATGGATTGGGCGGGGGCCATGTCAGGCGGCGGCGCCCAGGGCGGCGACCAGCTCGCCACGGTGGCGCAGCGCGATCGCGCCCGCTTGCGCGCTGGCGCTCCAGTCGGCGCTTTCGAGCGTGAAGACGCCGTCCGGCGAGCGCTGTTCGCGCACCGGTCCGTCGGCGATCTTGACCCAGTCTTCCTGATAGCTGCCGTCGATGCCATCTTCGTGCAGCAAGTCGTCGGCGTCGAAGCGCATGATGCCGGCGTCCAGTTCGCCCGACGGCGCGGGGTAGGCGAAGGCGCTCTGCCACTCGCAGCGCGCGCCGGCGACCACGGTGGTGCCGGCGAAACCGGTCGGCCCCTGCGGCAGCATGCGGATATCGATGTGGTAGTGCTCGCCCTGGAACCAGTACACGGCCGAGGTCTCGTCGCTGCTGCCATCGCGGCGCCAGATCCCCACGCGCTTCCACAGGCCGATGTATTGGGTTGGCACGCTCATGCCCGCTCCTTGCTTAGTTGAGATCATCGCTAGTGTAATACACGGTGCCGCGCACCGGCACGCCAGCGGCCTTGGCCAGCGCGGCGGCGTTCGTCTCGGCCACGTCGTGTTTGTCCAGCGTGATCGGGGCCTTGACCTGTGCGGCCATGGCGACGATGTGGTCGAAATCGGGCCGGCTGTCGATCTGTTTGACCAGGAAGCGCCCCACCGGCAGGTAGCGCGCGCTGGCGGCGGGCACCGCTTGCGCCGACAGCTGGCGAAACAGCAAGACCTTGTCGACGACGACGGTGGCGCCGGCGTATTCGGTTTTGCCGCCCTGCTCGAAGTGGCCGAGGACGATGTCCGCCTTGAAGCGCTTGAGCGCGCGCGGCGTGCCAGTGTGCGCGGGGGCCAAGCGGTCGAGCTCGAATTTTTCCGGCGCGATGGTCCACAGCGCGAGCTTGTCGTCGATGCGCGCGCGCAGGGCGGTGTCCTGCGCGGGGGAGGCCAGGTGCACTTGCAGCACCACCTGGTAGTCGTGCGGCGCGTGCCGCATCGGCAGGTGCGAGGCGTACAAGCCGTCCTTGCCGCCGAACAGGGCCATGCCATGCTCGCCATAGCTGGCGTCCGGCGCAGTCGCTGGTGCGGCAGGCGCGGCGGCCAGCGCGGGCGCACACAGCAGCGCGCACAGCGTCAATAGAATGGCGCGCATGCTCGTCATACCTTCACCAAGAGTTTGCCGCGGTGCTCGCCCGTGAACAGGGAATTGAGCGCGTGCGGCAGCTGTTCGAAGCCATCGATGATGGTTTCTTCGAACACGATCTGGCCGGCCTTGACCCAGGGTGCCACGATGCGCTCCATCTCGTCCATGCGGTGCAGGTAGTCGCGCGCCAGCATGCCCTGAATGGTGGCGCGCTGGTACAGCAGGTGGTGCAGCAGGCGCGGGCCCAGTTCGGGCGCGTCCAGGCCGCCGCTGTATTGGCTGATCTGGCCGCAGATGACGATGCGCGCGCGCCGGTTGATGAGGGGGATGACGGCGTCCGTGACCATGCCGCCGACATTGTCGAAGTAGACGTCGACGCCGCCAGTGAGCGCGCCGATTTGCGCGCCCAGGCTGTCGGCCGTGGCGTGCGCCTTGTAGTCGATCACCCAGTCCGCGCCCAGCGTCTCGCGCACCCAGGCGCACTTGGCGGCGCCGCCGGCGATGCCCAGCACGCGCGCGCCATGGCGCTTGGCGAACTGCACCACGAGCGAACCGACCGCGCCGGCCGCGCCCGACACCACCACCACTTCGCCCGCGTGCGGTTTGCCCGATTCGGTCAGACCGAACCAGGCTGTGCGCCCCGGCATGCCAAGCACGCCCAGGGCCGTGCGGACGGGCGCGCGCTCCGGGTCGAGGCGGGTGAGGGCGCTCGGGTGCACGCTGGCGTGGGTTTGCCAGCCGCTGTAGCTGCGCACCCAGTCGCCTTGCGCGAAGCCGGGCGCGTCCGAGGCCAACACCTGGCCCACCACGCCCGCTTGCTGCACCGTGTCCAGCGGGTGCGGCTCGCTATCGTAGGTGGGCTTGCTCGACTGGCCGATGCGCATGTAGGGATCGACGCTGATGTAGCGCGCCGCGATCAGCACTTCGCCTTTGCCCGGCACGGGTGCGAGTGCCTGGGTGCGCAGTTCGTAGTGTTCGCTGCCGATGGTGGCATCGGGCTGGCGGCGGTATATCCATTGCTGTTGGATCAGGGACATGGGGCGCTCGGAAAATGGGGGAAGGATTCATGGTACGATTTGCTGTGTGTCTCGTAAAGCAATTTAAATTCACTTTTTGTGTCTCATTGGGAAACTATGAATTTGAGCGATCTGCGTGTTTTTGTCAGCGCCGCGCGCCGTCCCTCGTTGGGCGCGGCCGCGCTGGAGATGCACTTGACGCCGTCGGCGGTGTCGAAGGCGCTCAAGCGCCTCGAGGACAGCCTGGGCACGGCCTTGTTCGACCGCTCGGCCAAGCAGCTGGTGCTCAACGAGAGTGGGCAGCGCTTGCTGGGGCGCGCACAAGCCTTGCTGGCGCTGGCCGAGCAGGCCAAGTCCGACATCATGGGCGAGCGCGCCGCGCTCGACTGCAAGGTAGCGGGGCCGGCCGTACTGCTGTGGCGCCAGGCTGGCGCGCTGGCCGACGCGCTGCGCGCCTACCCGGACGGCAGCTTGCGGCTGGCGGCCATGTTCGAGGATGAAGCGTTGGGGGCGCTGGCGCGCGGTGACATCAGCGCGGCCATCGTCACCGGCGCCGCCATCGAAGGGCGCGCGCCCCATTGGTCGGCTGACTGGGAAGCGACGGATCTGGGCGGCTTGACCTTGCATCTGGTGGCCGGCAAGCGGCATGCGCTGGTGCGGCGTTTGCGCCGGCGCTTGGATAAGCTGTACCACGCGAGCACGGCCCAGGTGCTCGCGCACGACTTCGCCTGTCCCTCGCGTTCGCTGTTTTGTGGCGTGCAGCGCGGCGCCCGTTCGGACGGCTGGCGCGACGACCAATTGCCGCGCAAGATACGCTACTGGACCGATGATTTGCAGCTCTTGCTCGGCTTGGTCAAGTCGGGCGAGGCGCTCGCGTATTTGCCGGACTTCGCGCTGGCCGACCCGGAACTCGAACGCATCCACGTGAGCGATTGCGCGTTCCAGTGCAGTGAGCACGTGTGGCTGGTGTGGAACCGGCGCAATGCGAGCGCCTGGCTGCGCCAACTGGCCGACGCGCTGGCGCGCGCCGCCTGAGATTAAACGTGAGGATCAGCGCTGCTCGCCCGGCCGGTAGCTGATGACGGGGGCGTTCGGTGCCGGGCTGGGCGCGCGCGCCTCGCCGACGGCGCTGAGCGCGCCGGCGCGCACCTCGCGCCGGCCTTGGCCGACGTTGACGATGCGCACCTTGTAGTCGCCCGTGAGCACGCCGGCGCCGAATTCGCCGCCCGCCTGGAAGTCGAACACGTGGCGCCCACCGTTGGGGTTGTTGCGCTCGGCGCGTGCGGCCACCACGCCGCTCTGGCGCACCACTTCGACCGCGAAGCCGCCAGGGGTGAGCATGTCGACCTCGAGCGATGCCGGGGTGGGGAAGACGTCGCCAGCTTTGACCCAAACACCGGCGCTAAACGTGGATTTTCCAAATGTGTAAGACATATTGATTCTTCGCTTTAATGATTGCATTGCACAATCATTATTTTACACGGCAATGTAGCAGCAAATATGGAGGGCGCTGTGCCGAAACGATAAGTCGCTCAACGACGCATCGTGGCGCAGATCGGCTCACGACTTGGTGCGCGACTTCCAATATCCGGGGTTGTGCCGGGTGTGGGCGACGGCGATGACGAGAAGCGTGTCGTGCCTTACTGCATAGATGAGGCGAAACGGGAAGCGCTTTAGATGGTAGGCGCGTTTCGTGTTGTCGATGGGAGTGCCAAGTTCGGGAAAGTGGATAAGCGTGTCGATCGCATGACCGAATTCATCCAGGAATTGCTCGCCCAGGCCCGGCTGCCGATCATCGTAATAATGCGCGGCATCGAGCAATTCGAGTTGGGCGTCCGGCGCAAATCGGGACTTCATTTCCTCAGGGTGGCACGTATTGCCGTGATGACTTTTTCCCCATCGAGCGTGTCGATTTCGCCACTGTCGATTGCGCGCTCGCGGCGATCGGCTTCGGCATTCCATGCTTGGTCGATGTCGGTGAACACCTCACCTTCAAGTGCGTCAACAAGAAATGCGAGAATTTCCTGTTTCTCAGGCAGACTCAGAACGGAAATTTCGGCAATGATTTCATCAATCCGGTTTGGCATAACAATACTCGGCAAAGGCTTGAGCTATTGTATTCCAGTCGCGCCGATGGCGCGCGGACCGAGTCTGTGATGCGCGTCAAAGACAATGGTAAGCGGCCCTATTTTAGTTCGACAACGACCATATTGTCGGCCGGCTTACGGTCGATCAGCTTGTTGTCCGGGTCGATGCCCGCGCGCGCCGGCTTGCCGCTCACGACGATGTCGAAATCGATGTCCTGGCGCTCGACCAGCACGCGCTGGCGCAGCAGGGGATTGCCATCCTTGTCGTCGACCCCGATCTCGATCTGGTCATGCACGGGCACTTCCTTTTCCACGCCCAGCGCGTCGGCGCGCATCTTGTTCACGCTCGCTTCCAGGTGCAGCGCGTACTTGCCGTCGGCGCGGCGGGTGGCGCTGGCCTTGAGCGCGCGGCTGTTGTAGAGCACGATGGACTCGAACAGGTCGTCGATCAGGTAAGCCTGGTCGGGCGGCGTGACCTTGCGCAGCGCCTCGGTGAGCACTTGCGCGCTCGGATAGGGCGGGCCGCGATAGGCATAGCGCGCCAGCGTTTCGCGCAGCGCCGCATTGACCTTGTCCTCGCCGACGATATCGGCCAGCAGATACATGGCCAGCCCGCCTTTGCTGTAGTGGATGTAATCCTGGTTCTCGTTCTGCGCGAGCGGCAGTTCCTTCTTCGACTCGAGCGCGCGCCCGCGCAGGTAGCGGTCCAGGTCGTAGCGCAGGAAGCGCCGCATCTTGTCCGGTCCCACTGCGCGCTGCATCGCCATCAAGGCCGAATATTCGGATAGCGTCTCGCTCAACACCGTGCCGCCGCGCGTGTTCGCGCCCACCAGCTGGTGGCCCCACCACTGGTGCGCCACTTCATGCGCCGTCACGTAGAAGGGATAGTCGATATCCTTGCGGTCCTTGTCGTTGACGCGCGCGATGAAGCCGATACCCTCCGAGTAGGCGATGGTATTCGGGAACGATTGCGCAAACGTGTCGTAGCGCGGGAATTCGACAATGCGCACCACCTTGTGCTGGTAGGAACCGAAGTTTTGCGTGTTGTAGTCGAGCGCCGCCTTCACGCCCTTGGTGATGCGCTCAAGGTTGAACTCGTGCCCGCGATGGTAGTACAACTCGATCGACACGTCTTGCCAGCGGTCGTGCCGCACTTCGTAGCGCGCCGACTGGAAGGCGTAAAAATTGAGGATCGGCTGGGCCGCCTTGTAGCGATAGAAGTGGCGTGCGCCGGCGCTCCAGTCCTGCTCGAGGGTGCCTGGCGCCACCGCGACCTGGTCGATTGAGGTGCTGACGGTCGCTTCGAAGTTAATCCAGTCGGCGTCGCTGGCGACCTGGCCGTTGGCCAAGCCGCGCGGGTCGTCCCGCGCCAGCATGCGCTCGCGCGGCGCCAGGCCGTGGCGCTTGCGGTCGCGGTCATCCTCCAGCTCGGCCGCGCGCTGGTAACCGATTTGCGGCAGCACCCGGTTGTCGAAGAAGGTGCCATTGACCAGCACCGGCGTCTCCGCGCCCAGACCGTGCGCACCGTGCGGCGTGTAGGCGAGCTCGAAATCCATGTCGGTGCTCGCGCCGGCGGCCAACGGCGCGCTCAGGCGATAGCTGTAAAAGCCCAGTTCCGCGTCGCGCAGCTGCGGCCACACTTTTTGCCCCAGCTTGAGCGAGGCGACGCTGGCATTGGTTGGCACGCTCAGGTAGATGGTATCGACCGGCGCAGTGCCCTTGTTTTGCAGCGTGTAGTGACCCTTGACGCTCAAGCTGCGCTCGCGCGGCATGATGTCGAGCGCCAGGCGCACGGCCGTGATGCGCGGCTGCGGCGCGCCGGCCAGGTGGCGATATTTGCGTTCGTAGCTGGCGCGTTGTTCATCTTTCTGGAAGGCGGTCTGGAAGCCGCCCTTCACATTCAAGCTGTAGAACATGACGGCGCCGCTGGCGGCGAAGATGGCCAGGCCCAGCGCCAGCGCGCCCAGCACCGGCCGGCTCAAGCTGCGGCGCGCCAGCTGCAGGCGCGTGCCCAGCGATTCGTTGCTGCCGCGCGGCCAAAACAGTAGCGCCAGCACCATCAGCAGCACGGCGCAGCCGCCCCAGTACAGCTCGAACCAGCGTTCGCGCGCCAGGTAGTGGCCGTAGCCGTTCATGGCCGAATAGACGAAGCTTGGCGAGGTGCCGTACAAGAGCATCGGATGGTCCAGGCCGAGCGCGCCGAACGAGAGCGTGGCCGCGTAGTACAGCACCATCGCGAAGTAGGCCAGGAATTTTTGATTGATCAGCACCTGCAAAGTCAGCGCCAGCACCGCCAGCAGCGCGTATTGGGGCAGCGCGATCAGGAACAAGTATTGCAGGTAGAGCCCGGGCTCGAGCGCGAAGTAGCCCTTGAACAGCTGGACCAGCATCCCGCACAGCATCACCACCGCCAGCATCAGCGCCTGCAGCGCGACCAGGGCCAGCAGCTTCGAGAGCAGCGCCAGCCAGCTCGGCACCGGCATCGCGTCGAGCATCTGCGCCACGCGCGCCTCGCGCTCGCGCCACACCAGCTCGCCCGCGTAGAAGGTCGTGATGATGAGCATGAAGGGGGCGAAGGTGTTGGCGATCGCGTCGAGCACGATGAAGGTCAGGGGATAGGGCGTGGTGCCGTAGATGGAACCGAGCTGCAGCGAGGCGCCGAACATGGCCAGCACCCCGGCCAGCGCGATGGCGCCGAAGTAGACGTTCTTGACCGATTCGCGCAGGTTCAGCCACGCCATGCGCAGCAGCAGCAAGCCCAGGCTGCGGCGCGCGAAGTCCGGCTTTTCCAGGGTGGCGCTGGCGCTGTGCGAGAGCGGCTGCGGCGCCGCCTCGGCGCTGCGCCCGCCCGCGCCGCTGTCGGCGCCAGCGAAAAAGTGGAAGCGCCAGTAACCGAGCAGCAGCACGACCAGGGCGAAGCCACACCAGATCAGGCGGTTGACCAGGTACACGCCGGTCAGCGGCACGGCCAGCGTGTTGCGCTCGGCGATAGTCCAGTATTCGGTCAGGCGGATCAGGGCGGTGGTGCCGAAGGGGTCCATCAGCGCAGCCAGGTTTTTATAGTCGAGGTCGCGCGCCAGGGTGGGCGCCACGATGTACCCGATCATCATCACCACGCTGGCCACGTACACGGGCAGCATGCGGCGCGTGAGCGCGGCCAGCACGAAAAAGATGGCGCCGAAGATGAACAGGTTCGGCAGCAGCGTGCGCAGGTAGGGGCGCAGATACATCGCCAGACCGGTCGGGCCCAGGCGGTCCGGGTCGATGCCGGGAATGAAGGTGCCCAGCCAGGCGCCCAGCACGATGCTCGAGAAAATAACGGCCAGCGTGGCGAAGGCGCCCAGGAAGCGTCCGAACACGTAATCGTGCTTGCCGATCGGCGCGCTGAAGAAAAAGTGCTGCATATCATACTCGAAGTCCTGCTGCACCGAGCGGCCCATCATGGCGGCGATCACGATCACGCCGATGCAGCCCAGGTAGGCGGCGCTGATCTCGATGGCGAACGAGGAATTGATGTTGACCTTGCTGCCGAAGCTGACGTAAGCGTCCTTGAACACACCGCCGGCGGCGGCCATCCACAACATCGCCACCAGCAGGAAGATGGCGAAGTAGGCCCAGGTCGAGGCCAGTTTCAGGCGCTGCTTCGCTTCGAACAGGGCAATGGCCAGCATGGCGCGCCTAGAAGCTGGCCGCGCCGCTGTGGCGCCCGGCGATGGTGGCGAAGTAGACGTCTTCGAGGTCGGCGCTGGCGGGCAGGAAGCCGTCGCCGGGGTCCTGGTCCGAATAGCAGCGGATCAGGGTGCGCCCCGACAGCAGGCGGGTCGAGATCACGGCATGGCGTTTTTGCAGTTCCGGCACTTCGGCCTTGGTGACGAAGCGCTCCCAGATTTTTTCGTCGATCGCTTCGATCAATTCGAGCGGCACGCCGCACAGCAGCACGTGGCCCTTGTTGATGATGGCCATATTGGCGCACAGGTCGGACACGTCCGAGACGATGTGGGTCGACAGCAGCACGGTTTTGTCCTGGCTGATGTCCGACAGCAGATTATGAAAGCGCACGCGCTCCTGCGGGTCCAGGCCGGCGGTGGGCTCGTCGACGATGATCAAGCGCGGGTCGCCCAACAGTGCCTGGGCGATCCCGAAGCGCTGGCGCATGCCGCCCGAAAAACCGCCCAGGCGCTGGTGCCGCACTTCGAACAGATTGGTCTGCTGCAGCAGGCCGTCGACCACCTCGCGCCGGCGCGCGCGCTGCGACAAGCCCTTGAGCAGGGCGAAATGGTCGAGCAGCTCGTAGGCCGTCACTTTCGGGTAGACGCCGAAGTCTTGCGGCAGGTAGCCGAGCATGCGGCGGATCTCGTCTTTTTCGTCGAGCACGTCGATGTCGCCGAAAAAAACCGAGCCGGCGTCGCATTCCTGCAGCGTGGCCAGGGTGCGCATCAGGGTCGACTTGCCCGCGCCATTTGGACCGAGCAGGCCGAACATCCCGGTGGAGATGGTCAAGCTGACCTGGTCGAGCGCGACCACGCCATTGGCGTAGGTCTTGGACAAATTACGGATGCGTAGTTCCATTCCAAACTCCAGAAACCGGACGGGCCCGGATTGCGCTCGTGCTAACGATAATGCATTGTATTCAATCTGGCGGCCGGGGGCAGTGTCTTGCGATGGGCCGCATTTTGCCCGTGCCAGAGTGCGCAATGGGCGGATCGAAAGGCGCCCGGCCGTGCGGATGGGCGATGATAGCGCAGTTGGGGGGCGCCGGATAGTCGGCGCCCTGCCACGCAGGCAGGCCCCCTTCGCTGGCACGGACCGGTAAACACGCAATCGGTTGGCGTGCGCGGCAAATTGTGCATAATGCCCACATGGACAACGTCATCAAGGAAAGCGTGCTGGCCGTGGCCAGGCGCGGCCACACCAGGGCCGAGTCGACCGGGTTTTTCCGCGTCGCGCTCGGCCTTTACTATCTGGCCGGCTTGATGACGGACGAGACGCTCGACTTCAAGCGCATCGACAGTGACTTCAACCGTTTCATCTACCAGGGCATCGGCAAGGGGCACAGCATCGCCAGTGTGCTGCAGTTCATGAGCGGGGACAAGGTGGTGCACGTGATCGAATCGAAGCGCTTCCTGGCCGCCTTCACCGAGCTGTGCCCGCAGGTGCCGGTCGAGCTGATCCCCTTCCTGCTGTCGCTCAACCTGGGGGTGGCCAAGAATATCTCGGGCCTCGGGGTCGAAGGCGCGCTGGCCGACTGGATCGAGCGCCAGAAGGAGGCGAGTTTGCCCGAGAGCCTGCCCGAGAGCCCGCCGGCGGACGCGCCGGACGTCCTATAATAGAGCTTTCCAGCTTCCGCGAAAGTGCGTGCCATGGCAGCGAACCGTTCGATACTCCCGCTCGACCATTTGATCGTCGATATGGACAAGGCCTTGCGCGTGATCGCCGGCGTGGCCAGCGCGGCGCGCGCCACGCCCGCCCTGAAGGCGCCGGACGGCGTGCTCGACGCGCGCGAGCAGCGCCACAGCGCCGGCCTGATGCGGGTGAACCACGTGGGCGAGGTGTGCGCGCAGGCGCTCTACGAATCGCAGGCGCGCTTCGCCAAGAGCGCCAAGCTGCGCGCCCAGTTCGCGCTGGCGGGGCGCGAGGAGGAGGATCACCTGGCGTGGACGGCGCAGCGTCTGGCCGAACTGGGCTCCCAACCGAGCCTGCTCAATCCCTTGTGGTATGCGGGCGCCTACCTGCTCGGCAGCGTGGCGGCGCGCCTGGGCGACGCGCGCAGCCTGGGCTTCGTCGTCGAGACCGAGCGCCAGGTCGAGGCCCACCTGAACAGCCACCTGGACATGCTGCCGCCGCAGGATGCGAAATCGCGCGCCATCGTCGAGCAGATGCGCGACGACGAAGTGGAACACGGGGCCGCCGCGCGGGCGCTGGGCGCGATCGAGCCGCCCGCACCGGCGCGCGCCGCGATGGCCGCGATGGCCAAGGTGATGACGACGGCCGCGTATTGGCTGTAGCTCGATTGTTGGTAAATCGGCTGTGGATCGGCTGAAGATCGGCTGTAGATCGGCTGTAACGCGCGCCGGTTCAGCGCGCGCGCCTAGTCTTCGACGATCTCGTAGGAATGGGTGATGGCCGCCGTCTTGGCCAGCATGATCGAGGCCGAGCAGTATTTGTCATGCGACAGGCTGACGGCCCGTTCGACCGTGCTGGCCTTGAGATTGCGCCCCCGTACCGTGAAGTGGAAGTGGATGGCGGTGAACACCTTGGGGTCGGTCGCCGCCCGTTCGGCCTTGAGCGTCACTTCGCAGCCGCGCACGTCTTCGCGCCCACGCTTGAGGATCAACACCACGTCGTAGGCGGTGCAGCCGCCCGTGCCCAGCAAGACCATCTCCATCGGCCGCGGCGCCAGGTTGTGGCCGCCGCCCTCGGGCGCGCCGTCCATGTTCACCATGTGGCCGGACCCGGTCTCGGCCAGGAAGCTCATGCCGTCCGGGCCGTTCCATTTCACTTTCACTTCCATCGCTGCCCCCCTTTTGTGTGCGCCCTATTGTAAGGGAGGATGCCAGCGCCTGCAGGGCTGGCCCTTAGACGGCCAGCACGTAGCGCTCGCTCTTCATGCGCCAGCTGGCGAAAGCGACGCAAGCGGCGGCCAGCACGAAGGAACTGGCGAAGGTGAGCACATAAGGCAGGGCGCCCAGGTCCTGGCCCTTGGACAGTTCGCGCAGCAGGGTCTGGTTCGACAGCAGCGGCACCGCGTACATCCAGTTGGCCGTGTTCAGGTCCAGCATCGGCACGATAATCATCGGCAGCATCGCCAGCACGGTGGCGAAACCGG
The DNA here is from genome assembly GCA_040388555.1 of Pseudomonadota bacterium. Taxonomy (GTDB): domain Bacteria; phylum Pseudomonadota; class Gammaproteobacteria; order Burkholderiales; family Burkholderiaceae_D; genus Telluria_A. Next base: position 16,193 of record JAZKBP010000042.1, read on the forward strand.
CCGTGCTTTGCGCCTCCTTGAACGACTTGGCGTTCATCGCCAGCGCGATATTAAAGCCCGCCGCCAGCAGCGACAGCGGAATGGTGGCCACGCACACGCCGGCCAGTCCCAGCGCCGTCACCTGCCACGACATGCCGATTTCCTCGAGCGGCAACCAGATCAGGATGGTGTGCGCGAGCGCCAGCTCGAGCGACACGCCCACGATGGCCAGCACCGCCGCGGCCAGCCACTTGCCGATGATGAGGTCGCGCGCGCTGGCCGGTTGGGCCAGCAGGATCTCGAGCGAACGCCGCTCGCGCTCGCCGGCGGTGCTGTCGATGGCGGGGCTAAGGCAAATCATGAAGGCCGGGAAGAACAGCATGCCCAGCATGGTGCCGATCAGCGCCGCCGAGCGCGAGGCGCTGGTGCCGGTGTCGTAGTGCTGCACCAGCACCGGCGCCATCGTCACCGGCGACACGCCGTGCGCCAGCAGGCGCGCCGCCACGATGCCGCTGCGGTAGTCGCGCAGCGCGTCGTCCAGTTCGCGCCGTTTCTTTTCCGTGTCGCTGGCCGAATCGAACCACATCTCGATGTGCGCCGGGCGCATCGCCTGGTAATCCTCGCTGAACTTGTCGCCGGCCTTGAGCACGGCCGCGATCTTGCGCTTCCGGAGCAGCGCGCCAATGGCCGCCTCGTCCATCGGGCCGGAGTTGCTGACATTGATGTTGCGCTGCTTGAGCTGGGCGATCAAGGTGGGCATCTTGTCGGCGCCGATCACCAGCACTTCGATGTGCTCGCGTTCGGGCTTGGTGGCGCGCTGGATCAGGTCGTGCAAGATGCCGCCCACCAAGAGCGGGTACATCAGTACGAACAGGGCTAGCAAGCCCAGGGCGCGCCGGTCGCGCAGGGTTTCGCGTACTTCCTTCAAGAAGACGATCAGGAACTTGGGTTTCATGCGGCGATCCCTTCATCGGTGCCGACCAGGCTGACAAAGGCGTCTTCCAGGCTGGCGATGCCGGTCTGCTCGCACAATTGGGCGGGCGTGCCTTGCGCCACGCTGCGGCCCTTGGCGATGACGATCACATCGTCGCACAGGTGGGTCACTTCCTGCATCACGTGGGTGGCCATGATGACGCAGCAGCCGTCCTCGCGCAGCGCCGTCAAGGCGCGCCGCAGGGCGCGCACGCTCATCACGTCCAGGCCGCGGCTCGGTTCGTCGAGCAGCAGGTGGCGCGGGCGGTGCAGCAGGGTGCGCGCCAACGCCACCTTGATGCGCTGGCCTTGCGAGAAGCCTTTCGAGCGCCGGTCCAGGATGTCTTCCAGCGCCAGCAGCTGCGTCACTTCCTCGGTGCGGCGCGCGATGTCGGCGCGCGCCATGCCGTTCAATTGGCCGAAGTAGGCCAGGTATTCGCGTGTGGAGAGGCGCTCGTACAGCCCGAACTGGTCGGTCAGGAAGCCGATGTTGGTGCGCGCGCCCATCGGGTCGACGGCCGGGTCGATACCGCCGATGCTGACGGCGCCGCGCTCGCGCCCAAGCAAGCCCACCAGCACCCGCAGCAAGGTGGTCTTGCCGGCCCCGTTCGGGCCCAACAGGGCGGTGATCTGGCCATCGCGCGCCTGAAAGCTCACGCCGTCAAGGGCCTTGACGGCGCCGAAGCTCTTGTGGATATCCTGTACTTCAATCATGGTGTTGGCCTTCGGGCTTAGGGTTGCGGTCCGGCGCTGCCGAGCTGGAAGCTGGGCGCGGGGATCTCGGACAGGCATTTCGCGTCCACGTTCTGGTCCGGCTTGTCGAGGAATTCGCGCAGCAGGCGCGGCGCGCAGCCGAGCGCGGACACGCCATGGCCGGCGTTTTCCACCACCACTTGCTGGGCGTGCGTCATGAACCTGGCGGCGGCGGCGGCGCGCCGCGGCGGTGTCACCGGGTCGAGCGCGCCCGACAGCAGCAAGGCTGGTGCGCCGATGCTCGCCGGGCTCTGGTAAGGCACGGGCGGCACCTTGATCACGGCGCACATGCCGGACAGGCGTTCGATCTGGGCCGCCGTCATGAAGGAGTCGCGGCTGTCCTCGGCCAGCGCCTGCGCGCTCAGGCGCGGGTGGTCTTCGGCGCAGGTGACGGCCAGGTGCAGCACGATCGACATGCTGCTCTCGGAGGCCACGTCGCCGGCGGTGCGGCTGCGCGCCACCAGCGGTTCCCAGTGGCCCTGGTAGGCGCTGTGGATCAGGAAGGGCAGCAAGCGCGTGTCGCCAGGGGAGTACAGGATCGCATGCACGGCGGCCAGGAAGGATTTGCTGGTCAGTGGCATGTGCAGGGGGGCGGCGGTGCGCGGGTCGCGCATATCGAGCATGACTTTGCCGCCGGCGACGCGCTCGCTCAGGGCGGAAAATTCGCTGCGCAGGGCGGGGAAGGCGCCTTTGCAGCCGGCGTCGCGCGCGCATTGCGCGAACAGGGTCTCGAGCGCGGCCTGGGCGTCGCGCCCGCCGGCCGGGATGATCTGGTCGGGCGCGGCGACAGCGTCGAGCACCAACGAACGCACGCTGGCGGGGTAGGCGCGCGCATAGGCCTGGGCCAGGCGCGTGCCGTAGGAGGCGCCCCACACATTGACCTTGGCGTAGCCCAGGGCCAGGCGCACTTTTTCGATGTCGCGCGCCGCGCTGGCCGTGGTGTAGGCCGCCAGCGGCGCTTTGACGGCGCGCAGGCAGCTCGCCAGTTCGGCCTCGGCCTGCGCGTCGCTCATGGCGTCGGCGTCGGCCTTGCCGGGACAATCGAGCTTGCCGGACAGGCCGGTGCCGCGCTGGTCGATCAGCACGATGTCGCGCGTGGCGCGGGCCTTGCGGAACATCAGGTTCAGGGCCGCCAACACATCGCTGCCAGCCTGGCCCGGGCCGCCGGCGAGCACGAACAGGGGATCGGGCTTGGCCATTTCGCGGAACGCGGGCGCCAGCGTGACATGCAAGGCCAGCGCGCCCGCGCCGGGGTGCTGGTAATCGAGCGGCACGGACACGCTGATGCAGCGCAGCGCCTCCTCGGCGCCGGGCAGGTGGCAGCTGCGCCCCTGTTCGCTGACGGGCAAGGCATGGGCCGGCGACGCCGCCAGGATGGCCGCCGCGACTGCGGCGGCTAAAGAATAAGGGAATTTCACGCGGACTCCGGACGGTGGATGCGCGGCCATGGTAATGTGCCGCCGCCGGCCCGGTCAATCGCCCGCCGCAAGTTCGACCCTATGGGCATGGCGGGGCTGGATAATTGTTGTTTATTTTACACAATTACAAGGCCACCATGGCGTGCAGCGCCCGTCCCGTCCCCGCCGCAGGCGCGCTTGACTTGGCGCACCGCTCTGGGATAGAATTGCCGGCTTTCCGTTTGCTCAGGAAAAGACATAAGGCAGAGTCCGCAGGCAGCATGAGCGGAACCACCATTTGAGCGATTTAACTTTTAGGAAGTCAACATGAAAACTTTTTCCGCTAAAGGACATGAAGTCCAGCGCGATTGGTTCGTGATTGACGCGACGGACAAAGTCCTCGGACGTGTTGCCAGCGAAGTGGCACTCCGACTGCGCGGCAAACACAAGCCAGAATTTACCCCTCACGTCGATACGGGCGATTTCATCGTCGTTATCAATGCAGGCAAACTGCGCGTCACCGGCACCAAGGCGACGGCAAAAACGTACTACCGTCACTCTGGCTATCCAGGCGGTATCTACGAAACCAATTTCCTGAAAATGCAACAGCGTTTTCCGGGTCGCGCGCTGGAAAAAGCGGTCAAGGGCATGTTGCCTAAAGGCCCGCTCGGCTACGCGATGATCAAAAAGCTCAAAGTGTACGCGGAAAGCACCCATCCGCACGCGGCCCAGCAACCTAAAGCACTCGTTCTCTAAGGAGCTGACATGATCGGTAACTACAATTACGGCACCGGCCGTCGCAAGAGTGCAGTCGCTCGCGTCTTCATCAAAGTTGGCTCCGGCCAAATCATCGTTAATGGCAAGCCAGCCGCCGAGTACTTCTCGCGCGAAACCGGTCTGATGGTCATCCGTCAACCGCTGGAACTGACCGGCAATGTCGAGCGTTTCGACATCAAGGTCAACGTGCATGGCGGCGGCGAGTCCGGCCAAGCAGGTGCAGTGCGCCACGGTATCACCCGCGCCCTGATCGATTACGATGCGGCCTTGAAGGGCGATCTGGCCCGCGCCGGCTTCGTCACCCGCGACGCCCGTGAAGTCGAGCGTAAGAAAGTTGGTCTGCGCAAAGCACGTCGCGCAAAGCAATTCTCGAAGCGTTAATCTTCAGCACGATCCGCGGCGCACCCTGTGCGCCGCCACAAAAAGCCGCCGACTGTCTTGTCTGGCGGCTTTTTTTATTGTTGAACGGCGGATGGGGGCAGCGCTCCCAATCTTGCCGTCGCCGCCGTTTCTTGGCAAGAAAGACGCCGCCTTGGCGCTGCGAGGTGCGCGCACACCAACCAGGCGATTGACTCGCCCATCGTGCTCCCGGCTTACTCGTCGTTTATCCCTGCAATCGCGGCCTTTCGCTGCGCGCAGCCCCACTCCCTTGCTGCCCTAGCGATGTATTATTACCAATAAGTAGTTTTACTTATTCATGCTTTTTTGTCTTGACTGAGATTTTTGTAATGCACATAATCACTCGTCAGCAATAATGTTGATGACTTAATGTTTCCAATATAATCAATAACCTGGAGAGATGACATGCAAGAATTGAATATGCAAGAGTTGGACATGATTTCTGGTGGCATGGATTACGCCCCCGTTGCTGCGGCGCTGACCGGCGCTGGTGCGGGTGCGCGCGTTGGCGCCTATGCAGGTCCAGAAGGCGCAGCCGTCGGCGCCTTGGTTGGTGCAGCTGTCGGCTTGGCCCTTTACTACTGGTAAGCGCCATTTCCGTGTCGGCGCCGTGGCGCCGCTCTGACTTTTCCTTAAATTTATTGAGAGATTGAAAAATGCAAGAACTTAATTTGGCTGAAGTAAACATGATTTCCGGCGCAACCATGCAAGACGTGGTGTGCGCAGCTGCGGGCGCGGTGATCGGTAGTGCGATTGGCATGCTCGTCGGCGGACCAATCGGCGCAATCGCCGGTGGCATCGATGGCGCAGCACACGGCGCGATCATTTCGCACATGATCGGCGAATAATATAGAATTTTGGCGGAAGCGCTCATGCTTTGGTCCGCATTACACGATCGCAGTGTGAAATGGAGTGCACGATGATGCTGAAAAATATAGTCGATAGTATGGCCATCCAATCCATGTTTGCCCAGGTGGCTGCCCGTTTCACCTATTCGACGCTACCATTGGGTGCGCTCGGTGCGCTCATCTTGTATGTCGAGCATTCCAGACTAGGCCGCGTCGTTGGTATTGGCGCCCTGGTGTGGTTCGGCATTGAAGTGTGCATCTGGGCCGGCGCTGCCATTTTTTTCCGCCGCGCTCACTAAGCCGCGCAAGAACTTGCAATGCGGGAGATCCGCATTGCAAGTCATCAAATCGCATGGTGGATGCCATGGCGTTCGCCGATCTAGCCTGTCCATCCGCGCCTCGCGGTCGGTCCCCATTCCGTCAATGCCATCCCGCCTCGAGCGGCAAGCGCCTTTTGCCCGGGCATGGCTAGACTGCTCAAGTCGAGTTCCCTGCGCGGACGTTCAGGCTGCTAGAATTGCACATCGTTTTAGCCGAACCTACAAGGAGCAGATGTGATCAAAGTTGGTATTGTCGGTGGCACTGGCTACACGGGCGTTGAACTATTGCGCCTGCTGGCTGCCCATTCCCAAACGCAGTTGCGCGCGATCACTTCGCGCAAGGAAGATGGCTTGCCCGTGGCCGACATGTTTCCTTCACTGCGTGGGCATGTGGACTTGGCGTTTTCCAGTCCGGACAAGGCCGACTTGAAGCAGTGCGATGTCGTTTTTTTCGCCACCCCGCATGGCGTGGCGATGGCCCAAGCGCCCGAATTGCTGGCCGCCGGCGTCAAGGTGATCGACCTGGCCGCCGACTTCCGCTTGAAAGACCAGGCCAGCTTTGAAAAATGGTACAAGATTCCCCACACCTGCCCGCAATTGCTCGAGCAAGCGGTGTACGGCTTGCCGGAACTGAACCGCGCGGCCGTGAGCGGCGCGAATTTGATCGCCAACCCAGGTTGCTACCCGACTACGATGCAGCTCGGCTTTTATCCCCTGCTCAAGCATGGCATGGTCGATGCGGGCAATTTGATCGCCGACTGCAAATCGGGCGTCTCCGGCGCCGGGCGCAAGGCCGAAATCGGCACCCTGTTTTCCGAGGCTGCTGATAACTTCAAGGCCTACGGCGTGGCGGGCCACCGCCACACGCCGGAAACGCTGGCCCAGTTGCAGCGCTTCACCGAGCAAAAAGTCGGTCTGATCTTCACTCCCCACCTCGTCCCCATGATCCGAGGCATGCATTCGACCTTGTACGCGCGCTTGATCAAGGATGTCGACAATGCCACCTTGCAAGCGGCGTTCGAAGACCAATACCGCGACGCCCCCTTCGTCGATGTGATGCCGTTTGCTTCGCATCCGGAGACCCGCTCCACGCGCGGCGCCAATATGCTGCGCCTGGCCCTGCACCGGCCGGAAGTCGATGGTGTGCCGGGCCCGAACGTGATCGTGCTGGTGGTGCAGGATAACCTGGTCAAGGGCGCGTCCGGCCAAGCCGTCCAATGCATGAACCTGATGTTCGGTTTGCCCGAAACCATGGGCTTGCAACACATCGCCTTGCTGCCCTAAGCGCGCACCGATGAGTACGCGTCTGCCATTGCCGAAGGGACCGAACGCCATGATGGCCTTGCGCGTGCTGGCGATCGCGGCGGCCTTGTTCCTGGGCGGCTTCTTGCTGGTATGGGGGCTGGACTTCGCGCGCCGGGTGGCGGCCCCGCCGGCGCCGGCCCTTACAGCGAGCGTGGCACCGCTTGATGGCGCCTTGCAAGTCGAATTGAGCAAGGTGCAGGCCGAGCGTGACCGCCTGGCCGCCGCCGTCAAGGACGCCGCCGTCAAGTCCGATGCGTCAAAGAAAGCGCAAGAGCGTCAGGCGAGCCAGATCAAAGCGCTTGAACTTGAAAATAGTAAATTGAATCAAGACTTGGCCAGTTTGAAGCATCCGGCGCCGGCCGCGCCGGTGGCGCCCTTGGCAGCGCCGGCGGGCCTCAAGGCGGCCACCCAGCTTGCCGCAAAGGCGCCGGTGAAAGATGGCGCCCAGGTTCCGCTGAGCGAGCAGGCCAAGCTGGCGCCGCCGCATGCCGCCAATACCGTGACGCAGGATGGCGGCAAGGCCGGCGCAAGGGCCAAGCTGGCCGCTGCCAAGGTGCCGGCGGCAAGGGCGGGCCTCAAGCCGGGCCATGGCGGTGCCGCGATCCGGCGCGCCGAAGCCAAGCTGAGCGCGCCAAACCAGCTGCATTACCGTTTGCTCATCACCGGCGGTGCGAAGAAAGCGGCGCCCGCCGTCGGGCATCTGCAATTCGTGCTCAAAGTGGTGCGGGCGGGCAAGCCGGCGGTCTTGAAATTCCCGAGCGCCGGGGCCGCCAACACGCCACAGTTCGTGATCAAGTTGGGAAAGTTGCAGCGTTGCGAAGGCAGCTTGACCTTGCCCGACGGTGTGAGCATCAAATCGATCCAGGCGCGCATGCTTGAGAAGGGACAGCTGCGCAGTCAGCAATCTGTCACTTTGAAGGATGCCGCTCATGTTCGGTCGTAATGCAAAAAGTGCCATCGATAGCTTGATCGGCATTTCCACCCGCGTCGACGGGAACGTGTATTTCCGCGGCGGTTTGCGCATCGATGGCGAGGTGCATGGTAATGTCATCGCCGACGCCGGTGAAACGAGCGTGCTGATCGTTTCCCAGCACGGCCGCATCTGTGGCGAGCTGCGCTGCGCGAATATGGTAATCAATGGCCAAGTGGTGGGGCCGGTGTATGCGTCGGAATTGCTTGAATTGCAGCCGAGCGCCCGCATTGTAGGGGATGTCTATTACAAATTACTTGAAATGCATGGCGGCGCCCTTGTTTCTGGGCAACTAACACATCAATACAACGATGAGTCGCCCCTGCATTTGGCCTTGTCCGAAGCGTGAGATGCGCCTAGGGTCTATAATGAAGAAACGTTTCCAGTAGGAGTAATCCATGACCGCAGTCGCAGAAGCACCAGAAGTGATCCCGTCGCCCATCATCTTCACCGATGCCGCCGCCCAAAAAGTGGCCCAGCTGATCGAGGAAGAAGGCAATCCCGACCTCAAATTGCGCGTCTTTGTGCAAGGTGGCGGTTGCTCCGGCTTCCAGTACGGCTTCACCTTTGACGAAATCGTCAACGAAGACGACACCACCATGATCAAAAATGGCGTGCAGCTATTGATCGATTCGATGAGCTACCAGTATCTGGTGGGCGCGGAAATCGATTACAAGGATGACCTTGAAGGCGCGCAATTCGTGATCAAGAACCCCACCGCCAGCTCCACCTGCGGCTGCGGTTCCTCGTTCTCGGTATAAATTTCTCCAAGCGGCCGCTCCAAGCCGCTGCTTCAGGCTGGATACAGGGCGCCCAGGATCCTGGGTCCCCGCGCGCCGGTGACGGTGCTCAGATTGCCGCTTTGGCGTTCGCTGAAACGGTGGCCCAGCCAGGCGAAGGCCAGCGCTTCGACATGTTCGGGCGCCACGCCCAGCGCCTGGGTCGATGCCACGCTCGTCTTTCCTCCCAACTCAATATGTAACGCGCGCATCAAGCTGCCATTGAAGGCGCCGCCGCCGCACACATACACCGCATCCGCATTCGGACACGCGGCGCCGATCGCTTGCGCGATGGTGCGCGCCGTCAGCGCCACCAAGCTCGCTTGCACGTCAGCTGGCGCCAGCGCAGGGAAGGGCGCCAGCTTGCGCGCCAGCCAGGCCGCGTTGAACAGGTCGCGCCCCGTGCTTTTTGGGGCGGGCAAGGAAAAATAGGCTTCCTCGAGCAAGCCGGTGAGCAGGGCCGGGTCGGCTTGGCCGCAGGCCGCCCAGGCGCCATCCGCGTCATAGGGCTGGCCCAGCTGCTGGCTGATCCACGCATCCATCAATACATTGCCGGGGCCGGTATCGAAGCCGTCGACCCTGCCATCGCCATGCAAGACGCTGATATTGGCGATGCCGCCAATATTGACCAGCACGCGCGCCCGCCCCGGGGTGCCAAATTGCGCTTGATGGAAAGCCGGCACCAGGGGCGCGCCCTGGCCGCCGGCGGCCACGTCGCGGCTGCGAAAGTCCGCGATCACGTCGATGCCGGTCAATTCGGCCAGCAGCGCTGGATTGTTGGTCTGGCGCGTGTAGCCCAATTCCGGACGGTGGCGCGTGGTTTGGCCATGCACGGCGACGGCGCGCAGCGCGCCAGGCGCGTGCGCGGCTAGTTGCTGCACGAGCGAGGCATAGATTTCAACGAGTTCATTCGCGGCCAGTGCTTCACGTTCGATTTCGTTCGGCCCGGCCACTTGCAAGGCCATCAGTTCGGCGCGCAAGGCGGGCGGAAACGGCAAGTGGGCCGCACCCAATGTGGCGATCTTGCCGTTGGCGAAGTCGGCCAACACGCCGTCCACGCCATCCATGCTGGTGCCTGACATCAGGCCGATGTAAAGGGAGGAAGTCATGGCGCGGCCGGAAAAGGAGGGGCGGGTGGGAGACGATCCCACCCGAAAAAAGCTTAGCGCGAGGCCAGCTGCGTGCCGGTGTTGGGATGCAGCAGCTCGAAGCGATGCATCATGTCGCCCGACACGGATTTGAAGCGCGTCAATTCAGCCGTCGTCAAAGGCGCTTGCTGCACCACATTGACCGACAGGGGATCGCGCGCTTCATTGCTGACGCGGAACTCGTAATGCAGGTGCGGGCCGGTGGCCCAACCGGTGGCGCCGACATAGCCGATCACGTCGCCCTGGCTGATCTTGCTACCCTTGTGCAAGCCCGGTGCGAAGCGGCTCATGTGGGCGTAGGCGGTGGTGTAGCTGGCCCAGTGCTTGAGCACCACCACGTTGCCGTAGCCGCCCTGGGTACCGGCGAAATCGACCACCCCGTCGCCGGAGGCGCGGATCGGCGTGCCCAGCGCGGCGGCGAAATCGACACCCTTGTGCTGTTTCCAGTTACCGGAAATGGGATGCACGCGCATGGCGAAGCCGGAGGAAATACGGGAAAACTCGAGGGGGGATTTGAGGAAAGCTTTTTTGAGGGACTTGCCGTCGAAGCTGTAATAACCGCCGCCTTGGCGGCTGGCCGGATCCTGGAACCAGACCGATTGGTAAGTGGTGCCTCGGTTGGTGAATTCGCCCGCTAGCACGCGGCCCGCTCGCACCATTTCGCCATTTTGCCAGAACGTTTCGTAGACCACGTTGAAGCGGTCGCCCCGTTTAAGGTCGGAACGGAAGTCGATATTGGTCGAAAACATCTCGATAATCTGGGCCGTGATCGACTCGGGCAGCTTGCCGCCGTCGGAAGTGGCGTCGGTGGCCGCGTACAGATTGCTGGTGATTTCACGCGCGCGCATCTCGATGCGCCGCTCGAGCTGGGCCGCTTCCTCGTTGGCGATGAATGTGTCGCCCTTGCGGGTGATCGACACATTCTTGACCGGATTGTCCTTGCCGTCGACGACGGTGGCGCGCAGCCACTGCAACTGGCCGTCCGCGCCCGTTTGCGCCTGCACCCGCTTGCCGGGCTTGAGCTGCATCACGTCGTGCGCGACCTTGTCGGTCTTGATGAAGGCGGTGGCGGCGGCGTCGTCCACGCCCAGGCGGTTCAAGAGCGCGGCCAAGGTGTCACCGGCGCGCACTTTTTCCTCGTGCACGAACGATTGGGCGGCCGTTTCCTGGATGGCGGCGATCTGGTCGGACAAATTGGGCAAATCCAATTCCTGCGCGACCGACTTGACGGGCAAGTCGGAAGCGTCCGGCGCCAGCGGGGCTACGCCCGCCGCACCAAAGGCACAAACCGCCAAAAACAAAGCGGAAGCGCTGATGATGCGTGCCTTGCGTGTCGTACCTAGCAGCCTGGACCAGCGCCTGCCAGTGATGATTTTGTTTATAGGGCTCATGCAATCAGTTAAAATTTACCGCTTCGATACCAACGCCCGCCTTGATCTTATTTGTTTTTGAGGCGTTAGTTTTCTTGCAGCAAGATTGATGGGATCGAGCATTATAGCAAAGTCCCGATTCTCTCCAACGATTTCCAGAAATAGAATTTATTACACTATGGATAACACCGTCTCCCCCTCGAAGAACGCCTCCGCCGCGCACGCTTCGCCCCCCTTGCCGCTGTCGGACGCCGTCCGGGAGGCGCTGGCGATCACCAAGCGCGGCGTCGACGAGCTGCTCATCGAGAGCGAGTTCGCGCAAAAGCTGGCCCGCTCCGAACAGAGCGGGGTGCCGCTGCGCATCAAGTTGGGCCTGGACCCCACCGCGCCCGACCTGCACCTGGGCCACACCGTGGTCTTGAATAAGCTCAGGCAGATGCAAAATCTGGGCCATCAAGTGATCTTCCTGATCGGCGACTTCACCTCGATGATTGGCGATCCGTCCGGACGCAATGTGACGCGCCCCCCCCTCACGCGCGAACAGATCGAACAAAACGCGATGACCTACTTCAAGCAGGCCTCGCTGGTGCTGCAAGCCGAGCGCACGGAAATTCGCTACAACTCGGAATGGTCCGACCCGCTGGGCGCGCGCGGGATGATCGAACTGGCCTCGCGCTACACCGTGGCGCGCATGATGGAGCGCGACGACTTCACCAAGCGCTACAAGAATGGGACGCCTATTTCCGTCCATGAGTTCCTCTATCCCTTGATGCAGGGCTACGATTCGGTGGCTTTGAAGGCCGACCTTGAGCTAGGTGGAACAGACCAGAAATTTAACTTGCTAGTCGGGCGCGAGCTCCAAAAGGATTATGGGCAAGAACCGCAATGCATTTTGACCATGCCCTTGCTCGAAGGCTTGGACGGGGTCGATAAAATGTCCAAATCCAAGAATAACTACATCGGCATTACCGAACCTGGGAATACGATGTTTGCGAAATTGATGAGTATTTCGGATGTGATGATGTGGCGCTATTACGAGTTGCTGTCGTGGCGCTCGATCGACGAACTGGCCGCGCTCAAGCGCGAGGTCGAGGGCGGCGCCAATCCGCGCGACGCCAAGGTGGCGTTGGGCAAGGAAATCGTCACGCGCTTCCACTCGGCCGCCGCCGCCGAGGAGGCGCTGGCCGACTTCGTCAACCGCTCCAAGGGCGGCATTCCGGACGACGTGCCGGAAATGGCCGTCGCCGGCGCCCCCGTCGGCATCGCCCACTTGCTCAAGCAAACGGGCTTGTGCGCCTCGACCGGCGAAGCCATGCGCATGGTCGACCAGGGCGGGGTGCGTGTCGATGGCGCCGTGGTCAGCGACAAGGCCCTGAGCATGGCGCCGGGCAGCTACGTCTTGCAAGTGGGCAAGCGCAAGTTCGTGCGTGTGCTGCTCAGCGCATGATTGCATTACTGCAAAGAGTGAGCGAGGCCAGCGTGCGCGTCGATGGCCACACCATTGGCGCCATCGAGGCTGGCTTGCTGGTGTTGCTGTGCGCGGAGCGGGGCGACAGCGAGCGCGAGGCGGACTTGCTGCTCACCAAGCTGCTGGGCTACCGCGTCTTTAGCGACGCGGCCGGCAAGATGAACCTCAGCGTGAGCGACGTCAAAGGCGCCTTGCTACTGGTGCCGCAATTCACGCTGGCGGCCGACACCAAGTCCGGCACCCGGCCCAGCTTCACGCCGGCGGCCAGCCCGCAAGAGGGGCGCCGCCTGTTCGACTACGCGCTCCTGCGCGCGCGCGCTGCGCATGGCAAGGTCGAGAGCGGCCAGTTCGGCGCCGACATGAAGGTGGCCTTGATCAACGACGGCCCCGTCACCTTTTGGCTGCAGGTGGCGCCGCCAGCCGCGCCCCCCCGATGAAACTGCGCGCTATTTATATGGTCACATCACAGGACAAGGGTGCACTATGAGACTCTGGAGCGAATCCTTCAGCGACGGCGGCGTGATCGCACCGCAATGCGCGTTTGCCGTTATCGACCCCGCCACCCACGTGCGCCTGTCGGGCAACCGCAATCCGCACCTGGCTTGGGACGAGGTGCCAGCCGGCACCGCATCCCTGATCCTGTTTTGCTTTGACATCGACGCGCCTTCCGTCGGCACCGACGTCAACCAGGAAGGGCGCGCGATCGCATCGAATTTGGCGCGCACCGATTTTTATCACTGGACGCTGGCCGACATCGCGCCGTCCACCAAGTCGATCGGCGAGGGAGCCTTGTCCGACGCCGTTTGCGCGCGCGGCAAGCCAGGCCCGCATGCGGCCTTGCCCCACGCCAGTAACGGGGCCCAGGCCATGCGCCAGGGCATCAACGACTACACGTCCTGGTTCGCCGGCGACGCCGACATGGCCGGCGACTATTACGGCTACGACGGCCCCTGCCCGCCATGGAACGACACGCGTCTGCACCGCTACCTGTTCCGCATCTACGCGCTCGACCAGCCACGCCTTGAGCTCGAAGGCAAGTTCGGCGGCGCGCAAGCGATGGCGGCCATCCGCGGCCATATCCTGGACGAAGCGCAGATCATCGGCGTGTACACGCTCAATCCGGCCGTGGCCGCCACCTTGGGCACCGAATAGGAATGCGAACCAATATCTTGTTGATACGCCACGGCGAAACCGCATGGAACGCCGAGCGTCGCCTGCAAGGCCACATCGACATTGCCTTGAATAGAGAAGGCGAGCGCCAAGCCCAAGCCTTGGCGGGCGCCTTGGCGCAAGAGCGCATCGACCTGGTCGTGTCGAGCGACTTGCAACGCGCGCATCAAACGGCGCAAGCGCTGGCGCTGCGCCACCAGCTGCCCGTGCAGGTGGACGCCGGCTTGCGCGAGCGCTGCTATGGCGCTTTCGAAGGCTTGCTGTATGCCGAGATCGAACGGCGCTTTCCGCTCGACTACGCGGCCTGGCAGGCGCGCGACATCGACGCCGTCATGCCGTCCGGCACGCACCAGGCTGAAAGCTTCCGTCAATTCTATGCGCGCTCGCTCGCCGCCATCCTGGCCTGGGCCGCGACCCATCCGGGCAAGACGCTGGCGCTGGTGGCGCACGGCGGCGTGCTCGAATGCGCCTACCGCGCGGCGCTTGAGATGCCGCTCGCATCGCCGCGCAACTTCAGCGTGCACAACGCGAGCATCAACCGTTTTTGCCTGGCTGACGGCAAACTGAGCCTGCTCGGCTGGGGCGATGTCCACCATCTGGAAGAAGGCGTGCTCGACGAGCTTGCTTAGTTGAAAACACACTTGGCAAGGAATTATCGCGAGCACCAAAGGCAATGTAAAACCGTGCATGCGCGATGCCACGATCAAAAATAGTGCTTATTATTTGAGCAGAGCTTCGGTTAAAATAGAAGGTTCCCGCAGCCCTCCCAGATCGCTTTCCGTGCACATCGGCCCTTATTCTCTACGCAATAATGTCTTCGTCGCACCGATGGCCGGGGTGACGGATCGGCCGTTTCGCCAGCTGTGCAAGGAGCTCGGCGCCGGCTACGCGGTGTCCGAGATGGCCGCGTCCAATCCGCGCCTGTGGGCCACCGAAAAAAGTTCGCGTCGCACCGACCACGCGGGCGAAATGGAACCGAAGGCGGTGCAGATCGCGGGCGCCGATCCGGTCGATCTGGCCGAATGCGCCAAGTTCAACGTCGACCGCGGTGCCCAGATCATCGACATCAACATGGGTTGCCCCGTCAAGAAGGTGTGCAATAGCTGGTGCGGTTCGGCCTTGCTGCAGCACGAAGACTTGGTCGAGCAAATCCTGGACGCGGTGGTGCGCGCCGTCGACGTGCCCGTCACGCTGAAATTCCGCACCGGCTGGAACCGCGAAAACAAAAACGCGCTGCGCATCGCGCGCCTGGCCGAGCAAGCGGGCATCGCCATGCTCACCTTGCACGGACGCACCCGCGCCGACGGCTATAGCGGCGAGGCCGAGTACGAAACCATCGCCGCCGTCAAGGCCATGGTCAAGATTCCCGTGGTCGCCAACGGCGACATCAGCACCCCGGAAAAAGCCAAGCTGGTGCTCGACCATACCGGCGCGGACGCCGTCATGATCGGGCGCGCGGCCCAGGGCCGTCCCTGGATCTGCCGCGAGATCGACCATTACCTGCGCACCGGCACCCATTTGCCGGCGCCCTATGTGGACGAAGTGCGCGCCCTGATGGGTGAGCATTTGCAGGCGCACTATGCCTTCTATGGCGAATTTTTGGGCGTGCGCACGGCGCGCAAGCACATCGGCTGGTACGTGCGCGAGCTGCCCGGCGGCGAAGCATTCCGCCAGCAAATGAACAAACTCGAATCGACCGAGGCGCAATGGCGCGCCGTCGACGAATTCTTCGAATCCCAGCATAAATTTGGCGAGCGGTTACAATACCGGCCCGCGAGCCTCGAGCAAGAGGCGCTCGCGGCCTAGACCGAGAACACTTTGAAAGAACGCCGCGCCCTGTGCGCGGGGCGGCAACATCAATCAGTTGGAATGAAGCGCTAAGAATATGAGCAAAGAAAGTATCCAGGAAGTTGTCCAGAAAAGTCTCGAAGACTATTTCAATGATCTGGGCGAGCAGCAGGCATCGAATATCTACGACATGGTGGTGTTGACCGTCGAAAAGCCGATACTGGAAGTGGTGATGATGCGCGCCGAAGGTAACCAGTCGCAAGCGGCGCAAATGTTGGGGATCAACCGCAACACCTTGCGCAAGAAACTGCAAGACCACGGCTTGCTGTAACAGCCCGAGCTCACTGAGTGGCCGTGCTGGCGAGGCGCGGTCCAGACCGCGCCGCTGCGCGCCAGTGCACGTACCGAATACTTCAACCACGAGGCCACTCTCATGATCAAACAAGCTCTTATCTCCGTCTCCGACAAAACCGGCGTGCTCGATTTCGCGCGCGCCCTGTCCACGCTGGGGGTGAACATCCTCTCGACTGGCGGCACCGCCAAGCTCTTGATGGAAAACGGCGTGGCCGTGACGGAAGTGGCCGACTACACGGGCTTTCCCGAAATGCTGGATGGCCGCGTCAAGACGCTGCACCCGAAGGTGCACGGCGGCATTCTGGCGCGTCGCGACTTTCCCGATCACATGGCCAAGCTGGTCGAGCACGACATGCCGACCATCGACATGGTGGTGGTGAACCTGTACCCGTTCCAGCAAACGGTGGCCAAGGATGACTGCACCCTGGCCGACGCGATCGAAAACATCGACATCGGCGGGCCGACCATGCTGCGCTCGGCCGCCAAGAACCACAAGGACGTGGTGGTGGTGTGCGATCCGGCCGACTACGCGCGCGTGCTGGACGAAGTCAAGGCCGCCGGCAGCGGCGAGATCGCCTACGACACCAAGTTCATGCTGGCCAAGAAAGTGTTCGCGCACACGGCGCAATACGACGGCGCCATCACCAACTACCTGACCAGCCTGGGCGAAGACAAGGCGCACGCCACCCGCGCGGCCTATCCGCAAACGCTGAATCTGGCCTTTGAAAAAGTGCAAGACATGCGCTACGGCGAAAACCCGCACCAGTCGGCCGCCTTCTACCGCGACTTGCTGCCGGCCGACGGCGCGCTGGCCAACTACAAGCAATTGCAGGGCAAGGAACTGTCGTACAACAATATCGCGGACGCGGACGCCGCTTGGGAATGCGTGAAGTCGCTCGGCGGCTTGGGCCAAAGCGCGGGCTGCGTGATCGTCAAGCACGCCAACCCGTGCGGCGTGGCGGTGGGTAGCGACGCGCTCGACGCCTACACCCGCGCGCTGCAAACCGATCCCACCTCGGCTTTCGGCGGCATCATTGCCTTCAACACGGAAGTGGACGGCAAGACGGCCGAGGCGCTTGCCAAATTGTTCGTCGAAGTGTTGATCGCGCCATCGTTCACGAGCGAAGCGCGCCAGATCATGGCGGCCAAGCAGAACGTGCGCTTGCTGGAAATCGCGCTGGGCGCGGGCACCAACCCCTCGGACTTCAAACGCGTCGGCGGCGGCTTGCTGGTGCAGTCGCCCGACGCCAAGAACGTGGGCCTGGGCGAGCTGCGCGTGGTGAGCAAGAAGCAACCGACCCAGCAGCAATTGCAAGACTTGATGTTCGCCTGGCGCGTGGCCAAGTTCGTGAAATCGAACGCCATCGTCTTCTGCGGCAACGGCATGACGCTGGGCGTGGGAGCGGGCCAGATGAGCCGCATCGATTCGGCCCGCATCGCCTCGATCAAGGCGCAAAACGCGGGCTTGACGCTGGCCGGCTCGGCCGTCGCTTCGGATGCTTTCTTCCCCTTCCGCGACGGGCTTGACGTGGTGGTCGACGCCGGCGCCACCTGCGTGATCCAGCCGGGCGGCTCGATGCGCGACCAGGAAGTGATCGATGCGGCCGATGAACGCGGCGTTGTCATGCTCTACACCGGTACCCGCCATTTCCGTCACTGATCGAGAGGCGTCGCCGATGAAGTTCACTCGCATCTTTTGCGCAGCAAATTTCTTGTGCTGCGCATCGTCGCATGCTGCCGAGCCGGTCACGACGCCAACCCAGATGGCGCTCACCCTGGGGCCGCCTGGCGCTAGCCCCTACGTGCTGAGTCTAGAATTCGAGACGGAAAGTGATGCCGCTTTCGCCTGTTTGCAGAAATCAAAGCTGCCTTCACCGCATCAACTGGCGACGACGACAAGTACAGCGTCGGATAAGGTCAAACGCAAGTTTTCATTTTCCGGCAATGTGAAGACGGTTGGCGCGGACTTGGACGCGCTTGTCGCCGCGCTTGGGCTATGCGCCGAAGGTGGCGCGGCGCGCTTTACCTGGGGCCTTTCCGTCACCAAACCGCACGCTCGTTAGGCGTGCTCCTTGCCAGCGAGTACAGGCAATCGCGCATAGCAGGCTTGGCGGGTATATGATGTCGCCATGATTATTCTCGGCATCGACCCCGGCTTGCGTACCACTGGCTTTGGCGTCATCGAAAAGCGCGCCAGCAAGTTGCGCTATATTGCCTCGGGCACCATCAAGACGGAGTCCTCCGGCCAATTGCCTGAGCGCTTGAAGGTGATCCTGCGTGGCGTGGCCGAAGTCGTGCGCACCTACGGACCCGATTGCGCGGCGGTGGAAAAAGTCTTCGTCAACGTCAATCCGCAATCGACCCTGCTGCTCGGGCAGGCGCGCGGCGCCGCCATCGCCGCCCTGGTGGGCGCGGACCTGGGCGTGGCCGAATACACGGCACTGCAAGTCAAGCAAGCCGTGGTCGGTCACGGCAAGGCGGCCAAGCAACAAGTGCAAGACATGGTGGCGCGCCTGCTGCTGCTGCCAGGCTTGCCCGGCAGCGATGCCGCCGACGCCCTCGGGGTGGCGATCTGCCACGCCAACAGCCACGACGCGCTGGCCCTGATCCAGACCCTCGCCCCCGGCATGCAAGGATTGCGCATGAAGCGCGGCCGCCTGGTCGCTTGATGCGGCCACCTGCGGCGCGGGCCTTCCCAGCCTGCGCCAAAGCCCGCCCCGCGCGCGCGCTGCTGTATCATTCGATCCGCACGTTTGTGTATTTCCCCATTTGAACCTGGAAAGTCGAATCCGATGATAGGTCGCCTGAGCGGCATACTGCTCGAAAAAAATCCGCCGCAATTGCTGGTCGATTGCAATGGTGTCGGCTACGAAGTCGACGTCCCGATGAGCACCTACTACAACTTGCCGCAGCTGGGCGAGAAGGTCACCCTGTTCACGCACCAAGCCATCCGCGAGGACGCCCACTTGCTGTTCGGCTTTGGCAACGCTGCCGAGCGCGCCGTGTTCCGCCAACTGATCAAGATCAGCGGCGTGGGGGCGCGCACCGCCTTGTCTATCCTGTCGGGCATGACGATCGCCGACCTGGCGCAAGCGGTCACGCTGCAAGAGGCGGGGCGCTTGATCAAGGTGCCGGGCATCGGCAAGAAAACGGCCGAACGCCTATTGCTGGAATTGAAGGGCAAGCTGGGCGCCGACCTTGGCGCGGCCGGCGCGGTGGTGCACAACGATGCCCAATCGGATATCCTGAACGCACTGTTCGCGCTCGGCTATTCGGACAAGGAAGCGCTCGCTGCCGTCAAGAACCTGCCCGCAGGCAGCAGTGTCTCGGACGGCATCAAGTTCGCGCTCAAGGCCTTGTCTAAAGGCTAGAGGTTTTGTTTTTTGAAGGTTGAGCAATGAGTATCCAGACCGATAATTTCTCTGAGCAGCGCATCATCGCCGCCACGCCCGCCTCGCCCAACGAGGAAGCGATCGAGCGCGCCTTGCGCCCCAAGCAGCTCGACGAATACGTGGGCCAGGAGAAAATTCGCGGCCAGCTCGAGATCTTCATTTCCGCCGCCAGGAAGCGCAAGGAAGCGCTCGACCATACCTTGCTGTTCGGACCGCCCGGCCTGGGCAAGACCACGCTGGCCCACATCATCGCGCGCGAAATGGGCGTGAACCTGCGCCAGACGTCTGGCCCCGTACTCGAACGGCCGGGCGACCTGGCCGCCATCCTCACCAACCTCGAGCCGAACGATGTGCTGTTCATCGACGAGATCCACCGCCTCTCGCCGGTAGTGGAGGAAATCCTGTACCCGGCGCTGGAAGACTACCAGATCGACATCATGATCGGCGAAGGCCCGGCCGCGCGCTCGGTCAAGCTCGACTTGCAGCCTTTCACGCTGGTGGGCGCGACCACGCGCGCCGGCATGCTCACCAATCCGCTGCGCGACCGCTTCGGCATCGTCGCGCGCCTGGAGTTCTACAATGCCCAGGAATTGACGCGCATCGTCACCCGCAGCGCATCCCTGCTCAACGCGCCGATCCAGGACGACGGCGCGCGCGAAATCGCGGTGCGCGCGCGCGGCACCCCGCGCATCGCCAACCGCTTGCTGCGGCGCGTGCGCGACTACGCCGAAGTCAAAGGCAATGGCGAAATCACCAAGGCCATGGCCGACGCCGCGCTGGTGATGCTCGACGTCGATTCCGTCGGCTTCGACGTGATGGACCGCAAGCTGCTTGAAGCGGTCCTGTTCAAGTTCGGCGGTGGTCCAGTGGGCATCGGCAACTTGGCCGCGGCCATCGGCGAAGAAGCCGACACCATCGAAGACGTGCTCGAACCCTACCTGATCCAGCAAGGCTATCTGCAGCGCACCCCGCGCGGGCGCATTGCCACCCCGGCCGCCTATACACACTTCGGCGTGGCCGCGCCGCGCTCGGGCCCGAACGGCGAACTGTGGGACGCTTGACGCGAGCGCGCCCTTAAACTCGCCTATGAATTGCAGGTGCTGTTGCCGATCGGCTCAGCCCCCGGCACCTGGGGGCTTGCAGACGCTTCAATTGGCCGACAAGGTTGGCAACACGCGCGCGTATAATTTCGTCGAAACCGTGCATTTCGTCGTCGGCCCGTAAGCGCCGGTCGGCGCGCGGCAACCCTTCGACGGATCGCTATGAGCTTGCTGCACCAAATTCAACGTAATGGGCTGGCCTTGTGCAGCCTGATGGTGGCCTTGTCCGCACTCGGCTACAACACCTACCGCAATGAAGCGAGCGAGCGCAATCGCAATGTGCGCTCGGCCGAATTCGAGATGCTCAAGAACCTGGGCGAGGTCCAGCAGATCATCGACTTCGCCCACTTGCGCCACGACGCCGCGCGCGGCGACTTGACGCTCGGCCTGTCGCGCGTGCTGCTGATCCGCGACCTGGGCACGCTCACGCCCCGTCCGGTCGAGGAGGTGTCGGAAAAGCTGCTGGCCAGCTGGGTCAAGCACGGCGAGCAATTGGCCACCAATGCGGATGCCGCCGCCGCCCTGTCGGAAGACGTGCTGGCCGCGCGCCGCACGGTGCTGGCCTCCTTGCAGAGTCTTAAGTGATGATGCAGATCTGGGTTGACGCCGACGCTTGCCCTGTCGTTATCAAGGAAATCCTGTACCGCGCGGCCGACCGCAAACAAGTCGTGACGACGCTGGTGGCGAACCAGTTGATGCGCGTGCCCGGTTCGCGCTTCATCCGTTCGATGCAGGTGCCAGCGGGCGCGGACGTGGCCGATGCCGAGATTGTGCGCCTGCTCAGCCCCGGCGACCTGGTGGTAACGGCCGACATTCCACTTGCGGCAAGCGTGCTGGAAAAGGGTGGCTTTGCCCTCAATCCGCGCGGCGAGTTTTACACGAGCGAGAATATCGGCCAGCATTTAAGCATGCGCACCTTCATGGAGGAGTTGCGCAGCGGTGGCGTGGACACGGGCGGGCCGCCGCCATTTAACCAGGGCGACCGGCAGAATTTCGGCAAGCAGCTGGACCGCCATCTGGCGCGCCATGCAAAGCAAACTTGAAGAACGGCCTGTGTGGCATTGGCGCATCGGCATATAAGTTTTGAGAGGGTAAATCAGGATGAACACGCATTCCTTGGCACGATCGCTCGTTTGCGCGTGGGCCGCTGCGCTCATGCTGCCGGTGGCAGCCGGCGCCGCCGCCAAGCCCGCCACTGGCGCCGCATCCAAGCCTTTGAGCGGCGCCGAAGTGAGCCGGCGCCTGGCCGATGCTCTCGTCTGCAAGGGCGATGCCGCCGAAGCCGTGTATGGCTTGGTCGATCGGGGTAGCGACTTCAATGCCGGTTACGCGGCTCATGGTTTCGGCGAAGGCACGTCGTACCGCGCGGTGGCCGTGCTGCGCGACGCATTGGTGGTGGCGGGCGCGAAAGCGAACGCCGTGGTCTCCGAAATGGAGAATTCGAATCCGGATTTCCGCGCCTTCACCTACGCGCAGTTCGATGGCGATTATCGGCAAGCGGTCAAGCTGCTTAAACTTCAGGAGGCCAAGCCTTTCAACGATGCGAGCATTGGCCGCTACGTGTCGCAACAGCCGAAGGCGACGACTTGCCCGCAAACGATAGGCTTGACGCCCATCGACGACAAGCATTTCCTGCTCGGCTGCGGCTGGTGCAACGGCGGCTAAGGCCGAATCTCAATAACTGAACTGGAGCGACGTATGAGCGAACCCACTTTTCGATTTGATGACGGGGCAGGCTACGAGCAATTCATGGGCAAGTGGAGCCGCATGGTTGGCGCCCAATTCATCGACTGGCTCGCGCCGCAGTCTGGCCTGCGCTGGCTCGACGTTGGCTGCGGCAACGGCGCCTTCACCGACATGATCTTCGAGCGTTGCGCGCCGGCGTCCGTGCATGGCATCGACCCGTCCGAGGAACAATTGGCGTTCGCGCGCACCAGGCCCGCATCGCTCAGCGCGCAGTTCCGGCAAGCCGACGCGATGGCGCTGCCGTTTGCCGACAATGCGTTCGACGCGGCCGTCATGCCGCTGGTGATCTTTTTTGTTCCAGAGCCGGCAGTTGGCGTGGCCGAGATGGCGCGCGTGGTCCGCCCCGGCGGCAGTATCAGCGCCTACGCCTGGGACATGCTCGACGCTGGTTTTCCTTACGAGGACTGGCTTGGCGAAATGAAGACGATGGGAATTGCCGTTCCCATGCCGCCAAGCGTGGAGGCGTCACGCCTCGACGCGCTGCGCGACTTGTGGGCGGGCGCCGGGCTCGTCGCCATCGAGACGCGCGCGATCACGGTGCAGCGCACTTTCGCCGATTTCGACGACTACTGGGCGACGCTGATGAAAGGACCAAACGTTGGCCCAAGGCTGGCGACGATGACGCCAACGGACATCGAGCATCTCGAGAAGCGCCTGCGCGCGCGCTTGACGCCAGACGCCACGGGACGCATCACCTTGAACGCACGTGCAAACGCAGTATCGGGTAGGGTCCCAGCGTGACATCGATTTGGCTGGACTTCAAGGTTGGGGCTATCAGCGTTTGCTTGAGGAGCCTTTAGTATTGTCTCGATTAGCCATTTCCAGTTTGCCGTCCGGAGAAATCACGACGTCGCCTCCTTCGGTCGAGATGAAGAGCTTGCCATTGCTAAGCATCCCGGAGGCGATCGGTGCGCCAGGAAGTGTTTTCCACCTTTTCGCTTTAAAACCTCCACCGTCGACGGGGACGACCATGAACAGTGCTCCGCTGTTCAAACTGAGATGGGCAAGCCCGCTCACGGCGAGAATGGCGAACGGCAGAAGATGGATGCCGCGGGTGTTTCCCTTCAGCAGGATCGTGGCTGTTGACTGGTCCGTCATGTATGCCAGTTCGCCGCCCCATTCGCCCCTATCGCCGCCCACGATTTGGCCGCCCGGGACTTTCAAGCCACAAACTGGCGTCGTTGTTGAATGCTGAACGTGTCTGCCCTTTTCATCCCAGCCGACAATTTCAATATCGTAGTGCAGCTTTCTTAGTGTGCTCGTTGTTAATTCGTCTGCCGTTCTGATAAACGCGGGGCGAACCGGACCACGTGAAGAACTGGTGCGAACCGCGCCGACCGGTCCGAATAGGGAAAACTCTGGAATGAAGTCATCTTCTCTCGATGTATAGGCTTCCTCACCATTGATGACCTTGATCGCAAAGCGCGCTGCCGTCGCTACGTTAGGGTACCAATGGGTCGACGCCAGCTTTGCGAGCGCAGGGATCGCTCGTTGGGCGCGCATTCTGCCCAACGACTCTGCGGCCACGTAGGCCAATCTCCAATCGTCTGGATCCGACAGCAGCGCAAGCAAATTTCCGATCGCGTCGCTATAACCGATGTATCCCAGCGCGCGCGCCGCGCCCACACGCAGATCGGCGTCGCTATTCGACAAAAATTCAACTAGCGCCGGACCGGCGGCAATGCCACGCTCGTGAAGTGATGCGATAGGGCGAAACGCGCTCAAGCTGGGCTCGGCACGCAATGCCATCACCAGCAGGGGAACGGACTCCGGTGAGCCAATGGCCATGGTCGCCGAATCGACGATTGGCCCGAAGTTCATCGGATCTGCTCGCGCCAATTGCTGTAACGCGGGGATAGCTTTTCGCGCCTTGAGATGGATGCACCCAATGAGCTCGATCGCATGGAGCCGATTGGCCCGCGTGACCTTTTCGTCGTGTGCAATACTCAATAATGGATCTACCGGTGTTTCGCTCTTCGCCTCGGAAAAAATCTGGCACAGTACGCTTGAGAGCTCGGGATTGACTTCTGTCGGTGTATCAAGAAGTGCGACGAGGTAGGGAATTGCACGCTCACCGCTAAGCGCAATCGCGTAAGTCACTTGCGTGTTGGATTCTGGTTTTGATCTTAATGTGTCAACAAGGGACTGAATTGCAGTCGGCGTGGCAATCCGGCCTATCGCCGGTGAAATCCAATCGTTGCCACTTTGTTGGGCTGCGATCAGTGCAGGTAAATGCTCTTCCGTGAGTCCATCTAGATCGCGTAGAACATAAGCCGCGAAATTGCGCACGTCGTGCTCTTTGCTTTCAAGCAAAGGCAACAGATACGGAATCGCCTTGGCCCCGTAAGCGTGAAGCTGATTTGCTAGGCCTTGATCGGCCTGTCGTATGCATTGGCAATTTTCGCCATGGATTGCCGGGATCTTTTTGATGAGCGTCGCAAGATCAGTCGCACGCGTTCCATGATCTGTTCCGTGCGCCGTTCCGTGGAACAGCGCACACAACAAGAGTGCACGGAAGAGTGGTCTCAAAAATTTCCCCTTCTATCTACGGGACGCTCAATATCATCCTACCGTCATCAGCGGCGTACTCACGACTCGAATCTTTCGCGAAGCGCGAAATAGGTACGTTTGCAGTGCTCGAAATATTCGCGCTCGTCGTGTTTTTTCTTCGCCGCTTGTTCACCGCCAATGGGGGCGTCAGCGTTCGGCGTCTCGATGATTTCCACGTTGATCACGTCCCCGACATGAAGCGCTCGTAGGGACACCCAACGCACATGCTCGTCGGCCATGTCGGGGGGGCGTGAAGTCAATCCGCCCACGCTTAGAAAAAGGTCTGCGTCCTCATCGTCGCGAACCTGATGGCTCGCGCTGCCGAGTTTTCCGACGCAATTGACTGTGGCGGTCAAGACGCCCAGATCGTCCGCGCCCGCCACGACAGGCTCTTCGCCATTGACACGAACTCTCAGGGCATACATGCAAGGCGCTCCTGGCGTTGAGACGCCTATTCCTGGCGCAGCCACACCTGCGTGCGCCCCAACATCGGCATGCCGATATAGCCGCGCATCTTGAGCTTCTTGCCGCCGTCGATCACGGTCAACTTGCTCTTGTAGACCTTGCCGTTGTGCGGGTCGAGGATGTGACCGCCCGAGTATTCGTCGCCGTCCTTCTTCATGCCCGTCAGGATCAGCATGCCCAACACCGGCTGGTCCTTGTTTGCGCCCTCGCACTTGTCGCACTTGGGCGCCGGATCTTCGCCCGGAACCGGGATCAGCTTTTCGATACGCCCCTCCATCTCGCCATTGACCTCGGTGATGCGGATGAGCGATTTGGGCTTGCCAGTATCGTCGTCGATGGTCTTCCACAGGCCCACCGGCGAGCTCGCGTCGGCCCAGGCGTGTGGAGCGGCCAACAGCGTGGCCAGCGTGGCGCCCAGGACGGCGGCTTTGGCAAAGGGTCGTATCATGCTGTCTCCGAGAAGGTCAGGTCTGGGTCAGGATCAGGATTGCGATAGTTTTGCGAACTGCTCACGCAGCTTGGCGATGGTAGCCGAAAAATTCACCAAACGCTCGTTTTCCTGCGCCACCACGGCGGCCGGTGCGCGCGCGACAAAGCTCTCGTTGCCAAGCTTGCCGTTGACTTTGGCGATTTCCGCCTCGATGCGCGCGATTTCCTTGGACAGGCGCTCGCGTTCTGCCGCCACGTCGATCTCCACCTTGAGCATCAGCTTGGTGGTGCCGACAATCGACACCGCCGCCGGCGACTCTGGCAATGCATCGACAATCTGCACTTCCGACTGCTTGCCCAGGAATTGCACGTATGGCGCGAACGCTTCCAGGCGCGCGCGGTCGGCCGCGTCGGCCGCTTCGACGATCAGGGGAACGCGCAGCGAAGGCGCGATCTTCATTTCGCCGCGCAAGTTGCGCGTCGCGTCCGTGAGGGCCTTGAGCTGGTCCATCCATTGCTCGGCCGCCTCGTCGATCAGGGCGGTATTGGCTTCCGGGTAAGGCTGGATCATGATGGAAGTCTGCTCCGCTTCCCCCGCTTTACCGGCCAGCGGCGCGATGGCCTGCCACAGCGCCTCGGTGACGAACGGAATCACCGGATGGGCCAGGCGCAAGACTACTTCCAGCACGCGCAGCAAGGTGTGGCGGGTGGCGCGCTGCTGGGCGGCGCTGCCGTTCTGGATCTGGACCTTGGACACTTCCAGGTACCAGTCGCAATACTCGTCCCACACGAATTTGTAGATGG
This sequence comes from Pseudomonadota bacterium, assembly GCA_040388555.1. Lineage (GTDB taxonomy): Bacteria > Pseudomonadota > Gammaproteobacteria > Burkholderiales > Burkholderiaceae_D > Telluria_A. The sequence continues at coordinate 42,476 of JAZKBP010000042.1, forward strand.
CGGTGGCGATATTGTCGAAGCGGTAGTCGGCAAAGCCCTTGGCCACGTCCAGTTCAACGCGCTGCATGAGCGAGATGATCCAGCGGTCCGCCTGCGACAGATCGGCGTCCTGCGGTGCGCCGCAATCCTGGCCCTCCGTGTTCATCATGACGAACTTGGTGGCGTTCCACATCTTGTTGCAGAAGTTGCGGTAGCCTTCGCAGCGGCCCAGGTCGAAGTTGATGTTGCGGCCCAGCGAAGCGTAGCTGGCCATGGTGAAGCGCACGGCGTCGCTGCCGTAGGCGGCTATCCCTTCCGGGAATTCGCGGCGCGTGGCCTTGGCGATTTTTTCCGCGTCGCGCGGATTCATCAAGCCGGTGGTGCGCTTGCCCACCAGCGCTTCGACGTCGATGCCATCGATCAGGTCGATCGGATCGAGCGTGTTGCCCTTGGATTTGGACATCTTCTGGCCGGACGAGTCGCGCACCAGGCCGTGCACGTACACGGTCTCGAACGGCACCTTGCCGGTGAAGTGCGCCGTCATCATGACCATGCGCGCGACCCAGAAGAAGATGATGTCAAAGCCCGTCACCAGCACGGAGGAGGGGAGGAAAGTCTTGAGGTCGACCGTCTGTTCCGGCCAGCCCATGGTGGAGAACGGGATCAAGGCCGACGAGAACCAGGTATCGAGCACGTCGTCGTCGCGCCGCAGCTCGGCCGTGATGCCCTTGGCCGCCGCTTGCGCGCGCGCCTCGGCTTCGGTCTTGGCCACAAAAATATTGCCGGCGTCGTCGTACCAGGCCGGAATGCGGTGGCCCCACCACAATTGGCGCGACACGCACCAGTCCTGGATGTTTTCGAGCCACTGGTTGTAGGTGGTGCTCCAGTTTTCAGGGACGAACTTGATCTCGCCGCCAGCCACTTTTTCGAGCGCCACTTCGGCGATCGACTTGCCGGGGAAATGGGTGCCTTCTGGCGCCGGTTTGCTCATGGCGACGAACCATTGGTCGGTGAGCATTGGCTCGATCACGACACCGGTGCGGTCGCCACGCGGCACCATCAGCTTGTGCGGTTTGACTTCTTGCAGCAAGCCTTGCGCATCCAGGTCCGCCACGATCTGTTTGCGCGCGGCGAAGCGGTCCATGCCGCGGTAAGCCACTGGCGCGTCGTCGCTGATCTTGGCGTCGAGCGTGAGGATGCAGATTTTTTCCAGGTTATGGCGCTGGCCGACGGCGTAGTCGTTGAAGTCGTGCGCGGGCGTGATCTTCACGCAGCCGGTGCCAAATTCCTTGTCGACGTAGGAGTCGGCGATGATCGGGATTTCGCGCTCCGTCAGCGGCAGCTTGAGTAGCTTGCCCACCAGCGGCAGGTAGCGCTCGTCGGTCGGGTCAACCGCCACGGCCACATCCCCTAACATGGTCTCAGGGCGCGTGGTGGCCACCGTCAAGTGCCCGCTGCCATCAACCAGCGGATAGCGGATGTACCACATCGAGCCGTCTTCTTCTTCCTGCGCCACTTCCAGGTCGGACACGGCGGTGCCCAGCACCGGGTCCCAGTTCACCAGGCGCTTGCCGCGGTAGATCAAGCCTTGTTCGAACAAGCGCACGAAGACGTCGGTGACGACCTTCGAGCGCGGCTCGTCCATCGTGAAGTATTCGCGCGACCAATCGGGCGAGGTGCCCATGCGGCGCATCTGGCCGGTGATGGTGTTGCCGGATTTTTCCTTCCACTCCCAGACTTTTTCCACGAATTTTTCGCGGCCCAGGTCGTGGCGCGAGATCTTTTGCGCGTCGAGCTGGCGTTCCACCACGATCTGGGTGGCGATGCCGGCGTGGTCGGTACCTGGCACCCAGGCGGTGTTAAAGCCGCGCATGCGGTAGTAGCGTGTCAACCCGTCCATGATGGTCTGGTTGAAGGCATGGCCCATGTGCAGGGTGCCGGTGACGTTGGGCGGGGGCAGTTGGATGCAGAACGAGGGCTTGGCGGCGTCGGTGGTGGCGGCGAAGTACCCGCGCTGCTCCCACTCGCTGCGCCAGAATTGTTCAATGTCGGCTGGCTCGAAAGACTTGGCTAATTCCATGATGTGGCTGAGGTGATTTGCGAAAACAAACATTATAGATGACGGGGAGGGCAACGCCGCTGGATCTAGCGGCAAAGTTTGCCCGGAAGGCAATACCGTTTGGCGCCGTGAACATGGGGCGAGCCCGGACTGATTGATGGATGGGCAGATCTCAACACTTCCATAATGCTAAATTTGTTTCATATGAAATGTTGACTTCATTATATTAATGTATCATTATTGCATCGCTATTCAAACAGGCCGTTCTCACGGATTGCTTGTTCGACTGCAAATTTCCCGAAATTGCTTCGGGTTTTAACATTGATAGACAATTGGAGATGTGATGAAGATTTTGAACCAACAAGATATCGAGCAAGTTTCTGGCGGCGCCAACCCGGTCGTCTATGTTGCCGGCATCGCGGTCGTGCGGTGCGATATGATTTCCGCAAGCGAACTGGCTGAAATGATGAGCCAATACAACAGCAACACTAGCATTCCGCCTGCAAGCGGCACGATGCCGGTCTAAGTCCCGGCTGCCTTTTCATTTCCGCGCCACGCCACCAGCGGCGCGGAGGTTTGCTGCGCCACCAGTGCCCGCGCTTCAGATGTGCGAGCCGTCGTCGCCCTCGGACGGAATGACGGCCGCGTCGGGCGCCACCAAGGCCAGCACCATTTCGAAGCGCGCGCCCTGGCCTGGCGCGCTGCTCACCGCGATGCTGCCGCCAAACAACGACTGCACGATGTTGTAGCAAAGGTGCATGCCCAAGCCATTGCTGCCCTGCCCGAGCGTGGTGGTGAAGAAGGGCTCGAACACGTGGCCCACATGTTCCGGCGCGATGCCCTTGCCATCGTCTTCGAACACCACGCGCACGAAGCCGCCATCGACCACTTCCGCCTGCAGCGTCATGCGCCCGTGCGCGCGTCCCTCGAAGCCGTGCGTCACGGCGTTCATGATCAATTGGCTTAGCACCTGGCAGTAGGCGCCCGGGTAGCCGTCGAGCGTGATGCCGTTTGCGATCTGCAGATCCAGAAAATATTTGCTCGTGTCGTAGCGGTGCGCCAGCGTCATCACCAATTCCTCGCTGACGGCGCGCAAGTCGAAACTGCGGCGCTGGTCCGCGTCGCGTTCGAGCGCCAATTGCTTGAAGCTGTTGATCAGGCTGGCCGCCTTGCTCAAGTTGCGCACCATCAGGCCGGTCGAGGTGTCGGCCTGCTCGCAGTAGGTGGCCACGTCGCTCTTGCGCACCGTACCGGCCGCCAGTGCCTGCATGAAGGTCTCGGTCTGCTCACGCATCGAGGTCGCCATCAACAGACTGTTGCCCAGCGGGGTGTTCAGTTCGTGCGCCACCCCCGCCACCAGCGAGCCCAGTGCCGCCAGCTTTTCCTGCTGCACCAGCTTCGATTGCGCTGCCTTCAAGCGCCGGTAGGCGTCCGCATTGTCCAGCGCCACCGCTGCGTAGGCGCCCAGCGAACGCAGGATGTCCAGGTCGGCGCTGCCGAAGGCGTCGGTATGTGGGCTCAGCAGCGTGACCACGCCGATCACCTCGCCCTTGCGCATCAAGGGCACATACATGCCCGAGCGCGGCTGTTCGAGCTTGGCGCCGGCCTGCTGCAGGCGCAGGTGGGTGGCGCCGCCGGCCGCGCGCACGTGTGCGTCGGTCTCGCGCGCGTCGATCTGCATGTCGTTGATGAGCAGCTCGCGCGCCTCCAACACGCATTGCACGGCCGGCTGCTCGGTCGCGTTCAGGCTGCGCTGATAGGGCACCAGTGCCACCCCATCCTTGACCACGAAATCGAAGTCGATCACGCGCCGCTCGCGGTCCACCATGCCCAGCCCGAAGGCGCTGGCGTTGACCAGCTCGCGCACATGCGCGTACAGGGTCTGGCCGATGGCGCCGATGTCAAGCGAGGCGTTGATTTCGCGTCCTATCTCCGAGAGCAAGGTAATGTCGTGGCGCGCCTTTTCCGCCACCTCCTTTTGTTCGACGAACTGGCGCGTGCGTTGCGCCACTTCGTGCTCGAGGCGGGTCTGGTTGCGGCGCAGCGTGCTCACGCGGCGCCGGTAGGCCGCCGCCAGCGCCAGCAGCAGCGACAGCGCGCAGCCGCCATACCACCACCAGGTGCGCCAGAACGGCGGCAGCACGCGCACATCGAGCAAGGTGACGGGCGCGCTCCACACCCCGTCCGGCCCGGCCGCGCGCGCCAGCAGGCGGTAGTTGCCCTGGTACAGATTGGTGTAGGTGGCCATGCCTTGGTCGCCCTGGCCGACAATCCAGTCTCGGTCGAAGCCGTCGAGCTTCCAGGCATAGCGGTTCTGGTCGCGGTCGTAGAACTGCAGGGCCGCGATGTCGAAGCTGATCATTGCCTCGTGGTGCGTGAGCGTGACCTGGCGCGCCTCGTGCAAGGCGCCATCGATGCCCAGCGCGTGCAGGGTGGGCGCGCCAGATGCTGGCGTGCCTTGCTCGTGCGCTTCAAGCAGGGAGCGGTTAAATACGAGCAGGTCGCTGAGCACCACTTGCGGCGCCAGCGGACGCGCCGGTGCACTCACCGCGTCGATGCGCAGCAAACCCATGCCGCCGAATAGCACGCTGCCATCGGGCCCGCGCCCGCCCGCGTTGAAATTGAATCCGCCATCGAAATGGGTCAGCCCGGCATAGTGGCGCGCCAGGTTTTGGCGTGGCATGAAGTGGGTCAGGCCCAGTTCGTTGCCCAGCCAAAGGTCGTCATCAGGCCCGTCCTGCAACGAGTCGAATTCCCCCTTCGGCATGCCCGGCACGGCGCGCCAGGACTTCAATTGCCACGCCCCGTTTGGGTGGACCAGCTCGAACAAGCCTTGCAGGGTCGCCAGCCAGATGCGGCCCGCGCGGTCTTGCCGCATCGCGTAAATGGCCAGCTGGTCCGGACGCGGCAAGTCCGCGCTGGGCGCCACCGGCTGCTCGAACTGTCCGCTGTCGGCGTCGTAGCGGTGCAGGCCGCCCTTGGTGCCGATCCATAGATTGCCGGCGCGGTCTTCCAGCAGCGAATCGACGACATCGTGCTTGAGCGCGCCGCGTTGCTGCGGGTTGGCGCGAAAGGTTTCCACTTCCAGCCGCGGCGAGATCCGATACAAGCCGGTGCCGCTGGCGGCCCACATCTGGCCGCGCCGGTCGCGCTGCAGGGCGCTGATCGATAAGCCGGCCGGCGTGGCGCTCGCGAGCTCCACCACGCGCACTTTGCCAGTGGCCGGATCGTACACTTGCAAGCCGCCTTCGCCGCCCACCCACAGCTGGCCGTCCGGCGTGCCCAACAGCGCCTTGATCTGCGTGATGCTCAAGGCGCCGGCGGCCACGCGTTGCGCGGCGCCGCTGGCCAAGTCCATCCGGTTCAAGCCGCCGCCGTAAGTGCCGACCCACACATGCTGCGGGCCGGCCGGCGCGCTCGCCATCACGGCCGGGTTCGACAAGCTGCTCGCATCGCCCGGAATGCTCAGGTAAGTGCTGAAACTGCGCCGGTGCAGGTCGGCCAGGCTGATGCCGCCGCCGACGGTGCTCACCCACAGCGTCTCGTTACGATCTAACATGAGCGCGGTAATCCCGCCAGGCACCAGGCTGCTGGGCACGGACGCTTGCGCGTCGATGCGTTCGAGCGCGCTGGCGCCAGCCCGCCAGCGGCTAAGGAAGCCATCACCACCCTGGCCGATCCACAGGCTGCGCTCCTGGTCGACCAGCATCCCCACCACCATCGCGCGTGGCAAATTGAGGCGCTCAGCCAGGGCGTCCGGATGGGCGCCGGCCGCGTCGATGGTCCAGGTTCCGGCCCCGCCCGCCATGCCCACCCACAGGCGCTGGTCAAAGTCGAAGGCCAGGGTGCGCACGCTCAATTCGATCGGGCTCAAGCGTCGCGCGGCCGGGCCGTCGGCGGTGTTGAAGGCGGCGCCGCGTTCTCCATTTTGGCTGAAGTGGGTCACGGCGCGGCCTTGGCCGAACCAGACCCCGCCGTTCCCGTCGGCCAGCAAGGCCGAGCGCTGCCCGGTGGCGGCGGGCGCGCCGCGCGGCTGCATGCTGCTGAACTGGCGGCTGGCCGCGTCGAACAGGAACAGGCCGCCGTCGCAAGCGACCCATAGGTGGCGCGGGCCGGCCGGCGCCAGCCCGGTGACGCGCCGCTCTTGCAAGGGCAGCATGGCCGGCATGCCTTGGCGCTCGATCGTCTCGGCGCGCAGGTCGATGCGATCCAAGCCGCCGCGACTGCCCACCCAGAGATTGCCGGCGCCATCGTCGAGCAGGGCCAGCACCAGGGGATCGCTCAAGCTGGCCAGGTCGAGCTGGTCGGAATGGAAAATCTTGAAGCGGCGCCCGTCGTAGCGGGCCAAGCCGTTCTGGGTGCCCAGCCATACGAAACCCTGGCGGTCCTGGTAGCTCGAGAAGATGCCGGTGCTGGGCAAGCCGTCGGCCACGTTCAAGTGGCTAAAGCGCAAGCGCTGGATCGAGCCGGCTTCGGCCGGGGGGGCGGCGCACAGCAGGGCAGCGAGGAGCGGCGCGGCGAGCAGCGCGCGGCGCAGGCATAGGCGGGCCAGCCCGCGCACGCGCCGGTTTGCCTCTTTAATGCTGCCAATTGTACGCATGCGGGCGCAATGCATAGGCTGTCTCCCGGGCCTTTGTCAGATTCTTGCTGACATGCACGAGGTGGTCAAGCGCTTTCGCGTCCCGCCACTGCGCCCACCGCTGAGGGGACAGACCCCTGTTTAGAGGAAATGCGAGCATTTCCTCTAAAC
>JAZKBP010000043.1:0-4546 GCA_040388555.1 Pseudomonadota bacterium
ATCGAAGGAAACAGACCTCCAAATTCATCTTGAAAAATTGGGAAGCCCTTGTAGTCCGAGCTGGCCAGCCATGCAGCTCAACAAGACCGTTTGTAGTTACGCAGTTCGACCCTTGTTACGCCACGCTTAATCGAAGGAAACAGACCTCCAAATTCATCTTGAAAAATTGGGAAGCCCTTGTAGTGAAAATTCAGGCGCGCCGAAGGCGTCGCTTGGAATGATTTGTTGGGCCAATATCGCATCCACTTACAGCTTGTCCTCTTCCAGCACTCTACTGGCGCAATTTTTTAACCATTGATCGGCATTATCTTCCAAGAGTAGCCAGCTCGCCAGATTCCGTGCTTCGGGATGTTTTCGCCTCGACAGGAGACCAATGGCAGTTGTGGCACAGGACGGCTCCTGATAGTAAGTCTGGACAAGTTCAATTAATGCATCGTCGGGCACGGTTTCCCACTCCGGTTCGTCCGGAAAAATGCACTGTATCTGTTCTGCCAAGGACAATCCTGACAAGGGGGACGATCGGCTCGATTGCGATTCCATAGCGTGCTATGCCCAACGTGCTTGAATTAACCGGCGCGCGCCAGCGCGTCCGGGTTGAATGAATTGTTCGGCCAACTGCAGCTCATTGAAAGGTGAGCACACAGGATGGGGCTTTGGTGCCAAGCAGTGCCTCGACTTGTGACGCCGCCGATGGCACAAGGCCCGAGTATTCGTTCGCCAGATATTCAACGACAGCCTCGTGCTCCCACGGACCGAGCGAAGTCTTGAAGTCCGCATACTTGTCCTGTATCTCACGCCAGGAGCCGAAGCGTTCCTTGGACAAGAGCATCTCCGTTTCAGTGTAAATGATGTGTAGTTCCATACGCCGAACGTAAATTCGCCGCCACAGCGGCGGACTTGTAAATTTTACCATGATGCCTAATCGCGGCAATATCGTCGAATACGCCCCGGACAGCCAGGCGTGAACGCATTTAGCCATCCCAAGGCCGGATAAGAAACGTCGTTGGCGGCTCTCAGAAAAAAGCTCGGTCAAGCACGGAACGGCAAGCGCACACCCGCTAATCGCTGGAAGATCGCGCGCGACCGCTCACGAAATGAATGCGGACAAAATGAATGCGGACAATATGTGGAAACTGGGTAGTCGGTGTCGGACATAGCATTGTGTGCATGTCCATGATATGCCGCCATCGCGGACTCGTGATCGAATCAAAGTCAACGCTTCCAGTGCCGCACGAAAACACACATCCCCCGCTGACAACTAACTTTCCATTTCCACAGGACATCAATCAATATAAGCATTACTTTGAAGCAAAGGCGCACGCGCAAGATTTGTCACACGCTGCCAAGACCTGTCGAAAATCTCGCCAAAATCGCGAGAAAGCTGACGAAAAATGTCAGATTCAATCGTGCATCGAATGTGGTGCGATTATTGCTAGTATTCCCGCCATTACTTTCCGGAGAAAATACTATGCCACGCCTACCGAACCTGCCACGAAGTTTTCTACTCACCATTTTGACCAGCGCCGTGTCGAGTTGCCTTGCGCAAACACCGGACAATCTTGTTGAGGATCCCGGCTTCGAAGCGGGCATGTCCAATTTCTCGACCAACCAGTTCGGCACCTCGGCGGTGCTCACGCGCACCAATCCATTGGTGGGCGCGCAAAGCTTGGTCGTTGGCGTCTCCGGTTATGGCGATAGCGTGTTGTGGGATGGACGTGACATGAGCACGTTCAGCGTCAAGCGCTCGAATATGTTGACCGTTTCGCTGCGCGTCAAAAACACGGTGGCGACGGAATCGAATATTTCGGTCTGCGGTTTGGTCGACTATGCCGATGGCGGCTACGAGCGCAACTGCGCCAACGCGGGCGGCTCAGTAGGCGACAAGGGAACTGTGTCAGTGTCGATGGCGCTCGATCCCACGCGTGACATCGCGCGCGTGCGCCTCGGCGTCTTCCAGGAAGGATCGGCCCCAATAAGCGGCGTTGTGATAGATAGTGCCTATGCTGGACTGGCTGGCATCACCGCACCATCGCCGACTCCGACTCCGACTCCGACTCCGACTCCAACTCCAACTCCAACTCCGACTCCAACGCCAACGCCAACGCCAACTCCGACTCCGACTCCGACTCCGACTCCGACCCCAACTCCAACGCCGACGCCAACGCCGACATCGAACCTCGTGGCCGATCCAGGCTTCGAGTCCGGCACGTCGGGCTTTGCTGCCAATCAGGCCGGCACCAGCGCAACATGGATTACAACTGGTGCCATCGCTGGCAAGCACAGCCTTGCAATCGGCATTAGTGGCTACGGCGACAGCGTGCTGTGGACCGGCCGTGACGCGTCCGAGCTGTCAGGCCGACGCAGCAGCAAGTACACGGTATCCGCACGCTTCAAGGTGTTGACCAGTTCTGCATCGAGCCTGCAGTTCTGCGCAATGGCCGATTATGCAAACGGCAGCACCGTATCCAAGTGCGCCAACATCAAGGGCACGGTTGGGGACAAAGGAACGGTCAGCGCCACTTTGGCGCTTGACTCGACACGTGATTTGGCACGCGTACGCATCGGTCTATTCCAGGTCGGCGCTGCGCCGCTCAAGAACATATTGGTCGATACTGTCAGCGCCGTGGTAGCCGGAATCACGCTGGCGCCAACGCCAACGCCAACGCCAACACCAACACCAACGCCAACGCCAACGCCGACTCCGACTCCAACTCCAACTCCAACTCCGACTCCGACGCCGACGCCAACGCCAACGCCATCGGGCACACCCTACCCCGGCTACACCTACACCTTGCCAACCGTGCGCCCCTTCATCTCGCTCAACGACTTCAATGCCGTGAGCCGCAGCTCGGCCGCCTACCTGCGCCTGCAAGCCCAAGTCGATGACGTCGTGCGCATCACCAACGGCATGCCACCCTCGACCACCTACCAGCAACTGACAAACGCCATCGCGGGCGACCATTATGGTTACTCGGCGACCGACTCAGTCGTCATGTACCGCCTCACCGGTGCCAGCCAATACATCCAGCAAGCGATCCGCATGGCCGACCTGTTCATCGCCTCCGAAGAAGCGATCATCGCCTCGGGCGGACAACCCGAGATCGCGGGCGACTCCTACCTGGAAGTGGGCATCCTGCTCGAACAAGTCGCACTGGCCTACGACTACGGCTACGCCCTGCTCACGCCGCAGCAGCGCGCGCGCTGGGAAGCCTACGCGAACCAGACCATCTCGAACGTCTGGAACCCGAACAGCGCCAGCTGGGGCGGCATCAGCCGTCCATGGAGCGGCTGGTCCATCAACGACCCGGGCAATAACTACTACTACAGCTTCCTCAAGGCGACCCAGCTGTGGACACTGGCCACGCAAAACCGTAGCTGGATCACCTACCTGCAGCAGAACAAATACACGCAGCTGGTCCCCTTCTTCAGCCAGCTAAACGGTGGCGGTTCGCGCGAAGGCACGGGTTACGGCACCGCCCTGGGCAGCATGTTCGAAAACTACCGCTACTGGAAGGGCTCCACCGGCGAAGACCTGTCCGCCCTGTCGCCGCATGCGCGCGATACCATCGACTACTGGATCCACGCCACCGTGCCAACGCTCGACTACTACGCCGCCATCGGCGACCAGGCCCGCATGTCGATGCCGCTGATGTTCGACTACCAGCGCAAGCTGGTGGAAGAAGCGGTCGCGCTGAACCTGGGCACGGAAGCTGGCAAGCGCGGCGCATGGTGGATCAACCACATCAAGGTCACCGATGGTGGTGGCGGCACGCTCGTTGGCAGCATGCGCTACAACTTCAACTTCCGCTACGACTTGCTCAACCACGGCACGGAAGAACTGGCACCGACGGCCTTGATGTACGACGCCAGCGGCGCCGGCGCCATGTTCGCGCGCAGCGACTGGTCCGAGTCCGCCAGCTGGATGGCGCTGGTGGCCGGCGTGTACGACCAATCGCACGCGCACCAGGACCAGGGCGCCTTCAGCTTCTACAAGAACGGCTGGCAAGCGGTGACGTCCAACATCTTCTCGCACAGCGGCATCCACCAGGATGTCGGCGTGCAGAACGTGCTGCGCTTCGACGCCAACGGCGTCCCCGTCGAGCAAAATAACTCCGTCAACACCAAGACCGTCAACGACAGCGCCGACGTGCTGCTGGTGGACGCGAACCTGACGCCAGCCTACGCCAACCACGCCCGGCAAGTATCGAGCTGGACGCGCTCGCTGCGCTACCAGCGCTCGAACCACTCGCTGCAGATTCACGACCGCTGCACCGTTGGCGCCGGCGTGCAGCCAGTATGGCAAGTGCATGTGCCAACGCGCCCGATCGTCGCGCTCGACGGCAGCATCAGCGCCGGCGGCATGACGATCCGCCCGATCCTGCCAAGCGCACCGGCCATCAACGTCGTCGAGATGGCGACGACCGATCCGGAATTTAACGGCGGCTACCGCATCGAGCTGCGCGCGGCATCCGGCTGCGAGTTCACGGTCGAGCTCAAGGCGCAGTAATCCACCCACGCCACCGTCATCGCGGCGCACGAACGGCTC
>JAZKBP010000043.1:4556-12940 GCA_040388555.1 Pseudomonadota bacterium
CGTTCGGCGTCTGGACATTCTTCTTCAGCGGCCCGGCGCCGCAGCAGGCGCCGCGATGACGACCCTTCACAGGCAGCGCAAGCCGATCGCGTCGGAGTAGCCATGTCCACAGAAATGAACATCGAATACGAGCAAGAAGGCATCGCGCCCTTCTGGCAAAAAATTCCCTTTTTCCTGCTCTTCCCTTTGCGCGGCGGCCCGCTCGTCTTCATGGCCTGCGTTATCGTGGCCAGCGCGCTGGCCGGCCTGGCCTTCGGCAGCTTCGGCCTGCTCATCAAAGGCTCGCTGGTCTACCTGGCGCTGCGCTACGCCTTCAATGTGCTCGAGCTGTTCGCCCAGGGACGGTTCGAGGGCGAATCGGTCGACCACACCCTGTGGGGCCCCGAAAAACGCCCGGCCAAGCTGGGCTTGTTGATACTCTTGTTCGTCGTGATCGGCATGTCGCTTGGCAACTACCTGGTCACCAAGCGCATCGCCACCAATACCGCGGTGCAGGAACAATTGATCGCGCTGTACAAACACGACCATGCCAGCGAGATCGCCGAACACCAGCGCGAGCTGGCCGCGCGCGCCCAAGCGAGCGCGCGCGCCGATGCCGCTGCGGCGGAGAACGCGCCGGACGAAGCGGCGCGCATCGCCCCGGCCGCCGCCTCGCACGAGGCGGCAAGCTTGTTCGACGGCGCGCTCAGCCGCGCCGACATCCTCGCCCAATACACGCCCTCGCCATCCGACCCACGCTGGTTTTCCCTGCTACCGGTGTGGTACTGGATCGTCATGTGCCTGTTGAGCCTGATGCTACCTTCCGGCGCCATCATCATCGCGCTCGAAGACAAATTCTTCTCCGCGCTCAATCCAACCCATTTGCTGTCCTTGGTCAGCACCATGGGCCGCACCTATTTCGTGCTGTGGGGGCTGTTCCTGGCGATCGGCGGCGCGCGCCAGATGGCGCTGAGCGCGGGAGCGGGTTGGCCGATGGCGCTGCGCTTTCCGGTGGAGATGGCAATCTCGAGCTATCTGGGCCTGGTCCTGTTTGCGATGATCGGTTACGCACTCTACGAATACCACCAACAATTGAGCCTGGACGTGCAGGTCGACTTCGACAGCCACCGCGCCCAAGGCGGCGTCGACGGCGAGACGCCAGACTACGCGGACGCTCCAGCCCCGCGCGCCCTCAATCCCGGCGAAGCGCTCGAACACAAGGTACGCGCCCTGCTGGCCGAGCAAGATGTGGACGCCGCGCTGGCCGCCGTGGAGCAGGCGATGCGGCACGCCCCCTTCAGCGCGGACCTCAACATACGCCTGCACGAGCTGTACTTGCGCAAAGGTGATCCGGCCCTGACGCTCAAACACGGGCAGCAATTGCTCAGCGCCTTAACGCGCGCCAAGCGCCACGAACAAGCGCTCGATGCCTTGTGCCGCCTGCTTGTCATGGACCGCAGCTTTGTCATCGACGATGGCGACGCCGTCATGCCGCTGATGAAGCAAGCCATCATGACGGGAAAATTCAGCGCGGCCGGCACCTTGTTGAACGGCTTCGACAAACGCTTTCCAAAACACAAGGACACCGCGGCGATGCTTTACTATGGCGCGCGCCTGGCCAGCGAGTACAAGCAAAAGGACGAACGTGCCATCAAGTTGCTCGACATGGTGTTGAAGCACTTCCCGAATCACGCGATCGCGCCGGAAGCCAAACGCTACCTCGAACTATTGCGCGACAACGCACAACAGCAGCAGGCGCGCGCCGCTTAGGACCCATCAAGGCCGGGAAACGGCCAAGACCGCGGTCGATGCTGTGCTCTTGAATTTAGTTGTCCGGCGCGCCCGCTTTGGCGAGGCCCGCCTTTTTCTTGGCCTTGCTTTCGCGCTTGAGCGGCCCGCCAACCGGGCAGATCGCAAAGGCGAACTGGGTCAGCGTGTTGACCAGGTTGTCGCCGATAAGCGTGTAGAACACGTATTGGCCGCGCCGCTCGCTACTGACCAGGCCTGCGCCTTCGAGGACCGACAAATGGCGGGACACCGCTGGCGAACTCATTTCGAAGCGGGATGCGATTTCTCCGGCCGTCATCTCCTGCTCGGAGAGATACGCCAATATCTGCCGCCGCGGCGACGATGCCAATGCTTCGAATACTTTGTCCGACATACTGATCTTCGATTTGAAACGCCGGCGATGCGGCGAAGCTTTCAGTCTATACCTGGAAAGCGCATTCGGCCAATGCCTGGACGATCTATTCATCAATTACATAATTAACGAATATGTTAATTCAAGGGATGCATATTGTCCAGCGCTGTTCCAGTCGCGGCAAGCTCGATTCAATAGCGCGCGGCGTAATCGGCAAGCGACCGCCACACCGCGGCGGCCCGCTTAGTTGGCGTGCTCGGCGTACACTTTGCTGGCAATCTTCCATTGAGCGCCGAAGCGAATCAAGGACAGGTAATCAGTGTACAGCAGCGCGCCATCCTTGTAGATTTCGACTTTGGCGGCGCCCACGTTGGCGGTGGCATCGATGCTGATGATCTTGCAATCGCGCCGCACGCTGGCGCTGTCAAATCCTGGCTGCGCCTTGCGCGCCTCGATTGCCGCCAGCCAGGTGCCCAGCGCGTAGCGATCCATGTGTTCGCCCTCGGCGCCCAGAATGGCGAAATCCGGGTGAAAGCCGCGCGCCATCGCGGCGGTATCGAGCGCATTGAAGGCACCTTGAAAATACGATTGCGTGATGACGGTGGCAATGGCGTCGATGGTATCGCTGGTGGCGCCTGGCGCCGTGCTGCTCATGCTCATGGTTCGAAATATCCTTGACAACGTGGGTCGGTGCGCGGCCAAGGGTGGCGGCGCGCATATGGAGGGATGCATTGTCGGGGCGCCGGGGCGGCGCTGTATAGCGAATTCGGCGACACGTCCGTTTCCTGGCGGGCCATGATCGAATGGCCGGCGGCGCAAAGGCCGCTATCAGGATTGCGCGCCGCCGCGCGCCTTCAGGCGCCGCAATTGGGCTTCCTGGTAGGCGCCAAACGCGTCGTCGAACAGGCAGCGGATCAAGGGATCGTCGACGATGTCCGCGTCGGCGATCTGCGCCTCGCTGGCGTCATCAAACACCATATCGTTAATCCGCATATACATCGACGTCAGTGCTTCACCCGCCTCCAGCGCACCGTACAGGCGCGCCGCCGGCACCTCGGTGAGCCAGGACAAGGCGCGCACGCCATCGGCCAGCAGGTCGATGCCATCGCCTTCGATGCGGTAGTCGAAATGGCGGCCATTTCCATCGTGGTCGTAGACGTACAGGCGCCAGGTGCGCGGCGCACTGAAATAGCTGTCCGGCTCCAACTCCAGGCTCCGATATTTTTCGAGCAAACCGGCGCCGCAATAGCTGACGACGCGCGCCATCTGCGCCGCATCCAAGGGCGGAAAATTGCGTGCGATGTCGGCCGTGCGCGGCGCCACGGCTGGCGGCTGGTAGCAATAATCGACATCTTGCGGACCGATGGACTGGGCCCATGGCAAGGGCGCCGACGCACGCAGGGACTGCGCGTCAAGCTCGACGCTCATCGACGGGTCCAGCCGCAGCACCCGTGCCGCTGGCACGCCCGCTGCCACCTCGTCCTCGAACTGCCGGTAACTGATCGGGAAAAAGGCGCTGTTATACCAAGACCACGGCTCTTGCAGGAATTGGCAGGAACTGGGCACGATATACCGGGGATCCAGCATGGCCAGCTGCTCAATCCATTCAGGCGGCAAGCACGGCGGCGCGGCCACGGCGCGCGAGGGCGACAGCACATCGATTTCGCGCATCGTCTGGAAAGGCCACAGCACCATGTCCCACGGCCCCGCCTCCATCAGCGCGGGCATGTCGTCCGGGTCGATCCAGGCGTCGACGACGTTCAGAACATTCACGCCGGCCGCGCGCACCTGGAACATCGAGTCGACATTGCTATCGAGCGCCGCGCGCGCGATGACCTCGAACGGGCCGACATGTATCGGCACGTCAGTCGATATCGAATGGACCTCGGTGAAGCCCAATTCCCTGACCATCGCGAACAATTCAGGAAACAGGCAGTAGATATAGATCGGCGTGTTTCGCGCCAGCAGATCGAGGCTATCGAACGAGCAGTGATCATCATGAAAATGGGAGATGAACACGGCGGCAAAGCGCATGCGGCGGATCTGATCATGGTCGAAGCGCACATCCGGGAAGGCATGGCAATTTCGGCTGAAGGGATTTTCAAACACCGGATCGAAGGCGATGGCCCAGTCCTCGCATTCGAAGACATAGCCAGCATGCAGGATGCGCGAAATTTTCAGCGTCATGGCGCCGCGCCTGGATGCCTCATCCGCAGGCGCCACCCTGGCGCGCTGCGGCCGACGCGGTCACCATCTGCGCCAGCACATCCAGGTCGACATCGGCGAGCTTGCGGATATACAGGCAAGCCTTGGCCGTCTTATGCTTGCCCAGTTTGGACAGCAACTCGTCGCGGCCTGTAAAGGTGGACGTCAAATAGACGCTGATGTCGCCCTTGCGCGATGAAAATCCGACCAGGCACATATCGCCTTCGCGCCCGCTTTCGTATTTGTAATGGTAGCTGCCGAAGCCGACGATGCTCGGCCCCCACATGGCGGGCGCGTGCCCGCTGGCCTTGGTCATCAGCTTGGCCAGGGCAATGCAATCGGCGCGCCGGCCCTCGTCGTCGATGGCGGCGAAATATGCGTCGACGCTCGCGCTCGTGGCCTTTGTCTTGTTCTCCGCCATCATCGCTCTCCATCGATTGCCGTGTTTTCAAAGCGCGCCCACGCAGCGGGCTGCGGGAATGATCCCAACAAGTGAGGGCCTTGTCAATCGATCGAGCAGGGCGCGCCTGCCCACACGCAATGTGTAGGCGATGTGTAAGTGCGCGCTTGTTACTGTTCGTCCACGGCATGAATGCGATTGCGGACACCCCGCACGCAGCGGCCGGCCGAACTTAGACACTGACGCCATCGGCATCGATGGCCAGCCCCATCGAAGGAACATCATGTCACTCTGGTCCAAGCGCGATCACGCCGCGCTCCTGTTTCTTGGCGTCGTCACCGTCCTCACCATGCTCGTCATGCTGAAGGTCGAACTGCCCCTCTTGATGGGTTTGAGCCCGGACTGGGAGCGCAAGATCGATTCCTACCGCGTCATTTTGCACATCCACGCCGTGCTCGGCAGCGTCGCCCTGTTCAGCGCGCCGCTCCAGTTTGTCGGCCACTTCCGGCGCAGCCACGTGCGATTGCACCGCCGCCTGGGCATGAGCTACGCGCTGTCGGTGCTCGCGTCGGCGCCCATCGGCGTCTACATCGCCTTCGCCCATCTGAGCGGGCTCGAGATGTGGGCTGGCGCCTTACAAGGCGTAATGTGGTTCGGCTGCACCGCGCTGGCTGTGCGCACTATCTTCAATCGCCAGTTGGCGCAACACCGCTTGTGGATCATGCGCAGCTATGCGCTCACGCTCACCTTCGTGGTGTCGCGCCTCTTGATTGACGTGCTTGGCATCCGGCTCGCCGCCAGCGAAGGCGGCAACGGCACCGTCCTTTGCATGATCACGCTCGCGGCCCTGGCGCTGGCGGAACTGCTGGGCCAGCCGCGCGGCGCGTCAGCCCTACCAGCTTAATCGAAACAAAATATTAACATTTATCGCATCATTGTCAAAAACTCTAATTTTTTTGACACCAAGCTGCGCCCACGCGTAGTGTCGCCGGGCTTGGCGGCTGTGCCGCCCGAGCCGCTTCCGAAACGGATGCGCCTTCCCACCGACACCATGCAAACGGAGCCGCAATGACACTTCGCAGGACCATACTTTGTACAGCGATCGCCACCCTTCCCTTCATGCTGGGCGCAGCGTCCCAGGCGGCCACGCCGCTGATGGCAGCCCCATCGAGCATGCCCTCGCCACAGGCCGCCAAAGCGCTGGCCGCCGCGATGGTGGCGCAAGGCGCGTCCCAAGGGCTCGACGGCGACCATGGCGTGCAGCTGGCGGCCCAGCATCCCGGCGTGAGCGGCACCACCGTCTACCGGTTCGACCACACCTACAAGAACCTGCGCATCTGGCAGTCGGAGTCGGTGGTCGTGACCGGCCCCACCGGTGCCATCGTCGCGGTGTCGGAAGCGGACCGGCGCCATAGCCTGGGTGGCGGCGCTGCCTTGAAAGCGGGCGCGCCAGCCTTCGACGTGGCGCCGAAGCTCTCGAGCGAACGTGCGATCGCCCTGGCCATCGGCAGCATTGCGCCATATGCGCAGTACCGCAGCGCGCCCTCGGCCGAACTGCTGATCTACCCAATCATGAAGACGGTGCGGCGCGCCGCAGCGGCCGGTAAAAGCGAGGCCGCGCTCAACGCGCTGGACCTGGAAGAAAAACTCGACGGTTACGAGCTGGCCTATCTGGTTAAGACCCGCATGCTCAACGCCGGCAAGCCGGTGTACCACGACACCTTGATCAGCGCGGTCGATGGCCGCATCCTCCAGCAATGGTCGGCGCTGACCACCGTGCTTGGAAGCGGCAAGAGCGAATACAGCGGCACCGTGGCCTTGAACACGAGCTTCAACAACGGCATGTACCAGCTGATCGATACCACGCGCGGCGTGGGCGGCAGCTTCGGCGGCATGGCCGTCGTCAACGCCAACCACGGCAGCGGCGCCAGCGTGTTCAGCAGCGCCGTCAACACCTGGGGCGACGGCTTGCACTACAACGGCGGCAGCACCAGCAACGCGAACGGCCAGACGGCCGGCGTGGACGCCATGTTCGGCTTGGCCACCACCTACGACCTGTTCAAGAACGCGCTCGGCTGGCATGGCCTGGACGGCGCCAACACGGCCGTCCACATCCTCGTCCACGTCGGCAGCAACGTCAACAACGCCTACTACGACGACAGCTGCAAGTGCATGAACATCGGCGACGGCGACGCCACCTACACGCCGGACGCGCTCGACGTCATCGGCCATGAACTGATGCACGGCGTGACGGCCGCCACCTCCAACCTGGGCTACAGCGGCGAGGCGGGCGGTTTGAACGAATCGAGCTCGGACATCGCCGGCGAAATGGTGGAATCCTACGGCCGCTCGGGCGCTGCCGGCAGCGTGATCGGTAGCGCCAACGACTGGAAGGTGGGCGGCCAGATCGGCCCCACGGCGCTGCGCTTCATGTACAAGCCGAGCAAGGATGGCCAAAGCCCCGACGCGTGGAGCAGCACCCTGCGCAATCTGGACGTACACCTCGCATCCGGCCCGAACAACCGCATGTTCTACTTCCTGTCGCAAGGCTCGAGTTCCGACCCAAGCAGCGATTACTACAGCCGCTACCTGACGTCCACGCCGCTGGCGATGACGGGCATCGGCAACGACAAGGCTTACCGCATCTGGTTCAAGGCCGCCACCACCAAGTTCACGGCGTCGACCAATTACGCCGATGCGCGCAGCAAGATGATCGCGGCCGCGCAGGAACTGTATGGGATGAACAGCGCGGAGGCTTTGGCGGTGCAACGCGCCTACGCCGCCATCAATGTCGGCACCGACATCGTCTGCGAGTGTGCGCCGCTCGGCTTTACCGCAGTGCCGGTGAATACGACAGCGATATCGAGCAATCCTGTCGTGTTCAGCGTCACGCCCAACGGCGGCACCGCTCCCTACACGTATCGCTGGTACAGAAACGGCAGCTTGATCAGCGGCGCCAACGCGTCAAGCTACAGCTTCACGACGCAGCTCGCCGACAGCGGCGCCGTCTTCTACGTCAACGTCACCGACAGCAGTGCGCAGCCGATGAGCGCCACCACGCCCGGGGCAACGTTGACGGTGCTTCCGAACCTAGGTCCGGACGCGCTCGTCAACGGCGACTTCGATGCCGGCACCACGCCGTGGCGCGGCTCCACGGCCAGCATCGGCACCTTCAGCGCGCAGAAAGCGTACAACGGCACGCGCAATGCCTGGCTGGGCGGGAACGGGCGCAGCACGACCGAATCGCTGGCGCAGACGATAACCATCCCGGCCACGGCCACCTCGGCGCAGTTGAACTTCTACCTGCACATCGACACGGCCGAAACGGGCAGCACCGCGTACGACAAGCTGGTGGTGACGGTCAAGAACAGCGCCGGCTCGGTGTTGCGGACCTTGGCGAGCTACTCGAACGCGAACGCCGCCGCCGGTTACCAGCAGCGCAACTTCGACCTGAGCGCCTACAAGGGCCAGACCGTGCAGATCAGCTTTGTCGCCACCGAAGACAGCTCGCTGCAGAGCTCATTCGTTCTCGATGCGGTACACGTGATCCTGCATTGACGCCGCATCGCGGCTGATCGCAGAATAAAAAAGCAGCCGCGAGGCTGCATTTTCCGAAACCGAAAAGGGGACAGACCCCTGTTTTCAGGAAATGCGCGCATT
>JAZKBP010000044.1:0-82942 GCA_040388555.1 Pseudomonadota bacterium
GTTTACAAGTGCTGCTGCAAGTCATTGAAAGTAAACGGGTTTCCTGGCGCTGGCCCGATCAGCTTAGGAGATGTGTATAACCGGATGGACTAGACTCTGCAATTGTCGGCGACATCGAAGTATTAAAGTCGCCCCTTGGATCCCTATGGAAAGTTCGCGGCGCTTTGGCCCATACGAGCTCAGCTGGGCCAGTAAAGACCAAAAAAAACGATAAACCCACCAAGGTGGGCAATTAATCAGCAACGTATTCTAGCAAAATCATTGAATCGATATGAGACACAACTAGTTGGATTCTCTCGTGCAGCATTAGGGAAGCGCTGATTTAATCGGCCACATCCCTGTGCGGCGAGATGAACTGACAAAATAGCGCATCCTCTTCCCATCCTTTGCACGCAAGCCGCAAAACCTGCCGGAGGCACGCCATAGACAGACTTTTCACCACTGCAAAGACCGCCTTTCCCGGACCGTCGGGACACCACCAAAAAACCTAGAACAGGACGTAGGAAAAACGATGACGATTGCAGCAGCATGGGTACGCACGCTCGAAAGCGGCGCCGAAGAACTGGTGTTTTGCTCGGACAGCCGCCTCAGTAACGGGAAGCGGTTCGACCACTGCCAGAAGACCTTCCGTTTCGCGCGCTCAGACGCGGCTATCTGCTTCGCGGGCGGCACCGACTGGGCCTACCCCATGATCGTAGCCGCGATCAATGCGGCGGACGTCCACCTGCCGTCGCAGACCCGCGCATTGGGGCTGGCAAAGTTCAAGTCGCACGTCGTGAACATCCTGAACCAGATGCAACGCGAGGTGCACAACTTCGTCCGTGGAGAAAACGTGCCCGATGTGACTTTCCTGTTCGGCGGCTACGACTGGTGGAACAAGGAGTTCCGAATCTGGAGAATTGAGTTCAACGAGGCATCGAACACCTTTAGGTCCGACGAACGCACTGGGAGCAACAGGTTCGGCGGGTTGGGGAAAGTGGAAATCGCAGGCGATCCGGAATGGATTGACACGATGCGAACAAAGCTAAAAGAGATCGTGCAGCAGAGGCACGGCATGGACATGCGCCAGCCGCGATCAGCACGATTCAACCTGGAGCCCTTCGAGGTAATACGCGACCTGCTGAAGAATCCCGATCCGAATGAAAGTATCGGTGGTGCACCTCAGGCGGTCAAGGTGTACCAGTACATGAACTCGGCGGACGTAGGCATTTTCTGGCCGGACGTCGAAAGTGGTAGGCTGTTCATGTCCGGCCGCCCTCTTCTCGATTACGAGTGCGCGACGATCAAGTCGGTCTTGGATCCGGTATCGCTGAATTCGACTTGGTCAAACGGTAGCACTGCCGACGCAAGGGAACAAGTCCAGATAGGCGTTGAAAAGCACCGAATGCGATTGTCAGACCAAGAACCCGGAGTGCCAGAAAGCGACTGAACAACGATTTCTTCGGGACTCATCATTGCTAGATTCCAAAGTTCAATTCGCGCCTATTCGCAATATTCTCTTGCTAAGACAACTCAAATGACAACAGAAAACAGATTTAAGCAGTCCATCGTTGCGACTCTATCCAAACGAGCGGCTGCTCGCTGCTCAAACCCAGACTGCGAGGCGATTACAAGCGGCCCAACGAAGGAGCCACTCGGAAGTGTCAACGTTGGCGAGGCAGCCCATATTTTCGGCGCGCACCCTGGGTCTGCCCGTTTTGACCCGGACATGACTCCCGCTGAGCGCGCCGCGATATCAAACGCTATCTGGCTATGTTCAACCTGCCATAAGATCATTGACGATGACCCGCAAGGATACCCCGCCGGTTTGCTCTTCGAGTGGCAGCGCGAGCATGAGCGCAAAATGGCACTGCTTGTGGGAAAGACTGGTGCTGAAGCCCGAAAAAGATACCAGGAGCGCTACTTGGAAAAGTTTGGGAAGCTCAGCTATCTTGCAGAACGCCTAATAACGGAAAAGGACGCATATTGGGAATACCATCTCACTTCCGAATTACTTCGATCCGAAATGAGTCCGGTTCTCCAAAGGTGGAAGGCGCTCAAGCGCGGACTTTACCTTCGAGAGAGTCTCAAGGTTGGAAAGAACGATTTTGCACCATGGGTAGCAAACCGGCTAGCGGAGGTAACAGCCATGTTCCATGCTGCAGGTGAGCTTGTGAACGTTGAACTTGCTGCCGCGTGGGGTGCTCCGGGAACCCCAGGAAATGACGACGACATTGTTCATACATGCCGCCTCCTTGGAGAGCTTTGCAAAAGTGTCTTGAGTTGGGAGGAAAGCGTCCGCTTCGTAACGGTTGACAGCGTGCACAGCGAAGTTCACTCCTTGTACATCAACATGGCTGGACGAATACTGGACGAGTTGGCAAAGATTCCCGCCTTTCTTTCGGAAACGCTGTCTTCTTCCGAACTCAAAAACTCACATGAGCTAAACCTAAACCTAACCCTGCCGGATGGTTGGGCCGAAAGCGTAATAGCAGCCACTCGGCGTGCCGCCGACTCGATGCGTGGTTCAATCTAAGTTGCTCAGAGTATCGAGACTGCCCCACTCAGTAAGGGTCCAAACGCAATCCAACCTCATACAGAACTGCATTGAAATCCGAATTTCCTCGAAGATATTCAGCAGCGGGAAAATCCATGAACTGAATCGTCAGGATAACCAGCCTCAACTGCGCAAAGTCTGTGAAATTTATCAGGGTAAGTAGGTGCGCCTTCCTGTCACCGACAGTGAAGCCGTCGTCGTCGATCAGCTTTTCCGACACTATTTTTACTGCTATGTAAAAAGCGCGAAGAATCCCATATATCTTGTCGTCCGCATCGCATTCTTCGAGAAAATTGCCAATATCAGCATTGCTGGCTGCTCTTTCGCGCATTCGCTCAACCTCATTTTCAATATGAATCACTGAACTGGCACCCGGCCTGAGTTCTTGCCTTTGAGCATCCGCGCTGATCGTAAAGCTCTCAAAAAGAGACTTCTGAGAAGCTATCAAGTTGAAAAACAAGACACCAAAGGATCTCAGCTTTTCCGTTTTCTTATTTTCCTTTACCTCTTCTCGCAAATCGGCGTTTGCCTGTCGTTGTAAGTCCAACGATCTTATCAAGAGCAATATCGTAATAAAGCTAAGAATGGGATTGAGCGATCCGCCCATGAAATCACCGAACTGCCCCCACACTTCCGATTTGTCGGCAAGTGGATAGCCGAGAATCCAAGAAAACCTTGCCGCATAGGCGAGCACCACCAAGATCATGGAGATTGCCGCAAACAAGATATATGGATTAAACACTGCGCCCTTTAACCGATGATGTACTTGATAATTTTCCCGTCGCGCAACCGTATGGGGTAAGCTGAAATCTCCAGCGTAACCCAGTGTTCCCTTGGCTTGCCGTTGTTGCTGTGCAGATTTTCAGAGAATTTCCTCTTCTCGATCAATTCAAGACCTTTGTATCGCCCCCCGAAACCAAAAGCGACGGTTTCATTTTCTCCCACCACCTGCAGCCTGCCGTTGCCCGTATGCGTGTTCAGTCTCGTAATGCCGGCGACTAGCCTTACCAGCTCACTTGATTGGGCCGCATCCAAAACGTGAGCAGTATCGCTGTCGAACTGCGCCAAGACAATCTGCTCTTCTCGGCTCTTCCGAAAGCGCACCTTTACTTCGTGGCCGAATTTCGTAGTCACTTCGTGAATGTTTGCCAAAGCAGAAGATCGAAGTCGCTGCACCAACTCGTCATGCAGTTCGCCCATTTCTTCGATAACCGCCTGGGCTTTGGGCGACAGCTCCGCATGGTCTTCGTAAATGGAGTCCTTGAGAAAATAGGCAACCAGTTCGGCAAATGCCCCATGCCCCATTTTTCTGAGTCTGCCCTCAAGCTTTTCGTCGTAGACTTCAACGCTGAACTTTTGCCCGTACGACCCGCGAAAGCTCTGCTTCATTTTTGTTCGCACTTTCGCCTTGTGCGTTTGTCTCTCGGGTACCCTATCGCCGAGCAGCGTTTCCGCAATGTACCTCGTGGCGTCAGAGACGCCTTGAAGCGTGTCAAGGCCGGACTTCATGTCCACCGAATCATCGTTGGTATTGATAACTACGTCAAAGTTGAGGGCCATACCTTCCTCTAAGGGAACCTGCCGGTTTAACAATCACGCCATTCATGGCGAAAATCAATATTTCCATTAATCCATGAGAAACAGTAACAGATTGCCACTGGAAAATACTCACCAATTGTTACAAGGCAGTGGCGCAAAACGAACTTGAAAATCGGCAGCGCGGTTCTTGAATCCATGGGCGTTTGAAGTATTCTGTCGAATACTTCAAACGCCCATTCACTTAGAGCACACATGACCAAAGCCACGACTTTTCGTTGCCGCATTCGCTTCCATTTCCCCGATTCCTATCGGATCAACTCGGAGGCTGTCGAGGTGCCGTTGCTCCAGGATGGGCCGCTGACCTTCATTCTGCGCAGCGGAGCATCCGGTCTTCCATTGAACGGCTGCGCGCGAGTGATTGTCACTGGCGGGGTTTTTGCTACCCAGGAAGCCGCACGCGACGCTGCGGAACGCGCCAAGTCGGCGATTATCCAATGGGCCGTCAAGGAACGCGCCGGAGTGGACTTTGGCGACGGCCTTAAGCGGGCAGCATCAACAGAGGACGGAATTCGCTATTGGGAAGCTCAGTTCGGACGCCCGGTTCGAGACGACATCCATGGCATCGACGTGTTCGAGAGCGGCCCCGACTACGGTTTCCTCTATCACGACCTTAAGGAGACCGTGGAAAAGAACGCGGACAATTTCATCGCCGCGTTTCAAGAGGGATTCGGCTCCGCTCACAAAATTACAACAAAACAAGCTCTTGCCGGCGAGATTTACGCGAGCTCGTTCTTCGACGTAGGGCAGCGCAGCCGCTTCATCACGCTGGTCACTGCGATCGAAGCGTTGATTGAATGCCGTCCACGTGAGGGAGAGGCACGGGCGCTCGTGAATCAATTTGAGCTCATGACAAAAGAGTCTGGGCTTGATAACTCAATTCGCCAGTCTTTGCTCGGCGCATTGAATTGGCTGAGGTCCGAGTCGATAGGCCATGCTGGAAAGGCTTTGGCTGAAAGGCTCCTCGCCGGACAGACTTTCAGCGGTGTCCTGCCCGGAAAGTTCTTCTCTCTCGCATACGACCTCCGAGGAGAACTTATGCACACGGGTGCAACTAGTGCTGAAACGGACATGCTCGCCAAATCGAACGCGATGGAGGAATTCGCAAACAGCCTTATCCGCGCATCGCTTCTTGCCCATTAAGAAAAGAGGGAAAAGGCGCGCTAACGCCCTCTCCCCTCATCGGCTTACACTTGTTGTTGATTTGTACGGAATATTGACCCACTTCCCCCCAGTGTTGCAGCATGCCAAACTGACCCACGTATAGAACACAATCCTACTCATGATGATGAGTAGGGGTTTTGGAGTGATCGACGTGGCATTATTAGGAATTATTCGGCGCTAGCACATTCGTGACCAGGTCCCATTGAGAGAGATTTCCAGACGCTTGGGCATCTCCAGAAACACTGTCCGGCGCTTTCTGCGTGCGGAAAGCACCGAGCCGGCCTACCCGGGGCGGCAATCCCCGAGCGCCATCGACAAATACGCCTTCCAGTTGTCGGCGATGCTCAAGACCGAGGCGGCCAGTCGCGCAAGCAGCGTCACACCTCGAAGCAGATACATCTGGATCTGAAGGAATTGGGTTTCGATGGCTCAGACGAGCGCGTCGCCGCCTTCGCCAGCGTATGGCGGGCGGGTCAAACTGACAGGGTCAATTCGGCGAGCAAACGAACAGAAACGCCAATCGACATCGGCTAAGGCCGCATGCTCGTACCTTAGCGGTGAGTATGGGTGAGAAATTCCTCAAGAGGGGAATATCTGAGGAATAACCAGCCCAGAAATGCAAAAAGCCCAACCATTTAAGGCTGGGCTTTCTACGTGTTCTGGCTCCCCGACCTGGACTCGAACCAGGGACCTGCGGATTAACAGTCCGTCGCTCTACCAACTGAGCTATCAGGGAAAAGAGGCAACATTATATACATCCTAAATCGCCGCGTCAAGTATCTGACTTTACTTCACGTTTCAGGCTGCTGCCTTCCGGATTAATCTGTCGATCAATCCGAAGAAGCAAGATCTTAAAGCACTTTGGCGATGGCGTCAATAACGACATCGATGTTTTTCGAATTCAAAGCGGCCACGCAGATGCGTCCGGTATCGACCGCGTAGATCGATTGCCCGCGCAGCGACTCAACCTGCGCCTTGGTCAAGCCCGAATACGAGAACATGCCCACCTGCTCGCGCACGAAGGCGAAATCACGCGCCGGCGCCTTCTCCTTGAGCTTGCGCACGAACGCATCGCGCATCTCGCGAATGCGCACCCGCATGCCCGCCAACTCCTCTTCCCACAACGCGCGCAGCTCCGGCGTCGTCAACACCGTCGCCACCACCTTGCCGCCATGCGTAGGCGGATTCGAGTAATTGGTGCGCACCACACGCTTCAATTGCGACAGCAAGCGCGCCGCCTCGTCCGCACTGGCCGCCACCACACTGAGCGCCCCCACTCGCTCGCCATACAGCGAGAAGGACTTCGAAAACGAATTCGACACCAAGAGTGGCCCGCCCGCCGCCGCGAAGCGCCGCACCACCGCGCCATCCTTGGCAATCCCCGCGCCAAAGCCCTGGTAAGCCATGTCGAGGAAAGGAACCAAGCCACGCCCGGTCACGGCGGCGATCACCTCGTCCCACTGCGCGGACGTCAGGTCAGCCCCGGTCGGGTTATGGCAGCAAGCGTGCAGCACCACGATGGCGCCGCGCGGCATCGCATTCAGCGACGCCATCATGCCGGCGAAATTCACGCCATGCGTGGCCGCGTCGTAGTAGCTGTAATTGTTGACCACAAAGCCCGCGCTCTCAAACAGCGCGCGGTGGTTTTCCCAGCTCGGATCGCTGATGTACACTTGCGAGCCCGGCGCAAAGCGCTGCAGGAAGTCTGCGCCAATCTTGAGCGCGCCAGTGCCGCCAATGGCTTGCACCGTCACGGCGCGCCGCTCCTGGATAACAGCACTGTCCGCGCCAAACACCAGCTCCTGCACCGCCTTGTCGTAAGCGGCCAAGCCCTCGATCGGCAAATAGGTGCGCGGCGCAAGCTGCTCCATCAGCATCGCCTCGGCCTTGCGCACGCACGCCAGCAGCGGCACTTTGCCATTGTCGTCATAATAGACACCCACGCCCAGATTGATCTTGGCCGCATTGGTGTCGGCATTGAACGCCTCGGTAATTCCAAGGATGGGGTCGCGCGGGGCCATGTCGATGGCGCCGAACAGGCTGGCGGTAGCTGGGGAAGTGGCAGGTGAGTTCATCGTGATAGACTTTTAAGGCTGTATAGACAGCGCCCCAATATGCACAAGGGTCGCAGGCGGAACCCCTATTCTAACAAAGGTCGGACAGTATGGCTGCTTTACCCCCCGTTTCCCCTCCCGCAGGCGCCGCCGAGGCCCCTGCCGAGCCCACCGTCGTCACCTTTCCCGGTTCGCCCTTCCGCCTGCACCAGCCCTTTGCCCCGGCCGGCGACCAGCCCGCCGCCATCGCCGGCCTGCTCGAGGGGATCAACGACGGCCTGTCCTTCCAGACCCTGCTGGGCGTGACGGGCTCGGGCAAGACCTACACCATGGCCAATGTGATCGCCCAAGCCGGGCGCCCCGCCATCGTGTTCGCCCCCAACAAAACCCTGGCGGCCCAGCTGTACGCGGAGTTTCGCGAATTCTTCCCCCAAAACGCCGTCGAATACTTCGTCAGCTACTACGACTACTACCAGCCCGAAGCCTACGTGCCCCAGCGCGACCTGTTCATCGAAAAGGACTCGTCGATCAACGAGCACATCGAGCAGATGCGCCTGTCGTGCACCAAATCGCTGATGGAGCGGCGCGACGTCGTCATCGTCGCCACCGTCTCGGCCATCTACGGTATCGGCAACCCCAGCGAATACCACCAGATGATCCTGACCCTGCGCCACAAGGACAAAGTCAGCCAGCGCGACATCATCGCGCGCCTGATCCAGATGCAGTACACCCGCAACGAGATGGACTTCGCGCGCGGCACCTTCCGCGTGCGCGGCGACACCATCGACATCTTCCCGGCCGAGCATGCGGAGCTGGCCATCCGGGTCGAGCTGTTCGACGACGAAATCGACGCCTTGCAGCTGTTCGACCCGCTCACCGGCCGCGTGCGCCAAAAGATCCCACGCTTCACCGTCTACCCCGGCTCGCACTACGTCACCCCGCGCAGCACGGTGCTGCGCGCCATCGAAACCATCAAGGACGAACTGCGCGAGCGCCTGGCCTACTTCCGCGAGACCAACAAGCTGGTCGAGGAACAGCGCCTCGAGCAGCGCACCCGCTTCGACCTTGAAATGATGGCCGAGATTGGCTTCACCAAGGGCATCGAAAACTATTCGCGCCACCTGTCGGGCGCCGCGCCGGGCGAGCCGCCGCCCACCCTGGTCGACTACCTGCCCAAGGACGCCTTGATGTTCCTGGACGAGTCGCACGTGCTGATCGGCCAGCTCAACGCCATGTTCAACGGCGACCGCTCGCGCAAGACCAATCTGGTCGACTACGGTTTCCGCCTGCCGTCGGCGCTGGACAACCGCCCGCTCAAGTTCGAGGAATTCGAGGCCAAGCTGCGTCAGACGGTGTTCGTCTCGGCCACCCCGGCCGAGTACGAAAGAACCCACGCCGACAATATCGTCGAGCAGCTGGTGCGCCCCACCGGCCTGGTCGACCCGCAAGTGATCGTCAAGCCAGCCCTGTCGCAGGTTGACGACTTGATGTCCGAAGTGACGCTGCGGGTGGCGCGCAACGAGCGCGTGCTGGTCACCACCCTCACCAAGCGCATGGCCGAGCAGCTCACCGAATACCTGGGCGACCATGGCATCAAGGTGCGCTACCTGCACAGCGATATCGAAACGGTGGAACGGGTCGAGATCCTGCGCGACCTGCGCCTTGGCACCTTCGACGTGCTAGTGGGGATCAACCTGCTGCGCGAAGGCTTGGACTTGCCCGAGGTGTCGCTGGTGGCGATTCTGGACGCGGACAAAGAAGGCTTCCTGCGCTCCGAGCGCAGCCTGATCCAGACGATTGGCCGCGCCGCCCGCAACCTCAACGGCGTGGCCATCCTGTACGCCGACCGCATCACCGATTCAATGCGGCGCGCCATCGACGAAACCGAACGCCGCCGCACCAAGCAGGTGGCCTTCAACGTCGCCAACAACATCACCCCGGTGGGCATCAAGAAGACCATCCGCGACATGATCGACGGCGTCTACAGCCCGCAGCAGGCGCGCGAGGAACTGGCGCTCGAGCAGGACGTGGCCAAGGTCGAGGCGATGAGCGAAAAGCAGATCAGCCGCGAAATCAAGCGTCTCGAAAAGCTGATGGTCGAACACGCGAAAAACCTGGAGTTCGAAAAAGCGGCGCAAGTGCGCGACCAGCTGCACGTGCTCAAGGAGCAGGCCTTCGGCGCGCCCGGCGCCGACAATGTGCTGTCGATGCTGGGCAAATAAGCGGAGGCGCCGCCTACTTGGCGTACATCAGCTCCAGGTAGGCGAGGATATCCTCGGACTCGAACATTTGCTCGCCCGTGTTCGGGTCGATCAGATAGGGCACCTGCACCTTGCCGTGCTCCTTTTGGAAGGCCGCGCGCTTGCTGCCGGCCACCGGCTTGTAGGTGCCAGGCGCGAAAATGCGCGGCTTGGCCGGCCCCATGTCCGACCACTGCAGCTTGCCTAGGTTGATCAAATGGTAGGGCAGCTCGAGCGCGCACATCAGCTCGCGCACCGGGCGCGAATACGGGCTCGATTCAAAGCTGTAAAGCACCAGCGGCTTCTTCGGCCGCAGCGACGGGCGCGCCGCGATGCCCAGCGGCGCGCGCACGACGCTCGCCAGTTGCGCCCCCAAGGTATTGAGCAGCGAAGCCTGCAATCCGGCCGGCGCGCTCTCGCCCAGATAGCGCTCGTACAGATAGGGCACGATGTCGCGCGCGCCGGCCAGGCTGGCGCCGCTGTTTGGATCGTGCAGCACCGGCGCCTGCGTACTCGAAGGCAGCGCTTTGCTGCGCTGCGCCGCGAAGCGCTTGCCGCCCTGCGGGCACGGGTAGATCATCGCCTCGAGATTCAATTCCGTGAGCGCCTCGCGCACCAGGCGGCATTGCGCGCCATCCTCGCGGTCGAACAGTACCAATAACTTGGCCGGTTGCTTGGCCGGCTTGTCGCCCCAAGTGCCGCGCCACAGCCGCAGCGACGACGCCACGGCCGCAGATAAGAGATCCAGATTTTTATTCATCGCGCCGCCTGTCCGTGTGATCGATAGCCCCGATTGTCTCACCTTTGCGCGTATTGCCCTGTCCGCCGCGCGCGCCGTGTCCACCACGCGCTGTGCCGCTTGCCGCAGCGGCGATGACGACATCGGCACAGCAGCCCGGCGCCGCCCGAATCGCCGCGGATTCCCCGCAATTTCGCGCTATGATGGCTGTTTTGCCAACCTGAGCCTTTCACCATGACCTTCACCCACGCCATCGTCCGCCTCCCAGGTAGCAGCACCGGCCAGGGCTTGACCACCAGCGACTTGGGCGCCCCCGACGAACAAGTCGCGCGCGCCCAATTCGACACCTACGTCAAGCACCTGCTGGCGCTGCGCCTCAGTGTCATCATGCTGCCGCCCGAACCGGCCTACCCCGACAGCCACTTCGTCGAAGACACCGCCGTCGTCATGCCGGAGCTGGCCGTCATCACGCACCCGGGCGCGCCCTCGCGCCGCGGCGAAGTCGACACCATCGTGCCGGCGCTGGCGCCCTACCGCAAACTCGCGCGCATGAGTCCAAACGCACGCATGGACGGCGGCGACGTGCTGATGGTCGGCAAACGCTTTTTCATCGGCCTGACCGAGCGCACCGACGCGGCCGGCATCGCCGAATTCACCGCCTTCGTCGCGCCGCACGGCTACAGCGTGCAAGCGATCGAAGTGAGCGCCGGCCTGCACCTCAAATCGATCGTCAACTACGTCGGGCGCAACACCCTGACCGTCAACGAGGAAGGCGCGCGCAACCCCGCCTTCGCCGGCTTTGATCACATCGTGGTCTCGGGCGAAGAAGAGTACGCCGGCAACACGCTATTGATCAACAACACCCTGATCACGCCGCTCGGCTATCCGCGCACCCTGGCCCGCCTGCAAGCGCTCGATTTGCCCATCATCGTGATGGACACCAGCGAATTTAAAAAGATGGATGGCGGCCTCACTTGTCTTTCCTTGCGCTTCTAAAATAGGTTCATAATATGGCTATTGCTTTGTGCAAAGAAGGTGATAGCGATGTGTCCCAGCAAGCTCGCAGGACTCGAAGCGGGAGCCCTGAGTAAGGATTTTTTCCTCGCGCGCCAGCCCATCCTGGACCGCGCCCAGAACCTGTATGCCTACGAGCTGTTGTTTCGCAATGCCTCAAGCGGCGGCGCCACCGTCACCGACGACCTCTCCGCCACCGCCAGCGTGATCGCCCACGTCTCCGAGCTGGGCATGGAGCAAGTGGTGGGCAACGCGCACGGCTTGCTCAATATCGACGCGGCCGTGCTGCTGAGCGACTTCATCAAATTCCTGCCGCACGATAAAGTCATTCTCGAGATCCTGGAAACGGTCAAAGCCACGCCGGAAGTGCTCGAGCGCGTCCATACGCTCAAGGCTGCGCGTTTCAAGTTCGCCCTCGACGACGTCATCTGCGATTCGGCAGACGTGCGCGCCTTCCTGCCCCTGGTCGATCTGGTCAAGGTCGACATCATGGACATGCCGCTGTCGACCCTGTCCGCGCTGGCGCGCACCCTGCGTTCGCCGGCGCGCAAGCTGCTGGCCGAAAAAGTCGAAACCCTCGAACAATTCCAGCTGTGCCTGGACCTGGGCTTCGATTATTTCCAAGGCTACTACTTTGCCAAACCCGTCATCTTATCGGGCAAGAAACTGGCGCCGTCCGAGCTTGCCATCATGCAGTTGCTTAACCTGATCGATTCGGACGCGGACAACGCCGACATCGAGCGCGCCATCAAGCATGACGCCCTGATCAGCATTAACCTGCTACGCCTGGTCAACACGCCGGCCGCCGGCGCATCCGCGCGCATCGATTCGCTCGCGCAAGCGCTGATGCTGATGGGCCGGCGCCAGCTGCAGCGCTGGCTGCAAATCCTGCTGTACGCCAAGCCGGGCGGCCAATTTCCCTCGCCCCTGCTGCAACTGGCCAGCACGCGCGGCAAGTTGCTCGAACTATTGGCGGGCAAGCTGCGTCCCGGCCAGCGCGCCTTCGCCGATGTCGCCTTCACCGTCGGCATCATGTCCCTGATGGAAGCTCTGTTTTCCATGCCGATGGCCGAGCTCATGGCCAAGCTGAGCATCGCCGACGAGGTGCGCCTGGCCCTGCTCGAGCGCAAGGGCGTGTATGGCGACATGCTGACCCTGGTGGAAACGGTGGAAAAGCTCGAAAGCGGGACCGCCCTGAGCGCCCTGTTGCGCCAGTTGAACATCGCCCCGGAGGAGCTCTACGCGCTGCAATTGGCGGCCTTCGAGTGGGTCAACAAGGTCACCGACGCGCACTGAGCCGCGCCGCTCGCGCCATCTGTTGTTCCCCCGCCCCGGCAATGGCCCCCGGGGGGCCAAACCTATCGACAAGCACAGCGGGCAAGTATAGAGTTTAATCAAGCCCCGAGGGTCTTCGGGCTGTCCCGGCGTTCGCTTTCCGCGGTTCCACTCCCGGAGGTTCTGATATGGCGCATGCACCTGCCTTCCCCTCATCGCAACGTCCGCCGCGCCGCCGCGCCTGGGGCTGCGTCACCCTGATCAGCGCGCTAGCCTTGGCCGCCCCCGCGCGCGCCGACGACGAGGCGGGCGCCAAGCCAGCCTGGAGCGTCGGCGGCTTCGGCAGCGTCGGCGCCGTGCACTCGGACGAGCCGCACGGCGACTTCACCTCGTCGCTACTCAAGGCGCACGGCGCCGGCTACAGCGGCAGCACCCGCTTTGACGTCGACAGCCGCGTGGGCGTGCAGCTCGACGCCAACCTCGACAAGCGCTGGTCGGCGGTGCTGCAAGTGATCAGCGAACAGGGCGTGGACGGCTCCTACCAGCCGGCCGTCGAATGGTTCAACGTCAAATACCAGATCACGCCTGACCTGTCGGTGCGCCTGGGACGCATCGCGCTGCCGATGTTCCTGGCGGCCGACTACCGCAAGGCCGCCTACGCCTACACCCTGGTGCGCCCGCCGGTGGAGGTGTACGGTGCCATCCCGATCAGCAGCAGCGACGGCATCGACGCGAGCTACCGCTGGAACAGCGGCGACATCAAGCACGTCACCCAGGCTTTTTACGGCCACAACGATGTCAAGATCGGCGCGAACTCGCGCGCCAAGGCGCGCGGGCTGGGCGGCATTTCGCACACGGTGGAATACGGCGCGCTCACCGCGCGCGCGAGCTTTTTGAGCACCAACCTGACGGTCGACCTGGCGCGCCCCCTGTTCGACGCTTACCGCCAGTTCGGCCCGCCCGGCGCCGCCCTGGCCGACACCTTCGACGTCGACCACAAGCGCGCGCAAGGCTTGAGCCTGGGCGCCGCCTACGATCCGGGCCAATGGTTCGTGACCGGCGAGGCCGGCATCCTCAACGCCGATTCCTACCTGGGCAACAAAAGCACCGGCTACGTCAGCGCCGGCTACCGCTTCGGCAACCTCACCCCCTACTTCGCCTACGCGCAGGCCAAAAGCCGTAGCGCCATGAGCGACGCGGGCTTGCCGCTGGCGGGCTTGCCACCGCCCGTGGCCGCGGCCGCCGGCTACTTGAACGGCCAGCTCAATGTGCTGCTGGGGACAGTGGCCGTGCAAAACACCAGCACGGTCGGCCTGCGCTGGGACTGCATGCGCAACGCCGCCCTCAAGGTCCAATACGACCGGGTGCGCCCGCAAGACGGCATGGCCAGCATGCTGATCAACATCCAGCCCGGCTTCGAGAAGGGACGCACGATCAATGTGCTCTCCGCCGTGCTTGACTTCGTGTTCTAAGGGAGGCGGCCATGACGCTTACCCTGCTTACCCCGCGTCTTGCCAGCGCGGCCTGCCTCGCCGTCTCCCTCTTGATGGCCACGCCGGTGCGCGCCGCCGGCGAACTGGTCGTCATCGTCTCGGCCAAGAACCCGCTCGCCGCGCTGCGCGCGGAACAGGTGGCCGACATCTTCCTGGGCCAGGTCGGGCACTTTCCGGACGGCGTGGAAGCGGTCGCGCTCGACCAAAGCATCGGCTCGGCCATCCGCGACGAGTTCTACAGCAAGGTGGCGGCCAAGTCGCCGCCCCTGGTCAAGGCTTACTGGACCAAGATGATCTTCACCGGGCGCGGCCAGCCTCCGCGCGAAATGCCCAGCAGCACGGCGATTCGCAAGCTGGTGGCGGACAACCCCA
The DNA here is from genome assembly GCA_040388555.1 of Pseudomonadota bacterium. Classification (GTDB taxonomy): domain Bacteria; phylum Pseudomonadota; class Gammaproteobacteria; order Burkholderiales; family Burkholderiaceae_D; genus Telluria_A. The sequence continues at coordinate 14,484 of JAZKBP010000044.1, forward strand.
ACCTGATCGGCTACATCGACAAGGCCGCGCTCGACGCGTCCGTCAAGGCCGTGCTGGTGGTGCACTAGCGCCGGGCCGGGCGGACAAGGGGAGCGCACGTGGGCAAGGGCGAAGCGAAAGCGGCGGGTAGCTGGCTCGGACTGGGCCTGGAGACGCATATCTCGCTGCCGCTGTTCGCCTTGCCGCTGTTGCTGGCGATCTGGGTCGTCACCTTCCAATTCATCGACAACGAACGCGCCAGCGCGGAAGGCGCGGCCCACGACTCGATCCGCGAACTGTCGGACACCTACGAAGCGCAAATGGCGCGCAATCTGGGCGGCATCGACCAGACCCTGAAGGTGCTCAAGTACGGCGTCGAACTCAAAGGCGCGGCGGCGGCGCTGCCGGCGCTGGCCGAGCGCGACTTGCTGCCGGCGGCGCTGGTGTTTAGCGTGTCCATCGCCGACCGCAGCGGCGCCATCGTCGCCAGCAACCCGCCCACGCCAATGGCGAGCGTGGCGCAGCAAAGCTATTTCCTGTTCCATCAAAACAGCAACACCAACAGCGCCTTCGTCAGCCGCCCCCTGCGCGACGCCGGCGGCGCCGAATGGCATCTGTATTTTTCGCGCCGTTTGAACGACACCGCCGGCCGCTTCGCCGGCATCGTCACGGTGGCGGTGGATCCGGCCTACTTCACCAGCGGCTACGAGCGCACCCGCCTGGGCGAAGGCGGCGTGCTCGGTTTGTTCGGATCGGACGGCGCCTTCCGCGCCCTGCGCATCGGCGACGCCATGAGCTGGGGCGAGGGACACACGCCGGCCGCCGACGCCACCGATGGCGCGCAGGCTAGCCCCTGGGACGGCGTGCGCCGTTACACCAGCGTGCGCCGCCTGCATGGCTTCCCCTTGTCGGCCGTGGTGGGCCTGGCCGAGTCCGAGCAGATGGGCGCATTCGCGCAGAACCGGCGCAGCCACCTGTGGGAAGCGGGCGTGGCCAGCGCGGTGCTGGTGCTGATCGTGGCGCTGGCAAGCGTGTGGAGTTGGCAGGTCACGCGCGCGCGCAGCCGCATCCGGCGCGCCCAGGAGACCTATGCGGCCGCCTCGGAAGCGAGCCTGGACGCCTTCTTCGTCATGCACAGCATGCGCGACAGCAGCGGCGCGGTGATCGACTTCATCATCGACGCCACCAACGGGCGCGCCGAAAAAATGACCGGCATGAGCAAGGATGTGCTGTTCGGGCGCACCCTGTGCACCTTGTTCCCTGAGTGCCGCGGCAACGGCATCTTCGACGGCCTGGTGCGCATCACCAATAGCGGCGGCGTGCACGAGCAGGAATGGGAAAACACCATGTCGGCGGTGCGCGCGCAGTGGCTGCACGGGCAGGTGGTGGCGGTCGAGGGCGGCATCGTGGCGATCGTGCGCGATATCACCGAGCGCAAGCGCGACGAAGAGCGCATCCGCCACATGGCGCACCACGACGCCCTGACCGGCCTGCCCAACCGCAGCCTGATCCACGAGCGGCTCGAGCAAGCCATCGTGCACGCGCAGCGCAACGCGCGCGCGGTGGCGGTCGCCTTCATCGACCTCGACAGCTTCAAGATGGTCAACGATGGCCTGGGCCACAACGCGGGCGACGATTTGCTCACCGTGGTGGGCGGGCGCATGGTGCAGCACGTGCGCCGCACCGACACCGTGGGGCGCTTCGGCGGCGACGAATTCGTCATCGTCCTGACCGACCAGATCGACAGCCCGATGACGGTGACGCCGATCCTGGAAAAAATCCGCGAGGCGGTGTGCCAGCCGATTACCCTGTCCGGCCAGGAAGTGCGGGTCAGCTGCAGCATGGGGGTGGTGATGTACCCGCACGACGGCACCAGCCCGGAGGCGCTGTTGATGAACGCGGACGCGGCCATGTACCGCGCCAAGGAAATGGGCAACAACAACATCCAGTTCTACGCGCGCGAGATGAACGCCAGCGTGGAGGAAAAGCTGATGCTGCTCGAAGGCTTGCGCAACGCGCTGGGTGAAGGCCAGATGCGCGTGCTGTACCAGCCCAAGGTCGACCTGCGCAGCGGCCGTCTGTTCGGGGCCGAGGCGCTGGTGCGCTGGCAGCATCCCGAACACGGCCTGGTGTCGCCGCTGCGCTTCATTCCACTGGCCGAGGAAAGCGGCATGATCGTGGAAATCGGCGAGTGGGTGCTGCGCACCGCCTGTGCGCAAAGCATGGCCTGGCGCGCGGCCGGGCTGGCGCCGATCACGATGTCGGTCAACGTGTCGCCGCGCCAGTTCGAGGAAAAACTGCTGGTGCAGCGTGTCGCGCAAGCGCTGCGCGAGAGCGCGCTGCCGCCCGAGGCGCTTGAGCTGGAAGTGACGGAGAGCCTGATCATGCGCGACCTGCACCAGTCGATCGACCGCATGCGCGAACTCAAAGCGATGGGCATCTCGCTGTCGATCGACGACTTCGGTACCGGCTACTCGAGCCTGTCGGCGCTCAAGTCCTTCCCGATCAGCCGCCTGAAGATCGACAAATCGTTTGTCAGCGACCTGGCGGAAAACCCGGACGACCAGGCCATCGCGATGGCCGTCATCTCGCTCGGCCACAAGCTCAATCTGCGGGTGATCGCCGAGGGCGTCGAAACGCAGGAGCAGCACGACTTCTTGCGCGATAACGAATGCGATGAGATGCAGGGGTATTTTTTCAGCCGACCGGTGCCGCCCGAGCAGATGCAGGCGCTGCTCGAGCAGCACGCCAACACCTTGTCACCGTCGCCGCATTGAGCGGCGCGCCTCATCGCAAAGGAAGGGAGCACATGATGGCGCACCGTTTTCGCGGACTCGGCATCCTTTCCATCGCACTGTGCGCACTGTGCGCAAGCGGCGTGACGCTGGCCGAGCCTACCGTGCTGCTGGCCAGCGGCGAGCGCCCGCCCTACCTGGGCGCCAGCTTGCTCGAGGGCGGTTACGTCGCCGAGGTGGTGAGCGAGGCGTTCAGGCGCAAGGGCTACCGGGTGCAACTGCAGTTCTCGACCTGGACGCGTGCGCGCGTGCAGGCCGAAAGGGGCGACGCCGCCGGCATGATCGTCGCGCTGTCGGACAGCTCAAAAGGCGACTTCGTCTATTCAAAACGCTTTTATGGCGGCACCACCGGTCTGCTCAAAAAGCGCACGCTGGCGCTGGCGGGCGAAGCGGGAGCGGTGCGCAAGGCCGATGCCGTGTTCAAGGCGCTCGGGCAGTACCGCTTTGGCGCCGTGCGCGACGGCGTGACTCTCCCCGGCTTCGACAACGCCGCCGCGCTGCGCCGCGAATGGACGCTTAACGACCTCAAGAGCCTCGACCTGCTCGAGCAGGACCAAATCGATTTGGCCGTGATCGATAAATTCGCGGCCGCCGACCTGATGGTCAGCCAGCGCCCGCACCTGATCGGCAAGCTCGAATTCATGAAGGCGCCGCTGGCGCAGGCCGATTACGCGCTTGCATTCTCGCCACGCACGCAGGACCACAAGCTGCTGCTAGCCGCTTTCAACGACGGTCTGGCGCAGATCGGGCGCGACGGCACGCTGGAAAAAATCATGAACCGGCACGGCATATTCCCGCCCCGGAAGGGCAACGGCGCCAAGGTGACGCTGACCGTCGGCACCGTCAACAATAGTGACATGGCAGTGATGCAGCAGTTGGCGCACGCATTCGAAGCGCAAAATCCGCGCATTGCGATCGACTGGCGCGTGCTCGACGAGAATACCCTGCGCCGGCGTCTGCTGGGCGACCTGGCCATCGGCGACGGCCAGTTCGACGTGATGACGATCGGGACCTACGAATTGCCGATCTGGGCCAGGCATGGCTGGCTGGCGCCGCTGACTCGCCTGCCAGCCAGCTACGCCGTCGACGACTTGCTGCCGGCCGTGCGCAAGCATCTGTCGATTGAGGCGCAGTTGTACGCGCTTCCCTTCTACGCCGAGAGCGCCATGACCTATTACCGGCGCGATCTGTTCGACAAAGCCGGCCTGGTGATGCCGGCGCGCCCGAGCTTCGAGGAGATCGGCGCGTTGGCGGCCAAGATCCACGACCCGGCGGCCGGCGTGTACGGCATCTGCCTGCGCGGCAAACCGGGATGGGGCGAGAACATGGCACTCGTCTCGACCATGGTGCATGCGCGCGGCGGGCGCTGGTTCGATGAAAAATGGCGCCCCGAGCTGACCTCAGCAGCCTGGAACGCGGCCGTGTCGATGTACGCGGACTGGCTGGCCCGCTTCGGCCCACCCACGCCCGAACGCAACGGCTTCAATGAAAACCTGGCCTTGTTCGCTGGCGGGCATTGCGGGATCTGGATTGACGCCACCGTCGCCGCCGGCAGCCTGTTCGATCCGAAGCGTTCAAGCGTGGCCGGCACTCTCGGCTTCGCGGCGGCGCCAGGGTCCGGCGCCAAGGGCGGCGCGTGGCTGTGGAGCTGGGCACTGGCCATTCCACGTACTTCGCCGCACCATGCCCAGGCCGAGCAGTTCATCGCCTGGGCCACCTCGCAGCACTACATCCAGAGCGTGGCTGAACGCCACGGCTGGGTCGCGGTCCCGCCGGGCACGCGCGCATCCACCTACGCCAACGCCAACTACTTGAAGGCGGCGCCGTTCGCGCGCTTCGTGCAGGAAGCCATCGCGCAAGCCGACAGCGTCGATGCCAGGTCGATCGGCGCGCCCTACCCGCCCCTGCAATACGTGAGCATCCCCGAATTCCAGGCTATTGGCGACCGCACCGGACTGGAGATCGCCAACGCGCTCAAGCGCGAACAGAACGTGGACAAGGCCTTGAAACGCGCGCAGAATTTCGCGCTCGAACAGATGCAGGGCGCGCAGCCCTAGAACGGCGTTACATCAACGCTCTTCTGGGGCGATGGCCTTGATCGGCGCGCTGAACTGGGCATGCGCGTGGGCGTCGACGGGCCTGTGCTTGACGGTCGTGCTGGCCGGATCGGCACCCAGGTAGTTATTGTTCTTCCAGTTGCGGGCGGGACGAACCGGGCGCGCCACGAAGCCGCCACCGCAATTGGGGCACACATTGCCAAGCACGGTGTCGACGCAGGCGGCGCAGAACGTGCATTCGTAGGAGCAGATGCGTGCATCGGGCGCTGCCGGCGGCAAGGCCTTGTTGCAGTGTTCGCAGGTCGGTCGCAATTCAAGCATGGTGTTCCCTTCTGATCGAGATGGGTGGTTCAGGGCGTGCAGCGCAGCTCGCGCCGCTCGATGTCCGCCAAGGTTTGCTGCAGCGGCGCGCGCCAGTTTGACGCCGATACGTGCATCCTGCATGCGAGCGCCGGCGGCGCGCTGGTCCGCGTGTTAGTTGGAGCCTTGCTTGGTGCGTTGGCGGGCGCGTACATCTTGCGAAAGCGCGCCAGGCGGATGTCGGCGGCGGCGGCGTCACCGGTGGCGCGCTGCGTATCGATGATGATCAACTCGGTACGAAAATCCGGTGATTCGCTGCGCCCGGTGAGGAAGTTGAGCAGCGCGTTGCCGCTCGCTGGCGTATGCACCTCGCCCATTGCCCTCGCCTGCTGCAAGGCCGCAGGCATATCGCCCAATTGACGCGCTGCCAACCATCGCATCGCATGGGACTCACGCCGCGCATTGTCGTCGCCGCGGGTGTGCTGCGAACTTGCCGCCGCCAGCGGGGGCATCACTTCCATCGCCTTTTGCGCACGGCCGCTCGCAAGCATCAGCCACGCCAGGTCGGTCGCCAAGCGATCGGCTTTGGCCCGCGTGTCGGCATCGCTTGCGGGTGGCAAATCGGTGATCGCGGCGCGCAGCTCGCGCTCGGCCTGCTCGGTTTGGCCAAACCGCAGTAGCGCCTGGGCAAGCGCCGTGCGCGCGTCGATCAACTGGTCGTCGCCTTTTTCCATGCACGTCGCGTACAGCTGTGCGATTTCGCGCAGCATTGCCAGCGTGGCGGCGCTGTCGCTGCGCGCCACCCGTGCGTTGCGTATCCTTGCGAGCAAGGTGGCGTCGGCGCGCGTCACGCCCGCCGCCAGACGCGCGCGCACGATCTGCTCGGCTTCGGCGCGCAAGGCGGCACTCTGTGTGTCGGGCACACCATGTTCATCGACATCGAGCGCATCGGACAAGGCAAGGGCCGCGTCGGCATGCGCGCTCAAGTGCGCATCGGCGCCGCCGGTCTCCTTGTAGTACAGGCGCGCCAGGCACAGGGCGTCGTAGTCGTCGCCCTCTTCATAGGCGTCGTCAAGCGCGTCGCGAAAGCCTTGCGCACGCGCCGGGCCCACCGCCCGCGCGAGCTGGTGGGCGCGGCGATTGCGCTGCGTTTGCACTTGGGCAGCCAACTGCGCCGGCGTGGGCTTGGTGTATGCCGCCGTTGCCCGGCTCGAGAAGGCGCGTGCGAATGCGGCGCGCGTCTCGTCCGGTGCGCCTATCATCAAGGCGCACCATACGATCGCCGGGGCGAGCAGGCAGGCAAGATAGGCGCTCGCACCAATCAGGCCCTCCTTCCAATTGGGCGGGCTTGCGAGAAAGCGCGGCATCAGCGCGCGCGCAATCGACAGGCGGGTCTGGAATTTCCACCCCTTGAATTCGGTCTGCGACAGGAAGTCGTAAAGGTGCGTGGCCTGCGTCGCGTGGTCACTCGCGTGCGCCGGCGTCGACCACTTCTCGCGCTTCAAAGCCGCAGCCGCCTTGGCAATGCGGTATTGCTGGGGCAAGCCAATGAGCATCAGCACGCCGAACCCACGCAGGACATTGTCGCCCAGCGCGAAACCCGCACCCAGGATCAGGCCCACGCTGGCGAGCATGAACACCAGGCGCATCCACGGCAGGCGCGCGATGACCAGCAGCTCGATCACACGGCCGCCATCGAGCGGCAGCACCGGCAGCAGATTGATCCAGTTGATGAATAGCGTCGCGCCCAGGACGATCATCACGCGCGCGTGCCAAGCCGGCGCCAGCCAGTCCGGATGCACAACCGTAAGCGCGAATCCTGCGAGCGCCAACAGCATCCCGGGGACTGGTCCGGCCAGATACACCAGCAGATGCGTCAGTGGCGTGGCTTCGTGTTTTTCGCCGCTGGTGGCGCCGCCCATGCCGGGCACGAAAAAGACCTGGACATCGCGAAAGCCCGCCAATTTCATGGCCAGCCAGTGTCCGCCCTCGTGAACGGCGATGACGGCGCCGATCGTCAAGGCGCCCGCCCAGCCCCAGAGCCAGGCGCCCAGCGCCAGAAAGGCCGCCCCCGAAAACGCGAACGTCGTCCAGCGGAACCAGCGCGGTGCGGACAAACCGCGCAAGGTGCACAGTGTGCGCACAAAGGCGTTGCGCTCATAAGCCTGCTGCGCACCCGCCACTTGCTCGGGCGTGGGCGCCACCGCTTCGGCAATGGGCTTGATCGCCTTGCGCGCCGCGCCGCGACGCAAGCGCCATGCGGCCGCCACCGCCGCTTTGAAGCGATAAGCATAGACCGCCTCGCCCTCGCGCATGCCGCGCTGATAGACGACGCCCTGCTCTTGCAGTTCGGGCAGCAGACGGGCGCCGAACGCAGCGGCGCGCAAGATGGCATCGTCGCATGAGCAGCGCTGTGCAGCGATAGCGTCCCGCGCCGCCAGGTGCGCGGCCAGGTGCGCCGCGAAATCGGCGGCGCGCGCGTCGCCGATGCGGATGCGCCGCGGCGCCTGCGTCAAGGCATGGAGCACGCCGTTGACGGTGACGACGACGCTGTCATCGACATGGACGTTCCAAAGGTGGATGCTAAACAGACCGGTGACGGTCGCGATCTCGGCCGGATTGACCTGCGCATGCACGTCATGGCCGGCATGGTAGTAAAAGTCGCAGCAACCAGGCGAGACGCCGTCGATGGCCGCCAGCGAGCGCACCTGCTGGCTATGCTGATAGCGAAAGCCGTGATGCTCGAGCAGGGCGCGCGCCAGGTCGAGCACCTGGACCATCTCGCCAAGCTTCTCGCGCGCGGCCGGCACCGACAGCGGCGCCCACAGCGGCAGGCGCAGCAAGCGGCTGACGACGAGGATCAGCGCCGCCAGGTGCAGGCCCGCGAACAAGGCCACCAATAGGGCGATAAACGGAAGCACTTCATTGGCCATCTGGCCCCCTCGTCGAATCGGAAAAAATCAGTGCGTCGTCGTTCCGAACATGGCCAGCGCGCGCGGCGGCCGCATAAAAAGACGCCGGCGGCACTGCAAACGCAATGCCGCCGGCGCGATCGTCAATAACGCACTCTTATTTGTCGAATTTCTTCATCCACGCCGCCAGCTGGTGCGGGCGCAGACCGTCGTAGTCCTCGAACGGTTGATGGATCCACGGATTGTGCGGCAGGTCTTCCAGGAAGTAGTCGGGACGGATCGACGAGCAGCCCTTGACCCAGATGACAGCCGACTTCACTTCAGTCACGCCGGAGAAGTTCTCGCTCAAGTGGCGGGTCACCTTGTTCAAGGTCACGCCCGAATCGGCCAGGTCGTCGACCAGCAGGATGCGACCGGCCAGCGGGCCTTTGGTCATGGTCATGTACTTGGCGATGTCGAGGTCCCCGCGCACGGTGCCCGCTTCTTCGCGGTAGGAGCTGGTCGAGAGGATCGCCAGCGGCACGTCGAAAATACGCGAGAACACGTCGCCCGGGCGCACGCCGCCGCGCGCCAGGCACAGCACCTGGTCAAACTTCCAGCCCGATTCGTACACCTTCAGCGCCAGGCGCTCGATCAGGCGGTGGTATTCGTCCCAGGATACCCAAAGGTCTTTGTCGGTCGATGGTGGGGTAGTCATTGGCTCCTCGATTCTGTTCTTTTGTGTTTTGGATTATTCAAATGGGTGACGCAGCACGATCGTCTCTTCGCGGTCAGGTCCGGTCGAGACCATATCGACGGGCACGCCCACCAGTTCCTCGATGCGGCGGATATAGGCGCGCGCGGTGGCCGGCAGGTCGGCCAGCGACTTGGCGCCCACCGTGCTCTCGGTCCAGCCGGGCATCTCTTCGTACACGGGCACGCAGCGGCCCGCGTCTTCCGCACCCACCGGGAAGATGTCGACATCGCGGCCATCGAGCTTGTAGCCGGTGCACAGCTTGAGCGAGGCCAGGCCGTCGAGCACGTCGAGCTTGGTCAAGCACATGCCGGTCACGCCATTGATCTGGACCGAGCGGCGCAGCAGCGCGGCGTCGAACCAGCCGCAGCGGCGCGCGCGGCCGGTGACGGTGCCAAATTCATGGCCGACCGAGGACAGGTGCTGACCCACGCCGGCGTCCGTTGGCAGCTCGGACGGGAATGGGCCCGAGCCCACGCGCGTGGTGTAGGCCTTGGTGATGCCCATGATGTAGTGCAGCATGTTCGGGCCCACGCCGGAACCGGCGGCGGCGTTGCCGGCCACGCAGTTCGAGGACGTCACGAAGGGATAGGTGCCGTGGTCGACGTCGAGCAGCGAACCCTGCGCGCCTTCGAACAGCAGATTGCCGCCCGCCTTGTGCGCCGCGTACAGCGCCGAGGACACGTCGCCCACCATCGGACGCAGGCGCGGCACCAGGGCCATCGCGTCGTCAAAGGTCTTCTGGAATTCGACCGGGCTCGCCTTCAAATAATTCGTCAGCACGAAGTTATGGTAGTCGAGGTTCTCGCGCAGCTTTTCGGCGAAGCGCTCTTCGTTGAGCATGTCGGCGATGCGGATGGCGCGGCGCGCTACTTTGTCTTCGTAGGTCGGGCCGATGCCCTTGCCGGTGGTGCCGATCTTGGCAGCGCCGCGCGCCACTTCGCGCGCCACGTCGATCGCCACGTGGTAAGGCAGGATCGCCGGGCAAGCCTCGGAGATCTTCAGGCGCGACGCCACTTCCACGCCGATCGCGGCAAGTTTGTCGATCTCGCGCATCACGTCCGGCACCGACACCACCACGCCGTTGCCGATGTAGCAGGCCACGCCAGGGCGCATGATGCCCGACGGGATCAGCTGGAGTGCCGTTTTCTGGCCGCCGATGACGAGCGTATGGCCCGCATTATGGCCGCCCTGGAAACGCACCACGCCTTGCGCGTGATCGGTCAGCCAATCGACGATTTTGCCTTTGCCTTCATCGCCCCACTGGGTACCGATAACGACGACGTTTTTTGCCACGTTTTTCTTTGACATCACACTTAGCCTAAGTTTTTGAGAATCCAGTTGCTATCTTCGAGCACGAGCGCGCGATCGCACTCGAACTCGTCCTGCTCGTTGTCGTGACCCGGCATGGACTGGATCACGACTTCGCCCGCGCGACGCAGCGCGCTGATCTTGTCGCGCAGCTCGGGGGCGTTGCCCCACGGTGCGCGGATGGAGTGTTTGCGTTCAGCCGTCGGCAACAGGCGCGCCAGCTCGCGCAGGTCGAGCGAAAAGCCGGTGGCCGGACGGGCGCGGCCGAAGGCTTCGCCCACGTGATCGTAGCGTCCGCCACGCGCGACGGCGTTCGGCAAGCCCGGCACGAACAAAGCGAACATGGCGCCGCTTTCGTATTGGTAGCCGCGCAGGTCGGCCAGGTCGATCGCCACTTCGGCGCGTCCGAGCGCGCTGCCGGCCAGGGCAGCCAGCTCGGCCAGCGCGCGGCCGATGCCGGGCGCCTCTGGCAGCAGCGGCTGCAGCAGCGCGCGCGCGCGCGCCAGCACGTCGATGTCGCCATACAGATTGGGCAGAGCCAACAGGGCCGCACGCACGGCCGGCTTGTAGTTGGCGGTGAGCGCGGCCAGGCCGGGCGCATCCTTGGCGCGCAACAGCGTGTACAGGGCCGCCTCGTCGCGCTGCGCGGCGCTGTCCTGGTCCAGGATGGCGCGCAGCACGCCCACGTGCGACAGGTCCAGGCGCACCGCGTCGAAGCCAGCCAGCGCCAGCGAGGACAGGGCCAGTTCCTGGATTTCGGCGTCCGCCTCGAGGCCGGCATGGCCGTAGATTTCGGCGCCGATCTGGAGCGGCTCGCGCGTGGCGTGCAAGCCCGAGGGACGCGTGTGCAGCACGCTGCCGGCGTAGCACAGGCGGGTGACGGAGGCGCGGTTGAGCAGGTGGGCGTCGATGCGCGCGACCTGGATCGTCATGTCCGCGCGCAGGCCAAGCATGCGGCCGGAAATCTGGTCGACCAGCTTGAAGGTGCGCAGGTCGGTGTCGGCGCCGGCGCCGGTGAGCAGCGAATCGACGTACTCGAGCAGGGGCGGCATCACCAGTTCGTAGCCGTACAGGCGAAAATTATCGAGCATGCGGCGACGCAGCTCTTCGATCTTGCGCGCTTCGGAGGGCAAGACGTCAGCGATATTTTCGGGCAAAAGCCAATTCGGCATGGGACGGAGACGCTTAAATTAGGGACAACAATTAGGCTCAACAAACGGCAAACGGCGCAAACTAAATGGTGCGCCGAACCATCAATTTTACCTGAATTTGAGGCCGCTCAGGGATCAAATTGCGATCAATTCAAGTCCCGTCGCGCCCAGCCTGCAATGCCATCGGCATGCGGATTGGGCGCCGCCATGCCAGCGCGTGGCGCGCCTTGCGTGGGCGATTTGTGAGTTTTCGTGGTTTTTTGTGAGTTTTCCACAACAGGCATGCATCTTTTCATGCTGCACTGCACAGCGCGCCGCCGCGCGGGCGGCGCCGCCTGGCCTTGGCGCCGTGCGCAAGGCGCCGTCCTGCCGTTTTTTGCATTCTTCCCAGTGCAAGCATTCACGCAAGCTTGGCATACCGATAACCAAGAATAAGTTCAATTTCCAGCCGGAATTACCCATCCATTGCACCACATCGACTTACCTTGCGCAGGAGAACTGAAATGGGTGGCGCCCCGAATGTTCGATTGAAAATACGGCTTGTCCGGTCCGAAAATTCGAGGCATATTTCCTCAATGTAAACATGGCAATTTCGGCAGCGTTGACAAATGCGTCGTGACGCCGCCATCGCCATGGATGGTCATTGGCCCCCGTTTGCATCCGGGTCAAGGAGAGGCATCAATTGCTGGTCAACAGCAAACTGGTGTAGTTAAGCAGTAGTTTTTTATAATTTTAATCATTAATTAATTAAGGAACAAAATGAAAAAGACTGTAAATCGTCCACAACGCCTGGACCTGGCTGACCTGGATTGCGCCATCGAACAAGCCGTGCAACGCGTCACGCACGCGCACGAAATGTCGGCACAAGAGTGCGCTTCCGTTTCCGGCGGCGCTCTGGTACTGAGCCGCATCATCATCGCCGGCGGCATCTTGGCGACGCAACTGAACACCAACATCCTGTCGGGCTCGGTTCTGAACGCCGGCACGATCGATGCTGGCGCGATCAGCAACGTCCAAGTGCACTAATCCATTTGGCTGACAAAATGGCAATCAGCGCAGCTGGTTGCCATTTTTTAAGCTCGCCAAGACTAACCATAAAAACGGAGACGCAACATCATGTCCGAAAAAGGATCCATGTGTCCCAGTGCCCCTTGGGATAGCGAAGGAGGCCGCGTATTTGGCGTGGTAGGCGGAGACGCCAAGGCGCCCAAAGTTATGTTTTTGAAGCAGTTGATTGAACCGAGCAAGGAGCTCGAAGCGAAACTGGGCGGCGTTGCCCCCAACGAAGTTTTTCGCGTGGCCGGCCCATGCATGGGCAGCAACTGCGCCCATCACAATGAGCAAACCAATGGCTGTCAATTGGCTGAAAAAATCGTCGCGGGCGTCGACCAGGTCGTCGACGACTATGCTATTTGCGTGATTCGCCCCACTTGCGTCTGGTGGGCCCAGGAAGGCGTGAAGGCTTGCATGCGCTGCCCGCAGATCGCAACGCGCAATGTGATGGCCAACGACAAGGTCGTGCATGCGGCCACGCCAGGCTAAGGCTTGCGCGACCCGCAGGATGAGCTCATGCGTGCGTTCCAGCGAGTCCGGGGCCTGGTGAGGCCCGGACCCGCGCCCAGCTTACTTCTTGCCCGGCGCCGCGGCGCTGCCAACCCCTGAACTTTTCAAATACTTGAAGAAGTCCGAGCTGGGATCGACCACCAGCACGTCGCTGCGGTTCTTGAACGTGGCGCGATAAGCCTCGAGCGAGCGGTAGAACTTGTAGAACTCGGGGTTCTGCCCGAAGGCCTTGGCGTAGATCTGGCTGGCCTTGGCATCGCCCTCGCCCTTGATGCGCTCGGCATCACGGAAGGCTTCGGCCAGAATCACGGTGCGCTGGCGGTCGGCGTCGGCGCGGATCAGCTCCGACTCGGCCTGGCCGGTCGAGCGCTCCTTGTTGGCCACCTTGGCGCGCTCGGCCTTCATGCGCTCGTACACGGAATTGTTGATCTGCTCGACGTAATCGACCCGCTTGAGGCGCACGTCGATGATGTCCACCCCGATCTGCTTGGCCTCGAGCGCCACTTTCACCCGGATCGACTCCATCACGTTGCCGCGTTCGCCAGAGATCACTTCGCGCACGGTGCGCTTGGTGATTTCATCGTTCAGCGCCGCCTTGACGATCTGGTTCATGCGGTTGCGCGCACCCTTCTCGTCGCCGCTGAAGCTGACGTAATACTGCTTGGGATCGACGATGCGCCATTTGACGAAGGCGTCGATGAGCACGTTCTTTTTCTCGGCCGTGATGAAGCGGTCGGTGTCGGGCGTGTCGAGCGTGAGCGTGACCTTGTCAAGGTACAGCACGTTCTGGAACGGCGGCGGCAGCTTGAAGTGTAATCCTGGCTCGCTGATCACTTCGCGCACTTCACCGAGCGCGAACACGATCGCAAATTTGCGCTGGTCGACCACGAACACGGTCGAGGACAGGATCATCAGGCCGACGAAGCCGGTGACCAGTATCATGACAAAACGGTTCATTTAGCGTCCCTCCCGATCACCGCGCACGTCACGCGAATCGCGCGAACGGCTGTCATGCGAACGGATCTCCACCGTCGGCACCGCGTCTTGCGCCGGCACCGCCGGCGGCGCGCTGGCCGCCGCGCGCGCCGGCTCCGTCGCGCCCGATTGCGCGATCAATTTATCGAGCGGCAGGTACAGCAGATTGCTGCCCGACTTGGCGTCGATCATGACCTTGCTGGTGCTGGTGAAAATCTGCTGCATGGTGTCGATATACATGCGGTCGCGCGTGACGGCCGGCGCCTTCTGGTACTCGGCCAGCACCTGCGAGAAGCGCGCGGCGTTACCGGTCGCGTTTTCCGTGACCTTGGCGCTGTAGGCCTCGGCGTCCTGCATCAGGCGCACCGCGTCGCCCTTGGCGCTCGGGATCACATTGTTGGCGTAGGCGTCGCCCTCGTTCTTGGCGCGCTGGCGGTCCTGCACCGCGCGCAGCGCGTCGTCAAAGGCCGTTTGCACCTGCTCGGGCGGCTGCACGTTTTGCATTGTCACGTTGGTGATGAGCGCGCCGAGCGTGTATTTGTCGACGATCTGCTGCATCAGCTTGTGCACGTCGCTGGCGACCTTCTCGCGCCCTTCGTAGAGCACGAAGTCCATCTTGCTGCGCCCGACGATTTCGCGGATCGAGGTCTCGGCCACCTGGTGCACCGTCTCGTCCTGGTTGGCGTTGTTGAACAGCCAGGCCTTGGGGTCCTTGAGCGTGTACTGCACCGCGAACTGGATGTCGATGATGTTCTCGTCATCGGTGAGCATCAGCGCCTCGCGCGGCTGCTTGTTCTTGACGCTGGTGCGGTAGCCCACTTCCACCGTGCGCACCTGCTGCACGTTGACCGTCTCGTGCGACTGGAACGGATACGGCCAGCGCCAGTTGAAACCGGCCGGCGTCATGTGGCTGTAACGCCCGAACGTCATGACGACGCCGGTCTGGCCTTCCTGCACGATGAACGAGCCGGAGGCCAGCCAGATCAGCGCCACCACCGAAAACACCACGCCGGCCATCACGGCCGCGCCTTTCATGTCGCCGCCGCCGCGATTGCGCCCGCCGCCTGGGTCTTGCGGGTTCTTTTGGCCGAACAGGCGCGCGATGCGCTCGTTGAAGTCGTGCCATAGCTGGTCGAGGTCGGGCGGGCCGCCCTCGGGACGGCGGCCTTCCTGGGCCAGCGGACGTGCGCCGTCGTGCGCGCGCGTCAGGCCAAATCGTTTGAAGAGGTTCGCGAGCATACTATCGTGGTCCGACGTTGGTGGTGGTGGGATTACTGTCAAACGCTTCGGCTTGGGCGCCTTGCACGCCGGCGTCGTCCGCGTCCGCGGCGTCATTCGCGGCGTCATACGCGGCGCCCGTGCTGACGCGGCCGGACGCCGCCATGGACGCTTCGGCTACCGCGTCGCGCAACAGATCGAGGCCGGCGCCGCTTTGCGCGCTGATGAAAACGCGGCTGATTTTAGCATATTCATCACGCTCGACGGCAGGCTCGAGGCCGGCCGCGTCGATCTTGTTCCAGACCAGGATTTGCGGGATATGGTCGGCCCCGATCTCCTTGAGCACCAGGTTCACTTGCTCGATCTGCTCCATGCGCGCCGGGCTGGCCGCGTCGACCACGTGCAGCAGCAAGTCGGCGTGGATGGTTTCCTCGAGCGTGGCGCGAAACGCCGCCACCAGTTGGTGCGGCAGCTCGCGCACGAAACCGACCGTGTCGGAGACGACGATGCTGCCCGCTTCCGCATTCAGGTAGACGCGGCGCGAGGTGGTGTCGAGCGTGGCGAACAGCTGGTTGGCGACGTACACGCCAGCCTTGGTGAGCGCGTTGAACAGGGTCGACTTGCCGGCATTGGTGTAGCCGACCAGCGAGACCGAGAAGGTGTGGCTGCGCCCGCGCGAGCGGCGCTGGGTTTCGCGCTGGCGCTGCAGCTTTTCCAGGCGCGCGCGCAGCATCTTGACGCGCTCGCCGATCAGGCGGCGGTCGGTCTCGAGCTGGGTTTCGCCCGGGCCGCGCAAACCGATACCGCCTTTTTGGCGCTCGAGGTGGGTCCAGCCGCGGATCAGGCGTGTGGCCAGGTGCTGCAGCTGGGCCAATTCAACCTGCAGCTTGCCTTCGTGGCTTTGGGCGCGCTGGGCGAAAATGTCGAGGATCAGGCTGGTGCGGTCGAGCACGCGCACTTCCAGGCGTTTTTCCAGATTGCGTTGCTGGGCCGGCGAGAGCGCGTGGTTGAAGATGACGATCTCGACGCCGTCGAAGGCGCAGGCGTCCTTGATTTCATCGGCCTTGCCGCTGCCGACGAAATAGGCTGGATCGGGACTGGAACGGCGCGCCGTGATGGTGCAAACGGGATCGACGCCGGCCGAACGGGCCAGCAATGACAATTCCTCGACGCTGGCGGCGAAGTCGCCCTTGCCGAAGTCAATGCCAACTAGCGCCGCGCGCATCGGCTACCCGGGTCAAGCAAGTGCGTGCGTCCGGGGCGGGCCCGGACGTGGGATGAGGACGGCGTGAAGATCACTCCGCTTCGGCTTCGAGGTTGAGGTTGACGGCGCGCGCCGGCACGACGGTGGAAATGGCGTGCTTGTACACCATCTGGGTGACCGTATTGCGCAGCAAGACGACGTACTGGTCGAAGGACTCGATATGGCCTTGCAGCTTGATCCCGTTGACGAGATAGATGGAAACAGGAACGTGCTCTTTGCGCAAGGCATTGAGGAATGGGTCTTGTAACAGTTGCCCTTTGTTGCTCATAACAGCTCCGTGATGTTGTTGTACTTAAGAATTGGAGACGACTGGCTCGATTTCAAGGGGCGCCCACGCTTTTTACGCGCCGGCCCCGCGATTCACAGCTACTGTAACCTGTTTTGCGCTTTCCTGTCGTGCGCCCCCGCTTATTTCTGACCTTTTGCAAACGGGTTCTTACCGACGCGCAATTCGATGCGCAGCGGGGTGCCCACCAGATTGAAGGTATCGCGGAAATGCTTTTCCAGGTAACGCTTGTAAGGCTCGCCAATGGCATCGAGCGCGTTGCCGTGGATGACGATGATGGGCGGATTTTGCCCGCCCTGGTGGGCGTAGCGCATCTTCGGCCGGATCGAGCCCTTGCGCTTGGGTTCTTGCTTTTCCACCGCTTCGATCAAGGCGCGCGTCAAGCGCGGCGTGGACAGATCGGCGGTGGCGGCGGCGTAGGCGGCGTCGACCGACTTCATCAAGGGGCCGATGCCGGTCGCCTTCAAGGCCGAGATGAAATGGGTCTTGGCGAAGGACAGGAAGTCGAGCTTGCGGTCGAGGTCGATCTTGATTTCGTCGCGCTGGTCGGTGCGCAAGCCATCCCACTTGTTCACCGCCACCACCAGGGCACGCCCCGATTCGAGGATGAAGCCGGCGATGTGGGCGTCTTGCTCGGAGATGTCTTGCTGGGCGTCGAGCAGCAGCACCACCACGTTCGCTTCCGAAATCGATTGCAGCGTCTTGACGACCGAGAATTTTTCGATCGCCTCGAACACCTTGCCGCGGCGCCGGATGCCGGCCGTGTCGATCAGCGTATAGTTTTTGCCGTCGCGCTCGAAGGGGATCTCGATGGCGTCGCGCGTGGTGCCCGGCATGTCGAAGGCGATCACACGCTCTTCGCCGATCAGGGTGTTGACCAGGGTCGACTTGCCCACGTTGGGGCGGCCCACGATGGCGATCTTGACGCCGCGCGAAGCCGGCTCGAGTTCTTCAAGGTCGGGGGCGCGCGAAGCGAAGGCTTCGTCGAGCATCTCGGTCACCAGGTCGTGCACGCCGTCGCCATGCGCGGCCGAGATCACGTAGGGATCACCCATGCCCAGCTCGTAGAACTCGGCCACCACCGAGGTGTACTTCATGCCCTCGCTCTTGTTCACCACCAGCATCACCTTGCGCCCGGTCTTGCGCAAGAAGTCGGTGATGGTCTTGTCGTGCGGGGTCAAGCCTTGGCGCCCGTCGACGATGAACACGACGACGTCGGCCTCGGCCACGGCCTGCTTGGTCTGCAGCGCCATCTGGTGCATGATGCCTTCCTTGGCCACCGGCTCGAAGCCGCCGGTGTCGATGACCAGGAAGGGACGCTCGCCGATCCGGCCCTCGCCGTAATGACGGTCACGCGTCAGGCCAGGCAAGTCCGCCACCAGCGCGTCGCGCGAGCGGGTGAGACGATTAAATAAGGTCGATTTTCCGACGTTGGGTCGACCAACTAATGCGATTACCGGCTTCATGGTGTTATTCGACCGCGATAGCGGTCACTGTCCCAGATTGAGTTTGAAATATAAGATTCGAACCGGCGATCAGGCCGGCCGAATGGATTGCGCTGCCATCGGTCTTGACGCGCGCCAGGAAGGCGCCGTCCTCGCGCGAGAGGAAATGCACCACGCCTTCGAGGTCGCCCACGGCGACGGCGCGCCCAACCGACACCGGCGTGGACAGGCGGCGCAGGGCCAGCTTGTCGTTGCGCCAGGCGCTGGCGCCGCCGTCACGGTTGAAGGCGGCCAGGTTGCCCTTGTCGTCGGCGCCGAACACGAAGCGCTGGTCCGCGCCCACGCCCACGTGCGAGGAAAACTCCTTGTTCCAGCGCGGCGCGCCGGTGGCCACGTCGAAGCAGCCAATGCGGCCCTGGTAGGAGGCCGCGCACACGTCGCGCTCAAAGATGAAGGGCACGCCGCCGACGTCGGTGACGCGTTCGAGTTCGGTGGCGCCGCGGCCTTCGGCCAGCGCCGCTTCCCAGCGCGTGGCACCGGTGGCCAGCGCCAGCGCCAGCAGCTTACCGCCCGGCTGGGCGACGATCACTTCCTTGCCGTTGATGACCATGCCTGGCGAATTGCGCATCGTCAGGGCCGGCGCGATGCGCTGCACGGTCCACTTCTTGTCGCCCGTCTTGGCGTCGTAGCCGACCACCCGGCTGTCCAGGCTCAGCACCACCACCATGCCCTGCCCCACCACCGGCGCCGACAAGATCTCGGAGGACGCTTGCGCCTTCCACAGCGCCTTGCCGCTGGTGTCGAAGGCGAGCAGGCCGCCCTTGACGGCGCCCACCACCAGCACGCCATCGGCCACGCTCACGCCGGCCGACAGGCTGGTGCCGGCGGCGACGCGCCACAACTGGCGCCCGCTGGCCGCGTCGAGCGCCACGATGGCGCCATCGGCGCCCGCCGCGTAGATGCTGCCGCCGTCCTGCACCGGCGCGAACGCGCCCGCACCCTTGCCCACGCTGGCGGTCCAGGCGGTGCGCACGGCCATCGTGCCTTTGATGTCGGTGAGCGGCGCGGGATCGCCGCCTTTCGATTTGGAGCCAAAGGGATTGAGCGAGGAACATCCTGCCAGCAGCGCCAGCACACCCAGTCCCACGAGCTTCTTGGTCATACGCATATCGGTAACCTTGTCTTGAAACGCAATCAGTCTTACAAAGAGCACAAAGCCCGCGCGCGCTTGGCGCGCCGCGGGCCGGCCGGTCATGGTGAAAATCAGGCTGGCGTCTTGGCGCTGCCGCCGATGGACTCGAGCTTCATTTCGATCAGCCCGCGCGCCGGATCTTTTTTGTCGGTGGCGTCCAGCGCAGCCTGGTAGGCGGCGCGCGCCTCAGGCAGCTTGTTTTGCGCGACCAGCAAATCGCCCTTGCGGTCGGCCACGGCGCTGGTGAAGTGCGGCGCGAAATCGCCGGACAGCAGCTTGAGGCCGTCGTCGTAGGCTTTTTCATCGAGCAGCACGCCGGCCAGGCGCAGCTTGGCCACGCTCTTGTATTCGTCGTTGCCGTGCTCGATCGCCCACTGCAGCTGGGCCTTGGCGGTCTTGAGGTCGTTGGCGTCAAACGCGCTCTTGGCCGCCACCAGGGCGCTCATGGGTGCGTAGGAAGCGGCGCCGACGGCCATGCCGGCGAGCTTGAAGCCGCCGAAATTGGCTTGCATGTCGCCCGCGATGCGCTGGACCTTGGCGTTGTCCTTGGCCGTCACTTCCTTTTGCAAGGTCACGTACAGCTCGGAGGCCTTTTCCGCTTGCTCGTGCTGGTGCTTGTTCCACCATGCATAGCCGGCGAAAGCGGTCATGGCCGCGATCGCCACCCAGCTCAGGAGGTTGCCGAATTGGTTCCAGAATGCCTTCAAGGAGGCTAGCTGTTCTTGTTCTTCGAGATCGTATGCCATGAGATTGACTTAAAAGTAGCTGGGTTGGTTAATGGGGAAAAACACAAATCAATGGTGGTAGTGCACGTGGTCGTGGTCATGCCCGTCGCCCACGATCTGCTCGACCAGGTGATCGACCACGTCGTCGAACGGCACCTTCGCTTGCTGATGCTCCGGGTCGCTACAGCGCATCGCCTTGACCGTGGCGAGCCCGGCGGCGATTTCATCGTCGCCCAAGATCACCGCGTAAGCCGCGCCGCTGCCGTCGGCTTTTTTCATCTGGCTCTTGAAGCTGCCAGCGCCGGCCGCCGTGGCGCAATGTAGCACGACATCGAGGCCGGCGTCGCGGATGCGCTCGGCCAGCACGAATGCTTGCAGCTGCGCCTCTTGGCCCTGGTGCACCATGTAGACGTCGCAAGCGGCTTGCGCCGCCGGCTCGCCGGCCAGCTTCATCAGCGCGATCAAGCGCTCGATCCCCATCGCGAAACCGACCGCCGGCGTGGGTTTGCCGCCGAACGATTCGATCAAGGGGTCGTAGCGTCCACCCGCGCATACCGTGCCTTGGGAGCCGAGCGAGTCGGTCACCCATTCGAACACGGTGCGGTTGTAGTAGTCCAGACCGCGCACCAGGCGCGGGTTGATCTTGTAGGGGATGTTATTGTGGTCGAGGATCTGCTTGACGCCCTCGAAGTGGGCGATCGATTCGGCGCCCAGGTAGTCGAGCAGCTTGGGCGCCTCATTGACCAGGGCCTGCATCTTGGGGTTCTTGGTGTCGAGGATGCGCAAGGGATTGCTGTGCAGGCGGCGCTTGGCTTCTTCGTCAAGCAGCTCCTGGTGCGCCTCGAAATAGGTGATCAGGTCGGCGCGATGGCGCGCGCGCTCGGCGGCGTCGCCGATCGAGTTGAGCTCGAGGCCGATGTTTTCAAGGCCAAGGTCGTCCCACAGGCGGCGGCACAGCATGATCAGTTCGGCGTCGATGTCCGGGCCGGCGAAGCCGATCGCTTCGGCGCCCACCTGGAAGAACTGGCGGTAGCGCTCCTTTTGCGGCTTCTCGTGGCGGAACATCGGGCCCTTGTACCAGATGCGCTTGGGCCCCTCGTACACCAGATTGTGCTCGATCACCGCGCGCACCACACTGGCCGTGCCTTCCGGGCGCAGCGAGAGGGCGTCGCCATTCATCGAATCGGTGAACGAATACATTTCCTTTTCGACGATATCGGTCACGTCGCCGATGGCGCGCTTGAACAGGGCCGTGTTCTCGACGATAGGCGTGACGATTTTCTCAAAGCCGTAGCTTTTCAATACCGAGTGCACGGTGTTTTCGAACAGCTCCCACAAGGGCGCGTCCTCCGGCAGGATATCGTTCATCCCCTTGATGGCGGTGATTTTTTCGGCTTTTTTAATCTCAGACATGTTCTGGTTTCTTAGCGTAGTTCGTTTGTACGTAGTTGAGCACGATGGCTTGGAATTCTTCGACGATGCGTTCGCCGCGCAAGGTCACCGTCTTGTGGCCGTCGACAAACACCGGCGCGGCTGGCGACTCGCCCGTGCCGGGCAGGCTGATGCCGATGTTGGCGTGCTTCGATTCGCCCGGGCCGTTGACGATGCAGCCCATCACGGCCACGTTCATCGCTTCCACGCCCGGATAGGCCAGCTTCCACTCGGGCATTTGCTCACGCAGATAGGTCTGGATATTGTCGGCCAATTCCTGGAAGGTGGTCGAGGTGGTGCGCCCGCAGCCGGGGCAAGCGATGACCATGGGCGCGAATTTGCGCAAGCCCATGGTTTGCAGGATTTCCTGCCCCACGATCACCTCGCGCGTGCGGTCGCCCCCCGGTTCGGGCGTGAGCGAGATGCGGATGGTGTCGCCGATCCCTTCTTGCAGCAGCACCGACAGCGCGGCCGTCGAGGCCACGATGCCCTTGCTGCCCATGCCGGCCTCGGTCAAGCCCAGGTGCAGCGGGTAGGCGCAGCGGCGCGCCAGTTCGCGGTACACGGCGATCAAGTCTTGCACGCCCGAGACCTTGCACGACAAAATAATTTGATCGCGCGCCAAGCCCAGTTCTTCGGCGCGCAGCGCGTTTTCGACGGCCGAGGTGACGAGCGCCTCGTACATCACCGCTTGCGCGCTAAAGGGCTGGGCGCGCGCGGCGTTCTGGTCCATGATGCGCGCCAGCAGGGCCTGGTCGAGCGAGCCCCAGTTCACGCCGATGCGAACCGGCTTGCCGTATTTGACGGCGGCCTCGATCATTTGGGCGAACTGGGTGTCGCGCTTGGCGCCCTGCCCCACATTGCCGGGATTGATACGGTACTTCGAGAGCGCGCGCGCGCACTCGGGGAAGTCGCGCAGCAGGGTGTGGCCGTTGTAATGGAAGTCGCCCACCAGCGGCACATCGATTTCCATCTTGTCGAGCTGCTCGCGGATCAGGGGCACGGCGGCGGCGGCTTCGGGATTGTTGACCGTGATGCGCACCATTTCGGAGCCGGCGCGGGCCAGCTCCTTGACCTGGATCGCGGTGGCGATCACGTCGGCGGTGTCGGTGTTGGTCATCGACTGCACCACCACGGGCGCGGCGCCGCCCACCAGCACCTTGCGCTGGCCGTGCGCGACCGTCACCTGCACGCTGGCGCGGCGCGCGAGCGGGCCCGAAGCGATCGCGCAGGGTGCGGGAAACTCGGCCAGGGTGGGCGCTGCCGGTGAAGAATTCGATAAGGACATGGACGGTGCTAGCAAAGGCTTATTTGAGGTCGAGGCGCGCGGTGGTGCCGCCGCTGACGGGTTTGAGTTCGAGCGCGACGCCGCGCAAGGTGGCGTCGACGCCGCTCGGCTTGCCCACGATCAGGCGCACCGGCTCGGTGATGTCGAGCGTTTCGGTCGCGCCGGCGCGCACCAGGCGCTGCAACAAGGAGCTGCCATTCATGCGCCGCACTTCGATCCAGCTATCCTGGCGCACGGTGAGCACCAGCGCGTTATTGGTCGCTGGCGCCACTGGCGCGGGTGCGGCCGCAGCCACTGGCGCCGGCGTGGCCGCAGCGGCGGGCGCGGGCGTTGCTGGCGCGGCGGCCTGCGCGGCGGCCGGGTCGGAGATCAGAGGTACCGCGCCGTGCTGGTTTTGCTTTAATTCCTGGTCGGACTTGAGCTGCGGCGTCGCGCTTGAGGCGTCGCCAGGCAGGACCGCGCCAGCTGGGGCCGGGGCCGAGGCCGTAGCGGCGGCATCGGCCGGCGCCGGCACGCTGGCCGCCGGTGCGTCCGCATGCAGCGGCAGCCGGCTGGGCAGAAAACCGAATTGCCAGGCCAGGCCCAGCGCCACCACCAGGGCCAGCGCGCCCAGCACCCAGCCGAACGGGAAGGGACGCGCGCCCTGAGTCGGGAAGCGCACTTCGGAAAACGCGGCCGGCTTATCAAGGCGCACCGAGGTGGCATCGTTCGGCGCCGGCGCGTCGATCGGGATCATCGCCACCAAGGGTGCGGCGTCGAGCTTGACGACCTTGGCGTAGGCGCGGATGAAGCCGCGCACGACGGCCGAGCCGGGCAAGGCGGCATAATCGCCCGCCTCCAGCGCCACCACCTGGCGGCGCGCCAGCTTGAGCTGCTCGGCCACCTGTTCGACGGTCCAGCCCATCGCCTTGCGCCGGGCCGCCAACTGCGCGCCGGGACCCGCGCCGACCGACGCGCTTGGCGCACTGTCGCCCTCGCCGTCGGGCGACCTGTGCTGTGGAACCGGCGCCTGTTCTGCCCATTCACTCATAGTCGTTCCTGTCTCATTCATCAAATGCCCCGCGCTGTAGCGCGGCGTATTCGGCCGAGCCCGGATGGTGCCGGCGCAGCAGGGTCGTCAGTGTCGCTTCGCTGGCCTTGTCGCCGAGCTTGCGCTGCACCTTGATCGCCAGCCACACGGCGTCCGCACCGAGCTTGTCGAGCTTGGCCGACTCCAGCACACGGTTGATATAAACACCGGCGCGCGCGAAGTCGTGCCGTTCGGCATACACCCGTGCCAAGCCCAGGCTGATGGTCGGCATGTCCGGCGCGATGCGCAAGGCCTCGATCAGATAGCGCTCGGCGCCTGGGTAATCCTTCAATTTCAAGCTGCAGTTGCCGGCGTTGATCAAGGCCTTGACGGGCGACAGATAGGTGCGGTTCTTGAGCGCCGCATCGAAGTAAGGCATGGCTTGCGGGCCGCGCCCGTTCTGGCACAGGAAGAAGCCGTAATTATTACTCAGGTCGGGGTTCGATGGCGCCAGCTTGATTGCGCGCTGGTAGTTTTCCTCGGCCAGCGCCGTCTCGCCCATGCCGATGTAGATCAGGGCGCGCACGCCATACGCTTCGGCGTTGTCGGGCGCGGCCGCGATCGCTTGCTTGATTTCATCGAGCGCGACCGGATACTGGCCCTGCTCGTAGTATTCGATGGCCAGGCGCATGCGGATCTCGGCGCGCTTCTCGCCGGCCGTTTGATCCGACATGGTCTTGAGCTCGCCGCCGCTGCGGCCCGAGCCGGCACAGCCGGCCAGCAGGGCCAGCGCCAAGCCAGCCACGCAATAACGCAGGCGCGCCGCCTTCAAGAGGGAATCTCCACGATGCGACCGAAATCGGCGCCGAACTTCTTCTTGTATTCGTCCATTTTTTCCATGCGCTCCTGTACGCGGGTACGGTCTTGCACTTCGCCAGCCAATTGGCCGCAGGCGGCGTCGATGTCGTCGCCGCGCGTCTTGCGAATGGTGGTCACGATGCCCGCGTCCATCAGGACTTGGGCGAAGGCCTTGATGCGCGGATTTTGCGAGCGCAGCAAGCCCGATTCGGGGAAGGGATTGAAGGGAATTAAATTAAATTTGCAAGACACGCCCACTTCGCGGTCCGTCACCAGGGCGACCAGCTCGCGCGCGTGGGCGTCGCTGTCGTTGACGCCGTCGAGCATGCAATACTCGAAGGTGATGAAGTCGCGCGGCGCGAACGCCAGGTAGCGCTTGCAGGCGGCCAGCAATTCGCGCAGCGGGTATTTTTTATTCAAAGGCACCAAGCCGTCGCGCAAGGGATCGTTCGAGGCGTGCAGCGACACCGCCAGCGCCACCGGCACTTCTTGCGCCAGCTTGTCCATCATGGGCACCACGCCCGAGGTCGACAAGGTCACGCGCCGGCGCGACAAGCCGTAGGCGTTATCGTCGAGCATGAGCTTGAGGGCGGTGACGGTGGGCTCGAAGTTGAGCAGGGGCTCGCCCATGCCCATCATGACGACATTGGTGATCTGGCGCTCGCCTTTCGGGCCCGGCTCCACGCCATGGGTCTGGCGCAGGGCGAATTCGGCCATCCACAGCTGGCCGATGATTTCACTCACCGTCAAGTTGCGGTTGAAACCTTGCTTGCCGGTCGAGCAGAAGCGGCAATTGACTGCGCAGCCGGCCTGGGTGGAAATACATAAGGTACCGCGGTTCTCTTCCGGAATGAACACGGTTTCGACGGCGTTGCCATTGCCCACGTCGACCAGCCACTTGCGCGTGCCGTCCGTCGAGGTATGGTCGCTAATGACGGCGGGGGCGCGGATTTCGGCGCGCGTGGCCAGCTTGTCGCGCAGCGACTTGGCCAGGTCCGTCATGCTGTCGAAGTTGCTCGCGCCGAATTGATGTATCCAGCGCTGCAATTGCTTGGCGCGAAACGGCTTCTCCCCCAATTCGCCGCAATAAGCGACGAGTTGCGCGGGATCGAAGTCCAGCAAGTTGGTGAGAGTCGTCATGGTCAAGGGCTTCAAAAACAATAAAATCTTCAAGTGTTTCCAGCTCGCCCACCGGGCCGCTTTGCGGCGCAGGGGTGGGCGATCTTACATTGAGCCGCTGCTATCTGCGATGCAGCGGCGGCGCTACCGTTGCCGGGGCAATCGATTAACGCGAGTACACGTTCAACGCTGGGAAGAAATACGCGATTTCCACAGCGGCGTTTTCGGCCGAATCGGAACCGTGCACGGCGTTGGCGTCGATCGAATCGGCGAAGTCGGCGCGGATCGTGCCTTTTTCAGCCTTCTTCGGATCGGTCGCGCCCATCAGGTCGCGGTTGGTGATGATGGCGTTCTCGCCTTCGAGTGCTTGCACCATGACAGGGCCGGAGATCATGAAGTCGACCAGGTCCTTGAAGAATGGACGGGCAGCGTGCACGGCGTAGAAACCTTCGGCTTCGGCGCGCGACAGGTGCGTCATGCGGGCGGCGACCACTTTCAGGCCTGCGCCTTCGAAACGGCTATAGATTTGGCCGATGACGTTTTTTGCAACTGCGTCTGGTTTGATGATCGACAGGGTGCGTTCGATTGCCATTTGTAAAAACTCCAATAAAAAGAAAGGTTTAAAACGAGGAATTGAGAATTCAATCAACCTTTGATTTTACCATAGAACACCCCATATAGCCCATATCGGGCCGCCAAGGCGCACCAAGGGGCCGCGCGAGCGGGTTTTCGGGGGCGTTCAAGGCGATTTTGCACGCTTTTGCGATGGCGTGCTATTCTTTTAGTGTTACGCAACATTCATCACTGGAGGCAACATGATTTCGAATATACGTCCGGCCTACGATTTGGCGGGCAACAGCGCGCTGGTACGCAACCGCGTCTTGCGCAATACCTACTGGCTCTTGGCCCTGTCGATGATCCCGACCGTGCTGGGCGCCTTCATCGGGGTGCAAGCGCACCTCATGATGCCGCGCGGCATCATCGGCACCCTGCTCTTCCTGGCCATCGCGTTCGGCTTTATCTTCGGCATCCAAAAAACCAAGGATTCGGGCTTGGGTGTGGCCTTGCTGCTGGGCTTTACCTTCTTCATGGGGCTGATGCTCGCGCCGATCCTGACCTACACCTTGGGCTTTGCCAATGGCGGCAACCTGATCATGGCCGCCTTTGGCGGCACCGGCTGCATCCTGGCCGTGATGGCCAGCGTGGCCACCGTGTCCAAGCGCGATTTTTCGATGATGGGCAAATGGCTGTTCGCGGGCGTGATCGTGCTGATCCTGGCCTCGATCGCCAACATCTTCCTGCACATGTCGGTGCTCTCGATCGTCATCTCGGTGATGGCGATCGCCATCTTCTCGGCCTACATCCTGTATGACGTGCAACAGATCGTGAACGGCGGCGAAACCAATTACATCAGCGCCACCTTGAGCATCTACCTCGATGTCTACAATATCTTCGTCAACCTGCTCAGCCTGCTGGGCATCCTGGGCGGCGAACGCGACTGACGACCTCGCCTCATGAGCGCGCGCCTTGCGCCCGCGCATAAAAAAAGCCGGCCCACGTGGCCGGCTTTTTTATGCGCGCCGCCCTATGCCAGGTCGAACACGGCCATCGATTCGACGTGCGAGGTGTGCGGGAACATATTGATCACGCCCGCTTTCTTGAGCACATAGCCCGCCTCGTGGGTGAGGATGCCGGCATCGCGCGCCAGCGTCGAGGGACTGCACGACACATAGACGATGCGCTTGGGCAGCAAGTCTGGATTGCTTAGACGCACGACGGCGAGCGCCTGGCACAGGGCCATAGCGCCATCGCGCGGCGGATCGATCAGCATGCGCTCGAATTTGCCCAGCGCGATCAAATCCTCCCCCGTCACCTCGAACAAGTTGCGCGTGGAGAAAGAGGTTTTTGATTCCAAACCGTTGGCGCGCGCGTTTTCCAGCGCGCGCTCGGTCAAGCTGGTGCTCCCTTCGATGCCCACCACTTCGCGCGCCAGCGTGGCCAAGGGCAAGGTGAAGTTGCCCAGGCCGCAGAACAGATCGGCCACGCGATCACTCGATTGTACTTCGAGCAGGCGCAAGGCCTTCGCTACCAGCACGCGGTTGATGTGGTGGTTGACCTGGGTGAAGTCGACCGGCTTGAAGGGCATGCGCACGCCGAATTCGGGCAGCGAATAAAACAGTTGTTTCTCGAGCGGATAGTAAGGGGCGGCCGTCTCCGGGCCCTTTGTTTGCAGCCACCACTGGATGTTCCACTGGTCGGCGAAGGCTTTGAGCAAAGTTTCATCTTGCGCGTTTAGGGGCGCCATGATGCGCAGCACCAGGGCCGTCGTCTCTTCGCCCACAGCCACCTCGATCTGCGGCATTTGCTCGTAGATCGAGAGCGCACCCACCAGCGCGCGCAAGGGCAGCAGCATGGCCGCCACATGCGGCGGCAAGATCTTGCAGTCGCTCATGTCGGCCACGAAGGCCGAGCGCTTTTCATGGAAGCCCACCAGCACCGTGTCTTTTTTCTTGACGTGACGTACCGACAGGCGCGCCCGGTAGCGGTAAGCCCAGGTGGGTCCGTACATGGGACGCATGATCGTTTCCGACTTGACCTTGCTGATGTGCCAGAGATTATCTTCAAGCACGCGCTGCTTCATCGCCACCTGGGCCGTGCTCTCCAAATGCTGCATTGAGCAGCCGCCGCAATTGTCGAAATGGGGGCACAGCGGCGCCACCCGCATCGACGATTCACGGTGCAAGGCCGTCATGCGGGCCGCTTCCCAATTTTTCTTTTTCTTGAACGTGACAAAGCTTACCCGCTCGCCCGGCAAGGCGCCTTCGACAAACACCACTTTACCCGGCGTGCCATCGTCGTTGTGCAGGTGGCCCACGCCGCGCGCGTCCATGTCGAGGGATTCGATGTCGATTTGATTGTCTTGCATAAAATTTATCAATGAGAGTACAGGGCGCACGCCGGCGTCGCGGGCAGGATGGCTTTCCCGGCTTGGCAAGGTGGATCGGCGTCGTGGCGCAGGGTGAACAGGGGTGGCGCGGGGCTGGCCCCTAGCCCTTCACGCCGCCGGCATCATAGCAAGGAATCGCGCACCACGCCACGGGCGGCCATGGCGCGCTTGAGCTTGACGAGGGCCTCTTGCTGGATCTGGCGCACCCGCTCGCGCGTGACGCCCATTTCCTCGGCCAGGGTTTCAAGGGTGGCGGGATCGTCGTTATCCAGGCCGAAACGGCGCATGATGACGATGCGTTGCTTGTCGGGCAGCTTGGTAAGCCAGTCGCGCACCAGCATGGTCATTTCGTGGTGCTCGGCGCGCGCGTCCGGGCTGTCGTCGCCCTCGCCCGGCAGCATGTCCATCAAGCTCGATTGGGGATCGTTGTCGAGCGGCGCATCCAGCGAGGTGGCGTGCTCGGACAAGGCCAGGATGTCTTGCACCTCTTCCACCGGACGCCCCACCAGGTGGGCGATGTCTTCCGCGCTGGCATCCTTGCCATTGTGGTGCTGGGCTTCGAGGTGGTATTTGGCGCGCAGGATTTGATTTAGTTCGCGCACCATATGGACCGGCAGGCGCACCGTGCGCGCCTGGTTCATGATGGCGCGCTCGATGCTCTGGCGTATCCACCAGGTGGCGTAGGTGGAAAAGCGGAAACCGCGCTCGGGCTCGAACTTGTCGATGGCGCGCATCAAGCCGATATTGCCTTCCTCGATCATGTCGAGCAGCACCACGCCGCGGTTGATGTAGTGCTTGGCGATCGACACCACCAGGCGCAGATTGTGCTCGATCATGGTTTGGCGGGCGGAGAATTCGCCCGCCTTGGCCAGGGTGGCGAAATGCACTTCCTGCGCCGCCGTCAACAGGGGGCGGGTGCCGATCTGGTTCAGGTAATGCTGGGTGGTGTCGGTCGACAATTCGGCCGCCAACACCTTTTTGAGTTCATCGACGCTTTCGATCACCACGCCCACTTCCACGGCGGCGTCGGTGTCGGCCTCCCCCGCTTCACCGCCCTCGGCGGCGCCATCGATCAGGGGCTCTTCGTCGGGATAATCGTCCGAGCCAGAATCTTCATCCATCTGTTGCGGCGAGTGTGTCATGGAAGGCCAATGGTAGCGAGCTAGCGGGTGGGCAGGAACTTCGACGGGTCGACGGGTTTTCCTTGCAATCGTATTTCGAAATGCAGCTTGACCGACTCCGCATCCGAATCGCCCATTTCGGCGATCAGTTGGCCCTTGGTCACAGTCTGCCCTTCCTTGACGGCGATCGAGCGGTTGTGCGCGTAGGCCGACAGCATGCTGTTGTTGTGCTTCACAATGACGAGATTACCATATCCGCGGATGCCGCTGCCGGCATACATGACCTTGCCGGCGCCGGCGGCCAACACTTGCTGGCCAGCCTTGCCGGCGATGTCGATGCCCTTGCTCTTGCCCTCGTCGAAAGTGGCGACGATCTTGCCCTCGGCCGGCCAGGCCCAGCTCAGTTTTTCCTCGTCGCTGGCGGTGGATGCTGGCGCGGGTGCTGCCGCCGGCGCGGGCGCGGCCGCGACCGGGACCGGCGCGACTGCGACGGCGGCGACCGGGGCGCTACCCGCGGGCGCGGGCTCGGCCGGCTTGGCATCGCTCTTTTGCAGCTCGGCCAGATTCGCTTCCGAGTAAGGGCGCTTGTCGCCGCGCGGACTCGACTTCTTGGGCGGCGGCGGCGCGGCCGGGCGCAACTCGGGTGGATTGGGCACCGCAGCGCTCACCACGGCGACCGGATGGTCGGGCGCCTGCACCCGCAACACTTGGTCGACCTTGATGTCGTTCGGGTTGGCCAGATTGTTCCAGGCCACGATGTCGCGGTAATTCTGGCCATGGTCGAGGGCGATGCGCAGCAAGGTGTCGCCCTTCTTGACGGTGTACATGCCGCGCGCCTCTTCCTTGGGCGGCTCGGCCGGTTTGACGACGTCAACGCTGGTGCGGTCGATCACGGGGGCTTGGTGCGTGGTGGTGCCGCAGCCTGCGAGCAAGCCCAGACACAAGAGAGCAAATACAACTGAGGATTTTTTTTGGTTCATTCTGTTTAAAAAGGTTCAATGCCCGAAGAGTCCATGCACGGCTTGCGCCGCATCATACGGTGCCGGGGCGCAGCGGCACGAAATGGCAGCCTTCGAGCGTGGTGCTGGTCCAGGCCGAGGTGCCGGTGCGCACGATCAATTGCAGATGCTGGACGCGCGCGCCCACCGGGGCCACCAGGCGTCCGCCGATGGCCAGTTGTTCGAGCAGCGCCTGCGGCACTTCGAGCCCGGCGGCGGCCAGGATGATGCCGTCGAAGGGGGCCGCTTGCGGCAAGCCTAGCATACCATCTCCGTATTGCAAACGCAGATTGGAAATGCGCAGCGGACGCAAATTTGTCTTGGCCAATTCGTGCAAGGGCTTGATGCGTTCGATGGAAAACACTTGCTGCGCCACGCAGGCCAGCACGGCCGCCTGGTAACCGCAGCCGGTGCCGATCTCGAGCACATGCTTGAGCTGCCCGCCATTGCGCATCACCTCGATCATGCGCGCCACGATGTAGGGTTGCGAGATGGTCTGGTTGTGTCCGATCGGCAGCGAGGCGTCGATATAAGCCTGGGTCGAAAGGGCCGGCTCGATGAATTGGTGGCGCGGCACGCTTTCGAGCGCGCCCAGCACCAGCGTATCTTGCACGCCCTGCTTGGCCACGCGCGCGACCATGGCGCGCCGCACCGCCTCCGACACCAGGGGGTTTTGGCGCGGCACGCCCAGCACCGGCGCGGCCTGGGCGCGCGCTTGCGCCTCGCTGTGGGCGCGCGATGGCGCGGCCGTGCCCCAGGCCGGCACAGCCGGCTTGCCATGGACGGCGTGGCGGGCCGCGTTCTGGGTCGCCGTCTGCGGCGTGGCCACGGCGGCGCGCTCCTTGCCGGGCGCGCCAGTCACCGACGAGATCGGCAAGGGGAAGGTGCTGCTGCGCTGTTTCATCGCCGCGTCCTCATGCCAAGGCGCGCGCCAGCTGCTCGAGCTGCTGCTTGTGGGTCAAATCGATCTGCAAGGGCGTGACCGAGACACAGCCTTGCGCGGCGGCGTGGAAATCGGTGCCGGGACCGGCATCCTTGCTCGCGCCGGGCGGACCGATCCAAAAAATTTCGCGCCCGCGCGGGTCGAGCGCGCGGATCACCGGTTCGGCCTGGTGGCGCCGGCCAAGCCGGGTGGCTTGGATGTTGCCGAGGCGCTCGTATGGCAAGTTCGGGATATTCACGTTGAGCAGGAAGGGCGCGTCGAGCTGATCGAAGCGGCGCTGCACGATGTCGCGCGCGCAGCGGGCCGCGGCGTCGAGGTGTTCCCAGCCATGCGCCACTTGCGAGAAGGCGATGGCGGGAATGCCGAACAAGAAGCCCTCGGTGGCGGCGGCGACGGTGCCCGAGTACAGCGTGTCGTCGCCCATGTTTTGACCATTGTTGATGCCCGAGACCACCAGGTCGGGGCGCTCCTCGAGCATGCCCGTGAGCGCCACGTGCACGCAATCGGTGGGCGTGCCGTTGACGAAATAAAAGCCGTTGGCCGCTTGCTGCACCGTCAGGGGCCGGTCCAGCGACAAGGAATTGGAGGCGCCCGAGCGATTGCTGTCGGGTGCGACGACGACGATCTCGGCGATCGCGGCGAGCGCGTCGGCCAACGCGGCGATGCCGGGCGCGAGGTAACCGTCGTCGTTACTGATTAGAATTCTCATGCAGCGATTTTACCCGAAGCCCGCCGCTCGCCGCATGCCCGCCCAGAACATAATTTCGCGCCGCCCCGCTTATTGCCCGGCCAATTGCACATTGCCCAGGGACGCACCGGCCACGCGCGCCTCGGCGGCATCGAGGGCGGCCAAGGCGTCCTTGTCGCCTTGCATTTTGTACATGATCTTGAGGACAGCCATGCCCCGTCGGCGCAAGGCCGGTGCGATGCCGGGGCGCAGCAAGGGCTTGCGCAAGCTGTCGGCCAGGTCGCGCGCCTGCTCGAGCTGTTCGCTGGCGATCAAGCGCTGCACCTGGCTGATCTTGCCTTCGAGCGCGGCCAGGTGTTCGGTCTCGGGCGGCGGCGGCGCGCCCGCGCGCGCGCGCGCCGCGTGGGTGAAGCTGCGCAAGCGTTCGCTGGCCTGGCGCAGCGATTCCTCGACCTGGCCCAAGGCCGCGCTGCCGGCGTCGCGCCATGGCGGCCCGTTGAGCGGGGCCGGCCCCGCGGCAAGCTCGTGGCCAGGCGCGTGGCCGGCGCCGCAGGCAGCGCCAAGCATGCCCTCGCGCGCGCTGCCGTGCAGGCGCATCACGTGGTTTTGCAGACGGCGCGCGGCGGCCACATCGCCTTGCCGGTCCAGCACCGAGGCCAGGCGCAACTGGGTGGCGAGGGTGTCGGGATGGTCGGCGCCAAGGCTGCGCGCGCGCGCGCGCGCGAGCGCCTCGTGGCGCGTGCTGGCGGCGTCGAACTGGCCCTGCTCGGCCAGGGTGGCGGCCAGCGCTTCGTGGGCGCGCAAGCTGGCCCCGTGGTCGGCGCCGCCGTGCCGCTCGCGCGCGCCCACCACGCATTCAAGCAATTGGCGCGCTTGCGCCAGCTCGCCGCCGTGGCGCAGCAGCAAGGCCAGCTCGTGCATGCAGTCGAGTGTGTCCTCGTGCTCGCCGCCCAGCAGCTGGCGGCGCAGCTCGAGCACGCGCTCGAGGGCGGCGCGCGCGCGCCCCGCTTCGCCCGCCAACACCAACAGCGCCGCATGCGCGGCCAAGTGTTCGCAGGTGGCGGGGTGGGCCGCGCCGTGGCTTTGCTCGCAGCGGCGTAACACGTCTTCCTGGATGGCAAGCGCCGTCTCGTGCTGCCCCTGTTGGGCCAAGGTTGCGGCCAGCCCGGCGCGCGCGCGCAAGGTGTGCGGATGGTCGGGCGCGAGCGCCTGCGCGCACGTGTCTTGCAGCATTTCGTAGGCCAGGCGCGCCTCGGCCAGGCGCACGTCTTGGCGCAAGGCTTCGGCCAGGCCGATGCGCCCATCGATAGTATCGGCGTGCTGCTCGCCCAGCGCGCGCGCGCGCGCGTCCACGCACTCATGCCAGCGGGCGATTGCCTGCGCCGGCGCCCCGTTGCGGCCGTACAGCTGGCCCAGGCGCGCGAGGGCGGCGCCGGCCGCCGCGGCCCCTTGCGCGGGGGCGCCCACGCTGGCAAGCAAGTCCAGCTCGGCGCGCGACTGCCACGGGAAGTGGCCCTCCTCGACCCAGGCCAGCAAGGCTTCGATGCTGCGGGTGAGGGAAAAGCGGTCGCCCCCATGCTCGTGGCGCACCGCCAGACGCGCGCCCCAGCCAAAGCCGCCCATCGCTTGCAGTTGCACTTCGTCCAGATAGCTGTCGAGCGAGACTTGGGTTCGCCCGTAGCACTGGCGCAAGAGGCGCTCAAGCACGGGCTGGTAGCCAGCCACGGCGTGGCGCGCGTCGCCGCGCCGCCACAGGGCGCGCCGCTCGCTGTCGCCCACGTCGACCGCCAGCGGCACTGGATACACAAGCAAAGGGCGCTGCTCTTCCTCGTGGCTGCAGCGGTAGTCGATGGCGCGCATGACGGCGCCGTGGATGCCGTCGAGGCTGCGCTGGCTGGGCCCGAACAAGGCCACCAGCTTATGCGGCAGCAAGGTGGTGCAGATGCTCACGCAGGCCGAGCGCCCGCTGCGCGCGTCGACCAGGACGTGGCGGAAATGGGCGCACAACTGGGCGGCGAAACTGCGGAACAGGGCCGGGCAAATGGCGAACAAGCCATCCCAGTCCATGCTGGCGGCGCGCTGGGCGTAATCGGCGCTGAAATTGCCGGCGCGCATGAGGTAGAGGGGGCGGCTGTGGTCGACCCGCTGCACATAAGCGCGCCAATCGACGCTGGCGAGTACCTGTTGCGCCAGCGCGGCGGGATCGGCGCCGGGCTCGGGCCCGATCCCGGCCAGACAGTCGCGGCAAGCTTCGAACAATTCCAGCACGCCCGCGTGTTCGCCCTCCTGCTCGAACAGCTGGTGCAAGGCCGGCGATTCGGTGTCCCAGTCGATCATCAAGACCGGCAGCGTGGCGCGCGCGCGCCCGGCCAGCAGCAAGGCGCTGTTGGCCAGCACGGCGCTGCGTTCGGTGCCGCTGTCGAGCGCATAGAAGGTGGCCAGTTGACCGGGCTCGGCCAATGGCGGTAGCGAAGTGCGACTGTATTCCATAAGCTCCTCATTTATCCAGGAAGGGTTTAGGGGGCATGGCGCGCCACATGGGTGGGACAGCGGGAAGCACGAATTGGTTGCAGTCGTGCTCAGGTGGCGTCCAGATTTTTTGGTTTTGATAGTGTTGGGCAATGCGGTCGACGATTTTTTCTATGTCCGGCAGAAAGTCCGGATTGGTTTTCAGGTCGGGCGTGGCCATGGTGTAGCGTGAAAAATCCACGTACAGGCCGGGGCCGGTGATTTGCGGCGGCAAGCTCATCGGATGGCGCGTCATGATCACCGGAATGATCAAATGGCTGGGCATGGGATACCAGCGGCGCCGCTCTTCCTCGATCAGCTGCATGGCGGCGAATTCGCGCCGCGTGTACGGATGGGCTTCGTACTTCGGGGTGTAGATCATGATCATGCACACGCTCTCGCACAGGGCGCGCGCGATGCGCTGGTCGAGGTCGTCGCCGCCGCCGAGCTGCTCGGTGTCGACGAACAATTCGGTCTCGGTGTCGAAGTGGGGCTCGAGGTAGCAACGCAGGGCGTCGGCCAGTTCGTTCTTGAACTTGCTCATGAAGGCGTG
Source organism: Pseudomonadota bacterium (assembly GCA_040388555.1). GTDB lineage: Bacteria > Pseudomonadota > Gammaproteobacteria > Burkholderiales > Burkholderiaceae_D > Telluria_A. The sequence continues at coordinate 49,853 of JAZKBP010000044.1, forward strand.
CTGGCCGCGCGCGTAACTGAAAAAACAGCCGTAGCGGATTGCCATATCGTCCCCCGTTTCCCTGGCCGCCCTGATAGCGGGCAGTCCGACTGTAACAAGCTCGGCACTGATCGCTTTGCGGTGCCGCAAGCGTACCGATGGGCCCGCCGGCGCAGCACGCGCGCCCCGTTTTCAGGCATAATCTGCGGAAACAAACGGTCGTACTATTTCATATCCAACGCGCTAATCGATAAGGACAAGCCATGCAAGCCATCGTCTGCAATAACTGGGGAGGGCCCGCCAGCCTGACGCTGGAAACCTGGCCCGATCCCGTGCCCGGCCCTGGCCAGGTGGCGATCGACATCAAGGCCGCCGGCGTCAATTTCCCCGACACCTTGATCATCGAGGGCAAGTACCAGTTCAAGCCGGAACTGCCCTTCATCCCGGGCAGCGAATTGGCCGGCGTGGTGCGCGCCGTGGGCGCGGGCGTCGACGGCGTGCTGCCCGGGCAGCGCGTGATCGCCTTTAGCGCCACCGGCGCCTTTGCCGAGCAGATCGTGGTGCCGGCGCAAGCCTTGATGCCGATGCCGCCCGGGATGGACTTCGAGACCGCCGCCGCCATCACCCTCACCTACGGCACCTCGCACCACGCGGTGGTCGACCGCGCCGCCCTCAAGGCCGGCGAAACCATGCTGGTGCTGGGCGCGGCCGGCGGCGTCGGGCTGGCCGCCATCGAGATCGGCAAGGCGCTGGGGGCGCGCGTGATCGCGGCCGCCTCCAGTGGCGACAAGCTGGCCCTGTGCCGCGCCCACGGCGCCGACGAGTGCATCGACTACAGCAGCGGCGACTTGCGCGCGGCGATCAAGGCGGCCACCGGCGGACGCGGGCCGGACGTGGTGTACGACCCGGTCGGCGGCGACTACACGGAAGCGGCCTTTCGCGCCATCGGCTGGCGCGGGCGCTACCTGGTGGTGGGCTTCGCCAACGGCGCCATCCCCGCCCTGCCGCTGAACCTGACGCTGCTCAAGGGAGCCTCCCTGATCGGCGTGTTCTGGGGCGAATTCGCCAAGCGCGAGCCGCAGGCCAACCTGGCGGCCATGCGCCAGATGCTCGGCTGGCTGGCCGAGGGCAAAATCGCCCCGCATATCTCGCAGCGCTACGCGCTGGCCGAGGCGCCGCGCGCCCTGGCCGACATGGCCGCGCGCAAGGTCACCGGCAAAGTGGTGATCGTGCCCGGCGCGTGAGCGGCCGGCGCTAAATTTCGCCAAGAAGCTGCGGGAAACCAGTACACTGGTCGTGCTGCCGCCGCGCGCGGTATCCCTGGCCCCGACCAATGAGCGCATGGACTTGAGCTTGCCGACCGCCCCCGCCCGCCCGGCGCGCGCCGCAGTGCGCCGCGCCGGCGCCATGGCGGCGCTGGCGCTGTCATTGACGGCGCTGGCGTTGACGGCGGCGGCCGCGGGCGTGCCACGCTGGTCGCAGTTGGCCAGCCCCGGCTTTTCCCACCTGGTGGCCGAACGCGGCCCGCCCAATCTCTCGACCAGCCTGGCCGAGGATGGCGACGGCTTCCTCTGGATCGGCAGCTTCGGCGGCCTGGCGCGCTGGGACGGCTACCGCCTGCGCACCTACGTGCCGCAGCCGGACACGCCGGGCGCGCTGCCCGACGCCACCGTCCAAGCCTTGCACACCGACCGCTTGGGCCGGCTTTGGATCGGCACCAACGCGCATGGCGTGGCGCGCTACGAGCGCGAGCAAGATCGCTTCGTCACGCTCGGCGCCGGCCCCGCTGGCCTGAGCCATGTGTCGGTGCTGGCGCTGGCCGCCGATGCGGCCGGCGGCATGTGGGTCGGCACCGACGCCGGGGTCGACCATGTCGACGCCGCCGGCACCGGCGTGCAGCGCCTGCGCTACAGCAGCGCCAACGGCATGCCCGAGGCGCACGCGCGCGCCCTGGTACTGGCGCGCGACGGCGCCCTGTGGGTCGGCACCGGCGCCGGCCTGGTGCGCTTTGACGCGGCCGGCCATCCAAGCCGCGTCGCGCTGGGCCTTGAGGCGCCCGAGGTCGACAGCCTGTGCCAGGCCAGCGACGGGCGTATCTGGATCGGCACGCGCGCCCACGGCGCCTTCGTCGCCGCCGAACAAGGGGGCGCCGCGCGCGCGGTACTTGAAAGCGGCGCGACCGGCGCGCGCCTGGCCGGCGAATCGGTGTACTCGGTGGCCGAGGCGCGCGCGGGCCAGATCTGGCTCGGCACCTACGGCCAGGGCATTGTCGCGGTCGATGCCGCGAGCGGGCAAACCCAGCGCCTGCGGCACGACCCGAGCTTGCCGACCAGCCTGGTCAACGACTCGGTGTGGGCCATCTTGCGCGACCGCTCCGGCCTGGTGTGGGCCGGCACCGCGCGCGGCCTGAGCCGGCACGACCCGAACCAGCTCGCCGTGCTCAGCGTGCTTAGCGCCAGTGGGCGCCCGGACGGCTTGGCCGAGGGCGATGTGTTTTCCGTCATGGCCGCGCCCGACGGGCGCATCTGGCTCGGGCTGGCCAACGAAGGCATCGACATAGTCGATCCGGCGGCGGCGCGGGTGGCCGCGCTGCGCCCCAACCCGGCCACGCCGAAGACGGCCTTGCCGCGCGACCGCGTGCTGGCGCTGGCCGCCGGCGCGGGCAGCACCGTGTACGCGGGCACCGTGCGCGGCGCCTACGCGATCGACGCCGGCGCCGCGCGCCGCATCGAGATGCCCGGGACCGAGGCGGCGCCGCGCATCAACGCCCTCGCCTTCGACGGCGCGCGCCTGTGGATCGGCAGCCGCGACCACGGCTTGACGGCGCTCGCGCCCGGCGCCAGCGCCAGCGCGGTGGCGGCGCTGGGCGACCCGCGCGTGACGGCCATGCTGCACCTGGACGACGGCAGCCTGTGGGTGGGCAGCCGCAACGGCTTGTTCCATATCGGCCCCAATGGCGTGGCCAGCGAAGCCTTGCTGGCCGACGCGCGCGACCCCGCCTCGCTGTCCTCGTCCTATATCACGGCGTTGATGGCCGACGCCCAGGGCCGGCTGTGGGTCGGCACGCTCGGGGGCGGGGTCAACGTGTTGCTGGCGCGCGACGCCGGCGGGCGCGCGCGCTTTCGCCGCATCGGCCCCGAACAGGGCCTGCCCAGCCCGAACATCGCGGCCCTGCTGCCGGACCGGCGCGGCATGGTGTGGGCCAGCAGCGACGACGGCCTGGCGCTGATCGACCCGCAGCGTTTCAGCGCGCGCACGGTGGGACGGGCCGACGGCGTCGTCATCAGCAATTCCTGGACCGGCGCCGCCGCCGTGACCAAAGAAGGTGAATTGCTGTTCGGCGGCCTGGGCGGCTTGACCGTGGTGCGCCCGGACTTGCTGCGCCCCTGGACCTACCGCCCGCCGGTGGTGGTGACGGACGTGCGCGTGGGCGGCTTGGCGGTGCCGGCCGGGCGCTTCAATGGTGGCGGCAGTGGCGCCAACGGCGGCGCGGCGCCATTGGTGGTGGCCGCCGACGCCAACAGCGTGACGGTCGAATTTTCCGCGCTCGACTACTCGGCCCCCGAGCACAACCACTACGCCTACCGGCTCGAGGGCTACGACGGCGACTGGATCGCCACCGACCCGAGCCGACGCGCCGCCGCCTACACCAACCTGCCGCCGGGCGACTACCGGCTGCTGCTGCGCGGTTCGAACCGCGCCGGCGAATGGAGCGCGCGCGAGCTGGCGGTGCCGATCCGGGTGCTGCCGGCCTGGTACCAGACCCTGTGGGTGCGCGCGCTGGCGTTGCTGGCGCTGGGCGCGCTGCTGTACGCGATGCTGCGGCGCCACACCGCCAACCTGGAGCGGCGCCAGCGCGAACTCGAACACGAGGTGGCGCAGCGCACCGCCCAACTGCGCGCGCAGCAAGCGGCGCTGGTCGAGTCGAACCGCGGCTTGAACGAGGCCAACGCCGACCTGGCCACCTCGGCCGCCACCTTGCGCCAGTTGGGCGAGGTGGGGCGCGAAATCACCGCCAATATGGGCGCGCAAGCCGTGTTCGCGGCGCTGCACGGCCACCTGGACGTGCTGCTCAAGGCGCCGCGCCTGGCCATCTACCGCATCAACGGCGCCGGCACCGTGCTCGAACTGGCCTTCGGGCGCGACCAGGGCGCGCCGCTGGCGCCGCCGCTGGCCTCCAATGCGGTACGCCTGGACGAGGCCGACTCGCACGTGGCGCGCGCCGCGCGCGAACGGCACAACGTGGTGGTGGAACTGGAGACGGCGCAGCCGGGAGTGCGCGCGGACGGCGCCGCGCCGCCGTTGGCCACGCAATCGGCCACATTGTCGGCCGAAGTGGCGCCCCTGATCGCGGACGGCCGCCTGCTCGGCGTGATGGCGATCGAGTCGCCCATAGCGCATGCCTTCGGCGAGCGCGAACGGCTGATCTTTCGCACCGTATGCGCGTACGGCGCGATCGCGCTGGCCAACGCGGAGGCGCGCGCCAAGCTGGTGCAGCAGGAAAAGCTGGCCTCGCTGGGCGGCCTGGTGGCCGGCATGGCGCATGAAATGAACACCCCGCTGGGGACCATCGTATCGGCCATCTCGGGCGCCGACGAAGCCCTGCAAAACCTGGCCGACGCCACCGCGAGCGGGCGCGTCAACCGCTCCGTGCTGGACGGCGCGGTGACAGCGGCGCGCGACTTCACCGAGATCGCGATGCGCAACGCGCGCCGCGCGGTCGGCATGATCGACACCTTCAAGTCGATCGTCACGCGGCGCGCCGGTGAAGGGCTGGTGGTGGTCGAGCTGGAAAGCTACCTGCCGCAAGTGGCCACGCTGGCGCGGCGCGCGCTCGAGCGGGCCGGGCACGCGATCAGCATCGCCGTCGAGCCGGGCCTGCGGGTGGAAACGGACCCCGAGGCGCTGACCGAGGTGATGACCCATGTGCTCGACAATGTCGTCGACCACGCCTTCGACGGCGGCGGCGCGGGCACCCTCACCATCAGCGCGCGCCGCGGCGAAGCGGGCAAGACCGAGATCGTTGTGGCCGACAGCGGCCACGGCATCGCCGCGGCCGACCTGGCGCACGTGTTCGATCCCTTCTTCACCACCCGCTCGGGTAGCGGCGGGCATGTCGGCCTGGGCTTGAACGTGGCCTTCAACCATGTCACCGAGCGCCTCAACGGCAGCATCGTGATCGACAGCACGCCCGGTGCCGGCACCACCGTCACGATCCGCTTCTAGTTTCCAGCTGGTTCTTACAGCTTGGCCTGCTGCGCGATCCAGGCGTCGATCTGGCTCTCGAGCAGCGCCAGCGGCAACGGCCCGTTGGCCAGCACGGCGTCGTGGAAGCGCGCCAGCGAAAACTTCGGCCCCAGCGCGGTGCTGGCGCGCTGGCGCAGTTCGATGATCTTGAGCGCGCCGATCTTGTAGCCGAGCGATTGGCCGGGCCAGGCCATGTAGCGCTCAGTCGAGTTGCGCGCCTTTTCCTCGGACTCGCCGCTCTTTTCGACCAGGAAAGCGATGGTCTGCTCGCGGCTCCAACCTTTCGCATGCAAGCCGGTGTCGACCACCAGGCGGGTGGCGCGGCGCAGGTCGGACATCAAATGGCCCACGTAAGCATTGGGGTCGTCGAATACACCGAGCTCGTGGCCCAGCGTTTCGGCGTACAGGGCCCAGCCTTCCACATAGGCGTTGTTGGCGCTGAATTTGCGGAAGTCCGGAATCCGCATTTCCAGCTGCTTGGAGATCTGGAAGTGGTGGCCCGGCTTGGCCTCGTGCAGGAACAGGGTGGTCATCTTGGTGTCGGCGTACTTGGCCGGATCGGTGATGACGGCCCAGAAGGTGCCGGGGCGCGAGCCGTCGACCGCCGCCGCCGAGTAATGGTCGGACGCGGCATCGCGCGTGAGTTCAGGCTCGGCCCGAATCGCCAGCTGCGCCGCCGGCAGCGTCGCGAACAGCTCGGGCAGGCGCGGCGCCACCTTGCGCTCGATGGCGCGGTAAGCCTCGAGCACCTCTTCGTCGCTGTGGAATGGACGGTACTGGGGCTGGGCCGCCAGCCAGCGCGCCAGGCCAAGCGGCTCGCCGCTGTAGCCGAGCTTGGGCGCCATGCGCGCGAATTCGCCCGTGATGCGTTCCATCTCGGCCAGGCCGATGCGGTGGATGGCGTCCGGCGTGAGCGTGCTGGCGGTCTGCGCCGCGGTCCAGGCGCGGTACCAGGCGGCGCCGTTGGGCAGATCGCCCCAACCGGAGCTGGCGCGCGCGGCCGGCAAATAGTCATGCTCGACGAAGGCGGCGAAACTGCGCAGCGCCGGCAGGATGTGGCGCTCCACTTCGGTGCGGTAGGCCAGGTCGAGGCGCGCCTTATCAACGCTGGAGAACTGGGCCGGGAAATGGCGGATCGGGGCGGCGTAATCGCTGCTCTCGACGCTGGCGCCCGCGAGCGCCTTCAATTGCGGCAGCAGCGCCACCATCAGCGCCTTCGGCTGCACCACGCCGCGCGCCATGCCGGTGCGCATATTCGCGCGCGCCGCGCGCAGCCAGCGCGGCAGCAGCGCGATGCGGTGCAGGTAGAGCTGGTATTGGGCGACGCTGGTGAGCGGCTGCGAATCGAGGCCGGAGCCGAACTTGGCCAGCAGGACGGGAATGCTATCCATCTGGCTGATCGGGAGCAAATTGTCGGGAAACGCTTCAAACGCGAGCGCCGTCTTGAGCTCGTAAGCCAGGCAGTCGTAGGTGATTTGCTGCTCCGGCGCCAGCGCGGCGCGCTCGATTTTTCCCAGCGCGGCAGCGCTTTGGTGCAGCATCGCGAATTGGCGCGCGCGCACGGCCGGCTCGAGGGTGAGCGTCAGTTCACCGTCGAAGCGATTGTCGCCGTTGATGGTGGCGCTCATTGGATCGAAATGCGCCTGCGCCAGATAGTAGCGCGCGGCCAGCGCATCGAGGCGCTGCGCCGCGACGGCGGCCGCCCCGATGGGCGCGGACGTGAGCGCGTGGGCCGGCATGGCCCCCAGCATGGCGCCGCACAATGCGGCGGCCCGGACAAGCAACTTCAGCTTACTCATGTTTTCCCTCGCCTGGTGTCGATGCAGCTCGCGACGGCCTCGCATGCCGCCCTCCTGCGTCAACCCGGCATTGTACCGGCAAGGGGCGGCGCTGGTGGGAGCGGCCTTACGTTTGATCCGGCGCGACGGCGAAGAAGGCGACAACGTCCTCTTGCAAGCGGGTGCGCTTGAACGGGGGCAGGCTTTGCCAGATCCGCTTGCCGTAGGGCTTGGAGATCAGGCGCGGATCGCAGATCATCAACACGCCGCGGTCCTTCTCGTCGCGGATCAAGCGCCCCGCGCCCTGCTTGAGGTTGATGATGGCCTCGGGCAGTTGGTGGTGCATGAAGCCGTTCATGCCCTGCTTTTCCATCACCTCGATGCGCGCGGCCAGCACCGGGTCGTCGGGCGGCGCGAACGGCAGCTTGTCGATCACGACCAGCGAGAGCGCCTCGCCGCGCACGTCCACCCCTTCCCAAAAGCTCTGGCTGCCCACCAGCACGCCGTTGCCGGCGTTGCGGAAGGAGTCGAGCAGCTCGGTGCGCCCGCGCTCGCCCTGCACGAACAGGGGAAAGTTCAAACCGCGTTCGGCGAATTCGGCGCGCAAGCGCTCGGCGCTGCGCTTGACGGCGCGGATCGTGGTGCACAGGAAGAAGGTGCGCCCGCCGGCGGCCTCGATCACCGGCAGCGCGCAATCGACGACGGCGTCGATGTAGGCCGGCGAATTCGGTTCGGGTAAACCGGTTGGCACGTACAGGATGCCCTGCTGTGCGTAATCGAAGGGACTGGGCCAGCTATGGGCCGCCTCGCCGGCCAGCCCCATCTGGTTGGCGAAATGCTTGAAGTCGTTCTTGACCGCCAGCGTGGCCGAGGTGAAGATCCAGCTGCGCGGCACGCCTTCGCGCTGGCTGTTGAAAATCGGCGCGATCGACAACGGCGTCTTGTGCAGCTGCAGCGAGGACGAGAACGCCTCTACCCACAGCACTTGCGCGTCGCCCTCGGTGCCGTCCACTTTCGCCTTGGCGCGATCGTCTTCCTTCCAGTCGACCAGCGCCTGCGCCAGCTCGAGCGCGCGCACCCGGCACTGCTCGATGGTCTCGAAGCGCGCGGCGTTTTCCTCGAGCACCGTGATCATCCCGGCCAGCTCGTCCTTGAGCGTTTGCAGGGCCGGAAAAAAATCCGAGGAAGGCGTGATCTGGGCCAGCGACAGGCGCATCACGTCTTGCGGGAAGGTCAGGCGCAAGTCGCGCGTGGCTTTCTCCACCACCGTGACCACCTTGGCCCAGTCGGGGCCGCCGCGCGCGTGCGCCAAGCCCTCGGCCAGCACGTCGCGGCACAGCTCCAATAGCTGCGAGGTCGACACCGTCTGGCCGAAGAACAGGGTGGCGGTGTCGGGCAGCTGGTGCGCCTCGTCGAAGATGATGGTGTTGGCCGACGGCAGCAGCTCGGCCACGCCGCTATCTTTCAAGGCCACGTCGGCGAAAAACAGGTGATGGTTGACGACGACGATGTCGGCCTGCTGCGCCTCGCGGCGCGCCTTCATCACGAAGCAGTCCTGGTAATACTGGCACTCGGCGCCCATGCAGTTCTCGCGGGTGGAGGTGACCAGGTTCCAGATCAGGGCGTTTTCCGGCACCTTGGCCAGTTCGGCCTTGTCGCCCGAGTTCGTCATCTTGATGAAACGCGAGATTTCGCGCAGATGGCCCACGTCTTCGCGCGCCGTCATGCGCCCGTTTTGCAAGGTGCGCTCGAGGTGGTAGTGGCACACGTAGTTCGAGCGTCCCTTGAGCAGGGCCACCGATACGGGCGCCTTCAAGGCCGCGCGCACGGTGGGGATATCGCGCGAAAACAACTGGTCTTGCAAGTTTTTGGTGCCGGTCGAGACGATGGTCTTGCCGCCCCACAGCAGGGCCGGCACCAGGTAGGCGAAGGTCTTGCCGGTGCCGGTGCCCGCTTCGGCGATCAGGGTTTGCTGGCCATCGATGGCGCTGGCGATAGCCTTGGCCATCTCCGTTTGCGAGCGGCGCGGGCTGTATTGGCCAACGCCGGGCGCGAGCGGGCCGCTCGCGCTGAACAGCCGTTCGATGTCGGCATCGTGCTTGCCGGGCGCGGGCGTGGTGGTGGCAGGCGCCGCTGGCGCAGGAAGGGAATCGGTCAAAATGGCAGACGGTCAGGCAAAGCAGGGGCCAAGCGCGCAGTGAAGGCAAGGCGCAGTGAAGGCAAGATCAGGCAGGGACATCGGGCACCAATTGCATTTTCAGCAGGGTAATGTGGTCCTTGAGCTGCAATTTGCGCTTTTTCAGACGCCGCAACTGCAGCTGGTCGTGGTGACCGTCCAGTGTCAACATGTCTATGACCGCGTCCAGGTCGCGGTGTTCCACGTCGAGTTCGACGAGGCGGCGCTCTATTTCTTGGGCATCGTTCATGTGGCATCCAAACAATTTATTTCAAACTTCAAAAGTGCGTTGCGGAAAAACGCATACAATCGGGGAGCGGCGCCGGCCGAGGAACCCTCATGGCTTGCCTTAGGGGGGCTTCCCGGTGCATAGTTTAATCTACGGCGACCTTGCCGCCAATATATATAGCAGACGCTTCAACTATGAACCAATACAAGATCGAAGCGGGCACCGCGCAACACATCGGCAGCCGCCCGCAGCAGAACGACCGTGCCGCCCTGTTTACGGGTGCGCGGGCGCCCGGTTGCGTGCTGGCCGTGCTGGCCGATGGCCTGGGCAATTCGTCCGCTCCTGAGCAAGTTCTGCTGACGGCGAAGCAATTGTTCGACGGTTTCAGCCCGGGGGAAAACCCCAGCGTCGAGCGCCTGGCCGACATGCTCAGGGAAATCGTGCATGAATGCCACATGATCATCAAGATGAACGCGATGCGCGCCAAGGGCGTGCAAACTTGCACCTTCGCCGCCCTGATCTTGACGCCGCAAGGGCAAGCCGTGTGGGGCCACGTGGGTGAATCGCGCGTCTACCATTTTTTCAAGAAGGAATGCGTGGGACGCACCAACGACAGCACCTTTGTCACCCACTTGACCGAACACGACAAGCTGCCGCTGGAGGCGGCCAAGGCGCACCGGCAATCGAAGGTGCTGATGAATGTGCTCGGCAGCGAATACCGCGAACCGTTCGTCACCATCGGCAGCAAGGTCGAGCTGGCCGGGGGCGATCGTTTCATGCTCTGTTCGGACGGCTTGTGGTCGTATTTCACCGATGCCGAGCTGACGGCGGTAACGTACAAGAACACCCCGCGCGAAGCGGCCGAGCTATTGATCACCAAGGTGGGCGAGCGGGCCCAGGGCCGCGGTGACAATTGCACGATGGCGATCATCAAACTGGTCGCGCCTCCCAAGGAAGCGCCGTCCTACACCGTGCAAAAGCTGCGCCGCGCGGTCTGAACGAAGCGCACCGGGCAAAAAAGCAATAAGGGGACAGACCCCTGTTTTGAGGAAATGCACGAATTTCCTCAAAACAGGGGTCTGTCCCCTTATTGCTTTTTTGCCCGGTGCGCGTGTGACTATCAGTAATCCATCCGTAAGCTTGCATTCCCTATAGTGCTGCCATACCGCGTCACACTATAAGGACCAGCATGAACAACTGTATCGACTCGATCTGGAATCACGAATGGCGCCGCGTCGACGGCTTTCACCACCCGGTGGCCGACGCGATCAAGCGCCACGCACAGGCACTCGATGGCAAGGACACGGCCCAAGCTGCGGCCTGCATCGCGCAAGCGCGCGCCCTGCTCGTGCCCGCGCCCACTGGCGCGGCGCCAAGCTATCTGGAGCGCTTTTTCGGGGTGTTTCTCGACGCGCTGGAAGGCCGCCCGGCCAGCGCCGGCAACAGCTATCGCGAAAACGACATGCTCGAAGCCTTTTACGCCTTCTACCGCCAGGCGCCGCTGGTGCGCTTCGGCCACGACGCGGCCAATACATTCATCCGCACCCACACCGAAGACGCGCCGCGCCTGGTCATTCTCGATATCGGTTTTGGCAACGGCATGCAGTGGGAACAGCTGTTCGAGTTGGCGCACAAGGACATTGAACTGATCGGCATCGACCTGCCAACCTCGAACAACGCGCGCGCCTTCGAACAATTCGCACAGCGCGTCGCCGGCACCCATATCCGCTTCACGCCAGTGCTCAAGGCGGTCGAGGATATCGATTTCAAGGCCTTGATGCCGCAACAGGCCGGCTACACGATCGTCAACGCCTCGCTCGCGCTGCACCATATCCTGCCCGACGAGCTGCAAGCGGACGGTGGACGCCAACACGTGCTGGCCCAGATCCAGGCGCTGCGGCCGGACCTGTTCGTGCTGGTCGAGCCCGATTCAGACCACAACAACCTGTCGGCCGGCGCCACCATCGTCGAAGCGATGGCCCACTACATGACGGTGTTCCAGACGCTCGACCACTTCCTCGGTGACAGCGCACAGCTGGGCGTGATCGAAAGCGCCTTCTTCGGGCGCGAGATGCACAATATCCTCGGCCACCTCGACGCGCAGCGCTACGAACGCCATGAACGCCACGCGCAGTGGGCGCAGCGCCTGCAGCGCCTGGGCTTTCATGAATTGGGACGGCACCAGTACGCGTGGCAGCACAAGCCGCTGCTGGTGGCCTCGGCCTGGAAGCTCGCCGCCTGAAAACCGCGCCGGCGCCCTAATGCGCTGGCGCGCTGCTTTGGCTGGCTTGACCGGACTGGCTCGATGGGCCGCCCTGGGCGCCCGCGCCCGCCTTGGCGGCGCGCGCGGCCTTTTCGGCCTTCGCCGCTTTACGCTCCTGCACGGCGCGCTGGCGCCGCTCCGAGTCGGCGCGGCGGCGCTCGTAGGCTTGCGCGTTTTGCGCGCGCCGCTCGGCGTTGGCCGCCTCTTGGGCCGCGAGTTCGCCGGCGCTGGCCACGGGGCGCGGCGCGCGTTTAGGCGGCGCCACCCGCGGCGCCTGCGGCTCGCTGTGCACGACCGGCGCCGGGGCCGTCGCCTGCTGCGCCTCCAGCCTGGCCTGGCGCTCACGGTCTTCCCGCTCGGCCGCGGCCAAGGCGCCCTCGCGCGCATCGACCGCCGCCTGGCGCTTGTAGCGCTCCCCCTCCACTTCCAGCGCGCGCACCTTTGCCAGCGCGATGCGCCGGGTTTCAGCGGCCTCGTCACGGCAGGCGTTGACGAAGAAGCGCTGGTAGCACAGGCGGTCAGCCTGGGCGAAGCGCGCTTCGGCGCTGGCGCGTCCGGCCGCCGCCATGGCCAGGGCGCTGTCGGCCTCGGCCACCGAGTGCAGCACCGGCGCGGCCGGCGCCAGCACCGGTGCCGGCGTGATGCTGGCGCAGCCGGCCAAGGCGGCGGCCAGGGCGGCGGCGCGCAGCAGGGAAGTGGCGAGGGAGGCTGGCATAGGCATAGGTCCTTGTTCGATCAGGCGAGCGCGTCGGCCGCGCCGCGGCGCTGCGCATCCATGTACTCGCGCGACTGCATCTCTATGATACGCGAGACGGTGCGGTGGAATTCGTTCGACAGCACCCCTTGCGTGTACAACTGCTCGGGCGCGGTTTCGGCTGACATCAACAGCTTGACCTTATGGTCGTAAAACACATCGATCAGCCAAGTGAAGCGGCGCGCCTCGGACGACTGCGCGGCCGACATCGCCGGAATGCCGGACAGGACCACGGTGTGGAAGCGGCTCGCGATTTCCAGATAATCGTTCTGGGAGCGCGGCCCGCCGCACAGGGTGGCGAAATCGAACCAGATGATGCCGCCGGCACGGCGCAGCGCGCGGATTTCGCGCTCCTCGATGCGCACGCGCGGGTCTTCGTCGGCGCTCTCGGCGACGCCGGCGTAGGCCGCGCGCAAGGCCGCGTCGGCGGCGGCGCCCAGCGGCGTGTGGTAGCAATCGACCTGCTCGAGCGCGCGCTTGCGGTAGTCGATGCCGGCGTCGACGTTCATCACGTCGAGCTTATCCTTGAGCAGGGCGATGGTCGGCAGCATGCGGTCGCGGTGCAAGCCATCCGGGTACAGCAGATCGGGATCGTAGTTCGACGTCATGATGAAGGACACGCCGTTCTCGAACAAGGCCGTCAACAGGTTATACAGGATCATCGCGTCGGCGATGTCGGAGACGTGGAATTCGTCGAAACAGATCAGGCGGTACTTGCGCGCGATGCGGCGCGCCACTTCGTCGAGCGGATCGGCCACGCCTTTCAGTTCGTCGAGTTGGCGGTGCACAGCGCGCATGAATTCGTGGAAGTGCAGGCGCGTCTTGCGCACCACCGGCACCACCGAATAAAAGCTGTCCATCAAAAACGACTTGCCGCGCCCTACCCCGCCCCACAGGTAGACCCCGCGCGGCACGTCGGGCCGGTTGATCAGGCGCTTCAAGCTGCTCGAGCGGCGCGACTTGAAATACACCCACTGTTCATAGGCGTGCTGCAGCCGGTCGACCGCGCGCTGCTGGGCCGCGTCGGACTTGAAGCCGCGCTGTGACAGCGTGTGCTGGTAAAACTCCTGGACATTCATCAAAGGTGGGAACGGACGGAGCGGCTCGCGCCACCCCGCCCGCGTTTTTCTTAGAAGTTGAGCGAACGCTTGTCGACGGCCAGCGCCGCCTCCTTGGTCGCTTCCGACAGCGAAGGATGGGCGTGGCAGATGCGGGCGATGTCTTCCGACGAAGCCTTAAATTCCATCGCCACCACCGCTTCGGAGATCAGCTCGGAAGCCATCGGCCCGACGATGTGCACGCCCAGGATCTCGTCGCTGGCCGCGTCGGCCAGGAACTTGACCATGCCCGAGGTGTCGCCCAGCGCGCGCGCGCGCCCGTTGGCCATGAAGGGGAAGGTGCCAGCCTTGTACTGCACGCCGGCCGCTTTCAACTGCTGTTCGGTCTGGCCAACCCAGGCGATTTCCGGCGAGGTGTAGATCACCCACGGGATGGTGTTGAAGTTGACGTGCCCATGCTGGCCGGCGATCCGCTCGGCCACCGCCACGCCCTCTTCCTCGGCCTTGTGCGCGAGCATCGGGCCGCGCACCACGTCGCCCACCGCCCACACGTTGGCCAGGTTGGTCTTGCAATCGCCATCGACGGCCACGAAGCCGCGCTCGTCGAGCTGCAGGCCGACTGTCTCGCCACCGAGGCCGGTGGTGTTGGGCACGCGCCCGATCGAGATGATCAATTTGTCGAACACGGCGCTTTGCGCCTCGCCCTTGGCGTCGACGTAGTCGACCGTGACATTCTTCTTGCCAGCGGCGATCTTGCCGATCTTGCAGCCAAGGTGGATCGCCAGGCCCTGCTTGGCGAACAGCTTGCCCGCTTCCTTGGCGATCTGCTCGTCGACCGCGCCCAGCAAGGTCGGCAGCCCCTCGAGCACCGTCACCTCGGCGCCCAGGCGGCGCCACACGCTGCCCATTTCCAGGCCGATCACGCCGGCGCCGATCACGCCCAGCTTGGCCGGCACCGCGTCGATTGCCAGCGCGCCGGCGTTCGAGAGGATCAGTTTTTCGTCGAACGCCGCGCCCGGCAGTTCGCGCGCGCTCGAGCCGGTGGCGATGACGACGTGCTTGGCCAGCAAAGTGTCGCTGTTCGCGCCGGACACGCTGATGGTGTAGCTGCCGTCAGCCGCGCCGGCGAAGGCGCCGCGCCCGTGGAAGAAGCTGACCTTGTTCTTCTTGAACAGGTACAGGATGCCGTCGTTGTTTTGTTTGACGACCGTGTCCTTGCGCTTTAACATCTGCGGCAGGTTCAGCTTCAGGCCGGCGACATCGATGCCGTGCTCGGCGAAGGCGTGGCCCGCGTGCTCGAAATGCTCGGACGACTGCAGCAGCGCCTTCGAGGGAATGCAGCCGACATTGGTGCAGGTGCCGCCCGGCGCCGGGCCGCCCTTGGCGTTGGCCCACTCGTCGACGCAAGCGACGGCAAAGCCCAGCTGGGCGGCGCGGATGGCGGCGATGTAACCGCCAGGGCCGCCGCCGATCACGACGACGTCAAATTGTTTTGCATTGCTCATTATTTTTCCTAACTTATTCTTCGGGGACGAATATCCACATCAGCAGGTAGATCAACACGCCAAAGCCGGCGCCGCACACGGCGGCGACGAAAATCAGGCGCCACACCCACGACTCCAGGCCCGACACCTTGGCCAGGCCGCCGCACACGCCACCGAGCCAACGGTCGTCGCGCGCGCGGCGCAGGCGATTGACTTCGCTGGCCAGGTTGTCGCCATTGCCGGGCTGCGCGCCGCCAGCGCCGCCGCTACTGCCCGAGGCAAGCAGCTTGGCCTTGGCGGCCTCGAATTCAGCGTCCGTCAGCGCACCGGCCTGGTGCAGTTCATGCAAGCGTTTTACTTCTTCCGCGATGTTCATGGTGTCCACCCTACGAGAAAATCAATGGGAGCTTCCCGCCCACGGGCGGGAACACGGGTGCTGCAATATCGGGTGCTGCTATGGCGCTGCCGCGACTGAGCTGCCACCGCGGTGCCGCTACGGTGCAGCGCCGCCGCGCTTACAGGTCCAGCAGCAGGCGCGCTGGGTCTTCCAGCGTTTCCTTCATCGCCACCAGGCCGAGCACCGCTTCGCGCCCGTCGATGATGCGGTGATCGTAGGACATCGCCAGATAGTTCATCGGACGCACCACAACCTGGCCGTTCTCGACGACGGCGCGGTCCTTGGTCGCGTGCACGCCCAGGATGGCCGACTGCGGCGGGTTGATGATCGGGGTCGAGAGCATCGAGCCGAAGGTGCCGCCATTCGAGATCGAGAAGGTGCCGCCGGTCAGGTCTTCCAGCGTCAGCTTGCCTTCCTTGGCCTTGGCGCCGAATTCGCCGATCTTCTTTTCGATGTCGGCGATCGACATCTGGTCGGCGTTGCGCAGGATAGGCACCACCAGGCCGCGCGGCGAACCGACCGCGATGCCGATGTCGAAGTAGCCGTGATAGACGATGTCGTTGCCATCGACCGAGGAATTGATGATCGGGTACTTCTTCAAGGCCGCCACGGCCGCCTTGACGAAGAAGGACATGAAGCCGAGCTTGACGCCATGTTCTTTCTCGAACTTGTCCTTGTACTTGTTGCGCAGATCGATCACCGGCTGCATATTGACTTCGTTGAAGGTCGTCAGGATCGCGTTGGTCGATTGCGATTGCACCAGGCGCTCGGCGATGCGCGCGCGCAGGCGGCTCATCGGCACGCGCTCTTCCGGACGATCGCCCAGGTTCGGCAGCGCGGGCGCGGCCACCTGCTGCAAGGCCGGCTTGGCCGGTGCCGCTGGAGCTGCCATCGGCGCGGGCGCGGCCGGCTTGACGCCGCCTGGCGAGCCGCCTGCGGCGAGCGCGCCCAGGGCGTCGCCCTTGGTCACGCGGCCATCCTTGCCGCTGCCGGCCACCTGGGCCGCCGAGAGATTGTTCTCGGCCAGGATCTTGGCGGCCGCCGGCATGGCCACGCCAGCCTTCGAGGCGAGCGCGCCGATGGCAGCGGCGACCGGGTCGGCCGCTGCAGGCGCCGCGGCCGCTGCGGTGGCGGCAGGCGCGCTGGCACCAACGGCGCCTTCGGTGTCGATCACGGCGATCACTTCGCCGGCGACGACGGTGGCGCCATTTTCCTTGAGCAGCTGGACGATCACACCGGCCGACGGGGCCGGCAATTCGAGCACGACTTTGTCGGTCTCGATGTCGATCAGGTTTTCGTCGCGCGCGACCGCTTCGCCGACTTTTTTATGCCATTGCAGCAGGGTCGCTTCCGCTACCGATTCCGAAAGTTGCGGGACCTTGACTTCGATTTGTGCCATGTAAAACTCCGATATTTTTTAAGTGCGTGTTATGTCCAGAGGGGGCCCCGCCTGGCGGGGCGCGCGCCTCTTATTTCGTCAGGATGAAGCCCTTGAGCTTGGAAAAGGCCGTCTCCAACAACTCCTTCTGCTGCGCGTTGTGCTTGTCGGCGTAGCCGACGGCAGGCGAGGACGAGGCCGGACGGCCCGCGTACGCCAGGCGCTGGCCCGCTTCCAGGCTCTCGAAGATGTTGTGTTGGATCTGGAACCAGGCACCCTGGTTCTGCGGCTCGTCCTGCGTCCATACCAGCTCGGTCGCATTCGGGAACTTCTTCAGTTCGGCGGCGAAGGACTTGTGCGGGAAGGGATAGAGCTGCTCGACACGCACGATGGCCGTGTCAAGCTGGGCGCGCGCCTTGCGGGCGTTGACCAGGTCGTAGTAGACCTTGCCCGAGCAAGCGATCACGCGCTTGACCTTCTTGGCGTCGATCTTCTCGTCCAGTTCGCCGATCACGGTGTGGAACATGCCCTTGGCCAGTTCGCCCAGCGGCGAGCCGGCGTCCTTGTTGCGCAGCAGGGACTTGGGCGTGAGGATCACCAAAGGTTTGCGGAACTGGCGCACCATCTGGCGGCGCAGCAGATGGAAGATCTGCGCGGCCGTGGTTGGCTGCACCACTTGCATATTGGTGTCGGCGCACAGCTGCAGGAAGCGCTCCGGGCGTGCCGACGAGTGCTCCGGGCCTTGGCCCTCGTAACCGTGCGGCAGCATCATCACCAGGCCGTTGGCGCGGCCCCATTTCACTTCGCCCGAGGCGATGAACTGGTCGATCACCACTTGCGCGCCATTGGCGAAGTCGCCGAACTGCGCTTCCCAGATCGTCAGCGTGTTCGGCTCGGCCGAGGAGTAGCCGTATTCAAAGGCCAGCACCGCTTCCTCCGACAGCACCGAATCGATCACCGTGAACGGCGCCTGGTTGTCCGACACATTGCACAGCGGCGTGTAGGTGCCTTCGTGCCAGCGCTCGCGGTTCTGGTCGTGCAGCACGGCGTGGCGGTGCACGAAGGTGCCGCGGCCGGCGTCCTGGCCCGACAGGCGCACCGCGTAACCGGACGCGACCAGGGTGGCGTAGGCCAGATGCTCGCCCATGCCCCAATCGAGGTTGATCTCGCCGCGACCCATGGCGGCGCGGTCGGCCAGCACCTTGTCGACCAGGGAGTGGACCTTGAAGTCGGCCGGCACACTGGTGATGCGCGTGGCCAGGCGTTTGAGTTCGGTCAGCGGCACGGCCGTGTCGGCGGTGTCGGTCCATTTGCGGTTCAGGAAGGGCAGCCAGTCGACCGCGTACTTGTTCTTGAAGTTGGTGATGACCGGGTCGACCGTGTGCTTGCCCGCGTCCATGGCGTCGCGGAAGGCGTTGACCATCTTGTCGCCGCCATCAACGGGAATGGTCCCTTGCGCCGCCAGCTTGTCCGCGTACAGCTTGCGCGTGCCTGGGTGCTGGCCAATCTTCTTGTACATCAGTGGCTGGGTCAGGGCCGGCGTGTCCTGCTCGTTGTGGCCCAGCTTGCGGTAGCAGATGATGTCGAGGACCACGTCCTTCTTGAACTTGACGCGGTAATCCATCGCGATCTGGGTGGCCAGCACCACCGCTTCGGGATCGTCGCCGTTGATGTGCAGGACCGGCGCCTCGATCATCTTGACCACGTCCGAGCAGTACAGGGTCGAGCGCGAATCGCGCGGATCCGAAGTGGTGAAGCCGATCTGGTTGTTGATCACGATGTGCACGGTGCCGCCGGTGCCGTAGCCGCGCGTTTGCGCCAGATTGAGCGTCTCCATCACCACGCCTTGGCCGGCGAAGGCGGCGTCGCCGTGCACCAGGATCGGCAGCACTTGCGAGCCGTCCTTGTCGCCGCGGCGGTCCATGCGCGCCTTGACCGAACCTTCGACGACCGGGTTGACGATCTCCAGGTGCGAAGGATTGAAGGCGAGCGACAGGTGGACCGGGCCGCCGGCGGTCGATACGTCGGAGGAGAAGCCCTGGTGGTACTTGACGTCGCCCGATGGCAGCTCGTCGCCGTGCTTGCCTTCGAATTCCTCGAACAGGTCGGCCGGCGACTTGCCCAGGGTGTTGACCAGCACGTTCAGGCGGCCGCGGTGCGCCATGCCGATCACGATTTCCTGCACGCCGTTTTCGCCGGCGCGTTGGATCGTCTCGTCAATCGAGGCGATGAAGGACTCGGAGCCTTCGAGCGAGAAGCGCTTGGCGCCCACATACTTGGTGTGCAGGTAGCGTTCGAGGCCTTCGGCCGCGGTCAAGCGGTCGAGGATGTGGATTTTCTTTTGCGGCGTGAACGAAGGCGTCGAGCGGATCGACTCGAGCTTCTCTTGCAGCCAGCGCTTTTCCGCCGGATCGCCGATGTACATGAACTCGGCGCCGATCGAACGGCAGTAGGTGTCGCGCAGGAAGTTGAGCAAGTCGCGCAGGGACGCGGTCTCAACGCCGAAATAGGTGTTGCTGATGTTGAACTGGATGTCCATGTCGGCATCCGTGAAGCCGTAGAAGCTCGGCTCGAGTTCCGGAATCGTGGGGCGTTCCTGGCGCTGCAGCGGGTCCAGGTTGGCCCATTGCGAACCGAGGTAGCGGTAGGCGGCGATGAGCTGGGTGACGGCGACGCGCTTGCGGCCCATCTCGGCGTCGTTTGATGCGGTGACGACGCGCATCGGACCATGCTTGGCGCGCTCGGCGAAGGAAGCGACGACCGGCGCATGTGCCACGTCGGGCTTGCTGCTGCCATCGACGGCCGGCACGTTTTGCATGGCGTCGAAGTAGGAACGCCAATTGTCGGGCACCGAACCGGGATTGTTCAGGTAAGACTCGTACAACTCTTCCACGTATGGCGCGTTGCCGCCAAATAGGTAGGAGTTGGCATTAAATTGTTGCATCATATTGCTCACCTTTCTTCGCGCTTCGCGAGTTTGGCGGGTTAATCTAACCTTCCGCGACACGGCCTGACCGTTTAGCGGATTGCACATCAAGTTGTGGGGAAGGACTTACTGCGTGGCGGCGCTCGGGCCCGCGTTTTCGCGAGGCCGGGCGCTAACGCCATGCAGGACAATTCTTTGGAGAATACCCGCTATTGTAACGCAAGCGGGCTGGCGGCGAAAAAAGCGGCGCCAAGTGTTGCACTTTGGCGCTAGGACAAAGAGGCAATATTGACAAGAGAATTAGCTGGGACGGGGCGCCCGGCGCGACGCCCCGCACCGCCTTGCGAGCCGGCTCAGATGGGCGCGGCCAAGGCGCCCGTCCCGGCCCGGGCGCCCTGGCGCGTCCGGCGCCGCGCCATCCATGCCAGCGTCAGCAGGCCCGGCGCAAACAGGGCCAGCATGGCCGGTTCTGGCACGGACGGCAACACCGGCACCGCGCCCGCGTACAACAGCAGATCGACGCCATTGCCGCCAGTGCCGCTGACGTCGCCATTGTCGCTCACGCGCCGGTATTGGGTCAGCGGGCCATTGTCGGAAAGCCAGAAACTGACGTCGTAGGTGCTGCCAGGCGTGGTGGCGACGGCCTGGGTGATGCCGTCATAGGCTTGCACGGCGCCATCCACATACGCCAGTGCGCCGCTATGCGGCCCGCTACCGCTGACCACGCCGGCGAAGGTGGCGCCGAAATTGTTCAAGTAAGTCCAGCCGGCCGGCGCGTTCGCTCCGAGCGGCCCGAGCTCGAAGCCGGGATTGAGCAAGAGATTGGGCCCGCCGCCGGTACTGACCGACACATCGTCGAGAAACAGGAAGGCCGGATCTTCGCGCAAGGCGAAACTGATATTGGTGAGCGGGTCGAGCGCGACGAAGCTGGCGAAATACTGGCTGTAGGCGTGGTTGATCGCGCTGCCGTCCAGGTCGAGCAAGGCATTCGGGGGCGGTGCGCAATTGGTGGGCGGATTTCCCGGCGGGCAAGGATTGGCGAAGACGGGAATGGCCAGACAAGTGGCCGAGGCGCCCGTCAAGAGGTGGCGCAAGATCGCGTGCATGAAGTTCTCCTGGTGAGGTGGGGTCATGGTGGTGGTGCAAGGTCGAACGGCGCGCAAGCGCCCGTCTGCAGCACGAGCAAATTTCGCACCATGGCCCGCGGCGCGCGCGTGCACGATGCGACGCCGGCACCAGCGCCGCCTTTGTGTAAGGAATTCCGGCAGCGCGTCATACAAACAAGAAATTGAATCACGCACATTAATCGGACTACACTGGCTGTTTTGCGCGTTCTGGATGGCATCTTGCGAATTTCAATAGGTCACCGTTTATTTGCCGCGGTATTGCTCGCCTTGCTGGTGGTGGCCAGCAGCGCCATCATGCTCATGCGCCAGGAAGTGATGCGCGGCTTTTCCGACTACGCCGCCAATATCGAGCTCGACCGCCTGGAAGAATTGTCGGATGCGCTGCAGCGCCAGTATGGCCGGCATGGCAACTGGGACTTCCTGCCCGCCGAGGCGGCGGCGCGGCGCAGCTGGATCGGCGCCGAGATGGGGCGTTTGCAGCAGCAGCGCGTCCATCAGGAGCAAGCCGGCCAGGGCGGCGCGCCGACGGCGCCCGTGCCAATGCCGGCGCCGGCGCGGACGCAGAACGCGCGCACTCTGCCGCTACAGCAAGAGCGCGCGCTGCCAGCGCCATTGCCGCCGGTGCCGGCGGCGCCACCCATCGCCCCCGGCGCGCCGGTTCCAGCGCCGGCCCGGATGGAGCCACCTGCCGCGCCACCGCTGCCGCCATTGCCGCCACTGCCACCACCGGCGGCCAGCCTGGCAAGCGAGCCGCCCTCGATCGCAGGACGCGAGGGCATGACCGAAGCGATCGACACCCTGCCCCTCCAGCTGCGCATCACCCTGCTCGACGCCAAGCGCGGCTACTTGGCCGGCCGGCGCGCCGCCACCCAAGCCGATGGCGCGCCGCAGCTTGAACGCGCCATCCAGGCCGGCGGGCGCACCATCGCCTATCTGCTCGTCGCCAAGGCCGCCACCCCGAGCGACGCACTGGCGCTGGCCTTCCTGCGCCAGTTCAAGAGCACGCTACTGATGATCATCGCGGGCAGCCTGGTCCTGAGCGCGCTGGCGGCGATGCTGCTGGCCGCGCATTTCCGGCGCCCGATAGAACGGCTGGCGGCCGGCGCGCGCGCGCTCAGCGAAGGCCGTTTCGACACGCGCCTAGCGGCCGGACGCAGCGACGAGCTGGGCGAGCTGGCGCGCGCCTTCAACGCCTTGGCGCTCAAGCTGGCGACGACCGAACAAGCGCGTCGCCAGTGGGTGGCCGACACCTCGCATGAATTGCGCACACCGCTGTCGGTGCTGCGGGCCCAGCTCGAGGCCATCGAGGATGGTGTGCGCCAGGCCGATGCGGCCACCGTCGCCAGCATGCTGCGCCAAGTGCTGGCCTTGAACAAATTGGTCGACGAACTGTACGTGCTGGCGCGCGCCGACGTGGGCGAACTCGATTGTCAAGCCGGCCCGGTCGACCTGTGGCAAATGCTCGCACAGCAGGCCGGCGGCTTCGCCGACAAGGCCGCGGCGGCCGGCCTGAGCATCGAGCTGGGCGCGCCACCGCCATCGACCGTGGTGTGGGCCGACCCCGACCGCCTGCGCCAGGTGATCGGCAACCTGCTCGAAAATAGCGTGCGCTACACTGAACGGGGCGGACGGCTGTCGCTACAAGCGAGCGCCGGCGGCGGCCATTTGACGCTGGTGTTCGAAGACAGCGCGCCAGGGGTGCCGCAGGCGGCGCTGGCGCGCCTGGGCGAGCGCTTTTTCCGGATCGATGCCGCGCGCGCCCGGGCGCAGGGCGGCGCCGGCCTGGGCCTGGCCTTGTGCCGGCGCCTGATCGAAGCGCAGCATGGCAGCATCGCCTTCGCCCACGCCGCGCTGGGCGGCCTGCGCGTGAGCCTGACCCTGCCTCTAGCGCCATGAGCGCCACCGTCTACATCGTCGAGGATGAAGCCGAACTGGCGGCGCTGGTGGCCGACTACGCGCGCGCCAACGGCTACTCACCCACCGTGTTCAGCGACGGCGCCGTGGCGCTGGCGGCCATCGAAGCGGCCGCGCCCGACCTGCTGGTGCTCGACCTGATGCTGCCCGGCCTGGACGGCCTGGCCCTGTGCCGCGCCGTGCGCGCGCGCTCGGACCTGCCGATCGTGATGGTCACGGCCAAGGTGGAGGAAGTGGACCGCCTGCTCGGACTTGAGCTCGGTGCCGACGACTACCTGTGCAAACCGTTCAGCCCACGCGAGCTGATGGCGCGCATCAAAGCCATCTTGCGGCGCACGCAGGGCAAGGCGGCGGCGCGCGCCATCGCCATCGACAGCGCCGGGCGCCGCATCGCCGTCAATGGCCAGGCGCTCGAGCTCACGCCCAGCGAATACGCGATCCTGGCCGGCATGGCCGCGCGCAGCGGGCAGGTGTTCTCGCGCGCCCAGTTGCTGGACCTGGCGCGCGCCGACAATCTGGAGGCCACCGAGCGCGCCATCGACAGCCACATCAAGAACCTGCGCCGCAAGATCGGCGCCGCCCTGCCCGGCGTCGACGCCATCCATTCGATCTACGGGCTGGGCTACCGCTGCGATCTCGATGTTTGAAGCTAAAGCGCGCGTCCCCACGGTTTCTCCACATTTGCTCGCCACACTACGCGGGTAGGCTGCATCCATTCCCGCCAGCCTCGACCCATCGAAGGAGTATCCATGAAAACGTCCGCCCTGCTGTTCCTGCTTTGCTGCGGCGCCGCTAGCGCCGCCGACAAGGCGCCCGCTACGCCTGCCCAAGCGGGCACTTATGTGTGCAAGTCCTCGTCCGGCGCCTGCCCGCCGGCGCCGGCCATTCCAACCCCGCCGGCGCATGCGGCCAGCGCGGCGGCGCCCATCCAGGACGGCGCGGCGCAAACGGACGCGCAGTCGGACCAGACTTGGCCGGTGCCGCCCGTACCCGCAGCGCCGCCCGCGCCGCCACCGCCACCACCACCGCCGCTCCCGCACGCCGTGCATGGCCTGCCTCCACCACCACCGCCTCCGGCCATGCCAGCGCCGCCACCGCCACCACCCAAATTACCTGCGATTCCAGCCGAAGCCCACCAGGCTTGCGCCAACAAGAGTGACGATACGCCCATGAGCTGGACGCTCGGACCTGGCCGGCACATGACGGGGGTGTGCCATCAAGGCGCCCTTGGCATGCGCTTTGTGCTGCGCACCTATAGCGAATAATCTATGCTGCAGTGATGCAGAACAGCACCGACGACGACCCGCCGCCGCAGCCGCCGCAGCCTCCCGGCATCGAAGATTGCTGCCGCAGCGGCTGCGTGCCCTGCGTTTTCGACCTGTATGAGGATGCGTTGCAGCGCTACCGCGAAAGCTTGGCGGCGTGGGAGGCGCGCAGGCAGGCGCGTGGCGCGACATCGCCCGGGCAATGAGCCGGGCAAGGAGCCCACGCGAGGCCGTCAGCGCTTAGCTGTCACGGGTCCGCCCTAAGAGCTGCACCAAGCGCGGGCACCTCAACGCGCAGCGCGCAGTCGGTTCGACCATTGCAGCGTCGCTTGCTGCCAAAACGCCTCCACGGTCGCGGCCGCGTCCACCGTCAATCCCAGAAACAGCGCCGCCTGCTGCAGCGCCACCAGCGCCTGGGCCATGCCCTGCGGCGACAGCGCCAGCGCGCCGGTCTGCTTGGACAGCTTCTCCCCCGCCGCATTGCGCAACACCGGCACGTGCCAGTAGCGCGGCGTCGGCAAGGACAGCAAGCGCTGCAGATAGATCTGGCGTGGCGTCGATTCGAGCAGATCAGCGCCGCGCACCACGTCGGTGACGCCCTGCTCGGCGTCGTCGACCACCACCGCCAGCTGGTAAGCCCAAAATCCGTCCGCGCGCTTGAGCACGAAGTCGCCCGCTTCGCTGGCCAGGTGCTGGCGTACCGCGCCGGCGCAGCGATCTTCAAAGCAGATCAAGTCGCCGTCACCGTGCGCGCCCGGCGCCGGCACCCGCACCCGCAGGCTGCGCACGGTTTTGCCGAGCGGCAGGCCAGCGCGGCAAGTCCCCGGATAGATGGCGGCGCCGTCCGCGCCCACGCCCAGGCGCGAGTCGGAGATCTCGCGCCGGTTGCAGCCGCAGGGATAGCTGTGCGCGCCGAGCCGCTCGAAAGCCGCCTGGTACAAGGGCTGGCGCCGGCTTTGCCACACCACCTCGCCGTCCCAGTGCATGCCCAACTGGCGCACGGTCTCGATGATGGCGTCGGCGGCGCCAGCGGCGCTGCGGCCCTCGTCGACATCTTCGATGCGTAGCAGCCAGCGCCCGCCGTGGGCGCGCGCGTCCAGGTAGCTGGCCATGGCCGCCACCAGCGAGCCGGCGTGCAAGGGGCCGGTGGGCGACGGCGCGAAGCGCCCCACATACGGCTGCGAGGGCCATGCGCCGCCCGCGCCAGGCGCGCGCGCCTGCGCCGCTTCCATTTATTTGGCGGCCGCCGGCGCGGCTTCGAATTGCTTGATGCTCGCCGTTACCTTGTCGGCCACTTCGTTGGGCACTGCGATCGACAATTGATAATGCGCGATCTCGAAACCGCTGGCCGTGGCGCGCACCACGCCGCTGGCCTGGCACACGCCCATGCGGGTATCGAGCAGTTCGTCGAACCAGATGAACTTGCGGTCGGGCGAGAAGTAGATATTGCGGCGCGTGGCCTTGAAGGACCAGGCCGCGCCGCGATCAAAATACGGCTTGGCCCATAGCTTGAAGGCGTCGCGCTGCCATAACTCGGTCTTGTCGGTGCCGATGTACACGCCGTCGCTGGCCATCTTGTCGAAGTAGGCTGGGCGTGCATGGGCGGCGTCGTCGTGCCAGGCATCGATGAAGGCGCCCACGCGCTCGCGCATGGCAGCGTCCGGCGCCGCGCCGTCGGCCAGGGCGGACAGGCTGAACAAGAACAGGCTACAAGCGAGCAAGAGGTTTTTCATGGCGCGAATTGGCATGGCGAGGACCGGAAAATAGGGTTTTGTATTTTACACGCAGGCCCGCGCCGGCGCGCCATGGCGCCGCGGCGCCGCCAAGACGACACTGCGACGACATGCTTGCCGATGCGGACTATAATCGATCGCAACGATGCCAGGGCCGTGCGCCCGCCGCCCACGATGCGTTCAAACCAGATTCTGACTAGCCTGCTTGCACTGCCCTTGATGGTGGCCTGCCTTGGCGCGCACGCCGCCTGCGAATTGCGGGTCGGCTACACCGACCAAGACGTGCCGCCTTATTACATGGGCGCCGGCGCCAGGGAAGCGAGCCCACCCGGTGCCAGTATCGAGCTGATCCGCGAGATGGCCGGCGTGGCCGGCTGTTCGATCGTCACCACAAGGCTGCCGCCGCTGCGCCTGGTGGCTGCGGTGGAGGCGGGCAAGCTCGACGCTTTGCCGCTGGGATTGCCACCGAACGAGAGCGTACCCCTGGTCTACCCGCTCGACAAGAACGGGCGCATCGACCGCGAGCACTCGATGCAGATGCACACCATGATCTTCGTGCGCGCGGCCGACAAGCTGGCCAGGGACGGCGATCCGATGCGCGTGCTGCAAGGGAAACGGGTGGGCACCACCCATGGCGCCACCTACGCCGCCACGCTGCGCCAATATGGCTTCGAGGTCGACGATGGCGCCACCGACACGCGCCGCAACTTCGAGAAGCTGCTGCGCCAGCGCACCGACGCTTTCGCCATTTCGCTGGCCAATCCGGGCGACATGGATGCCGTCGTGGCCAGCCAGTACGGGGGCGACATCACGCGCTTGGACAAGCCCATCCGCGTGGCGAATATCTGGTTTCCCGTCAGCCGGGCGTTCTTCGCCGAGCATCGTGAGCAAGCCGAGGCGATGTGGGCTTGGCTGGGCGCGCACGGCAGCGCCCGCTTCGCCCAGCTGCTCAAGAAATACGACCGCGACGCCGGTGGCTAGCGCCGCACCGCTGCCGCCCCCTCCCCTCGCCATGCCGCGCCGCGATCGGCCCGCGTCAAAAGTCCGCGCCTCCGCACATCTGTTGAGAAACAATAAAAAATACACAATAAAATCAAGGATTTATCGCTTTATTTGGCGCCAGCACTTCGATTAAGACGGATCCAGTCTAGCTCCCAATGCAAGACTTTGAGAAAGGACAATTATCATCAAAAATCACTTTTCTTTTAAATGAGAATCCGCTATGTTCTGTCTCGGATCATGCAAGATGAGTTGCAGTAAATACATAGTTTTTGCATCTCATTTTCAGATTCACAACCAAAATTTATAAAAAATCAAGGAGATATTAATGCTGCGGAAACTGACTTTAGCTGCACTGCTTGCAAATTGTTTCGCTGGAATGGCGATCGCCGGTGACGTACAAGGCCAAACCGGTGGCGCGTCCGAGCCAACCGCTCGTGGCGTGCACTACGCAAAAGATGCGGCACCTGGCCAAGGCGGCAGCGCCACGACCAGCCCATTGATGACCTACCATGGCGGCAAGATCATGCCGACCGCCATCACCCAGGTCATCCTGTGGGGTCCTAGCTGGAGCAACGCCACTTTCGCAGCAGACAAGATCACCGGTCTGGATTCCTGGTACGCAGGTCATGGCAATTCGAACTACGCGAAGACCTCCGACGAGTGGACCGGCACCAACGGCCAAGTCGGCCCGACCAGCACCCACCTGGGTCACCTGATCGACACTTCGAAAGCGTCCGGCGGCAGCCGCACGGCGAACATCCTGGCCGAAGTGTGCAAGATGATCACCAATCCTGACCCATCGGGCAATGGCTACTACGCCGTCTACACCGACCTGCCACGTGGCCACGCCGGCTATTGCGCATGGCACAGCGCCGGCAGCTGCGGCGGTACGCCAGTGCAGTTCGCCTTCTTCTGGAACCTCGACGGCGACGCCGGCTGCGATCCGAAAGACACCTCCGGCCTGCACTCGGAAGGTTTGGCTGCGCTCGCCTCCGTGACGGCGCACGAACTGGCCGAAGCGCGTTCCGACCCAGCTTCCCCAGGCGCATGGTATGACGGCTCGGGCCAGGAAAACGGCGACAAGTGCGCCTGGACCTTCGGCGCCCCGCTGGTGACGTTCACCAACGGCAGCAAGTGGAAGCTGCAGGGTGAATGGTCGAACGCCGCCTACAACGCTGGCACCGGCTATCCAAACGCGAACGGCGAAAAGGGTTGCCTGTCCGGTCTGTAATACAATCGGTTCGGGCGCCCCGCGCCCGACCTGATGCGGCCACCAAGGCCGGGCGGGTTTTCCCGCCCGGCCTTTTTCAATGGCGCGCAGCCCCCAGCATTGTCCATCTACATCGAAGCTAGGAGAACGACATCGATACGCGCATCAATTTCAAGCTGGCCGCGCGCGCCGGCTGGCTCATCACCTTGGCCTGCGGCTTGACCTGCGCCGGCAGCGCCAGTGCCCAGCCCGGCCCACCGGGACGCAGCATCATGGCCACCAAGAGCGTCACCAAATACCTGGGCGTGGAGCGGGCGCTGCTGCAAGCGCTGAACACGCGCGACGAAAAAGCGGCGGCGGCCATGCTGGCCGACGACTTCGAGCAAAAAACCCCGATCCGCGAGCAAGCGGCCGCCGGCGACGATTGGCTGGCCGAAGAATTGAAAAAGCCGCACGCGGGCGAGCGCGTGCGCGACTTGACGGTGCTCGAGGAGGGCGATATCGCCATCGTCAGCTTCATGCTCGAATCGCCGCCGCCCAAGGATGGCAAAGGCAAGGCGGCGCCCAGCTATTTCGTGGTCGACATCTGGAAGCAGTCGAGCGGCAAGCTGGTCGCGCGTTATATGGACATGCCATCGAACGCACCGCCCTTCCACGCCGGCCCGAACACGCGCGAATAAGTAGGCGAACGCTGCGCACGAGCGAAGCGGGCCGCGGCCCGCTTTTTTTCGGCCCGCGGGTTTTTATCGCTCCATACGGTCCACTTATTCCTATCGCGCCAGTGGCCCCGCCGTTCACCCCACCATTCGCACCTAATTGGCGCGGAAATACGCTTGCGCGATGCGCTCGATCTCGCCCTGGCGCTTCATCTGGTAGATGACGGTATCGAATTTCTTGGCGAAATCTGTCTTGAACGGGTATTTGCCGTGGTCGCGGTCCGAATAGCCGAGGAAACCCTGCTCGACGCCGATCACGGCCGCCTCCACCAATTCGGGCTGGCCGCCTTGCGCACTGGCCTGGACGTCATGCTTTTGCGCCTTGATGGTCCAGGCGATCGCTTGCCGGTCGTTGATGTAGCAGTCGAGCCGGTTAAGCATGAGTTTGCTGATATTGGCCGCGTTGTCGCGCGCCTCGCTCAGGGCGATCTTGCCGTCCTTGACGGCTTGGTCGAACTCGGCCCCGCCGACGATGAAGCCGGCGTTGTTGCCGATGCGCAGACCGTAAAAGTCGCGCGGCCACGCCATCGGCAGTTTCTTCGACAGCGCGTCCTTGCGGCACACGGCCACCACGTGCTCTTCGAACAGGGGCAGCGAATAGGGCCAGGTCCATGGCTCGTCGCGCGTGTTCAGGTAGGGAGGGTAGAGGGCGAAGGCGCTGCCATGCTCGAGCATGGCCATGCCGCGCTTCCAGGGCACGGTCTTGATCTCGACCCGGTAGCCCTCGATGCGGGCCACGGCCGCTTTCACAATTTCATAGTACAAGCCAGCCGGCTTGCCATTTTGCGCGAACGAATACGGCGGGTAGCCTTCGTCGGCATAGATGGTCACGGGAATGTCGCCGGCCAGGCAGGGCGCGCCGGCCAGCGCCGCGGCGCCCACGGCGCACGCGGCCAGGCGCAGCGCCCTGGCCGTAGGGCGCGCGACGTCGGACAGCTTCACCGCTGCGCCGCCTCCGGCCCGCGCCGCGCTTAGCGCTGGTCGACCGGCGGCACGTCGCGCGCCGGTTCGCCCACGAACAACTGGCGTGGACGGCCGATTTTTTGCTCGGGATCGGAAATCATTTCGTTCCATTGCGCGATCCAGCCGATGGTGCGCGCCATCGCGAAGATACCGGTAAACAGCGACACCGGAATGCCCAGCGCCGACTGCACGATGCCCGAATAGAAGTCCACGTTCGGATAGAGCTTGCGCGAGACGAAGTATTCGTCTTCGAGCGCGATCTTTTCCAGTTCCATCGCCAGCTTGAACAACGGGTCGTCGTGCAAGCCCAGTTCCTCCAGCACTTCGTGGCAGGTTTCGCGCATGAGCTTGGCGCGCGGGTCGAAGTTCTTGTAGACGCGATGGCCAAAACCCATCAGCTTGACGCCGGAGTTCTTGTCCTTGACCTTGGCGATGAACTCGGGGATCTTGTCGACCGTGCCGATTTCCTTGAGCATGTTCAAGGCCGCCTCGTTGGCGCCACCGTGCGCCGGGCCCCACAGGCAGGCGATGCCGGCCGCGATGCAAGCGAATGGATTGGCGCCGGACGAACCAGACAGGCGCACCGTCGAAGTCGACGCGTTTTGCTCATGGTCCGCATGCAAAATCAGGATGCGGTCGAGCGCGCGCACCAGCACGTCGTTGACCTTGTATTCCTCGCACGGATTGCCGAACATCATGCGCATGAAGTTGGCGCTGTAGGACAGGTCGTTGCGCGGGTAAATGAAAGGCTGGCCGATCGAATACTTGTACGACATCGCCACCAGGGTCGGCATCTTGGCGATCAGGCGGATGGCCGACACTTCGCGGTGCTTCTTGTTGTTGATGTCGAGCGAGTCGTGGTAGAAGGAGGCGAGCGCGCCCACCGTGCCCACCAGCACCGACATCGGATGGGCGTCACGCCGGAAGCCGCGGAAGAAAAACTGCATCTGCTCGTGCACCATGGTGTGGTTGGTGACGGTGTGCACGAAGGCCTTGCGCTCGTCCGCGTTCGGCAGTTCGCCGTTCAGCAGCAGGTAGCAAGTGTCGAGGAAGTCGCAATTGACGGCCAGTTGCTCGATTGGGTAGCCGCGGTATTGCAGCTCGCCCTTGTCGCCGTCGATATAGGTGATGCTCGAGTTGCAGGCCGCCGTGGACATGAAGCCCGGATCGTAGGTGAATTTACCCGTCTGCGCGTACAGCTTGCGGATATCGATGACGTCCGGCCCGACCGAACCCTTGTAGATCGGCATATCGATGGCGGGACTGCCATCGGAGAACGATAGCGTGGCTTTGGTATCAGAGATGTTCATGGCACTTCCTTCTTGGGAGTGGGTCTACAATAAAAAATCAAATCCGGGCAACGGCGGCGACAGTCAAGCCTGGCGCAGGCGCGCCAACAGCGCGCGCACGTGCGGCACATCGACCTCGCCTTCGGGCTCGCGGCGCGCCAGCATCAAATCCATCAAGGCATTGTCCGACAAATCGAGCAAGCGCGTGAGCGCGTCCACTTCCTCGTCGGACAGGCCTTCCTCGTGCGCATCGAGGAAGCGCGTTAAGATCAAGTCGTTTTCAAGCAAGCCGCGGCGGCTGCGCCAGCGCAAGCGTGCCCGGTTGGCCGGGTCCGATTGGTGCGTATTCATGGGCAAATCGGCTTGCGCATTCATGGGTTCGTCGTCGCTCAACACTATACTCCGGCTGCCGCAACTTGGCAGTCCTGTACTTCATTTTCCGCTAGAGCAAACCATCTAGTTCGCCGCGCGGCTTGGCCACCATGACGGAGCATTCACCCTGCCCCGCCATCGGCGCGCGCTTAAATCGCGCGGCGCACCATCAATTCCTTGATCTTGCCGATCGCCTGATTCGGGTTCAAGCCTTTCGGGCAAACGTCCACGCAATTCATGATCGAATGGCAGCGGAACAGGCGGTACGGGTCTTCCAGATTGTCCAAGCGCGCGCCGGTCGCCTCGTCGCGCGAATCGGCGATGAAGCGGTAGGCTTGCAGCAAGCCGGCCGGGCCGACGAACTTGTCCGGATTCCACCAGAACGAGGGGCAGGACGTCGAGCAGCAGGCGCACAGGATGCACTCGTACAGGCCGTCGAGCTCTTCGCGCTCGGCAGGGCTTTGCAGACGCTCTTTTTCAGGCGGAATCGAATCGTTGATCAGATAAGGCTTGATCGAGTCGTATTGCTTGAAAAATTGGGTCATGTCGACGATCAGGTCGCGGATCACCGGCAAACCTGGCAGCGGACGCAGCTTGATCGGCTCGGTCAGCTCGTTCAAGTTGGTGGTGCAGGCCAGGCCGTTCTTGCCGTTGATGTTCATCGCGTCGGAGCCGCACACGCCTTCGCGGCAGGAGCGGCGCAGCGCCAGGCTGTCGTCGACGTCGGACTTGATGCGCTGCAGGGCGTCGAGCAGCATCTTGTCCGTGTCTTGCAGCTCGACCGTCAAGTCTTGCATGTAAGGCTTGGCGTCCTTGTCCGGATCGTAGCGGTAGATTTGAAATTTTAGGGTACGTGGCATGGCAATCGCCTTATTCAGTTGGGGTCAGAGTAATTTATCGCTGCGCGATAAAAAAACTCTGACCCGCAAATCGTTAGAAGGTACGTGGTTTCGGTTTGAACGTGTCAACGGTCAGCGGCTTGGTGATCACAGGCTTGTAATCGAGGCGGTTGCCTTCGGAATACCACAGCGTGTGCTTCATCCAGACATCGTCGTCGCGGTTCGGATAGTCGCGGTGGGCGTGCGCGCCGCGCGATTCCTTGCGCGCCACGGCCGAGCTGATGGTCGCTTTCGCCGTCTCGATCAGGTTGTCCAGTTCCAGCGCTTCCACGCGCGCCGTGTTGAACACCTTCGACTTGTCCTTGAACGATACATGCTTGCGGCGCTCGTCGAGCTTCATGATCTCGCCATAACCTTGCGTGAGCAGCTCGTCGGTGCGGAACACGCCGCAATACTTTTGCATGGTGGCGCGGATGTCGTTGGCAACGCCCTGCACTTTTTCCGAACCGGTCGAGGTTTCGAGCTTGTTCAAGCGGCCCATCGCGAAATCGGCCGCGTCGGCCGGCAAAGGCTTGTTCGACTTTTCCTTGAGCTTCTGGGCCACCACATGGTTGCCAGCGGCACGTCCGAACACCACCAGGTCGAGCAGCGAGTTCGTGCCCAGGCGGTTGGCGCCGTGCACCGACACGCAGGCGCATTCGCCGATCGCGTACAGGCCATTGACGACGGCGACCGGATTGCCATCCTTGGGCGCGACCACCTGGCCGTGGATATTGGTCGGGATGCCGCCCATCTGGTAGTGAATCGTCGGCACCACGGGAATCGGTTCCTTGGTGGCGTCGACGTTGGCGAACTTGTGGCCGATCTCCAGGATCGACGGCAGGCGCTTGGCGATGGTGTCGGCGCCGATATGGCGCAGGTCGAGCAGCACGTGATCCTTGTTCGGACCGCAGCCGCGCCCTTCCTTGATTTCCTGGTCCATCGAACGCGA
>JAZKBP010000045.1:0-4588 GCA_040388555.1 Pseudomonadota bacterium
GCGCGGGTGAGAAACACCCTCTGAACCTGATCTGGATAATGCCAGCGAAGGGAAGTATGTGCAGTGTTGTGCTGCACCACGAAGCAGAATCCTGTTTCCACGTCCCCGCGCTGGTTCCTTGCACCACCTAGGAGCCACATGAAAGCACAATTGAAATTCCATTCGGCCACCGCTTCCGTGGACAAGGCCGCCGTCGCGCCGCTGCCCAATTCGAAGAAAATCTACGTCGAGGGCAGCCGCCCGGACATCCGCGTGCCGATGCGCGAAATCCGCCAGTCCAACACCTCCGACTCCTTCGGCGGCGAAACCAACCCGCCCGTCTACGTCTACGACACCTCGGGCCCGTACACCGATCCGGCCGCCAAAATCGACATCCGCTCCGGCTTGTCCACCCCGCGCCTGCAATGGATCATCGACCGCGCCGACACTGTCAAACTGCCCGGCCCCACCTCCAGCTACGGCCAGGCCCGCTTGCAAGACCCGCAACTGGCCGAACTGCGCTTCAATTTGCAGCGCACGCCGCGCCGTGCCCGCACCGGCGCGAACGTCACCCAGATGCACTACGCGAAGAAAGGCATCATCACGCCGGAGATGGAATTTATCGCCATCCGCGAAAACCAGCGCCGCGCTGAATACCTCGAGCAGATGCGCGCCTCCGGTCCGATGGGCCAGCGCACCGCCGACCTGATGGGCCGCCAGCACCCGGGCCAATCCTTCGGCGCGGCCATCCCCGACCAGATCACGGCCGAATTCGTGCGCGAGGAAGTGGCGCGCGGACGCGCCATCATTCCGGCCAATATCAACCATCCGGAAGTCGAGCCGATGATCATCGGCCGCAATTTCCTGGTCAAGATCAACGCCAACATCGGCAACTCGGCCGTCACCTCCTCGATCGGCGAGGAAGTGGAAAAAATGACGTGGGCGATCCGCTGGGGCGCCGACAATGTGATGGACCTTTCGACCGGCAAGCACATCCACGAGACGCGCGAATGGATCATCCGTAACAGCCCGGTCCCGATCGGCACCGTGCCGATCTACCAGGCGCTGGAAAAGGTCAACGGCAAGGCCGAGGACTTGACTTGGGAAATTTTCCGCGACACCTTGATCGAGCAGGCCGAGCAGGGCGTGGACTACTTCACCATCCACGCCGGCGTGCTGCTGCGCTATGTGCCGATGACGGCCAAGCGCCTGACCGGCATCGTTTCGCGCGGCGGCTCGATCATGGCCAAGTGGTGCCTGGCGCACCACAAAGAGTCCTTCCTGTACACGCATTTCGAAGACATTTGCGAAATCATGAAGGCCTACGATGTGTCCTTCTCGCTCGGTGATGGCTTGCGTCCCGGCTCGATCTACGACGCCAACGACGAAGCCCAATTGGCCGAACTGAAGACCCTGGGCGAATTGACCCAGGTGGCCTGGAAGCACGACGTGCAGGTGATGATCGAAGGCCCCGGCCATGTGCCGATGCAGCTCATCAAAGAGAACATGGACTTGCAGCTCGAGCAGTGCGGCGAAGCGCCGTTCTACACGCTCGGCCCTTTGACCACCGATATCGCGCCCGGCTACGACCACATCACCTCGGGCATCGGCGCGGCCATGATCGGCTGGTACGGCACGGCCATGCTGTGCTACGTCACGCCCAAGGAACACCTGGGCCTGCCCGACAAGGACGACGTCAAGGACGGCATCATCACCTACAAGATCGCCGCCCACGCGGCCGACCTGGCCAAGGGCCATCCGGGTGCGCAGATCCGCGACAACGCATTGTCGAAAGCGCGCTTCGAGTTCCGCTGGGACGACCAGTTCAACCTGGGCCTCGATCCGGACAAGGCGCGCGAATTCCACGACGAGACCTTGCCCAAGGATTCGGCCAAGGTGGCGCATTTCTGCTCCATGTGCGGACCGCACTTCTGCTCGATGAAGATCACCCAGGAAGTGCGCGAGTACGCGGCCAAGAACGGCGTGACCGAGACGGCGGCGCTCGAGCAAGGCATGGAAGTGAAAGCCATCGAGTTCGTCAAGAAGGGTGCGGAACTGTATCAGAAGGTGTAAGTGTTGAACCAGGTGGCGGCGATGATCGAGATCGAACTCAATGGCGAGCCTTACCAGGTGCCGAGCGGGCACACGCTGCGCGAGCTGGTCGAGTCGCTGGCGCTGGCGCATCAGGCGCTGGCGCTGGCGGTCAACCGCAGCGTGGTGCCGCGCCAGCGCTGGCCCGAATGCCTGCTTGCCGCGGGCGACAAGGTCGACATCGTGCGCGCCATCGGCGGCGGCTGAACGCCGCCTTCGCATTTACGCTAATTCATCACGCTAATTCATGGAGCATCAAATGACTGAGACGAGCGATTTCCTGACCATCGCGGGCAAGCAGTACCGCTCGCGCCTGTTGGTAGGCAGCGGCAAGTACCGCGACCTGCCGCAAACGCGCGAAGCCACGCTGGCGGCAGGTGCCGAGATCATCACCGTGGCGATCCGGCGCGTGAACATCGGCCAGGACCCGAACGCGCCGAGCCTGCTCGACGTGGTGCCGCCGAGCGAATTCACCATCCTGCCCAACACGGCCGGCTGCTACACCGCCAAGGATGCGGTGTACACGCTGCAGATGGCGCGCGAACTGCTGAACGGGCACAAACTGGTCAAGCTCGAAGTGCTGGGCGACGAAAAGACCCTGTTCCCGCATATGCCGGAAACCCTGGTGGCGGCCGAGCAGCTGGTCAAGGACGGCTTCGACGTGATGGTCTACTGCAGCGACGATCCGATCCAGGCCAAGCTGCTGGAAGACATCGGCTGCGTGGCCGTGATGCCGCTGGCGTCCTTGATCGGCTCGGGAATGGGCATCCTCAACCCGTGGAACCTGCAGCTGATTATCGATCAAGCCAAGGTGCCAGTGCTGGTCGATGCCGGCGTGGGCACGGCTTCGGACGCGTCCATCGCCATGGAGCTCGGTTGCGACGGCGTGTTGATGAACACGGCCATTGCCGGCGCGCGCGATCCGGTGCGCATGGCGCGCGCGATGCGCCTGGCGGTGGAGGCGGGCCGCGAAGCGTATTTGGCGGGCCGCATTCCGAAGAAATTCGCCGCCTCGCCGTCATCGCCGATGGCTGGCCGGATGAGCTGATGACCCAGGCCGCGCGCCCCACGGTGCTGGTGTTCGCCGGGCTCGATCCATCCGGCGGCGCGGGCATCAGTGCCGACATCGAAGCGATTTCGGCGCAGGGTGCGCATCCGCTGGCGCTGGTGACGGCGCTGACGGTACAAGACAATAACCGCGTGCACGCGGTGCTGCCGGTCGACGCCGCCGTGCTGCGGCGCCAGGCCCAGGTGCTGATCGACGCGTTCGACATTGGCGCCGTCAAGATCGGCATACCGGGCAATGGCGCGAATGCCGCCGTCATCGCCGAACTGATCGCGCAGCTGCGCCAGCGCCGCCCCGGTTTGCCGGTGGTGCTGGACCCGGTGCTCGCCAGCGGCAACGGCGACGCGCTCGCGCGCGGCGATGCGCTGGCGGCGGTGCGCACTTTGCTGGCGGTGAGCACGCTATTGGTGCCCAACTTGCCGGAGGCGGCGGCTCTGCGCGATGGCGCCGCCACGGACGCGCCGCTGTGCGAGCATGTGCTGGTGACGGGCGGGCACGCCGATGGCGCGCAAGTGCTCAATGTTTGGACCGGACCGCAGGGCGCGCGCCAGTGGCAGTGGCCGCGCCTGCCGGGGCAATTTCACGGCAGCGGCTGCACCTTGGCCGCCGCCATCGCGGCCCGCCTGGCGCTGGGCGAAGCGATGGAGCAGGCGCTCGATCATGCGCAAGCCTATTGCCACCGCACGCTGGAACAGTCATATACGATCGGCCCCGGCCAGCGCATTCCACAGCGCCTGGCGCCGCCCGCCAGCAAACAATCGAAGGAAGCATGATGCGAGGTTTATATCTGGTCACTCCCAATTGGGACGACACCGACCGCTTGCTGGACCTGACCCGCGAGGCGCTCGACGCCGGCGTGGCGCTGGTGCAGTACCGCCACAAGGATGCCACGCCCGAGCTGCGGCGCGCGCAGGGCGCGGCGCTGTTGACGCTGTGCCGGCGCTATGGACGGCCCTTCATCGTCAACGACCATCTTCCGCTGTGCATGACGCTCGACGCGGACGGCATCCATCTGGGCGGCAGCGACGTCGACATCGCGCAGGCGCGCGCGGCGCTCGGGCCGGACAAGATCATCGGCGCGTCCTGCTACGGCGAGCTGGAGCTGGCCAAGGCGGCGCAGGCGGCCGGGGCCAGCTATGTCGCGTTCGGCGGCTTCTATCCTTCGCCGGTGAAGAAGTACACGTTCACGACCGAGCCTGAGATCATCACCCAGGCCAAGGCGCAATTGCGGGTGCCGGTGGTGGTGATCGGCGGCATGACGCCGGCCAATGCGGCGCCCCTGGTGGCGCGCGGCGCCGACATGGTGGCCGCCATCACGAGCGTCTACCAGGCCCCCGATCCGGGCGCGGCGGTGCGCCAGTTCGACGCCCTGTTCGCCGCCGCGCACTAAGCCTGCGAACGGAGCACAGCGCAGCAATTTATTTTGGGCCGCTATTAAATAGGGTCAGAGTC
>JAZKBP010000045.1:4598-86727 GCA_040388555.1 Pseudomonadota bacterium
CGAATTAATGCGCGCATTAATTCGACTCTGACCCTATTTAATAGCGGCCCCAAATAAATTGCGACGCTGACTTCTGCGGCGCTTGCGGCGCGGCGCGACCGGTATAATCGCGGCATGCATAATCTCCTGCGCAATCTGAACGAAGAACAACTGGCCGCCGTCACCCTGCCAGCCCAAAGCGCCCTCATCCTGGCTGGCGCCGGATCGGGCAAGACGCGCGTGCTCACCACCCGCATCGCCTGGCTGATCCAGACCGGGCAATGCGGGCCGGCTGCCATCCTGGCCGTCACCTTCACCAACAAGGCGGCCAAGGAAATGCTCACGCGTTTGTCCGCCATGCTGCCCGTGTCCACCCGCGGCATGTGGATCGGCACTTTCCACGGCTTGTGCAACCGCTTGCTGCGCACCCATTTCCGCGACGCCGCCTTGCCCCAGACCTTCCAGATCCTCGATTCGCAAGACCAGCTCTCCGTCATCAAGCGCTTGCTCAAGGCTAACAACGTCGACGATGAAAAATACCCGGCCAAGAACCTGATGTACTTCATCAACAACGCGAAAGACCAAGGCTTGCGCGCCCACCAGGTCGAAGCCTACGACCCGATCGAGCGCAAGATGGTCGAGCTCTACGAACTGTACGACGCCCAATGCCAGCGCGAAGGCGTGGTCGACTTCGCCGAACTGCTGCTGCGCTCCTACGAGCTGCTCTCACGCAACGCGCCGCTGCGCGCGCACTACCAGGCGCGCTTTCGCCACATCCTGGTCGACGAGTTCCAGGACACCAACGACTTGCAATACAAATGGCTCAAGCTGATCGCCGGCCACGGCGAGCAGGGCGGCGGCGCCCTGTTCGCGGTGGGCGACGACGACCAAAGCATCTATGCCTTCCGCGGCGCCAACGTGGGCAATATGAGCGCCTTCGAGCGCGAGTTCCAGGTCGAGAACTTGATCAAGCTCGAGCAGAATTACCGCTCGCATGGTCACATCCTCGACAGCGCCAATATGCTCATCGCCAACAACAGCCGGCGCCTGGGCAAGAACTTGCGCACCGACGCCGGCCACGGCGAGCAGCTGCG
Source organism: Pseudomonadota bacterium (assembly GCA_040388555.1). Classification (GTDB taxonomy): domain Bacteria; phylum Pseudomonadota; class Gammaproteobacteria; order Burkholderiales; family Burkholderiaceae_D; genus Telluria_A. Next base: position 5,672 of record JAZKBP010000045.1, read on the forward strand.
CGTGTACGAAGCCTCGTCCGACCTGGAAGAAGCCCAGTGGATCATCGAGGAAGGCAAGAGCTTGATGGCTGAGGGCGCCGCGCGCAGTGAGATCGCCATCTTGTACCGCTCGAACGCGCAGTCGCGCGTGATCGAGCACGCCCTGTTCGCGGCCGGCTTGCCATATCACGTGTACGGCGGCCAGCGCTACTTCCAGCGCGCCGAGGTCAAGCACGCCATCGCCTACCTGCAGCTGATGGACAATCCGCACAACGATTCGGCCTTCCTGCGCGTGGTGAACTTTCCCACCCGCGGCATCGGCATGCGCTCGATCGAGGCGCTGCAAGCGGCGGCCGACGCGCAGCGCATTTCCTTGTACGCGGCGGTGCCGCACGTGGCCGGCAAGGCTGGCTCCTCGCTGGGCGCCTTCGTCAAGCTGATCGAGGGCGCGCGCTTCGAAACACAGCAACTGGCGCTGCCAGAAATGGTGCAGGTGGTGCTCGACGCGAGCGGTTTGATCCGCCACTACCAAAGCGAGAAGGAAGGCGCTGATCGCATCGAGAACCTCGAGCAGCTCGTCAACGCGGCCACCCAGTTCGTCTCCGAGGAAGGCTTCGGCCAAGGCGCGCCGGCGCACCTGGGGCCGAAGGCGAGCGCGCAGGCGGGCGTGCCCCTGGTCGACGGCGACGGCATCGAAGTGCTCGACGCCGACGCGCCGCTACCGTCCGTGATGTCGCCGCTGTCGGCCTTCCTGTCGCACGCTTCGCTCGAAGCGGGCGACGCCCAAGCCCAGGCCGGCCAGGACGCGCTGCAATTGATGACGGTGCATTCGGCCAAGGGCCTCGAGTTCGACGCCGTCTTCATCACTGGCCTGGAGGAAGGCTTGTTCCCGCACGAGAGCAGCACCAAGGAGCATGACGGCGTGGACGAGGAGCGTCGCCTGATGTACGTGGCCATCACGCGCGCCAAGAAGCGCCTGTACCTGAGCTTCACCCAAACGCGCATGCTGCATGGCCAAACCCGCTACAACATGAAGTCGCGCTTTTTCGACGAGCTGCCCGAGGAGGCGCTCAAGTGGCTCTCGCCGCGCGTGCAGTCGCACTGGTTCGGCAACCGCAAATCGGCCTGGGACGAAGCGCCTGCGGTCGGCGGCAGCGACAACCGCATCGCCCAGCAACTGGTGCAGAAAGCGGCGCACAAGTCCGGCGGCGCCGGCTGGCGCATCGGCGAATCGGTGGCGCACGCCAAGTTCGGCGAAGGCGTGATCGTCAACCTCGAAGGCGGAGGCGGCAACGCGCGCGCCCAGATCAACTTCGGCCGCGCCGGCATGAAGGTGCTCGACCTGTCGGTGGCCAAGCTCGAACGGATTTAGTGAACGCTTAGTCGGCCGGCGCGCTGGCCGCAAAGATGTGGCGAAAGCCCGCGTGCAAGCTACAGCAGGCGATTGGCGTGAGCAGCATCACGAAAGCGATCACCATGCCGAGCACCACCGGATTGTCGCCGAGCGTGAACGCCAACAGGACGCCGGCCATCTGCAAAGTCATGAACCATATCAGGGCCAGCATCAGGAAGGCCTTGACCGCGCCCAGCATGCCGAACAGGCTGAAAAACATGGCCTTGGCCAGCTTCATCTGGCGCTGGTGAATCAAGGCGGTACTGAAAAAGACGAACACCAGCATCACCGTGTGGATCAGCGAGGCGCACAGGAAGGTCCACAGAAAATGCATTGGAATCATTTCCGGGGGAACCAGTGCGTTCTCCTGCTTGTTCTTGAGTTCGGCAATCTTGGACAGTGTGTCATGTTCGATCACGGCGACCAGGCCCACCAGCACGATGACGGCGGCCATGTACAGCAAACCCAGGCGAAATAGTGTGCGCGCCGCCGGCGTGCGCAATGCGGCGAACAGGACCGCCGGCGTGATCGTCTTGCCCTGTTCGATATCGACACAGGCTTGGCTGAACGCCGCCATCAGCAAAGGCGTGAGGATCAGATTGACCAGGGGCAGTGGAAAGACCAAGACCAGCATGAACAGCGCGCTCGTCATGAACAGCAGCGTCAGGGCGCCCGGCTGCTGGCCAAACAAGCCCAAACCTTGCTTGACCCAGTGCCATCCGGCTTTGGCGGGTAGGAGTGTCATGTGAATAGCGGCGCGGCCGTGGTGGTGACGCGTTCGCGCAAAATGCGCTCGAAATGCGTGGGATCGTGCGGCGTGAGCATCTCGGCCGCCCGCGGTAGATGGAAGTCGTACAGGCGCGAGAGCCAGAAGCGCAGCGCCGCCGCGCGCAGCATGGCTTGCCATAATTCTCGCTCGGCTAGGGTGAAGGGCCGCACCGCGTGGTAGGCCGCCGTCATGGCGCGCACGCGCTCGGTGTCGAGCACGCCGCTGGCCAGGTCGATGCACCAGTCGTTGACGGTGACGGCCACGTCGAACAGCCAGCTGTCGCAGCCGGCGAAATAGAAGTCGAAAAAGCCGGTCAAGCGCTCGCCGTCGAACATCACGTTATTGCGAAACAGATCGGCGTGCACCGGGCCTTGCTCGAGCTGTTTGTGGGTGGCGCCTGCGGCGACGTCGTTTTGAAACGCCATCTCGGCCTGTAACAGCGCCCCCGTGCCGTGTGTGCCGGCGCTCAGATACGGCATCACCTTCGGCGCGGTCTCGTTCCACCACGCCAAGCCGCGCAAATTGGCTTGGCGGATAGGAAAATCGCGCCCAGCCAGGTGCATGCGCGCGAGCATGGCGCCGACGGCCGCGCAATGGGCAGCTTGCGGCGCCATCTGCGACTGCCCTTCAAGCTTGCTGACGATGGCGGCCGGCTTGCCCAGTAGCGGCACCACCAGCGCGCCTTGATCGTTGGGCACCGGGGCCGGCACCGGAATGGCGCGCTCTGCCAGGTGGCGCATCAGCTCCAGGTAAAAGGGCAACTGCTCGAAGGTCAGCACCTCGAACACCGTCAGCACGTACTCGCGCGCCTGTTCGCCAGCTTGCACGGTGATGAAGAAATTGCTGTTCTCGATGCCGGAGGCGATGCCCCGGATCGCGCTGACACCACCCAAAGGGAATTGCTTGATCCACTGGCCGACTTCATCCAGACTGACCGCGGTAAAAACTGCCATGAGAAAACGGGTAAGGTATGGGGCGTGAATGGGCGCGCCAAGCGCGGCTAGGATCGTGCGCGCTTATTTGGCTGGCGCAGACGAGGGCGGCGGAGGCGCCGGCGTGGAGGCGGCCTCTTTGGACGCCTCCTCTTTTTTCTTCTTGTTGAGGTTAAATTCCATCACCTGCCATTGGGGCGCGCGCGTGGCGTTGCTTTGCACATCGCCCGGCTGGCCATTGCCGGCCGGCGTGTTTGGCTTCATCGTGTATTCGCTCTTGCCGCTTTTAACTTTCACTTCCGTGACTTTGCCTTGCTCGCGCTTTTCGGTGATTTTCTTGTCGCTGCCGGGTTTGGCCGTCACGGTGATGGGCGTGTCGCTGCCGTCTTCGATGCGCTCGAGCTTGGGCGGCGCCGAGCTGGGCGTGTTTTGGGCGCCGGCGAGTGCCGCTTGCAGCAACAGCAGACCCAGCGTGAGCGAGGACAGGACTTTCCAGGATGTGCGCGGCATGATACGACCCTTCTATGGACTGGCGGTGCGTGAATTTCGGTATGGCCCATTGTAACAAAGGGGCGCGCTTCGCTGTGAAAAGGCGCGTATTTCGCGCTCAGCCGTGCGCGCGGACAGGTCCGGCCGGGCGATACTGTTGCGTTTTGCCCCGCCTTGAGCGCGCACAAGTTCTGCGATAATGATAGACACCCTGCCGCGCCGCCACCGCGCGCGGTCCACTTCTTGATTTGGCCCTATGCAAAATACGCTACTCCTGGTCGACGGCTCGAGCTACTTGTACCGCGCTTTCCACGCGCTCCCCGATTTGCGCAGCCCGGACGGCACCCCCACCGGCGCCATGCACGGCATGGTCAATATGCTGCGCCGCCTGCGCATCGACTACCCGGCCGCGTTCATCGCCTGCGTGTTCGACGCCAAGGGCAAGACCTTCCGCGACGACCTTTACGCCGACTACAAGGCGCAGCGCGCGCCGATGCCGGACGACTTGCGGGTGCAGATCGAGCCAATCCACCTGGCCGTCAAGTGCATGGGCTGGCCGATCTTGATGGTCGAGGGGGTGGAAGCGGACGACGTGATCGGCACCCTGGCGGTGCAGGCGGCGGCGCAGGGCATGAATACGGTGGTCTCGACCGGCGACAAGGACCTGGCCCAACTGGTCAACGACAAGGTCATGCTGATCAACACGATGAGCAACGAGAAGCTCGACGAGGCTGGCGTGCTGGCCAAGTTCGGCGTGCCGCCGAAGCGCATCATCGATTACCTGACCTTGATCGGCGACACCGTCGACAATGTGCCGGGGGTGGCCAAGTGCGGTCCCAAGACGGCCCTCAAGTGGCTGACCCAGTACGACAGTCTGGACGGCGTGATGGCCAACGCGGGCGCCATCGGTGGGGCGGTGGGCGAGAACCTGCGCCAGGCGCTGGCCTGGCTGCCGCAAGGGCGCGTGCTCATCACCGTCAAGACCGACTGCGACCTGTCCGCTCACATGGGGACGATCGCCGACACCCTGGTGGCGCAAGCGGAGGACAAGGACGGCTTGCGCGAATTTTTTGCGCGCTACGGCTTCAAGACCCTGCTGCGCGAATTGGGCGCGGGCGGCGCGCCAAGCGGCGGCGCGAATGCCGACAATGGCGCCGCCGGGATGGGCAAGGGCGCGGCCGATGGCCTGTCCGCAGGCGCCGCCGCCGCCAGTGGCGATCTGTTCGGCGCGGCCATGCCGGCCGTGGCGCAGAAGGGCAGCTACGAGACGGTGCTCACCATCGCCCAGCTCGACGCCTGGCTGGAGGCCATCGACCAGGCCGCGCTCACCTCGGTCGACACCGAGACCACCTCGCTTGAACCGATGACGGCGCAGATGGTGGGCATTTCGCTGTCGGTCGAGGCGGGCAAGGGTGCCTACATCCCGGTGGCGCACCGCTACGCCGGCGTGCCCGAGCAGCTGGGGCGCGAGCTGGTGCTGGCCAAGCTCAAGGCCTGGCTGGAAGACCCGGCCAAGCCCAAGCTGGGGCAGAACCTGAAATACGACAGCCATATCTTCGCCAACCACGGTGTGGCCCTGCGCGGGGTGGTGCACGACACGCTGCTGCAATCCTACGTGTTCGAGTCGCACAAGCCGCACGACATGGACAACCTGGCCATGCGCCACCTGAACTACAAGACCATCGCGTTCGCCGACGTGTGCGGCAAGGGTGTCAATCAGATCTGCTTCGACCAGGTCGAGCTGGGCCAGGCGACCGATTACGCGGCCGAGGATTCGGACATCACCTTGCGCCTGCATCAAGCGATGCACGCGACAGTGGAGAATGATGCCAAGCTCGCCTACATCTACCGCGAGATCGAACTGCCGACTGCGGTGGTGCTGCAAAAGATCGAGCGCAATGGCGTGTTGATCGACGCGGCCCTGCTCGAGGTGCAGTCGAACGAGCTGGCGGTGCGCATCCTCGAATTGGAAAAGCAGGCATACGAATTGGCCGGCGGGCCCTTCAACCTTGGTTCGCCCAAGCAGATCGGCGAGATCTTCTTCGGCAAGCTGCAACTGCCGGTGATCAAGAAGACCCCCACCGGCGCGCCCTCGACGGACGAGGAAGTGCTGCAAAAGCTGGCCGAGGACTACCCGCTGCCGAAGGTGTTGCTCGAGTTTCGCGGCCTGTCCAAGCTCAAGTCCACCTACACCGACAAGCTGCCCAAGATGGTCAACCGCGACACCGGGCGCGTACACACGAACTACGCGCAAGCGGTGGCGGTGACGGGGCGCCTGGCCTCGAACGACCCGAACCTGCAAAACATCCCGATTCGCACCAAGGAAGGGCGGCGCATCCGCGAAGCCTTCATCGCCGCGCCCGGTAATGTGATCGTGTCGGCCGACTATTCGCAAATCGAGCTGCGCATCATGGCCCACATCTCGGGCGACGAGGCGATGCTGCGCGCCTTCGCCGAGGGCGAGGACATCCACCGCGCCACCGCCGCCGAGATTTTCGGCGTGGCGCCGGCCGAGGTGGCGAGCGAGCAGCGCCGCTACGCCAAGGTGATCAACTTCGGCCTGATCTACGGCATGAGCGCCTTCGGCCTGGCCGGCAACCTGGGCGTCGAGCGCGCCGCCGCCCAAAGCTATATCGACAAATACTTCGCCCGCTTCGCCGGCGTGCGCCAGTACATGGAAGACACGCGCCAGCAGGCGAAGGCGCGCGGCTACGTCGAGACTGTGTTCGGCCGGCGCCTGTGGCTACCCGAGATCAACTCGCCAAACGGCCCGCGCCGCCAGGGCGCCGAACGCGCCGCCATCAACGCGCCGATGCAGGGCACGGCGGCGGACTTGATCAAGCTGGCGATGATCGCGGTGCAGGGCTGGCTCGAGAGCGCCCAGCTGGGAAGCAAGATGATCATGCAGGTGCACGACGAACTGGTGCTGGAAGTGCCGGCAGCCGAGCTCGAGCTGGTCAAGGTCAAGCTGCCCGAACTGATGGCTGGCGTGGCCCAGCTGAAGGTACCGCTGCTGGCCGAGGTCGGGATCGGAAAAAATTGGGACGAGGCGCACTGAGCCCCGCGCGCGCAAACTGCAACACCATCCACAGGAGGAAAAATGATGAAAACGCTATCCCGTCTCGCCCTCGCCGGCGCCGCCCTGGCGCTGGCCAACCAGGCCGTGGCCCAAGTGACCTTGTACGAACACGAAGGCTGGCGCGGACGCGCCGTCAGCGCCAACGAGGCGGTGCCGGACTTGTCGCGCTATGGCTTTAACGACCGCGCCTCCTCGGTCGTGGTCGAGCACGGCCAGTGGGAAGTGTGCGAGGACGCCGATTTCCGCGGCCGCTGCATGGTGCTGCGCCACGGCAGCTATGAATCGCTGCGCGGCATGGGGATGAACAATCGCATCTCGTCGATGCGTCCGCTCGGCCACCGCGAGCGCTACGAGAACGAGGCGCCGGCCGCGCTGCCGCAGCCGACCTATGAATACCGCCGCCGTCCCGAGGAAGCCGTGTTCGAGGTGCCGGTCGATTATGTGCACGCCGTGATGGGCGCGCCCGAGCAGCGCTGCTGGGTCGAGCGCCAGCAAGTGAGCGAGGGCGGGCGCGGCGCCAACGCGGGCGGCGCCCTCGCTGGCGCCCTCATCGGCGGTATCCTGGGCCACCAGATTGGCGGCGGCAGCGGGCGCGACGCGGCCACGGCCGGCGGGGCCATCGCCGGCGCGGTGATCGGCGCGAATGCCGGTGCCAATGGCGGCGGCAAGCCCGGCAGCAGCGAGCGCGAAGTGCGGCGCTGCGAAAACGTGCCGGCGGCGCGGCCCGAATACTGGGAGGTGGGTTATCGCTTCCACGGCGTCGAACACCGCATCCAGATGGCCAGCGAGCCGGGCCCGAGAATTCTGGTCAATCGCGACGGCATACCGCGCCAGTAAGCGAACTCGTGTGTAAAATGAAAAGCGGCGGCGTTCTTGCTGCTTTTCTTACAACGAGGCGAGGGTTCACGTGGACGCATCACTGTTGCTGTGGGGAGTCGTGTTCGGATCGATCGGCTTTGGCTACTTCCTGTACGGGAAGAAGCAAAAGGCGCTCGTGCCCCTGTTGTGCGGCATCGCCTTGATGGTCTTCCCCTACTTCGTTTCCAACGCGGTCGTGCTGGTGCTGTTGGGCTGCGCACTGGCCGCCATTCCCTATTTTTACAGGATATGAATATGGAAAATAAGATTGCGCATGACAGCAGATGGTGGGTGATACGCTGGGTGTATGCGGCCATTGTTGGACATCTGGTACTGGCGCTGGCCTTGCCGTGGATCGCCGCCTCGCCCATGTTCGACGGCTACCACCGGATCGTCGAGCAAGCGTTCTGGGGCCACGTCCATGCACCGCAAGCGGCGCGCGCGCAGCAGATCTGGTGGATCGGCCTGTTCGGCCCGACAGTGCAAAGCGCGGCAGTGTGGATGGGCGCCTTGGCTTACTTTGGCGAGCGCCAGCGCAGCACCTTCGCCTGGGCCGCGTTAATTGTCGGCATCGCGGTATGGGCGCCGCAAGACTTGGTGATGTCGCTGCACGCCAATTGCTGGCCGAATGCACTGATCGATGCCTTCGCGGTGGTGCTGCTGGTGCCGCCGCTGACCTGGCTCTATATCTACGACCGTACCCACGACAGGCGCGCCGCCGCTTGACCGGCGCCGGCGTCAGCCGGGCGCGCGCAGCGTCAAGCTGACGTCGGCGGCGCCGCCTTGAAACGCCAGGCGCATGCTGCCATCGCGGCTGACGAACACGTCGGGCGCGACGGCGACGATTTCCCGGCTGGGCGTATCGCCCAGCTGGGCGATCAGCGTGCGCACTTGGCGCTTGATCAGCAAGGTCCGGCCATCGGACATGCGATAAAAACCGCTGTATTGCGCAAGCTCTTGGGTGGACAGGCGCGGCGCGCTGCCGACAATGACTTGGCGTGGCGGATTGGCGGCGGCCGGGGTTTGGGCGCGCGCGCCGGGCAGGGCGGCGACAGCAAGCCAGGCAAGCAGTTTCGCCAGGTGTCGAACGGTTGGCATGATGTTCTCCCATCTGTTGGTGGCATTCTGGTTAGACCAGCCGGCCGGCCAAATGGCAGCGCCAAATTGATTGGGGACAGACCCCTGTTTTGAGGAAATGCGCGCATTTCCTCAAAACAGGGGTCTGTCCCCAATCAAAACACGGGCTGTCCCCAAAGTTTCAGCTACTCGCCCAGGCTGCCCAGCTTGACGCGCAGCGAGACCGAAATGGCGCCGTACAGCCGGTCCTTGTAGGTCGGTACCACGGCCAGGTGCATGCCGAAGCGGCCGAACTCCATGCTCGCCGCCGGGATGGCCGCCAAGAACCAGCCGCCATCGCGCATCTTGGGGTAGCCGTCAAAGCCGCCAAGCACGGCGCCCAGGCGCACCGGGCCGATGGCGAAGGGCTGGTAATACAGGCCCGCGTAATTGGAATAGCGCCGGTCGCTGTTGTAGAAGCGCCCGACGGTGGCGCTGGTGACAGTCGAGATCCGGTATTCGAGCCCCAGCCCCGGGTTCCGATCATTCAAGTCCTTGTCGCGCTGGAAATGGTAGGAGTAGAAGCCGCCGTTGAGCCACAGCTCGCTCAAGGGTGTCGCGGCGGGCATATCGAAGCCGGCGTCGGCGCGCGCCGAGGCCACGCACAGCAAGAGGGCGGCCGCAGCCAGGGGTTTTAGGCAAGTCATGGTTGGAATGGGGGCGCTCGGACTGGTCCGCGATGCAGGCAATTCTACGCGATGCGCGCGCCAAGCCAAACCGGCGCGCGCGCGCCACCCCGGCAAGCGCGAGCGCTGTTAAGATAGCAAGCTCATTCCACCCACTGGAGGCATGCATGAAGGATCTCGTTCAAGACTGCAATAGTTTGCTGGCGAAGAGCAATTTGTCCGATGGCGTCGGCCGTCGCGAATTCATCAAGGCGGCCCTGGGCACCGGCTTTGCCGCCGCCGCATTGCCGGTGATGGCGCAAAACGTCATCAAGACCGATAGCGCCGGTTTGAGCGCGGGCACGGTCAAGCTCGAAGTCAATGGCCAGACGGTGCCCATCTACTACGCCAAGCCCGAAGGCAAGACCAAGCTGCCCGTGATCCTGGTGGTGTCGGAGATTTTTGGCGTGCACGAGCATATTGCCGACGTGGCGCGCCGGTTCGCCAAGCAAGGCTATCTGGCGGTGGCGCCGGACTTGTTCGTGCGCCAGGGCGATCCGAGCAAGGTCCCCAGCGTGGCCGAATTGATGAAAGAAATCATATCCAAGACGCCCGACGCGCAAGTGATGGGCGACCTGGACGCCAGCGCGGCCTGGGCCGGCCAGAACGGGGGCGACCTTGACAAACTGGGCGTGACCGGTTTTTGCTGGGGCGGCCGCATCACCTGGATGTACGCGGCCCACAACGCGCGCGTCAAGGCCGGCGTGGCCTGGTATGGCCGCCTGGTGGGTGAGCCGAGCGCGATCGCGCCCAAGCACCCGATCGACATCGCACCCACGCTCAAGGCCCCGGTGCTGGGCTTGTATGGCGCCAAGGATACTGGCATTCCGCTCGAATCGATCGAGAAAATGAAGGCGGCCCTGGCCAAAGGGGGAAATAAATCAAGCTTCGTGGTCTACCCGAATTCCGGGCATGCCTTCCATGCCGACTACCGGCCCAGCTATGTGGAGGCGGACGCCAAGGATGGCTACGCGCGCGCGCTGGCCTGGTTCAAGGAAAACGGCGTGGCTTGATAGGCGAAGCCGGAAACGCGCCCCAGGCCCGGTGGCGCTGGCCGCTGGCGAGCCGGGGCGGTACAATGCCCGGCTTGACTATGTGCCGCGTCAACTGGTGGCGCGGCAATTCGAGCACAAACAAGTACAAGGCCCCGCGCCGCACAGCGCCATACGAAGGTAGCAGAAAATCGATTCCACCCTGATCTCCATCTTGCTGGCGACGACCATCGCGGGCGTCGTCAGCATCAGTGCCGCCGCGCTGTTCTCCTTCGCCTTGCTGTCGAAAATGGTCGAGCGCATGGTGAGCCTGTCGGTCGGCATCATGCTGTCGACCTCGCTGCTGCACGCCTTGCCCGAAGCGTTTGCCTCGGGCGCGAGCGCGCGCAGCCTGTTCGCCACCTTGCTCGGCGGCCTGCTCTCGTTCTTCATGCTGGAAAAGCTGGCCATCCTGCGCCACTCCCACCACCACGAGGGCGACGGCCACCACCACGCGCACGGGCACGACGCGCGCGAGGCCGGCAAGGCCGGCTGGATGATACTGGTCGGCGATGGCATGCACAATTTCACCGACGGCATCCTGATCGCGGCGGCCTTCCTGGCCAATCCGCAGCTGGGCATCGTGACGGGGCTGGCCATCGTCGCGCACGAGATCCCGCAAGAGATTGGCGACTTCATCGTGCTGCTCAACGCCGGCTTTTCGCGCACCCGCGCCTACCTGTTCAACCTGCTGTGCAGCTTGATGGCGGTGGCGGGCGGCTTGCTCGGCTACTTCACGCTCGATCGCGCCAGCGCCGCCATTCCCTACGTGCTGGTGTTCGCCTCGTCCGGCTTCATCTACATCGCGGTGAGCGACTTGATGCCGCAAATGCAGCGCCGTGCGACGGTGCGCGAATCGGTGCCGCAAGTGATCTTGATCGGCCTGGGCGTGCTGATCGTCTTGTTCTTGACGCACGGCCGTTGATATCGAAAGGAGTGCAGGGTGCTGGGATTATTGATCGACCGCTTTCGCGCCTCGCGCGTGCAAAGCCGCTCCCGTTACGCGGCGGCGCGCCGCCAGATACCCAAGGAATTGTTCGCCCACTGGAAGCGCACGGCGCCGGCGGAATTTCCCGCCATTCCCGTGAGCGCGTATTTTTACGCCAGCGCCACCGAGGGCTTGCTGAGCTTTTTCGAGTGCGCCGCGCGCAGTCCAAACGCGTGCGCGCTGCCGTCCAAGGCGGCCGATTCGGTCTGGCACGCCTGGTCGCGCTATTCCCAATCCGGGCTCGATGCATTTTGCAAGCGCCAGTTCGGCAAGGTGATCCCGCACGTCGAAGCGGGCGCCATGGCCGGCGACATGGACTTGGCGCTGGCCACCTGCCTGGCCCAGGCGCGCAAGCAGAGCAAGCTCTCCACCGCCAGTCCCACCGTGCCGATGCTGTTCGCGCTCGATAAACGCTTGAAGATGCCCGGTGGTTACGCCTATCGGGTCGACAATGGCAAGGTCGGCTTCATGCACATGGACGGGCGCGGCGCGCCTGCCGGACCGATGAATTATCCGTCCTCGCTCGACCTCGACGGCTTGCTGGCGGCGGGCCTGGTCAGCGCCGGCGCCTACGCCTTTTACATGAGGCAGCAAGGGCGCAAGCCCGACCCCAGCACGGCCGGCGCGTCCTGCGGCAGCGATTGCGGCTCGGCCTGTGCGTCCGGCGGCGATGGCGGCGACAGTGGCGAGCGCTCCGGCAGCGATGGCAGCGCTTGCAGCAGCGCCAGCAGCGCCAGCAGCGACAGCGGCGGCGGCAGCAGTTGCAGCAGCGGCAGCAGCTGCGGCAGCAGTTGCAGTAGCAGCAGCGGGGATTAGCGGGTGATCGTTGCGCTGCTGTTGCCCTTGTTCTTGCTGGCCGCCTGTGGCGCGCTGCTGGGGCGCGGCAACTGGCTGGCCAGCTCATGGAGCGAAGGCGCGGGCGAGCTGACCTCGAAAGTGCTGATACCCTGCCTGCTCTTTAGCGGCACCTACAAAAACGGCTTGCATGGCGGCGGCACCGCCAGCGCCTTGCTCGCGTTCTATGTGCCGGTAGTTCTTCTGTTCGTCCTGGTGGCCTTCGCCTACCGCCGCCACGGCAATGGCGCGCCGCTGGCGCTGGCCTCGGTGTATTCGAACACGGTGTTCGTCGGCATCCCGGTGCTCAACCGCGTGGTGGGCGAGCAGGGCTTGGCGCATGCCTTCCCCATCATTGCCTTCCACGGTTTGCTGGCGTTCACGCTGTACTATTTTTCCAGCGCCTGGAAAGGGCGCGCCGGCTTGTTCGGGGCCTTGCTGCGCACGGTGAAAAATCCGGTGGTGGCGAGCCTGGCAGCGGGCTTGCTGCTCAACGCCAGCGGCCTGCGCTTACCCGCTCAGCTCAGCCACGCGCTCGACATGGCCGGCGCCGCCGCCTTGCCATGCGCCTTGCTGGTGCTGGGCGCTTCGCTGGTGCGCATGCGTGTGACGCGGCCGGCGCAGACGCTGGTGGCCGTCGCCTGCAAGCTGCTGGTGCTGCCGGCGCTGGTGCTGCTGTGCGCGCGCCTGTTCGGCCTGGCGGACGACGCCTTGCGCGTGCTACTGATCCTGTCGTCCTGCCCGGTCGGCGTGAACGCGCACCCGGTGGTGCAAGCGGACGGGCGCGACGCCACCACGGTCAGTTCCGCGATCGTCCTCTCGAGCGTGGCCGCCTGCGTGACGATTCCGCTCTGGCTGGGCGTGCTGGCATGGATCTGACGCGCTTCAAGGCGTAAGCGGCGCCGTATATTTGGCCATGATCTTCTCGAACTGTCCCGATTGCTTCAAGCGGTGCAAGCCTTCGTTGAATTTGTCGCGCACCTCGGCGCTGCGGAACAAGGTTTGCATCGGGCTGTTCGGATGGATGCCGAGGATTTTATCCACATCATGGTACTCGAGCTCGTCCGACACATCGATGCGCGGCGTGTCGTGCAAGCCCGAGCGCGGATTGTTGATGTCGAGCTCATGTTTCCAGTACATGAAGATGGCGTGGTCGATCAAGATCATGTTGGTGCGCCCGAGGAACAAGGTCGCCACCTGGCTCGCTTGATTGGGCGACTCCGTGTAGCGCGCGTTATTGTGCTTGATCTTGTCGACGGACGCGAACACGCGGTTCGCGTCCTCAAACGCCACCAGGGAAAGCGGATACAGATCCTCGGTCTTCCTGAGCTTGAATTTGTCTTTTTTCAGGGAGATGAGGCGGGTATCGAAGGTGCCGGTCGGCTCGGAATAAAAATAGTATTTTTCCTTGATCTTGGCGCCTTCGACCATGGCGACCCCGTCCACGTTCTTGTGCGAATGCATCGCGCTGGTAAAGCGCGCCAGCGGATAGTAGCTGGGAATGACCGTGTAGCCGAAAGGCTTGAGCGCCTCGCGCATGATATCGAGGGCGATGCCGCGGTCTTCGCGTTCAATCGTCCAGGGCGGAATATTCGCGGGAAAGACAATGATCAGGTCGGTCGCGCGCGCTGGCGCCAGGCCCAGGCTCGCCGCGGCGAGCAGGCATGCGCATGCCGCGCTAGCTGCGCGCAGCCAGGGGAACACGGTCGAGGAAAATCGCTGCATGGGACGCCTCCTTGCACGGTCGTTGTCTTGGTCAGAACTTTTGATAGGTTTTCATGATGCGATCAAATTCGCCGCTTGCCTTGAGCTTGGCGATCGATTGATTGACGCGGGCGAGAATGGGGCCATAGCGCGGATCGTTCTTGCACGCGACGATATGATTGTCCAGGGTCGCGAGATTCTTCGTCGCCACCCGCAATTGATTCATCGGAATGCCGGCCTGGCGCGCCGCGACCGGGATTTGTTCGCGCGGACTGAGAATGACGACATCGGTGCGCCCAGCCACCAGTTTCTTGAGCATCACGTCCGATTTGATCTGCGGGTCGAGCCTCGAATGGGTCAGCTCGTTCAAATCGATGCCGAAGATGCCGCCGCTGAGGAAGGTCACCGTCTTGCCGGCCAAGTCGGCACTGCGCGCGTACACGAAGGGATTGCCGGCGCGCGTGACCAGGCCGACGTTATCGGGCACGATCGAGTCCGAATACGCGAGGAACGCGGACCGTTCCGGTGAGGTGAATACACCGACCATCAAACCCTTGCAGGCGCGTGTCTCGGCCATCGCGCGCACGAAGGGCACGCTGGCCCAGACGTAGTCGATTTCGGCGTCCATGAAGATCGCTTCGGCCGTTTCGACCACATAGCCGTGCATGCCGGTCTCGTCTTCCCATGCCTTCGGTTCCTGGAAGCTGTTGACGAACACTTCGATCGGCGCGCCGACGCCCAGCGCACTGGCCAGGGCCAGGCAAGCGAGCAGAATGAAGTGGCGCAGGATACGCATTTGTTAAATATTTCATCCGAAATACCGACACACTCCATTGAAAGGCAAAGCGCCCGAAACACCAAGCGATATTTACGCAAGTTCTCAAGGAGCGAGGGGGGCGGCATGGTGTTCGGGCTTGCCGCCTAGCGCGCCCTGTCCGGCACGCGCGTTGTATTTTGGATACATGATTTGGGACGCATGGGACGCGCCTGGCTGGCCGCGGCGCTACCGTTCAGGCGCCCGTGGCGACCGGGCGCGCGGGGTCGGCGCACCATTCGCTCCACGAACCCGGATACAGCGCGGCGCCGCCCCATCCCGCCACTTCCAGCGCCAGCAGGTTGTGGCAGGCGGTCACGCCCGAGCCGCACTGCATGATGGCCTTGGCCGGGTCGGCGAACAGGGGGGCGAAGTCCGCCTTGAGCGCGGCCGCGTCCTTGAAGCGGCCATCGGCCTGCAGGTTATCCTTGAAGAAGCGGTTCTTCGCGCCCGGGATATGACCGCCCACCGGGTCCATGGTTTCGTTTTCGCCGCGGTAACGGTCGTTCGAGCGTGCGTCAACCACGGTGCGCGCGCCGCTGCCGATATTGGCCAGCACCTCTTGCGCGCTCACCGTCGTCACCAAGGACGCCTGGTCCGACAAGGCGCCGCGCTCCGTGTGCACGGGCGCCGCGTCCAGCGGCAATCCCTGCGCCTGCCAGGCCGCCATGCCGCCGTCGAGCACCGCCACCGCCGGGTGGCCCAGCCAGCGCAGCAGCCACCACAGGCGCGCGGCGAACATGCCGCCATGCGCGTCGTAGGCTACCACCTGGGTGGCGTCGCCGATGCCAAGTAGGCGCAGCGTCTCGAGCAGCGCAGCGCGTTCGGGCAGGGGATGGCGGCCGCGGAAGACGCCGTCCGCGCCCATCTTGGCGCCCGACAGCGCGCTGTCGAGATGGGCGAACTGGGCGCCCGGGATGTGGGCGATCGCATAACCGTCGCGCCCGGCGTTCGGATTGGCCAAGTCGTGGCGGCAATCGACGAGCACCCAGTTGGCGTCGTTCAGATGCATACCCAGCTCCTGGGCCGAGATCAAGGTGTTGTACATGGAGGTCCTCAAGGTTCGTTAGCGGCGGGATCAATGGCGGCGACGGCGCCAGCTTGCGTGTTGCGGGTATTGTAGAAGGTGGCGGCCAGGCCGGAGACGAGGATCACGAGCATGCCCAGCCACACGTGCCAGCTGAAGATATCGCCCCACAAGAGCATGCCCCACAGGCTGGAGAAGATGATGCCGCTGTACTGCAGATTGGCCACCACCAGCACCTTGCCGACGCGGTAGGCGCGCGTCATCGCCATCTGCGCGAGCGTGGCCGAGACGCCAATGGCCGCCAGCAGCGCCGCGCTATGCCAGCGGTGGGCGTGGAAGGGCGCGCCGCCGGTGATGGCCGCCGTGCCCAAGGTGCCGAGCAGGCCCGCCGCCAGCGTCATGGCCGAGAAAAAGAACACCACCCGGTATTCCGGCTCGCCCAGCTTGCCCAGTTTGCGCACCTGCATATAGGCCATCGCCGACAGCACGCTTGACGACAGGCCCAGCGCCGCCCCCAGCCATTGCTGGGCCGCGAAGGCGGGGCGCAGCGCCAGCGTGACGCCCACGAAGCTCATGGCGATGGCCGCGACCATCGGCCAGGGCGCATGGTTCTTGCGCTGCCACCAGCCCAGCGCCAGCAGGTAGGCGGCGATCCAGATCGGCGCCATGTAGTTGAGGGTGACGGCGGTGGCCAGCGGCAGCACGGCGATGGCGTAAAACCACAGCCACAGCGACACCACGCCGACGAAGCCGCGCCACACATGTTCGCCCAGGTAGGCCGTGCGCAAGCTGCCGCCGCGTTGGCGCACCAGCACGATGAGCATGATCATCCCGATCATGCCGCGGTACATCACGATTTCAAAGGTGGAGTAGTGGCTGGCGGCGAGCTTGACGGCCGCACCCATGGCGGCGAAGGCGAAGGCGGCGAATAACATCCACAGCGATGCCATCGGCGCCACCGTCCTACAGGGAGAGGTTACTGCGGTACCACTCGTGGAAATGGCGCATGCCGTCTTCCATCGGCGACTGGTAGGGGCCGACCTCGTTCACGCCGCGCTCCATCAGGATGCGCCGGCCGGCGTCCATGCGCATGCCGATCTCGTCGTCCTCGACGCAGGTTTCAAAATACGCGGCGCGCTCGGCCTCGATGAAGGCGCGCTCGAACAGCACGATCTCCTCGGGGTAGTAAAACTCGACGACGTTGCGCGTGCTGGACGGGCCGTCCGGCCACAAGGTCGAGACGATCAGCACATGCGGATACCACTCGACCATGATGTTCGGGTACAGGGTGAGCCAGATCGCGCCGTAAGGTGGCGGGCTGCCGCCGCGGAACTTGAGCACCTGCTCTTGCCAGCGCTGGTAGACGGGCGAGCCGGACTTTTGCAAGCCGCGGTTCACGCCCACCGTCTGCACGCTGTAATCGCGCCCGAATTCCCAGCGCAAGTCGTCGCAGCTGACGAAGCCGCCCAGGCCGGGATGGAAGGGCTCGACGTGGTAATCCTCGAGGTAGACCTCGATGAAGGTCTTCCAGTTGTAGTTACAGGTCTGTACTTCGACATGGTCGAACATATAGCCGGTGAAATCGAGGTCCTTCGTCACCGACAGCTGGGACAGCTTGTCCATCACCTTGTAACCGTTTTGCTCGAACAGCAAGCCGTTCCAGCTTTGCAGCGGCGTTGTCGACAGGTGCAGGCAAGGCGTTTCAGGGAAATGCGGCGCGCCGATCAATTCGCCCTTGAGGTCGTAGGTCCAGCGGTGCAGGGGGCACACGATGTTGTTGGCCTTGCCGCGGCCGTTGAACATCAAGGCTTGGCGGTGCCGGCACACGTTCGAGAGCAACTCGATGCCGCCCGCGTTGCGCACCAGCATGCGCCCTTCGCGCTCGGACGCCAGGGTGGCGAAGTCGCCCACCTCGGGCACCATCAATTCGTGCCCGACATAGCGCGGCCCGCTGCCAAACAGCGTGTGGCGCTCGCGCGCAAGCAGCGCCTCATCGAAATAGACATCTACCGGAAGCTGCGCGCAGCTGCGCCCCAGCTTGGCGTGGGTAGCCAGATCGGACATCCCAACCCCCTTTTGAAAGAATCCAAAGACCAGTATCGGCGAAATGAATACGGCAATTCGGACGAAAGAACCGTCAATTATAGCGCGAATAGCCGAGCTCTAGGCAAACTGTCATGCCCGGCTGTCGCGGCGCGGCATGCGGGATTGCCCTAATGGCAATGGAATGCCGGGGGCGTCGCGATTGCGATAAAATCATGCTTGGCGCATGCCGGCCAGGGGAGGAAAGCACCGGATAAGGTGGTTTGTTCTAAAATAAGCGATTACACTGGCCGGTTCATGCAAAGTATTTATGGCAAAAAAATCAACAACAGATAACGCGATGGCGCCCGAATCGTTTGAGCAGGCGATGGCCGAACTGGCCCAGCTGGTCACGCAGATGGAAGCGGGCCAGCTGCCACTGGAAGCCTCGGTGGCGGCCTACGCGCGCGGCTCGGAACTGGTCAAGTATTGCGCGGCCCAGCTGGAAAAAGTCGAAGCCCAGGTCAAGGTGCTCGACGGCGACATGCTCAAACCCTTCGCCCCCAATGGTGCGCCCGACGCCACCGCCGAGGCAGCCGAGGCTGCCCAATGACGGCCGCCTTCCAGGACTGGATGATGACGGTGCAGTCCAAGGTGGAAGACGCCTTGGCGCTCTTTTTGCCGGCGGGGGACGCGGCGCCGGCCAGGCTGCACCAGGCGATGCGCTACACCACCCTCGGCGGCGGCAAGCGCGTGCGCCCGCTGCTGGTGTACGCGAGCGGCTTGCTGTTCGGGGCGGACACGCAAGCGCTGTCGCGCGCGGCGGCCGCGCTCGAGATGATCCACGTGTATTCGCTGGTGCACGACGACATGCCTTGCATGGATGACGACGCCCTGCGCCGCGGCAAGCCGACGGTGCACGTGGCCTACGACGAAGCGACCGCCTTGCTGGTGGGCGACGCGCTGCAGTCGCAAGCGTTCCAGGTCCTGGCCGAGTGCGACAGCGTGCCGCCGCAGCGCCTGGTGGCGATGCTGCGCGTGCTGGCGCAGGCGGCCGGCGCCGCTGGCATGTGCGGCGGCCAGGCGATCGACCTGGCCAGCGTGGGCCACACACTGACCCTGGCCGAACTCGAGCGCATGCACCAGCTCAAGACGGGCGCCCTGTTGCGCGCGGCCATCGTGCTGGGCGCCGTGTGCGGCAAGGACGTTGGCGCCGACGACATGCACGCGCTGGACGCCTACGCGCGCGCCATCGGCCTGGCCTTCCAGGTGGTGGACGACGTGCTCGACGCGACGGCCGACTCGGCCACGCTGGGCAAGACGGCGGGCAAGGACGCGGCCGCCGGCAAGCCCACCTATGTATCGATCCTGGGCTTGGCGGCCTCGCAGGAATTGGCGGAAACATTGCGGAGCGAAGCCCACGCGGCCCTCGCTCCGTTCGGAGAAAAAGCGTTACGGTTGCGCGAATTGGCGGACCTGATCGTGCAGCGGAAGGCGTAAATGAACTTGCTAGAAAAAATCAACGAACCGGCCCAATTGCGCATGCTCGCGCGCAATCAGCTCACGCCCCTGGCGCACGAGCTGCGCCACTTCCTGCTCGATTCGGTCTCGAAGACGGGCGGGCATTTGTCGTCCAACCTGGGCACGGTGGAGTTGACGATCGCGCTGCATTACGTGTTCAACACGCCGCATGACCGCATCGTGTGGGACGTGGGCCACCAGACCTATTCGCACAAGATCCTCACCGGCCGGCGCGAGCAGATGCCCACGCTGCGCCAGGCGGGCGGCATCTCGGGCTTCCCGCGGCGCGACGAGAGCGAGTACGACACCTTCGGCACGGCGCACTCCTCGACCTCGATCTCGGCCGCGCTGGGCATGGCGCAGGCGGCCAAGATCAAGGGCGAGCAGCGCCACGCCATCGCCGTCATCGGCGACGGCTCGATGACGGCCGGCATGGCCTTCGAGGCCCTCAACAACGCCGGCGTGCAGGAAGACTTGAACCTGTTGGTGGTTCTCAACGACAACGACATGTCGATCTCGCCGCCCGTGGGCGCGCTCAACCGCTACCTGGCGCGCCTGATGTCGGGCCAGTTCTACGCGGCCGCCCGCAACGTGGGCAAGTCGGTGTTGCCGGGCCCCGTGCTCGAACTGGCCAAGCGCCTCGAGGAGCACGCCAAGGGCATGGTGGTGCCGGCCACCATGTTCGAGGAATTTGGCTTTAACTACATCGGCCCGATCGACGGCCACGACCTCGACTCCCTGATCCCCACGCTGGAAAACATCAAGAAGCTCAAGGGCCCGCAATTTTTGCATGTGGTCACGCGCAAGGGCCAGGGCTACAAGCTGGCCGAGGCCGACCCCATCCTGTACCACGGGCCCGGCAAGTTCAATCCCAGTGAGGGCATCAAACCGGCAGCAGCGGGCAAGGTCACCTACACCGAAGTGTTCGGCAACTGGCTGTGCGATATGGCGGCCGCCGACAAACGCCTGGTTGGCATCACCCCGGCCATGCGCGAAGGCTCGGGCATGGTGCGCTTCGAGCAGCAATTCCCGGAGCGTTACTTTGACGTCGGCATCGCCGAGCAGCATTCGGTGACCTTCGGCGCCGGCCTGGCCACCGAAGGCTTGAAGCCGGTGGTGGCGATCTACTCGACTTTCCTGCAGCGCGCCTACGACCAGTTGATCCACGACGTGGCGCTGCAAAACCTGGACGTGACGTTCGCGCTCGACCGCGCCGGCCTGGTGGGGGCGGACGGCGCCACCCACGCCGGCAACTACGACCTGGCCTACCTGCGCTGCATCCCGAACATGGTGGTGATGGCTGCCTCGGACGAAAACGAATGCCGCCAGATGCTCAGCACCGGTTTCCACTACGCGGGACCGGCGGCGATCCGCTATCCGCGCGGCGCCGGCACGGGCGCGGCCGTCGAGAAGGAATTGACGACGCTCGAGATCGGCCGTGGCCAGATCAAGCGCCAAGGCAAGGGCGTGGCCATCCTGGCATTCGGCTCGATGGTGGCGCCGAGCCTGGCGGCGGGCGAGACCTTGAATGCGACGGTGGTCAATATGCGCTTCGTCAAGCCGCTCGACGTCGAGCTGCTGCGCCAGCTGGCGCGCGAGCACGAGTTCCTGGTGACGGTGGAAGAGGGCGCCATCATGGGCGGCGCCGGCGCTGCCGTGGCCGAGGCGCTCGCTGCTGATGGCATCGTCAAGCCTCTCTTGATCCTGGGTCTACCCGACAAGTTCATCGACCATGGCGACCCGGCCGGCTTGCTGGCCGGCGTGGGCCTGGACGCGAAGGGTATCGCGCAATCGATACGCCAGCGTTTCATGACGGGCGAACCGCGCCTGGTTGTCAATAACAGCTGATGGGCGCACTGGCGAGCGCGCCGCGTCATGAAAAGCGGCACGCCGCCCATCAGCATCGAGTCAAGGAGCGAGCGATGAATGCCTGTGCGAGGATTTGCGCATTGATGATGGCGGCGTGTGCGTTCAGCAGCGCGGCGGCCGGCGTGCCAAAAAACGGCACGCTCGCGCCGAACTACGTCGGTCACCATATCGACGGCAGCGACGCGTTGGTCAGCCAGTATGCCGGCAAAGTCGTCGTGCTCACTTTTTGGGCTACCTGGTGCGGGGTCTGCCACAAGGAGCTGCCTATCCTTGAGCGTCTGCAAAAGGTCGTGGGCACGGACCATTTACAGATCATTGCCATCAACATCGAAGACAAGAAGACTTTTCGGCGCGTCGCCCAATTGATGGGCACGGCTTTCCTGATCACGCATGACGAGGGTGAGTCCGCGTCCCGGCTGTACGCGCGCGGAGGCATTCCCCATTTGGTGCTCATTGGGCGCGATGGAAAGATCATCGACACGCATATCGGCTACGGCGAGGACATGATCGACCCGCTCATCGCGCAAATCAACGCGGCGCTCGCGGCCAAGCCAACGGCGAGCGTGGCGGCGCCGGGCGCGCCTGAATGAAGCGGACCTGAAGCGCTCCTTTGCTCATCGCGCGCGTTCCATCAATGATAGAAAATTTCGTCTAGATGCCACTAATGACAGGAAATTGCACGAGCTAAGGAAGAGCCTATCTCTTTGCTTTAGCTCCTTTCGGTTTGCTCGGCGCATCCTCCGGCGTCACGAAGCCAATGGCGTGCTTCTTGGCCGACTTCGGCTGTGCCATCAGTTCGCGCAGGGCGTCGAAAATCTGTTTGAGCTGAACGCGCGTATTGTGCTCGAAGGTGTCGTGCTTCAGCGACATCAGTTCAATTTTGTTCTCCAGGTCGTCCAGGCGCAGGGCAAGCTCCTTGTTCGACACGACGAGTTCGCGCAATTGCACGAAGGCGCGCACCACATACACGGATACCTCGACGGCGCGCTGCGATTTGAGTACCGACGCGGCCATGATAGCGCCATGTTCGGTAAATGCCAGCGGCAGTTTGCGGCGACCACCCCAACTTGATGTCGCAAAATGCGACTTCAAGTTGGCGAACTCGTCGTCGGTGATTTCAAAGATGAAATCTTCCGGGAATCGTTCCAGATTGCGGCGCACCTGCTCGTTCAGACGGCGTGTTTCTACGCCGTAGAGCGCTGCCAAATCGGCATCGATCAAGACTTTCTGTCCGCGCAACATCACGATCCGATGAGTGATGGTTTCCAGCGGCAGCAGTCCATTGCTCATGCCACGCCCTTGCCGGAACGGTGCTCCTTACCGAGGGGCTGCATTGCCGACTCGACGGGATGCTTGACGACGACGGCATCGATCAACTGGATCACGGCTTCTCTTTCTGCCGGCTCGCACAGCGCCAATGCCTGGAAGCGCTCAAACAGGCGCACGTTGTTCAGCGCTTGCATGTTTTAGACGGTCTGCGAAATGCCCTTCTGAAACTAAATTCCGTTGGATAGCCATGACCACCTTTGGTGCAAGATTGTCGACTATCGTTGGACAGCGGGCCCGGCCATAAGTTCGGTCGATACGGTGCTGGTCTTGGATGCCCTTGGCAGCGACTGAAGCATTCGCCGAGCTAGCGGCCATAAAAATCGGCAGTGTAATTACTTGCTGTTACAATAACTTAATTTCCCGCTTTCGGCGGCGCCAATGCTTTTGCAACGCCTCTGCACTTGCCTCCTTGACCCAACCAGTATTGACCATGCGCCTGCTCTTCCTTGTTTGTTTTCTATTCGCCATCGCCACGCCCGCGTGGGCCAAACTGGCGGCGCCATCGGGGACTGCGAACGCGAGCGCCGCGAAAACCTTTGTGCGCGGCGCGGCGCTGCCGCAATGGGCGCAGCCGCTGGCCGAGGTGCCCGCCACCGTGCGCACCGATCCGGTCGTGGTGCGCCTGTCGGAGACGCAAGCCTGGGTGGGCGCGCCCAGCGCCTACCTGACCAACCGCGCCATCCAGGTCAACGACAAGAACTCGCTCGGCCTGATCGGTCAATTCGGCATCAGCTACTTCCCGATCTACCAAAAGCTGTACCTGCACCGCGTCGCCATCCTGCGCGCTGGCCAGCTCATCGACCAGACCAAGACGGTCAATGTGCGCCACCTGCAGCGCGAAACAAATATGGAAAGCGGCATGTACGGTGGCGCCACCACCGTGCAACTGCTGCTCGACGATGTGCGGGCGGGCGACACCTTGTTGACGGTCTACACCATCGAGGGCGAGAACCCCGTGTTCGGTAACACCTGGTCGGGCGAATTCGGCTGGGAAGGCGGGGCCCCGGTCGAACTGCGGCGTTTGACGGTGACGCACCCGCGCAGCAGGCCGATCCGATGGAAGCAACTGGGCGAATTCAAGCAAGACGCGGTCGAGCCGGTGGTCGAGGACGTGGGCCCCTTGCGGCGCCTGCGCTTCGAGGGCCGCGCCATCGAGGCGATCGAGGCGGAACCGTCCACGCCGAACGATTATTTTTCGAACCGCTTGCTGCAGTTCAGCGAATACCAGGATTGGCAGGGTGTGGCCGCCTGGGCCAACGGGCTGTTTCCCAAGGTGACGGCGAGCGCGGCGATGAAACCCTTGCTGGAACAATTCGGCAAGCAAGGCGACCCCGCCGCCAAGGCCTCGGCCGCATTGCGCTGGGTGCAAAACGAAGTGCGTTATTTCAGCGTGTCGATCGGCGAGAATTCGCACCGCCCGCAAGCGCCCGACACGGTCATCAAGCGCCGTTACGGCGATTGCAAGGACAAGAGCTATCTGTTGGTGAGCTTGCTGGCGCAGATGGGCATCGAGGCGCGCCCGGTGT
This sequence comes from Pseudomonadota bacterium, assembly GCA_040388555.1. Taxonomy (GTDB): domain Bacteria; phylum Pseudomonadota; class Gammaproteobacteria; order Burkholderiales; family Burkholderiaceae_D; genus Telluria_A. The sequence goes on from JAZKBP010000045.1 coordinate 29,617, forward strand.
TGCTGTCGGCCGACGCGGGCAAGGCGCCGGCCAAGGTCATCGCCTCGCCGGGCTGGTTCAACCATGTGATTGTGCAAGTGCGCATCGATGGCCAGCTGTATTACGTCGACCCCACCCGCACCGGCCAGCCCGAACCGCTGGCCAAGCTGCCCGCGATCTTCTCGGGCGCGAGCGCACTGGTGGTCGATGGCGCCACCCGCGAATTGACGCTGTTGCCCGAGTCGAGCGACAGCGCGCCGCGCTACGAACATATCGAGAACATCGTCATCAGCAGCTTCGACGGCGACGCGACGCTGGAAATGCGCGATATTTTCCGCGCCAATTACGCCGACGCGGTGCGCTCGACCTATCCGGCGATGACGGTGGCCGAGCTCAAGAAGGACGTGCTGTCGAATTATGAAAAACAATACCCCGGTGTGAGCCTGGTCGAAGCACCCCAATACCAGGACAACAGCGCCGACAACGTCTTCGAGCTGCGCGCGCGCTTCGTGCTGCCCAAGCCGCTGGTGCACAAGGATGGCCATTACGCGATCGATTACGACAGCCAGATCCTTGGTGGCACGCTGGGCATTCCGAATAAATTAGTGCGCAATTTCCCATTCGAACTGCCGCGGCGCCATTATCGCGCGCGCTACCGCCTCAACATCAGCTGGCCGCTGTCGGTGCGCGCCAACGATGCCCCCGTGGCCAAGACGATCGATAATCCATTTTTCAGCATGCATGAGGAATACAGTTATCGCGGCAATGCCATGAGCTATTTGATGGACTATCGGGTCAAGCCAGAGCGCATCGCGGCGAGCGAATTGCCCGAACTGCAAAAGCAGGCCAAGCAATTGAATGACTTCGCTCAGGGCAATTTCCGCGTCAATGAAAGTGCGATAGGCCCGGAAAAATCCCGCTATTTCTCCTTCCGCGACTTCGACATCATCAAGAGCAGCAGCGCGCTCGAGTCCGCCGCTGATGCCTTGAATGGTCGCAAGGAGAGCGGCATCAGCGTCGATGAAGCTTGTGAAGTGGGGGTTCAAGCGCTGCGTGTGGCCGAGTTCGCCGGCAAGCAGGCCGAAGCAAACGTAAGCGGGATGGTGCAAGAGCTGCAAAAGTCGATGAATAATCCGGGCGTCACACGCTGCCTGGCCCATCTGGCATTTACGTCAGGCGATTTCGCCAAGAGCGTGCAGTGGTATCGGCGCGAAGGTCCGGAAAAGGACGACAATCCGCTGAACCGGGAGCTGGCCTGGGCTCGCTTTTACACGGGCGACGTCGATGGCGCGCTCGCGCTCATGGCGCTGTACCGCACGGCGCTCAAAAAAGGCGCGGATGGCGCAGTGCCCATCTACGAGCTCGCCAGCGAATTGGCCTTGCAAGACAGGTCGGGGAAAGGCATCGCGCCCGAATTGCTGGAAGCGGCGAAGGCGATTCCCGATGGACCTTGGCCGCGCCCCCTGCTGGCGATGCAAGCGGGATTGATGACGCCGGACGCCTTGATCGCGCTGGCCGACGCCTTTGCCCCGGACGCGCGGGAACTGGCCTTGCATGATGCGTGGTACTACATCGCGCAGCGGCGGCTCGCACAGCATGATGCCGCGGGCGCGGCGCGCGCATTGCGCATGGTCCTCAACGTCGGTATCCGCAGCTCGCCGCTATACTTGCAGGCAAAGGCGGAATTGCGGCGCCTTGAGCCTGCCGATCCGGCCTTCGAGGCCGCCGAGCGCGCCGTCGCCAAGGGGGATTATGCGGGCGCGCTGAGTAAAATGACGGAAAGCGCGCGCGCCGGCAGCGTGCAGGCGCAGTATGCAGTCGGTGAGGCCTACTTTAGCGGTCGCGGTACCGTGGTCGATTATGCCCAGGCGCGGCATTGGTACGAGTTGGCCGCGGCAGGACTATCGGCCGAGGCCATGAATGGGCTCGGCGTCATGTACGGTACCGGCAAGGGCGTCACGCGCGACCAGCCGTTGGCGCTCAGCTGGTTTCAAAAAAGCGCCGACGCGGGATACATGATCGCGCAAGCGAACCTCGCGTACCGCTACAAGATGGGTGAGACGGTTCCAAAGGATTTGAAAATGGCTGCGCGTTTCTATCGCTTGGCGGCCGAGCAAGGGTATGCGCAGGCCCAGGCCAGGCTAGGCGAAATGTATCTAATGGGAGAAGGCGTGGAGCGCGACTTCTCCCGTGCATTTGCATTGGCCTACCGTGCCGCCTATCAGGGGAATGGCGACGGACAAGGCCTGCTTGGCTACTTATTCGCCCATCCACAAGGTATGGAACGTGATGCCAAGTCGGCCATTTATTGGTATCGCCTCGCTGCGGAACAGGGCAGCGTGGTGGCGCAAAATAACCTGGGTAACCATTATGAATATGGCGACGGTGTGCCGACGGATTTGAAGGAGGCGGTGAAGTGGTATCGCCTGGCCGCGGACCAAGGCTCCGAAGACGGGCAAATTAATATGGGCATCATGTACGAAAACGGTAGGGGCGTCGGGCGCGACGCCAAGGAAGCGATGCGCTGGCTTCGCAAAGCCGCCACCGCCAACAATCCGAAGGCGCAATCCTTGATTGGCACAATGTACCGATCCGGTGACGGCGTCGACAAGGACATCAATGAGGCATTGAAGTGGTATCGGCTGGCGGCGGACGCGGGTAACGCTTGGTCTCAACTTAACCTTGGTGAAATCTACGCTTCCGGCGAAGGCGTGCCGAAGGATCCCGTAGCGGCCTTGAAGTGGCTTCGACAAGCCGCCCAGCAAGGCAACCCTGAAATTCAGACTTCGGTCGCGATCTTACTGCGGCGCAGCACCGAGATCGACGCAGACAAATCCGAAGCGCTGCTATGGATGCGCAAGGCGGTCGAGCAGGGTTTGGGCCGCGCCGAGAACGAGTTGGGGGACATGTACGAAAACGGCGACGGTGTTGCGCGCGACCTTTCGCAAGCGCTCGCGCTCTATCGCAAGGCGGCGTCGAAGGATACGCCCATCGCGTTCCTTAGCCTTGGCACGCTGTACGAAAGGGGGCAGGGCGTCGTGCGCAGTTTCGGCCTCGCATACACCTACTATCAAATCGGCTGTGCCAAGCAGGAACAAAAAGCGTGCAAGTTTGGTGAAACGCTCGCTAAGCAGTTGAGCGCGGGCGACGCCCACGCGGCCCAAGGCGCCGCACGCAACTGGAAGTCTGGGATGCCCTTGCCCGATGCGGCGGCCAACTAAGACGCCCGCCACGCGTTTCTTGCGACGCTTGTCGTCGTGCCGCCACAGTTCGTCGCTGCCCGCCGTAGGCGCTAAACCGCCTCGCCCCTCGCAACTGGGACAGCGTGGGCGATGAAATCAATCGCACTGGCGTGTCGCCTTATTTGACCGGCGCTGACGCCGGCTCGTAACAGTCAATGAGTTGCGTTGGCGCGCCTGGTGCTTCCTGGTGGAATTGCTCGTGGATGGCCTGCGCTTCGTTAAACGGAGCGGCCGATCCCCCGTAGATAGAGGCGACCACATAGCGCGCGTGGCCATCTGATTTCAACAGGACGATGGTCGGTTCGCGATTGACGAAATCCGATTCGACCAGTACCCAGTCGCCATACGTCCAAGCCGCGCGGGGAAGCGACTTTTCATCCGCACCTTTCCCGTCGATGAAGCGCTTCAAGGCCGCGACGCGCGGCGCGTCTGCGGAGTGCCGTACCACTAGCGCGCAGTTCCTCGTGTGGCGTGTCAGGGCAAGTTTGATCTCGCCGACCGGGTCTATGAAGCGGTCACCGATGACGATGAGGTATCCATCGTCAACTTTCTGGACGATGGCAAGCGCGCACGCGAGCAGGGAAACAGCCGCGACGGCGATAACGACGAGGCCGCGGCGCATGGCAAGGTTCATACTGCCGCCGCATTTAGCCGCGCTGGCGCTCGTGCTGCCACAGCACGTCGCTGCCCCCGGCAAAGCGGTTGAGCACGCGCGAGAGCACGAACATCAAGTCCGACAAGCGGTTCACGTATTGGCGCGGGTGTTCGTTGATGGCCTCGTTCTTACCCAAGGTGACGATGGCGCGTTCGGCGCGCCGGCACACGGTGCGGCATACGTGCGCGATCGAGGCCGCGCGCGAGCCGGCCGGCAAGATGAAATCCTTGAGCGCGGGCAGGTCGGCGTTATACTTTTCCAGCAAGCCGTCCAGGCGCGCCACGTGCTCGTCCGTGATGAGCTGGTAGCCTGGAATGCACAGCTCGCCACCGAGGTCGAACAAGTCGTGCTGGATCGACACGAGCTCCTCGCGCAGCGCGGCCGGCATGTCCTCGCACAGCAGCAGGCCGACGAAGCTATTGAGCTCGTCGACTTCGCCCAGCGCGTGGATGCGCAAACTGTCCTTGTCGGTGCGGCTGCCGTCGCCCAGCCCGGTGGTGCCCTTGTCGCCCGTGCGGGTGGCGATTTTCGATAGTCGGTTGCCCATGGTTTTGCCCTCGATCCCAAAAAAGAATACGGCGAGCATACGATAATTCGGCCGATTGCGCCCGGCCATCGTCGTTCGATGCCGCAAAACCGCTGCCGGTCGCATCCGCGGCGTGGCGGCCTTGTCAGCGCCGCGGCCGCGGGCTATCTTCCAGCATCGGTGGCTTGCTTGCGAAGGCGCCGCCCAAGCGATTGCGCACCACACCATTCGGGGACCCAGCATGACGACCGACATTCAAGCACCGCAGACCGCGCCACTGGCCCCGCTCGCCGACGGCGAACGCATCGAAGCGCTCGACGTCGTGCGCGGCTTCGCCCTGATCGGAGTGCTGATCATGAACGTGGAGTTCTTCAACCGCGCCGGCGCCGAAAACGGCTCCGGCATGCAGGCTGGCTTGCACGGCATCGACCTGTGGGTCGCCAGTTTCGTCGCCTATTTCGTCATCGGCAAGTTCTGGACCACCTTCTCGCTCCTGTTCGGCATGGGCTTTGGCGTGATGTTCACGCGCGCGCAGGCGGCCGGGCGCAGTTTTCTGCGACCCTATCTGCGGCGGGTGGCGGCGCTGGCCGTGTTCGGCGCGCTCCATTATGTGTTGCTATGGTCGGGCGACATCCTGTTTAGCTACGCCGCCGGCGCCATCGCCTTGCTGGTCGTGCTGTACGGGCGCGCCCGCCCCATCTTGCTGGCCGTGGCCGGCTTCGGCCTGGTCGCTGTCGTGCCCGGCAATCAGTGGGCCGGCATGCCCATCGTGTGCCTGTGCATCGCCAGTGTGGCCGCCATGTTCATGCGTGCCGAGGTGATGGTGCGCATCAAGGGGCGTAGCGTGCCCTTGCTGGCCGTGGTCACGCTCGCCATCGGCGCCTCGCTCGCCCTTGGCGTGGGCGTGGCCTGGCTGCTCCCGCATGGGTCGCGCGAGGCGCGCATCTATCTGCCCGTGGTCGCTTTCAATGTGCTGGTGTTGGGCATCCTGATGGCCCGGTTCCACCAGAGCGCCGCCGCCCGGGCGCGCCGCGCCGGCGTCGGCCTGTATGTGTTTTTCGTCTTTTCGATGTGCGGCGTGGGTGCCGTCACCTACCTGGCGCCGCTGCCGGCCGAGCCGCAGCCCATCGCCGCCAGCGTGTTGGCGACCAAGAGCGCGGCCGAGCAAAAGCGCCTGAAGGACGCCGTGGACAAGGCCGCGCAATCGAAGGCCGACAAGGCCCGCGACTTGAAGGAACACGAGGCCAACGTGGCCAAGGAAACGCGCATCCTCAGCCGCGGCAGCTACCGCGAAGCGCTCGCCATGCGGGCCGAGCATTTTGTGAAGCGCATTCCGCGCGCGGCCGGCTTCGCCAGCCTTTTGATGGGTATCTTCCTGCTCGGCTTTTGGTTCGTGCGCTCAGGCGTCATGGCCGATACCCGGGCCCACCTTCCCCTGTTTCGCAAGCTGGCCCTGTTTGGCCTGCCGCTTGGGATCGGCCTGGGACTGCTGGGCAGCTTGGTGGCGGTGCGCGCCACCCCAGGTCTGGACAACGATGGCTGGATGCTGGCCAGTTCCCTGCGCATGCTGGGTAATCTGCCGGCCAGCGTCGGCTACGCCAGCCTGGTCATCGTGATGATGCATAGCGCGGGCGTGTTCCGTCATGTGCGCGTACTCGCGCCGTTCGGGCGCATGGCGCTCACCAATTATCTGAGCCAGTCGCTCATCGCCAGCACCTTCTTCTTCGCCCATGGCTTTGGCTTATGGGGGATCTCGCACGCCTGGCAAATGGTGTACGTGGCGGGGGTGCTGGCGCTGCAAATTCCCTTGAGCCACTGGTGGCTGGCGCGCTTTCGCTATGGTCCGCTCGAATGGGTGTGGCGCGCCTTCACCTACTGGCAGTTGCCGCCGATGCGCCTGGCGCCGCGCTGGCCAGCGACCGGCGCCGCGCGCGCCTAAGCCATGCTTGCCGAGCGCCTGGCTTGCCGGTATCTTGTCTTATGAACCCAACTTCTCCTCCATCGCTGCCCTTGCGAACCGCGCCTACGCCGGCGCGGCGCGAAGTGCTGGCCGCGCTGCTCGTGAGCGTGCTGGTGGCGGCGATCACCAACCAGGTGTACTCGAGCCCGTTCGCGCTCGTTCTGCTGCGCTGCGTCTACCTTGGATTGGCCTTGCTGTTCGCGTTCACACTGGCTGGGTATAGTCGCCAGCGCCTGATGGCGCGCGCCACCGCGCAAGTGCTGGCCGTGGTCCTGGTGACGCCGTTCGCCGCCTACCTCGCCTACCTGACGATGGTGGGTGGCCATGCCAGCGTGCTGCGCCACGCGCCCAAGCTGATGAACGGCTATGGCATCACCGTCGTCACCACCATGCTGGCCGGTGTGATCACGGCGCTGGCGGCCCTGCACTTCGAGCGCAAGGAGCGCGCGCGCGCGGCCGCCGTGCAGGCCGATCTGGACCGTAGCGCCATCGAGCGCGAGCTGCTCGATGCGCGCTTGCGCTTGCTGCAAGCGCAGATCGAGCCGCACTTCCTGTTCAACACGCTGGCCAATATTCAAGCCTTGGTGGAGGCCGGGTCGCCCAACGCGGCGCCGGTGCTGCGCCACTTGATCGCCTACCTGCGCGCGGCCATGCCGCGCTTGCACGACCATGATGCCACGCTCGGCAACGAGCTCAATCTGGTGCGCGCCTACCTCGAATTGATGCACCTGCGGATGCCGGACCGGCTGCAGTTTTTGCTCGACACGCCGCCCGCCCTGAGCGCGCTGCGCTTCCCCGCCATGGCGCTGCTGACGCTGGTGGAGAACGCGGTGCGGCACGGCATTGACCCGAGCGAGGAGGGCGGACGCATCGAGGTCGGCGCCAGCGTCGAAGCGGGCAGTGGCGCGGTGACGCTGTGGGTGGTCGACACCGGCGTGGGCCTGTCCGAGAAGGCGCAGGCCGGCACCGGCTTGGCCAATGTGCGGGCACGCCTGCAAGCGTATTACGGGGCTGGCGCGCGCCTCGATTTGCTGGAACAGGCGCCGCACGGGGTGCGCGCCGAAATCATGTTTGATCCGGGGAGTAAAGCATGACGACACCAATTGGCGCGCTGATCGCCGACGACGAACCGCTGCTGCGCGAACACCTGCGCCTGCAGCTGTCGCGCCTGTGGCCCGAGCTGGCCATTGTGGCCGAGGCGCGCAACGGGCGCGAGGCAGTCGAGCTGTTCGACGCGCACCAGCCGCACATCGTGTTCCTGGACGTGCATATGCCCGGCATGAACGGCATCGAGGCGGCGCGCTCGGTGGCGCGACGCGCCCAGATCGTTTTCATCACCGCTTACGAACAGTATGCGGTGCAGGCTTTCGAGCAGGGCGCCATCGATTACCTGGTCAAGCCGATCGACCCGGCGCGCCTGGCGGACACGGTCGAACGCCTGCGCCAGCGCGTGGCGCACCCGCCCGAGGCCGGCGCCGCTTTCGAAGCCCTGCTCGAGCGCATGGCCAGTGAGCTGCGCCAGCGCACGCCGGCACCGGCCTCGCTGCAATGGATCAAGGCCTCGGTGGGCAGCAGCGTGCGCCTGATTCCGGTCGAGCAGGTCGCCTTCATGCGCTCGGACGGCAAATACACGGTGGTGGCCTGGGACGGCGGCGAAGCGGTGATCCGCAAGAGCATCCGCGAACTGGCCGAGGAGCTCGATCCCGCGCGCTTCGTGCAAACCCACCGCTCGGTGCTGGTGAACCTGCACTACGTGCGCGAGGTCACGCGCGGCCTGAACGAAACGGCCGACCTGCACCTGCGCGGACGCGACGAGGTGCTGCCCGTCTCGCGCAGCTATCTGCATCTTTTTCGGCAGATGTAGCCGCCCGCGTGGGCGCGATTGTGCTTACAATCGCTGTATGCTTGAACACGCCATCCACGCCGAACGCCAACAACAGGTCGCAGCGCGCCTGCGCCAGGTGCTGCCCGCGCACTGCCTGCTGGTGAAGGAGGAAGATACCCGCCCCTACGAATGCGATGGCCTGGCCGCGTACCGGCAGTTGCCGATGATCGTGACCCTGCCGGAAGACGAGGAGCAAGTGCTGGCCATTCTGGCCGTGTGCCGCGAGTTGGGTGTACCGCTGGTGCCGCGCGGCGCCGGCACTGGCTTGTCCGGCGGCGCCCTGCCGCTCGCCAACGGCGTGCTCGTCTCCACCGCGCGCATGAACCGCATCGTGCGCCTGGAAGCGCGCGCCCGCATCGCGGTGGTGCAGCCGGGCGTGCGCAACCTGGCCATCTCGGAGGCGGCCGCCCAGCACGGCCTGTACTACGCGCCCGATCCATCCTCGCAAATCGCCTGCACCATCGGCGGCAACGTGGCGGAAAATTCGGGCGGCGTGCATTGCCTCAAATACGGGCTGACCGTGCACAATGTGCTAGGCGTGCGCGTGGCCACCATCGATGGCGATGTCGTCGAACTGGGCGGCGCCGCGCTCGACGCGCCCGGCCTGGATCTGCTGTCGGTCTTCATTGGCTCCGAAGGCATGCTTGGCATCGTGCTCGAAGTGACGGTCAAGCTGCTGCCCAAGCCACCGGCCGCGCGTGTCATCATGGCTTCGTTCGGCGACGTACTCACGGGCGGCAACGCCGTCGCTTGCGTGATCGCGGCGGGCATCATCCCGGCCGGACTGGAGATGATGGACCGCACCTCGGCGCGCATGGTCGAGCCGTTCGTGAAGGCGGGCTACGACCTGGACGCGGCGGCCATTTTGCTGTGCGAGGCCGACGGTACCGTGGAAGAGGTCGAGGAAGAGATCGCGCGCATGGTGGCGGTGCTCGAGCAGTCCGGCGCGAGCGCCATCGCCGTCTCGAACAGCGAGGCCGAACGCCTGCGCTTCTGGTCCGGCCGCAAGAACGCCTTTCCCGCCGCCGGGCGCATCTCGCCCGACTACTACTGCATGGACGGCACCATCCCGCGCAAGCGCCTGGCTGAGGTATTGGAAGGCATCGCGGGCATGGAGCTGCAATTTGGCCTGCGCTGCGCCAACGTGTTCCACGCCGGCGACGGCAACCTGCATCCCTTGATCCTGTTCGACGCCAACGAGAGCGGCCAGTTCGAGCGTGCCGAAGCCTTCGGCGCGGCCATCCTGGCCTTGTGCGTGCAGGTGGGCGGCACCATCACCGGCGAGCATGGCGTGGGCATCGAAAAAATCAACGCCATGTGCGTGCAGTTCGGCGCCGGCGAAATCGCCGCCTTCATCGCGCTCAAAGGCGCCTTCGATCCGCACTACCTGCTCAACCCCGACAAGGCCATCCCCACCCTGCAGCGCTGCGCCGAATTTGGCAAGATGCACGTGGCGGGCGGCGCCTTGAAATTCGCGCACCTGCCGCGCTTTTAGGAAGCCGCGCATGCCCGTCATCGAACACTTCCGACAGCAGATCCAAGCCAGCGCCGCGGCCGGCACGGCGCTGCGCCTGCGCGGCGGTGGCAGCAAGGATTGGTATGGCCAGCGCATCGAGGGCGACATCCTCGACACGCGCGCCTACAGCGGCATTGTCGCCTACGAGCCGACCGAGCTGGTTGTCACCGCGCGCTGCGGCACCGCGCTGGCCGAGCTGGAGGCGGCGTTGGCGCAGCACGGCCAGATGCTCGCTTTCGAGCCACCGCACTTCGGCAGTGCCGCCACCGTTGGCGGCGCCGTCAGCTGCGGTTTGTCCGGTCCGCGCCGCGCCAGCAGCGGTGCGGTGCGCGACTTCGTGCTCGGCGCCGTCCTGCTCGACGGACGCGGCGAGCGATTGCGCTTTGGCGGGCAGGTGATGAAGAACGTGGCCGGCTACGACGTATCGCGCCTGTTGGCCGGATCCATGGGCAGCCTGGGCTTGATACTTGACTACTCAATTAAAGTGCTGCCGCGCCCGCAGGCGCAAGCGAGCGTGCGCCTGGCGATGAGCGAGATCGATGCCATCGACAAGCTGAACGCGTGGGCCGGCCAGCCATTGCCGATCTCGGCTTCCTGCTGGCACGCGGGCCAACTGACGCTGCGCCTGTCCGGCGCGGGCGCGGCGGTGGCGGCGGCCGCGCGCACGCTCGGTGGCGAAGCGCTGGCCGACGACGCGCCGTTCTGGGCTGGCCTGCGCGAACACCAGCACCCCTTCTTCGCCGGCGCCACCAGCTTGTGGCGCCTGTCGCTGCCGTCGAGCGCGGCGGCGCTGGTGGTCAAGGGCGAGCAATTGATCGAGTGGGGCGGCGCGCAGCGCTGGCTCAAGGCCGAGCTCGACGCGGAGGGCGCGCGCCGCCTGCGCGCGGCCGTCGGCGCGCTGGGCGGGCACGCCACCCTGTTCCGCGGCGGCGACAAAAGCGTGGGCGTGTTCACGCCGCTGCCGCCGGCGCTCGCGCGCATCCACCAGCGCCTCAAAACCGTGTTCGACCCCGCCCACATCTTCAACCCTGGCCGCCTGTTCTGACCCATGCAAACCCATCTCGCCGATTTCATCAAGGGCACACGCGAGGGCGACGAGGCCGAAGCCATTCTGCGCGCTTGCGTCCATTGCGGCTTTTGCACCGCCACCTGCCCGACCTACCAGCTGCTGGGGGACGAGCGCGACGGCCCGCGCGGGCGCATCTACCTGATCAAGCAAGTGCTGGAAGGCGCGCCGCCTGGCGCCAGCACCCAGATCCATCTGGACCGCTGCCTCACTTGCCGCAGCTGCGAGAGCACCTGTCCGTCGGGTGTGCAGTACGGCCGTCTGCTCGACATCGGGCGCCAAGTGGTGGAGCAGCGCGTGCGGCGCCCGTTGCGCGAACGCATCGAGCGCGCCGTGCTGCGCGAAGCGCTGCCGCGGCCCTGGATTTTCAAGGGAGCCTTGACGCTGGGGCGCTTGTTCAAGCCGCTCCTGTCGAAGCCCTTGCAGGACAAGCTGCCGCGGGTGCCGCCGGCGGGCCAGTGGCCGCGCCGCAGCCACGCGCGCAAGATGCTGGTGCTGGCCGGCTGCGTGCAGCCGTCGATGGGGCCGAACATCAACGCGGCCAGCGCGCGCGTGCTCGACGCGCTGGGGGTGCAGCTGATCGAAGCGCCCAAGGCAGGCTGCTGCGGCGCGCTGCGCTACCACTTGAACGACCAGGCCGGCGGCCTGGACGACATGCGCCGCAATATCGATGCCTGGTGGCCGATGCTCGAGCAAGTGGAGGCGATCGTGATGACGGCGTCCGGCTGTGGCGTGACGGTCAAGGAGTATGGGGCGCTACTGGCGCACGATGAGGCCTACGCGCACAAGGCGCGCCGCATCTCGCAGATGACGCGCGACCTGTGCGAAGTGATGCCGCAGTTCCAGGCAGAACTGGTCGAAAAAATTGGAAAGGTGGGGACGGCGCGCGAGCCGGTGGCTTACCACCCGCCGTGTTCGCTCCAGCATGGCCAGCAGATCCGCGGGCAGGTGGAGGGTCTGCTCGGCGCGCTCGGCATCGAGGTGCGGCTGTGCGCGGACAGCCATATGTGTTGCGGCTCGGCCGGCAGCTATTCGCTACTGCAGGGGCAATTGGCGGGCGAACTGCGCATGCGCAAGCTCGATCATTTGCACGCCACCGGTGCGCCTTGCATCGTGTCGGCCAATATCGGCTGCATCGCCCATTTGCAAGCGGCCACCGACACCCCCGTCATGCACTGGATCGAATTGCTCGAACGCGCATTGGGTGCGGCTTAGTGTTGCAGCTTAGTGTTGCAGCTTAGTGTTGCAGCTTAGTTTGGCAGTTGCGCTTTTTCGGCCGCGCTCAAGCGCTTGGCGCTGATGATCACGGTGTTGACATGGGCGCTGGTGTCGACCATCACGCGCTGGGCGACGCTGGCGTGCGGCACGGCGGCAAAGGCGCTGGCGCAGGTCAGGATGGTGGCGACGAGGAACAGTGCTTCCATATTCTTGGTGAGGTTCATTCATAACTCCTGTCAAAATTTCGTATGGACAGATTATGAAGTCGCCAGACATATCACGCCAATTTTAAATTCTGATGCATGCCATTCACAATCAATATGATGATTGCCGAATCGATACATATCAGATATTCGTTTTATGAATATGCTGGCGTGATAATTGGTGAGAAACTAATCGTGTGCGCCGCCGGTCGCTTCCAGGGCGCTGATCTTGTCGGTCTTGCGGGCCGGGTCGCCCATATAGACGGTGTCGGCCACGGTAGGGGCTAGCAGCACGGCGCCGGTGCCCACATAGCTGCGCTCGGCGAGAACCAGGCCGTCGCGCACCACCGCGCCCACTCCCACGAACGCTTGCGTGCCCAAGCGCACGCCCGCACCCAGCATGGCTTGCGAGGCGACGAAGGCATGGTCGCCAAGCTGGCAATCGCGCGCGATGTGCACGCCGTTGCGCACGATCACGTTGTCGCCCAGGATCACGCCCTCGTCGATCTTCGCATGCTCGTTGATAAGGCAATTCTCGCCCAGTTGCAAGTCTGGCCACACCTTGGCGTGCGAGGACACATAGCTGGCGAACCGGTAACCGCGCGCGCGCGCCTGTTGGAAGCGCTCGCGGCGCAAGCCGTTGATCAACTGATAGCCGAGCGGGATGAACAGGTCGATCTGGCTGGGCGGAAAATCCCGCTCGAGCGTGTCGAATGGCACCACCGGCACGCCCAGGTGCTTGGAGCGGCGGATGAAGGCGCGGTCGACGGCGAAGGCTTCGACCCGCCAATTGCTGTCATGCGTGAGGCAATACCAGGCCAGGCTGGCGAAGTTGCCGGTTCCAAAAATGACGACCGATCCCGTTTTCATCCGAAACGCTCCCCAGTACCGGCGCCGGCCATGGCCCCAGCTTACTCGGCCAACAGCTTTTCGATATCGCCGATCATTTCCTCGGGCGTGGTGGCGGGCGCATAGCGCTTGTAGACGCTGCCGTCCTTACGCACCAGGAACTTGGTGAAATTCCATTTGATCGCTTGCAGGCCCAGCATGCCGGGCGCTTCTTTTTTCAGGTGGGCAAACAGGGGATGGGTGTCGTCGCCGTTGACATCGATCTTGGCGAACATCGGAAACGTCACCCCGTAGTTCTTTTCGCAAAAGGCGCCGATCTCGTCCGCGCCGCCCGGCTCTTGCGACAGGAACTGGTTGCATGGAAAACCGAGCACGCTGATGCCCTTGTCCTTGAATTGCTCGTACACGCTCTCCAAGCCCTTGTACTGGGGCGTGAAGCCGCATTTGCTGGCGGTGTTGACGATCAACAGCACGCGCCCCTTGTACTGTGCCAAGTCGACCGGCGCGCCGCTCAAGGCCTCGGCCTTGAAATCATAGATATTCATCAGACGATCCCCAGGTGTTCGGTGCCGGAGGAAAGGTCGCGCGTTTTCGCGGCCTTGCCTTGCAGCTTGATGGTCAGGCGCAGGTCGTTGACCGAGTCTGCGTTACGCAAGGCGTCTTCGTAGGTGATCATGTCCGCTTCGTACAGGTCGAACAGGGCTTGGTCGAAGGTTTGCATGCCCAGCTCGCGCGACTTCTTCATGATCTCCTTGATTTCGTGCACATTGCCCTTGAAGATCAGGTCGGAGATGAGGGGCGAATTGAGCAGGATTTCAATGGCCACGCAGCGACCCTTGGTTTCCTTGCGCGGAATCAGGCGCTGGGAAATCAAGCCCTTCAAGTTCAGCGACAAGTCCATCAAGAGCTGGGCGCGCCGTTCCTCGGGGAAGAAGTTGATGATGCGGTCGAGCGCCTGGTTCGAGCTGTTCGCGTGCAGGGTCGCCAGGCACAGGTGGCCTGTTTCGGCGAAGGCGATGGCGTGCTCCATGGTTTCGCGGTCGCGGATCTCGCCGATCTGGATCACGTCCGGCGCCTGGCGCAGCGAGTTCTTCAGTGCGATCTCGAAGGTGTCGGTATCCATCCCCACTTCGCGCTGCGTGATCACGCAATTGCGGTGCGGGTGCACGTATTCGACCGGGTCTTCGATGGTGATGATGTGGCCGTAGCTGTTTTCGTTGCGGTAGCCCACCATCGCCGCCAGCGTCGTCGACTTGCCCGAGCCGGTGGCGCCAACCATGATCACCAGGCCGCGCTTGGTCATCACCACGTCTTTCAGGATCGGCGGCAGCATCAAGTCTTCCAGCTTCGGGATGGTGGTGGTGATGGTACGCACCACCATGCCCACGCAACCCATCTGCAGGAAGGCCGAGACGCGGAAGCGCCCGAGGTCGCCCGGGCTGATCGCGAAGTTGGCTTCCTTGGTCAACTCGAAGCCGGCGGTGAGCTTGTCGCTCATGATCGAGCGCGCCAGGTCCGAGGTGTGGGAAGAGGTGAGGGCCTGGTTCGACACCGGCGTCATTTTGCCGTCAAGCTTGATGGCGGGCGGGAAGCCGGCCGTGATGAACAAGTCCGAGCCGCCCTTGCTGGTCATCAAGCGCAGCAGGTCGAACATGAATTTTGATGCCTGGTCGCGTTCCATTTCTTGGTCCTGGATTTCGTGTGCGCTGGTCGCGCTGTTTGCTGGAATCGGCCGGCCGGCGCGTGCGCCTAGCCGGGAAAGTTTTCGGGAATCTTGGCCGAGAAGCGCGCGGCGCTCGACGATATCACGTTGCGCCGTACCAGGTCGGTCAAGGTCTGGTCGAGCGTGGTCATGCCAACACTGCTGCCGGTCTGGATGGCCGAATACATTTGCGCGATCTTCGCTTCGCGGATCAGGTTGCGGATGGCCGGCGTGGCCACCATGATCTCGTGCGCCGCCACCCGGCCGTTGCCGTCCTTGGTCTTGAGCAGGGTTTGCGAAATGACCGCTTGCAGCGATTCGGACAGCATCGCGCGCACCATTTCCTTTTCATCGGCCGGGAACACGTCGACGATACGGTCGATGGTCTTGGCGGCCGAGGAGGTATGCAGGGTGCCAAACACCAAGTGGCCCGTTTCCGCGGCCGACAAGGCCAGGCGGATCGTTTCCAGGTCGCGCAGCTCACCCACCAGGATGCAGTCCGGGTCTTCGCGCAGGGCCGAGCGCAGCGCGTTGTTGAACGAGAGTGTGTGCGGTCCCACTTCGCGCTGGTTGATCAGGCACTTCTTGGAGTCGTGCACGAATTCGATCGGGTCTTCGATCGTCAGGATATGGCCGTATTCGGTTTCGTTGAGGTGGTTGACCATCGCCGCCAGTGTGGTCGACTTGCCCGAACCGGTCGGCCCCGTCACCAGCACCAGGCCGCGCGGCTTGAGCGCGAGGTCGGCGAAAATCTTCGGGCAATTCAAGTCTTGCAGGGACAGGATCTTGGATGGAATGGTTCGCAGCACGGCGGCCGCGCCCCGTTCCTGGTTGAAGGCATTGACGCGAAAGCGCGCCAGGCCCGGAATGGCGAAGGAAAAGTCGCACTCGAGAATTTCCTCGTAGGCTTTGCGCTGCGAGTCGTTCATGATGTCATAGATCATGCCGTGTACGTCTTTGTGCTCGAGCGGCGGCAGGTTGATGCGGCGCACGTCGCCATGCACGCGTATCATCGGCGGCAGGCCGGAGGAAAGATGCAAGTCCGAGGCTTTGTTCTTGACCGAAAATGCCAGTAATTCTGAGATGTCCATTTATAATCCCTGTGCCTGCGATGATGCGGCGCCCGCCTTGCGCGCCCGGGAAACCGCGTTCGATCTACCCACCTAATTGATTATGTCCACAATCGTCGAGAAACTGCAAGCAGTCGATGACACAATTGTCGCCGCTGCAAGGGCGGCCGGGAGGGCGCGCGCCGAGGTGCGCCTGCTCGCCGTTTCCAAGACATTTCCCGCTAGCGCCGTGCTCGAGGCGCTGGCGGGGGGCCAGCAGTGCTTTGGCGAGAATTATTTGCAGGAAGCGCTCGACAAGATGGCGGCGGTGGCGGCGGGCGCGCCGGATCGGCCGGTGGAATGGCATTTCATCGGCCCGATCCAAAGCAACAAGACGCGCCCGATCGCCGAGCATTTCGATTGGGTGCACACGGTCGAGCGCTTGAAGGTCGCGCAGCGCCTGTCCGAGCAAAGACCGGCCGCGCGCGGGCCGCTTTCTATCTGCCTGCAGGTCAATATCAGCGGCGAGGCCAGCAAGAGCGGGGTGGCGCCGCAGGAACTGGGGGAATTGGCGCGCGCGGTGGCGGCCTTGCCGAATTTGCGCTTGCGCGGGCTGATGGCCATTCCCGAGCCGAGCGAGGACGTGGCGCGCCAGCGCGCCGCTTTTGCCCAGGTGCGCGCCCTGTTCGATCGCTTGCGGGCGCAAGGTTTCGCCCTTGACACGCTGTCGATGGGGATGTCGGCCGATATGACGGCGGCCATCGCCGAAGGGGCCACCATTGTGCGGGTGGGCAGCGCCATCTTCGGCGCGCGCAATTACGCAAAGGAGCAGCAATGAGAATCGCATTTATCGGCGGCGGCAATATGGCCGCGGCCTTGATCGCCGGGCTGGCCGGCAAATTGACGGCGGGCGCGAACATCCACGTGGTCGATCCGAATGCGCAGGCGCTGGCGGCGCTGGCCGGGCGGCATGGGGTGGGCACGGCGCACGCCATCGATGGCACCGTGGCTGGCTGCGATATTGTTGTGCTGGCGGTCAAGCCGCAGCAGATGCGCGAGGTGGCGGCGGCGCTGCAGCCGCTGTTGGCGCAGGCGGCGCCGGCGCCCTTGATTCTGTCGATCGCGGCCGGCATCCGCGGCGCCGACCTGGCGCGCTGGCTGGGCGGCTACACGGCCATCGTGCGCACCATGCCCAATACGCCAGCCTTGATTGGAATGGGTATCACCGGCATGGTGGCCCTGGCTGGCGTGTCTGCTGCGCAAAAGGCGGCGGCGGACGCTGTCATGCGCGCCGTCGGCGCCACCGTTTGGCTCGACGACGAAGGCTTGATCGATCCGGTGACGGCGGTGTCGGGCAGCGGCCCGGCCTATGTGTTCTATTTTATCGAGGCGATGCAGCAGGCGGCGCAGGAAATGGGCTTGTCGGCGGAACAGGGCAGGCAGCTGGCGCTGGCCACCTTCACAGGCGCGGCGCAACTGGCGGCGCAATCGGACGAGCCGGTGGCGCTGCTGCGCGAGCGCGTCACCTCGAAGGGCGGCACCACCTTTGCCGCCATCAGCAGCATGGAGCAAAGCGGGGTGAAGGACGCGATCGTGCGCGCCATGAAGGCGGCGGCCGAGCGCGGGCGCGCGCTGGGCGACGAACTGGGCGCCGACTAATCGCGCACACGCCCGGCAGATAAACGAAGTGGCTGGCAGCGCGCGCCGTCGCCGCTAAGTTCTGCAGGCGCGCAGGATCAAACATATTTCGGCGAGGTCCCAATTACTTGGCGCCAGCCTTAGCCGCTTGCGCCGCGCGCGCGTCGGCGCCGATGATCGATTCCACGGACGGGGTCTTGTAACTGTCGGGATCAATCGACGGACCGACACGATTGCGCAGGATGTCGCCGTGGGTTTGTTCTTGCGCCTTGCGTTTTTCTTCCGATGGCGGCGTGATGAAGATGACGCTCGCCTCGTGCGGGTCGCGCAGGTTGATCGCGGCGCTGCTTCCGCCGGCTTTGTAGCTGCCCATTACGCCGATGGCCATCTGCACGAAAAACGTGGCCGCCCCCGTGTTGCCAAGGCGCCGGTCGGTATTAATGACGTGCACACCCGTGGCGCTGTCGAAATCCGGGCCGCCGGCAGCCGTGTAGTCCATCATTGTGGTGGTGAGCAGGATTTCCTGTTCGGTCTTGTCGGCGTACGCGGTGATGATGCGCGCCGGGCCTTTAGCGCGTTCAGCTTCCGGCAACGACAGCAAGGCTTGCTGCCAACCAGCAAGCATGATTTTTTTGCGCTGATCGCGCCGTGTGATGGGCTTGCCCTCGGCGTCGTCGAATCGGATGAATGTTGGCCGATGGATGAAGCCGAACGATGGTAGCCGGTCGAAAGCATCCATTTGGAATTTGCTCCAGGGGATAGGAAACCAGGGGGTCGGCCTCCAGTCTTTGGGTGGGCGATGGGCCCATGGGTTGTAATCGTCGATTGCAGCTCCCACGCCAACACCGCGAATATCCGGCTCGTTTGCAAATGCAGCGGCTGCGGGCAGCCATTCGGCAACGACAGGCAAGCGTCGATCCATCTGATCATATTTGTCTTCACTGATTGGCATTTGAACGGATTGTTGCAAGGCGAGGTGCTTTAGATATAGGCGGCGCCCGAAGCCCTTGCCGTTAAGCGTTTCAATGCTTGCTGTGTTCTCGTCGACGTCATCGAATACAAAGGGGCGTAGCGGTTCGATTCGCTCGCGGCGGGCGAGGATGAAGAACGCGCCGGCGTCGGGCATTTCTGGGATGTAGTAGCCGTCCTTGTGGCGGCGAGGGGCACCGTAAGGACGCCGCAAATCACGTCTGGTGACACCATCGTCCGCAGAGAGTGCCACATATGGCACGTCGGGATGCGCGTCGAAGAAGGCGAACACGTCATCCAAGAGACGATCCGGTCGTTCATCCAGCTTCCATGGTGCGACGACAAAAACATGCTCAGGTAATCCATTGGATTCACCGCCACCGACCAATCCCGGTGCCGGATTGATCGCTGAAGGTTGCGACGCCGGGTCTTCCCATGGCACACCAGCGTAAAACGATGGTGTCCCCCAGTAGACAGGAATCATGTTGACGCCGTTTTCCATCGCGTCGTAGAGGCGAGCGCCCCCGACCCCACCCTTGTCGTCCGCGCTCCATTCGTACTTCCTTGGATCCTGTTCTCGCAGGCTTGCATACGGATCTCCGTTTTGCAGCGCCGCCCAGAGCGCACCTTGTCGGTACTTCTCGACTGTCACTCCGAGGCCGATCACTTCGAGCACGTATTCACGTCGTCCCTGCTCGGTCCTCGCTAGTTCCTCCTGCTTGCGAACGAGATCTGTCTGCTTTCTCCATTCCCGTTCGCGCTCGTTCGCGGCGTGCGAAGCGCTGAACCAGTGGACGCCGAATATGGTGACAACGAACATTGATGGCAATGCGATCCAACGAACGATATCCATGTTTGTGTCCGATCGAGTAGATTGATGGCTGGTGTGAATATAGGACGCGTCCAATATGGCGACGGCAGGGATCAGCACAAGCAGAGTGATTAGCGCGCCCAGCCCGTATTTCCATATTCTTGGCTGCGTAACCGGGGATTGAGGATTGGTACTCATGGTTTATCCTTTCCATCGATGTGCTTTCCACTTGTCAATTCCGACACAACGATCGACCATAGGGGGCCGGACGGGAGAGGGAGACAAATTGGCAGAATCCCGTTGCTGTAGTAATCCGCATTGCCTTGGATGATTTTCCCGCGCCAATTCGGCTCCTTTTCCCAATAGACTTTATATTTCGACCTGAAGTCATTCCAAAGCAGTATTCCAGGACGAGACGCGTCATCGGGAAGTGGTTTCTTCAGCCTCCAATCCGCCACCGCGCATAGGTAGGCGTAGAACGCGGGATCCGACGATGCCGTGCCCGCGCCGATCGCCACGTCGTATGCCGTGACATGCTCATGATTCTTGGCGCTGCCGATGATCCCGCCATGAAAAGACTTGGCGCTGACTTCGTGTTGCCAGCGTATGCGCGCCTCGTCTGGACTCTCATGCATTTGAGCGACGACCCTCCCGTCCTTGAGGCGATACGCGCTGTCAACGGTGCGCTGCGCGTCCGTGCCCTTCAGATGCTTATCGGCGTTGTATTGCTCCGCCATTTTCCTTGTCGATTCAAACGGCAATTCCTCGGGCAGACCACTTTCGTCGCTGCTCCGACCTCCGCCTGGATCGGGCTGCTCCACCAGGCGGAGCGCCAATGACTCATTGGCGACCGCCGTCGCCGCGTCGATTGGATCGACCATCTCACATGGCCCTTGGTCCCTCGGTTTCAAACGGGCGTGGCTCGATCCCCTGGGTAAATTCTTCGCCTCAATCTGACCCGTCCCGACAAGGTCAGCCATAACCGGTTCGCGCAGCGCCTCTCCATTGATGGTGCGTATCCCCACGCGTTGTTCGCTCCATTTATTCTTGGTGTCGATCGGCCATTGCGCTACCTTGTGGTGCACACGCAAGCTGCGGTCCGACACTTCCACATGCGCGAAATCATCCTCGCCTTTCATTCGCAGGACGAAATCGTGTCGCGGCAACCCGACGGGCACGGGGCCCATCTTGCCGGTGCGCGGGTCCGGTCGCAGCTTGGCGCTGAACACGCGCTGATGAAAGGCCGGTCCAAGCTCGCTCAACGCTTTGCGGCTGGCGTCGCGCGGATGAGGATGGAACGGTCCCGCGCGCCTGGTAGTTGCGATGTCATAGACAAGTTCCTGCTCGTACTTGATCACCGTGCCGTCGATCACGTCCGGTACCCCTTGCCACCCAATGCCTTGCATGTTCTCCAGCGCGACCGTCATGTCCTCCGGGCTGAAATACAGGTAGACCTTGCCGCGGTTGTCGCGGTCGGCGACAGCCTTCCAGTTCGAGCCGACCATGCCGAAATGCTCCAGGTTGTTATCGAGACCCTCGAAAGCCGGGAGGCGCGGCGCGTCTGCACGTTTGGCCACGCCCGCGACGATGTTGACCAAGGTTTGCAGCCGCGCCCCCATGCATTGGCGGCCGTCGAGCTTGCCGTAGTGCGCCTTCATCACCGCGTCATCGCCACCACTGAACAATTCCAAGACCCCAACGAGGATCGGCAGATCGTCTTCGAGGCTGTACGGCGGATGGGTCAGAATCAAGGTGTCGGCCGGCGCCAATCCCTGTTCCATCAACATCGCCTGCGCCAGCAGCGTCAGCATGCAGCCCTGGCTGTGGGCGGCGACGCTGACCGTTTCGTTGGCATCGTAGTCGCGTATCATCGAAATCAAGGCGGCCAGGCGCTTGGCCGCCAATACCATGTACATGCGGCCGGGCGCCGTTTTGAGCGGACGCAAAGGGTCGCCGCCGGCATCGAGCGGCGCGTACACGCCGCGGTTCCACATATCTGGCAGCGAGCTGGTAGCGTTGATGAACGGACCGCCACCTTTCGACAAGTCCTTGTCCAGGCGCGTGCCATGGCGGTCCGTGAACTGTCCGTTGACCAATCTTTGTTTGCCCGATATTTCACGGAAGCCCCAGTAAAAGGGAATGACCGGACTGTTCGTCGCCTCGACGATCTTGCGCTTGAAGAAAATGGCATCGGGATCGGGCTCGGCCCGGTCTTGATCCGCAGTTTCCGGCATGCGGTAGGATGCCGCCGTGAAGCCGCGCCCTAGGCGGGTGCACAGGCCGGCGCATAAACCGTCCTCGACTGCCTGGTAGCTGGTCCCGACATCGTTGACGCCATGGATGACAATGATATTGCCCGGCAGCGCGCGCCGGACGTACACCTTCTTGTCGGAGACGCGATTGTATTGGAGTACGGAAGTCTCACGTCCAATTACATACGGAATTTTCGGATAAAGTCCCATGCCTTGATTCCCTCACTTATGCACGTCGATGGCCTATTCGAGTGGACAAGTATTCATTCGAGGAAAAATGATTGGCTTGCGACGACGCAATGAATGGTGTTTTCTCGACGGCGCGCTTGGGGGCAATTCGCGAGGGAACTAGCGCTGCATTCGCTTAATCCATGCCCAGGGAGATTGTCGCGGGCATGCTATTGAGGGTAATGAGCGGATCCTGGCGCGACCACTCGCTGTTTTCTGGAATCCGCAGCTCGCCTTCACCGTTCGCTTCCAGCCGTAGCGGGCCGGACGGCAATGCGACCGTGGCGGCGCCGTGCGCGGCGGGCGGGAATCGCAGCAGTAGCGCTTTGGGGCTGGGCATGTGCATGCGCGCGAGCAGGCCCAGCCGTTCGTGTTGCCAGCGGCGATATTCCTCCGCCATGGCATCGTACAGCTTGAAATTGAATTGCAGGCGCGGCGCACTGATCGCCTCCATACCCGCTGTGAGCGCAATGCTCCCCTTTGGCTGGTTAAATTCAATGGCCGGATTTTCGCGATACAGGGTGGCGTCGAGCGGAAACGGCATCGTTCCATCTCCCGCCACCGCCACGCTCACGTCGCCCTGGCGCGCATGGATCACCAGGCGTATTGTTTCGGCGCGGATTTGGCGCTGCGCCGGGACCACCTTGACGTTCGCGCGCAAGAATTGATAGCCCTTCAGGCTGGAAAAGGGGGCGTAGACGTCATAGACATCGCGGTATTGGGCGGACCATGCGGGCGCGCTGGCGAGGCCCGCGAGGATGGCCACGGCGAGTGGGAGTCGGCGCATCTGTGATTCCTCAGTTGGGATGGGGGGATGATACGAGGTGGAGGAAGCCGACCATGTCGATCAGCACATGCGCGCATATACATGCGGGCAAGTTGCGCCCCCGCATATACACGAGCGTCAATATCACGGTTGCGCTGGCCGCCATGGCCAGCTGGAACCAATCGAAGGCGAGCGCATGGGCAGACACGAACACCAAACCGGCCAGGGCGGCGCCGAGCCAGCGCTTGCCGAGGATGACGGCCAGCTGCTCAATGAGTACGGCGCGATACAGGACTTCCTCGACGACGCCCGCGCGCAGCGCGACCCAACTGGCGTAGCCGATCGACCAGCGCAGCTCGGCGGCGTTCGCGGCGAGGTTTTCTGGGGCGTGCGGGATGCCCGCTACCAGCGCTTTCACGGTGAGGGCGAGCGCGAAGGTGCCCAGCACGCCGGCCACGGTGCCCGCCACGGTGCGCCAGCCAAAGTCGCGCATGCCAAGCGCAGACAGCGGCGTGCGCGTCCAAAACAGCAACACGCCCAGCACGCAAGCCAGGTAGAGCCAGCGCGGCAGTTCATGCAAGACCCGTCCCATGCCCTCGCCCCAGGCGAGTACCAAGGGCGCGATCGGCGCCGAAACGAAAGCGGAAAATGGCATATACAGTAGCACCAGCGCAATGACGACCAGCGCTTGCCGCTTGCTCGCCACTTGAGTGTCAGTGCCGGGCGGTGCCGCCTGGGCCATTGGACTTTGCATGCCGTGATCCTTCCGTCAGATTCGAGTCGCTGATTGCGAAAGGAAAGATTGGAACACGCCGACTTTGCTGTCGTGTGTCGAGTCAGGCGCCCTTTGTCGGTGGCTTGTATCTTAGCGCCGCGGGAAACAAACGCGAAACAAATCGCGGGTTGCTGGCAATTAGGGGTGGTGCCGGTGTGAACGTCTAGTCAATCGCGAGAGGGAAGTCTTGGTGGGAAAATATTCCGCCAAGTTTTTGGGATCTGCATGCCGCCATGCGCCATCTTCGAGGCGCGTGGTGGCAATTGCCAATTGCTCGACAATAAAATTTATTCGCCGCTATCGGGGCCGGCTGAACGCAGCAGCGGCAGCAGCTTGCGCGCGATGCCCCAGGCGGCGGCGCCCATTTGCAGCAGCGGCAGCGCGCGGCTCGGACGGGTGGCCACGATGCCGATCACGACGCCGGCGATGGTGAGCGGAATCTTGAGATTGCCGCCCAAGTAGCGGCGCCAGCCAGTCGAGGCCACCGGCTGCACCAGGGTGCGCAGTTCCGCCGCCACCATCATGCGCTGCAAGGCGCATTGCGCCACCAGCGCCTCGCGCCGCAAGGCCAGATTGCCGGCGGGATGGTTCATGTCATGGCTCATGGGATTGGCTCGCATTCTTGACGAAGTCGATGTCTTTGTTCAGTTCGGCAAAAGTATGCGCGAGCAGGCGCGGCTTGCTGCCGATGGCCGCGCGCACGCGCGCGCCCAGCACCGCGCTGCCCACCCCAAACAGCAGGGCCAGCCCTAGCACCGCTTCGATCCGGTGGCTGTCCCAAAACAGCAAAATGACGAAAAAGGCCAGCAGCACGATGGCTATGCCGAACAGGAACAGCGCCAGCAGCGACATCAGCAAATAGCCGAGATAACGCAGCGATTCCTCTTCCACCTCGACGGCGGCCAGCTCCAGGCGCGTCTGCAGCACCGCGACCAGGGTGGCGCCGAGCCGCCCTATCGATTCGAGCATCGCCATCGCGCTACTTGCGCGCGATCAGCATGCCGATCACCACGCCAACGGCCGCGCCCAGGCCCACCGCCTTCCAGGGGTTTTCCTTGACGTAGTCGTCGGTGGCCTTGGCCGCTTCCTTGGTTTTCTCGACCACGGTTTCTTCCAGGCGCACCAAGTCTTCCTTGGCCGCGCTCAGGGTTTTTTCGAACTTGGCGCGCGCGGCCTGGAATTCCTCGCCTGTCACCTGGCTGCCGTGGCGCAGCCAAGCCTCGGCGTCGCGGATCACATTTTTCAGGTCGTCCATCAACTGGTCGCGCGCGCCGCTCAGTTTGCCGGATGTGGTGGGGATTGGTTCCATCATGAAAATACCTCGCTTATAGGGTGAAAACTCGCGTGAACGGTCGGCTAGGGAAAAATCGGGGAATGCACAGTGTAGGCAGGGCGCTTGCGCGCGCCTTGCGCCGACGCAAGCGCGGCGCGCCGTGCAATGATACTAACATTATCGTAGCGCGTAGTCGCAGGCCGCGCCAACAAAAAACGCCGCGCCCAGCCAATTATTGTGGCGGAAGGCGGCGAAGCAGGCCATGCGATCGCGCGCGCGGATCAAGCGGTAGTGGTAGAGCGCGCAGGCGGCGGCGGCCGCGATGCCCGCGGCGAACCAGGCGCGCAAGCCCATCTCCCAGCCGCAGGCGAGGATCAAGGCCAGCGCCACGCCGTAGCACAGCATCACGGCGGCCACGTCGAAGCGTCCGAAGGTGATGGCCGAGGTGCGGATGCCCAGCTTGAGGTCGTCGTCGCGGTCGACCATCGCGTATTCGGTGTCGTAGGCGATGGCCCAGAACACATTGGCCAAGAGCAGCACCCAGGCCAGCGCCGGCACCCGCCCTTGCACGGCGGCGAAAGCCATCGGAATGCCGAAGCCGAAGGCAATGCCCAGGTAGGCTTGCGGAATGGCGAAAAAGCGCTTGAAGTAGGGATAGCTGGCGGCGATCAGGACGGCCGCGACCGACAATTGCTTGGTCAGCAGGTTGAGCGGCAAGATCAGCACGAAGGCGGCCAGCGCCAGCACGCATGCGACCATCAGCGCTTCCCACGACTTGATGCGCCCGCTGGTGAGGGGACGTTCGGCGGTGCGCTTGACGTGTTTGTCGATGTCGCGGTCGGCGTAGTCGTTGATCGCGCAGCCGGCCGAGCGCATCAGCACGGTGCCGGCCACGAAGATGGCCAGGATGGCCGGGTCCGGCTTGCCCTTCGATGCCAGCCACAAGGCGAGCAGGGTGGGCCAGAGCAGCAACAAGATGCCGATCGGCTTGTCCAGGCGGACCAGCCGGAAATACAGTGTCAGTTTATGCATGGATGTTCGTCGGCGCCGCCACGCTCATGCCTTCTCATTTCCCTTTTTTCGCGCGCGCAAACACGGGGCCCCACAGCGGGTGGCCGCGCTCGCCCGGTGCCAGGTCGAAGCCGGGGTCGAGCTTGAGGGCTTTTTCGAATTGCTGGCGGCACAAGGTGGAGCGGCTGGTGACGCAATAACTGAAAGCCATGGTCTTGAGCGCCTCGAGCTGGACCGCTTTGCTGCCGCCGGACCAGATGTCGGCGGCGCCGCCGAGCTGCTTGATCGCTTCGTTGTAGTTGCCGTCGTTGTAGAGGGCCACGCCTTGTTTAAGCGCGAGCTGGTCCGGTGGCAGCACGGGCGCGGGCGGTGGCACGGGCGTCGGCGGACGCGCCGGCGCGGGATGGTGCGTGGGCGCAGGCGCCGGTGCCGGGGCGGGCTTGAGCGGCGCACTGTCGGGCCCGGTGGCGCAGCCGCCTAGCAGGACGGCGGTCAGCAGGCAAAGCAGTTTGGCGTTGGCAGAAATAAGTCTCATGACACGATCTTAATTCGTTTTCTTGGCGGAGGCCGACAAATCGACTTCAATCGTGCCGTTTTTTTTCTTGCCTGTATCGATATCGCTGAAATAATCGGGAAAATTCGGATTGACGATGCGAATCTTGTGCTTTCCGCTCGGCAATGTGAGGTGCTTGAGCGGTGGACTCACCCCTTTTTCCTTGCCATCGACATAGACCGTGCCCCAGGGCTTGATCAGCAACTTGTAGTTGGCTTGGAATTCTGCAGCCGGGTCAAGCGCGGGAATCGCTGCCGCCGTGAGGGAGGCCGATGGGCTTGCTGCGCCGGCCGCCACCAAGGGCGCTGCGCCGGGCTTGGCTGGCGCGTTATTGCTAGCTGCAATGGCGGGCGCGCCATGCGCTCCGGCGTCTGTGGCCGTTGGCGCGGACGTGGCCGACGCGTTCGCTGGCGCGACGCCATCCGGCGTGGACGCGGCCGCCGTCGTGCTGGGCGCGCCCGGCGCGGCGCCGCCTTGCTTCGTCGGTGCGCCGGCGGCCGGCGCGGGAATGGCGTTCAGCACCGGATCGGCCGGTTTCCCCCCGGTGCCGAAGTAGGCATAGCTGCCCACACCAAGCGCGGCCACGGCCAGCACGGCCGCGGCAGCCAGGCCGCGCCTGCCGCCGCTGGCGGGCGCGTCGGATGGCTTGGCGCGCGCCGTCTTGACGACGGCGGTCTTGTTGGCCGTCCTGGATCCGCCGCTTTTGCCGTTCTTGCCGTTCTTGCCAGTCTGCGCGTGCGGCGCGGCCACGCGCTGGGCCGGATTGGGCAGGCGCTGGGTGCCGGGCGGACGGATCCCCATCATCTCGCGGAATTCGGCGATGGTGCGCGGACGGTCTTGCGCCTGCACCGCCAAGCCCTTGTCGATGGCGGCCAGGAAACGGATGGAAAACATGTTCAAGCCGCGCCCGGACAGGGGCAGCAGCGGGTCCTTGATGATGCGCGCGATCGAGGTGGCGGGCGGTTCCTTGGTGATGGCGAAAAAAATCACCGCCGACAGCGCGTAGATGTCGGTCCAGGCGCCCTGTTCGAGCGAGGCGTCGCCGGCGTACTGTTCGATCGGCGCGTAACCGGGCTTGAGGATCACGGTCAAGCCGCGTGTCAAGTCGCCGATGATCTGGCGCGCCGAGCCGAAGTCGAGCAGCACGGCGTCGCCATTTTCCTGCACGATGATATTGTCGGGCGAGACGTCGCGGTGCAAGATCTTCATGGTGTAGAGCATCTCGAGCGCTTCGAGAATTTGCACCACGATCGATTTGCACCAGGCGTGGGTGACCACTTCCGGATTGTTGTTGACGATGTCCTTGACGGTGCGCCCGTTGTAGTAGCGCATCGCCATATAGGCGGTCTGGTTCTGTTCCCAATAGCGGTACACCTTGACCAGGGAAGGGTGGTCGAACTGGGCCAGGAAACGCGCCTCGTTGATGAAGCTGTTCAAGCCGACGCGGAAGGTTTCGCGGTGCCGGTCCGAGCGCACCGTCACGCTTTGGTCGGCGCCGCGTCCGGCCAGCGCGCCCGGCATATATTCCTTGATCGCCACCGTGCGCTGCAGCGAATGGTCGAAGGCCACGTAGACGATGCCAAAGCCGCCCTCGCCCAGGATGCCGGTGATTTCAAAGTCCGCCAGGCGGGTGCCGATGGGCAGGCAATTCTCGGTGCCCGTCTCCTCGGTCGGCACGATTTGCCCGGTGAAGATGCCTGTCGTTTTCACGCGCGTCCACCCGTGGGCGCGTGGACCCAGATCGCGATGGCCGAATAATTATCGCGCAGCTTTTCGGTGGCGCTGGTGTTGGCGTCGGCCACCTTGCTCATGGCGTCGAGCCATTGTTCGCTGGTGGCGGCCTCGGCCAGGGTCTGCTCCATGTCCGCTTCCAGCACCCATTCCCAAAAGCCGTCGGTGCAAATGAGGAAAGCGTCGCCCGCGCCGATCGGCACGCTTTGGGCGCGCACCGCCACCGGGGTGTCGCCCTCGGCGCCCACGGCCGCGAACAGCATATTGCGCTGCGGATGCTCGCGCAGGCGCTCGGGCTGGCCGTAGCCGGCGTCGATGAATTGCTGGGCCACGCTATGGTCCTTGCTCACTTCCATCAAGCGCGAGTCGCGGAACCAATAGATGCGGGTGTCGCCCAGGTGGGCCCACAGGGCTTGGTGGTTGCTCTGGTCGATCAGCAAGGTGGCGACGGTGGCGCTCATGTCGTTCTGGCGCGGCGTCAACTGCTTATTGCGCGCCACTTCGGCGATCGCCTTTTCCACATAGGCCAGCACCGCGTGCTCGCTGAAGGACGATTCGCCAAGAAACTCATGCAGCACAGCGTCGACCACCAGGGCCGAGGCGATCTCGCCGCATTCATGGCCGCCGGCGCCGTCGGACATGACGAAGCACATCATGTCGTCTTGCTGCGCCTCGCCCATCGCATCCTCGTTGGAGGCGCGCATGCCGACCGCACTCAACTTGGCCCACGACAGCATGATGGGGGCCAATCTGGCTGGCGGCCAGGTGTCAGCCATTGCGACTGCTTTCATTGTGCGCCTCGACCGCTTTTTCGTAAGCCGATAGGAAAGGCGCGCCGAACAGGTTCTGGAAGTCGCCGCGCGCCTCGGCCACGATGGCGCCGTGCTGGCTCACGTACTGGGTCCACATGGCGGCCTGGCGCCGCGCCGGGTTCAGTTTGTCCATCAAGCCGGCGTTGCTTTGCGTTTGCTCGAAGTTGTCCGGCTTGAGGCGCTCGACCATCGCGCCCATACCGGCGCGCATGCCCGCGACGATGCCCAGTTGGTGGCCGTGCAAGTCGTGGTAGGCGTCGTCGATCGCTTCGAGCGGTTCCATGAAGCCGGGCATCTTCTTGCGCAGCATTTGGGTGAGCACGGTCTGGCTGTCCGGGAAGAATTTGAGCGGGTTGTTGTTGCGCACGACGACCATCGTGACGTCGGCCTTGGCTTCGCGCTTGACCAGCGAGCGCAAGGCCAGCAAGTCGATCGTCCCCTGCAGCGATTTGGACATCACCTTGCCCAGCATTTCCATCAGCTCGGGCGTGAAGTCGGACGAGATGGCGGTGGCCGGAATGCCGGCGCCGCGCAGGAAGGCTTCCTTGAGCGCGTTCACGTTATCCATGCCGGCCGCCGCTGCGGCCGCTGGCGCGGCGGTCGGCGCGGCCATCGCGGCGGCGGCGTCGGCCGGATCGACCGGAGCGGCCACCGTGCTCACGCCGGCGGCATCGTCGGCGCCCTTGGCGTGGACCGGGTGGGCCGTGTCGATCATGTGTGGCGCATTGTCGTCATGTTGCTCGGCGCGCAGTACGTACAGGCCGACCTGGATTTCATCGCCCGGCACGATCGTCACTTCCGTGTTGAAATCGATCTGCTTGCCGTTCACGCGCATCGGGGTGGCGCGGCTCAGGTTCATCACCGTGTGGCGCGTGCCGTCGCTCCAGACCGCCGCTTGCGAGCGCGACACCTGGTGCTTGGGGTCTTGCAGCACGAAGAAGTTATCTTCGCTGCGCCCCATCGTTTTGCGTTGCTGGTCGAACACTGCCGACATCGGACTGGCCGGGGCCAGGTTGTCGTATAACGCGACTGCGATTCTTATCATCCGTATGCACTCCGAAAAACCCTTGCGGGCGGGGGCGAGGCCTTTATTATGGGTTCGCGCTATGTGTAGGGGGCAATCATGCCAGAATTACTCTGAACGTGCATCTGTGTCCTGTGCGCAACTGTGCGCGGGAGGGGGCGGCGCGGCGTGCGCCTAGCCGTCGGCGCCGGCGGCGGCCAGCATGCTCACGCCCGGCAACTTGCAGGCGGCCACGGCGGCGCACAAGGCATCGATCGCGGCGCGCCGGGTGAAACTCTTGCGCCACACGATGACGACCCGGCGCGAGGGCACCGGTTCCTCGAAGGGCAGGTAGCGCAGCATGCCGTCGGCCGGGCGCATGTCCGCCACCGAGGCGCGCGGCAACACGGTCAAGCCGATGCCGCTGGCGACCATGTGGCGGATTGTTTCCAATGAGGAACCTTCGAAGGTGCGTTGCATGCCGTTGCCGGGCGCGGCGTAGCGCGCCATTTCCGGGCACACTTCGAGCACCTGGTCGCGAAAACAATGGCCGTTGCCCAGCAAGAGCATGGTTTCCGATTTCAAGTCCTGGGCCGGAACGGCGCCGCGCCGGTTCCACGCATGCGCGGCCGGCAAGGCCACCACGAAGGGCTCGTCGTATAGCGTTTGCATCGACATGCCGTGCTCGGGCAGGGGCAGGGCCATGATGGCCGCGTCCAGTTCGCCCTGGCGCAACAGTTCAAGCAAGCGCACGGTGAAGTTTTCCTGCAAGATCAAGGGCATTTGCGGCACTTGCTCGATCACATTCTTGACCAGGGGCGGCAGCAGGTAGGGGCCGATGGTGTAGATCACGCCCAGGCGCAGGGGGCCGGCCAGGGGATCTTTGTTTTGCTTGGCCAATTCCTTGATGGCGGCCGTTTGCTCGAGCACGCGCTCGGCCTGGGCCACGATCTGGGCGCCCAGCGGGGTGACCGATACTTCGGCGCCGCCGCGCTCGAACAAGACCACGCCGAGCTCATCTTCGAGCTTCTTGATGGCCACCGACAGGGTGGGCTGGGCGACATAGCAGGCCTCGGCGGCATGGCCGAAATGTTTGGCCCGCGCGACTGCAACGATGTATTTCAGTTCAGTCAGTGTCATGAATGTATTTAAACACGGGGATGGCAGGCGCGCAATGGTCGGCGGCCACCACATTGATCAAAGAAAATGCTGACGGCCACCATGCAATCGATATAATTGTGTTGCCGTATTTAATTTCGCATTCCTTCTTGGCACACTCTCGAAAGGCGCGTATGACGACGACATTTGGTCCGGCGGAAGCGCAAGCGTATATCCACAAGCTGCTCACCGTGATGCACCACCAAGGCGGCTCCGACTTGTTCGTGTCGGCCGACTTTCCTCCCAGTATGAAACACCAGGGCGCCATGAAGCCCTTGAGCCAGCAAAAGCTGACGGGCGAGGTGACGCGCGCGCTGGCTTTGTCGGTGATGAACGACAAGCAGAAAGACGAGTTCGAAGCGGAGATGGAGTGCAATTTCGCCATATCGCTGCCCAATGTGTGCCGCTTTCGCATCAACGTGTTCGTGCAGCAGCAAAACGTGGCCATGGTGTGCCGCACCATCGCCTCCGAAATCCCGAATTTCGAAAAACTCGACCTGCCCGAAGTGCTCAAGGACGTCATCATGACCAAGCGCGGCCTGGTGCTGGTGGTGGGCGGCACCGGTTCGGGCAAGTCGACCACGCTGGCGGCCATGATCGATTACCGCAACGCCAATTCGGCCGGACACATCATCACGGTGGAAGATCCGGTCGAGTATGTGCACAGGAACAAGGGTTGCCTGATCACCCACCGCGAGGTCGGGGTCGACACCTTGTCCTGGCACAACGCGCTGAAGAACACCTTGCGCCAGGCGCCGGACGTGATTTTGATCGGCGAGATCCGCGACACCGAGACGATGGAGCACGCGATCGCCTTCGCCGAGACCGGCCACCTGTGCCTGGGCACCTTGCACGCCAATAATTCGAACCAGACCATGGACCGCATCATCAACTTCTTCCCGGAAGAGCGGCGCAACCAGCTGTTGATGGATTTGTCGTCGAACTTGCGCGCCATCGTTTCGCAGCGCCTGGTGCGCACCGAGGATGGGCGGGGACGCAAGGCCGCCATCGAAATCTTGCTCAATTCGCCGACCATCGCCGAGATGATCTTGAAAGGCAATTTCCAGGCCATCAAGGAGATCATGCACAAATCGCGCGAGCTGGGCATGTGCACGTTTGACCAGGCGCTCTACGAGCTGTATAACAAGGGCCATATCGGCTACGACGAGGCGATCCGCAACGCCGACTCGGCCAACGGTTTGCGCCTGCAGATCAAGTTGAAGGGCGACCGCAAGGAACCGGGCGCGGCGGCCAAGGCAGGCCCGGGCGACTTGTCGATGGAAATCGAGGCCGAACCGGAGGATGAAGCGCCCGGGCATTGAGTTGGGGCCGGGCGGCCGGGCTCGCACAGGGAGGCGCGATGGACGTGAGTGTGCAAGAGCTGGAAGCGGCGATCAATTACTGGCGCGCGCGGCGCCCGGCGCGCGGCAACGAGTACGCCTTGTCGGCGGAAGTGAGCGCGCTGGCGACGGTGTATGCCTTGATGATTTATCATGCGCGCTGGAGCGTCGCGTTTGACAGCTTGAACGCGAGCGTGCGTCAAGTCTTGCAAGCGTGGCGCGCCGACGCGCAGTAAATCGGCGTGCCTCATTTCCCCGATCACTTTTTGCGCCGCCCAGGGCGGCCATATACCCATGCTTGAGTTTGAACAAAAAATCTGCAGCCGCGCCGAACTGGCGCAGCGCGTGGCGGCGCTGCCCAAGCCGGTGGTGTTGACCAACGGCGTCTTCGACATCTTGCACCGCGGCCATGTGACCTACCTGGCGCAGGCGCGCGCGCTAGGCGCCTCGCTGGTGGTGGCGGCCAACACGGACGCTTCCGTCAAGCGCCTGGGCAAGGGCGAGGACCGGCCGCTGAACAACTGCGCGGACCGCATGGCCTTGCTGGCGGCCTTGGAGTCGGTCAGCCTGGTGGTCGATTTCGACGAAGACACGGCGCTCGAAGTGGTGCAGCAGGCGCGCCCGGACATTTACGCCAAGGGCGGCGACTACGATATGGCGGCCATTCCGGAGGGGCGCGCCGTGCTCGCGTATGGCGGGCAAGCCATCGCCATCGATTTCGAGCACGACCGCTCGACCACCAAGCTGCTCACGCGTGTGCGCCAGCAGGCCTGAGGCAGCGCGCTTTCATGCGTTTAATATTTCCGATAGTTATAGCTGGCGCAGGATTGATCATTGCCGCGTCAACTCAGGCACAGCAAGCGCCCTGCCCAACGCAGCTCCGATGGAGCGATGCGAGCTTTGCGCAACGCACGACGCATTTTCGTGGCCACATCGCCAAAGCCGAGGTCGAGGCCTACTCGAATGCTAATGGGGTGCGTCTCGAGTTCGACGGAAAGCTTGCTCAAATGATTTCGATGCGACACGAGAGCAATCCTGATGGCATCACGTTTACATTTGGATCCGGGCCGTCGAAACCCATCGAATTTTCCGAGATATCGATGGCTGTCGAGCCACCCATGGCAGACGGCTCATGGCCGCGTTTTGCCAATCCGTGCATTACGGACGATGGCGTCACTATGCACTTTAACGAAAACGACATGGCACTGAAGGGACATGCTGGCCAATTACGTTTGCGTGGACAATTGCGGCGCGACGGACTGCGCATTGTTTATTCCGCGTCGGGTGAGGGCCTTGAGGCGTCCGCCGTCGCGAGCGAGGCCGTCGAAGGGACTTTGCGTTACGACGGTGCATTGCATCCTATTTCTGATGCGATTGATTTGCAGGGGTGGCACGTCTATCGCGGCAACAACTACGTCAAGACGCTGCCGCTCGGACTGCCGATTCCCCTGGCGACTGTACTGAAACAGCTCATTGATCCACCCCAGCTGCAATAGCGCGTCCCACATCACTCCCGACAGCATCCGTTCGGAGCGGAAAAATTACGTGAGCCCGCTCAGCTCTGCTTCAGTGAAGCCGGCCGCGCGCCGCGCTTCAAAATTGAAGGGGCCTTTTAGAACCGGCGCTTCGTAGCGCAGCGCCAATTGGGCATAGGTCGCACATGGTTCGAGGCCGCGCTGCTCGCACAGGAAACGGTACCAGCGGTTGCCGATTTCCACGTGCCCAATTTCATCGTGAAGAATGATGTCGAGGATCTTGGCCGCGGCCAAGTCGCCGGCGTGCGCGATTTTTGCGCGCAGCGGTGGAATCGCATCCAGGCCGCGCGCTTCGAGCGTGCGCGGCACCAGCGCCATGCGCGCCAGCACCTCGCATTTGGTCTTTTCCACCATTTCCCACAAGCTGTCGTGGGCTGGAAAATCGCCATAGGCAAAGCCGAGCACTTGCAGATGGGCCGACAGCAGCGCGAAGTGGGTCGCTTCCTCGCCGGCCACGCGCAGCCAGTCGCTGTAATAATCCTTGGGCATGCCGGCGAAACGCCACAGCGCGTCGAGCGCGAGATTGACGGCGTTAAATTCGATGTGCGCGAGCGCGTGCACCAGCATCGCGCGCCCCTCCTTGGTCGCCATCGAGCGCCGTCCAACGAGGCGCGGCGGCACCAGTTCCGGGCGCGCGGGGCGGCCGGGAATCGGAGCCGACGTCTGCGGCTCGGCACCGCTGTCGACGCTTACTTGGCCGTCATGAAATGCTTCGACCATTGCGCCAACGGCGACGACCTTGGCCGCCGGGTCTGTTTCAAGCAAACATTGCAACGCCATTGCGCGCAATTCATATCGTGGCATGGCGTGGCCCTTGTGGACAAAGGCGGCAGTGTATCAAATTCAATTCAATGCCTGTGAAGCCGAACTGCGGCCCCATGATCGTTAGCGCGTCGCGCAATTGCTGGAATTGCATATTGGGATGGCTTTGACCTGGCGAGCCGTTGTGATCGCATGCTTGCATGTGGCATTCAAAATGCCATGATTTGAGAGTGAACAGCAAGCACCGAAAAACCCTTGTGAACTATCGCGGATATACCGCAAGCATGCGCTTCGATCCTGAAGACAAGATTATCGTCGCTCGCGTGCTCGACATCGACGACATCATTACCTTTCATGGCGAATCGGTGGCTAAATTCGAGTCCAGTTTTCACGCGGCCGTCGACGACTATGTCGCTGCATCTGTGGTCTTGGGGAGTGTGCCTGAGCGGCCGGCGAGCGGAAAACTCATGTTGCGGGTCGCGCCGGATGTGCATGCGGCGGCCTTGAAGGCGGCGGCCCGCAGCGGCGTGAGCTTGAATAAATGGGCCGAGCACGTGCTCGACATGGCCGCTCGTACAAACGAACTCGCATCCTAACCGCGCCCCTAGATTGCTACGCCCTGGGAATTTTCTAACTTCCGCCGGCATAGCCGTTCTGGCGCCACGCCTCGAACACCACCACCGCCACCGTGTTCGATAAATTCAAGCTGCGGTTGTCGGGCCGCATCGGCAGGCGGATGCGCTGCTGCGGCGGGAACGATTCGCGCAGCGCCGGCGCCAAGCCGCGGGTCTCGGCCCCGAACACAAAGACATCGCCGGCGCGAAATTGTGCCTGCGCGAACGGCATCGAGCCGTGCGTAGTCATGGCGAACATGCGCGCCGGGTCGGGCGCGGCGTCGCGCAGGAAGGCTTCCCAATTCTTGTGCACCTTCATCGTCGCGTAGTCGTGGTAGTCCAGGCCGGCGCGGCGCATCTTGGCGTCGTCCAGCGGAAAGCCCAGCGGCTCGATCAGATGCAGTTGCGCGCCCGTGTTCGCGCACAGGCGGATGATGTTGCCGGTGTTCGGCGGGATCTCGGGTTCGACCAAAACAACGTGGAACAAGTGCTTCTCCTTGATTGAAAATTATTACCGCTCAATGCGGTGGGGTGCGCGCGAACACCAGATTGCTCACGCGCGCGGCCCCGAAACGCTTGAGCGTGGCAGCCAGTTCGTCCAGCGTGCGTCCGCTCGTCATCACATCGTCGACCACGCCCACATGGCGATCACGCACCTCGCAGCCGGGCGCGAGGACGAAGGCGCGCCGGATATTCGCGGCCCGCTGCGCTGGCGCCAGCGACGATTGGGCCTTGGTCTCGCGCGTGCGCAACAGCAGGCCGGGCAGCAGCGCGATGCCGAGCGCGCGCGCCAACGGGCGCGCGATTTCCAGCGCCTGGTTGAAGCCACGCTCGCGCAAGCGCAGCGGGCCCAGCGGCACCGGACACAGCAATTCAGGCAGCGCGAATTGCGGGCGCGCCAGCAGCGCGTCGACCATCGTGCGCGCGCACCACGGTGCCAGCGCCAATTGCCCGCCGAACTTGAGCTGCAAGACCAGTTGGTCGAGCGGCATCGTGTAGTCGACGGCGGCCAGGGTGGCGTCAAAGTGCGGCTGGCGCGCCTGGCACACGCCGCACGCAAGCAGCGCATCGGCGGGCGCGACCGGGTTGGCGCAGCGCGGACAGCGCGCCGTCGATGGCGCCGTGTAGCGCAGCCGGCATGCGTCGCACACGGGCGCGTCGCTGGCGCCGCCGCACACGGCGCATGCGCTTGGCAACACGGCGCGCAGCACGGCGCGCGGCAGCACGCGCGCCCAGTGGCGCCAGTCCACCGGCCGGCGAGCTACGACAAGCTGGTCCATCACCTAGCCCCCGAACGTTGATCCCTGCGTCAGTGTCGCACTTTTCGCTTGCCGCCCTATACGCTTCGCATTATCGCATCTCAAGGCTATACCTTCCTGTTGCCAGCGACGCGCCCGCCCGCCGGCGTTCGCGCTGTGCACTTGTGAAATGTGTGCTCCATTGCCACTGGCTCGAAGCCGATCGATCATGCAGGACCCTTCCCAAGGCCTCATATGCATCTCAAAAAACTGATTGTTTTGCTGTCCTGCTTTGGCAGTGCACTGTGTGGCGCGCAGGCTTTCGCCGCCTCAACCCCCGTTGTCGTGGAAAAACTGGCCCAAGCCTACGTCAAGGCCCACGCCGGCGCCGACAACGCGGCGGCGCAGCGTGCCATGGCCGACACCTACGCGGCGACCTTCTTCATCGGTTATCTGCAACACAATGGCGGCATCTGGAACGCCCCCGCGCTCGAGAGCGCCGCTTACACGGATGGCCAAGCCTATGGCCGCGCGCATCCCGGCGAGCGCGATGCTATTCTCTTGGGCTACGGATATGAGCGCGTCGAGGTCGACGGCGTGTGGGAGAGGGGTTTCGAGTTAAGCAAGTTCGTGCCCGCGGACCGCCCCCCGGAAGAATGGTGGCTGTCCTCGTACGGCGGCGTCGCCTGGCATGACTTGGGCCTGGGGCAACAAATTCCGTCCTTCAACAAGGCGCGCGTGCACATTGTCGGCTACGCCAGTTCGATCGGTCGGCATGGGCATCTGGGCATGTATCAACGCGATGTGTTGGTGACTGCCTTCCATTTGGATAGCGTTGTCAGGCTGTATTGAACGCGTCGTGTTAAACCGACGAAGGCGCAGCGCTGCACGCCTCGGCGCGCGCCCAAACGGTTACACTGGCGAATGCGCCGCTTTTTTGCGTCCGATTCCGTTCCCGCTTCCGTTCCTGATTAAACTCGATTTCCCTGCCATGGCTTCAGCCCCATCTTCCTCGACACTGAGCGCGCCAATCGACGCGGCGCGCGTGCGTCAATTATTTTCCCGCACCGAGCGCGTGGCCGGCTCGGCCTTCCTGCGGCGCGAAGTGGCCAGCCGCATGCACGAGCGCCTCGAGCTGATCAAGACGGCGCCGCGGCGCGTCCTCGACGCCGGTTGCGGCGAGGGCATGGACTTGCCGCTGCTGCAAAAAGCCTATCCCGCCGCCCACATCATCGGCCTCGACAGCGCTCCCGCCATGCTCGCCTTGGCCAGCGCCCGTACCCCGGCGGCCGGCGCGCTGAACCAGATGCTGGCCAAATTGCTGCCCTCCAAGGCCGGCATGGACCTGCTGTGTGCGGACTTCGGCGCCACACCCCTTAACTCGAATTGTCTCGATTTGGTCTGGTCCAATCTTGCACTGCACTGGCATGCGCAGCCGGATCGGGTGTTCGCCGAGTGGCGCCGCCTGTTGCGGGTCGATGGCTTGTTGATGTTTTCCACCTTCGGCCCGGACAGCCTGCGCGAGTTGCGGCGCGCTTTCGCCGGCATCGATGGCGCGCCCCATGTGTTGCCATTCGTCGACATGCACGATCTTGGCGATCAACTGGTCGAAGTGGGCTTCTCAACCCCCGTGATGGACATGGAAACGATCACCGTCACCTACGATAGCGCGGCCGCCCTCTTGGCCGACGCGCGCGCGCTGGGAGGCAATCCCCTGGCCACGCGCCGGCGCGGCTTGCTCGGGCGTGCTGCCTGGCAAGCCATGCTGGCGGCGCTGGAAGCGCAGCGCCGCCCTGACGGCAAACTGTGCCTCACGTTCGAGCTGATCTACGGCCACGCCTTCCGTCCGGCCCCGCGCGTGACGGCCGCCGGCGAAGCAATCATCCGTTTCGAGCCGCGCCGCCGCTAAGTGGCGCCATGGCGGCCGCAGTGCCGGCCACAAGCGTGGCCATAAGCGTGGCCACAAGCGTGGCCACAAGCGTGGCCGCGGGCGCGATTGGTCTGCAATCGGCGCCTGATCGACCGATTTCGCCGCATTTTCGGCGACAAATGGGCCGTCGCGCCCATGCAGACCCGGATTTTTCCTTGATGAAGGGCCTACTCATTGAGTATAATCAGCGACTAATTTTGGCATACGTGGGTGTAGTTCAAGCGAACTAGCCAACATCAAGATTGCCATAGTTGCACTAGATTTACAGCAAATCATGCATCAGACTAGCCCGGCTCGCCGGTCGCTGGCGTCAGGGTTTCCAGTCCGTTCAGGTTGCGCCACGGTGCTCCAGCGGTTCGGGAACCCTTTTTGTGTGCTTTGTGCGCGCGCAGTAATGTGCCGCGCAAAACGTTTCGGAGCGGCAGGGGTTCGACGTTGGACCGCGCGCCGTTAAAAAATTCTTATTTTTTTGGTGGTTGGGGAAAACATGACATATGCAAAGCGACTTCAAGCCTTGATGCTCGGTGCTGCACTGGCGGCCGGCGGCCCGGCCTTGGCCGAGACCGTCGACATGGTCGGTGGGCCGGCCGTGCGCGAGCTGAACCTGCAACCACCGGTGACGCAGATCGCCAGCGAGATCTATAGCCTGCACACCTGGATGATGGTGGTGTGCATGGTCATCTTCGTGGCCGTGTTCGGCGTGATGTTCTACTCCGTGTTCAAACACCGCAAGTCGCTCGGCCACAAGCCGGCAACGTTCCATGAATCGACGGCCGTTGAAATCGCCTGGACCATCGTGCCTTTCCTGATCGTCATCGGCATGGCACTGCCAGCGACCAAGACTGTCGTTGGCATGAAAGACACTTCCAACGCCGACATCACCATCAAGGCCACCGGCATGCAGTGGAAATGGGGCTACGATTACTTGAAGGGCGAGGGCGAGGGCATTTCCTTCCTGTCGAACCTGTCGACCCCCCGTTCGCAAGTGGGCGAGCCTGGCGTCGAGCCGACCGAAAAGCGCGGCGACAATTACTTGATCGAAGTCGACAATGAAGTCGTGGTGCCGGTCAACAAGAAGATCCGCATCATCACCACCGCCAACGACGTGATCCACGCCTGGTCGATTCCCGCCTTCGGCGTCAAGCAAGATGCGATTCCTGGTTTCGTGCGCGACACCTGGTTCAAGGCCACCCAGACCGGCACCTTCCGCGGCCAGTGCGCCGAGCTGTGCGGTAAAGAGCACGCCTTCATGCCTATCGTAGTCAAGGTCGTCTCCGACGCCGACTATTCGGCGTGGGTCGGCAAGCAGAAGGCCGCCATGGCCCTGTTGCAGGAAGATCCATCGAAGGTCTGGACCATCGACGAGCTCAAAACCAAGGGCGAGAAAGTCTTCACCCAAAATTGCGCTGTTTGCCATCAGGCAACAGGCAAGGGCATTCCAAACACGTTCGCCGCGCTGGACGGTTCACCCGTCGTCACCGGCCCGAAAGCTGAACAGATCAATGTCCTGTTGAACGGCAAGAAGAGCGGCAAGTTCCCATCGGAAATGTCAGCCTGGAAGCAATTGTCGGACTCCGACATTGCCGCGGTGATCACCTACACCCGCAACAGCTGGTCGAACAAGGCCGCCGAAAATATCGTACAACCAGCCGAAGTTCTGGCTGCACGCAAGTAATCCAGGGAGTCTTAGATGAGCACAACTACTGTCGATCACGCACACGATCACGACCATCACGATCACGCGCCACACGGCATCGGCCGCTGGCTGTTCGCGACCAACCACAAGGATATCGGTACCCTGTATCTGTGGTTCTCGCTGATCATGTTGATGTCCGGCGGCTTGCTGGCGCTGATGATCCGCGCCGAGCTTTTCAAGCCGGGCCTGCAATTTTTCCAGCCTGAGTTCTTCAATCAGTTGACCACCATGCACGGCTTGATCATGGTGTTCGGCGCCATCATGCCGGCCTTCGTGGGCTTCGCCAACTGGATGATCCCGCTGCAAGTGGGCGCGGCCGACATGGCGTTCGCACGCATGAACAACTTCTCGTTCTGGCTGCTGCCACCGGCGGCGATCTTGCTGGTGACGTCCTTCCTGGTGCCTGGCGGCGCCACCGCGGCCGGCTGGACCTTGTACGCTCCGCTGTCGACCCAGATGGGCATCGGCATGGACATGGGTATTTTCGCGATGCACTTGATGGGCGCTTCGTCCATCATGGGCTCGATCAACATCATCGTCACCATCTTGAACATGCGCGCACCCGGCATGACCTTGATGAAGATGCCGATGTTCTGCTGGACCTGGCTGATCACCGCCTACCTCCTGATCGCCGTGATGCCAGTGTTGGCCGGCGCGATCACGATGACGCTGACGGACCGCCATTTCGGCACCTCCTTCTTCAACGCCGCCGGCGGCGGCGACCCGGTGATGTACCAGCATATCTTCTGGTTCTTCGGCCACCCCGAGGTGTACATCATGATTTTGCCGGCTTTCGGCATCGTCTCCCAGATCATCCCCGCCTTCGCGCGCAAGCAGCTGTTCGGCTACGCATCGATGGTGTACGCAACGGCTTCGATCGCGATCCTGTCCTTCATCGTGTGGGCCCACCACATGTTCACCACCGGCATGCCGGTGACGTCGCAGCTGTTCTTCATGTACGCGACCATGCTGATCGCGGTGCCGACGGGCGTGAAAGTGTTTAACTGGGTCGCCACCATGTGGAAGGGCTCGATGACTTTCGAGACCCCGATGCTGTTCGCCGTGGGCTTCATCTTCGTGTTCACGATGGGCGGCTTCACCGGCCTGATCCTGGCCGTGACCCCGATCGACATCCAGCTGCAAGACACCTACTACGTGGTGGCGCACTTCCACTACGTGCTGGTGGCTGGTTCCCTGTTCGCCCTGTTCGCCGGCTTCTACTACTGGTCGCCGAAGTGGACTGGCCACATGTACAACGAAGGCCGCGGCAAGTTCCACTTCTGGAATTCCCTGATCTGGTTCAACGTGACCTTCTTCCCGATGCACTTCCTGGGCCTGGCTGGCATGCCACGCCGCTACGCCGACTATCCGGCGCAGTTCACCGACTTCAACGCGATCGCTTCGGTGGGCGCGATGCTGTTCGGCCTGACCCAGGTGTACTTCCTGTTCTTCGTGGTGCTGCCAACTATCCGCGGCGGCAAGAAAGCCGAAGCGAAGCCATGGGAAGCGGCCGAAGGCCTGGAATGGACCGTGCCTAGCCCGGCTCCTTTCCACACCTTTGAAACACCACCGCAGGTCAAGTAAGTGATGGCAGAGCAAAACAAGCCGAACAACCTGAAGACGGCGCTGGTCATTGGTGGTATCGCGCTGTTCTTCTTCGTGATGGTGTTCGTCAAGCGCCTCTGGTTGATGTAATGAGTGAGCAAAAGCCGCGCACCAATGCCTGGCGCGATCGCTTGAACAACACGATGTTGGGCAAGCTGGTGGTGATCGCGGTGATGATGTTTGGCTTCGCTTATGGCTTGGCTCCGGTGTACCGGCAGATGTGCGAGCTCATTGGCATCAATGTGCTCACGCCGAAGGACGAGACGGCGCCGCGCGATCCGAACACGCA
Organism: Pseudomonadota bacterium; assembly: GCA_040388555.1. Lineage (GTDB taxonomy): Bacteria > Pseudomonadota > Gammaproteobacteria > Burkholderiales > Burkholderiaceae_D > Telluria_A. The sequence goes on from JAZKBP010000045.1 coordinate 71,456, forward strand.
AGTGGACAAGTCGCGCACGGTGACGATCGAGTTCGACGGCAATTCGCAGGGACCGTGGCGCTTTCGCCCGGTAACAAAGAGTTTGCAGGTGCACCCGGGCGAGTTGGCCACGGTGCTGTATGAAGTGGTCAACACGCAGGCGCGGACGGTGGTGGCGCAAGCCATCCCAAGTTATGCGCCGCAGTCGGCCACGCCGCACTTCAAGAAGGTCGAGTGCTTCTGCTTCAAGCAGCAGACCTTGAAACCGAACGAAGCGCGCCAGATGCCGGTGATGTTTTATGTCGATGCGGCGCTGCCGCGCGACGTGCAGACGATCACCTTGTCGTACACGTTTTTCGAAGTGCCCGGCGCGCAGGTGATCAAGCCGGCCGGTTGAGCCGAAGGACAGGCAGCATGGACGAATTGAAGAAAGCGAGCGAGCGCCGTGCCTCGTTCGGGATGACAATGAAGGCGGTGTTCTGGTCCTTCTTTGGTATCCGCAAGCGCAGCGACTATGAAAAGGATGCGGCCCAGCTCAATCCGGTTCATGTGATCATTGCGGCCTTGATCGGCGTGGCCTGCTTCATTGGCCTGTTGATCACGATCGTGAAGTACGCCGTCGCCAAGTAAAGTAATAGCAGCACCAGAAATTCACCGAATACAGTTTGATTTAGGGAGATGAAGATGAGTTCAACAAAAGCCGCCGCACCGTACTACTTCGTGCCAGGCCCGTCCAAATGGCCCCTGATGGCCGGCATGTCCCTGCTCTTGACCATGGCCGGCGCTTCCGCCTGGGTCAACGGTTACGCGTGGGGCCCGATCGCCAATGGCGCCGGTTTGGTGGCCATTATCACGGTGCTGTACTTCTGGTTTGGCGACGCCATCGGCGAATCCGAAGCGGGTAAGTACGGCCAGCGCGTCGACCTGTCCTTCCGCTGGTCGATGAGCTGGTTCATCTTCTCCGAAGTGATGTTTTTCGGTGCCTTCTTCGGCGCGCTGTTCTACGCGCGTTCGATCTCGATGCCATGGCTGGGCGACCTCGATCACAAGATCCTGTGGCCTGACTTTAACGCCCACTGGGGCGGCGTGGGCCCGGCTGGCACGGTCGAACCGTTCAAGACCATGACCCCGTTCCCTATCCCGACCATCAACACCGCGCTGCTGCTGACCTCCGGCGTGACCTTGACGATCGCCCACCACGCCCTGCGCGCCGGCCATCGCGCCAAGACCGCGTTCTGGCTGTTCTGCACCGTGCTGCTGGGCGCGACCTTCATGGGCTTCCAGGCGCACGAGTACATGGACGCGTACAGCGACATGAACCTCAAGCTGTCCTCCGGTATCTACGGTTCGACCTTCTTCATGCTCACCGGTTTCCACGGCTTCCACGTGACGATGGGCGCGATCATGCTGTCGGTGGTGCTGTACCGCGTCATGAAGGGCCACTTCACGCCCGAGCAGCACTTCGGTTTCGAAGGCGCGGCCTGGTACTGGCACTTCGTCGACGTCGTCTGGCTCGGCCTGTACGTCGTCGTCTACTGGCTGTAACATGGCGCGGCCGCACGGCGGCCGCCCGTAAAAAAGCCGCACGCGGGAGCGACCCGCGTGCGGCTTTTTTCGTGAAGGGGTAGCTTGGAGCTGGCGCTTGCGCTGGCGCCGTCCGGCTAGGCTTATTGGATACCGGTCGGCTTGATCCAGCCCATCTTGTAGGCGCCCAGCAGCAACAGGAACAGCGTGATCGACAGACCCACCCGCATCGCCAGCGCCTGCACCGTGCGGTTGCTTTTGCCCTTGTCGCGCATCAGGAAGAACAGGGCCGATCCGAGACTGCCGAGGATCAGGATGAAGGCGATGGCGACGATGGTTTTCATGACGGGCTTTAAGTGGACGTGAACGAGGCACTATTGTAATGCGAATGCGCTTGTCGATTCGACCGATTCCCCTGGTGGCCACTGTCTTGCTGGTGGCGCTGGGGCTGACGCTGGGCCAGTGGCAGGAACGGCGCGCGCAGCAAAAGATCGCACTGCAAGCGAAGCTGGCCGAGCGCGCGCAGGCCGCGCCGCTGGCGCTGGACGGCACGCCGCTCCAGGGTGCATCGCTGGGGGCGCTCGAATACCGGCGCGTGCGGCTCACCGGCCAGTTCGTGCGCGAGTGGCCGCTGTATTTGGACAACCGCCCGTACCAGAACCGCGCCGGCTTTTACCTCTTGATGCCGTTTCGCCTGGACCGCTCCAATATGCACGTGCTGGTCGCGCGCGGCTGGCAGGCGCGCAGCTTGTCCTCGCGCCTGCCAGCGGCTCTGCCCACGCCAACGGGCAGCGTCACCATCGAGGGTGTCGTCAAGAGCGGCGCCGGCCATGTGATGGAGCTGGGGCAGGGCGCGCCGCTGGCGCCCGGCGCGCTGGTGCAAAACATCACACCGGAGCAGCTCGCGCAAGCGGCAGGTATCGCGCTCCAGCCTTTCATCGTCGAGCAGACTGGCCCCGCGCAGGCGGGCGAGGCGCTGGTGCGCGACTGGCCGGCGCCGGCGCTGGGCGTGGAAAAACACAAGGGCTACGCCTTCCAGTGGTACGCGCTGGCGGCGATGGCATTCATTTTTTTTGTTGTGACAGGATTTAAACGTGGAACAGAATAGTCAAGCCAATCAAGCGGTGGGCAGCCGCGCGCAGGTGGTGGACCAGGCGGGCCGCCAGCATGGACGCTGGAAGCTGTTGGCGGTGCTGGCCGTGTGCGCCGCGCCGATGATCGCTTCTTACCTCGCCTACTATGTGATCAAACCGTCCGGACGCACCAATTACGGCAGCCTGATCGATCCGCGCCAGTATCCGATCCCGGCGCTCGGCAGCACCAGCCTCGATGGCAAGCCGACCGCGCTCGACGCTTACAAGGGCAAGTGGATCATGCTGCAAGTGGGTGGCGGCGATTGCCAGGCTGACTGCCGCACGCACCTGTTGAATATGCGTCAGTTGCGCCTGATGCAGGGCAAGGAGATGGAGCGCATCGAGCGCGTGTGGCTGATCACCGACGCGCAGCCGCTCGACACCACTCTCATGCGCGAATACGACGGCACCCGCATGCTGCGCGCCCAGGCCGAGGCGGTCAACAAATGGCTGCCGCTCGAACTTGAAAATGGCGCCGACCGCGCCTCCGACCACCTGTACCTGATCGACCCGCTTGGCAACCTGATGATGCGCTTCCCGAAGGACGCGGATCCGAACAAGGTCAAGAAGGACCTGTACAAGCTGCTCAAGGCTTCGGCCATCGGCTAAGCGGAGCCGGGGATGAACGCGATGCCTGGCCCGGCGCTTGACGCCCTGACCCTGCCGCTGATGGCGGTCACGGCCTTGCTGGTGGCGGCGTTGCCGCTGCTGGCGGTTTGGCGTTCGCGCGACACGAATAAATTTCGCAAGCTGGTGTGGGTGGGCGTGTTCCTGACCTTCGACCTGGTGGTGTTCGGCGCCTTCACGCGCTTGACCGACTCGGGTCTCGGTTGCCCGGACTGGCCGGGTTGCTACGGCCAGGCCAACCCACTGCTGGCGCATGCGCAGATCGCGCAGGCGGCGGCCCTGATGCCGAGCGGGCCGGTGACGCTGCCCAAGGCGTGGATCGAGATGATCCACCGTTTCCTGGCCTCGGGCATCGGCGCGCTCATCGTGGTGCTGATGGGCTGGGCTTGGTACAGATGGAAGCGCGCGGGCGGTGTCAATGGGAGCAAAGACGCCGATGAACCATGGCTGCCCAGCGCCTTGTTCGCGCTGGTGTGCCTGCAGGGCGCGTTCGGGGCCTGGACCGTCACGCTCAAGCTGCAGCCAATGATCGTGACGATCCATCTGCTGCTGGGCATGGCCTTGCTGGCGCTGCTGGCCTGGCTGGGCGCGCGCCAGGACGCTTTGTCCGCGCACACGCGCCGGCGCGCGGGCGACCGCGCCGTGGCGCGCCCGCTGCGCACACTGCAGCGCCTGGCCTTGCTGTCGGCCTGCCTGCTGGCGGCGCAAGTGGCCCTGGGCGGCTGGGTCAGCACCAATTACGCGGCCCTGGCCTGCCAGGACTTCCCCCTGTGCGGCGGACGCTTGGTGCCGGAGATGGACTTCGCGCACGGCTTCGCCTTGTGGCGTCAGCTTGGCATGACCGCGTCCGGCCAATACCTGCCGTTCCCGGCGCTCACCGCCATCCACTGGGTACACCGCAACGCCGCCTTCCTGGTGTTCGCGGTGCTGGGTGCGACCGTCTGGCGCGCCTGGGTCCATGTATCCCTGCGCCCGCTGGCGCGCAAGATAGCGCTGCTGCTGGTGCTGCAAGCGGGCAGCGGCATCGCCACCATTTTCCTCTCCTGGCCGCTGGCCATCGCGGTGCTGCATAACGCCGGCGCCGCCGCGCTCGTGGTGCTGGTGACCATGTTAAACTACGCCGCACGACACCCGAGCGGCGCGGCCAGCGCCAGCCTGCCACCTTCCCCTTCCAAGCCCTGAACCATGACCAGCCCGAGCGCAGCACCGACCAACCGCATCGCCCAATACCTGGCGTTGACCAAGCCGCGCGTGACGATGCTGGCCGTTTTTTGCGCCGTCATCGGCATGTTCCTCGCCACTCCCGGCTTGCCCAGCTGGCGCGTGGTGGTGCCGGCCACGGCCGGCATCTGGCTGCTGGCCGGTGCCGCCTTCGCCGTCAACTGCCTGCTCGAGGCGAAGATCGACGCGCGCATGGCGCGCACCGCGCGCCGCGCCACCGCGATGGGCGAACTGTCGACCATGCAGACGGTCGCGTTCTCGCTCGTGATCGGCGCGGCCGGCATGTGGATCCTGTACGCGCTGGTCAATCCGCTCACCATGTGGCTCACCTTCGTCACCTTCGTCGGCTACGCGGTGGTGTACACCATGCTGCTCAAGCCGGCCACGCCGCAAAACATCGTCATCGGCGGCCTGTCGGGCGCGATGCCGCCGGCGCTGGGCTGGGCCGCCGTGGCCACCGAGGTGCCGATGCAGGCTTGGTTGCTGGTGCTGATCATCTTCGTGTGGACGCCGCCGCATTTTTGGGCGCTGGCCATGTACCGGCGCGACGATTACGCGCGCTCGGGCTTGCCGATGCTGCCTGTCACGCACGGCATGAACTTCACCGGCCTGCACGTATGGCTGTACTCGATCGTGCTGGCGGCGACGACCATGCTGCCGTTCGCCGTGCACATGAGCGGCATCATCTACCTGGTGGCGGCGGTGCTGCTCAATGCCGTGTTCCTGTGGCATAGCTGGCGCATCTACCGCCACTACACCGACCTGGTCGCGCGCAAGGCCTTCGCCTATTCGATCATCTACCTCTCGCTGCTGTTCGCGGCCCTGCTGGCGGACCATTACATCAAACTCTAAATGAAAACTCTGCTCAGTATCGCGCTGGCCGCCGTCCTCGCCATCTCCTTGGCCGGTTGCGGCAAGGACGCGCAGGCGCCGGCCGCGCCGCTGGTCTTTAACGGCAAGGACATCACGGGTGCCAGTTTCGCGCGCGAGTTCGCGCTGACGGACCATAACGGCAAGGCGCGCACCCTGGCCGACTTCAAGGGCAAGCTGGTGGTGCTGTTCTTCGGTTACACCCAGTGCCCGGATGCCTGCCCCACCACCATGGCCGAGCTGGCCGGCGTGATGAAGGCGTTGGGGCCGCAAGCGGACCAGGTGCAGGTGCTGTTCATCACGGTTGACCCGGAGCGCGACACGCCGGCCCTGCTGGCCCAGTACGTGCCCAATTTCGACAAGCGTTTCCTTGGCTTGTGGGGCGACGCCACCGCCACCGCCAAGGTGGCGCAGGAATTCCGCGTGTTCTACGCCAAGGCCGAAGGCGCCAAGGGCAACAACTACCTGATCGACCACACCACCGGCAGCTACGTGTTCGACCGCGCCGGCAAGGTGCGCCTGTTCGAGACGCGCGATTTGGGCGTCGCGCAGGTCACGCAAGACCTGCGTCAGCTGCTGCGTTAGAACTTCATCATATCGGCGGCCAGGGCGGCGCCCACGTGGCGCCGGAAGATCGCCTCGAGCGTGCCGTCCTTGCGCATCTTCTCGAGCGTGGCGCGCAGCAGTTGCGCCACCGGCTCGGGTACGCGCTGGCGCGACAGCACCAGCGCGCCCACCACGCCGTCATTGGGCGCCCAATCCATCACCAGCATGTCGTCGTTGATTTTCTCGCGCTTGAATTCGGGCACCCAGATGGCCGGCGCGGCCAGGATCGCGTGCACGCGATGGATCCGGAATAGCTGGAACAGGGCCGCGAAATCGACCGCCTCGTACACCCGGCCTTGGGCGCGCAGCTTGTCGATGAAGGCGTCGAAGCGCGCGCCATGGCGGAAGCTCTTGACGACGCCGAGCGTGTAATGTTCATCGGCCAGGAAGCCCTCCATGCTGCGCGCCTGTTCGGGCATGGAGTTGCGCATGAGCAGATAGTAGCGGCTCGCGCCATACGGAAGGAAGCGCGAGATCTTCTCGCGCTCGGGGGTCGCGATACCCGACACCGACACGTCCAGGCTGCCCGCTTCGAGGCGCGCCCAGATCCGCACGCGTGACTCGACCATGCCCTCGAAGCGGCAGTCACTGCGCCGCGCCAGTTCGTCGATCACGTCCTTGTCGATCCCGGTCCAGGCGCCATCGGGCGCGCGGTAGTACAGCGCGCCCATCTCGTAGAAGGCCACGCTGTAGCTGCCGCATTCGAGGGCCGCTGCGCTGCCGCTCTGGAACAGCAGCAGGCAGGCCAGGCAAAATCGCAGCAGTCGCATGCGTGCTCTCCATGGTGGGGTTTGACGACTGTAGCGCCTGGCGCGGGCCTGGTCAATTCCGAATCTCGACCGCAAGTCGTCCCCGCTTTTCCCAATCTTGCAAAAAAAGCTTGACTGCCGCCCTTGATCTGCATTACTGTATTACTTAATTAATACAGTGGACTCAAATGAGCGAACATCCCCCCAGCCTGTTTTCGATCGCGACCGGGTCGGCCGAGCCGATCTACCGGCAACTGATCGACCAGACGCGCCGCCTGGTGGCCGGCGGGCAGCTCGCGCCCGGCGACGCCATGCCCTCGGTGCGCGAGATCGCGCAAGCGCTGGCGCTCAACCCGATGACGGTGTCGAAGGCTTACGGGATGCTCGAGCTCGAGGGCGTGCTGAGTCGCCGGCGCGGCATGGGCATGGTGGTGGCGGCCACCCCGCGCCGCGAGCACAGCGTGGCCGCGCGGCTTGAACTGCTGCGCCCGACCCTGCTGCGCGCGGCCCAGGAAGCGGGCCAGCTTGAACTCGACGCCGACATCGTCCTGACCCTGTTCGGTGACATCTTGAAAGGAAAAAAATGAAGCAGCCCATCGTCGAGATCGACACCATCTTCAAATCCTTCGGCGCGCAAAGCGTGTTGGGACCGCTCAGCTGGCGCATCGAACCGGGCCGCGTCATCGGCCTGTTGGGGCGCAATGGCGCGGGCAAGTCGACCCTGCTCGAATGTCTGCTCGGCTTGCGCGAAGTCGACAGCGGGCGCGTCACCGTCTACGGCGACGCGGCCGAGCAGCTGTCGGAGGCCACGCGCGCGCGCATCGGCTACGTGCCGCAAAGCTGCGATCTGTTCGAGTGGCTCACGCCGGACCAGTTGCTCGACTACTTCCGCGCCCTCTATCCGCGCTGGAACGGCCCCAAGGTCGAAGCCCTGCTGGCGCGCTGGGGCTTTGACCCGGCCATGCGGGCCAAGACCATCGGCAAGCTGTCGGGCGGCGAAAAGCAGCGCCTGTCGATCATCCGCGCGCTGGCCCACGATCCGGAACTGCTGATCCTGGACGAGCCAGTGTCGGCGCTCGACCCGGTGGGCCGGCGCGACTTCCTGCGCGAATTGGTCGACGGCGTGATCGAGCGCGACACCACGGTGCTGTTCTCGACCCACATCCTGTCGGATTTGGAGCGGGTCGCGCTCGACATCGCCTTCCTCAAGGATGGCAAGATCGCGCTCGAAGGGGGGCTCGACGAATTGCTGGAGAACGCGCGCCGCATCGTCGGCCCGCACGGCATGCTGCGCGCGGTGCGTCCGGCGGGCGAGGTGCGCCGCACCACCGAGCAAGGCGTCACCACCATCATCGCCAGCGCCGAGGGCTTTGATCTGGACGCGCTGGCGCACGGCGGCGCCATCCGCGTCGAGGCGCTCAGCCTGGAGGACTTGTTCGTCGAGGTCACGCAATGAGGCAAGCGTGGCCGCTCTACCGCGCCTTGTTTGTCCAGACCTTGCGGGTCGAAGCGGCGCGCGAGCGGCGCGCCCTCCAAACCCCCTGGTTATTGGTGCTGATGTCGCTGCTGCTGGCCGGCGCCTTGCTCGTTTGCGTGGCGCTGGCCCTGCGCACGGGGGAATGGAAAGGTGCTTTGCGCTTCATTGCTGGCATCCTGATCTGTTTTTCCTTTATGCTCATGGGTGTCATTTGCCGCGGCGCGGCCCGGCTTTCCGAGCCGGCTTCGGCGAGCTTGCTGCCGGCGCTACGGGGGCGCCTGGCGCGATTGGTGATCGGCGCATGGATAATCACATCCCTGGTGGCCGGGACGGTGGCCGGCTTGGCGGTCGGGCATATGCTTGGCGCCATCGTGATCGTCAGCGCGATCTCGATGATTGCTTCGGCTACCGGTATGGCCGCCATGTTTTACACTCCCTTGCTGCCGCTGGCGCCGCTGTTTTATGCGCAGGCATGGCACGCGATTGCGCCGCCATGGCGCGCCTTTCTCACCAGCGCGCCGGGATTGGCCTTGTTCGAACTGCTCATCGTGCTTAACGGCGCGATCTTCCTGCGCGCGATGCTGCGCCCGAATAAGCGCGCTCCGCTCGCGCGGGCGGTATTGCGCGATCGCTTCGGCATGCTCGAGAACGGGGTCTTGCCCTATGCGGGCCACATCGTTCCCTTGGCCAGGCGCGGCATCTATCCCGCCTTGCTGCGCCGCGCCTGCCGCGGCAAAGGTGGGGCGGCCGCGCTGATGCCGCATGTGCTCGGCCCGCGCGCGCATTGGAGCGCCCAGTCGCTGCTCTGCGCGCTGCTGCTGCTGCTTGCCGTGTTTTTGTATGGCGCGCTCGGCGGGCAGGGCGGTGAATCGGCATTCGCGGGGGTCCCGATGCCGCTGTGGATGCTGGCCGTGTCGGCAGTGGGCATGGCGGCCTTTCAAGCACAAGCCATCGTCGAGGCCATGCAGGCCACGCGTGGCGAGCAGGCGCTCGCCCGTTTGGCGCCGCGCGTGGCGCCGCGCCAAACGCTCAATGCCGCCGTGGCGGCGGCCTTGCTGCGCCAATTCCTCAGCGCTTGCGCGATGTCGATCGGCACGCTGCTCGCATGCGCCATGCTGCTTGGCGCGACGACGGCCGATCTGCTGGACGTGCTGTCGATTTCCTTGGGCGCACTACTGCTCGCGCCGGCGCTCGTTCGCAACCAGGCCGTGCGGCGGTGGCGTGTCGACTCGGGCTGGCAAATGGTCGGTTTGATGGCCTTGATCGGTTTGTTTAGCGTGGGGCACCGCGTCCTGGGGTGGCCGTGGCCGTTCTTTGGCCTGGCCTGCGCTTGGGCGGCGCTGCATTTTGTACGCCGGCGCTGGCGCCACCTAGCAAGCTGGCCGGTCGCATGGCCTAGTGGCAGAATAAGCAATTAGGATTAAAATAGCAATTTTTCCCGCGTGCCAAGCTGGACGCTCTTGTTCGATGTTTTTCACTCATAGGATGTCAATGAAGCTTCTTACCGTACTCATGCTTAGCGCCGGCTTGCTTTCGCCCGCATTCGTCGGCGCCGCGCCGGCCGCTCCCGCCAAGGCCGCCAAAGCGGGCCCCGTGGCCGCGCCGCTCAAGGTCACCAGTGTCGAAGGCATCACCGAATATCGCCTGGGCAATGGCATGCGCGTGCTGTTGCTGCCGGACGCGAGCAAGCCTAACCTGACCACCAACATCGTCTACATGGTCGGCTCGCGCCACGAGAACTATGGCGAGACCGGCATGGCCCACTTGCTCGAGCATCTTTTGTTCAAGCCATCGAAAAACTTCAGCGGCAAGAACGGGCAAAAGACCCCGGTCGAAGTGCTCAACGCGACCGGCGCCCACTTCAACGGCACCACCTCGTACGACCGCACCAATTACTACGCCACCTTCCCGGCCAACGACGAAAACCTCAAGACCATGCTCGCGCTCGAAGCGGACCGCATGGTCAACGCCAACATCGACCAGAACGACCTGTGGAACAAGAGCACCCAGAAGGGTGAGATGACGGTGGTGCGCAACGAGTTCGAAAGCGGCGAGAGCAATCCGATGGCCGTCATCAGCGAGCGCATCCAGGCAGTGGCTTTCGACTGGCACAACTACGGCAAGTCGACCATCGGCGCGCGCTCGGACATCGAACAGGTCAACATCAACCACCTGCGCGCCTTCTACACCAACTACTATCAACCGGACAACGCGGTGCTGGTGGTGGCGGGGCGCTTCGAACAAGAGAAGGTGCTCAAACAGATCAATGAACTGTTCGGCCGCATTCCCAAGCCCGCGCGCGTGCTCGCGCCCACCTACACGGCTGAACCCGTGCAGGATGGCGAGCGCCAAGTGACGGTGCGCCGCAGCGGCGGCACCCAGTTCGTCGGCGTCGGTTACCACATCGCCCCGTCCGGCCACGCCGACGCGGTGGCGCTCGACATCGTCGGGCGCGTGCTGGCCGACATGCCCGGCGGGCGCTTGCACAAGGCCCTGGTCGAGAGCAAGCTGGCCACGCGCGTGTTCTACAATGGCGCCAACAACCTGGAAGCGGCGTACGGCATGTTTGGCGCCGTGGTGCCCAAGGATGGCCAGCTCGAGCAGGCGCAAGAGGCCATGCTCAAGGTGATCGAAGGACTCAAGAGCGAGCCGATCACGCAGGCAGAAATGGCGCGCGCGGTGCAAGCCGAGCAAGCCCAGATGTCGCGCGTGATGAACGACACGGCGCGCCTGGCCAGCAGCCATCTGACCGAGGCGCTCGCCTCCGGCGACTGGCGCCTGGTGTTCAGCCAGCGCGACCAGCTCGAGAAGCTCGACCTGGCCAGCGTGCAGGCGGCGGCCAACAAATACCTGCTGGCGTCGAACCGCACGGTCGGACGCTTCGTGCCGACGGACGCGCCGCAGCGCGCCGAAATGCCGGCCACCCCGGACTTCGCCGTCACGCTCAAGGATTACAAGGGCAAGGCCGCGGTGGCGCAGGGCGAGGCGTTTGACGCCAGCCCGGCCAATATCGACGCGCGCACCGAGCGCGTGACGCTGGCCGGCGGCATCAAGGCGGCCCTGCTGCAAAAGAAGACCAAGGGCGGTGAGGTGAGCGTCACGCTCAAGCTGAACATGGGCACGGCCGATAATTTGCGCGGCAAGAGCGAGGCCGGCGCGATGGCCGCCAACCTGCTCACGCACGGCACCGAGACCATGTCGCGCCAGGAGATCAAGGACACCTTCGACAAGCTCAAGGTCAAGTGGATGATCAATGGCGGCCCTGAAGGCGTGCAGGTGACCTTGACGACGGTACGCGAGAATCTGGGCGCGGCCGTCGATCTGGTGGCCCAGCTGCTGAAAAAGCCGGCCTTCGCGCCAGTCGAGTTCGAGGAAGCCAAGCGCGCCCTGGTGGCCAACATCGAGCGCCAGATGCCGGAGCCGCAGCCATTGGTGTCGAACGCCTTCAGTCGCCTGATTGACGCCACCCCGGAAGGGCATATCCGCCACGTCGACACGCTGCAGCAAAAGCTGGCCAAGGTCAAGGCCTTGAAACTGGAGGACGTGAAGGCCTTCCATGGCGCTTTCTACGGCGCCGGTAGCGCGCGCCTGGCCGCGGTGGGCGACTTCGATGCCGCCGCCCTCAAGAGCCAGGTGAGCGCCCTGTTCGGCAACTGGAAAGCGCAGCAGGATTACCAGCGCGTCGCCGACACCAACAAGGCCACCCATGGTGACAAGATCGTGCTTGAGACGCCCGACAAGGCCAACAGCTTCTTGATGGCGGTGCTGCCGTTGCCGCTCAAGGACGACGCGCCCGATTATCCGGCCCTGATGATGGCCGACCACATGTTGGGTGGCGGCGCCCTGCACAGCCGTCTGGCCGACCGCATCCGCCAGAAGGAAGGCCTGTCCTACGGGATCGGCTCGCAGCTGGTGGCGCCATCGCAAGACCCGGCCGCCATCTGGCTCGCCTACGCGATCAGCGCGCCGCAAAACACGCGCAAGGTCGAGGCGGCCATGCGCGAGGAAATCGCCAAGGCGCTGGCCGAGGGCTTTTCGCAGTCCGAGCTGGACGAGGCCAGGAAGGGCTGGCTGCAAGGCGAGCAGGTGCAGCGCACCGGTGACGAATCGCTGGCGCGCCGCCTGGGCCATTACCTGAACTTCGATCGCACCATGGCCTACGACGGCGCGCTTGAAGCGAAAGTGGCGGCCTTGAGCGTGGCCCAAGTCAACGCGGCCCTGCGCGCCTACGTCAAGCCGGCCGACATCGCCATCGTCAGCGCGGGCGATTTCGCCAAGGCGGGCGCGGGCGCGGCGGCGGCGGCCAAGTAAGCATCAGAGCTCGCACTAGCGAGTCCATGCGGCGGCGCCCCACGGCGCCGCCGCTTCCTCCACCATTGAACCAATCAGGAACACCATGTTTAATTCTTCATCGCAGCGCGGCACCTTTGTTCGCGCCCTGTGCGCGTCGGCCGCCGCGCTGCCAATGCTGCTGGCCGGTTGCGCCAGCGTGCCCGCCGCCGCGCCGGCGGCACCCGCCTTGCGCGCGCAGGACAACGCCAAGTGGTTCAAGTTGCCCACCGAGGCGTATCGCGGCAAGCAGGACGACATCGCCTTCAGCGACGCGCAAAACGGCTTTTATGTGAACGGCCAAGGCAAGATCTTCAAGACCGGCGACGGCGGCAAGAGCTGGACCATGGTGCTGCATAAGCCGGGCACCTACTTCCGCACGATCGGCCTGGTCGACGCCCAGACCGCCTTCGCCGGCAATATCGGCACTGAATACTTCCCCGGCGTGACCGACACCACGCCGCTATACGTCACGCGCGACGGCGGCGCCAGCTGGGCCGCTGCCACCGGCATCACGGGTCCGCAGGTCAAGGGTTTGTGCGCGATCGACGTGCTCAAGACCGGCTTCGTCAACGCCGGCAAGCTCGAGCAGCACACCGTGGTGCACGCGGCCGGGCGCGTGGGCGGGCCGGCATTCATGATGCGCTCGCTCGACGGCGGCGCGACCTGGAACACGATGGACTTGAACGCGCACATCGCCGCTATCACCGACGTCAAGTTTTTCGACGAGATGAACGGCATCGTGATCGGTGCCGACGACGCCAATATCGAGCGCTCGCACGCGGTCGTGGTCGCCACGCGCGACGGCGGCGTGACGTGGCAGCGCGTGTACACCTCGGCGCGCCCCTTCCAGATGGCGTGGAAGGTGTCGTTCCCGAGCCGCCAGGTCGGCTATGTGACGGTGCAGGACTATAACCCGGACAAGGGCGTCTCGGCGCGCGTGCTGGCCAAGACAGTCGACGGCGGCAAGAGCTGGCACGACATCGCCCTGGTCGACGATGCGGCGGTGCGCGAATTCGGCGTCGCCTTCGCCGACGACTTGAACGGCTGGGTTGGCACCACCACCTCCGGCTTCGAGACCCACGACGGCGGCGCCAGCTGGACGCGCGTCGAGATGGGACGCTACACCAACAAGATCCGCATCGTGCCCGACGGCGCGCACTACGTTGGCTATGCGATCGGGATGGATGTGTATAAGTTCGGCACTGCGCCGCAACCTTAACAGCTGGACCGCACAAGGGGAATGGCGATGATCGCATGGACGACGATGGGAGTGCTGGCGCGCCAGCCCCTGTATCTGCAGCGCAGCGTGGGCAGCTTGCGCTTGAGCGCGGCGTTGGCTTGCGCCGTGCTGCTGTTTCCCTTGTGCGCCTTGTTTTGGCATTGGCGCCTTGCGCTCGGTGCCTTGTTGACGGCGGTGCCGCTGGGCTCCCTGCTGCTGCTGTGGTGGGGGATGGCGCTGCACACGGGCTTGCGCATCAACACGCCGGCCAACGCGCGCCTGCATCCGCGCATGCTCGCGAGCTTGCGTGCGCTGGTCGGGCTGTATCTGGTCGGCGCGACGGCGCTGCTGGCGGCGCTGCTGGCGCTGGTGGTCGGCCACTTCTGGCTGTGCTGGAGCGCCCTCGTGCTTTTCTTTAGCGTGGGGACGCTCATCGCGGGCGGCGGTCAACTGGCCCTGTGGATCATTTGCCTGACGCCGTTCGCGCTCGTGTTGCCGGACTGGCCGGCCATCGCTCACGCGCTGGCGCCGCTGGGCGCGCGCCTGGCGGCGAACGGCGCGCCAGCTTGCGCCGGCGCGCTCGGCGTCGCGGCTTTGAGCATCGCCCATGCCTTCCCCGGCGGTGGCGAGCGCCACTGGCGCGCTTTCCGCTTCAGCGAGCAGCTGCGCGCGCAGCTGGCCGGCCATCAGCTTAACAACGAAAGCGGGATCGGCATGCGCTTGTATGGACGCGCATTGCGGCGCGATTGCGCGGCCGGCCCCAGCACATGCAGCGCCAGCGCTGCGCTCGTGCTGCATGTGCTGGGGCCGGCCCTGCACTGGTCGCGCCATGTGGTGGTGCTGGCCGTGGTGGCGGCGCTGGCGCCGGGTGCGCTGCTGTATATGCACCTGTTCCCGCCGGCCGACGCGCGCATCCTGCAGTCGATCGTATTGTTCGCGGACGTGATGGCGGCGATGCTCGCGTTCGTCATTCTCAGCCAGAGCGTGGCGCTGCGCATGAGCGCGACGCGCCAGGAGCAAGCCTTGCTGCGCCTGACGGCGCGCGCGCCGCAGGGGCGCCAGTTGAACCGCGTGCTCGCGCGAGCCTTGCTGCGGCGCGGCGCGCTCTGGTGGCTGGCGGGCCTCGCTTATGTCGGCGTGCTGGCCGCCGCCATCCTGCCCGGCTGGCGCGCCGTGGTGATGGTGCTGTCGCTGCATTGCCTGGCGCTGCCATTGCTCGCTGGCCCCTTGCGCGACTTTAGCGCCATGCGCGATCCCTTGGCCATGAACGGCCAGCAGTGGATGATGGGTAACACACTACTGCTATTGCTCGGTTTTCTGGCGCTGCACTTCGGTGTGACGCCCTTGCCGTGGCCGCTGTTGGCCGCGCTGGCCGCTTCGCTTGCCGCCGGCTTGCTCACGCGCGGCTGGCGCCGCATGCTGGCCGCGCCGGTGGCGTTCCCGGCCCAGCGGCTGGCACGCTAGATCAAAAGCAAAAGAGCAAAAGGGGACAGACCCCTGTTTTGAGGAAATGCTAGCATTTCCTCAAAACAGGG
>JAZKBP010000046.1:0-22161 GCA_040388555.1 Pseudomonadota bacterium
GGCGACGTGGCGCGGCACCTTTGCCACTTCCGGAATCGCACTGGTCCAACTCTTATAAATCATAAAACCCGATGCAAATTTAATGAGGGGTCTGTCCCCTCCTTGAAGGGCGTTTCCTCAAAACAGGGGTCTGTCCCCAGCCCGCTCCCTAGACGGGGCCCATTATACAGTCAGCACTTCTTTTTCTTTTTCCGCCACCAGTTTGTCGACATCGGCCACGAACTTGTCCGTCAGCTTCTGGATTTCCTCGGATGAGCGGCGCTCGTCATCTTCGGAGCACGCCTTGTCCTTGACCAGCTTCTTGAGCGTTTCGTTGGCGTCGCGCCGGATGTTGCGGATCGCGATCTTGGCGTCTTCCGCTTCGCCCTTGACCAACTTGACCATTTCCTTGCGCCGCTCTTCCGTCAAAGGCGGGGTCGGCACGCGGATCATGTCGCCCTGCGACGACGGGTTCAAGCCCAGGTCGGCGTCGCGGATCGCTTTCTCGACCACGTTCAACATCTTCTTTTCCCACGGCTGCACACCGATGGTGCGCGCGTCGATCAAGGTGACGTTGGCGATTTGGGTGAGCGCGGTGGGCGAACCGTAGTAATCGACCTGGACATGGTCGAGGATGCCCGTGTGGGCGCGCCCCGTGCGCACCTTGGACAAGTCCGCCTTGAGGGTGTCGATCGATTTGACCATGCGCTGTTCTGCGCTTTTTTTGACGTCAGCTATGGACATGCTAACTCTCCTGTTTCAATGATGTTCTTAAACGTGGACCAGTGTGCCTTCGTCCTCGCCCATGATCACGCGCTTGAGCGCGCCCGGCTTGACGATGGAAAACACTTTGATGGGCAGCTTTTGGTCGCGGCACAGCGCGAAGGCGGTCGCGTCCATCACTTGCAAATGCTTGGCGATGGCTTCGTCGAAGCTGATCGACTCGTAGCGCGTGGCGTTCGGGTCTTTCTTGGGGTCGGCCGTGTAGACGCCATCGACCTTGGTGGCCTTGAGCACGATCTCGGCCGAGATCTCGGAGCCGCGCAGGGCGGCGGCCGTGTCAGTGGTGAAGAAGGGGTTGCCGGTGCCGGCGGCGAACACGACAACCTTGCCCTCTTCCAGGTATTGCAAGGCCTTGGGGCGCACGTAAGGCTCGACGACGGCCTCGATGGCGATGGCCGACATCACGCGCGCCACCACGCCCACGTGGCGCATGGCGTCGGCCAGCGCGAGCGCGTTCATCACCGTCGCCAGCATGCCCATGTAGTCGGCGGTGGCGCGGTCCATGCCCTGGGCGCCGGGGGCGACGCCGCGGAAGATATTGCCACCGCCAATGACGACCGCCAATTCCACCCCCATGTGCGCCACCTCGGCCACGTCGGCGACCATGCGCTCGATGGTGCCGCGGTTGATGCCGTAGGCGTCGTCACCCATCAGTGCTTCGCCAGACAGTTTCAAAAGAACGCGTTTATAGGCTGGTTTCGACATGCTGGTGGGCTCCTCAAGGTGGCGATTTTAATTCGGTTCGGATGGCCGTCGCTGCGCTCGGCCATCTCATCGACGCTGCGCGCCGATGGAACCGGGAAGCGAACGAGGCGCCGCCCGGCCAAAAAAACGGGCCTCTCGGCCCGCTTCTTGTTACGCTTGCTTCGACGCAGCCATTTGCGCTGCTACTTCCGCCGCAAAGTCGTCTTGTTTCTTTTCAATGCCTTCGCCAACGACATACATCGTGAAACCTTTCACGCTGGTGTTGTTCGCTTTGAGCATCTGTTCGATCGATTGCTTGTCGTTTTTGACGAACATCTGGTTCAGCAGCGACACTTCTTTCAGGTACTTTTGCACGGAGCCTTCCAGGCGCTTGGCCAGGATCTCGGGCGATTGGACTGGCTTGCCTTCGGCCACGGCCTTGTCCGCGTCTTCTTGCGCCTTCAAGGCGGCGACCGAACGCTCTTTTTCAATCAGTTCAGCCGGCACTTGCTCCGACGACAGGGCGACCGGCTTCATGGCCGCGATGTGCATGGCCAGGTCCTTGCCCACTTGCTCGTCGGCGCCGTCGAATTCGACCAGCACGCCGATGCGCGAGTTGTGCATGTAGGAAGCGAGCTTGGCGCTCGTTTCAAAACGCTGGAAGCGGCGGATCGACATATTCTCACCGATCTTGCCGATCAAGGCCAGGCGCACGCCGTCCAGGGTCGAGCCGTCCAGCGGCAAGGCCAACAGGGCGGCGACGTCGGCCGGATTGTGCTCGGCGACCAGGCGCGCTGCGCTGTTGCCGAGCGCCAGGAAGTCGTCATTCTTGGCCACGAAGTCCGTTTCGCTATTGATTTCCACCAGCGCGGCGACGGAGCCGGCGCTGTAGATGGCGACGACGCCTTCGGCCGTGATGCGGGTACCGGCGCCAGCGGCCTTGGTACCGAGCTTTACGCGCAGGATTTCTTCAGCACGTGCCATATCGCCATCGGCTTCGGTCAGTGCTTTTTTGCATTGCATCATCGGCGCGTCCGTTTTCGCGCGCAGTTCGCCTACCATTGCTGCTGTAATTGCTGCCATTGTTGATTCTCCGTATGTATGTCTTGCGCGCGAGGCCCTGCAAGAGCCGGCGCGCCAAATAATCTGTTTAAAAAAAAGGGGGCTGCTGCCACCCTTTTTTTTGCGGCGGCGGGAGCCGCGCGCCGTATCGCGTATTACGCGTTGTCGGACACTTCGACGAATTCGTCGGAGGACTTGACCATCTCGACGATTTCGTTGCTGGCGTTGGCACGGCCTTCGAGGATCGCGTCTGCCACGCCGCGGGCGTACAGGGTGATCGCTTTCGAGGAGTCGTCGTTACCAGGAATGACGAAGGAAACGCCTTCTGGCGAGTGGTTGGTGTCGACGACGCCGATCACTGGGATGCCCAGCTTGCCAGCTTCGGTGATGGCGCCCTTGTGGTAGCCGACGTCGACGACGAAAATCGCGTCAGGCACGCCGCCCATTTCCTTGATGCCGCCGATGGCTTTTTGCAGCTTGACCATTTCGCGTTGGAACATCAGGGCTTCTTTTTTCGACATTTTTTCAGCCGAACCGTCTTCGATCGCCGCTTCCATGTCTTTCAGGCGCTTGATCGAGGTCTTGATGGTCTTGAAGTTGGTCAGCATGCCGCCCAACCAACGCTGGTCGACGAAAGGCACGCCGGCGCGCGCAGCTTCAGCGGCGATGATTTCGCGCGCTTGACGCTTGGTGCCGACCATCAAGATGGTGCCGCGGTTCGAGGCCACTTGCTTGATGTGCTTCATCGCTTCTTGATACATACCCATCGTCTTTTCCAAGTTGATGATATGGATCTTGTTGCGGTGACCGAAGATGAACGGAGCCATCTTTGGGTTCCAGAAACGGGTTTGGTGACCAAAGTGGACACCGGCTTCGAGCATTTCACGCATAGTTACGGACATATAATTCTCCAGGGTTGGGTCTGGAACCAGGTCAGCACCACGTGGGCACCCTTTTGCGACCTGATTCGCGATTTACAATTAACGATACAATTTTTAATTCATTTCACAATATTGCAAGCGGCAAAGCAAGCAACCCGAGATTCTACACCTAAACGTGCCCACAGTTCAAGTGGCGCACGCCCCGGCCCGCCGCGGGCGGCCAGCACCAGCGGCAAGATGGCCGGCAGTCCCTTATAATGGCGGCTATATCCCTTATTGTTCTTTATTGCTGACTGCGAAATACTATGTCTTCTATCTCCATCAAGTCCCAAGCCGATATCGAAGGCATGCGCGTGGCTGGCCGCCTCGGCTCCGAAGTGCTCGACTACATCACCCCCTTCGTCAAGGCGGGCGTGACCACGGGCGAATTGGACCGCCTATGCCATGAATACATGGTCAATGTGCAAGGCACCATCCCCGCCCCGCTCAATTATTGCCCGCCCGGCTACACGCCCTACCCGAAGGCGATTTGCGCCTCGGTCAACGACGTGATCTGCCACGGCATCCCGGGCGATAAGCTGCTCAAGAACGGCGACGTCGTCAACCTCGACATCACCGTCATCAAGGATGGCTACCATGGCGACAATAGCCGCATGTTCTTCATCGGCGAACCATCGATCCTGGCCAAGCGGCTCTCGGACATCACTTACGAATGCATGTGGCTGGGCATCGCCAAGGTCAAGCCGGGTGCCTACCTGGGCGACATCGGCCATGTGATCCAGCAGCACGCGGAAAAGCACGGCTATAGCGTGGTGCGCGAGTTTTGCGGCCACGGCATCGGCAAGGTGTTCCACGAAGAGCCGCAAGTGCTGCACTACGGCCGTCCCGGCACGCTCGACAAGCTCGAGGCGGGCATGATCTTCACGATCGAGCCGATGATTAACGCGGGCCGGCGCGAGATCCGCGAAATGGGCGACGGCTGGACCATCAAAACCAAGGACCGCAGCCTGTCGGCCCAATGGGAACACACCATCCTCGTCACCGAGACGGGCTACGAGGTGTTGACCGTATCCAGCGGCTCGCCGCCGCCGCCGGCCTTCATCGGCGCGCCAGCCCAAGCGCTGACGGCGTAAGGCCGTGTCCGCCGCCGCGCCCGCCATGGCCACGCGCGAGCAGTTGCGCGAGCGCCTGAAGGGCCAGCTCAAGGCGCAGCGCCAGGTGGTGGTGGAAGCCTTCCGCGCCGACGCCAAGCCGGAAAAGCTGTTGCGCGGCTTGCGCCACAGCGTGGACGAAGTCTTGAGCGCGGCCTGGCTGGCCGCCGCCCTGCCCGCCAACACGGCCCTGGTGGGCGTGGGCGGCTACGGGCGCGGCGAACTATTCCCCTACTCCGACGTCGACGTCTTGATCCTGCTGGGCCAGGCGGCCGACGCGCCCACCCAGGCGCGCCTGGAGGAACTGGTGCAACTGCTGTGGGACCTGGGGCTGGAAATCGGCCACAGCATCCGCACGGTGGACGAATGCATCAGCGAAGCGCAAGCGGACATCACGGTGCAAACCTGCTTGCTCGAAGCGCGCCTGGTGCACGGCGCCGCGGCCCTGTTCGAGCAATTGCAAGTGCGCTACCGCCAGGCGCTCGACCCGCAAGCCTTCTTCCACGCCAAGACGGCCGAGATGCGACTACGCCATGCCAAGTATGAGGACACGGCCTTTTCGCTCGAACCCAATTGCAAGGAAAGCCCGGGCGGCTTGCGCGACCTGCAAGTGATACTGTGGGTGGCCAAGGCGGCCAGCCTGGGCAGCTCTTGGCGCGACCTGGCCATGCGCGGCCTGATCACGCGCACCGAGGCGCGCCAGCTGATGGAAAAGGAGCGCGCCTTCAAGGATATCCGGGTGCGCCTGCACCTGCACACGGGGCGGCGCGAAGACCGCCTGGTGTTCGACGTGCAAACGGCGATCGCCGAGACCTTCGGCTTGCAAGCGAGCGGCAGCGGCGTGAACGCGCGCCGCGCCAGCGAAATGCTGATGCAGCGCTACTACCTGGCGGCCAAGGCGGTCACCCAGCTCAACACGATCCTGCTGCAAAATATCGAGGCCTGGCTGTTCCCGCAACCGTACGCGCCCATCGTCATCAACCCGCGCTTTAACGAGGTCAATGGCTTCATCGACATTTGCGCCGACGAAGTGTTCGAGGTGACGCCATCGGCGGTGCTCGAAGTGTTCGTCCTGATGACGGAGCGGCCGCACTTGAAGGGCATGACGGCGCGCACCATGCGCGCGCTGTGGCATGCGCGCTTCCAGATCGACACCGCCTTCCGCGAAGACCCCGTCAACCGCGCGCTGTTCCTGCGCATCCTGCAAGCGCCGGTGGGCGTGCTGCACGCGCTGCGGCGCATGAACGAGATGAGCATCCTGGGGCGCTACCTGCCCAGTTTTCGGCGCATCGTGGGGCAGATGCAGCACGACCTGTTCCACGTGTACACAGTCGACCAGCACATCTTGACGGTGGTGCGCAATATGCGCCGCTTCACCATGACCGAACACGCGCACGAATACCCGTTCTGCAGCCAGCTGATCGCCAACTTCCCGCAGCGCTGGCTGCTATACGTGGGCGCGCTATTCCACGACATCGCCAAGGGCCGCGGCGGCGACCATTCCAAGCTGGGCGTGGCCGACGCCGCGCAGTTTTGCCAGGAGCATGGCATGGGCGCGGAAGACAGCGAGCTGGTGTGCTTCCTGGTCGAGAACCATTTGACGATGTCGCAGGTGGCGCAAAAGCAGGATTTGTCGGACCCGGACGTGGTGCAAGCGTTCGCCACCCTGGTCAAGGACGAGCGCCACCTGACGGCGCTGTACCTGCTGACGGTGGCCGACATCCGCGGCACCAGCCCCAAGGTGTGGAACGCCTGGAAGGGCAAGCTGCTCGAGGATTTGTACCGCATCGCCTTGCGCGTTTTGGGCGGCGAGCCCCATTCGGCCGACCGCGAACTGAAGAATCGCCAGCACGAGGCCTTGGCCACGCTGCGCCTGTACGGCTTGCCGATCGACGCGCACGAGAAACTATGGAAGCAGCTCGACGTGGCTTACTTCCTGCGCCACGATGCCTCCGACATCGCCTGGCAAACGCGCTCGCTGTATGAGTGCATCGACAGCGCCCAGCCGGTCGTCAAATGCCGGCTGGCGCCGATCGGCGAAGGCTTGCAGGTGACGGTGTATGTGCCGGACCAGCCGGACCTGTTCGCGCGCATTTGCAGCTATTTCGACCGTAAGAACTTCAGCATCCTCGACGCCAAGATCCACACCACGCGCCACGGCTACGCGCTCGACACCTTCCTGGTGACGGAGCAGGCTTTCGCCAACAGCTACCGCGACATCATCAGCTTGATCGAGCACGAGCTGGGTGAGCTGCTGCGCTCGCAAGGGCCGCTGCCGGCGCCCACGCGCGGGCGCCTGTCGCGTCTCTCGCGCACCTTCCCGATGACGCCGACGGTGGACTTGCGCCCGGACGAGCGCGGCCAATACTATCTGCTGTCGGTCGCGGCCAACGACCGCACCGGCTTGCTGTACGCGATCGCCAGCGTGCTCACGCGCCACCGCATCAATCTACATACGGCCAAGATCATGACCCTGGGCGAGCGCGTCGAAGACGTATTCCTGGTCGATGGCGCCGCCCTCAACAACGCACGCAATCAGCTGCAGATCGAGACCGAACTGCTCGACGCGCTGAAAGTTTGACCCACCTTTTTTGAATTCGAAGAACCATGACTGAACCGCTACGCCTATCCAAACGCATGTCCGAACTGGGCTTGTGCTCGCGCCGTGAAGCCGATGAATGGATCGCGCGCGGCTGGGTGCGGGTGGACGGCAAGGTCGTCTCCGAACTGGGCAGCAAGGTGCTGCCGAGCCAGCATGTGACGGTCGAGCGCCAGGCCCAGGCCGAGCAATCGAAGCGCGTGACGGTGCTGATCAACAAACCGATGGGCTATGTGAGCGGCCAGGCCGAGGATGGCTACACGCCGGCCGTGGCGCTGATCAAGGCCGAGACGCGCTGGGCGGAAGACCCCTCGAGCGAGCAATTCCACCCGACCCAGCTGCGCAGCCTGGTGCCGGCGGGACGGCTGGACATCGATTCGGTGGGCTTGCTGATCCTCACGCAGGACGGGCGGGTGGCCAAGCAATTGATCGGGCAAGACACCACGATCGAGAAGGAATACCTGGTGCGCGTGCAATACACCAAGGGCGACAAGCTGCCCGAGGCGGAATTGAAGAAGCTGAACCACGGCCTGTGGATGGATGGCAAGGCACTGTTGCCGGCCAAGGTGCGCTGGCAAAACGAGGACCAGCTCAGCTTCACCCTGCGCGAGGGCAAGAAGCGCCAGATCCGCCGCATGTGCGATATGGTGGGCTTGAAGGTGTTGGGTTTGAAGCGTGTGCGCATCGGCAAGGTCAAGCTGGGCGACTTGCCGGTGGGCCAGTGGCGCTATCTGCGCCCGGACGAGCAGTTTTAAGCGAGCGCGGCGCGGTCGCGTCATTCGCACGCTGCCGAGCTTGGATACCCTGAAGCACGGCGCCAGCACGGGGTAGTACTGCCCCGCGCCTCTCCTTACGCTCGAATGTGCTCGTTTTTCAGGGTGGAATAATTTCTTCCCGCCATCATGGGCCAAGTGATCGAACTGTGCCGCATCGGCGCTGTCTAACAATCAGGCAGCCCCCCCCACAGCGATCAGTGTTTCTTCAGGGAGAAACGAGCATGAACGAGCATAAGGTCATCGAACTGCGAACCCACACCTATCGGCAGCTGCTCAATCTATTGCGCAGCAAGGGCGATACGCGTACCGCCGAACAAGTCGTCGAACAGGCGCTGCAAGCGTGGATGGCCAGCGCGTCCGGAACGGCATCGGGTACGCTGCGCGGCTACCAATGGAAAAGCCTGTTCCTTCCCGACGGCACCCAGATCCGCATGAAACACGGGCACGAATACGTGTACGCGAACGTGCGCGGGGATCACATCGACTACCAAGGCATGCGCATGTCGCCGCGCCATTTCGTCATATTCATAGCTGGCAGCGTGCGCAACGCCTGGCGCGAATTGTGGCTGCTGTGCCCTGGGGACCATATGTGGCATCTTGCCGATGTGCGCCGCCGCATCCTGCGCCGCGTGCATTCGCCCTTGCCCGCCATTCCGGCGCCGCCCACGCCGCCAGCCAATGCGCCGTGCGCCGAGGCCGCATCTGCGACCGAGGATGCGCACGTCTCCAAGGCCGAGCGCGTGCAGCTCAGAGCCCTGGACGACGCCTTGCATGCACTGCATCGCCGCAGCTTCCTGCACCGCGACGATATCGTCCGCGACGACCAGCCGGACCTGTCGCGCCAGCCCCTAGGAACGCGCTTGCGCTCCTATTGCCCCGGCCGGCCCGGCCTGCGCGACCGGCGCGACGCGCAAACCGATTTGCGCCGGCAAATGTGGGCGATCCGTTCGCGCATCCTGGGCGCTTCACGCGCGCCCGCTTAGTTAGTCGAGTCCGTATTTCGTCAAGATCGCTTTCCAGGCCGGGTCGTTTTTCATGCCGGCCACGAGATCGTTCAGTTCCTTTGCCAGCGCGCTGTCGCTGCGGGCAGAAAACACATGCCGCTCGAATTCCAGGTGCGGTTTCGACGACAGGTAAATATTGCTGTTGGCCGCCGCTTGCGTCCCCATTTGCTTTTGCAGGAAGCGGTAAGTGCTAAACGCCATGATCGTGAGGTCGACCTTGCCGGCGGCCAGCTTCTTGACATTCGACAGTTCCTCGAGCACATCTTCGCGCACGATATCCTTGCCGAATCGATCCTCCAGGCCGGCGTAGCGATTGCCCTTCACGGCGCCGAACTTCAAACCGGCGAGCGCGTCGGCGCTACTCCATTCGAGTTTGCGGCTATTGAGGGACAACACCGCGTTCGAGTCGTGCATCAGCGGCGCGGTCCAAGAAAACTTGGTCTTGCCCACATCGTCGACAAAAAACGGACTGAGAAACAGCACGGCGCCCTTGAATTCGGGGTCGGCTATCGTCTTGTTGAGCGCATCACGCGTCACTTGGCTGAGCTTGAACTGGTATTTGCCCTTGAGCTTGGCGTTCACATAGGTGACCGTGTCGATTGCCAAGCCACCAGCGCCGACCGCGAACGGCACCGACTGGTAGGAATTGTAAGCCGGAAGAATTTCCTCGGCGGCAGAGCCGGCATGGATGGCGAGCAGTACCGCCATTGGGCGCAAGAATCGAAACATGGTTGGCCTCCTCGAGTTCCTAAACGCAGCCTCTACAGTATGCCACAGCGCACAGCGTGCGCGTGCGCATATCCTCGGCGAAGATAACTTAGAATAAGGTCCGCTAGGCCGCCGGGTCGGGCGTGACGTCGTGGAATTTGCCGAAGTCGATGATGCGCACGTCGCCATCGCGGTCGGCCAGGATATCGACGAAGCGGTAGCCGAAGCGGATATCCTCGTGCCCGTAATTGTGGCGCGAATGGACGAAGTCGTTGAGGGTGTCGTCAGTGCCCGATATCGACACCGTCAGGTAAGCGCCCTCCTCCTCCATCTCGCGCGGCGTCTTGCCATACAAGGGGCTGCGCTCGTCAATCTTGTGCATCACGGTCCAGCTCAGCGCGAACACGCTGGTGATGTTGCGCTCGAGCGCCAAGTCGTAAAAGCGCGTGAACTCCTGGCCTTCCAGGGTCTTTTCGCGCCGCACCAGGGCCGCGCGCACGGACGCTTCGAGGATCAGGTTATTGCGCTGGTTGCCTGTGCGTATCATCAAGGTCGGGGTGCCGTTAAAGCGCGCCACCACCGCCACGTTCGAAAACATGATGCGCGCCGAGGGCCTTGAGAAGCGCGCGAACATCAAGCCCGTCACCACCGCCACCTCCAGCATGCCGACCAGGATTTCAATCGAGGCCACCACATGGCCATAGACCGAGCCCGGATTCATATACCCGTAACCGACGGTGGCGAGCGTCTCGATCGAAAAGAAGAACACGTCGAGCACGCTGCCCGGGCGCGCGTTGGCGACCGAGCCGGGCACCACGAAGTAGGCCGTCGCGAACAGCACATTGGTGCCCACGTAGAGCAGGCCGAGCATGATGAAGAACCACGGCCAGCTCATCGCCAGCATGAAGTGGTACAGGTCGGTCCAATGCCATTGCGTGCCGCCCACCCGGCGCAACTGGGTGGCGCCAAAGCGGAACACGCCTCGGTTGCGGCTGCCGTAGGGGGCTTGGCTCATCAGTCGTCGTCGCGCGGATCGCGATCCGGGAACATCACGTCGGCGTAACCGAAGCGCGCAAAGTCCACAATACGCATCGGGTACAAGATGCCCATCAAATGGTCCACCTCGTGCTGCACCACGCGCGCATGGAAGCCCTCCACCTCGCGCGCGATGCGCGCGCCAAACTGGTCGAAGCCCTCGTAGTGCAAGCGCGTGAAGCGCGGCACGCTGCCGCGCAAGCCCGGCACCGACAAGCAGCCTTCGAACTCCTCCTCCTTGTCGTCCGACAGCGCCGTCAGCTTGGGATTGATCAGCACCGTCTCGGGCACGGCCGGCGCGTCCGGGTAGCGCTGGTTCTGCTTGAAGCCGTAGATCACCAGCTGCAAGTTCACGCCGATCTGGGGCGCGGCCAGCCCGGCGCCATTGGCGTCGTGCATGGTGTCGAACATGTCGGCGATCAAGGCTTCGAGCGCCGGGGTGTTAAATTCGCGCACCGGCTCGGCCATGCGCAACAGGCGCGCATCGCCCATCTTCAGGATTTCACGCACCGCCATCTCAAGTCCGTTTCAATGTGAGAGTGTCAAGGAAGGCACGGTAGGCCGCGCCCGTCTCCGGATGTTTCAAGCCGATGGCCGTCATCGCTTCCAGGTAGCCGATCTTCGAGCCGCAATCGTAGCGCCGCCCCGCGTAGCGGTAGGCCAGCACACGCTCCTCGCGCATGAGCGAGGCGATGCCGTCGGTGAGCTGGATCTCGCCGCCGCTGCCGGCGCCGATCTTTTCCAGGTGTTCGAAGATGGCGCCCGAGAGCACATAGCGCCCTACCACCGCCAAGGTCGAAGGCGCCTGCTCGGGCGCGGGTTTTTCAACGATGCCCGACACCAGTTCGAGGTCCGGCCCGTAGGCGCTGGCGCTGACGATGCCGTACTGGCGCGTGAGTTCGCGCGCTACGTCTTGCACCGCCAGCACGCTGCAGCCTTCGCGCGCGTGCACCGCCGTCATCTGCGCCAGCACCCCGCTTTGGGTGGGCTCCGTATCCATGAAATCGTCGGCCAGCAGCACCGCGAACGGCTCGTCATCGTCGATCACCGGGCGCGCGCACAGCACCGCGTGTCCCAGGCCCAGCGGCGAAGCCTGGCGGATGAAGATGCAGTTGACATGCTTGGGGATCACGTTTTGCACGAAGGCGAGCAGCTCGCTCTTGCCGGCCGCCTCGAGCACCGCTTCGAGTTCGTAGGCGGTGTCGAAATGGTCTTCGATGGCGCGCTTGTTGCGCCCCGTGATGAAGATCATCTGGTCGATGCCGGCCGCCACCGCTTCCTCGACCGCGTACTGGATCAGGGGCTTGTCGACAATGGGCAGCATTTCCTTGGGCTGCGCCTTGGTGGCGGGCAGGAAGCGGCTGCCCAAGCCCGCCACCGGAAAAACTGCTTTTTTAATCGGTTTCATGTCCTGCCACCACCTTCCAAGGGCGCCTCTTGGGCGCCCGCTTGCACTTCCAACAGCGTGCGCAATTGCGCCTCGTCGAGCAGCGCGATGCCCAGTTCCTGCGCCTTGGCCAGCTTGCTGCCGGCATCCGCGCCGGCCACCACGTATGAAGTTTTTTTGGACACCGAACCGGACACCTTGCCGCCGGCCGCTTCGATCAGCGCTTGCGCTTGGTCGCGGCCCAGGCTGGGCAAGGTCCCCGTCAACACGAAAGTCTTGCCGGCCAGGGCGCCGGCCGGTTTTTGCACGTGCGCCCCCTCCTTCCAGCGCAGACCGGCCGCGCGCAGCTGCGCGATCACGGCCAGGTTGGCCGGCTCGGCCAGATAGTCGCCGATCGAGCGCGCCACCACCGGCCCCACGTCCGCCACTTCCAGCAGCTCGATGCCGCCTTCCCAGACGCCGGCGTGCAGCAAGGCGTCGAGATTGCCGAAATGCGCGGCCAGCGCCTTGGCGGTCGATTCGCCCACGTGCCGGATGCCAAGAGCGTAGATGAAGCGCGCGAGCGTCGTGTCCTTCGATTTCTCGAGCGCGTCGAGCACGTTCTGGGCCGACTTGCCAGCCATCCGGTCCAGGCTCGCCAAGGTGGCCAGGTCCAGCTTGTGGTACAGGTCGGCGGCGTTGTCGATGACGGCCTTGTCCACCAGCTGTTCGATCAACTGGTCGCCCAGGCCTTCGACATCGATGGCGCGGCGCGACACGAAATGCATCAAGCCGCCCTTCTTTTGCGCCGCGCAGCGCAATGGTCCGCCCGAGCAGCGCGCCACCGCCTCATCCTCGGCGCGCACGATGGGCGAGCCACACACCGGGCATTGCAGCGGCATGGCGAATTGGCGCGCGTCGAGCGGGCGCAGCTCCGGCACGAAGGCGAGCACTTCGGGGATGACGTCACCGGCGCGCCGCACCACGACGGTGTCGCCGATGCGGATATCCTTGCGCTTGACTTCGTCGTCATTGTGCAAGGTGGCGTTGGTGACGGTGACCCCGCCCACGAACACGGGCGCCAGGCGCGCCACCGGTGTGATGGCGCCGGTGCGCCCGACCTGCACTTCGATCTCTTGCACCACCGTCGTCGCTTCCTCGGCCGGGAATTTGTGGGCCAGGGCGAAGCGCGGCGCGCGCGACACATAGCCCAGGCGCTGCTGGTCGGCTAAGCGGTTAACCTTGTAGACGACGCCATCGATATCGTAGGGCAGGCTGGCGCGGCGCCGTCCGATGTCTTCATAAAAGCCGAGCAAGCCGGGCGCGCCGCGCACCACCGCGCGCTGCGCGCACACGGGCAAGCCGAGCTGCGCATACCAGTCGAGCAAGGCCGCGTGCGATACGGGCATGGCCGCTCCTTCCAGGGTGCCGATGCCGTAGGCGAAAAAGCGCAGCTTGCGCTGGGCCGTGATGCGCGAGTCGAGCTGGCGCAAGCTGCCGGCGGCGGCGTTGCGCGGGTTGACCGCTTCCTTCTGGCCGGCCGCGCGCTGGCGCTCCTTGAGGCGCTCGAAGTCGGCCTTGTACATCAAGACCTCGCCGCGCACGTCCAGCACGGCCGGCACCTGCTCGCCATGCAGGCGCAGGGGTATGGCGCGCACAGTGCGGATATTGGCCGTCACATCCTCGCCACGTTCGCCGTCGCCGCGCGTGGCCGCCTGCACGAACACGCCGTTCTCATAACGCAGGTTGATGGCCAGGCCATCGAATTTGAGCTCGGCCGAATACTCGATAGTCGCTGTGCCCGAGCCTGCATCCCCGCCCGCGTCCAGGCCCTCGCGCGCGCGCCGGTCGAAGTTTTCCACGTCCTCGGGGCTAAAGCCATTATTGAGCGAGAGCATAGGCACACTGTGCGTGACCTGGCCAAAATCGGGCAGCGGCGCCGCGCCCACGCGGTGGGTGGGTGAATCGGCCGCGACCCAGTCAGGGTGGGCCGCTTCCAGGCTTTGCAATTGAGCGAACAGGCGGTCGTACTCAAAATCGGGGATGGTTGGCGCGTCCTCCACGTGGTAGGCGTGGATGTGGCGGTTAAGCAGGCGCGTCAGGTCCACCATGCGCTCCCGGTAGTCAAATTGCTCGCTCACTGGGCGCGTTCTCCTTAGCTGAACAAGCGCAGCGCGCGGCGCGAGCCGGCCGGGATGTCGGCCGCTTCCATCTCGCGGTAGAAATCCTGCACCTGGCCGTTGATGGCCTCGAGCGCCGCGTCCTGCAGCGGCTGGTTGCCGTCGTCGACGATGGTCGCGTCCAATCGCGTGGCGAACAGGCGCGCGCAGGCGAGCATGGCGCCAAAGCCGTCGCGCGATGGCGCCACGCATGGCACGTCGAGCAAGAGCGTCAAGCGCGAAGTGGTCTCGGCGGCCAGCGTGACGTTGGTCGAGAGCGAGAACAGGGCGCCGCCGACGCCGTCGGGCATCACGTAGCGCCCGTCCGGGCGCACGTCGAAGCCTTGTTTTTCAAACGCACCGAGCAAGGCCGTGACGGCCCACGGCGCGCCGTTCGAGAGCTGGTTCACGCCCAGCTGGGCGTCGTGGCCGGCCACGAAGCGGTGCAGCTTGCGCGCTTCGCCCATCACTTCGATCATGTCCGGAATTTCCGGCTCGGCGCCGATCTCGTCGGCCAGGGTGCGCAGGCGCGTCACCAGTTCCGAGTATTCGAGCTCGTTCAAGCCCGTGCTGCGGCTGGCCATCTGCACGCCCACCTGCAAGCCGGTGTAGACGCCGCCGTGCGAGATCGGCTCCCAATCGCCGTTCACGTGCAAACCGACATAATTGATCGGCTTGTTGCCCACGTGGCGCAGCGTTTGCAGCACCGGCAGGATCTTGTCGCCGCGCACCGCGATCTCCAGCGCCAGCGGGATCAGGCAATCGATCAAGGGGTCGACCAGGTTGACCGCCTCCTCGGCTGCGGCGGCCGTGGTAGCGTCGAGCTCGGCGGCATTGGGCTCGCGCGCGTCGGCGTCGGCATCGCTGCCGCCATCAAAGTGCGGCTCGTGGCGCGCCTGCGCTGTGCCCATCAGCACATCCTCGTGCTCGCTCGAGAAGGCGCGTTCGACCCCGCGCCGTGCCTTGTGCTCTTGCCACTTGTTGTACATGAACACGGCGGCCACGAAGGCGGCGCCGCCGCCGATCAAACTCAGTTGAAGATCAATTCTCATGCTGCTTGTGCCTCGCTAGCGAAATTGGCGGCCGACTCCATGTCCACCGCCACGATGCGCGATACGCCCTGCTCTTGCATCGTCACACCGATCAATTGATTGGCCATTTCCATCGCAATCTTGTTATGCGAAATGAAGAGGAACTGGGTATGTTCGGACATCCGTTTGACCATCCTGCAAAAACGTTCCGTGTTGGCGTCGTCGAGCGGCGCATCCACCTCGTCGAGCAGGCAGAACGGCGCCGGGTTCAGGCGGAACATGGAAAACACCAGGGCGGTGGCGGTCAAGGCCTTCTCGCCGCCCGAGAGCAGGTGGATGGTGGCGTTTTTCTTGCCCGGCGGCTGGGCCATCACTTGCACGCCGGCGTCGAGAATCTCGTCGCCCGTCATCACCAGCTTGGCGTTGCCTCCGCCGAACAGGATCGGGAACAGTTCCGAGAAGTGCCCGTTGACCTTGTCGAAAGTCTCTTGCAGCAAGTCGCGCGTTTCCTTGTCGATCTTGGCGATCGCGTCTTGCAAGGTGGCGATGGCTTCGGCCAGGTCCAGGTTCTGGGCGTCCAGAAAATGCTTGCGCTCGGACGCCTGCGCCAATTCCTCGAGCGCGGCCAGGTTGACCGCGCCCAGGGCCGCGATGGCGTTGCCCAGGCGCGTGACTTCGCCTTGCAGGTAGGACGCCTTCAAGTCTGGATGCAATTTGAGCGCGAGCGCCGCCTCGTCCGCCTGCACCGCCGCCAGCGCTTCGGCGAATTGCTCCTGATTCAGGCGCGCCGCCTGCTCCTTGAGCTGCATCTCGGTGATCTTGTCGCGTTGCGGCTGCAAGCTGCGTTCGGCCTGCATGCGTGTCTCGTCAAAGCTGCGCAGCTGCTGGGTGATCTGGTCGAGCTCGTGGCGCGCGTCCGCCAGCGCCCGCTCCTGGCTGCTGCGCCGCTCGAGCAAGTCGTGCAAGCCTTCGTTGGCCGCGCCCGCCTCTAGCGTTTCCAGTTCCAGCTGGCCGGCCGCGATCGCCGTGCCCACCTGGGCCGCCTGCTCGCTGGCGGTGGCGGCGTTGCGGCGCAATTCATCTTGCCGGCTGCGCTGGGACTTTTCCGCGTATTGCGCGTCCGTGGCCGCGCGTTCGAGTTCGCGCAAGCGCTCGCGCGCCTCGGCCAGTTCGCCTTCCTTGGCCAGGAACAGGGTTTGCCCATCCTCGTGCGCGCCTTGCAGCTCGGCCAGCTCCTGATCCAGGCGTTCGAACTCTTGTTCGGCCTCGGCCTCGATCTGGCGCTGCTCGGCTTCCTGCGCCGCGATCTCGGCCAGGTCGGCCCCGATCTGGCCGCTACGCTGCTTAAAGCGTGCCTCCACCTCGGACTGCTTGACGACTTCGATCTGCAAGCCGTGCACGCCCTGGGTCAGGCTGGCCACGCGGGCGCGCGCATCTTGCAGGCGGCGCGTGAGCTCGCCCACGGCGGCGTCGGCGCGCACGGCGCGCGCGCGCGCCTCGTCGGCCAGCAAGGCTTGGGCACGCAATTGCTTGCCGATATTGTCGATCTCTTGCGCGCGCGCCAGCATGCCGTCTTGCTCGGCGTCGGCCGCGTAAAAACGCACCGAGGAAGCGCTCACCATGTGGCCGGCGCGCGTGACGAAGGCGCCGCCCGGCGGCAGGCTGGCGCGCGCGGCGAAGGCGCCGGCCGTGTCCTCGGCCACGTACACATCGTGCAGCCAGTCTTGCAGCAAGCCGCGCAAGCCGTTCTCGTTCAATTTGAGCAAGCTGATGAAGGGCTTGAGATCGGGCCGTAATTCGGCCTTCAAGCCCGCCGCCTCAGATGCAGGCGCGGGCGCGGCCGCCAGCGGCGCGTACAGGGCCAGGCGCGCCGGCGGCGCGTCCGCGAAAAAGGCCTTGGCCCATTCGATGTTCGACATTTCCAGCGCGCCCGTGCGCTCGCGCAGCACCGCCTCCATCGCCGTTTCCCAGCCAGCTTCGATGTGCAGCTTTTGCCACAGGCGCGGCAAGGCGTCGAGCTCGTGCTTGCGCAACCAGGGCTGGACCTTGCCCTGGGTTTGCACCCGCTCTTGCAATTGCTTGAGCGCTTGCAGGCGCGCTTCGAGCTGGGCATTGGCAGCCGTCTCGGCCTGGACCGCCGCCGCCGCCGCCGCGCGCTCGTCTTCGCGCTCTTGCTGCTGCTGCGCCGCTTCCTCGAGCAGCATGGTCTGCTCTTCGAGCGCCATCTGCTTTTCCTCGAGCTGCAGCCTGAGCTTGGCCAGTTGGGCGCTGTCGGGCAGGTGCAAGCCGCTTTTTTCCTGCTGCAAGCGCTCGCGCCGCTGCAACAAGCCAGCCAGGATATTGGCCGCGTTGCGCTGGTGGGCCGAGGACAATTCGATGCGCTGCTGCGCGGCCATGATGCGCTCGCGCGACTGGCCCGTGCTGTGCTGGGCCGCGCGCCAAGCCGCTTCCAGTGCCGGCAAGCGTTCTTCCTGGGCATTGGCCGCGCATTGCGATTGCTCGACGCGCGCGCCCAATTCCTCGAGCAGGTATTCGCCCTCTTCGAGCGCGCCGGCGGCCGCCTCGCCCTGCCCCAGCCAATGCTCGCGCTGGGCCGCCAGCGCCGCCAGTTGGGCCTGCAGGCGCGCGCGCGACTCGATCACAAACTTGATTTGCGCTTCCAGGCTGCCGATCTCGGCATTGGTCTGGTAGAGCTGGCCCTGGGCCTGGTGCAGCCGGTCGCCCACGGCGAAGTGCGCTTGCCGCATATGCTCGAGCTCAAGCTCGACGTGGCGCAGCTTGGCCGTCTGCGCTTCCAGTTCGGTTTGGGCCGCCGCCATCTCGCGAGCGTAGCGGCCCTGTTCTTGCTGCGCTTCGGTCTTGCGCAGCAGCCACAGCAGCTTTTGCTTTTCTTCCTGATCGCCCTGCAAGGCGTGGAATTTGTTGGCCACCACCGCCTGCGCCTCGAGCTTTTCCAGGTTGGCGTTCAATTCGCGCAAGATATCTTCCACCCGCAGCAGGTTTTCGCGCGTGTCGTTCAAGCGGTTTTCCGTCTCGCGCCGGCGCTCCTTGTACTTCGACACGCCGGCCGCTTCCTCGAGGAACACGCGCAACTCTTCCGGGCGCGATTCGATGATGCGCGCGATCATGCCCTGGCCGATGATGGCGTAGGCGCGCGGCCCCAGGCCCGTGCCCAGGAAAATGTCCTGGATGTCGCGCCGGCGCACCGGCTGGCCGTTGATGTAATAGGTGGAGGTGCCGTCGCGCGTCAAGGTGCGCTTGACGGCGATTTCGCTGTACTGGCCCCATTGGCCGGCCGCCTTGCCGTCGTGGTTGTCGAACACCAGCTCGACCGAGGAGCGCCCGGCCGGCTTGCGATGGGTCGAGCCGTTGAAGATGACGTCTTGCATCGACTCGCCGCGCAGCTCGGAAGCCTTCGATTCACCCAGCACCCAGCGCACCGCGTCGATGATGTTCGACTTGCCGCAGCCGTTCGGGCCCACCACGCCCACCAGCTGGCCCGGCACCTGGAAATTGGTGGGATCGACGAAGGACTTGAAGCCCGACAGTTTAATGGAAGATAGACGCACTTTATCGACAGTTTCCGGCGCAATCCGGCGAAATGAATATCAAAAGGGGACGCGGCGACGCCGCCGCCCACGCCAAAAGTGGACCATCATACCATTTGTGCCTGTCCTTTCGGACCATGGCGCCGCCGCAGCGGCGCGCGCGCGCCGTCCGGGAGTGCAAATAAATTTCAATATTGACAGCATGATTTTCAATTTAGCAATTAACTTATGGTAAACTAACGGCCTTTCCATTCGACTGCCAGAGCCGCCATGCAAGAGACCGAAAACAACGACGTCATCGCCAAGGCCAATATCCTCGCGCTGGGCGCCATCGCGCAGGGGACGATCTCCACGATCAACGACCTCGATTTCTACCGCATCAGCGTGAGCGCGGCCGGCGCCATCAAACTGCTGCTCGATGTGCCGACGGCCACCACCCTCGACACGTTCCGGCTCGGCCTGTACGACAGCGCCGGCACCTTGCTGTGGGCGTTCGCGCGCGGCGACGACGGCAGCTTCGAAGCGCCCATCGCGGCGCCGGGCGACTATTATGTCAGCGTCGGCCCAAGCACCTTCTATGCGTATTACGCGGGCGTGGACCAAGCTTACGGCTTGACCGTCACCGCCGTGGCCCCCACGCGCGCCTACGAGTCTGGCAACAACGACACCATTCCCAACGCCAATGCGCTCACGCTGGGCACGGGCATGACGGGCGCGATCATCAATGGCGACGACCACGATTTCTATGCCTTCGAGGTGACGGCAGCGGGCGTGCTCAACATTGCCTACACGACCGGATCGGCCGCGACCAGCGCCACCCACAAGATCAATCTCTATTCCAGCGCCGGCGACTTGGTCGCGACCATGATAGGGGGCGCCAATGAAGGCTTGCGCACGGCCGTCAACGCCGCCGGCAAGTACTACATCGAGGTCGCGGCAGCCGACTACTATCGTTACGACGCCGGCGCCGACGCCGCCTACACCCTCAACGTCACCCACACGGCCGGCGCCACCAACGCCTACGAGCGCGAACCGAACGACCATGCGGCCTCGGCGAACCCGCTGGCGCTGTTGACGCCGGTGATCGGGCAATTGATGTCGGCCGATGACGTCGATTACTACAAAGTGACGGCAACGAGCGCCGGTCTGCTCAATGTTAGCTACACCTTGCCGGTCGACTCAACGCTCACCTACGGCAAGCTGACCGTCTACGACAGCGCGGCAACGCTGATCGGCACCTTCGCCCTGTCCACGTCCGGCGTCGCCCACTTGCCGATCGCGGCCGCAGGCGACTATATTGTCGAACTTTCCGGCGCCCAATACCTGCCCTATATGATAGGCGCCACCAATCAATACCACCTGATGGTGGGCAACACACCGGGCCCGGCCCCAGGCTACGAGAGCGAGCCGAACAACAGCGTCGCCACCGCCACGCCTATGAGCTTTGATTTGCCCATCATCGGTCAAAATAAGGCGGTCGGCGACATCGACTATTTCAAGCTCGTAGTCGAGCACGCTGGGCTGTTACGCTTGAACGTGGGCGGGGTCGGCAGCGCCCAGACGGGCGATCACGAGCTGAACGTACTCGACGCCAATGGCAGCGTGATCGGCAAGTTCACCGGCTTGACGGGAGCGACGTTTACGATGGCGCTGGCGGCGGCGGGCACCTACACGGTGGGCGTGGCCACGCAAAGTCTCGATTCGCTGTATGGCTTGAATCAATACAGCTTGTCGGCCCAGTTGAGCACGGAGTCGACCCAGGCATATGAAACGGAGTCCAACAACACCTTGCTCGCGGCCAACACACTGGCCATGCGCGCCACCATACAGGGCCAGCTCAGCAGCAACGCCGATATCGACAATTACAAATTCAGCGTCGCGGCCGCCGGCACATCGACCTTCGAACTTAGCGCCCCCTACCTGAGCGGTACCGAGGTGGCGGGCGAATACAAGGTCGCCATTTATGGCGCCGACGGCAAGCTGGTGCAAGACCTTGCCGGCCTCAAGACGGGCACGATCGACGCGACGCTGCCGCACGCGGGCGACTATTACTTGCGGATCAGCGCCGGGCAGAACTACTCCGACCAGTACATCTCGAGCGACCAGTACAATCTCAGCTACGGCAAATTCAACGCCGCGCCCGCCGGTTCGCTCAACATCATCGGATTGCCCGTGCAAGGCGTGGTGCTGGCGTTGACGAACACGGTGGGCGACGCCGACGGCCTGGACATCTTGAGCTACCAGTGGAGCGCGGATGGCCAGCCCATCGCCGGCGCCACCGCCACCCACCTGACGCTGAGCGAGGCCCTGGTCGGCAAGGTCATCCGCGCAACGGCCAGCTACGTCGATGGCCAGGGCAAGGCCGAGCATGTTGACAGCGCCGCCACGGCGGCGGTGGCCAACGTGAACGATGCGGGCAGCGTGACGGTCAGCCTTGGCACCTTGCAAACGCCCGTCTATAGCGCCAGCGTCAGCGACGCTGACGGCCTTGGCAGCATCACCTACCAGTGGCAAGCGCGTGACGACAGCGGTGTGTGGAGCGCCATCGCCGGCGCCGACGCCAACACCTACAGCGCGAGCGCCGCCCAGGCGAACCTGCCAGTGCGCGTGGCGATCAGCTATGTGGACGGGCACGGGACGACCGAGCAGTTCCAAAGCGCGCCGATCGGTTCGGCGCGGGCGGACACGCTCGTGGGCACGGCCCAGGCCGATAATCTGTGGGGCGGCGCCGGCAACGACAGTTTGACCGGCGGCGGTGGCAACGACTACATCGACGGCGGCAGCGGCACGGACACGGCTTACTACACGTTCGCGCGCAAGGACTATGTGGTGCAGAAGAACTCGGCCGGCATTGCGATCACGAGCCAGGGCAGCGAAGGCGCCGACGTGCTCGTCGGCGTCGAGCGCGCCCACTTCGCCGACACCACCGTCGCCTTTGACACTGGCGCCAACGAGACCGCCGGCATGGCATACCGCCTGTACCAGGCCGCCTTCGCGCGCACCCCGGACGCGGGCGGACTCGGTTTCTGGATCGGGGCCATGGATCGCGGCGTCACCCTGCCCGAGGTCGCTGGCGGCTTCATCAATTCCGACGAGTACCGCGCCACCTATCCCGGCACGCTCACCAATGGCGACCTGCTGGGACGCTACTACCACAACATCCTGGGGCGCACGCCGGACGCGGGCGGCATGAGCTTTTGGCTCGACGTGCTCGACAATCACCGCGCCAGCGTCGCCGAGGTGCTCGCCGCCATCAGCGAAAGCCCGGAAAACATCGCGCACCTGGCCACCATCATCGGCAACGGCTTCGCCTTCACGCCCTACGGCTAAAACAAAAAGGGGACAGACCCCTGTTTAGAGGAAACGCGCGCGTTTCCTCTAAACAGGGGTCTGTC
>JAZKBP010000047.1:0-3485 GCA_040388555.1 Pseudomonadota bacterium
ACTCTGCGCCGATGATAGTGCTGCAACCAGTGTGAAAGTAGGTTATCGTCAGGCTAGTTACATGAAAAAACCCGCGTTGCCTTTGGCTTCGCGGGTTTTTTTTCGTCCCTACGCCATGAAAGTTGTTTTTCTTGGAATTTCGTGTATGGTCGATTGAAATCGCGGCTTTTCAGTCCGAACGCATCGCGCGGAAAAATAGCGCCGATCATCAACAGCAGCTTGGATTTGGAAAGTGCCTTCGCATTTCCGAACATCATCAGCTGGCCGCCATTATGTTCACCGATATCGTCGGCTATTCGGCCATGATGGCGGCCGATGAAGAGGCTGCGATGAACTGCCTGGCGAAGCAGCGGGCGATCTTCGAGTCCTTGATCGCGTCGCATCATGGATGCTTACACAAGGAGATGGGCGACGGCACGCTGTCGAGCTTTTCGAGTGCCAAAGACGCGCTCGCGTGCGCGGCGGCGATCCAGTCCGCGCTGGTCGATCGCAAGGATTTTAGCGTACGGATCGGCCTGCACATCGGCGAAGCGGTCTTTAGCAATGATGACATTTATGGCGACGGCGTCAATATTGCCGCGCGCCTTGAGCCACTCGCTAAGCCCGGCGGCATTGTGGTGTCCGGCGCTTTTTACGATGCCGTGCGCAGCCAGCTTGATTTTTCATTTCAATGCCTGGGCGATAAGTCGCTGAAAAATATTGGACGTAGTGTCACGGTGTACCAAGTGCACGATGGAAAGCCGATGATCGTTCGTGCCCTGCGCATCCCTGGCTGGAAAACGTGGATCGCAGGGGCCAGCGCGGCAGTGTTGCTTGTTTTCGGCTTAAAGCTAGCCCATGTGCTGCCGACGATGGCCGGGGACTCCACCGTCACAAGCGTGCAATCGCTCGACTCAATCGCCGTTCTCCCCTTCGTGAACATGAGCTCGGACAAGGAGCAGGAATATTTTTCCGATGGCTTGTCGGAGGAGCTGCTTAAGCTGCTCGCGCCAATTCCGCAATTGCGGGTGATTGCCCGCACCTCCTCATTTTCATTCAAGGGCAAGGGACTCGACGTGGCGACCATTGCGAAAACGCTTAATGTGGGTGCCGTGCTCGCGGGAAGTGTGCGCAAATCAGGCACAACGGTGCGGATCACGGCGCAACTTATCCGCGCATCGGATAGTGCTCACTTGTGGTCGGAAACGTATGATCGGCAAGTGAGGGATGTATTCCAGGTACAGGATGAAATCGCCCATGCGGTTGTCAGCGCGCTCAGGGTCCGATTACTGCCGACCCAAAAGCTGGCGAATCAGAATATGACGAGTAATCCCGACGCGTACACTCAATTCTTGATGGCCAGCCAATTGATAGGGCGTCAAAACAGTGAGGGCTATCACCTCGCCGCGCGTGCCTACGAAAAGGCGGTGGCGTTGGCACCCGATTATGCGGCGGCCTATGCCGGATTGGCCAATGCACATGCATACAACGCGGTGTTTGCCGAAACGCGCGAAGTGAGCGAGGCTGAAAGGCGTGTTGCGCTCGAGGCGGCGAATAAGGCGATTGCCTTGGCGCCAGACTTGGCTAACGCCTACGTTGTGCGCAGCTGGGTGCGTTTCGCGTTCGAATGGGATTGGCGCGGCGCGCAAGCGGACATGGCGCGCGCGCTCGCCCTCGACCCTGGCGACAGCATGGTGCAGCGTCGCAATGGCATGTTGCTGGCTGTTTTGGGGCGCTATCGAGAAGCGCTTGAAGCGACTAAGAAAGCGACGGAACTCGATCCGATGTCTGCGCCGGCGTGGAGCAATCTGGGCGACTTGTATAACAGCGAAAAGCAGTACGGCTTAGCGCGCCTTGCGATGAATCGGGCCTTGGCGATCAATTCCGATTTTAGCTTTGCGCTCGGTAATCTCGGCATGACGGAACTACTCGACGGAAATGCGCCGGCCGCGCTTGCACTGTTCAAGCGCGAAGGTGGTTCGATTGGGCGGGCAGGTATCGCAATGGCTGAACATACCCTCGGACATCCCAAGGAATCGCAGCAGGCATTGGAGGGGCTGATTAAAACATTTTCAAGCAACTCCGCGTTTCAGCTTGCCTGGGTTTACGCCTGGCCTGGCGAGCAAGTGGAGGCCTTGAAATGGTTGGACCGCGCATTCGAACAGCGCGGCAATGATTTCGCCACCATTCGCCGGGATCCGATCTTTGCTGCGATGCGCGAGCAGCCAGGCTTTACGTCCTTGGTAAAACGGATCAAATTTCCCGATTGAGGCGGGGCGCCTATTGGGCCGCACGAGAATGGGCGAAACTCAAGGTCTCCTTTGCGCGGCGGATCATCCAATAGAGGCGGGGGAAATCTGAACGCAAGGCGTCCTTTAGCGTGCCGGCGAGCGAATCGTGATCGCGCTGCAGGGACACGGCGACGTCGTTCACCATGATGCTGCGCGGTGCCACATGTCTTGCGACCTGCCGCTTAAATTGATGTGATTGTGGAACATAGTGGGCGGTGAAGGAGCGGCGCGAAAACTTTGGATTTGTGCTCGGCAAACTTCCATGAATTGTCAGGGAAGTCCAAAGCAACACGTCGCCTTGTTCGAGAATTGGCGCCACGCAGTCAAGCGGGCCTTCGCGAACGAACTGGGCCATCATGGCTTTATACGCTGGACCGTTCGGATTTTTGTCTTCACCAGGTAGCGCCATACGGTGGCTGCGCGGCAGTATAAAGAAGCGCCCGGAATCCGGATGAATGTCCTCGGCAGCGACCCAAACGCCGACCATTGCGCCAGCGTGCTCCGAATCGATGTAATGCCCGTCACGATGCGCCCAGGTGGTTTGATTGCCATCAAAGTACATCGTATGAATCATGCGGCCGGGCTCGCCAAATAAGACTTCCATCGCCCGTTTTATGCTTACCTGCGTCAATAGATCGAGGCCGCGACGTTTAAATTGCGGATACTTTTTCCCTGAAATGTCTTGCAAATTCATGATGGGAAACTTCATGAATCCTTGATCCGTGTACACGTGGCGTTCATAGGTGCCGGACGCATGGCGGACAAAGAATGCCTGCTTGTCGAGAAAGGCTTCCTGCAGGAATGCTTGCTTCGCACCCTCGCATAGCGGGGCTTGTACGGCGCGCCGCATCAAGATGAAACCTTCGCGCTCGAAATATTCCTTGAACGCTAATGGGGAGTCGAGCGCTGGATAGGCGCGATCGTCGTTGGCATCGCGCGGGCGCAGCAAAATCGATGCGCGCGGCATGATCTGCGCCGAATGTGGATTCGCGTTGAGCATCGTCATGGTCGCCCCGTGAGAAATCGTGCTTGCTTGGTCCATCCATCGTAGGAGCCGGCAGGCACATCGGGTTTGTGATTTCTCAAGCGTGCGCAGCCCGACGGCGCGCCGGGCGCAGTCTGATTTGAAAATAGGTGTTGACGGATTGCGAGTCGTGCCCCATAATCTCGCCTCTCTGCTGCTGAACACAACGCTTCAGCAAACAAGCAGAACGC
>JAZKBP010000048.1:0-4028 GCA_040388555.1 Pseudomonadota bacterium
CACCGTCGATGATGATGGTGTTTTCCTTGCCCACTTCGATGCGCTTGGCTTGGCCCAGTTCGGCCAGCGTGACTTTTTCCAGCGTCAGGCCGACTTCTTCAGCGATCACTTGGCCGCCGGTCAGCACGGCGATGTCTTCCAGCATGGCCTTGCGACGGTCGCCAAAGCCTGGGGCCTTGACGGCGCAGGTTTTCAGGATGCCGCGGATATTGTTCACCACCAGGGTGGCCAGCGCTTCGCCTTCGATGTCTTCGGCGATGATCAACAGTGGACGGCCAGCCTTGGCAACTTGCTCCAAGATCGGCAGCAGGTCGCGGATGTTGGAGATCTTCTTGTCGCACAGCAGGACGAACGGATTGTCCTGGATCGCCACTTGCTTGTCCGGATTGTTGATGAAGTAAGGGGACAGGTAGCCGCGGTCGAACTGCATGCCTTCGACGATGTCGAGTTCGTCGTTCAGGGACTTGCCGTCTTCAACCGTGATGACGCCTTCCTTGCCCACTTTTTCCATCGCTTCAGCGATGCGCTCGCCGATCGAGGAATCCGAGTTGGCGGAGATGGAGCCCACTTGCGCGATTTCCTTGGTCGTCGTGCATGGCTTGGAGATCTTGGCCAGTTCGGCCACGGTGGCGGCGACGGCTTTGTCGATGCCGCGCTTCAAGTCCATCGGGTTCATGCCGGCGGCAACGAACTTCATGCCTTCGCGCACGATCGCCTGGGCCAGCACGGTGGCGGTGGTGGTGCCGTCGCCGGCGTTGTCGCTGGTGCGGGAAGCAACTTCCTTGACCATTTGCGCGCCCATGTTCATGAGCTTGTCTTTGAGTTCGATTTCTTTTGCGACCGATACACCGTCCTTGGTGATGGTCGGCGCGCCGAAGGAGCGCTCGATGACGACGTTACGGCCTTTCGGGCCCAGGGTGACTTTGACCGCGTTGGCCAGGATGTTGACGCCTTCAACCATTTTGGCGCGCGCTGCGTCGCCGAATACTACATCTTTAGCTGCCATGTTTTTGCTCCGATTTTGTGGAATGTGGGGTGGGAGAATTACTTGACCAGGACGGCCATGATGTCTTCTTCGCGCATGACCAGCAATTCGTTGCCATCGACCTTGACGGTCTGGCCCGAGTATTTGCCGAACAAGACGCGGTCGCCAATGCGCACTTCGAGTTCGCGCACTTTGCCGTCATCCATGACTTTGCCCTTGCCGACGGCCAGGATTTCACCCTGGTCCGGTTTTTCGGCGGCAGCGTCCGGGATGATCAGGCCGGAGGCGGTTTTCGTTTCCTGGTCCAGGCGTTTGACGATAACGCGGTCGTGCAAAGGGCGAAGGTTCATGCAAAACTCCTTTAAATTCAATGGTTTGAGTGATATTTCCTGAGGCGGGCAAGGGCCGCGCCTCCGTCTTCAGCTTGCCTTGGCCTTGAGGCCAGGGCGGGAAAGAGTTGTTAGCACTCTCTACTAACGAGTGCTAATTATAGGGGCGGGTGGGGGGGATTTCAAGAGAGGACTATTGTGCGGGATCAAAAATAAGCTGCGGCAAGCTCGCGCGCGCCTGATGCGAGCCAAGGACGCCGCCAAGCTTGCGGCAAGGACAACGGTAACGCGGCGCTGGCGCGCGCCGCTGATTTGGCGCAAGCTTTATCCTGATGCGCGCCCGGCGACGATAATGCGTGGGCATGACGGCATGATGACGCGCTGGCCAGGCCAAGGCAAGCTACGGCAAGCGACGGCAAACCGAGGCAAGCGACGGGGCATTGTGCCGGCCGTGATGCTGAAAATGTTGACTCAAAATCCCCGCTGGTCCTATAGTGTCGAATGATTTCTGAATTCCAAGACCTTTCCGAGAAAATCGACCGGCTCGCCGCCATGACCGCATCGCTGCGCCGCGAGAACGCCGAGCTGCGCCAGACCAATGCCGCGCTGGGCGCGGAAAACGCCGTCTACATGCAACGCCTGGGCGAAGTGCAGCGCCGCGTCGAAGCCTTGCTCGACAAGATACCGGCGCTCTCCGAGGAAATCCTGGACGACCATAACGACGAGGCCGCGGCATGATCCATCTCGATGTCACCATCATGGGCATGCCTTACCGCCTGGCCTGCAAGGAAGG
Organism: Pseudomonadota bacterium; assembly: GCA_040388555.1. Classification (GTDB taxonomy): domain Bacteria; phylum Pseudomonadota; class Gammaproteobacteria; order Burkholderiales; family Burkholderiaceae_D; genus Telluria_A. Next base: position 2,108 of record JAZKBP010000048.1, read on the forward strand.
CGAGGAGCACACCTTGCAGGAAGCGGTGAGCTACCTCGACGGCAAGATGTGCGCGCTGCGCGACTCGGGCAAGGTCAAGGGTAACGACCGCATCGCCGTGATGGCGGCGCTGGGCGTGGCCGCCGAATTGCTGACGGTGAAGGCGCCGGCCGGGCCCTTGTCCGATATGTCCATGCTCGCGGTTAAGCAAAAGATCAATGCCATGCATGGCGTGCTGGACGCCGCGCTGACGCCGCAAGAAAATCTCTTCTAATCGTTCAAATTCGTTTGACATGCAGGGCCATCGGAGTAAACTTCGTTCCACCCTGCGGTGTTCGCGAATGTCATATATTCCTTGAACCATTTATGCGCACCGGTTACTGAATTTTGTTCGATGGGAGTGAGCGTCGCTCGTCCGACGAACCCGAAATTGGACTAAAGTGACCACCTTGAACCATCAGGTTCGGGATGCCGGCATAGCGACACATGCGGGGCTTCATTCTTAAAAGCGGTTGCAAGCATTCGGTGCGCAACCGTTTTTTTATGGGCGCATGCTTTATGCGAAAGGCGATATGGCGTATTGGCTGATGAAGTCCGAGCCGGACGAGGTGAGCATCGACGACCTGGTGGGCGCGCCGCGCGCCACCTTGCCCTGGTTTGGCGTGCGCAACTACCAGGCGCGCAATTTCATGCGCGATACCATGCGCGTGGGCGACGGGGTGCTGTTCTATCACTCGAGCTGCGCCGAACCGGGCGTGGCCGGGGTGGCCGAGGTAGCCAGTACGCCTTACCCTGACGAATCGCAATTCGAAACGGACGGCAAATACTTCGATGCCAAGGCCACGCGCGCGCAGCCGCGCTGGGTATCGGTGGACGTCAAGGCGCTGCGCAAGACGGCGCTGTTGCCGCTGTCCGAGCTGCGCACCATGCCCGAGCTGGCCGAGATGGTGTTGCTGCAAAAGGGCAGCCGCCTGTCAATTTCTCCCGTGACCCCGGCCCAATGGAAGGCGATCCTGGCCCGGCTCGACGGCGCCAAGCCGGCGCGCAAGCAGCCTTGATGGATGCGTCGCTGGTCTTGCTGCTGTTGCTGATGGGCGCGGCCGGCGGTTTCGCGGCCGGTCTGCTGGGCGTGGGTGGCGGCATGGTGCTGGTGCCTTTCATCACGATGATTTTTTCGGCCAAGCAGTTCCCGCCAGAATTGGTGGTGCATATGGCCATCGCCACCTCGCTCGCCACCATCCTGTTCACCTCGATGTCTTCGGTGCGTGCGCATCATTTGCATGGCGCCGTGCTGTGGCCGGTGGTCAAGCTGCTGGCGCCGGGCATCTTGCTTGGCTCTTGGATCGGGCCTTGGATAGGCAAGCAATTGAATGCGTCGGCCTTGGCCTTCCTGTTCGCTGGCTTCGTTGGCTTTGCGGCTACCCAGATGCTGATCGAGCGTAAGCCGGCCCCTGCGCGCGACTTGCCGGGCGCGGGCGGCATGCTGGCCGCTGGCGCTCTGATCGGCATGGTGGCGGGCCTGGTGGGGGCGGGCGGCGGCTTCATCTCGGTGCCGTTCATGAGCTGGTGCAATGTGAAGGTGCACAATGCGGTGGCCACCAGCGCCGCGCTGGGCTTTCCGATCGCGCTGGCGGGGACGCTGTCGAATGCGTATTTTGGCTGGGGCGAGGCGCTCTTGCCGGCGTATTCGCTGGGCTATATTTATTTGCCGGCGCTGGCGGTGATCGCGGCGGCCAGCGTGGCGATGGCGCCGCTGGGCGCGCGCACCGCGCACCGCTTGCCGGTGCAAAAGCTCAAGCGCGTGTTCGCGCTGCTGCTGTATTCACTGGCGCTGTATATGCTGTGGAAGGGTTGGCACTAGAGCTTGATGCGCCGCGGACTTCGAATGATGAAAAGAGGGCAGAAACGCTTTGGGGACAGACCCCTGTTTTGAGGAAATGCG
>JAZKBP010000049.1:0-54157 GCA_040388555.1 Pseudomonadota bacterium
GGGTGGGGGAATTTGACCCGGCCAGAGGTGGGGGATTTTGCCTGGCCAACGGGGTAGCAAATCCTTTTTCTGACACATGGACTGTGGATTTTAAAGAATTGCTTAACGACCCTTCACGAATAAACAAAAATCTTCATCTCTATGTACTGGGGCTTTCGAAGGAGATTCGTGAAATATTCGAGAGGTTTGGTTTTCTTTCCGAAGTGGATAGGTTGGAGAACTCCAGCTTGCTTTTTCAACTGATTGAAAAGTTTTCCAATATCGGCCTCAATCCCGAATCCATTGATGAACTCGAGATGGACTTGGTTTTTGAGGAATTAGTCAGGAAATTTTCGGAAATCTCCCCAGAGACTGCGGGTGAGCATCTCACGCCCCCGGAGATTGTTAGGCTAATGGTTGAATTGCTGTTTAATGATGAGAGTGAAGAACAAAAGCGTAGTGAGATAGTCTCACGCACTATTTATGACCCTGCAGCCGGCAGCGGAGGAATGCTTTGGTCAGCGGACGAATATTTGCGAGAAAACCGTTCAAACACCCAACTTGGAATGTTTGGACAGGAACTCAACGAACAGTCATATGCCATATGCAAAGCGAACTTGCTATTCAAGGGGCAGAGTCTTAGTAATATTAGTCTTGGCAACACAATTTCCGACGATAGCCAAACTGGAAGAACGTTTGACTATATGCTTTCCAATCCTCCGTTTGGCGTTGATTGGAAAAAAATAGAAAAGACTGTGCACAAGGAGCATGTAGAAGAAGGCTTTTCAGGACGTTTTGGGGCGGGTTTGCCGAGGCGCACTGATGCGAGCTTTATTTTCATAATGCACTTGATAAGCAAAATGAAGCCTCGAGATGAAGGTGGGAGCCGGATTGGTGTGATTGTGACTGGTGCGGTCTTGTTCTCCGGAGATATCGGAACTGGAGAAGACGATATTAGAAAGTGGATACTTGATACAAACATATTAGAGGGAATAGTAGCGTTGCCTGGCGAAGTATTTATGAATACCAGGTTGAGTTCGTTTTTGTTAATTCTTTCGAATAAAAAGAACGCCAACAATGACACGGTAGTCTTTGTTGACGGGACTAACCAATGGGAGCTGCTTCGTCGGCCTATCGGGAGCAAGAGCCGCTATCTATCACCGAGCAATATTGATTTCATTTTGAATGCCTACAAAAGTAAAGTGAAAAATCCGCATGTGTCTCTTGCCAAAAGAGATGACATGCTTTATAGAAATTTTCAGTTTATTGGCCGTGGTACAACTTTCTCCCAGTCGATACCATTATCTGCGGAAAGTGATGGTCGTTTCTTGGGGTCTTTCCAAAGTGGTTTGATTGAAAGTGTCGAGCAAAGTGAGCAGATAGGTTGCAGATTCGATTTCTGGAATTTTTCGGCAGCGACAGCAGAATGTCCAGAATATTCCCACCCACTTGGCGCACTTTTGACGCAATGTGCTAGTGGTGAATTTTGGGACTTGGCAATTAATAGGATTACCGGAAAAATTGATTTTGAAAAACGAAAATTCTCTGAGAAGAATTATTTGTTTTATAAAATCAGTAGTAATGTAATATCAGTTCAGTATTTGAAATTGCAACTTGAATTCAAGCAGGCGCGCGCAGTTCCAACGACAATCCCTGGTGAGCGCATTGCCAAGAAGGAAAATTTGGCGCAGTGGGTTGAGTGTCCACCCTTAAAGAAGCAAAATGCGACGATAGATTTTTACGAAAGCAGGGACCAGTTGCTTCTTAATGTCGGCCGACTTGAGATTTTGCAATGGCAAGAGAAGACGGATACTAATCTAATTCGACGTTCTATTAAGACTTATAGCTCAAACAATGGCTACTTTGTTGAGATGTTGCCGCACCCGCTAGCAGCAATTATGCATAAAATAAGTTGCGATAATAACAAGCGTGAAAAGATAGAAGGATATAGGGCATTTTTTGAGTGTTTGGGCTCGTTATTATTATCAATTGGGCTTGGTGTAATATTGCAGGAGTGCGGAGCGGTTATATGTAAAATTGCGGCCAGTAGTAAAAACAATAGTCACAAAAAGCCGACGATGGGTTTTTATCCGAAAGCGTTGTTAAAACTTCAAACGTTTGCGTCGAGCGTCCCAAATCAAAAATTGAGAACGATAATTGAAATGGTTTCATCGAATGAAATTGTGTCAATATTGGAGAGTTGCGCGAGTATTCGCAACGAAATTGCGCACCACGGTCTTCTCACATCTACACAATCAAGTGAATATATAGCTCAGTATCAAAAATGTTTTGATGGATTGGCACAAAACCTTGAGGAAATATTTTCGCCGGCAGAATTGACGAAACAGGTGAGTCAGAAATGGGATGGTGAATTTTTTCAAAATGACATGGTCTCACTAACTGGATTGGCAAGTAGTCCATTTCAGCGCGTCGTGGCAACGTCGTCCCAACCATTGATAAGCGGCGACCTCTATTATAGAGTGACGGATTTAGGGGGAGATATTTTTGTTCGTATGTTTCACTTCGTTCGCTGTGTTGAGATAGTTGATGGTAGTGAAAATGATGGCGTTTATTTTTTTAATTCTGTGAATATTGCAACTATGGAGATGAGATTCGCGTCATTTCAACCATTAATCGAATCGAAAAAAAATATCGATTCAGGGATGCTTAGAATGGTCTTTCAGTAACGACTGCGCGGTTGGAAACGATGAGGGCAGTGACGTAATCATTGGTTGTGATATCGGCTAATCCAATTGGCTGACCACTATCGTCAAATTGTTTTGGGGGCGTTCAATTTCATGACTTCAAATTATGGTTTGCAAGATGAGCAACGACGAAGAACGCCAAATCGAGAGGTAGGTTTCTATTCGTAAAATGTTTATACCTTGCGGTGCTGCCCCAACACGCGTTCAACAAACTCGCCCCCTCCGCGGCTGGTCGCAATAATCGCCCGAACGTCCGCCTGGACCACAGTCTCATCGACGCCCGCAGCCCCGGCCGCAGCCATAACGGCCGCGTACGCGTTCAGCACGTCGATACCCGTGATGTCATAACCCCATCCGCTGGCGATGCCTCTCAGCGCCGTCATGCCGGCCGCAAGAGCAAACTCTGGCCGTTCCACCGCGAAGTCCCGTGCAGCGCGTATGAGCGTCCGCGGGTCTGACGGGCTTCGATTCGCCAGCTCGATGGCCAGCTCAAAAAATCCCGCGTCCTTTGCCGCAGCAAACCATTTCCCCTCCTGACCAAGCTGGCTCGCAATCAGGTCCCGCAAAATGGTCTCACGGGGCTTCCCTGGATACTTCTTCACAATAGCTTTGAATGTCGCCAAATTGGTAGTCGCGTACGTCGCCTCGAATGCGTAGCGGGCGTAGGCCTCGTCGGCAAAGCCATTGTCAAGCAGAACACCCTCACAGAAGGCCGCAATAGCCGCCAGAGGAGCGTTCAGCCCTTTCGAATCCTGAGCGTACTGAATTGCCTCGACGCGCTTGCCAGCGGCTGCTAAAGACTTGGCGCCCCATATCCGATAGTGCCAAGAGGCCTTGTGTCGATACTCTGATTTTTCTATCAAGCCGCGCAACTCGTCGTACCGACCTGCCGCGAACAGAGCGCTCAGGCATGCGGTCGTCCCCTTGTAGTATCCATACTCCCCGCTACGAGCGCAGTGGTCCCACATTGTGGTCAACGTCGGCGACATGTAATCAGCCCAATGTGCCGCTATTTCCGGCGTCGCGCACAACTCGCCCCAGAACTCCCCGAGATACTCAAGGTAGGGCATGTCGTCTTCTTGGAGGGCGTCAAATAGGCGTTCCAACCATTTCTCGCGCACCGTGCAGCTGACGTCGGCCTTCGCGATGATTGGGACGAGGGTCTCGATGGCACGGTTGACTGCAGAACCAATGCCGCCAGAGCTGCTGTCGACTTGCTCGATGGCGGGCGCCACCTTCTCCAGAAACAGCACGGCACCTTCGGCAGCCAGGACTGGCTCCTTCTTGGCGATAGCCTTGATTTCAACGAGCGCCTCTTTGATGCGCTGAATAGGCGTATCGCTCTTCCAGCCAAATGCCGCGCGTCGGAAGCGGGGCGCGAACTGCCATTTATATGCTGTAGCCATGTACCTAAATTGTCTTTGAATTTTCTTTGTAAATGGCCATCGCGGCCTTTCTGGTCTGGGCCATCATGAAGTTTGCCGCTTCATCAAACGATGGAGCGAGGTATCGGTGACAGCCGTCAAGCGAAACCTATGTGGTTGAGGTGCGCGGCACTCGAAACTTTTCACCGCTGACGACTTCATCCAGCCACGCGTTCACAGAATGCGCGGAACTATAGCGACGGAGTACACCTGGCTCTGGATATTCTGTGACAATTGTAATCAAAGGAGCTGCAGCCGGTTCTTTCCCTCGCTTGTTCAGGTACGAGCGCAGAACCGTTGATGGGGCCAAGCGCGAGTAATGAATAGTTAGCGCGTTCAACGCGTTGACGGCGGAATCAGTGCTCATTCGATACGACGGGATATGTTCGTGGAAGACCTCGCAGTAGTGGCCGTCTTTGAGTTCTTGAACTCGAAAGCACTTTTCCTTCGGCTGTAATGCGTCGCAAATTTTATAGTTTGAATACATCGTCTTCCTTGTAAACGGACGAATTGCAATTTCTTTGCCTAAGTGGCGTTATCTACCATCGCCTTGAGCTTTTGGCTGGCGTGAAAAGTGACAACGCGCCTCGCGGGTATCTGGACCTCCACGCCGGTCTTCGGATTGCGGCCTGGCCGGGAGACCTTGTCGCGTAGCTGGAAATTTCCAAACCCTGTCAGTTTCACCGATTCGCCGCGCTCTAGTGCCGAATTGATTTCGCCGAAAAACGTCTCAACCAGGTCTTTGGCCTCGCGCTTGTTCAGGCCCACTTGCTCGAACAGGAGGTCGGCGAGTTCGGCCTTTGTTAGTGACGAGGAGGTCGCGCCGGTGACAGCACCTGCCTGGCAATGCACGGTCGACGGGGGCACCAGGCCGTGTTCTCTGGACTGGCTAAATGAAGTATTGGTGTTGGTCGTCCCGTGTGAATAGTCGACGAGCCCGTCAAATTCTTCAAATCGCTCTGATGGTGCCACGGCGCGCTCCGGGTTTAGTTTTAAATATTTCCAACTCATGGCTCGTCCATGCAAGTCCTTGTCGATATGGTGGCGGGCGGCGAGTCATGGACGGGCGAGGTCAATGAGTATCTGGCAAGGCAGGGTGAAATGCAAGCCCTACCGGCACTCGGTGCGTTGGACTGTCAATGCCTTCCCAATCCTGGACCGAAGCGGTCGCGCTGCGGTTTCCCTAAGAAAAATATCAATAGCCCTTCGTCAAATATAAACATAGTTCGCTTAACCAGAAAGCGACCGATGCAAACCTGCGTCGACCGCCTTTGAATTCAATCAAATCTAATCAGGAGCCGTACTATGAAATCATTTTCTGTAACCATCAATCCTCTCGACTCGCGTTGCCGCCACTGGGCAAAAATTGTTCGCGCTGGACAGGCACTGCCTCATTCTGTCGTTGTCCAAGGAGCAAACGACATTCCTGTGCCATATGCCAATCTTGGGGACGAAGAACTGATGCCCGGGGACGTTCTGTTCGAAGGCGAAGCGAATCATCATCGACGGACCGACCGGGGTTGGACCTACTTCGTTCGAGCTGTTACGAACGATGGCGACTTTCTATCGCTGCGTTCCGGCTTCAGCGTTCAGAAGGCGCAATTGAAGGAGCAGGGGATGTCACCGGCCTTGCTTATGGGCTCGGGCGACATCGCTGCGATGGTCCGGATTGCCCACGGGTTACGCGCGGGCTTGCAGGTTTCGGCCCCGGAGTGATATCGCTGCAGGCGCTCGGATGGCGAGTAGCTGCGCTGTTTTCCCACCTTACGCAAGCCTAAGGGCGCCCCGTAGCATCAAGGTTAGTCTTCCTACAGTAAGGGCCAACGGGTGCTTGCATCTGTGTCGCCATGAACAGTATCGAGGAGTCATTTGAGTCCTTGGCGAGTTGCACCGCTTCAGTGGTTGCATATAGTGCTTCGTCGACGAAGTGCTCCTCAGCTTCCATCTGGGATGTTGTCAACAGCGATTTGACTTGGGCATAAGTGCTGAGGGTAGTGCGCCAGCGCTAGTCCCGTGTCCGCACCCCGTGTCTCCGCAGTTGGTCGCGCAAGATTTTTTGAGCCGACCGCAATTTGGGATGCGTGAAACCTATCCAAGCGTCACAAAGCACGGCTCGCTTATCAAGATGAGAGCCCGGTAAGGATTGGCCGCTCAAGTGGTCGTCGAGGATAACGTACGGAAGCGGGGCTTCAAGCGCATGGGTGTCGAGCCATTTGTCGATTTCCGTCAGTCGATATGACCCATCCTCGCGTGGGGTGCGCCAATCTTGATGCAAATTTTCAACGACAAATTCGAGTCCTGTGCGCCGCAGCACTTCGCAAATCTGCGCGCGGTCCAGGAACGAAGCCCATGACGAGCTGATGACATATTCGGGAGCGAATTCGTCATGGAGGGTTCGCAGATTCTTGCACGCAGAAGCATCGAAGATGTGTTTCCAAAGACTCGGAACGTCGTCGAGCGCTGCATTTTTGAACGCCGCCAAAACCTGAAATGAGTTGTGCTTTTGGTGAATTGCGAACACGTCATCTAGGTCCGCAAATACTACTGGGCGCATGCCCAGCCGCACTTTGGGCATTTGAACTCTCCTAGGTTCTTCATTTCGTACCTTGTCCGAAATTCATGTGCATCACTGTTCGCAGTCGGTCCTGCCCCTCCGCACTTTGCAGGCCAACGCAACCATCAGTCAGAACGAGCCGGTCACGACGTACGTCATGCGGCCAAAGGATGTCCTCATCGTCGACCACAATCCAGTGGTCAGGGCGGCGCCATTTAACGTGCGTCGCGACGATTGCGGACTTGTTCATGCGCCAGTAATCCTCGTTCGAAATTCCGACAGTTCGCTTCAATCCGTTGCGCGTGTTTACCTCGCGCTTGACCTTGGTCGTTAGGTCCTCGTGCGTGTGTCCGACCACGCGCGCGGCGAGCGTTGGGCCGAGGAGTTCGAGCACAGACTCAAAACCGTGTGCCCATGGCTGTGTCGACGTGAGAATAATTTCCACGTCCGGCCAACTCTCCAATGCCTGCACGAGGACCGGTGCGCATTCGTACTTCGAGTGCCCATCCTCCCAGGGAGAACGCCCATGCATGAGACTGTAGAAGGAATCGCTTGGGTGCAATACGCCCGAAATCCCGAGATAGAGTGTGGAAGCAGTGGTGAGATGGTCGCTCACGTGCACTCATCCTCGGGAGGTCGCGGGTTTAGTATGTCCTTCAACATGCAGCTAAACCCAAGTGTGTCCCATGGCTCGCCGCGCGCCAGGTGGCGCGCGATGAATGTGCGTATTTCCGCGTCTTGCTCGCGCGTGAGCGGCAGGCCCCGGAACGGCTCGAAGTCGTCAGTCGCCATGTTCAGTCTCTCGCGCCGGCCAGTCCAGCAGCCGTGCTGCTTCGCGAATCACCCAGCGTGCTTCGTCGTCGCTGACCCAGTTCGTCTCAATTAGTCGCACTAGGTACTGGTCAAGTATCTCCACCTCGGGCATGTGCTTGCGCTTGCCTTTCTTGGTTTCAATACATGCAGGCACGAACTGTTCGACCAGCGACATGCAGTACCGCCACCTCTCGTGTAGTTCAGGAGGCGTACAGCCTGGTGGGTAGTAGCGGCCTTGGTACTCGACGGCCAGGAACTTGTCCTGAGCGCCAGGCACTGCGCCGAGGTGCCGCGGGCGGCGGGGGAAACCGTCTGGTATCGAGTAGTCGTCGCTCATTTTCGCATCGTCGTCAATTACTGTTTGCTGCGTACTTTCAATCGGAACTTCGCCAGGCAGTGCTGGCACAAAGTCTGCTGAAGGAGCTCCGCATTTGAAACACTTCTTGTAGCTTTGAAGATATGCCTCTGACCCGCGCATCGTGACGTGGTTTATCTTGCTCACAACGACGTAGAACGCCTGGGCCTGACGTACTTGCTCTTGCGCGTCTTCGAGCGAGATGCCGATGCGCACCCAGCCGCAGCGCGGACATTTGAAGTGTCTCGAAGGTGTCGGACTTGTACAAGTAGGGTCGATTATCATTTTTTTGAGGTCGCAGCCTTACCGAATTCTTTGTGGAACGCCCGGGCACATTCCATTACGACCTTGAATTTGTCCGGGCTGTTATTGATGACATCGAGCGGTGTACGATTTTCCAAGCGTGGCTCGGGCGTGATGAAAAATCGGAACTTCCGAAGTCCGTCGAGCGCACGCATTGCAGCCGAGACTGTTCCAGCCAGATGCAATATGATTCCCTCGCCCGCATAGAACGCCGGGAAGTAGTCGGGGTCGCCTTCAAAGTCGACGTTCCTAATGCGCGGCAGTTTGAAGATTCGGTGCTTCTTCAGCATTAAGGCCAAGGCTTCATCAAACATGCCGGTGCGCTCGAGCAGCTCGGCCCTCGTAATCAACGTGTCGTCACGCCGCATAGCTTCGAGATTCGCTTCGATGGCGGCGTCAAGCATGTTTGCATCGCGACGCCGGTCCGTTCGTTCATTGGAGACTTTCCCAGGGAGATGCAAAAGGCGCGCCAGGTACTCCACGAGCGCGACTCTTTCTTTTGGTTCTAAGCCGCGTGTGGCCGCCTCAAACGCTTCGGCGACATCCTGGACTGGCGGCGCTGTATGTTCGGCCTTGGGCGTGTTCTGAAAGGCCACGACAGCGGCACTGAAAAGGTGGTGCGCGGCGAGAAAGTGCAGTGATGGTGCTGGCATCGTGTGTATGTTCAATCGGAAGATGCGGGGTGTGGTCTACTTGCTTCGACGTGGGTGAGTTGGTTGGGTCTGGCCAATACTAACTATAGTTAATAGACTAGCATAGAATTTGACGCCAAGCTAGCGCCGCTATGAGCAGTCAAAATAAACCAACCCGCGCTCGCGAGCGCATTGCATACAACCTTCGTGACCTGCGACTGAAGAGCGGCCTTCCACAGGACACGTTGTCGGCGAATGCAGGAATTTCTCAGACGTTTTTTTCGCAGGTCGAGACGGGGAAGAGGAATATTTCAGTCGATACCCTTGAGCGGATAGCTGATGCGCTCGGCGTCGATGTCGTCGACCTTTTGCAACCATTTCCGGTATGACGGTCATACTGGGCAGACTGTCGAACTTTCTCTCGGTCGTGTTGAATGCCCATCGCATCGTCGACGCGCTGCATTGAACCAGATATTTCTTGCGGTTGTGGGCGGAAACCTTTGATGCCAATTCTCGCCCGACTCTCCGAATGGTGGAAGACTCGCCGCCCAAAGCCGCTGGACCAGCTGCTTTCAGTCGTGTTCGACGATGAAGAGGTCCGGGTCGTTGCCCATGGCCAGATGGATGCGAAATGGAACCAGTCCTTTCGTTGGGAGGACATCGAGCGCGTCTGCTTTACGGACGAAGGCCTGTATTCGTCGGACAGGATTTCCGTTGAACTCAAAGCTGGGCAGACCCCGGTCGTCGTGCTTACTGAGGCCATCGGAGGGACGGAGTTCTTTGGCGCGATTACGGAGCGAGGGTATTTCCCGGAGGAGGTCTGGCGCCGTGTGATGGGAGAGGCAGGTGGCGCGACGGTTTGCTGGCCGCCGAGGCCGAGTAGTGGATAATCGCTCTCAGGCGACACTACTGACTACAATCTGTCAGCGGGAGATATTAGATTAATGTCGAGCCGTAACTTTGAGGACTGAAGTGAAATTATACGAAGTTAGAATGAAACTGTATGAAGCCAATCCGAGTGACAAGTCCAAGTTCTTTGGCAACGTAATTTCGCACGGCCACATGGAACCGAGTCCGTCGAGCCTTCAACAAGGCCTTACGCTGATTTCGCATAACGGGTCGGCGCAAGATGTTTCCCTTTTATGTGGTGACAAAATCAGGAGGAAGAGCCTCATTACCGTGTTGGAAATTACGCGCGAGACTTGGAATAATCCAGCTTCGTCGCACTCCAACTACGGTGACCAAATCGAAATCCTACTTCGAACGCGGAATTATCCTAACCTTTGATTCAGCTTTTTTTGACGACCGTTGGCGGGCGAGTGAATTATTTCGCAGTTGATGATTGAAATTGAGTGTCAATATGAGGTGTAGACGCGGATAACACTCGCCGCGCGTGTTGGAAATTAGCGCCTCAGGCACCAATGTAAGTCCATTATCAGCGTTTGACCATAGAGCAATAATCTACATTATCAAGCGAATCATCCAAACCATGAGCGAAAACCTCTACCCCGGCCAAGAAACAATCCCTGACGAACAATTGAGGTCTCTATTTGAAGAGGTTCAGCAGGGAATGGCTCAGCTTTTAGTGCCTAGTCTCGTCGAAGCTTACTACCCGAGCGCGTCGAATGCTGACTTTATGGAGAACGGAACCGGCGCGTTTGTCGAAGTGTCTGGGGTTCGCCTGTTAGTAAGCAACGACCACGTCATCGAGAAGGAGGGACTTCATCATTCTTTTTTTGGTTTTGACAGGTTCGTACCAGCAGCGTCTCAACGATACGGTTTGGGGGCTCCGATTGATGTTGGAGCGGCCACGGTCTCGCCTAGCGTTTGGGCTCAAAATGGTACCCAAGCGTCCTCCGTTCCTTTTCAGAGGTTTGCTGATAGGCACGAGACCGTTCCACATGAGATTTTGTGGATGGCGGGTTATCCAGGGGCACGTGTAAGGCAATTGGGAAACTATTCATATTCTGTCTGCCAGGCACTTCCCACGCAGGAGTACCTTTTTCATGAAGGCGCCGAGCCGCACGAAAAGTTCGACCCTGACTACCATTTTGCTATTGCCTACAGTCCAGAACGCGCCCAACCGTTTGAGACCTCGGGTAGTTCTCGTAGCCCCGGCCTCTCAGACCCACATGGACTGAGTGGCAGTTTAGTCTGGAACACGCGCAGGCTTGAATGCTTCTACACCAACCAACCTTGGTCTCCGAACTTGGCTGTTGTAACAGGTATCGTTTGGGCTTGGCCGAAGAGCAACTACCTTATTGCGACAAGGGTGGAGCACATTCGTCAGTTTTTATTGGATGCGGCTAGACTACCCAGTTCTCCATGAAAAGAGAAAATGCCACGGTGGTGACGTGAGTCGCGACCGTGGCATCAAAATTATGGAATCAATCGTCAGGACCGTTTTCCTGGTCTCAGTCGTTCGAGCTTGTCGACCGCAGCGATGACCTCATCAGCGCTGTAGCCGCTGATTGCGTGCAGCCCGATGCGGCAGATGTCGCTTGCCGAGAGACGCATTCCTTGGGCTTCCGCAGCCCTTCGAAGGGTATCAAGCATCGTGTAGTCGCTCTCGGACATTGAAAACGTATGGCGTACTACCAGCGTTCTTGATGGCGTCGTTTCAGGTGAGGCTGCTGCGTGTGCTTCTGTATCCAAATGAGTTCTCCAAGTTGGCCTATGGTGTCTTGTATAGGCTCCAGGTCTTCGGACAATGAAGAAGGCCATCCGAGGATGGCTTGAATGAGCTACTGCCAATTTGTCGATGGCGGCCGCCAACTCTCCCGAAAGAACTCGGTGCCCCTGTGGCCAGGTGACTCCGTCATGGCTAACGATTTAATTTCGGTTAGCGAATGCGTACCACCTGGGCACGAGGGCAGGGGACTGGATGGGATGTAGTTCTCGTATCGGTATCACGGCCGTCTCGCCACAAGCGGGAGTCCTCAACAAACGGGTTACAGAAGTGGCCCAGTCAGGTAGAATTGGGCTGTCGAGGCCTGTTCAGGTGGAACAAACAGGTGTGACAAAATCGAGTTTAAACTTATCGCTAAGTCATTGAATGATAAGGGAAATATAAGCGGCAAGTGAGAATCTCACCGCTTCCGCCAATGGATCGTTTCTTACCATTTCATAACGTCCCATTTTGGCCTGAGTCACCGATCCTCCCTCTGAGATTCAGGTCCACACCGTTGCATGTGGTCCGCCGCCATCCCAAGAAATTGTTGGTACAATTGTTGGTACCGCGCTGGACGAATGTTGGTACCGAAATTCTGCAACCGATGGCCTAGCCCCTTGAGCCACTCATACTCTTCATACCACAGATGAGTCTTGATCGTAATCGTCGTAGCCGGCGACTTCAGCACGGCTTCTGGCAGGACACTCTTTGCTTAAGCGGGCGCCGGCTGTCCATATTGCTTGTCGATTTCCATTTGATCTGCGGACCATGTCGAGCACGGCCGATAGGAAGCAGATTACAGACAAAGGGTAATCATGTCGGTAAAGAATGGGCCGTTCGCACAGGGGATATCGCAATTAGCCTGATCGACTGCGGGTTGTAAGACTGGATGCGCGGAAGGAAGACTTTATGAAATCCCGAGTGTTGAACAAATCGCTTTATGTCGTCAAAAGACTGCATCGAATTTGAATGATTCCTGCTTGCCTGCAGTATCGCTCACGCTGGCAGGCAAGGACCAATAGCAGCGATAGCGCCACTCTGTCGCTTCATTACCTTTGGCCCTTGTGTGCTGCGCACCGCGCCAGGATACGCTTCCAACCATTCCGGGAGGCGACCGCATCGCTGAGGATGTCGATGTACTCGAACCTGTCGAGCTCGCTTGGCGCAGGCATCGTCCCCTGGGAATAGGTCGCCAGCAAGACCTTGCGCGTAGCGCTGTCATGGCCGCACGCGACGATACGGCTATAGGTCTCACAGGCGTACGCAAACGTCTCGCGCTTGCGGAAGTCGATATCGAGCAGCCACTCCCGTCCCCGTACGTCAGGTAGACCGATGGTCTCGCGTTTGCAATTGTGAAATATATGCGCCGCCTCATGCACCACGTAGTCGTCGAAGGCGTCTTGTTCCTCAAAGTAGGTCATGGACACATAGCAAGTGGTTTCCTCGCTCAGGCCAAGGATTTGTGGCGCATCGCAGGCGAGTAGGTCCATATTGACACTGCCGAGGTAGAGGTTCGCCAGGTTCCAGGCCGTGCCCAGCCATGGCGTCCTGGCCAGCACCGATTCAATATTGACGGGAGTAAGGAAGACGATCGAGCCGGCGAGAACGTCGAGCACGGCTTCCTGTTCGTTCGGTGGAAACAATCCCCTTACCATGGGCGCAAGCCGTGCGCGCCCGAAGGCAGTAATGTCCAGTGCACCGAGCGCCCGCGGTGCGACGGCATGGGCGCTGCGCTGGCGGACCGTCGCGATAAGCGCTTCACGCAAGGCGGCAGTGCCGATCTGGTCGCACTCCATGAAATTATCGCCGGGCCACGCGAAATGCCTCGCGTCAAATTCGCCGCTGCCAAGATAGCGCTCGATCGCTTCTTGCTGGGATGGTCGTGTTCGGTTCATTTCTTTCACCTGTTTGGTGCGGCTTTAAACGCTGGCGCTTGAAGCATCCCAGCAGCAGCGGCGTTGGATGACTGTCTTCGTGACGACAGGGACAGCGTGGTGCGCCATCAACTTATCGCGCCACGTTGAGCCGTGCCAGATCAGTAAGATCGTTCTTCCGTTGGACGACGCGCCGCTCGTAGCTGGCCTGATTTTTCGTTGCGACCAGGCTATGGGGATTTCCCTGCCTGCGCGTCGCCAGATCGAGATCGCAGCCGCCTTGCCTGATCGACGCCTCAACGTGTCGGCGGTGCGACTCGGCCGCCTTGAACACCCACTCCCGGCACACAGTATCGGCGAGGAAGCGTCCCAGTTCGGCGCAATATTTGCAGCGGCAGGCCAGCGCGCAGGGCCGCGCAAAATCGGCGGGCGGTGCCAGCGGTTCCGTTGCGCGCGTGCGCAAGTGGCCCAGGCACGTGGCGCGCAAACGCTCGACACAGCTGAGTTTTTTAATATGCTCGCGCTCCGTCAACAGCAGCATGGCTGGTACCAGGATGGTGTCTGGGCCGAACGTGGTATCACTGGCTAGAGCGTAGTCCACCAGTCGCTCAGCCAGTGATTCCGCATCAATCATGGCCAGGGCGTAGAGGAGGTCGTCGACCAGGCTCGGTTCAACGGCGGCGGGACGCTGCCATGGGGCCGACGGATGGGCATTGTCACGTTCGCCGAGCAGCGTCTCGACGAGCGCCGCCGCGGCCGGGCGCAGCAGTGCTGGGGTATTGCCACCAGCCGAGGCAGAGGGGGCCACCATGCGCGCCAGCAGATTGGCGCAAGCACCGGGTAGCATGTGTGCATTTCTTGCGACGATGTGTTCAAGGAGTTCAGCCGCACGTTGCGGGTGCAGAACGCCCATTGCCCCTACTAGCGCCGCGTTCTCGGGACCGCAGTATCTCCCCAGTGCGGACACCTCAGCTAGAAAACCATTGATGCGCTCGGTGTCATTCAACCGAGTCAGACTCGACAAGAAACCTGATTCCCTGTCCGCCTGAGCCCCCGCGTAGCGCTGCGTTGTGGGCCAATTCGCCAGCATATGACCGGACAGCACATGCGCGTCGCACCACAGCGTTGAATCCTTGCCCTCACCGCTTTGCATCCAGCGGCGCGCCAGATCGGCCAGATAGGGCAGGGTCACTGGCAGACCTGCCTGGTTGAGCACGGCCAGCTTGCGCTCGCGCGGCCACAGCACCAGGGCCGCCCTTTGATAGGTGCGCTCGAATGACGCCCCTTCGTTTCCCGTCGCTTCATGAAAATACTGCTCGTCCGGCTCCATGTCCTCGAAGCTGTCGGGCGGGCAAAGCTCCTCTTCAAGGAAGGGCAAGGCGCCGATCTCGGCTAGCGCGCCATCGGGGGTTCGCCAGTGCGACACGGTCAAGCTGCGTTCAAACACTTCGCCAATCTCGAAATCCTCGTCCCGGTCGCCATAGTCGTCATTCCGGTACCAGCGGCTCCGCCCGCGTGGCGCGTAATCGTGCTCGGCGCTGCCGCTTTCCTCGATCGATACCAGCGCAAGGTGCAGCTCGCAGTCGGCTGCGGTGGCGGCGGGAACAAGTGCGGCCGCGGCAGCCGCGTCGGCGTTCTTCAAGGCGTCAAACGCAAGCTCGGCCGATGTGTATGCGTGCTCGAGTGGATAGATGAGTTTATCGGGCGTCTCGTCGTGCGCCAGATGCTTGTTCTGGACCCACTGGCCGAGCAGGGCGGTGATGGCCCTTGATTGTTCGTCATACTCGGGAAGAGTTGGCGCCGGCCCGTCGTCCTTGCGCAGCAAATTGTAGACGAGTGTTAGACGGTAGCCCTCTGTCACTGGCCGCACCTCGTGCACGCAGTCGGCGTAGAAGGCGGCGAAGGAGGCGTCACCTGGCTCGGCACCGCTGAGATTTAAGCACACCTCATGCCCCTTATGGCGCACGATCAACTCGCCGCCGCTGCATACGGACGGCAGATTGACCACGAGGGTAGCGAACATGCCGCCACTTTTTTCCGTGTCACGATGCTCGACGAAAAAGCTGCCGGTATCATAGACGAGCAGTTTGTACAGTTCAGCCGACACCGGCTCGGTCACGCCCAGCCCGGCTGCGGCCCTGGCAACGATGCCATCGAGCGTACCAAGCCAACTGCGGCCCGACAGTCCAATGCGTTCGGCCGGGATCTGCCAGGTCTTGCGCACCTTGGTGTCGACCAGCGTTTCCTGTCCGCGGCCGTAGGGCGAGCGCGTCGCAACCGCAATGAGCTGTTCGGCCTGCACCTGCAGAAGCGGCAGGGAAATGCGGCCGACACCGTCCACTTCGAGCACCGGTATCGCACAGTCGGTCGTACCTGTCGCGTAGAAGCTGCCATCGCGACGAATAGTTGAAAGAATTCCGGCAAGGTCATGGGTGAGGGTAGTCATCAAATAATGCTTTTTCTGTTTGAATCGATGAAGCGATATCACTATCCTTGCTCTCGATACGGTACACATCGGTACGGCCACGAAACAGGCGCCGAAAGAGCGCCACTTTCTCGTCGGTGCAGAGCCTCGATGGTGCTTCCGGCGAGAATGTGACTGGAATTGGGTCAACCGGTACGCGCCACGCGATGCCGTGCGCTTCCAGCAGGGCGATCAAGCGCGCGTTTTCGGCCTGCAGCGCTGCCATTGGAATTTGTTTAGTCATCAAACCCATACTCGGCCAGCATTGCGTCCATGTCATCCCCCACGCCATAGCCGAAATTGCGGCAGACGTCGCGAACGGCATCGAGGCGCGCCAGAAAATCGCCGCGCTGTTCAAGCGCCAGCGTGCGTGAAATTTTCAATCCCTGCTCAAACATCCGTATCAATGCATCGAAGTAGCCTTCATCCTGTAATCCAATATCATTGCTGAAGCCGGCAGCGCGTTCGCAGTAAAACACCATCAACTCCATCATGCCTTCCGGCAGGCCGATGGCTTTTTTGTAATCGGCAATTGCTTTTTTCGCTTTGGATACCGACGTATCCTGATTCTTGAAGACGTCAGGCCACAAGCAGCGGTCGATAATGACCTTGTATGGCTTGAGTACGTCCCCGCCGAGTGCAAGGCGGGCGTGCAGGAAGGCCTGATTGTCTTTGCTGGAGCCGTATAGATCTTGCACGAGGCTGAGCAAGCCAGCGCGATCGAAGTCGGCCAACTTGGCTTTGACATCGCTCCAACCGAGAGAATTCTTCATTGTTGCCAAGAGCTGCTTGGCCTCCTTCAATTTGTTGAGTGGACCTGCCCGTACGTCTGCCTGCACTGGATTAGCTTTGCGGAACTATAAAAGTGTGCAAGCGGCGACGAGGTTCCTTAAAGGTCGGTATTTTACGGTCTTGACGTGCGGCTTTGCGAGGGTTGGTGCGGAAAGGTTCGAGCGTGCCTGTTGGCGATGCTCCCCAGCGGTAAGCCGCATGCGCATGGAGGCACTTGAATTGGATGTAAATGGGGGCCTTAATGGGCGCGAAGCATGAAATGGGTGTAAATGGGTGTATCATTGGTTGATGATTCGATCCGACACCATTCAAATTACTCCGGAGATTTTGCGCCTGATTGCCGGGATTGACGAGTTCAAAGGGGCCTGGCGTACCTTGGGGACGCTCGCCCCCGATCGTCTATCAGCCTTGCGTCGCGTGGCGACCATCGAAAGCATTGGCTCGTCCACACGCATCGAGGGCAGCAAGTTGTCGGACCGGCAGGTGGAACAGTTGCTGTCCCATCTTGAGATCAAGTCCTTTGTTACCCGCGATGAGCAGGAAGTGGCCGGCTACGCCGAGCTGATGGATTTGATATTCAGTTCGTGGCAAGATATCCCCTTCACCGAAAACCACATCAAGCAATTGCACCAGATTCTGCTCCGCTACAGTGAGAAGGATGTCAGGCATCGCGGCCACTACAAGACCAATTCGAACAGCGTCGCCGCCTTCGACGAAAACGGTACTCAGGTCGGCATTGTTTTCCAGACCGCGTCACCATTCGACACGCCACGCCTGATGACTGAATTGCTGACGTGGGTTCAAGCAGAACGCGAACCGCGTCGCCTACACCCCCTCCTGCTCATCGGCCTATTTGTCGTCGTATTTTTGGAGGTCCATCCTTTCCAAGACGGCAACGGGCGACTCAGCCGCGTACTCACAAGCTTGTTGCTGCTGCAGGCAGGCTACGCTTATGTACCCTACAGCTCGCTGGAGAGCGTGGTTGAGCAGAACAAGGAAGCCTATTACCTCGCACTACGTCAGACTCAGGGCACGATTCGCACTGAAGCGCCGAACTGGCAGCCGTGGCTGACGTTTTTCCTGCGCTCGCTGGCCGAGCAGGTTCGGCGACTGGAAAAGAAAGTCGAGCGAGAGAAACTGGTATTGGCAGCACTGCCCGAGCTGTCTTTGCAGATCGTCGAATTTGCCCGCGAACACGGCCGTATTACCATCGGCGACGCCATCAAACTTACTGGGGCCAGCCGCAACACGCTCAAGCAGCATTTCCGTGCGCTGGTCGAGCGCGGCAGCCTCAACCAGCAGGGCGCTGGTCGAGGTGTCTGGTATGAACTGCGCTGATCGAGATCGGCGACATGAATGGCATTCGTTCGCTCGTCATGGGCGTCATCAGGACGAGGTTCGGCGATCAACACGAAATAGTCAATTGACAAACC
Source organism: Pseudomonadota bacterium (assembly GCA_040388555.1). GTDB lineage: Bacteria > Pseudomonadota > Gammaproteobacteria > Burkholderiales > Burkholderiaceae_D > Telluria_A. Next base: position 18,000 of record JAZKBP010000049.1, read on the forward strand.
TCGCGCGGGGCTGAGGACGAGTACGGCGAAGCCTACGACCGGGAACAAAATCAATCGCTTGTATGGCATTGATGGATGTCACCGCTTCCGCCATTAATGTCTTTCATACCATCCCATCAAGTCCCATCAGCCCGCGTTCTCATAGGGAGCACGCGTTGCCGCTTCATCCTTCTCGGTTGAATTTTGACCGATTGGTGATATGTCAATTGCCATCGTAGCTCTGCCTGTGAACTTTTTTCGAGATCAACCATCTATGCCATTGGGTGGTATAGTTTCGCATGGCCAAAGCAAGAATCACGAAATCAGCCTCGCAATTAGCGGTCCGTCCGGCAGCCGGCAGGAAGCGAGCCTTCAAGACCAAGTGGTTTGCGAAAGAAGCCAGGCTTGCTGGGATCTCGGATGCCGATCTGTGCGAAGCGGTGGCTGAAATCTGGCAAGGGAAGGCTGACGACTTGGGCGGTGGCGTATGGAAAAAGCGACTGAACAACAACCAAGACCGGTCCATAATCTTGGCCAAGGGAAAACGGTATTGGATTTACGCCTGCTTGTTTTCGAAAAATGACCAAGCCAACATCGACGATGACGAACTTGCTGGCTTCAATAAGCTTGCCAAGATTTACGAGAGGCTAACCGACGCGGACGTCGCCAATGACGTTCTCGCGAAAAAATTGAATGAGATTTGCCATGACTGCTAAGACAAAAGCAAAGAGCCGAGCCTTCGAAGCGATCCACAGCGCGGCCTCTGATTTACATGAGATGGGGCAGATTGATGCAAAGACGATGCGTGAATTCGACGAGTCATGCTTGACCAAAGTACCTGTCTATACTGCGAAGGACGTTCAGCGCATCCGGAATCGATTCAAGGTCAGCCAGAGCGTTTTCGCTAGTTATTTGAATACCAGTACATCGACAGTTCAAAAATGGGAGGTCGGCGATAACGTCCCCAGCGGCCTTGCCGCCAAGATGCTCTATGTAGTGGAAAAATTAGGGCTGAAGGCGCTGGCATGATGGTGCCAATGGCCGTAGCTTAGCGCAAAGCAATAGCTCGTCCATCGAGTATGATCGGCACGAGCCGGCCAGGAGCAGTCACTGGCCCCTCAACGCTCGCATTGGGTCCTGCCGACGGGCGCTGTGGCCATCTTGCTCGTCTGCCGCACAAAGTCGATCGTGCCGCCAGGAACCGAGGCCTGCGCTTTGGGGAATTCGTTTAGTAGCCCGGCCGCTTCGATTTCCATAGGTATTGGTTGAGCCGCGAGTCGCTAGACTTTCGCTTTGATATGCTCAACAGATATTGCGGGACGTCCGTATGTTTCTGCAACCGCGCTGAGCGTTTTTGCAATGAACTCATACCTCTCTTCTTCCACCCAGGTTGACGACGTCTGGCTGAAGTATGCCTCGTCAGAATGACCGCTATATGTTCCGTAGTTTTCATCAGGCCATGTGACTCGGTTGAGACCGGTTATTCCGGCCTCAATCATGATCGGCCCAGTGACGCCCGTTTTACCTAAGAACTGCAGAGAAGATTCCAGATATTGCATGACGTATTTTGGGAGGTCCCTCCATGCGAGCAATGGAATACCGCCCCGCTCAAATGTCACGGCATTACTGAACGCCCACAGCTCTCCGGTGTCTTTGAACCACTGCGCGGCGCCGGTGATTTCCTTTTCATCGAAATAACCTACCGCGACCACTCCGTTTTGATTTACCCCGCCATTTCCATGTCTCCATGGCCCCAGAGCATAAAAGGAATATCGGTTCTTCACCTCGACGGAACTGAGATTGGTGTCTTTTTTTGCAGGGCGGAACCGCATGTAAAACCGTGTGGTGTCGGGTACTTCCCATTCATACGTCTTACCGGAATCTCCCAGGTGCTCGATACGGGCGCCGGCGGCAAACCAGACCGATCTCTCGCCCGGCCGTGCGGAATGACCAGGGATTTCCAATACTGCACTGTTTTGCTCGATCACTTGCACTAAGCAGCCGGCTAGTGCCGGCTTTAATTTCTTGACCAGGTCGGGTTGCTCTCGCGTCCGGTCGTCTTTGCTGGCAGTCACGGGTAGGTTAAAGGCGATCGGTGCGCGGCGATGGCGCAGATCGAACGGCAAGTTGTCCGGACCTGCACCGTAAGCAGAATTTGCGACAAGGATGATGCGTTCCAGTCCGAGTGATTTGAATGCGTACCCAAGCTCGATGAGCACGTTAGGGTTCGGAAGCATTTTCGTCTCCTTGTGAGACTTGCCGACATACGTCAGATCCGCCACAAAAACCGACGCCACGTTGATCTTATCGAAGATCGTCTCAGTAATCGCTGCCAAGCCCGGTACATTTAGGGTGTCATGGTCAAGCTCTGGCCTTGCCGCCTCATAGAGCGCTAGGTCGTCCGCGACCTCGCTCAACGCTTGTTTCAGCGCGTCTCGGACGAAGTAATGATTGTTTTCTTGAACGGTGTCACTTTGCCAGGACCAAAAAATTTCATCGAAGTCACGCCGGGAAAAGATGGGTGCCCATTGTAACGCCGCGGGGGAAATGCGACACAAGATACAGGCGCGGCGGTGGTGTACCTCTGCCTCGCCTTCCGAAGGCTCACAGCGCTCAATTTCTGCAGTTCAGATAGTGCAGACGAGCCTGAATGAACGATAATGCAGCCATTGGATGCCCACGCTCGCCGGCTGAGTCCGGCCAAAAGAGTCGTTTCACCGATGAAGTATAAAGGCCAGTTTGGTTCGTGGCCGTAGTCGCCTAAATCTCGAATGCTTATATCCCTCAACCTTTCATGAAAGCGACAACGATGAGCAATACAAAAAAATGGTCAGCCGAATTTCTCGGCACCTTCTGGCTAACATTGGGCGGATGCGGCAGCGCTGTTCTTGCCGCGGCTTTTCCGGGTCTGGGTATTGGCTTGCTCGGTGTGTCACTCGCATTCGGACTGACCGTCGTGACCGGCGCTTATGCTTTCGGTCCTGTTTCCGGCGGCCACTTCAATCCCGCCGTTTCAATCGGTCTGGTGATCGGTAAGCGCTTTCAGGCCAGCGAACTACCTGGCTATATTATTTCGCAAGTGCTGGGTGCGATTGCCGCTGCCGGGGTGCTCTACTTGATCGCATCCGGCAAGGCAGGATTCACAGGCGTGGGGGGCTTCGCAACGAATGGCTACGGCGCGAATTCGCCGGGTGGATACAGCATGGTGTCGGTGCTGGTTTGCGAAGTCGTCATGACGGCGATATTCCTGATCGTCATCCTGGGCGCGACGGCCAAACGTGCAGCTGGCGGATTCGGCGGCTTGACGATCGGCTTATGCCTGACCTTGATTCATCTCGTTTCCATCCCAGTGTCGAATACTTCCGTAAATCCGGCACGCAGCACCGGCCCGGCGCTCTTTGCCCAAACCGCGGCAATGGGGAACTTGTGGCTGTTCTGGGTGGCCCCGATCGCCGGCGCGATACTCGGCGCGCTGATTTACAACGCCCTGTTGGCGGAAGATTGAGGCCCGTCTTGGCGTACGCTTAGGCGATATGTGAATCTAAACGAGTCCGTTGCTTATGTTGAATGTTCGCGCTCGTTTTTGCTTCAATAATTTTGGAGGCCGCGATGAGTTTCCTCTTGCCGTTTGAAAAACTGCCGCCATTCCTGCTTGGAGTGATCGCGATAATTGGTGGCGCATTTTTCTTATTTGCCGGGCAAGCAAATTATTGGCAATTGGCGAAGGGGCTTGTGTCCGTCATTGTCGGCGTTTGGATGGTCATCTCCACCGTGGTAACAATACTGTCTGAACCGGATATGGTGGCCCAGTCTGACCCATCAAAGTCAGCTTTACCGTCTGCTCCAGATTACGCGACGTACTCCGAGATCGAACTGCGTCAAATACCTACGCGGATCGATCGCGAGCGTTTCCCCGCTCGCGTCGAAGAAATAGAAACACGGCTTTCGGAATTTGAAGCCGCAGGAAGAAGCACACCGATCAGCACAGCGCCGCCGCTGCGCTAGCCTTGCATGAGCAATCCCATTTCAGACAATCCGATGATTCCACTCGACATACGCGCGGAAATTCTCCGTCGCGTCCGCAGCGCCGAAGACGAGCATGGTGTTCGCGTTTTGCTTGCTGTTGAATCGGGCAGCCGCGCGTGGGGATTCGCATCGCCAAACAGCGACTATGACGCGCGCTTCATCTATGTCCATCCGCGCGACTGGTATATTTCGGTTGGCCTCGAAGAGCAGCGCGATGTCATCGAATATCCGATCGTCGATGACATCGACTTGAATGGCTGGGACCTGCGCAAGGCGCTGCGCTTGTTCGCGAAGTCGAATCCGGCCTTCGTCGAATGGATTCAATCGCCGATCATCTATGCCGAGAACGGCCCGTTCGCCGCGCTGGCGCGCCAGAGATTGACGTCGGTTTACTCGTGTGAGAGCGGGATCTACCATTACCGCAGCATGGCCAAGACCAATTATCGGGGGTATCTGAAGGCGGATCAGGTCCCGTTGAAGAAGTATTTCTACGTCCTGCGCCCGCTATTGTCGGTGCGCTGGCTGGAGCGTTACGGTAAAGCCGCGCCGATCGAATTTCACCAGTTGCTGCACCTTATCGAAGGCAATCGTCCATTGTTGGACGACATCGCCGCCCTGCTCGAACGCAAGCGCGCCGCTCCGGAGATGGGATTGGCGGCCCCGGTGGCAAGCATTCATGCATTCGTCGAAAGCGAGCTCGAACGGCTCGAATCGGTCGTGCCGCCACCGTCCCGGCGCGGCGAGACGCTGTCGGCACTAAATGACATTTTCCATCGCAGCTTGGCGCACGCGTGGGATTGAAGCGCCGATCATGCGCTTTTCCCATGCCAGCAAATAACTTGTTGATGCACGGAAAATGCTCTACTATTTGCTCCCCTCGCAAGCCAACCCCATTTGAAAAGGAGATAGTGCAATGAAAAAATCCATCACAACAGCTCCTTTCCTGGGTCTGGCTGGTCACTTCCTGGATTGATTCCGGCGGCATCGCGCCCGCCATCCTCAAGTCTCCACGCACCATGCAGGCGTTCGATCGCCGGTGCATCGCCATGCCCAATCCTTCTCTTTCTTTTGGATTGGCTTTTACATGGGCAATTTTGTTCAACATATTTCTGATCGTGTATCGATCATCGCGTCCGATCGCCTCTGGCTCGAAGACGCTGCAATGCAACAAACCAAGACCACGGCCGAATTGCCGGGCATGCAGCGCGTGGTCGGACTACCGGACCTGCACCCCGAACGCGGCTATCCGATCGGGGCCGCCTTCTTTTCGGTCGGCCGACTCTATCCCGCGCTGGTAGGCAACGACATCGGTTGCGGTATGGCGCTGTGGCAAACCGACATCCTGGCCGGGTGGCGAAGGCGCGCGCCAATCGGGTCGAGCGCCACACGCAAGACCATTTGTTGGCCGATAGCTTGAAAGTGAGGGGTGAAGAGCAACTGACCCTGATCGAGAATGCGGTGCGCTCGAGCAAACCTCGGCAGTGGCGCAAAACCCCCGACCAGCCGCTAGCTGTCGTTTTGGCTCGGCGTGCCGCCCCTTAGGCCGTGACAGTTGAAAGGCGTGTTAGTCAATCCGGCTTTGGAGCTGTTCGCGTACCTGCATGAGCGCAAACCCCAGAAGGGCGAGGTAGTCGCAAAGCTCAGCTGTTGAGCCGATGCCATAAGGGGTCATATGCCTGCCTTATTTGAATGGATCGAACAATGAGCTGTTGGACGCGCGCATTCAGAGCCCGCGTTCGAGCAAGAGGACGCGCTCACGCAGTTCCGGTTTCAAGCGATGCAATTGGGCTGGACGATGGGCGCCGGCCGCTTCGAACTGCCCTTCCACGGCTTCGAGCATCGCCATCTCCGCGACCTTGCGACGAAAGCTGACTTTGTTCAAAGGCTCGCCCATGAGCGCTTCGTAAATGCGCTGCAATTGGGGCAGGGTGAAGGTCTCACCGGCGAGATAGCAGGGCAGGGACGAATACTGGCTCTTGCTGCGCAGGCGGGCCAGCGCCGTTTCGACGATGGCGCGGTGGTCGAAGGGAAGGCTGCCAAGTTTGTCGACGTTCACAAGCTTTACGTCTGGATGCCCGGCCCGCGCGATCACCTCGTAGGACACCAGCGCGTAATAGGTGACTGACATGGACCAACCGCGAGGATCACGCGCCGCTCCGGAAAAGGTCGCCAACTGCTCGAGATACGGCGCTTCGATGCCGGTTTTCGCCTTGAGCACGCGCAGTGCCGCGTCCCTGGCGTCGGCGTCCTCCTTGAGATGGATGAAACCGCCGGGCAGGGCGGCGACATCCTTGTAGGGCTCGCGTTCGCGCTTGAGCAAGGCGACATGCAGGTGCTCATCGTTTAGAGTGAGCAAGACAACATCGACCGTACAAATGATATCGTTCATAAAATTTCCAAATGAATCAAGCTACTAAGTCCAACATCATGCCTAAGTGCTCGCTCCTGTCATCTGTGAAAAGCTCAAAGCCTTACACTGCAAGCGCAGGTAGCGATTTGCCGTTGAAAAAATTATAGCTCACTTAGTTGCATTTGTAAACGAAGTGTTTTACACTGAGTCAACACATGCGAAAGGACAATGATATGAGACACAATTTCCACCTCCTGGTGATCGACCCCCAGAACGATTTTTGCGATTTGCCCGCCAGCTATCGTCCGACCGAAGCGCTGGCGGGCGAGTTGATCGCGCCTGCGCTGCCGGTCACGGGCGCGCATGCCGACATGCTCAAGGTCGCAGAGCTTGTCAATTGCGGCCTTGGCGGCTTGAGCGGCATCAGCGCCACCATCGATTCGCACCACCGCCTCGATATCGCCCATCCAACCTTCTGGACCGATGGCGAGAAGCGGGAAGTGCATCCCTTCACCCAGATCACCGCCGCCGACGTGCGTGCCGGCCGCTATCTGCCGCGCGACCCCGCCGCCTTGGCGCGCACGCTCGCCTACCTCGATACGCTGGAGGCGGCCGGCCGCTACACCTTGATGGTCTGGCCCGTTCATTGCGAAATGGGAAGCTGGGGCCATGATGTGCATGCCGACGTGCAGTCGGCCTTTGCGCGCTGGGAAGACGGCGCGCACGGCGTCGTCAACCGCGTCATCAAAGGCACCAATCCATGGACCGAACACTATTCCGCGATTCTGGCCGAAGTGCCCGATGACGAGGATGAAACGACCCAGCTCAATTCCTGCTTCATCGACTTGCTCGCGGCATCGGACCGGGTATTCATCACTGGCGAGGCGGGCAGTCATTGCGTCAAAGCCACCACCGAACACCTGGTCGCCAATTTCGACCAGCGCCAGCTCGGCAAGCTGGTGCTGTTGACCGACTGCATGAGCGCGGTGGGCGGTTTCGAAAGCCAGCACCAAGCCTTTATCGAAGACATGGCGGCGCGCGGCTTGCAGACAGCCAAGGCCGCAGACGTCGTGCCAGAACTGATCGCCAACGCACGGCGCTAATCAAACCTACGGAACTTGACACCATGAACCCGATCGTCCGCAGCCTGCTTGAGACCGACCTGTATAAATTCACGATGTGGCAGGCGCTGCTGCACCGCCATCCGGACGCGCAGACCGAATACGCCTTTGTCTGTCGCAACGCGCCGGCCTATCCGCTTGCCGAACTGAAGGATGACGTCGAGCGCGAACTGGACCATTTGTGCTCCCTGTCTTTCAGCGACGACGAGCTCGATTACTTGCGCGGCCTGCGCTTCATCAAGAGCGACTTCGTGGACTTTCTGACCGTGTTTCGCTTTCAACGCAAGTTCATCGCCGTGGAAACGGACGGTCCGACCCTGAAGATCCAGGCCAAGGGCCCGCTGGTCCACGTGATGGGATTCGAGATCTACGTGCTCTACATCGTCAACGAGCTGTACTTCCGCCGTTTCGATCAGGTCGCCGCCCTGGAGGAAGGGCGCAAGCGCCTGGCCGCCAAGATTGAACTGCTGCGCAGTTACGAGGGCCAGTCCGCGTGCCGCCACCCCTTTGAATTTTTCGACTTTGGCGTGCGCCGGCGTTTTTCCGGCGCCTGGCAGGAAGAGGTGGTGGCGACATTGGCCGAGGCCGTGCCACAGTATTTCAAGGGAACGTCGAATGTCTACCTCGCCAAAAAATACAAGCTGGTGCCGATCGGTACGATGGCGCATGAATACCTGCAGGCGTTCCAATCCTTTGGCGTGCGCCTGCGCGATTTTCAAAAAGCGGCCTTGGAAGACTGGGTACAGGAATATCGGGGCGATCTTGGCACGGCCCTGACCGACGTGGTCGGCATGGATGCCTTCCTGGCCGACTTCGATCTGTATTTCGCCAAGCTGTTCGACGGCTTGCGCCACGATTCTGGCGATCCGGTCGAGTGGGGCGAAAAGGCGCTGGCCCACTACGCCACTTTGCGGCTCGACGCGCACACCAAGCGCCTCGTTTTTTCCGACGGCCTCGATTTGCCCAAGGCTTTGTCGCTGCACCGGCATTTCGCCAACCGGACCATGACCGGTTTTGGCATCGGGACCAACCTGTCCAACGATACGCATATCCCGGCCTTGAATATCGTGATGAAGCTCATGAGTTGCAACGGCCAACCGGTGGCCAAGCTATCCGATTCGGCCGGCAAGACCCTGTGCACGGACACCACCTTCCTGGCCTACCTGAGCCAGGTATTCAAACATGCGGCAGCCTGAGGTGCCAAAATGAGTATGCTAAAAATCGCCATCGCCCAATTGAACGTCACTGTCGGCGACTTCGCCGGCAACGTCGCCACCACACTCGCGCATATGCGCCAGGCCGCCGAAGAGGGCGCCCACATCGCGGTGTTTTCCGAATTGTCCCTGTGTGGCTACTACCCGGGCGACTTGCTCGAGGATGCCGCGTTCTTGCATAAACTTGATGCCGCGCTGGCCGACGTCATGGCCGCTTCGCGCCAGATGCCGTCGCTCGTCACCGTGCTTGGCACCGTGCGGCGCAGCAGCGCTCCCGGCAAAGCCTTGCACAATGCCTTGCTCGCCATTCGCAACGGCGAAGTCGTCGCCGAGTATTACAAGCAGCTGTTGCCGACCTACGGCATATTCGACGAGCGACGCCATTTTGAACCCGGCCCGGAAGTCGCTTGCATGCTCGAAGTGGCAGGCCATAAGATCGGCTTCATGGTGTGCGAAGACGGTTGGAATAATGAAGGACAGGATTACCAGGTCAATCCTTTCAAGGCACTGCGCGACGCCGCACCGGATCTGGTCGTGAGCATTAACGCCAGCCCCTCCGATATTGGCAAGCGCAAGCAGCGGCACGACATTTTTGGTGCGGCCGCGCGGCATAGCAAGCTCCCGCTCTTGTATGTGAATCAGGTGGGCGGCCAGGATCAATTGGTGTTCGATGGCGCTTCATTTGCGGTGTCGCCCGCGCAAGGCGTCGTGTTCGAAGCGGAGCGCTTCCAGGAAGACTTTCAAGTGATCGGCTTTGAGGATGGGCGTTTCGTGGCGACGCATGGGCAGGCGCTACCGGTTCCGGAGCCGGTCGGCTTGTCGGTAGTGGAATTCACACGTCGGCAGATCGTGCTCGGCCTTCAAGACTACGCGCGGCGCTGTCATTTTTCAAAGGTGGTGGTGGGTTCGTCGGGCGGCATCGACTCGGCCTTGACGCTGGCACTGGCGGTCGAAGCGCTCGGCGCCGACAATGTCATTGCGATCACCATGCCATCGGCCTATTCGAGCGAGGGATCGGTGTCCGATTCGGTCGCCTTGTGCAAGAATCTCGGTATCGCGCTGTACACGCATCCGATTCGCGCGCTGGTCGATCAATATGGCACGGGCTTCGCGTCCGCCTTCGATGCGCCGCTAAAAGGCCTTCCGCTTGAAAATCTGCAAGCGCGCATACGCGGCACCATCTTGATGGAGTATTCGAACGCGTTTGGCGCCTTGCTTCTCACGACGGGCAACAAGAGCGAGATCTCTGTGGGTTACTGCACCTTGTACGGTGACACCAATGGCGGCTTGGGCTTGATTGGCGACCTTTACAAGACCGAAGTGTTTGCATTGTCGCGTCACGTCAACGCGCACGCCGGGCGCGAGCTGATTCCCGAAGCGGTGCTGGTCAAACCGCCGTCGGCCGAACTGGCGCCCGGACAGCAAGATACGGACAGCCTGCCGCCGTACGAAGTGCTCGATGAAATTCTGAAGTGGCATATCGAGGGCGCCCGTTTGCCCGAGCTAGAGGCGCAAGCGGCGCGACGTTTTGTCGAGCTGCTTGTTGCAAGCGACGACGGCAAGGCGCTCGTAACCCGTATCCACGGTATGGTCGCCAGGAACGAATACAAACGCCGCCAGGCGCCACCGATCATTCGCGTGCGTTCGCGCGCATTCGGCAGCGGCCGTCAAATGCCGATCGCGGCCAAATACTAAAAACGAGAGAGAACATACGCCATGAATATCGATGCACGCGCTGACACGGCCGTCCTGATTGGACGATTCCAGCCTTTTCACAACGGACACGCCGCGCTATTGCACGCTGCGCTCGAGAACGCGCCACAGGTGGTGGTGGTGCTGGGATCGTCCTTTCACGCCCGCAGCGCGAAAAATCCCTTCACCTGGCAAGAGCGCGCCATGATGATCTCCAGTACCCTGCCCGAGGAAGCGCGCGCGCGCGTTAAATTCGTCGCGGTGCGCGATTATTACGAGGACGCGCGCTGGGCGAGCGAGGTGCGCGCGGCAGTGGCGTCGGTGGCGGGCGATGACAAGCGCATCGCCCTGATCGCGTTCTTCAAGGACGCATCGAGCTACTACCTGAATCATTTTCCGCAGTGGCAGCTGGTGACCGTGAAGGTCGCAGCCGAGATTGACGCCACCAGGATCCGCCGCGTATTGTTCGAGGCGGAGGATTTCGACGTGTCCTTGGGCGTGATCGACGCCTTGGTGCCAATGCCGGTGCGCCAATACCTGAAGGCGTGGAGCCTGCTGCCACAATTCTCGCCCCTGGTGCAGGAACATCACGCCATCGAAAAGTACAAGGCGTCGTGGCGCGCGGCGCCGTACACGCCGATATTTTCCACCGTCGACACGGTGGTGACGACGGCCGGCCACGTCTTGCTAATCCGGCGCAACGGCCATCCCGGCAAGGGGCTATGGGCAATACCAGGCGGTTTCGTGGAGCCAGGCGAGCGTTTGCTGCAGGCGGCGATTCGCGAGCTTTCCGAAGAAACCCAGCTTGGCGTATTGGCTCATTCCCTGCTTGATGCTTATGTCGGCGTGGCCGTGTTCGACCATCCGAATCGCAGCCAGCGCGGCCGCACAATCACGCACGCGCACTTTTTTGACTTGAAAACGGCCCAATTGCCCGCGGTTGAAGCGTCGGACGACGCGGCGCTGGCGACCTGGACGCCGATTGATCAGCTGCCGTCGATGGAAGAGCAGTTCTTCGAAGACCACTTCCACATCCTCAACCACTTCCTGCATTTGACGGAACCGCGTCAATGATGCCTGGCGATCGCACGCGACGCTAACGCTAGTCATATTTCGCACCACCCGCTAAATGCTGACTAGACTAGTCAGAATAAGTGGGGGCATCATGCATAAATGGCAAATGCAAGAGGCGAAGGCACGTCTGTACGAGCTCGTGAAGTTGGCCGAGAGCGAAGGGCCGAAAGACATCACCCTGCATGGGCGATCCGTGGCCGTCGTGCTGTCACGCTCGGCGTTTGAGCGTCTTTCTGGAAGCAATCAGTCGCTCGTGGAGTTCATGCGCCAGTCCCCGCTGTATGGGCTTGAAGACATTGATTTCAAGCGCGATGAAAGCGTGACGCGCGCGGTGGACCTTTGAGCTATCTGATCGACACCAACGTTTTGGCGGAGTTGCGACGCAAGGCGCCGAACGATCGCGTCGTGGCCTGGATGGCGCGGCGCCCGGCGTCAAGCTTGTACCTGAGCGTGTTGACGCTCGGGGAGCTGCGCAAAGGTGTTGAGGGTGCGGCTGACGCGGCGCGGCGCGCGTTGCTGCTTGACTGGCTGGAGACAGAATTGCCGACGTTTTTCACTGGTCGCATTCTCCCCGTCGATGCCCAGGCAGCGGTCCGCTGGGGACGCTTGGTCGCGGCTGCGCACCGTCCGGTGCCGGCGATCGACAGCTTAATTGGTGCGACTGCCGCTTACCACGGACTAAGCCTGGTGACGCGCAATGTGCGCGACTATGCCGACCTGGGACTCGACATCATTGATCCCTGGGCGAGCTGAGATAGCGAGGTGACACGGCGCGCATGGCCTCGCCGCTGCCCCCAAAAAAAGGCCGGGAATCGCTTCCCGGCCTTTTTTCTAGCTACTTAAACGTTCACGCCGGCAAAGCCTCAGCCGGCGGCGCTGCGCGGCGCATGCCGCGCATACACCGCGCTGGCAAACGCGCGCCCTTGCGACAAGGAGCGCAGGCTGGTCGTGTGGCCGAACAGATTGGCCAGCGGAACATCAGCGACCAGCTCCACATGCCCCGCGTGCTCCTCGATGCCAAGCACGCGCCCGCCACGGCGTTGCAAGTCGCCGATGACATCGCCCGCGTTGGCCGCCGGCGCATCGACCGTGACGAGCATGACCGGCTCGAGCAGCAGCGGATGGGCGCGCGTCAAACCGGCCAAGGTGCCATCCTTGGCCGCGATCGTGAACGCCATATCACTGCTGTCGACAGCATGGTAGTGGCCGTCGAGCAGCGTCACCTTCACGCCGGTGACCGGATAGCCCAAGGGGCCCTGGGCGACGGCTTGGCGCGCGCCTTTTTCGACGGCCGCAATATAGACCGCCGGCACCACGCCACCCTTGCTGGCGTTTTCGAAAGCAAACTCACCCTCGAACGGTTCCACCCGCAAAACGACGCGCGCATATTGCCCGTTCCCGCCGTTTTGCTTGGACAGCTTGCCTTCGACTTCCACCGCTGGTCCGGCGACCGTTTCCCGATACGCTACCTGGGGCGCGCCGACCGTCACCGCAATGCCGGTTTCGCGGCGCACCCGTTCGAGCACCACATCGAGATGCAGCTCGCCCATTCCCCAGAGCACCGTTTCACCGCTGATGCCATCGCTTTCCAGGCGCAAGGACGGGTCCTCGCGCCGGAAGCGATCGAGCGCGGCGATCATCTTGCCACGATCGCCACCCTGGCCAGCCTCGATCGCCAGCGCCACCACAGGCTCGCCGGCGTGGATGGTCTCGAGCGCATACGGCAGCGCCCGGGTCGACAAGGTATGCCCGGTCAAGGCCTCCTTCAAGCCAGCCACGGCCACAATACTGCCGGCGCGCGCTTCCTTGATGGCACTCTTGCGGTCGGCATGCACCACATACAAGCGTCCGATCCGCAGCGCCGTGTTCAAGGCTGCGTTCCAGACCGTATCGCCTTCGCGCATCGTGCCGCCATACACGCGCACATACGACAAGGAACCGTGCTCGTCATGCACCACCTTGAACACCAGTGCCGCCAGCGGATCGCTGTCGCCGGTGCCGACCGTGAGCGAGGCGTCGCCCAGCTTGGCTGTCGGCGCCGCCCGTTCCTGCGGCGACGGCAGCCACGCGACGATCGCGTCGAGCAGCGGTTCGATGCCGGCGTTGCGATAGGCCGAGCCAGCTAACACCGGCACGGCACGCCGCGCCAAGGTCATGGCCCGCAAACCGACGCCGATGTCGGCTGCCGACAGGGTGTCGTCGGCCAGGAACTTGAGCGTCAAGGCCTCGCTGGCGTCGGCCGCCACCGCGGCGGCGTGGGCGTAGGCGGACCTGGCCGCGCCGGCCAAGTGCTCGGGCACGGGCAGGGCCGTCATCGCGCCTTGTGCGCTCCACGACAGCAAGCGCTGGCCGAGTACGTCGATCGTCCCTTCGAACGCGTCGCCCGCGCCGACCGGAATGGCCAGGGGAACGGCGAGCGCGCCGAGGCGCGTGCCGATCTGCGCCAGCACGCGCGCGAAGTCGGCGCCCAGGCGGTCCATCTTATTGACGAACACGACCGTCGGCACGCCGTGCTTTTGCGCTTGGCGCCACACGGTTTCCGTTTGCGGCTGGACGCCGGCCACGCCGCACAGTACCGTGATGGCGCCGTCGAGCACGCGCAAGGAGCGCTCGACCTCGATGGCGAAATCGATGTGGCCGGGTGTATCGATGAGCGTGAAGGCATGGCCGTCCCAGGCGCAGCTGGTGGCGGCCGCGCCAATGGTGATGCCGCGTTCCTTTTCCAGCTCCAGGTGGTCCATGGTGGCGGTGCCCTCATGGACTTCGCCGCTGCGATGGATTTCGCCGGTCTTCAAAAGAATGCGTTCGGACAGGGTGGTCTTGCCCGCGTCGATGTGGGCAATGATACCGAAGTTGCGCGATGGCGCGCGGTTGACTGGTGCAGTCATGATGGATCTTTCTTACATGGCGGGCGCTCGTGGATTGTTTTTTCAAAACAAGCGCCGCGGGAGCCATGCGAGCACCCATGTTCAGTGCTCCCGCGCGCGTTCTGCGTCGAATAACTTCATGATATAAATGCTCCTTGGTGTACAAAAACAAAAAAGGCCCGAAGTGGGCCTTTTTGATGCGTGCTCGTGGAAGAGCAGTTCAGAGGGCGCACTCTCGCGGCCCGGGACGTTGCGCGCAACGTGCCGGGAAGGCTGAGGTAAAAAAGAGGACGTCCATGAGTTTCATGGCCGGAAGCATAGGACGGGATTGATCCGATGTCAAGTAGAGGCGATTTCCCAAGGTGAAATTTCTGTTAATTTCGCGTAAAAACTCGGTATAGTGGACGCTGCTTGCCGTAGGGCCAAGCGCGTGTGGATGGGCCATGCGTGCCGCCGACGACACCGAGGCGCCGACGATGAAAGTGCGCACATTTTCGCAAACCTGGACGGGGGCGGCGGTCGCCGCGCTGGGCCTGGTGGTCACGCTGGGCTGGAGCGTGCGCAGCGCCGCGCTGGTGCAGCTGCATCCAGCCTTCATCGCCATGGTGCTTAGCACCGGACTGTGTTTTTTCTTGCTCGGCGTGGCCTTGCTGTGTCCCACGCTGCGCCTGGGCGCCGGCCCCCCGCTGCGGGTGGCGGCGGGCGCGGCCATCGTCGTCCTCGCCACCTTGGCCATCCTGGAAAATCTGTTCGACATCGCGCTCGGCATCGACTTGCCGGCGCTGCACGCCTGGCTGGTCGACGGCAATCCCAAGCCTGGACGCATGGCGCTCAACACGGGCCTCGGTTTCCTGAGCGCCGGCCTGGTGCTGGTGCTGGCGGGGCAGGTGCGCAGCCGCGCCAGCTCGCTCATGGTCCAGATCGCGACCTTCGCGGTCGTGCTGCTGGGCTTGACCGGCCTGGTCGGCTACACCCTGGAACTCGATTTGCTGTATGGCTTGCGCGCCACCCGCATGGCGGTCCACACCGCCGCCGGCATGACGCTGGCCGGCTTCGGCCTGTGGGATAGCTGGCGCCACGCGCCCTGGGCCGCCGGCACCCGTTATTTCCGCGAAGATGAGAAGGTCGCCTTCATTGGCGCGGCTCTGCTCATCGTGGTGGCGCTGGGCGCTGGCGTGGCCGGCTTCGCGGCCCAGCAGTCGACCTTCGAGGAGGTGCTCAGCGACAGCTTGAACCTGGCCGTGCGCAACCACACCACCATCTTCCACGTCGAGGTCGAGCACGCCATCGCCAGCGCCAAGAGCACGGCTGGGCGGCCCAATTTGAACAAGCTCACGCGCCAGTTGAATGAGGCGCCGGGCGACGCCGCCCAGAAGAGCGCACTGCAGGTGATCGGCGAGAGCGTGCTCGCCTCCGGCGTGACGGGGGTGGCCATCGTGGATGCGCGCGAGCGCGAGCTGATCCGGGTGGGGCGGTTTTCGGCGCGCCCCCCGATCGCCGTCGACCTTGGCACCAGCGTCGCGAGCACCCTGGTGTGGGATGGCGGTTTCTATTTGAAGATGGCGCTGCCCCTGTACGACGCCAATGGGCCGATCGGGAAGATCTTCCTTGAGCAGCCCATGCCCTTGATCGCCGACCAGTTCATGAATGGCCAGGGCCTCGGCGACAGTGGTGAAATCCGGATGTGCTTTTTCGAGACCAATTCCTTGCACTGCTTTCCCGATTTTCACCACCCCCTTCCCTACAGCACGGCGCGCGATAACAGCGACGGCCGGCCGCTGCCGATGAACCTCGCCGCCCAAGGCAAGTCGGGCTTGTTCAAAGGTTTGGACTACAGTGCGCACCAAGTGGTGGCCGCCTACGGCCCGCTCAACACGACCGGCCTGGGCTTGGTGATCAAGGAAAACGCGGAGGAATTGATGCAGCCCATACGCGATCAGTTCCGCTGGAGCATACCGCTGCTGCTGGTGCTCGTCACCTTCGGCGCCAAGCTGCTGCATTCGCAAATCACGCCGCTGGTGGCGAACCTGTTGCGCACCCAGCGCGACGCCACCGACAAGGAAGCGCGTATCCGCGCCGTGATCGACGGCGTCGGCGAGGGCATCGTCACCATCGACGAGGATGGCGTGATCGAATCGTTCAACGACGCGGCCGCGGCCATGTTCGGCTACCGTCCGGAGGCGGCCATCGGCGCGCACATCGGCATGCTCATGCCCGAAGCGCTGCGCGACGCGCACACGGCGGGCATGGCGCGCTACCTGGCCGGCGGCGCACCCAAGGTGGTGGGGCGGAAAGACGTGCAAATGCCTGGCCGGCGCAAGGACGGCACCGTGTTCAGCATGGAGTTGGCGGTCAGCCAGATCAGCGATGGCGGGCGCCGCTTGTTCGTGGGCATCGTGCGCGACATTTCGGCGCGCGAGCGCGACCTGCGCGCTCTGGTCACGGCGCGCGACCAATTGCTCACCGCCGCCGACGTGGCCGAGCTGGGCATCTGGAGCTGGTCGCTGGAAGACAATGGGCTCGAGTGGAACGAGCGCATGTTCGATTTCTACGATGTGGCGCGCGCGCAGCGCGTGGCCGGCCTGCACTTCGAGCAATGGCGCGCGCGCGTGCATCCGGACGACATCGACGATGCCATCGCCAAGCTCGATGCCGCCGTGGCCGGCACCGGCGTCTACGATCCCGTGTTCCGCGTGATCGGCCCGGACGGGCAGGTGCGCTTCATCCAGGCCGCCGCCACGGTCGAGCGCGACAAGCAGGGCAAGGCGCTGCGGGTGCTGGGCATCAATCGCGACATCAGCTTGCAGCGCCAGGCCGAGCAGACCTTGCTCGAGGCGAAGACGGCGGCCGACCAGGCCAACCGCGCCAAGTCTGAATTCCTGGCCAATATGAGCCACGAGATCCGCTCGCCCATGAACGCGGTGCTGGGCATGTTGATGCTGCTGAAAAAGACGGCGCTCGATGCGCGCCAGCTCGACTATGCCAGCAAGGCCGAGGCGGCCGGGCGCGCGCTCTTGGGCATCCTCAACGACATCCTTGATTTCTCGCGCGTCGAGGCGGGCAAGCTCGAGCTCGACCCGCAGCTCTTTAGCATCGACAAGGTGCTGCGCGAACTGGCCGTGATCCTGTCGGCCAATGTGGGCGAGAAAAATATCGAGATCCTGTACCGGATCGATCCGGCCTTGCCGGACCTGCTGGTGGGCGACGCGTTGCGCTTGCAGCAAGTGCTGATCAATCTGGCGGGCAACGCCATCAAATTCACGGCCAGTGGCGAAGTGGTGGTGTCGGCCGCGCTGCTGGGCCCGTCCGACACCGGGCCCGATGCTGCGCCGGGCGCGCCGCTAACGCTTGGTTTTTCGATCCGCGACACCGGCATCGGCATCTCGCCCCAGCAGTGCCGCCACATCTTCGAAGGCTTTTCGCAGGCCGAGGCTTCGACCGCGCGCCGTTTCGGCGGCTCGGGCCTGGGCTTGGCGATCAGTCAGCGCCTGGTCGGCTTGATGGGCGGCACGCTCGGGGTCGAGAGCGAAGTGGGCAAGGGCAGCACCTTCAGTTTTAACATCGTGTGCGAACGGGGGCAGGGCCCGGCCGAGGCGCGGCGCCACGCGCCGCTCGCGCATATGCATTGCATGGTGATCGACGACAATGCGATGGCGCGCGACATGCTCGCCGATATGCTCGGCGCTTTCGGCTGGAGCATCGACGCCATGGAGAGCGGGGCGCAGGCGCTGGCGGCGATCGAAGCCGATGCCACGCGCGCCTACGACGTCATCTTCGTCGACTGGAACATGCCGGGGATGGATGGCTGGGAGACCAGCGAGCGCATCCGGCGCATGGCGCCGACCGGCAAGACGCCCTTGATCGTGATGGTCACCGCGCACGGACGCGAAGTGCTGGCGCAGCGCCATGCCGCGCTACCGAGTTTGCTCGACGGCTTCCTGGTCAAGCCGGTGACCTCGTCCATGCTGTTTGACGCGGTGTCCGACGCGCTCGCCAGCGTGGGCGCCATCGATCTGGGCGCGGCGGCGGCGCCAGCGGGGGCGCAGCGCCTGAACGGTATGCATTTGCTGGTGGTGGAGGACAATTTGACGAACCAGCAAGTGGCGCGCGAATTGCTCAGCATGGAAGGCGCGCTGGTCGAGGTGGCCGACAGCGGGCGCGCCGCCCTCGTCGCCATCGGCGCGACGGCGGTACCCTTCGACTGCGTGTTGATGGATATCCAGATGCCGGACATGGATGGTTATCAAGCCACGCGCCTGGTGCGCAAGGAGCTAGGCATGCGCGACTTGCCAATCGTCGCCATGACGGCCAACGCGATGGCGAGCGACCGCGAGGCGGCGCTGGCGGCGGGCATGAACGACCATGTCGGCAAGCCATTCGACCTGGACATGCTGGTCACGGTGATCCTCAAATATGGCGGTCGCAATATGCCGGACGCGCAAGTGGGTTGGCCCGGCGACCCGGCCATGAACGGGGGAACGGGCGCGCAATCGGGCGCGCAATCGGGCGCCGCCGACGCGGCGGCAAACGCGGCAGCGACCGGCGCGCCCGTCGCGGGCATTGATAGCGCGGCGGCGCTGGCCCGCTTCGGCGGCAACGCGCACATCTACGCCACCGCCTTGCGCGCCTTCGCCGGCGAGGCCAGCGCGATCCTGGCGGCGCTGATGGCGCGCGCACCGCGCCCGGACGCGAACACGGCGGCCCGTCACTTGCATACGCTCAAAGGTTTGGCCGGCACGATTGGCGCTGGCGAGCTGGCCAAGCTGGCTGGACAACTGGAACAGGCTTGTCGCACCGATGCTTGGGAAGCACTGTGGGACGAGGCCGGCGCCGTCCTGGCCGCCGATATCGATAGCGTGGGGCGCGCCTGCGCGGCCATGGCGGCTACGCTAGCCCCGGCCCGGGCCTCGCGGGCGGCCGGTCCAGCCGCGCCGGCCGACATGGCTCTGGCGCGAGCGCGCCTGGCAAACTTGAAGGGCATGCTCGAAGCGTCGAGCCTCGACGCCTTGCCCCTGTTCGAGGAAATCATGCAAGCGTATGGAGCGGCCTTGGGCGCGCCCCTGGTCGAACTGGGCAGGGTGATCGACGCGATGGATTTCGCGGCCGCCGCCTTGCAGTGCGACGGTTTGTTGCAGGGCATGGGTGCGAACTAGACACGAAGGCGAGGTAGACGATGGGAACCCAATTTTCACTCGACGGACGCCGCGGCAAGGTGCTGGTGGTCGATGACCAGCCGCTCAATATCCGCCTGCTGCACCAGATCCTGGCGCGCGAGCACGACGTGTTCATGGCCACCAGCGGCGAACAGGCGCTCGACTTTTGCCAGAAAACACCGCCCGACCTGGTGCTGCTCGACGTGGTGATGCCGGGCATGGATGGCTTGACGCTGTGCCGGCATCTCAAGCAATTGCTCGACACGGCCGCCATCCCCGTCATCTTCGTCACCGCCGGCACCAACGCCGAGGAAGAGAACGCCTGCTGGGAAGCGGGCGGCGTCGACTTCGTCAACAAGCCCGTTAATCCGCTGACCTTGCGCAACCGGGTCAACGCCCACTTGCAGCTTAAATTTAACAGCGACGCCTTGCGCGCGATGGCCTTGATGGATGGCTTGACGGGGGTGGCGAACCGCCGTTTTTTCGACGAAACGCTGGCCATGGAGTGGCGCCGTGCCATGCGCAGCGGCAGCCATTTGGCGCTGGTGATGCTCGACGTGGACTTCTTCAAGCGCTACAACGACCGCTATGGCCACCAGGCCGGCGACGAATGCTTGAAGCTGGTGGCGGGCGCGCTCAAGGCCAATTTGAATCGGCCGTCCGACTTGTTGGCCCGCTACGGCGGCGAGGAATTCGCCTGCCTGCTGCCCGAGACCGACGGCGAGGGTGCCTTGCGCACGGCCGAGCGGCTCGAAGCGGTGGTGCGCGCCTTGGGCATCGCCCACCTCGGTTCGGACTTGACGGACGTGGTGACGATCAGCTTGGGCGCGGCCGTCATGCTGCCCACGGCCGAGAGCGCGAGCGCGGCCCTGATCGGCCAGGCCGATGCCCAGCTGTACCGCGCGAAAGGATTGGGACGGGGCCGCGCCTGCATCGCCCCGGCCACGCCTGCGCCGCCTTGACTTGAGCGGACTGGAAATAAATGCAAGAATTCGCTTTCGATCGACACGAATGGCAGAGCGTATGCGTTTAATTTTGCGTTTAATTTCTTCAACGACGATGGCAAGTTTGCTGGCCGCGCTCGCGTCCCTGTGCTGGCAGCCCTGTGCGGCGCAAGGCGTGTTTGCCGGCGCCTGGGATGTGGTGGGCGCGCAAGATGCGCCGTGGCTGGCCGCGCGCAAGGAATTGAAGGCCCATCCGGAGCCTTTGCTACGCAAGGCGCACTTCGAATTTGGCGCGCATCGTCTTGGCGCGCCGGGCTGGATGGGATGCAAGAAGCCCAAGTACGAGATGATGTCGCTGCCTTTCGACAACCTGTTTGAAGGCGGCTTGTCCGACCCGGACCATGGCTTGAACAATCCGGCGCAGTTGGCCAGCAAGCTCGGCTTTACCGCCGAACCGGTGCCTTCGATGCTCACCGGCTGCACCGAGTTGCTGTTTCATTTGGTGGACAAGGACACCGCCGTCTTCGGTTTGAACAATATGATCTACACGCTGCGCCGCGCCGCCGCGCGCTAGGGGCCAGATGTGCCGGCGGCGCGGCCATCGTTGGTGGGCGATGTTTCCTCGCACCAGGCTATGCGCTCGAACAGCTGGCGCAAGCGCAGGCCGCGCCGCGGGTTCACCATGCTCACGTAGGCGACCTTGCCGGCCAAGTGCTGTTCAAAGTCGGCGCGGGCGTCCCGGTTCTGGCTGCGCGGACCGTGGCGCGCGCAATTGTGCAAGGTCGCCTTGAGCGCGTCGAACTCGGCGCGCGCGATATTGGTGCGCGCGTTGACGACAATGCCCGTCACGCGTTGGCGCCTTGCGGCGCGCATCAGGCGGGTTTTTCGGGTGTTAAGCGCGAAACCTTCCTCGAGGGCGATGGCCGCCACCTGGATCGACAGGCGCTCGCCGGCCCGCTCCAAGTCGGGGCCGCCAGACATGACGAGGTCGTCAGCGTAGCGGCTGTACTGTGCGCCGAGCGTCTGTGCCAGGGCGGCCAGGCGCAGGTCGAGCCGGAAGGCGCATAGATTGGCCAGGGCGGGCGAGCAGGGCGAACCTTGCGGCAAGTGGCGCTCGCGCAAGATCTGGCGCTGCGGCCACGGCACGCCGGCGGCATCGACCACGCTGCCCGGGGTGCGGTGCGTGCACAGGCGGGCCAGGGTGCCGGCCACGCTGTCGCTGTAGCCGAGCTTGGTGAACAGGGCGTGGATGCGGGCCGCCGGAATGCTGGTGAAAAAATCTTTCAAGTCCATCTTCAGCACCGCGCGCTGGCCCACGTGCAGGGTCGCGTGCGAAACGCAGTTGTGCGCGCGCCGGAATCCATGGGCCGCCGGGTGCGGGGGCACCTTGTCGAGCATGCCGCGCAGGATGCGGCTTTGCAGCGCGCGCAACTGCGGCTTGGGCACTTCGAGCAAGCGCAAGCCGCCGCTGCGCTTTTCCAGCCATCGGTAGTGGTAGTGCTGCAAGGCGGTCGCGCTGGCGCCGCCATTGCGCCATTGGTCGGCGAGCCAGGGCAGACTGGCGGGGGCGGTGTCCAGCCAAGCGGCCAGCGCAGCCTGGTCGGGCAGGGATGGCAAGTCCAGCGCAAGGCGCCAGTCTGGCGCCGCTGTCGGGCGCGGCAAATCGAGGCAGTAGCGGCGCACTGCGGGCCGCGCTCCCGGCCCCAGCCACGCTTGCGCAAACGCTTCGTGCGCGACGATGATGCTGGCCAATTCGGCGCGGCTGAAATAATGGAAGTGCTCGCCGGTGCGCGCGAGCAATGCACGGCATAGCGAGGACGCCCAGCGCGGCTTGGCACCCAAGGTCCAGGTGGCGCCGGCGAGCAGGGCGGAATAGCTTCCCTCGCCCGCGAGGAAGGTGTCAGCCAAGGCCAGTGCGACCAGGGTGCGCGGTGTCATGAGGATGCGGAGAGCCTTCAACCAGTCTTGTCATGCGCGAGCATGTTTGCGCGCTAGCGCAAGGCGGCTCGTGCGGTGCTTTGTCGATCAACAATATCCCGCGGGGTAACCCCGCAGAGGCAAACCATGGCACAGGTCCAGGGCGGGCCAGCTTGAAGGATCCGCCGTTGCACAGTAGGCTATATTGATGGTGTCGTCAATGCGCCGATGATGAAACTTCGCCATGTGCGGCGTGGTCATGGGCATGTCGCGCGGCGAATGTCGATGCCCTTGTGGATGAATGATGCGAGCCAGCGGTGCAAGCAGCGGTGCAAGCAGCAGCGCCACCGTCCGCGGCGCGCGCCGCGCTGACAGGCGCAGCGGGCACCCCAGAAGCAGCGATTAGTGCTTGGCCTTCGACAAAATGAGCAACCAGCGGCGCATCAGCAACACCTCGACGTGGCCCGCTTCGACGCCGGTATCGCATTCGATCAGTGGATTGACTGGATAGTAGCGCTTGCGGAAATCGCGCGTGACCAGCACTTCGCGCCGGCCCATGCGCAACAGGAAGGAAGTTGGCGCGTATTCCAGACCAAAACGGGAACCGAAGGTGCTTTGCAGTGTCGTCATGATGAGCCTCTTGAAGGGATGCGTTGTACGAGTCATCAGAATAGCACAACCACTGTATAAATCTACAGTTACTGTACGAATAAACAGTAAATCTTCAAAATGTGGTTTTTTGTCCCTGGTCCGGACCTGGCAGTCGCCAGCGCAAGGGAAAGTCAGCGCGGGCAGGTGGTCGGTTTCGGCTTGATGCCATTGGCCATCACATCCAAGCCGTCGGGCGCGTGGTTTGATTCGTACGTCACGCAATAGGTTCCCTTGAAGGTCGTGATTTTGTAGATGCGCCTGCCGTATCCCCCCTGGTCGGCCAGTGCTTCGATGCGTGCCGGCTCGTACCATTTGGGCGGCACCGCCGCCGCCGCCTCCGCAATGCCGGCCTGCAAGCGCGATTGCGGGGTGTTGACCGGCGCATGGATCTGCTTGGGCGACGCGGCGCGCAGCTCACGATCGAACTTGCCGATATCGCGCCGCGCCTGGCGCAAGATGTCTTCGGTTTTGCTCGCCGGCGCCAGCGGCGTGGTGCTCGCTTCGAACGGGTCGCTGGCAGGCGCGGGCGCGGGTACGGGCGTTGGCGCTGGTGCGATTGCCAGCGGCGGCGCCGAATGCGAGGCGGCCGCATCGGCATGCGGGCGCGCACGCGCGCCATGTTCCTTGGGGCGTTTGGGGCGCGCCGGCATGGGTGCCACTGGCAACAAGCGCAGCCATTCGAAGGCGGGCCCTTTGAGCCCATCTTGCGCCGGCGGGCGCGGCGCCAGCGCCGTGCGCCACAGCGCCAGCAAGGCCAGATGCAGGGCGACCGTGAGCGCCAAGGCGGCGGCGCGCGTCTGGCGCTTCTTTTCATATTGTGTGTTCGACATGGCCGCCCAATGTAAGCGCCGCGCGCCAGTCGCGCCCGCGTACTTACGAAGTTTTACAAAGCCTGCGGCAACGGCAAGTCATGCCCGCTTTGCGGTACACTGCTTGGGCGCAATCAACCGAGGGCACTATGTATTTGACATATTTCAAGGGGCAGTGGGCGGAGGGCAATGTGCCCTTGTTCGGCGCGATGGATCACAGCGTCTGGCTGGGTTCGTCCGTGTTCGACGGCGCGCGCGCCATTGGCGGGCGCATGCCCGATTTGCGCTTGCATTTGCAGCGCGTGATCGATTCGGCGCAGCGGGTTGGTTTGCTTTGCCCGCTCACGGTCGATGAAATGGAAACCCTGGTGCGCGAGGGCGTGGCCAAGTTCCCGCCCGATGCGCATCTCTATGTGCGCCCGCTCGTGTTTGGCGCTGACGGTTTCCTGGTACCGGTGGCGGCGGCGAGCGGTTTTGCACTGACCTTGTTTGACGCGCCGATGCCGCCATTTAGCGGCTTTTCCGCCTGCCTGTCGACCTTGCGCCGGCCCGATCCCGACATGGCGCCCACCGACGCCAAGGCGTCGGCCCTGTATGTGAATACGGCCAAGGCGATCGGCGCGGCGCAGGCGCGCGGCTACGACAACGCGGTCGTCACAGACAGCGCCGGCAACGTGGCCGAATTCGCGTCTTCGAATCTTTTCCTGGTGACGCAGACGGGCGAACTGGTCACGCCCGTACCCAACGGAACTTTCCTGGCCGGAATCACGCGCGCGCGCGTGATCGCCTTATTGGCCGACGCTGGCGTGGCCGTGGTCGAACGCAGCGTCAAGCCAGCCGAGCTGGAGACGGCGCGCGAGATTTTCAGCACTGGCAATTACGGCAAGGTCACTCCTTGCGTGCGTTACGAGGGGCGCGCGCTGGCGGCCGGTCCGATGGCGAGCCTGGCGCGCGAGCGCTACCTGGCGTTCATGGACGCGAGCTAGGCGCGCGCCAGCGGCCGTTTATTTCGACGGCGGCATGGGGTAGGGTTTGACGCTGCCGCAATCGGCGCCCAGCCACTTGCCTTGCGCTTCCATGCTCATCGCTTCCTTCTTGCCCTTGACGGTGGTGGTGTTGGTCATCTTCATCGTATAGGCGGAGTCGCTGGTGTAGGTGATCTGGCCTTCGCCCGTCGAGACGGGATCGGTGCAGGCGACCGACACCTTGATATTGCCAGGTGCCACCACGGTTTGCGATGCCGTGCAATTGCCTTGGTGGTGGACCGGCATTTCCGAACGCGCCGCCATTTCCGCCGTCACGCACATCTTCAGATTCATCGCGCCGGGGGCCGCGCCTTTCGACACGCCTTGTTTGGCCATGATGTCCTCGACCATCTTGCGCTGCTCCGGCGGCATGGCGTCGAGTTGTTTTTGCATGGACGCCATGGCCTTTTCCATCTCGCCATTGGCCGAATGCATTTGCGTATTCATTTCCCAGAGGCCGGGTTTGATGCCGTTGGCGCCGTGCGCGGACAGGGACAGGGTGGCTGCGGCGAGGACGGCAAGCGCGCCGATGCGTGGATTCATGAAGGCTCCTAAAATGTGGTGAATGAAAGGCGAGATGAAAGAATACGCCAATTCCGGCGCGCCCAGCGCATTTTGCGCGCGCACGGCTGTGGCGAGAGCGCCACGCAGCGCCCCGTTTACTTGCGGCGCCCGGCCAGCATGCGCACCAAAAAGATGGCCACGGCCACGATCAGCAACAAGTGGATGGCGCCGCCGGCCGTGAAGGACGATACGACGCCCAGCAACCACAGGATCACGAGTACGACGGCGAGGGTGTCAAGCATGGAGGATCCGTGGGCGCGCAATGGGGGCGGTGCTGCCGCCATTGTGGCCAATCAAGGATGTGGCGGGGTTGATCGCGCGCGCGCCGATCGCTTACTGGCGGCGACCGGGCGGGCGCAGGAAGCGGTCGGCCAATCCGGCCAAGCCGACCAGTACGGTGGCCATGCCGGCCGACAGCATGACGACGGCTTGCTGGGCCATGGAGGTGCGCGTTGCCGTGTCTGCCGAGCCCGGGTCTATCAAGTCCAGGCCAAAGCCCGCCACGAAGGAACCCCACAGGATGGCGGTAATTAGCATCAGTTTGCTCATGGCGTTCTCCTGCTTGTTTCGGATTAGACGCGGCAATGCATGGCCGACGTCACGGACAGGCTGCCGTCGTGGCGAACCTTGACCAGCGGCAAGCAGGCACTCTTGAGCTGGGCGCTGACGGCGCGCGTGGTGACCATGGGGGCGCAGTCGGCGCACGCCGCAGCAGTGCCTGCGCTGCCTGCACTGATGCCTGCAACGGTGCTGTGCCCCATGCTAGAAGCGAGCAAGGGGCCAGGTGCGCCAGCGCCCGACCCGGGCAAGCAACCCATGATGCCGGCGATACTGGTGCCGCAAAAAAGCATCACCGCGATGCCGGCGATGACGGGCATGGGATGGAGGAATGCTGGCCTTGAGGTGGAATGCATGGGTGGCTCCTTGCTAGGGTGGGCTAAGCTTAATCCCAGACAGTATTTTCCGTGTGAAGCCTCGATCCTTCCGTGCGTCATCGTACATAACATCAAATTCCTGCAACTTGCGCAACAATAGGGTGCCCACTCGGGCTCAGTTTGGATGGACTTTGCGGCCGACGTAGCCGCCAACTGCGGCGCCGCCAATGGTGCCGGCCGCACTGCCGTTGCTCAGCGCACTGCCCAGCACGGCGCCGGCGCCGGCGCCGATGGCGGTGTTGCGGTCCTGGGTTGACAGGCCGGCGCACGCGCCCAGTAATAGCAAGCTGGCGCCGATCGCGGCCCGGCGCAGCAGGGGATATAGGTGATCCATGGTGTTACCTCTTCGGTGAAGACGATGTCAAAGCCATGTGCCGTAGCCATGTGTCATAGCCATGTGTTATAGCCATGTGTCATAGCCATGTGTCATAGCCATGTGTCATAGCCATGTGTCACAGCCGCGTTGCGCTTGCCACTACGCTCAATGGCACGGGACGCACCGACGGCCAAGTTTGAGAGTACGTCGATGCGCCGCCACGGTCGGTGCGCCACGCCACATTGGTACGCAGGTCGCGCTCGCCGATCTGCGTCCACTGTGCGTTAGCGAACCGATCATCAGGCCCGATCCCCTCTACTATTGGCTGTGCCGGCGTCCATGCGCGTCGCCTTCCAGCAATCGAAGCGCTTCATTCAGGGAGTCCATCATGCCCGACCAACAAGTAATATCGGCGCCAACGTCGCCATTAAATGGCAACGCCAGCGCCGCGCAAAGCGATGTCAAAACCTTGCTCAAGGATGCACAGGAACTGTTTCAAGCGGCGGCCACGCTCAGCGGCGAAAAGGCCGACGAAATGCGCGCGCGCGCCATG
Organism: Pseudomonadota bacterium; assembly: GCA_040388555.1. Classification (GTDB taxonomy): domain Bacteria; phylum Pseudomonadota; class Gammaproteobacteria; order Burkholderiales; family Burkholderiaceae_D; genus Telluria_A. The sequence goes on from JAZKBP010000049.1 coordinate 45,190, forward strand.
AAGGTGCTCGATGCGGCGCTGGGGAAGGCGCAGCAGGCGCAAAGCCAGGCCATCGTCAAGGGCAAGGAACTGGCACAGTCCGCCGATGTCTATGTGAAGGAAAACCCGTGGCGCACGATCGCCACGGCAGCCGGGCTGGCCCTGCTGGTGGGCGTCATACTCGGGCGGCGCTAGCGCCCGCGGCGGGTTTGGGGCGCAATAGGGCCGCCAGCCTTGCGCGCATACGTCAGGGCATGGGGGGAGTGAGCATCATGGAAAGATCAACAGCGAGCGTCACCGGCCCCGGCCTGATCGCCGCCCTTGCGGGCTTGGCGCGCAACGGACTTGGCCTGTTCATGTCGCGCATCGAGCTGGCCGCGCTCGAGTTATCCGAGGCGCGCGAACACGCCCTGGCCTTGCTGGCCGTGTTCGCACTGGCCACCTTGTGCGCCTGGTTCGCATTGGCGTACACGACCGCAATGATTGTCGTGCTTTGCTGGGCCAGCATGGGGTGGCTCATCTTGTTGCTGCTGGCCTTGCTGTTTGCCGCGCTCACCGGCGCGCTCGTGCTCAAGCTCAAAGCCATGCTCGCGCAAGGTAAGCTGGCCTTGCCCGAAACCATGAACGAACTCAAGAACGATCGCGACATGCTTTTGTAAAGGGGAAGGGCCATGGCTGACGAAGCTGCCACATCCACGCAGCGCAAGGCGCGTCTGCTGCGCGAGAGCCAAATGCATCGGGTGGGCATTGTGCACGCGAAGGCGGGCATCGCGCAAGCCTTGCGTCTCCAAACGCTGCTGCGCGGCGCACTCGAACCGGCCGCCGGCCTGGTGTTCAATCGCATCGACGCCTGGCTCGCGCCGTTCGGCATGAAGCCCTCGTCCCTCTTGCCCTTGGCTACGAGCGCAGCCGCTTTTCTACAACGGCGCCGCCTGCTCAAGCCCGTGTTGGTTCTGGGTATGGGCGCCGCGCTGCTCGGCAAATATTGGCGGCACCGGCCGCGCGCTGTCGCCGCCTGAGGCGGCGATGCGTCCGTGTTGCTCGCATCGCGTCGTATGGTGGGGCTTGGGCGGCGTCGTGCGAGCTCGGCGCCGTCTTTTTTTTTTCGGTCTGCCCTTGCGCGCCAGCGCGCCAAACCCGCCCACCATGATGAACCAGGCAAATCCGGCCAAGCCGCTCGAGCCGCTCAATCCGCTCAATCCGCGCCAATTACCCATCGTGCTCGTGTTGCAAGGCGGCGGCGCACTCGGGGCCTACCAGGCGGGCGTCTACCAAGCGCTTCATGAGTACGACTTGATACCGGACTGGGTGCTTGGCACTTCGATCGGCGCCATCAACGGCGCCTTGATCGCCGGTAATCAAAAACACTTGCGCCTGTCGCGCCTGAAGGAATTTTGGGACCGTGTGTCCCACCGGGATAGCGTCGACATGAATCTGGTGTCCGACGCGCAGCGGCGCTCCAACATCTGGCTCACCACCATGGACGCCATCATGCGCGGGGTGCCCGGCTTCTTCCTGCCGCGCCGTCTCAGCGGCTTTCCCTTCGGCGTCGCCGTGGCCCCTGAACAGGCTTCCTTCTACGATACCCAAGCCTTGCACGAGACCTTGCGCGAGCTGGTCGACTTCGATTACTTGAATCAAGACGGCGCGATGCGCTTGAGCGTCAATGCGATCAAGGTCAAGAGTGGCGAGCTGGCCCATTTCGACAGCCGCAGCCAAGCCATCGGCGCCGAGCATGTGCGCGCCAGCGGCGCCTTGCCACCCGGCTTCCCTGGGATACGCATCAATGGCGAGCTGTACTGGGACGGCGGCCTGTATTCGAACACGCCGCTCGAATCGGTGCTGCAAGACTTGCCGCAGCGCGACACCCTGTGTTTCATGGTTGACTTGTGGAGCGCCGAGGGGGATGAGCCGCTTACCCTCGACGAAGTGCAAACGCGCCAGAAAGACATCACCTATGCCTCGCGTTCGCAGCGCCACATCGCCGACTATGCCAAAACCCACTTGCTGCAAAACAAGCTGCGTGAGCTGTACCAGCGCTTGCCGCCCGGGCAGCGCAGCGCCGCCGATGCCGAGGCCTTGGCCAAGCTCGGCTGCGTGAGCACCATGCATGTGGTGCGCCTGCCCTATTCCGGGCAGGACTGGCATATGGCGCTCAAGGACGTCAATTTTTCGAAAGGTTCGATCGCGTGGCGTTGGGACCTGGGCTACAAGGATGCGATGCGCGCCTTGCGCCACGCGGGCTGGCTGCAGTTGGTGACGGAATCGACGGCCATCGTCGTGCACGAGCTGCCATCGCAGCGGAGCCGGGCCGGGCGCCGCCAAGCAAGTACGTGAAGGCGCTGTCGCCCTACGCCGGTCTTCCTCCTACATCGATGGCGCGTTTTGTCCTATGTCTGCCGCTGTGCTGCCTGAGTAAGATGAAATCGCATCTTTCTTCAAGGCGGGAGGCACACCATGAACACATCGGACAAGCACAGTGGCAAACAGGGCGGCAAGGCGGCGGGTGGGCGCGGCAGCGGCACCAGCGCGCGCGGTTTCGCGTCGATGAACCCGGACAAGCAGCGCGCCATCGCCAGCGAGGGTGGCAAGGCGGCGCACGAAAAAGGTACGGCGCATGAGTTCACGCCGGAAGAGGCGCGCCGCGCCGGCAGCATGAGCCACACCAAGCGGCAAAGCGCGGGTAGCAGCTCGCCTAGCCGGGCTGGCAAGGCGGGCAAGGGGCAGGGCAAGCCGCACTAGGGCGGGCGGCCCGCGCCGGCGGGCGAAGGCGTGTGCGCGCGGCCGCTCAATCCGCGCCACCAATTCCGCGCCACTAATTCCGCGCCACTAATTCCGCGCCACTAATTCCGCGCCACTAAGTCCGCGCTACTAATTCCGGTATCATGCTGATCTTTGCAAGTATTTTCTTTCAAGGATCAGCCCATGCCTATCAAAATCAGCCAGCACTTCGACTCCGGCGCCATCGAGGTGGTGCAGGCCGAGCACGCCAAACAAATCGACCTCAAGCTGCGGAAAGACTCGCATGCGGACATCCACCAATGGTTCCATTTCCGTCTGCAAGGGGCGTGCGGCCAAGCTTGCACGATGCGCTTCTTGAATGCCGGCGAAGCGACGTATCCGAAGGGTTTCGAAGGTTATCAAGCCGTCGCCAGCTACGATATGGAAACCTGGTTCCGCGTTCCGACCAGTTTCGATGGCGAGGTCATGACGGTCAAGCACACGCCCGAGCGCGACAGCGTCTACTACGCCTATTTTGAGCCTTACTCATGGGAGCGTCACCTGCGCCTGCTCGGTGAAGTGGCGGAAAACCCGATCGCGCGCGTGAGCGACATCGGCAGCAGCATCGACGGGCGCGACATGAACCTGGTGGTGATCGGCAATCCCGAGGCTGAACGCAAGATCTGGGTCATCGCGCGCCAGCATCCGGGCGAGTCCATGGCAGAATGGTTTGTCGAAGGCATGATCGACGCCTTGCTCGACAACGCCAATCCGGTCGCGCGCAAGCTGCTCGAGCGCGCCGTATTCTATGTGGTGCCGAACATGAATCCGGACGGTTCGGTGCGCGGCAATCTGCGCACCAACGCGGCCGGCGCCAACCTCAATCGTGAATGGATGACGCCCACCATGGAGCGCAGTCCGGAAGTGCTGTGCGTGCGCAACAAGATCCATGAAGTCGGCTGCGACATGTTCTTTGACATCCATGGCGATGAAGCGCTGCCTTACAACTTCGTGGCGGGCAACGAGATGCTGGCCGACTTTACGCCCGAGCGCGCCGCCGCGCAAAAGGCTTTTGTCGACCGCTACATGGCGGCGAGCCCGGATTTCCAGGACGTCTACGGCTATGCGGCGAGCAAGTACAACGAGGACATGCTGACCTTGGCCTCGAAGTATATCGGCCACACCTTCAAATGCCTGTCGCTGACGCTGGAAATGCCGTTCAAGGATAACGCCAACCTGCCCGACGAGCACACTGGCTGGAATGGCGCGCGCTCGAGTCTGTTGGGCGCGGCCATCTTGCCAGCGATCCTGCAATCGCTCGACTAAATCATGGGCGTCGAGATCGAACGCAAATTCCTGCTGCGCGGCGAGGCCTGGCGCGCCCTCGGGCAGCCGGTACTACTGCGCCAGGCGTATTTGTCGTCCGATCCGGCGCGCGTGGTGCGGGTGAGGACGCAAGGCGAGCGCGCGTTCTTGACGATCAAGGGCCCGAGCGTGGGCGCGGTGCGCGCTGAATGGGAGTATCCGATTCCACTGGCCGACGCCAATGAAATGATCGAGCACATGTGTGAGTCGGCGCCCATCGAAAAATATCGGCGCCGCATCGCGCACGCGGGTCATGTGTGGGAAGTCGATGAATTCCTGGGCGCCAATGCCGGCTTGGTGGTGGCCGAAATCGAGCTTGAGTCCGAAGATCAAGTCTTCGACAAGCCGGACTGGGTGGGCGAAGAAGTCACCAGCGATGCGCGCTATTTCAATTCGAACTTGCTGCGCCATCCCTACACTGACTGGTAAGCGCAATCGGACATAGCACCTGCTCGATTTGTATGCGATCTGTCGGCGCCGCTCGCGATAATTACCGGGTATCGCCAAGGTCGGCGCGACGGTGTAGTCTGGGCGGGCCTTGCGATACTCCCATTAACCAAGCCAGGAGTAACTTGATGCAAGAGCTTTCAATCCATGAAATCGACACTGTGACGGGCGCGGGCCTCGTCGTGGGGACGCTGATCATTCACGCCGCACCGACTGTCTTCGTGTGGCGCCCGCCGGTGCCGCCGTTGGACGATCCAGAACCGAGCCCGTGGCGTACGATGTAATTCACGCCATGCGCGCGACCATGGCCGGTGTGGCATGAGCGCGCCAATCGCATCAACTTTGCGGCGCCTGTTCGGGCCGCGCTCGCGGCAAGTGACCGTGATTCTCATCAAGCCACTCGTTTGGCAAGCTTGTATTGTTCTGATCCCACCTTGGCGAATTCAAAGTGCGTGTCGCTCGATGCCAAATTCCCGATCATTCCTCGCGCTGTTGATTGCCGCGTTTGCGAGCGGTGCGGACGCAAAAACGAGCTGCTCGCTCGCGCGGTTGACGCCGCACGCAAGCACATTGCAATTGAACGGGGAAACGATTGATCTGGGCGAGGCGGATTCCGCATTAAATCCCAGTGCCTGGCAGGGGCCCTTGCGCTCGAAACGGTGCAGATTCGCGCTTGGAATTATTGAAGCGCCTCTCGTGCTTCTGGCTGGCAAATGGTTATATGTGCCGACCTTTTCGGGGAGCATTCGTCACCTTACCGTACTCGACATGGCAAGCTGTAAAGTGCGCTGGACGAGCCAGCCATTTTCGGGGGCATTCGATATCGACGGGGGCGCAGTGACGATGGATGGCAGGCGCGTGCCGCTCGATGCGCGCTGCTTGCCCGCGCAGGCGAAATAGCAGCAACGCCGCGTCGAGGCGACATCGACGCGGTGCCCTTTCAGCTCAGGCCGCTTGCCTGCTCTTAATGGAAATGCTCGCCGCCCTGCGGCGTATCTTCCGGCATTTCCGCATGCACCAATTCGCCCACCGGGTCGGCGAACAGGGGAGCGCCGCAATCGTCGCAATATTCGGCGATGAAGGGCTCGTTGTGGCGCTTGATGTGCACGATGCCCGCGTCGGCCAAGTGGGACAGGATTTCCTCGAGCGGCGCCTTTTGCTGCTCGAGGCCGCCGATGCCCGCGCCGATCAAGCCTTCGACTGGCGTGCCATCTTCGTCTTCCTGGCCGTACAAAGGCCACACGATGCCGTAGATCACATCGTTTTCCTGGCGCAGCGTGAAAGCGACCCGGTATTCATCGATCTGGCCATCGGCCGCCTCTTCGCTAAAGGCGGCGATCACGGCGCGCAATTCGGACGCCTCGATTTCCAGCGTGTTGGTCAGGTAATGCACGGCCGCGCGGATCGATACCGGGCGGATCAGCTTGTCGGCCTCGCGGCAAGCGACGTAGTAAGCTTCGGGCAGCAGCAACTCCACGCCGCAGCCGGGCAACAGGCGCGTCACGTTTGGCGTGGCTTGCTCGCGCCACTGCTCGAGCGCGCCCGCGCGCACGCTGGCGAAATTGAGGTGCTGCGCGCTTTCTTGCCAGCGGAACAGGGCGCTGCCGAGCGGCGCCACCACCGCCATCAGCAGATAGCGCGTGTCGGCCAGGAAGGGCGCCGTCTCGGGCGCCTTGGCCGCATGCTTGAGGGGCGTGCCCTTCATGGCCGCTTGCGCCAGCTTGTGCGTCATCGCATAGGTCTCGGCATGGGTGCGCGGTAATTGGTCGATCGCGAACAGGGTCGGCGCCATCGCCATGCGGGTGCCGTCGGCCAGCAAATGGGCCGAGAAATGCGCGGCCAGGGTGGTGGCCAGCTCGCCCGGAATGGGACCCGAGGCGATCGAAAAACGGGTCCACGCCAACACCGGCGCGGCCACCAGCAAGGCCGCGTAGCGCTTTTCGACGCCGTTTTCCTCTTCGATCAAGATGGCCGATTCGCTCACCGCTTCCACCCCTTCCATCAAGGTGTCGTAGGCGTTCAGATCTTCCTTGAACAGGGCGCCCAAGGTGGCGTCGATGGTGTCCTGGTGGCCAGACTTGAGTAGCTTTTGCAGCAAGGTGTCGAGGTTGAATTCCCAGGCGCGTTCCTCGATGCGGCTGGCAGCTTGCACGATCGCTTGCGCGATGCTGGCCAGGCGCTGGCTTTCCGTCGACAATTTCGGGCTTGAATCTTTGGATGGACGGCGCATGTGGTTTCGAGTCTTTGTGTGAGTCTTGCTAAGTGGCTAATGGTGGGGCGGGGCGATTGCGAGGCAATCATAATAAACCCTTATCACCCGTATTGTAGTTGATTCGGCCCGAACATGAACACAGCGCAAACGGGCAAAAAAAACGCCGGACGAATCCGGCGTTGCCAAGCTGCCCGCGCCGCTGCGGCGCGCGCTGTTTTTATGCGGCCAGCAACTGGCGCAGTACGAAGGGCAAGATGCCGCCATGCTTGTAGTAATCGACTTCGATCGGGGTGTCGATACGCAGCAAGACTTTCACTTCCTGCTTGTCGCCATTGGCGCGGTGGATCACCAAGGTCGCTTGCTGCTGTGGCTTGATCTCGCCTTCCAGGCCCTTCAGGTCGTACGTTTCCTTGCCCGTGATGCCGAGCGTGTCGACGCTGTCGTTGCCGATAAATTGCAGCGGCAGCACGCCCATGCCCACCAGGTTGGAGCGGTGGATACGCTCGAAGGAGCGGCAAATCACGGCCTTCACGCCCAGCAGCTGGGTGCCCTTGGCGGCCCAGTCGCGCGAGGAGCCGGTGCCGTATTCCTCGCCGCCGAACACCATCGTCGGCACGCCGTCAGCCACGTACTTCATGGCCGCGTCGTAGATCGACATTTGCGCGCCGCTCGGCTGGTGGATCGTGATGCCGCCTTCGACAGCCGAACCGTCGGCTTTGGCCGGAATCATCTTGTTCTTGATGCGCACGTTGGCGAAGGTGCCGCGCATCATGATCTCGTGGTTGCCGCGGCGCGAGCCGTAGGAGTTGAAGTCGGCTTTTTGCACGCCGTTGGCCAGCAGCCATTTGCCGGCCGGGCCGGACTCCTGGATGGAACCGGCTGGCGAGATGTGGTCGGTGGTGATCGAGTCGCCGAACACGCCCAGCGCGCGCGCGCCGGACACGCCGGTGGCGGCCGCTTTCGGCGTCATCGTGAAGTCGTCGAAGAATGGCGGCTCGGCGATGTAGGTCGACTTCGGCCAGTTGTAGACCTGGCCGGTGACGGAGGACACGTCTTCCCACAGCTTGCCTGGCGCGCCCTTGACGTCGGCGTAGTTAGCCTTGAACACTTTGGCGTCCATGGCGAACTTCATCACCTTGGCCACTTCTTTCGACGTCGGCCAGATGTCGCCCAGGAACACATCTTTGCCGTTCTTGCCCTTGCCGACAGGCTCGGTCATCAAGTCGCGCGTCATATTGCCGGCGATCGCGTAGGCGACCACGAGCGGTGGCGAAGCGAGGAAATTCGAGCGGATGTTCGGGTGGATGCGCGCTTCGAAGTTGCGGTTGCCCGACAACACGGCGGACGCGACGATGTCGTTGGCCGTGATGGCCGCGTTCATTTCCGGCGTCAAGTCGCCCGCGTTGCCGATGCAGGTGGTGCAGCCGTAAGCGGTCACGCCAAAGCCCAGTTGCTCCAGATAAGGCAGCAAGCCGGCGGCCGTCAGGTATTCGGTGACCACGCGCGAGCCAGGCGCGAGCGAGGTCTTGATGTGCGGCGCGACCGTCAAGCCCGCTTCCACCGCTTTTTTCGCCAGCAAGCCAGCGGCCAGCATCACGCTCGGGTTCGAGGTGTTGGTGCAAGAAGTGATGGCCGCGATCAAGACGTCGCCGTTCTTGACCTTCACGCCATTGCTGGTCTCGTATTGCTTGTCCAAGTCGCTCGGGTTCTTGTTGAAACCGTTGGCGGTGGTCGGCTTGGCGAACAGTTCGGCGAAGTTGGCCTTGACGTTGCCGATTTCGATGCGGTCTTGCGGACGCTTGGGGCCGGCCAGCGACGGCGCCACGCTGGCCAGATCGAGCTGGACGACGCGGGTGTAGTCGATCTCGCCCGCTTTTGGCACGCCGTACAGGTTTTGCGCCTTGAAGTAGTTGGCGAAGGCGTCGATTTCGTCGGCAGTGCGGCCGGTGCCCTTGAAGTAATCGATGGTGGCGTCATCGACCGGGAAAAAGCCCATCGTGGCGCCGTATTCTGGTGCCATATTGGCGATGGTGGCGCGGTCCGTCAGCGACAGCGACTCGGTGCCTTCGCCGAAGAATTCGACGAACTTGCCGACGACCTTTTCGCGGCGCAGCAATTCGGTGATGGTCAAGACCAGGTCGGTGGCGGTGCAGCCTTCGCGCAGAGCGCCCGTCAGGTTCACGCCGATCACGTCCGGGGTCAGGAAGTAGACCGGCTGGCCCAGCATGCCCGCTTCGGCTTCGA
>JAZKBP010000050.1:0-42668 GCA_040388555.1 Pseudomonadota bacterium
CGCATTTCCTCAAAACAGGGGTCTGTCCCCAAAGCGTTTCTGCCCTCTTTTCATCGTCCGCGGCTAGCTCGCCGCTGCGACGCGCTCGCGTGGCGCCGCGCCCTTTTGCTTGGCGCGGTACGCCCACACCAGCATCGCGATACCGCCCACGATCATCGGCAGCGACAGCATCTGGCCCGACGTGATCGGCACCCCCGCCACCGTCACTTCCCAATCAGGCACGCGGAAGTATTCGGTGAAGAAACGCGCGCAGCCATACAGCAGCGTGTACATGGCACCCACCGCCAAGCGCGGCCTTTCCTTGCGCGCGTACAGCCACAGCAGCACAAAGCACAGCGCGCCATCGATCAGCATCTGGTACAGCGGCGAGGGATGGCGCGGCCCCGGCACGCCCGGCCACAGCATGGCCCATGGCAAGCTCGCGTCCGCTACCCGTCCCGGCAGCTCGGCGTTGATGAAGTTGCCCAGGCGCCCGGCCGCGTAACCGAGCGGCACCAAAGGCGCGATGAAATCGTACACGTCGAGCAGATTGCGCCCGCGCCGGTGCGACCACAAGGCCATCGCGATCAACACGCCCAGGAAGCCGCCGTGGAAAGACATGCCGCCGTTCCAGGTCTTGAGGATCTCGATGGGATGCGAGAAATAGTAGGCCGGCTGATAGAACAGCACCTCGCCCAAGCGCCCGCCGATCACCACCCCGAGCATGCCGTAGAACAGCATGTCGTCCAAGTCTTCACGTGTCCAGCGCTGGGCCGCGATGTGGGGCTGGCGGATGCGCACCCGCCCCAGCACGATGAACATGAAGAAAGCCACCGCGTACATCAAGCCATACCAATGCACGGGGAAAGAAAAGATGTGGAAGGCGATAGGGTCCGGCTGCGGGTGCTTCAGCATAGGGTGTTCTTTCTCAGTAAATCCAAAAAGCCGCGCAGCACTGGCGAGGCATTGTCGCGCCGCCAGGCCAGGCCGGTCGCCACCAGCGGCGTCGCGTCCTGCAGCGAGCGGTATTCTACGCCGGCGCGCATCAAATTGGACACCGATTGTGGCACAAGCGCCATTCCCATGCCGGCCGACACCAGGCTGACGATGGTTTGCATCTGGATCGCCTCTTGTCCTATGCTGGGCGTGAGCCCGGCCGCGCGAAAGCAAGCCAGGATCGCGTCATGCAAGGCCGGCGCTATCGGGCGTGGAAAGATGATCAGGGGCAGGGGCGGCAAGTCCTTCAGCGCCACCGGGGCGCCGCCGCGCAGCGCGTCCAGGCCGGCCGGCGCGGCCAGGATCAAGGGTTCAGACAGCACTTGCAGGAAATCGAGTTGCGCCAAAGCCTTGTCCGGCAAGGGCGCGATCACAAAGCCCGCGTCGATGCGCCCCTCCAATAAGTCGTCTTGCTGCACGTCGGACGTTGCTTCCTGCAACACGATCTGCACATCCGGATAGCGCGCCCGGTACTGGCGCAAGAAGGGTGGCAGCACGCTGTAGTCGGCCGAGGACACGAAGGCCAGCGCCAGCCGGCCCGCCTCGCCCGCCGCCGCGCGCCGCACCAGTTCGGGCAAGTCGAGCGCTTGGGCCAACATGCGCCGCGCCGGCGCCAGCAAGGCTTGCCCGGCCGGGGTGAGCGCCACGCTACGCCGGTTGCGCGCGAACAGCGGCGCGCCCAGCAAGTGCTCGAGCGCCAAGATCGCTTGCGACAGGGGCGGTTGCGTCATGTGCAGGCGCACGGCCGCTTTTCCGAAATGCAGTTCTTCGGCGACGGCGACAAAATAGCGCAGCTGGCGCAATTCCAGGTTCATGCGGACGATTTTCCTTCCCGTAAATATCTGTGATATCCATATCGACTCACAGATGCTTGAATCATATATTTGACACCCCATCCGGCGCAAGGCATTCTGTTCCCCATCAGATCAAAGGAGTCTTCCATGGCCGAGCAGCCGCGCTACAACCGCCGTTCCCGCAACATCACCGAGGGCGTCTCGCGCAGCCCCAACCGTTCCATGTACTACGCGATGGGCTACGAAAAGGCCGACTTCGACAAACCCATGATCGGCATCGCGAACGGCCATTCGACCATCACGCCTTGCAACTCGGGCTTGCAGAAACTGGCCGACATCGCCATCGCGACCGTGCGCGCGGCCGGCGCCAACCCGCAAGTGTTCGGCACGCCCACCATTTCGGACGGCATGTCGATGGGCACCGAAGGCATGAAGTATTCCCTCATCTCGCGCGAGGTGATCGCCGATTGCATCGAGACGGCCGTCAACGGCCAGTGGATGGATGGCTGCGTCGTGATCGGCGGCTGCGACAAGAACATGCCCGGCGGGATGATCGCGCTGGCGCGCAGCAATGTGCCGGGCATCTATGTGTATGGCGGCACCATCAAGCCCGGCCATTGGAAGGGCAAGGACTTGACCATCGTCTCGGCCTTCGAGGCGGTGGGCGAATTCACGGCCGGACGCATGTCGCAGGAAGACTTCGACGGCATCGAAAAGAACGCCTGCCCGTCCTCCGGTTCTTGCGGCGGCATGTACACGGCCAACACCATGTCCTCCTCCTTCGAGGCGCTCGGCATGGCATTGCTGTATTCATCGACCATGGCCAATCCGGACGACGAGAAGGTCGGCTCGGCGGCCGAATCGGCGCGCGTGCTGGTCGAGGCCGTCAAACGCGACCTCAAGCCGCGCGACATCATCACGCGCGCCGCGATCGAGAACGCGGTGGCCTTGATCATGGCCACCGGCGGCTCGACCAACGCGGTGCTGCATTACCTGGCCATCGCCCACGCGGCCGAGGTCGAATGGAACATCGACGACTTCGAGCGCGTGCGGCAACGGGTGCCCGTGATCTGCAACCTCAAGCCGTCCGGCCAGTACGTGGCGACCGACTTGCACAAGGCGGGCGGCATTCCGCAAGTGATGAAGCTCTTGCTCGACGCCGGCCTGATGAACGGCGATTGCATCACCATCACCGGGCGCACCCTGGCCGAGGAATTGGCGCAGGTGCCCTCCACGGTGGACCCGGCGCAAGACGTGATCCGCCCGATCGCCAAGGCCCTGTACAAGCAGGGCCACCTGGCCATCTTGAAAGGCAATTTGTCGACCGAGGGTTGCGTGGCCAAGATCACGGGCTTGAAGAACCCCGTCATCACGGGACCGGCGCGCGTGTTCAACGACGAATACACGGCCATGGATGCGATCCTGGCCGACCGCATTGCGCCGGGCGACGTGCTGGTGATGCGCTACCTGGGTCCGAAGGGCGCGCCCGGCATGCCGGAAATGCTGGCGCCGACGGCCGCCTTGATCGGCAAGGGCTTGGGCGAATCGGTGGGCTTGATCACGGATGGGCGCTTTTCCGGCGGCACCTGGGGCATGGTGGTGGGGCACGTCGCGCCCGAAGCCTACGCCGGCGGCACCATCGCACTGGTGGAGGAGGGCGATTCGATCACCATCGACGCCCATCGCCAATTGATACAGCTGAACGTGGCGGACGAGGAAATCGCGCGCCGGCGCGCCAACTGGAGCGCCCCCGCGCCCCGTTACACGCGCGGCGTGCTGGCCAAGTTCGCGGCCTTGACCTCGTCGGCCAGCAAGGGCGCGGTGACCGGCTGATGTGTGGCCGCAAGCGCTAGCGTGCTGCTAGCGCTTCTTGTTTTGCTTGTCGAAGGCGTGCTTGACGCGTTCCTTGCGCCGCTTCTCATCTTCGTCGTGGGCCTTGCGTTTGTCCAAGCCCAGGACTTTTTCGATGAACTCGAACCAGATGAAGGCGGCGAACATCAGCAATACGATCCACCACCAGGACAGTTCCGCGAAGCGCCACACTTCGAAATAGCGCAAGCCGACCAGCGCAACGATAACAATGATGAGAGGCATGATGACTCCAGTGAAAACAGCATCTTACAAACAATTGCGGGCGCCCGCTTGACTATGTTGCGGCCCTGGGTCAACCGGGGTCCCCGCCCGAACGTTGAGGGAGCAACGCCGTTGGTGATTTCAACGCCTCACGGTAGAATGTGTGAATTCATTACGGAGAAAACAATGAAAGCTTCCCTGCTGTTGTGTTTGATGATGTCGGCCTTCGCTTCCACCAGCGCCATGGCCAATGCCGACTTGGCAAAGGCAAAAAATTGCATGGCTTGCCACGCGATCGGCACCAAGCTGGTCGGTCCTGCCTATAAGGATGTGGCTGCCAAGTACGCGGGCCAAAAAGACGCCGAAGAGAAGCTGACCAAGAAAGTCATGCAAGGCGGTTCCGGCACCTGGGGCGCGGTCGCGATGCCGGCTAATCCGCAAGTGACGGAAGCCGAAGCGCGCACCCTGGTCAAGTGGGTCTTGACGCAGAAGTAATCGCCGCGGCGACGCGCTAAGCGCGCCGCCCGCAAACAAAAAAGCGCGCTGATTTCTCAGCGCGCTTTTTGTTTGTGCAAGGCACATTCGAAGCCCGCGCAGTTTCCTGGCGCGGCGCCCCGTCAAGCCTGTGCTTACTTGACCACTTCCATCTTGGTCTTCTTGCCGCCCTTGTAGGTGAACAAGGTCATCGAACCGTCCTTGATGTCGCCATTGGCGTCGAAGGAGATCAAGCCGGTGATGCCCTGGTACTTGACCTTGGCCAGCTCCGGCAAATACTTGGCCGGCTCGGCCGACTTGGCGTTTTGCATCGCCGTGGCCATCGTCATCACCGCGTCGTACACATACGGCGCGTACAACTGCACTTCGGTGTTGAACTTGGCCTTGTAGCGGGCGCGGAAGTCGCTGATCATTTTTTCCTGCGGGCCCGTCACGCCGCCCGCTTCAGCGCAGGTGACGATGCCTTCGCCGACGGCGTCGCCGGCCAGCTTGGCCAGCGATTCCGTGCACACGCCGTCGCCGCCCATGAACTTGGCGTTGATGCCGAGCGCCTTCATTTGCTTGAGCATGGGGCCGCCCACCGAATCCATGCCGCCAAAGAACACCAAGTCCGGTTTCTTCGACTTGATATTGGTGAGGATGGCGTTGAAGTCGGTGGCGTTGGGGTTGGTGAATTCGCGTCCCAGCACTTGCACGCCAGGGAACTTGGCTTTCGCGCCCTTGACGAATTCGTCCGCCACGCCTTGGCCGTAGGCGGTGCGATCGTCGATCACGGCGATTTTTTGCGCGTGGCTCACGTCCACCGCATAGCGCCCGAGTACGCCGCCGACCTTGTTATCGTTGGCCACGACGCGAAAAGCCGTCTTGAAGCCTTGCTTGGTGTACACCGCCAGCGTGGCCGACGGCGAAATTTGCGGGATGCCCGCGTCGAAGTAGATCTTCGAGGCCGGCACCGTGGTGCCCGAATTCAAGTGGCCGATGATGCCGTTGACCTTGGCGTCGACCAGCTTTTGCGCCACCGCCGTGCCTTGTTTTGGGTCGCCGCCATCGTCCTCGGCCAGCAGCTGGAAGGTGACCTTCTTGCCGTTGATCATGAAACCCTTGGCGTTCAATTCCTCGATCGCCATGCGGGCGCCGTTTTCATTATCCTTGCCCAGGTGGGCGCTGGCACCCGAGATCGGCGCCACGTGGCCGATCTTGATGACTTCTTGCGCGCCGGCGCTGCCAGCCAAGGCCAGGGCGGCGGCCAGGGGAATGAACTTTTTCTTAAACAACATAGATGCTTTCTCCAATGAGTGGTGGCGGGCGCTGGGGCGCCGCGGGTAATCAATGCAGGCCAGAAGGTACAACAAAACGTCGGTCATGCAAAGCCGAATCTGGCAGGAAGGGGTTTCGGCTGCTGCGGGAGCGATTTTACCCGCTTGGCGTGGCTTTCTTGTGGGTTTTCAGGTGGGTCAATTCCTGGCTGACGGCGCGCGCCACGATTTTTTCCAGAGTGTCTTGCAAGCCGCTGCGAATTTCACCGGTCAAGCCCGTCAAGGCATGTTGCAACACATCGGCCAAGCTGTCCTTGATGCGCTGCTCGAGCACGAAGTCGATCCGTCCTTGCATTTGGCGCAGGATGCGCTCGCACAAACGGCGCTCGAGCACCTCCCACTCTTGCTCGCTCCAGCCGTCGACGGCATGCGCTTGCATTTGTTCGGCAAGGTCGGCCGGGGCCGTCTGCGCGCCCAGCGTCTCCGGTGCCGCGGCCTTGTCGGCGAACACCTCGGTCAAGACGGGGATGCTGGCATCGAATGCGGTTTCTTGCGTCATGAAGTTCCTGCGACAAAATGCGTCAATGGAAAACACTGCTGCTTGTAAGCGCTGTAGCGCTGGCGCCCGCAAGCGGCGTCGGCCGCGTCGCTCGACACGATCTCGACGACGCGCTCGTAGCGGCCCGGGTCGCGCGGTGCGCGCGTGCTCAGGTTGACCAAGAGGGTGCAGTGGGCCAAGTGCGATGCCTGCGGGTCCGGCTCCTCGCTGCACACGATGATGGGCGTGCGCTCGGCCAGCGGATCGTGCGCCATTACGTGGGGCAGGAAGTCGCGCTCGGAAAACGTCCACAGGGCCGCGTCCAGGGCGCGCGCCTGCGCCGCGTCCTCGGCCAGCATGATCAGGCTGGCGCGCGCGCCATATGCCTTGCGCGCCAGGCGGCAGGCATAGGCGAGCTTGTCGGGCACGTTGGTGTGGAAATCGATGCGCGTCATCGCGGCCGGTCGCGCTTAGAAAATGAAGCCGGGCGGGGCGTCCGCCGGCGGTTTCGGTTCGCGCGCCTTGGCGTCGGCGGCCGCCTTGGCCTCGGCCGCAGCCTTGACCCTGGCCACTTGCTCGGGCGACGGTCCGCGCGGTGGCGCCGCCGGCTCCGGCTGCGGATTGCGATAATTGGCGGGCAACATGCGCTCGACCGGATAGCTGGCGTCCGTCAAGGCGCCGTTCCAGGCACCCTCTTCAAAGCCGATCAGCTTGGTTGGACCGACAGTGAGCAGGGGAACCTGGCCGTTGCTGCCGAGCTGGTTTAGACGCTCGTGGTCTTCCGGCGTGCTGACCGTCTTTTCCGAAAACGGGATGCCGCGCGCTTTCAATAAGTCACGGCCGGAGTCGCAGGCGGCGCAGCTGGTGGTGGTGTAGAGAGTCACCGGATAGTTGCGCACCGGGCCTGCCAGCTGGTAAGGCAAGTCGATGCTGCCGCGCC
Organism: Pseudomonadota bacterium; assembly: GCA_040388555.1. Lineage (GTDB taxonomy): Bacteria > Pseudomonadota > Gammaproteobacteria > Burkholderiales > Burkholderiaceae_D > Telluria_A. The sequence goes on from JAZKBP010000050.1 coordinate 7,072, forward strand.
CATCTTCGCCCAGCACCTTGACCGGCGTCTTCACCTGTTCGGGCGGCGGCGGCGTGTCGGTGTAATGGGTGCGCCCTTTGGCGTCGACCCACTTGTACACTTGCGCCTGCGCTGCGCTCATGCACAGCAGCACAGCCATGCCGATGATAGTGGCGGTTTTCTTGTTCATGCGGTCTCCAACGGTCAATTTGGCTCTACGGCGAAAAAATCAGGTGCTCATGCCGCTGTGGCGCAGCAGCGCGTCGATGCTCGGTTCGCGGCCGCGGAAAGCCTTGAACGAGTCGAGCGCCGGGCGCGCGCCGCCGACAGCGAGTATTTCTTGTTCAAAGCGCTTGCCCGTTTGCATGGGAGCATCGCCGCCTGCCGCCTGCGCTTCTTCGAAGGCGGCATAGGCGTCGGCCGACAAGACCTCGGCCCACTTGTAGCTATAGTAACCGGCTGCGTAGCCGCCTGCAAAGATGTGCGAGAAGGAATGCAAGAAGCGGTTGAAGGCGGGCGGGATCATCACGGCGAAGCGCGCGCGCACCTCATTGACCACTTCTTGCACCGAACGGCTGCCGGCCGGGTCGAAATCGTAATGCAAGTGCATGTCGCACAGGGATAGTTCCACCTGGCGCAGGGTCTGCAAGCCCGACTGGAAGTTTTTTGCCGCGAGCATCTTGTCGAACAGCGCGCGTGGCAGCGGCGCGCCTGTGTGGGCGTGGCGCGTCATCGATTGCAACACCTCCCATTCCCAGCAAAAGTTTTCCATGAACTGGGAGGGCAGCTCGACAGCGTCCCATTCGACCCCGGAAATGCCGGACACGCCGATTTCGTCGACCCGGGTCAGCATGTGGTGCAAACCGTGGCCGAATTCATGGAACAGGGTCGTCACCTCATCGTGGGTGAGCAGGGACTCTTGCAGTTTGCCATCGACCAGGGCCGGCGGCGTGAAGTTGCAGGTCAGGTAGGCCAGCGGGGTTTGCAGCTGGCCGTTTGCGTGCAGGCGGCGCCCGCGCGCGTCGTCCATCCAGGCGCCGCCGCTCTTGCCGGCGCGCGCGTACAGGTCGAGGTAGAACTGGCCGACCAATTGGCCGGCGCGCTCGATGCGGAAAAAGCGCACGTCCGGATGCCACACGCTGGCCGTGTCGGGTCCGATATCGACCCCGAACAGGCGCTGCACCTGGGCGAACAGGCCTGCGATGACGGCCGATTCGGGGAAATATTGCTTCACTTCCTGGGCCGAGAAGGCGTAGCGGCGCTCGCTCAGTTTTTCCGAGGCGTAGGCCAGGTCCCATGAGGCGAGCTCAGGGATGCCGAGCTCGGTGCGCGCGAATTCTTGCAGCTCGGCCAGGTCGCGCTCGGCGTGGGGGCGGGCCCGCCGTGCCAGGTCTTCCAGGAAGGCGATCACGTGTTCCGGGCTTTGCGCCATTTTCGGCACCAGCGAGACGTCCGCGAAATTGCGGTAACCCAACAGGCGCGCTTCTTCGTCGCGCAGGCGCAGCAAGATGGCGATATTGGCCGTGTTGTCCCACTTTTCGCGCTCGGAAAATACCATGCCTTGCTCGGACGCCTTGGTGGCGTTGGCGCGGTAGATAGTCTCGCGCAAGCTGCGCCGGTCGGCAAATTGCAGCAGCGGATAATAGGACGGGAAGTGCAGGGTGAAGGCCCAGCCGCTCTTGCCATCGGCTTGGGCGGTGGCGCGCGCCGCTTGCAAGGCGTCGTCGGGCACGCCGGCCAGCTCGCCCTCGTCGTCGATGAAGAGCTTGTAGTCGTTGGTGGCGTCGAGCACGTTTTCGGAAAAACGGGTGGAAATGGCGGCGTGCTCTTCCTGGATGGCGGCGAAGCGCTCTTTTTTATCCTCGGAAAGCTCGGCGCCGCCCAGGCGGAAGTCGCGCACCGCGTTGTCGATGATCTTGCGGCGCGCCGGCGCCAGAGAGGCGAAGTCGGGCCCGTTCAAGATAGCCTTGTACTTGGCGAACAAGGCTTCGTTTTGCGCCAGCTCGGTCCAGAATTCGGTGACCTTGGGCTGGTTGTCGTTGTAGGTGGCGCGCAGTGCGGGCGTGTCCACCACATTGTTGAGGTGGCTGACAATGCCCCAGGCGCGGCCCAGTTCCTCGGTGGCGTCGTCAAGCGGGGCCACGAAGCCGTCCCAGTTGGCCGGCGTCTTGGCGTCTTCGAGGGTGGCGACGACGGCGCGCGCGCGCGCGATCAACAGCTCGATGGCGGGTGTGACGTGTTCGGGGCGAAAGGCGTCAAAGCGCGCCAGGCCGGAAAAGTCGAGCAAGGGATTGCTGGTGTCGCGAGCTTCAAGAGGCATAGGGCTATTCATGGTCGGTTCATTTCAAAGTGCAAGGTGGCGCACGATGGGCGGCGCGCCGAGGGCTCAAGGCCGTTCCGCCGCTTCCACCGTGTTCATCAACAGCATCGTGATCGTCATCGGGCCCACCCCGCCTGGCACCGGCGTGATGTGGGCGGCCACGTCCTTGACGCCGGCGAAGTCGACGTCGCCGCACAGCTTGCCGTTGTCGTCGCGGTTCATGCCCACGTCGATCACGATCGCGCCTGGTTTGACCATGTCGGCCGTCAAGGTGTTGCGCCGGCCGACGGCGGCCACCACCACGTCCGCCTGGCGGGTGTGGTAAGCCAGGTCCGGCGTGGCGCTATGGCAGATGGTGACGGTGGCGTTCGCTTGCAAGAGCAGCAGGGCCATCGGCTTGCCCACCGTGTTGCTGCGCCCGATTACCACCGCGTGCTTGCCGCGCAAGTCAAAACCCGTGCTTTCGATCAGCTTCATGCAGCCGTAGGGGGTGCAGGGCCGGAAACCGCTCAGGCCCGTCATCAGTTCGCCGGCCGACAGCACCGAGTAGCCATCGACGTCCTTGCTGGTGGAAATGGCTTCGATCACCTTGTGCGGGTTGATGTGCTTGGGCAGGGGCATTTGCACCAGGATGCCGTGGATGGACGGGTCTAGGTTCAGGGCGTCGATGCGCGCGAGCAGGGCCGCCTCCGACAGGTCGGCCTCGTATTTTTCCAGGATCGAATGAAAGCCCACGTCGGCGCAAGCCTTGACCTTGTTGCGCACGTAGACTTGGCTGGCCGGGTCTTCGCCCACCAGGATCACGGCCAAGCCGGGCTGCTTGCCGCGGCCAGTCAGGGCGGCGGCGCGCTGCGCGATCTCGGCGCGCAATTGTTGGGACAGGGCGATTCCATCGATGAGGTGGGCGGACATGGTTTTTGGCGGCGCGAAGGGAAAAACACGATTATATGCTATGCCCATGGTGCGCCGGCGCCCAGCGGGATGCGCATGCAAGAGGGACGCATGGCCACGCCGTTGCGTCGTTGGCGGCCAGGGCACTCAAGGTACATGACCTCGTATCGCCAGTGCGTCATCACTATCTTTCCAGGCCTTCGGCGCCCTGTTCGGCAATACGCCGCGCGAAGAGCGCCAGCGCAAACTTACGCCTGCCTCCGACAAACTCAGCACATCGCCTTGTCATCGCAAATGTGATTTGAGTCGGTAGCAAGCTGATCGAATTCGCCTCCCCTTCAACACGCGCCCACCGTGCCCTCCCCTGAAGCATGAGCAAAAGGTGTCATGGCTTTGATGTTAATTTGTCATTTTAGATTTCAATAGCCAAACACATGATATCTGTGAAACAATACGCATCCATTTTATTTTATGAACAACTTTCACTGGCATATAGCAGGGGAAGGTGATCGCAAATATAGACCGCAAGTGCTCGTATGGTCGAAGAATGGGCCCACGATTGCAGCCGTCGATATGCTTGCTTCACGTACCTTTGCACACGCCAATGAAGAATTCTTTTCCGCTTTTCCCAGTTTTCGTCGCTCGCCCAGGCATATCCGCAAAACGCATCGCGACCACGGCCGCGTTGGCGCTTGCGGCAATCATAGGCATGAGTGGTAGCGCCTGTGCGGGACAGGTTCCCCGCGGCACCTTCTTTTCTTGGTATTACCACGTTGGCCAGGTTTGGGCGATGATCGACGATCCCATCGAGCTGGGGAAAAAATATTGCACGGAGGTTACGGGGCCTGGAACATCAAGCGGGCTTGAGCTTGATCACGTCGAGACCCCTCTGGCGGGTGACGCCACACGCGCAGCCGTCTATTGCCGATTTATTGCGAATCCCACCAACGTGCTCACTCCGCCGGCAACGTTCATGTACGTGCAGGCGTGTACCAACGCGAAATTCCCCGATTTGTATTACAGCATTACGGCCACTCCGACCTGCGTTCCTGACGATGACCCGGACAAGGAGCCAAAGATGTGCGGCGATGGATGCTCACCGCAAAGCGACAAACCTGACAATCAAAAACCTGCGAATTCCGTCGGTGACCCGATTGACATTACCACGCGCGCGACGACCATGGTCGAACACGATTATGTCCCGGCTCATGGCCTATTCTTCTCGCGTTATTACAGCAGCGTCAGGCACGCCCCCAGGATCGACGGCATGTTTCAAGGATGGCATCATAGCTATTCCCGTCGCTTGGCCAGCACTTTGCGGCCAGGATATTTCCCTCGGCCGAAGGTGCTCATCTGGGATCCATTGAATCCGGGATGGATGGCGCCGCCCGATCCGGGAGCTGCGGGGCAGCATTTCGCTGTGATTTCAAGACCGGGCGGCTATACCCTCAGTTTTATGTCGACCGATGGCGGCAAGCGCTGGGGAATCGATTCCGACGTCAATTATCGTCTGGCAAGCACTCAATTTGACGAAGCCGGCCGCGTCACGCAGTGGAAGCTCACCGCACCGGACGACACCGTGGAAACGTATGACCAAGCGGGTCGCTTGTTGAGCATTCAAGCGCGCTCAGGCATGTCGCAGACAATGACCTACATCGACGAGAATCTATTGGGTGCGGTCACCGATAGCGCCGGCCGCTCGCTGCAATTCCAATACGACGCGCAAAATCGATTGACGCGCATGACGGACCCTGCTGGCCAGTCATACGAATATGCCTACGATGCGTTCAACAACTTGATCAGCGTTACGTACCCGGATGCGACGGTACGCCAGTACTTCTATGCCGAACCAGCCTTTGACGCCGCCGCCGGCGACCCAGCCTTTACCCACCTCCTTACCGGAACTGCCGATGTCAGCAACGGCCACGTCGCGCGCAATGTAACGATCACCTACAACGCGCAAGGGCGGCCGACTTCGACCCAGCTTCCCAACGGTGCCAACAAGTTCACGCTCGACTACGCAAACATGTCGATTACCGACCCCGTCGGGAGCAATCGCAGTTTTAGCTACAGCAAAGTCAATGGCGTTTGGCTGCAAGTTGGCGTGCCACAGCCCGCTGGCGCCGGTTCCGCGGCCGTCACCAAGCGCATCGCCCGCGACGTGAACGGCAATCGCTTGTACCAGATCGACTTCAACGGCAACCGCACGAACTACACGCACGACATGTCGCGCAATCTGGAAACATCGCGCGTCGAAGGCTTTTTTGCCGCCCAGCCGCGCACGATCAGCACCCAATGGCACCCGACATTCCGATTGCCAACGGCGATCGCCGAACCGCGAAAACGCACGACGTACGCATACGACACGTCGGGCAATTTGTTGACGAGGACCGAGCAGGCGAGCACGGATGCGACCGGCGCTGCCGCCTTCACCGCGACATTGACAGGCACGCCGCGCGTATGGCGCTACACCTATAACAGCTTGGGCAAGGTGTTGTCCGCGACCGGTCCGCGCAACGACACGACCACGTATTCCTATGACGCCCAGAACAATCTGGCCAGCGTGACCAATGCTGCCGGCCACCAGATCTTCGTGTCGAACTACGACGTCAACGGCCGTCCTGGAACGATTACGGATCCGAACGGCTTGGTGACAACCTTGACATACAGCCCGCGTGGTTGGCTCGCATCGCGCAATGTTGGTGGTGAAACGACAAACTATGTTCACGATGGCATTGGTCAGTTGACGCAAGTAATTCAACCTGGCGGTGGCACGATCAACTACACCTACGACGAGGCGCAGCGCCTGATTGGCATGAGCGACAATGTCGGCAACAGCATCGCCTATACGCTCGACCCGATGGGTAACCGCACCAGTGAGCAGGTGCGCGACCCGAGCGGGGTGTTATCGCGCCAGACCACGCGCGTGTACGACGCCTTGAGCCGCCTGCAACAAATTACCGGAGCCCAGCAATGATCGGCCGTATCGCTAACTTGCGCGCCATTTGCGCGGCTGCGCTGTGCGCGCTGTCGTCCGTGGCCGCCGCGCAAACGCAAAACACCACCACCAGCTTTTTGTATGACGCGAACGGCAACTTGACGCGCGTGACCGACGCGCTCGGGCACGTCACCAACTATGAATACGATGACTTCAATCGTCGCGTCAAGATTATCGATCCGGCCGTTGGCGTCACGCGCAACAGCTACGACGGACTCGATAACCTGATCGGCGTGACAGATCCGCGCAATGTCGTCACCAGCTATACCATCGACGGCCTGGGCAACCTGACCCAGACCACCAGCGCGGACACGGGGAAGGTCACGCGCACGTACGACGAGGCGGGCAACATCAAGACCAGCACCGACGCAAAGGGCCAGACCACCAGCTACCAATACGATGTGCTGAACCGCGTGACCTTGGTCACGTATGCCGACGGCGCCACTTGCGCTTATGAATACGACCAGGGCGCCAACGCCATCGGCCGTTTGACGCGCGTGATCGACGTGAACGGTGCCATCGTCTACGCCTACGACCTGCACGGGCGCCTCATCCTCGAAACGCGCACCATCGAAGGCGCGGCCTACGTCACCGGCTACCGCTACGACAGCGCTGGGCGCCTGGCCGGCATGACGTACCCGAGTGGGCGCAGCGTCGACTACACGCGCGACGCCATGGGCCGCATCAGCCAGATCACCACCACCAAGGACAACGTCACCACGACCTTGGTGTCCGCCGTGCAGTACCAGCCCTTCGGCCCGGCCCAAGCCGTCACCTACGGCAACGGCCAGGTCTACCGCCGCAGCTTCGACCTGGACGGGCGCATCGCCAGCTTCACGCTGGGCAGCCAGACGCAGGCGATCAGTTACGACGCGGCCAGCCGCATCACGGCCATCGCGGACGCGGGAAACGCCGCCACCGGCAACACCTATGGCTACGACACGCTCGACCGCCTCACGAGCTACGTGTCCCCGACCGTCGGCCAAAGCTACGCCTACGACGCCGTCGGCAACCGCACGCAGAAGTCCAACAACGGCGCGGTGACCGGCTACAGCATTGCTGCCACCAGCAACCGCCTGACCCAGGCCGGCTCGCAGCCAGTAACGATGGACGCCAACGGCAGCATCACCAACAACACGCGCAACCAGTTTTCATACGACGTGCGCGGACGCATGGTGTCGGCCTCGACCTCCATCGGCCTGGTCACGTACCGTATCAACGCGCTGGGCCAGCGCGTGCAAAAGAAGACGCCGCTCGAGACGACGGTGTTCCATTACGACGGCGGCGGCAAGCTCATCGCTGAGTCGACGACAAGCGCGAGCGCCAGCGGCGCCGGCACCACCACCCAGGAGTACGTGTACCTGGGCGACTTGCCGGTCGCGGTACTGAAATAAGTACCCGTCCACCACACCGAACCGTCATTAAAAATTGAACGCCCCCGCCACGGCGGGCGGCGCTTAAGGAGCTACTGTGTTTCAACGTTCATTCTTCGCCATCCTGGCGGCCCTGGCCTGCGCAGCGGCGCAAGCGACCCCGGTGGTCAGCCTGACCACGCCCGCGGCCAATAGCAAATATCTGCCGCCGGCCAGCGTGGCCATTGCAGCGACGGCCACCGACAGCGCGGACACCATCGCCAAGGTTGATTTCTACGCCGGCACCACGCTGATCGGCACGGCCACCAGCGCACCGTACGCGACTACGTGGGCCAACGTCGCCGCCGGCACCTATCTGTTGTCGGCCAAGGCCACCAACAGCCGCGGCGTCGTCAAGGCCAGCAGCGCGCGCAGCATCACCGTCAACACGCCGCCCACGGTGGCCATCACCAGCCCTGCGGCGGCAGCCAGCTTTACTGGCCTGGCCAACGTGACCGTCGCAGCCGAGGCGAGCGACCTTGACGGCAACCTCGCCAAGGTGGACTTCTACCACAACGGCGTGTTGATCGGCACGGCCACGTCCGCGCCTTACAGCGCCACCTGGGCCAACGTGGCGCCGGGCAGTTACAGCTTGAGCGCAAAGGCGACCGACAGCCTGGGCGCGGTCACGACATCGACCGCCATCGCCATCACGGTAACCAATCCGCTGACCGTGTCGCTCGCCGCCCCGGCCACCAACAGCCGCTTCCTGCCTGGCGCGCCGATCACGTTCACGGCCAACACGGCGGACGCGAACAGCGCCGCCACCGTCGCCAAGGTCGACTTCACGGCCGGCGGCACGCTGATCGGCACGGCCACCGCCTCGCCGTACAGCATCGTATGGAACAACGCGGCCAGCGGCATCTATCCCGTCACCGCCACCGTCACGGACAGCCAGGGCTTGAGCAAAACGTCCGGCGCCATCAAGGTGACGGTGGACGCGCCACCGATGGTCGCGTTGACTTCGCCCGCAACGGGCACCTCATTCGTCGGCCTAGCCACGATCAACCTGGCTGCCGACGTCGGCGACCAGGATGGCGCCATCGCAAAAGTCCAGTTCTACCGCAGCGGTACGCTGATCGCCACCGCGACGTCGGCGCCGTTCACGGCCACCTGGACCGGCGCCGCACCTGGCACCTACAGCATCACGGCGCGCGCGACGGACAACCTGGGCGTCGTCACGACGTCCACTGCATCGACCATCACCGTGACCAACCCGATCACGGTCAGCATCGCCGCACCATTGACCAACGCGCGCTTCGTGCCGCCGGCCGCCATCGACTTGACCGCCAATGCGCTTGACAGCAACGGCAGCATCGCCAAGGTGGACTTCTACAACGGATTGGTGCTGATCGGCAGCGTGACCACCTCGCCCTACACGGTACCGTGGACGAACGTCGCAGCCGGCAAATACACGATTACGGCCAAGGCCACCGACAGCCAGGGCATCACCAAGACATCGAGCGCGGTGACGATCATCGTCGACACCTCGCCCAACGTGGCCATCACGACGCCGGTGACGCGTACTGCCTTCAACGCGCCTGCCTCGATCGACATCGCCGCCGATGCCTCGGCCCCGGACGGCTCAATCGCCAAGGTGCAGTTCTACCGCGGCACGACACTGCTGGCCACGAGCACCAGCGCGCCTTACACGACCACGTGGAGCAACGTGGCCAAGGGCAGCTACAGCATCACGGCCAAGGCGACCGACAACCTGGGCGTGACGACCACGTCCGCGCCGGTCTTGGTGACGGTGGGCAGCAACGCCGCGCCGAGCATCACGCTGGCCAACGGCACACCGGCGGGCGCCATCGCGCCGGCCACGATTGCGCTCGTCGCAACGGCCAGCGACAGCGACGGCAGCATCGGGCAAGTGGAGTTCTTCAACGGCGCGGCTCTTATCGGTCGCAGCACCAGCGCGCCGTTCACCTTCAACTGGAGCAATGTCGACGCCGGCAGCTACAGCATCACGGCCAAGGCAACCGACAACCTGGGCGCGAGCACGACCAGCGCTCCCTTGAGTGTATTGGTGGTGGCAAACAGCGCGCCAAGCATCGCCTTGACCAGCCCGACGGACGGTCAAAAACTGATCGGCCCGGTAGACATCACGCTAACGGCCACGGCGGCCGACCTTGACGGCGGCGTGGCGAAAGTCGAATTCCTTGATGGTGACACCGTCCTCGGCAGCGTCGATAGCGCGCCCTACACCCTCAAGCTGGCGGGCGTGACGCTGGGCAGCTATCAGTTCGCCGCGCGCGCCACCGACAACCGCGGCTTGGTGAACACGAGCGCCAGCGCGGCCGTCACGGTGGCGGCCAATGGCGCACCGTCGGTGGCGCTGACGGCCACACCGAGTGTAGCGACCGCGCCAGCCACGGTCACGCTCGACGCTCTCGCTTCTGACGCCGACGGCAGCATCAAGCAGGTGGAATTCTTCAACGGCGCCACCTCGCTGGGCAAAGTCACGGCGGCACCGTTCAGCTTCGCCTGGACTAGCGTGACGTCCGGCAGCTACAGCGTGAGCGCGGTCGCGACCGACAACCTGGGCGCGACGACGACATCGGCGGCGGTGGCCGTGACGGTCAACACGCCACCAACGGTCGCCATTGGCGCCCCGGCGGCGAACAGCACTTACGCCGCCCCGGCCTTGGTGACGCTGGCGGCCGACGCCAGCGCGGCCAGTGGCGCGACCATCGCGAGCATCGACTTTTACAACGGCACGACATTGGTGGGCACGGCCAAACAGGCGCCATATGGCGTGAGCTTGGCTGACCTGTCCGCAGGCATCTACACGATCACGGCCGTGGCCACCGACAGCGTGGGTGCGAGCGCCACCAGTGCTCCAGTGGCCTTCACGGTGGTGAGCAACGCGGCGCCGATGGTGTCCCTCGCGGCAAACCCGACCGCACCCGGCGCGCCGGCAACGATCGCCTTGACCGCGAACGCGAGCGACAGCGATGGCAGCGTCGCCAAGGTCGACTTCTATAGCGGAACGACACTGCTGGGCACGAGCACGCAAGCACCATACGCCTACACGGTGACCGGCGCGGCTGCCGGCAGCTACAGCTTCACGGCCATCGCCACCGATAACCTTGGTACGGCCACGACATCGCAGCCCGCCAGCGTGACGGTCAACGCCTTGCCGACCGTCGCCATTACGCTGGCGCCTACCACGACGTACGCCGCACCGGCCACGATCAACCTCGCCGCCACTGCTGCCGCGACGGCGAACGGCGCCACCATTGCACAGGTGGCGTACTACCGGGATAACGCGCTGATCGGCACGACCATGACGCCGCCCTACAGCCTGGGTGTGGTCAACGTCGTGGCCGGCAGCTACCAGATCAGCGCTGTCGCCACCGACAGCCTGGGCAACACCGCGCGCAGCGCGACCATCACGGCCCTGGTGGTCGACGATGCCGGCCCAACGATCAGCCTCTCGGCCACGCCGGGCACGGCCATTGCGCCAGCTGCAGTGACGCTCAGCGCAAACGCCGCCAGCGGCAACGGCATAAGCAAGGTCGACTTCTTCAATGGGCAAACCCTGCTGGGTACTGCCACCACGGCGCCGTACCAGTTCAACTGGACGAACGTGGCGGCCGGCACCTACAGCGTCACCGCCAAGGCTACCGACGGCTTGAACGTCACCACTGCCTCGCTGCCCGTAGCCGTGACGGTGACGGGCGGCGCCGCGCAGGTGTACTATGTCTTTACGGACCAGATCAATACGCCAAAATTAGTAACGGATTCGAACGGCGCGCCGGTATGGCAGATGGATAATGATCCGTTCGGTGCCAATTTGCCGAACGAAAACGTGTCTGGGCAGACGTTCAAGTTCAACCAGCGTTTCCCCGGCCAGTATTACGATAGAGAGACCAACCTCCACTACAATACGAATCGAGATTATGATCCACAAACTGGTCGTTATGTAGAGTCGGACCCAGCCGGGCTGTTTGGCGGCATCAACACCTACGCATACGTTGGAGGGAATCCAGTCTCTCATATCGATCCGCTTGGTCTTTTTGATCCTGGCAATGTGGATCTCAGCATCCGATTCATATTGAATCCAAGGGTAGTAGCTGCGGAAGCCCTCACTTCAGTTGCCTTGATTCCTGTTACAGCGGTTGTGTTGATGTGTGTGCCCGGCAATAACGGAGGTCAGTGTGCAGATGATCCATCGTACGCGCGCAAGGAGTGCAAAGCACAAAAGGATGAGCAGGACTGTGAAGCGATAAGAAAACAGATTCGAGACTTGGAGGCACAGCTCGCGAAAAGGCGAGGACAGCTTGCTGACGACCAGTATGATCTTTATAACCGAGCTTACGGACTTGACTCCAATCCTGGCGGCGACATTGCTAAGAAGGGTACGTTTACCGGGCACGTCAATAAGATAGTTGATCTACAAGTTGGACTCGACAGGCTGATTGAAAAAGCGAAAAAAATGGGATGCCTCTAACTTTCTTGGGCAAATTGGTGTTCACTAACATTAAGAAATGCTATGAGCAATGAAATTGTCACAGATGAGTTGATCCATCGGATTCTGCGAGCGCTTGGGGAACATGTGTCGCTGAAAAAAGAGTCGATTACATATGAAATACAAGACGACGGTCAGTGCATCATGTTTTACATCCCAGTTGATGAAGTTCCTGAGGCTGAATGGCCGCTTATTTGTGAACGTGTCGGAGCTATTTTGAACGACATAGTGCCAGGCAGACAGGGGGACTATTCATGGTTTGCAACATTCACTGACCATGGAAATCGAGTTGATAGTTGTTTTGGCGGAAATCTGGACTTCCCAAATTCGGTTTTCTAGAATGTTTAGAGGCAAGGTGTTGGCGCCGATCCTGGATTGACCCACCTGCCGATGTCTGACTGACCCAGTCGCAAATGCAACGGACCCTTGCTGGCATTAGCTTTCCGTCGGACGTGATTGGGGCAGCACAGTGTCGGCATCTGGGTCAATTTTGTGTCGGCGCCAACATGTTGGGCCAGCAAGGCTGGATCGTTGCGGTAGAAGGGCTCGCGGGTCAAGCCGAATGTGCTCTTAATCATGCTCGCCTCCCGCCATCGCCGGCAAGCGCAGGCGCGCATTGGCGTGCAGGTCGAGCGGCGTTGCCTCGCCCATGCGCTGGCCGGCGAAGTACACGACGAAGCGGTCGCGCCGCATGCGGTCGTAACGCACCTCGACGGTTTTCTCGCGCAGGTCGACCGGGCACTCGTAGCGCTGCGAGCAGATCGAGAACACGTTCGTCTTGCTGACCTTGCGCGCCTCCTCGACGAAGAACACTTCGGCGCTGTAGGCGTCGTCGGCCAGGAACTTGACCCGGTTGCGGTCGAGGTTGAAGCGGTCGATGGGCGCCATCCCTACGCCGCTGTGGAACTTCGAGTTGTATTCGCCCTCGACCCATTCGTGCGTCAGGGCGTTGAGTTCTTCAAGGCTGGCGAAGCTTCGGTGCAAGGTCAGGAAACGGTCGCGAAAGCCACGGAAAAAGCGCTCGATCTTGCCCTTGGCGGCGCCATCGCGGATCGGCGCGTGCGACAGGTGGATGTCCAGGCGCACGCAAGCTTGCAGGATTTCGCGGGCGCTGTAATTGGAACCGTTGTCGAAATAGAGACGCTCCGGCTTGCCACGCTTGTACAAGGCGCTGCGAAAGGCGTTGACCATGTTTTCCGTGTTATCGCGATAGAAGAACTCGGCGTGGGTGATCACGCGCGAAGCATCTACTGTCGCGACAACGAGTCGAGCCTGGGAGCTTGGATCCCAGGCGCCACCTTGCGCATTAAGCGTAGTCGCCTTCAGTTGCGCACCGCCAGCGCATAGCGCAAGTCGGTCTTGGGCAGGTTGTACACGCCGAAATCACAACTCCACACGCTCCAGGCTTGGCCCGCATCCCCCGCCGTGGTGGTCGAGGTCCAGTAGTAATCGGACGTCACGAAACTGTTGAAGATGACGGGCCCCGTGATCGGCCCCGTGCTTTGCTGGGCTTGCCCATTGAAATACTCGGCTTGCGGGAAGGTCGGCGCGCGGTCCGACAGGCTCAGCATCTCGTTGCGGTTGGGCAGGCGCCACTGGCCCGCGCCCGATCCATCGCTCAAGCCGCACTGGCCGCTGGCCAAGCGATTGACGGCGGAAAGGGCGTTGGCCCAGTTGGCTTTGACGCAATCGGCTTTCTTGAGCCACAGCAGGCCAGTGACCGTATCGACCAGGGTGCCGTTGCCATTGTCGATGAAGCGCGGCGAGGTCAAAGGCGCGCCCAGTTGCAAGCTCGCATCGTCGCCCACGCCGAAGGTGGCGCCGCCGCCGCCGCCCGCGCCGGAGAAAAAAATCCCTGTCGCCAACACCTGCACCAGGCCGCTCGCGCCTGATTTCACCGCCCACATGGCGTTGAGCGAGGTGTTCTTGTTGTTGTTGAAGCTGCCGTCGTTGGCGTCGATGCCATTGATCCAGCGCCCGTCGGACAGGCGGATCGCCATCGCGTTGGCCGTCAAGGCCATGTAGGTGGTGGACGACCAATAGGCGCTGCTGGTGTTGATGTTGCTAAACGGATGGCCGCTCGCTATGGCGGGATTGACGCGCCCCACGTCCACCAGGCTTTCCAGCTCATTGGCGTTGGGCATGCGCCATTGGCCCGCGCGCGAGCCATCGGATAAGCCGCAGGCGCCGCTGGCCAACTGGTTGGCCGCCGTCAAGGCCGCGCTCCAGTTCGTCGGGGCGACACAGCCCGCGTTTTTCAGCCAGACCAAGCCCGTCAACTGGTCCGTCACGCTGCCGTTCCCATTGTCGCTAAAGCGCGTGGCCGGCAGCGCCACCCCTTGGCGGGCAGCACCGTCGTCGCCGCTGGCGTAACTGCTGGTCTGTCCCGTGCGCGGCAGGCTGGCCACTTTGTCGCCGGCCCGGAAGGCGGTGAAATTATTGCCCGTGATGGTGCGCGCGGGCGGCCCGAGGAAGCGGATCACGGTGCGGTAATAACCGTTGAAATCGAACTTGCTGATCGTGGCCGAACTGTCGCTGACGGCGGGGTAGAAGGCGAGGCCGTTTTTTTCGGCGTAGATTTCGTAGTCTGGCGGCTGGTTGACCGAGGTGTTGGTGCTGTCGAGCCCGCCAATGCTGTAGCTGCCGTCGGCCGCGCTGCTGGTGGTGACGGTGCTGTGCACATTGTGATAGTAGGCGCTGATGGTCACGCCCGCCACCGGCGCGCCGCTGCGGTCGAGCACCTTGCCGCTGACGGTGGCGGTGGCCACGGGGATCGACGGGGAGGTGGGGGCGGATCCGCCACCCCCGCCGCCGCCACAGCCGGCCAGGCCGGCGGCGATACAAAAGGAAACCAGGCGCCGTGATGCGTCCATGTCGAACCCTCCCGATGAAATGCCCACCGCTGCCTACCCTGTCAGCTGTCCTTACTATAGCGCAATGCGAGAGTGGGCGGCTCGCCAATTTGAAGAGTCAGAACGGTCCCTTACTCGCATCAAATTTCACTATATGGAATGACGTATCGTAATTTGAAAACTCGGAAAAGTGCTGTTAGAATGCTTCCACTAGATTGGAAAATGGCAAAAAACAATCGGCACAATCGTCCAGCAGCGATCAGGGATCGGGATGGGCATCAACCAAGGAGACGTATCAATGGCAGCTCAACTGGACCAGCTGACGGCGCAAACGGCGACCGATCCGGATTCGCTCGAAACGCGCGAATGGCTCGACGCGCTCGAGGCGGTGATTGAAAACGAGGGCACCGACCGCGCCCACTACCTGATGGAGCGCCTGGTCGACCTGGCGCGCCGGCGCGGCGCCCACATTCCGTTTTCCAGCAATACGGCCTACGTGAACACGATTCCGGCCCACCTGGAGGCGCACTGCCCGGGCAACCTGGAATTTGAAGAGCGCCTGCGCTCGTGGATGCGCTGGAACGCGATGGCGATGGTGGTCAAGGCCAACCGCGCCGACGGCGACCTGGGCGGCCACATCTCCAGCTTCGCCTCGCTGGCCAATATGCTGGGCATCGGCTTCAACCATTTCTGGCACGCGCCGACGGCCGACCATGGCGGCGACCTGATCTACATCCAGGGCCATTCCTCGCCCGGCATCTACGCGCGCGCCTTCCTCGAAGGGCGCCTGTCGGAAGAGCAGCTGCTTAACTTCCGCCGTGAAGTCGATGGCAAGGGCCTGTCGTCCTACCCGCATCCGAAGCTGATGCCCACCTTCTGGCAGTTCCCCACCGTTTCGATGGGCCTGGGCCCCTTGATGGCGATCTACCAGGCGCGCTTCCTGAAGTATCTGCACGCGCGCTCGATCGCCGACACCGCCAACCGCAAGGTGTGGGCCTTCTGCGGCGACGGCGAGATGGACGAGCCGGAATCGATGGGCGCGATCGGCATGGCCGCCCGCGAGCAGCTCGACAACCTCGTCATCGTCGTCAACTGCAATCTGCAGCGCCTGGACGGTCCGGTGCGCGGCAACGGCAAGATCATCCAGGAACTGGAAGCGGACTTCCGCGGCGCCGGCTGGAACGTCGTCAAGGTCATCTGGGGTCCGGGCTGGGACGAGCTGCTGGCCAAGGACAAGGAAGGCATCTTGCAGCGCGTGATGATGGAGACGGTCGACGGCGAATACCAGAACTACAAGGCCAAGGACGGCGCTTACGTGCGCAAGCACTTCTTCGGCAAGCATCCGAAGCTGCTCGAAATGGTCGCCAACATGACCGACGACGATATCTGGCGCCTGACCCGCGGCGGCCACGATCCGCACAAGATCTACGCCGCCTTCAAGATCGCGCAAGAGAACAAAGGCACGCCGACGGTGCTGCTGGTGAAGACCGTGAAGGGCTTCGGCATGGGCAAGTCGGGCGAGGCGCGCAACACCGCGCACCAGACCAAGAAGCTCGATGACGAGGCGATCCGCGAAATGCGCGACCGCTTCGCCATCCCCATCCCCGACGACAAGCTCGCCGAGATCCCGTTCTACAAGCCGGCCGACGACGCGCCCGAGATGGTGTACCTGCACAAGCGCCGCGAACTGCTGGGCGGCTACCTGCCGCAGCGCCGTCCGCAAGCGTCCGAGTCGCTGCCGGTGCCGGCCCTGTCGGCCTTCCAGAACGTGCTCGACGCCACCGCCGAGGGACGCGAGATCTCAACCACCCAGGCCTTCGTGCGTATCATCTCGACGCTGCTGCGCGACCCTAACCTGGGCCAGCGCATCGTGCCGATCCTGGTCGACGAGTCGCGCACCTTTGGTATGGAAGGCTTGTTCCGCCAGATCGGCATCTTCAACCAGCAGGGCCAGTTGTATGAGCCGGTCGACAAGGACCAGGTGATGTACTACCGCGAAGACAAGGCTGGCCAGATTCTGCAGGAAGGGATTAACGAGGCCGGCGGCATGAGCTCGTGGATCGCGGCTGCCACCTCGTACTCGACGAACAATCGCGTGATGATCCCGTTCTACACCTTCTATTCGATGTTCGGCATGCAGCGCATTGGCGACCTTGCCTGGGCGGCCGGCGACATGCGCGCGCGCGGCTTCCTGATGGGCGGCACGGCGGGGCGCACCACGCTCAATGGCGAAGGCTTGCAGCACGAAGATGGTCACAGCCATGTGATGGCGGCGACCATCCCGAACTGCATGCCCTACGACCCGACCTTCGGGCACGAGCTGGCGGTGATCGTCCAGGACGGCTTGCGCCGCATGGTGGCCGAGCAGGAGGACGTGTTCTACTACATCACCATCATGAACGAGAACTACGAGCAGCCAGGCTTGGTCGCCGGCAGCGAAGAGGGCATCTTGAAGGGTATGTACCTGCTCTCCGAGGGCGACAAGAAGGCCAAGCACCGCGTGCAGTTGATCGGTTCGGGCACCATCTTGCGCGAGTCGATTGCCGCAGCCAAGCTGCTGCTTGAGGACTGGGGCGTGGCCGCCGACATCTGGTCCGCGCCATCGCTAACCCTGATCGCGCGCGACGGCCAGGATTGCGAGCGCTGGAGCATGGTGCATCCGACCGAGGCGCCGCGCCTGCCGTACGTGACGCAGCTGATGCAAAAGACGAGTGGTCCGATCATCGCCACCACCGACTACATGCGCCTGTTCGCCGAGCAGATCCGCGCCTTCATGCCGAAGGGCCGCACCTACAAGGTGCTGGGCACGGACGGCTTCGGACGTTCCGACAGCCGCGTCAAGCTGCGTGAGTTCTTCGAGGTCAATCG
Source organism: Pseudomonadota bacterium (assembly GCA_040388555.1). Lineage (GTDB taxonomy): Bacteria > Pseudomonadota > Gammaproteobacteria > Burkholderiales > Burkholderiaceae_D > Telluria_A. Next base: position 24,866 of record JAZKBP010000050.1, read on the forward strand.
CCATTACGTGACGGTGGCCGCGCTCAAGTCGCTGGCCGACGACGGTTCGATCGATGCGTCCGTGGTGGCCCAGGCCATCGCCAAGTACGGCATCGACCCGAACAAACCAAATCCGGTGACCCAATAATTAGAAAACGGAGCGAACGCTATGAGCATTGTTGAAGTCAAAGTACCGGATATTGGCGATTTCAAGGAGGTCGAAGTCATCGAGCTGATGGTCAAACCGGGCGACACCATCAAGGTCGACCAGTCCCTGATCACGGTCGAATCGGACAAGGCCAGCATGGAGATCCCGTCGAGTCATGCCGGCGTGGTCAAGGAATTGCGCGTGAAGGTGGGCGACAAGGTGGCCGAGGGCTCGCTGTTGCTGATCCTCGAAGCGGCCGCGGACAGCGCGCAGCCGGCCGCTGCTCCCGCGGCAGCGGCGGCACCGGCAGCACCGGCAGCAGTAGCACCTGCTGCCGCGGCGTCGTCGCCAGCTCCAACGCCGGCCCCTGCGCCGGCAGCGGCGCCAGCGAGCGATGCGCCAGCGGCCAGCGGCACGCTGGCCCACGCTTCGCCGTCGATCCGCAAGTTCGCGCGCGAGCTTGGTGTGGACTTGAAGCGCGTTCCGGGCAGCGGTCCGAAAGGGCGCGTCACCCAGCTCGACGTGCAAAATTTCGTCAAGGGTGTGATGGCGGGCGGCGCCAGCGCCGGCGCGCCGGCGGGTAGCGGCAGCGGTGTCGGCCTCGACCTCTTGCCTTGGCCTTCGCTCGACTTCAGCAAGTTCGGCCCGACCGAACTGCTGCCGCTTTCGCGCATCAAGAAAATCAGCGGCCCCAACCTGCACCGCAACTGGGTAATGATCCCGCACGTGACCCAGTTCGACGAGTCCGACGTGACCGAGCTCGAACAGTTCCGCGTCGATTCGAACGCAGCGCTGGCCAAGGCCAAGTCGACCGTCAAGCTGACCATGCTCGCCTTCGTCATCAAGGCTAGCGTGGCCGCGCTCAAGAAGTACCCCGCCTTCAATGCCTCGATCGATGGCACGGGCGCCAACCTGATCCTCAAGCAGTACTACAACGTCGGCTTCGCGGCCGATACGCCGAACGGCTTGATGGTCCCGGTGATCAAGGACGCCGACAAGAAGTCGATTTCGCAGATCGCCACCGAGATGGGTGAATTGTCGCTGCAGGCGCGCGAAGGCAAACTCAAGCCGACCGATATGCAGGGCGCGACGTTTACGATCTCCTCGCTCGGCGGCATAGGCGGCACCGCCTTCACGCCGATCATCAACGCGCCGGAAGTGGCGATCCTGGGCTTGTCCAAGTCGAGCATCAAGCCGATGTGGGATGGCGCCGCCTTCCAGCCACGCCTGATGCTGCCGTTGTCGCTGTCGTACGACCATCGCGTGATCGACGGCGCCATGGCGGCGCGCTTCACCGCCTACCTGGCCGAAGTGATGAGCGACTTGCGTAAAACGCTGTTGTGATCGACGGTTCCCCTTTTGCGATGGAGTGCACGCGATGAGCATGATTGAAGTAAAAGTCCCGAATATCGGCGACTTCAAGGAAGTGGAAGTGATCGAACTGATGGTCAAGGCCGGTGACAGCATCAAGGCGGACCAGTCCCTGATCACGGTCGAGTCGGACAAGGCCAGCATGGAGATCCCGTCCAGCCACGCGGGCGTGGTCAAGGAATTGCGCGTCAAGGTGGGCGACAAGGTGGCCGAAGGTTCGCTGCTGTTGCTGCTCGACGAGGCGGCGGGCGCGGCTGCGCCGGCGGCTAGCGCGCCTGCTGCGGCCGCGCCAGCTGCTGCTGTGTCAGCTACCCCGGCGGTCGCATCGGCCGCATCATCGGCCGCATCATCGGCCGCAGCAGCGCCGGCCGGCGCCAGCTACGCCGGCAAGGTCGACCTCGAATGCGACATGATGGTGCTCGGCGCCGGTCCGGGCGGCTATTCGGCCGCCTTCCGCAGCGCCGACCTGGGCCGCGACACGGTGCTGATCGAACGCTTCGCCACGCTTGGCGGCGTGTGCCTGAACGTCGGCTGCATTCCATCGAAGGCCTTGCTGCATGTGGCGGGCGTGATCGACGAGACGCAATCCATGTCCAAACACGGCATCAGCTTCGGCAAGCCGGAAGTGGACATCGACCAGCTGCGCGGCTGGAAGGACAAGGTCATCAGCAAGATGACGACCGGTCTGGCCGGCATGGCCAAGGCGCGCAAGGTCAAGGTGGTGCAGGGAGTGGGCCAGTTCGTCAGCCCAAACCACATCGAGGTCACTGGCGCCGACGGCGCCAAGCAGGTGGTGCAGTTCAAGCAGGCGATCATCGCCGCCGGATCGTCGGTGGTGAACCTGCCGTTCGTGCCAAGTGGAGCAAATGCAGATCCGCGCATCGTCGATTCGACCGGCGCGCTCGAACTGCGCGCCATTCCGAAGAAGATGCTCGTCATTGGCGGGGGTATCATCGGCCTGGAGATGGCGACCGTGTATTCCACGCTCGGCGCGCGCATCGATGTCGTCGAGATGCTCGACGGCCTGATGCAGGGCGCGGACCGTGACATGGTCAAGGTCTGGCAGAAGTTCAACGAGAAGCGCTTCGACAAGATCATGACGAAGACCAAGACGGTGGCCGTGGAAGCGCTCCCAGAAGGCATCAAAGTGACGTTCGAGGCGGCCGAGGCGGGAGCGACGGCGCCCGAGCCGCAGCTCTACGACATGGTGCTGGTGGCGGTGGGACGCAGCCCGAACGGCAAGAAGATCGCAGCCGACAAGGCCGGCGTCGTGGTCAGCGAGCGTGGTTTCATTGCGGTCGATGGCCAGATGCGCACCAATGTGCCGCATATCTTCGCCATCGGCGACCTGGTCGGCCAGCCCATGCTGGCGCACAAGGCGGTGCACGAGGCGCACGTGGCGGCCGAGGCGGCCGCTGGCGAAAAGGCCTTCTTCGACGTCAAGGTGATTCCTTCGGTGGCCTACACCGATCCTGAAGTGGCATGGGTCGGCATCACCGAGGACGAGGCCAAGGCCAAGGGCATCAAGCTCGAGAAGGGGCACTTCCCGTGGGCCGCGAGCGGGCGCGCGGTGGCCAACGGGCGCGATGAAGGCTTCACCAAGCTCTTGTTCGACGCCGAGACCCATCGCATCGTCGGTGGCGGCATCGTCGGCACGCATGCGGGCGACATGATCGGCGAGATCGCGCTGGCGATCGAGATGGGCGCCGACGGCGTCGACATCGGCAAGACGATCCACCCGCATCCGACCCTGGGCGAGTCGATTGGCATGGCCGCCGAAGTGTACGAAGGCGTATGCACCGACCTGCCGCCGATGCGCAAGCGCTAGTCGCGGCACCAGCGCGGGCCGAGGTGTTCTCTCGAAGGCCGGAACCGAACAGCAGCCGTATGCCGTTCGTTTCCGGCCTCTTTCTGTGTGGTCAACAGGAGTGGTGTGATGGAATATCGCTTCAATGTGTTTGGCACTGCCATCGCCGTGGTGGACGAGGCGGGAAGCTGGAAGGCCTATTACCTGGGCGCCGATGGCAAGCGCAGGGCGGCCGATTTCCAGGTGCCGGCCGCGGTGGCGGACGATGAACTGGGCGAGTATCTGGGCGACCTGTTTCACGAATATGCCAGGCCGGGCAGGGACCTTGTCACGCGCTTGGACCAGGCCGACGCCGCTGCGCCGGTGGCGCTAAATCATCGAGGACAAAGCATGATCAAGAACGTCGCAGGCGTGCCGATTTTACCGAAGCACCGCGCATCCTGCCATTGCGGCGCGGTGGTGCTGGAACTCGATCTGCCGGACGGTATCGTCGAGCCGCGTCGCTGCGATTGTTCGATGTGCCGGCGGCGCGGGGCCATCGTGGCGTCCGTCCCATTGGCGGGCATACGCATCGTGCAGGGCGCCGATGCGCTCAAGCTTTACCAGTTCAACACGATGACCGCCAAGCACTACTTCTGCGGACATTGCGGCATTTATACCCACCATCAGCGCCGCTCCAACCCCCAGCAATATGGCTACAACGTGGCCTGCCTCGATGGTGTCGATCCTTTCGCGCTCGAAAATGTGCCGACGAACGATGGCGTCAATCACCCGGCCGACCGGATCGCCTGAGGCCGTCTACGGGCCGCGCACGGTGCGGCTGTCCGCGGCGCGTGGTTTACGATTCCACACGATTTCGCACGCCTTCGCACGATTTGCTCCGATAGCCGCGCGAAAGCGCCCGATTTCGATCCGATTCCATACGATTCGGATCCGAAAACGCACGCAGGCGAGCCGAAATCGCTCGATTTGATCTCAGCATCTTTTTCTTTGTCGGAACGAAATCGAATTCGGGCCATCGGCCGAAATCGTGAACATATCGGTCGCTTTCGCGCCGTTTTCGTGCGTTCGCGCGATCGAATCGTGCGCTTTCGCGGCGATATCGGCCGCAAGCGCTCGCAATCGTGCGCAATCGTGCGAAAGCCGTTTGCCGACATCGAGCGTGCGATTGCAGCCTTGCTCAGCAGTGGCGCCGTGGACACGGTCCTGGCGCGCTACCGCTAGCGGCGCAGGCGCAGCAGCGCGCGCGGCAGGTGGTTGAGCAGGGCGATCAGGCAGCGCATTTGCCACGGGAAGATGCGCACGGCCTGACGCCGCGCGATGGCGTCAACGATCTTCGCGCTCGCCGCCGCCTCGCTCAGCAGGAAGGGCTTGGCGCTGGCGTCGCCGCCATTGAGCGCGCGCAGCTTTGCCGTGTCGACGTAGCCGGGCACGATGGCGGTGACGGCGATTGAAAACGGCGCCAGCCCCACCCGGTAGCTGTCACACAAGCTGAGCACGCTGCGCTTGGTGGCGCTGTAGAGCGAGGCGCCTGGATAATCGTGCAGCAGGCCGGCTACCGAGGCGATGGCCACCAGTTGGCCCGAGCCGCGCGCGAGCATCGTGGCGGCGCCCAGTTCGAAGGCGTGCGCCAGGCCGCTGACATTGGTGCGCAGCATGGCCATGGTGCTGTCGGCGTCGAGCTGGTGGCTGCGGCTGTTGTAATAGACGCCGGCTGTTACGATCAAGAGATCCAGGCCGGGCGCGCCGAATTCGCCGATCGCCTGCGCCAGTGCGGCGCGTTCGGCGATGTCCACGGCGTAGCAGCGCAGCTGCGGGTAGGCGTCCTGCAGCGCGCGCGGCACGCGCTCGATGTGGCGCGCGCAAATGGCCAGCGTGGCGCCGGCCGCCAGGTAGTGCTGCGCCAGCGCCAGCCCTATGCCGCTGCTGCCGCCGACAATCATCACCCTCATCGGCGCGCCACGTTATACCTGTCCATCTGGCGCATGCTCTGGTCGCCGCGCTGCACGCGCCGGTTGCACGCCTCCATGGTGCGCTGGTAACCGTACTGCCATTGGTCTTCCATGAAGCGCACGTAGGTCGCGTAGTCGGGGGGCAGTTCCAGCTCGATGCGGTTGCGGCGCCAGTCCAGGCGCTTGCGCAGCGCCTGACGCTCGAGCGCCTGGGTGACGTCCGAGGTGTCGATGCGCACGTCGACCTCTTGCGCATTGGCGTAGCGCAGGCGCTCGTTGCCGTCCACGCCCAGCACCGCGCGCCATGCCGGGATTGAAAAGGTCTGGTCGAAACTCTCTTTGAACTCCATCACCACCTTGTCCGCCAGTTGGCGCGCCAGTTCGATCGGGAACAGGTCGAGCACGCCGCCGATATAGTCGTGGCCGTCGTGGTGATAGCAGCGGATGTAGTACATGTCCGCGATCGAGATGCGGGCGGCCACGGCCAGCGGCATGGTCACATCGGTGTGCATGGGCGCGGCGATGGCGTTGTCGCCCCACAGCGGCGCGCTCATTGGCGATGGCATACCGTGCAGCAGGGCCGCCGCGCGCGGCGGACAAAATACGGTCTGGGTGAACAGCTTGCGCTGGCGGCGCGCCTGGCCCACCTCGTCCGGTCCGTACAGCAGCTTGCCGCCGACAACGGCCACCGCCACGTGTTGGGCTGGCGCTGCGGGCAGCGGCAGGTGGTCCGGCACGTCGAACAAGTAGTCGTGGAACAGGTCGGGAATGCTGGCCGCGTTGGCGCGCGCCAGCTTGCGCTTGAATGCCTGCGCCAGCGCGCGCGTGATGGCCGCCTTGCGCGTCGATTTGACCTCGCGCCAGTATTCATACATCTGGCGCGAACAGAGCCACTCCTTGCGTTGGGCGTCGTCGGGCAGGGCGGCGATCAGGGTGGCGGCGATGGCGCCGCCGCAGCTCGCCAGCAGCAGGTCGGGCGCGCGCTGCGTGTCGCGCAGGGCCGCATGCATGCCCAGGTAGATGCCAAAGCGGAAACCGCCGCCGGCCAGCACCATGCAGCGCTGGTATTTGGCGGCTGGGGCGGATGCGCTTGCGGACGCGCTAGAGGGTTGGGTGGCCTGGGTCATGCTGCTAAAATAGCACACTGAAAGCACAATCGGGTTCATGAATGGCGTCACCGCGTCCCAGCGCGCAGCACAGGCTGCGCCATTTTCGGCTCAATTTGTTGGTGTTTTCTGTCTGCTATCTGCTGGCTAATGCGCTGGCGCTGCGCCAGGGTGTCACGCGCGAACTGGTCTTTCCTTTCGAGGCCGCGATTCCCTTCCTGCCGGCGATGGTGATTCCCTACCTGAGTTCGGGCCTGTTGTTTTTTCTGGCCTTCCGCTACGCCGCCAGTGCCGATGCCTTGCGCCTCTTAAGCCAGCGCACCCTGCTGGCGACGGTGCTGGCGTCCTTCGTGTTCGTGCTCTATCCGCTGCATTTCGCGTGGCAGCGTCCGCCCGTCGATTCGCCCTTGTTGGGCGCGCTGTTCGATATGCTGGCCGTGGCCGACAAGCCCTACAACCAGCTGCCCTCGCTGCATGTGGCCTATTGCGTGATCTTTTGGCCGCCCTTGAGCGGCGCGCTGGCCTGGCGCGGCGCCAGGGTGGCGCTGGCCGCCTGGCTGCTGATGACGGCCAGCGCCACCGTGTTCACCTTCCAGCACCATGCGGCCGACGTGCTGGGTGGCCTGCTGCTCGGCCTGGCCTGCGTGGCGCTGCTGCGGCCCGGGCGGCGCGAACCGCATGTCGCTTTCTATTACCTGATGGCTGCTAGCGTGGCGATTGTCGTTGGCGTGCTGGGCGCGCGCGCCATGGTGCTGCGCTACCTCGCGCTGTATCTGGCGCTGAGCCTGGCGCTGGTGGGCGCGGCATACTGGCGCGGCCAGTGCCACTTCCTGCGCAAGCGCGCGGGCCGGCACGGCGCGCTGGCGTGGCTGCTGTATGCGCCTTACCTGCTTGGCTATCGCCTGACTTGGCTGGCCGTGCTGTGGCGCGAGCGCCGCAGCAGCGCCTTCGTCGAGTTCATGCCCGGCCTGCTGGTGGGGCGGCGCTTGCGCGCGGGCGAGGCGCGCGCGCTGCCGCTAGACTGCGCCATCATCGACCTGGCCGGTGAATTGAGCGAGACGCCCTTGCTGCGCACGGGGCGTTATCGGCATGTCGCCTTGCTCGACCTGGTGACGCCACCACAGGCCGCCATGACGGCCGTCTTCGCAGCCATCGATGCCGAGCTGGCGGCGGGGCGCAGCGTCTATCTGCATTGTGCGATGGGTTACAGCCGATGTATATTGCTGGCCAATTCCTACAAGACGCACGCCGAACGATGAAACTGTCGATCTACCAGTTGAAACCGAAATTCCAGCAATGCCTGCGCCCCGTGCTCGGTGGCTTGGCGCGAGCCCGCGTCACGCCCAATCAATTGACGGTGTTGGCGATGCTGTTGTCGATGCTGTACGGAGGCGCGCTGGCGCTGCGCCCATCGTGCCAGCTGTTGTGGGCCGGCTTGCCGCTGTTCCTGTTCGCGCGCATGGCGCTCAACGCCATCGACGGCATGCTCGCCACCTTCACCGGCTTGAAAACGCCGCTCGGCGCGCTGCTTAACGAAGTGGGCGACCAGGTGTCGGACCTGGCCTTGAGCTTGCCCTTCGTCCTGGCCGCCGGTGTCAAGGCGCCGCTGGTGGTGCTGGTGGCCTTGCTGGCACTGCTGGCCGAATTCGCCGGCCTGGCCGCCTTGCTGGTGGGCGCGCCGCGCCGCTTCGACGGTCCGATGGGCAAGAGCGACCGCGCCTTCGCCTTCGGCCTGCTCGGCTTGCTGGTCGCTGGCGGCGCCGCGCCCGTCTGGCTCAACGCCATCCTGGCGCTGATGGCGCCGCTGTGCGTGTGGACCGTGTTTAACCGGCTGGGACAGGCGCTGCGTCACAGCGGCGCGCCACCGACACCGTGAAAATCCCGGCCAGGCCGACCACGCTGCTGACCTTGCGGCAGGCGGCGGCCGCCACCAGCGCATCCATTTCCGCCTGCGGGCGCGGGCGCATCTGCCAGGCCAGGCCGCGATGGTTGTCCAGCGTCTTGGCGATCATCAGTAGCTGCGGATGCCACGGCTGGCCCGTGTAGATCAAATGCCCGCGCGGCTTTAACTGGCTGCCGATGCCGCGCAACGAGGCGAGCACCGGCGCGTTGTCGCTAAAAAGTTCGTACAGGCCCGAGACGATCACGATGTCGTAGGGCGCTTCGTCGGACGGATAGCTGGCGCTGCTAAAAGCGTCGCGGCATTGGTAGTCGATGGCGTTGCGCAGGCCCATGCGCGCGGCGAGCTGCCTGGCTTGTTCAAGGTTGTGGGGATCGACGTCGCGCAGGCTCACCGCGATGTCGCGCTCCTGGAAGCGCTTGACCGTTTCAAGCACATAGCGTCCGCCGCCGGCGGCGATGTCGAGGATGCGCAGCGGCTGGCCGGCCGGATGGGCCGCGATCAGGCGCGACAAGGCTTGCTGCAGGTGCGCCTTGCGTTCGCGGATGCCGCGCCAGCCGATCGCGTCGAGATAGCCGCGGTCGATGCTTTTACCGAGCAGCAGGCGCCCGCCCGCCACATTGCGATAGACGTAGTCGAGCGAGGCGCCCGAATCGAAGCCGTGTTCAAGGCCGATGCGCATGCCGTCGCTCAAGCGGCCGAGCCGGCCCAGCAGCCACTTTTGAAAGCCGTAGTAGGCGTTTTCCAGGGCGCCGCCGGCGCGTCCTTGCAGCAGCGCCTGGTAGTGGGCCGCGCTACGGCTGCTGTTATCAAAGCTGTGGTAGTGGTTCGCGGGCGGCAGCGCTTGCGCGTAGCAGTCGTCGATGAATTGGCGCGCCGCTTCGAGCGCTTGCGCCACTTGCGGCGCGCTCTCGTAAAAAATCGCGTGGTGGCAGTTCTCGATCAGCACGTAGCGCTTGAGGGGGGAGGCGACGGCGTCGAAGAATTGGCGCTGCGGCCCCGCCTTGACGACGTAATCCTGGTCGGCCACCAGCATCAACAGCGGCGCGTCGATCGCGTGCGCATCCTTGACCACGCGCTCGGCCGTGTCGGCCAGGTCCAGCAAGACGCGCGCCGAGATGTTCTTGGTGATCAAAGGGTCGGCGTCGTAGGCCAGCGCCTGTTCGCGCGCGTGCGTGAGCATCGAGGCGCGGATATAGCTGGTGATCGACAGCGCCGGCTTGAAGCGCATTGCCAGGCGCAGCGCCGGCTTGGCCAGCGGGACGTACAGATTGATGTCGAAGGCGGCCGCCGCCATCACCACGCCGCGCACCGGCACCGCGTAGTCGTGCAGCCAGGTGGCGGCGATGACGGCACCCACGCTGTTGGCGACGATGAGCATGTCCTCGCTGGCGACGCCATGGCGCGCGCCGATATGGGCGACGAAGGCGTCGAAGTCGCGCACCAGGGTTTGGAAGTCGGGCGCGTCGCCGCGCTCGCCGGGCGAGTGGCCGTGGCCGCGCGCGTCCCAGGCGAAAGCCCAGTCGCCGCTGTAGCCGAACTGCTCGACCAGGGGCGCGATGCGGCCGGAATGCTCATGCCCGCGATGCAGGAAGACGAGGGCGCGCGGTTTGCCGGCGCGCGCGGCCTTGGGCTGCCAGGCGCGGTAGAACAGGCGGGTGCCGTCGGCGCTGTCGAAGCCCGATTCGCTACAGGTCCAGTCGGTGGATTGGGTCATGCTGTTCCTTGATATATGGTTTAGCTGCTCAAGGCGAAATACAAGAGCGGCGCCGTCAGCACCAGGCTGTCGACGCGGTCGAGGATGCCGCCATGGCCGGGAATGAGTTGGGAAAAGTCCTTGATGCCCAGGAAGCGCTTGGCGGCCGAGAACAGCAAGTCGCCGGCAAAGCCGCCCAGCGACAGCAGCAATGCCAGGCCGAGCAGCTCGGGGACGGGGGCCAGGCGCAGCGACAGGCCCAGCGCCAGCGATACCACGATGCTCGCCAACACGCCGCCGGCCAAGCCTTGCCAGGTCTTGTTTGGACTGATGTGCTTGGCGATGGCGTGCTTGCCGAACAGCGTGCCACCGATGAACTGGGCGATGTCATTGAGGGCCGTCAGCACACACAGGTAGAAAAACCAGTCGATGCCCATGGGTGCCGGTAGCGGCAGCTTCAGCAAGTCTGGCAGGAAGCTCAGGCTGTAGCACAGCAGGATGAACAGCAGGAGCAGCAAGGTGTTCCTATGCCGGCGCAGCAGGAAATGCAGCGCTTGCGCCGCCAGCAGCCAGGGCAGCAGGGCGGCCGGGCGCGCCGCGCCGGTCACGGTCAGGCCCGCTTGAACGATCAGTAGTGCCAGGCAGGGCAGCAGGAAGCGCCAGCGCGGACCGCTGTGGTGGCGGGCCAGTTCGCGCACGGCCAGCAGCGCGATCAAGAGCGCCATCAGCATCGGGCCGGCTGGATTGAGAAAAACGCTGAGCGAGACCACGGGGAACAGGTACCACCAGGCCAGTACTTGCTTGCGCAATTGGCTGTCGGGCCGGGTACGCTGTCCCACCGCCAGGCTGGTCACGGCCAGCAAGAGGTAAAGCGCCAACATCGCCATCAGGGTGGGCGCGCCGAGCATGCTCAAGCTCACGGGGCGCGCGGCTTCAATCGATGCAATGGGGTGCTGCGCTCGCTGCGATGCACGGGCGCGCCTTAGGGATGCGAGGCCGCTGGCGAGGCCGCTGGAGGCGCTGCTGGTGGCGTCGCTGGTGGTGCCGCCATCAGCACCGGCTGCAATCCGGCGCGCTTGTCCTTGAAGAAGGACCAGGCTTCCTCGGCCGCTTCGATGTCGCCGTTCTGTTTGCCGATGAACTGGGTGAAGATCCAGCCGAAGCGTTTGGTCATGCTCGGCTCCACATGCCCGCCCTTGTCGATGCGAAGTAACTCCACTTGCACCTTGCGCGGGTCAGCGCCCCATAGCAGGCGGGTGGCGTGGGTGGGGTCGGAATGGTCGCGGTGGGCCACGTCCGAGCTGGCCGGCGCGGCCGGCAAGTTGGCCAGCGCGCGCCAGCTCGCCGCGCTCTCTTCCACCGGCAGCACGGTGCCGCGCGAGCGCAGCAGCGAGGAAAAACGTACGTCGCCGCCGCCGTAAGGGACGATCGGGTCGGCGGTGCCGGCGATGATCAGGGCGGGCAGCGCCACCGTGGCCGGGGCGCAGGCGTTCTTGGCCGCCATCGAGGCGCTGACGGCGGCAAAGCCGGCCAGGCGCGGCGCTATTTCCGCGGCCAGCCGGTAGGCCATCATGCCGCCGTTGGACATGCCCATCACGTACACGCGGGCCGGGTCGACGTCATACTCGGCCACGGCTTTGTCGATCAGGGCGCCGATCAGGCCGGTGTCGTCCGTCTTGGGGTTATTCGGGGCGTCGGCGCGGCAATCGTTCCAGCCAGTCTTGCCGTCCTGGCCGTTGACGCCGTCCGGCGCGGCCAACAACAATTGCTCGCGCTCGGCGATATGCAGCCACACCGACAGCGGCGCCGCGCCCCGCCCTTGGCCCAGCAACTGGGCGGCGCTGCCGCCGTGCCCATGCAAGAGAATCACGAGGGCGCGCTTGCCCGGCGTATGCCGTTCCGGCGTGGCCAGCAGCACATGGCGTACGCCTTCCGGACGCGCCAGGTTGAGCGCGCTGAGCGTCGCCGCCGCCGCGGGCGCGCTGGCGAACAGGCAGGCGGCGGCCAAGCCGGTGGCGCAGGCCGTGGCCAGGGTGGTGGTCACGCCAGTGCTCGGTAATGCGGCCTTGCGCAGGGCAAAAGTGTTCATCGGGTTGGGCTCGGTGCATTGGGTCACGTGGCCGCAGTCTGCCACGTGACAGTTGACAATGCAACAAATGCATTGGGAAATCTTGATGCGCCGGGCGATTTGCCTTACTGGGTGCTGATCCAGCGCTGCGGAATATCGATATTGCCGGTGCGCGCCGCGTCCGCGTAGGCGCGCATGTGGGCCAGTACGGCTTCCCATTGGGGCGGCTCGGGATGGACGAGGAATTCTTGCAGGCCTTGTTGGAGCGCGCCTTGCAGATCGCGCCAGGCGGTGCGGCTCGATGTGCTCATGGTCGCCCCCGATGCGGCGCGCGCGGCATGGGGCGCGCGCTTGCCCGTGCGACTGCGCGTGCGCTAGTGCGCGCGGCAGCGTGAACCCGTGTGTGTGTGGTGGTAGTGGTGGTGTACATGGCATCTCCCTTGATAGTGCCAGGATGCCGCAATGTGCCGGTCTTATCGGTGCGTTTGCGCACCGACGCTCACGGCTGGCGCAAGACGCTGCGGTAGAACATGAGCATGCGTCGGCGCAGGGCCGCCATTTCGTGCTCGTCCACGCGCGCGCTTTCGTGCTCTTCGAGCAGGAAGCGCAGGAATTGGTCGCCCATGATGCAATTGAGCAGATAGACGGGCAATTGTTCGACATCCACATCGGCCAGCAACTGGGCGCGGATGTCCGGACGGGCGAAAAAACCGGCCAGGATGGCGCGCGTTTCCTGCGGGCCGGACTGGTAAAAGGTTTGCGCCATCTCCGGATTGCTTTTCGCCTCGGCGATGACCATGCGTTGCATGCTCAGCGCGGCCGGCGCCGTGATCAGCGCCAGGAAGCGGGCCGCGAAGTCATCGATGATGTCCCGAAGCGGGCGCTGGTCGGTGGCCATCGCGCTCATGTCGGAGAAAAAGCGCGAACGGTTCGCCACAAGAACGGCGCTGAACAGGCCGGCCTTGCCGCCGAACTTCACATAGATGGTGCGCACCGCCACGTGCGCTTCGCGCGCGATCATTTCCAGGCTGACCTTGCTGTATCCCTTTTGCAGGAACAGGCAGGCGGCCGTCTCGACCAGGCTGTGCATGCGCGCTTCCAGTTCGCTCGCGCGCGGCCGGCCGGCCGGCTTGGCGCAGGGCGCGTCGTTGGCGGCGATGGCGGGGGGCGCGCCGGCGTCCGGGAGCGGCGTGGGGAAGTGGGAGCTGGCGTTCATGACGCTATTGTAATGCAAAAACCAATGAAATGCACTCGTTTCATTTCTTGACTTGCGTGCTGGATTGAACAATAATGCGCTTACTTCGTTTCATTACCCCTTGTTTTCCTTTCGTTTTGGAGTCCTTCCATGCCCGATATGCACAGCCAGGCGCAACATCCGACCCACGCCGCCGTCCCCCCCGCCGCCAGCGCGCCTGCCAGCCCCGTTGCCAGCCCGGTCGCCAGCGACGCCGCCGCGCCGTCCGGCGCGCAAAAGTCGCCGAACCGGCGCGTGCAATTGGTGGTGGCCCTGATCGCGTTGGCCGCGCTGGGCGCCGGCGGCAAGATGTGGTGGCGCAGCACCCATTTCGTCGAGACGGAAAACGCCTACATCGCCGGGCACGTGCATCCAGTGTCGGCGCGCATCGCCGGCGTCGTCGCGCGGGTGCTGGTGGAAGACAATCAAGTGGTGCGCCAGGGCCAGGTGATCGCCGAACTCGATCCGGCCGACCAGCGCGTGCGGGTCGAACAGATCGAGGCCCAGGTCGCCAGCGCCGAGCAGCAAGTGCTGCAGGCGGACGCCCAGGTGGCGCAGGTGCGCGCGCAAGCGAGCGCGGCCGGTGCGCAAGTGGCGCAGTCGGAAGCGCAACTGCTGCGCGCCAAGCAGGACGCCGAGCGTTACGGCCAGCTCTACACCAGCCAGATGAAGGCGGTCTCGAAGGCCGAGCTGGACGCGGCCAACGCCACCCGCGCCGCCGCCGGCGCCGAGCTGGCGGCGCGGCGCGACAATGCGCAGGCGGCCCAGGCCCAAATTGGCGTGGCCGGCGCCGCGCGCGAGGTGCTCAAGGCGCAGATCAAGGTGCTCAAGGCGCAGCTCAAGGATGCGCGCCAGCAGATGGCCTACAACACCATCGTCGCGCCGGTCGACGGACGGCTGGGCAAGCGCAGCGTGGAAGTGGGCGCGCGCGTGCAGCCGGGCCAGCAATTGGCGGCCATCGTGCAGGAGCAGCTGTGGGTGACGGCCAATTTCAAGGAAACCCAGCTGGCCGGCTTGCGCAGCGGCCAGCAAGTGCGCATCGTGGTCGACGCGCTGCCCGACACGCCCCTGATGGGCACGCTCGAGAGCTTTTCGCCCGCCTCCGGCAACCAGTTCGCGCTGCTGCCGGCCGATAACGCGACGGGCAACTTCACCAAGATCGTGCAGCGCGTGCCGGTGAAGATCACCTTGCGCGCCGAGGACATCAAAAAGTACGGGACGCGTCTGGTGCCGGGCATGTCGGTGCTGGCCGAAGTCGAACTGCGGCAGGCAGCGCAAAGCGGCGCCGCCCGCTAAGGACGCGCCGAAATGAACCACACTTCGAGCCAAGCTTCGAGCCAAGCTTCGAGCCCGGCGTCGGGCCCAACTGCGAGCCCAAGCGCGGCTGGCGTGGCGCCGGCGAACGGGACGCGCGTCGACCTGCGTACCTGGATCGCGGTGGCGGCCGGCATGCTGGGCGCCTTCATGGCGGTGCTCGACATCCAGATCACCAATTCCTCGCTCAAGGATATCCTGGGCAGCCTGTCGGCCACGCAGGAAGAGGGTTCCTGGATTTCCACCGCCTACCTGTGCGCCGAGATCGTCATCATCCCCTTGACGGCGCTGCTGGCGCGCGTGTTCGGGGTGCGCGCCTACATGACCGGCACCACCGCCTTGTTCCTGCTGTTTTCAACCCTGTGCGGGGCGGCCTGGAACCTGCCGAGCATGATCGTGTTCCGCATGCTGCAAGGCTTCACCGGCGGCGCCCTGATTCCGATGGCGCTCACGCTGGTGATGAGCAAGCTGCCGCCGTCCAAGCGCGCGGCCGGCATGGCGATCTTCGGCTTGACGGCCACGCTGGCGCCGGCCATGGGGCCGACCCTGGGCGGCTACCTGAGCGAGATCTACGGCTGGCCATCCATCTTTTACATCAACTGGGTGCCGGGCGTGCTGCTGATCGCCGGCCTGATGTGGGGCCTGGAGCGCGAAAAGATGCAGCTCAAGCTGCTCGTGCACGCGGACTGGCTGGGCATCGGCTTCATGGCGCTCGGCTTGGGCAGCTTGACCATTTTCCTGGAGGAGGGCAACGCCAAGGATTGGTTCGACTCGAACTTCATCATCACCTTCGCCGCGCTGGCGCTGGTGGGCATCCTTGGCTGGGTCAGCACCAGCTTCGCGCGCGCCGAACCCTTCGTCAACCTGCGCCTTTACGGCCAGCGCAATTTTCTGGTGGCGACGGTGCTATCGGCCGTTTCCGGCATGGCGCTGTACGGCTCGTCCTTCCTGCTGCCGCTGTTCCTGGGACAGATCGCCAACTACACGCCGATGCAAATTGGTGAAGTCATCATGTGGGTCGGCTTTCCGCAGCTGTTGATCATGCCGTTCGCGGCGATCCTGTCCTCGCGCGTGGACAACCGCATCCTGTGCACCATCGGCCTGACCCTGTTCGGCGGTTCCTGCCTGATGAACGCGGGAATGGACGCATCCACCGGCTACGATCAATTGCTGCTGTCGCAGCTGGTGCGGGCGGCCGGCCAGCCCTTCATCATGCTGACCTTGTCGAATTTCGCGATGCAGGGCATCGCGCCGCAAGACACGCCGTCGGCCTCGAGCCTGTTCAATATGACGCGCAATCTGGGCGGCTCGATCGGCATCGCGCTGCTGGCGACGATGCTGACCAATCGCGAGCATTTCCATTCGGCCGTGCTGGGCGAATCGGTCTCAAACCTGGCGCCGGCCACGCAGCTGCGCCTGGACCAGTTGACCCAATCGTTCATCGCCAGCGGCATCGACGCGGCGACGGCGGCCAACCAGGCGCTGGCGGTGATCGAGCGCATCGTGCGGCGCGAGGCCTATGTGATGGCCTATAACGACGGCTTCTGGATCATGGGATTGACGCTGTTCGCCTGCATCGGCGCGCTCTGGTTCGCCAGCAAGGTGAAGTCGCCCTCGGGTGGCGGCGCCGGCGCGCATTAATAGATAAATTGAATAAATCGTATAAATCATTAGGTGGAGTGAGCATGATGAAACCATTCGTGAATGTGATACCGGCGGCGCTGTTGCTGGCCCTGTTGCTGGCGCTGGGCGGCTGCGCCACGGTCGGCGCGCACTTCGTGGCGCCGCCGGCCCCGGCCGGCGCGGCCTATCGGCACGCGCTCGCCGCCAATGGCGCGGACACGGCGCGCTTGCCGGCGCAGTGGTGGAACGTGTTCGGCGACGCCGCGCTCGACGCGCTCGAGGTGCGCGCATTGCGCGAGAACCCCGGCGTGAAGGCCAGCGCGCAACGCCTGCTGCAGGCGCAAGCGCAACTGGGCACGCTGCGCGCGGCGCAGTCGCCCAGCGTGAACGTGGGTGCGTCGGTGTCGAACTCGGGCAGCTCGCGCAACACCTCGCAGGCGATCATGCTGGGCCGGCGCACGGTCGAGGGGAATAATTATTCGCTTGGGACGTCGCTGTCGTACGAACTGGACGTGTGGGGCCGCGTCAAGCGGGTGGTGGAGGCGGCCGACGCGCAAGCGCTGGTGGCGCAGGACGAGCGCGATGGCGTGATCTTGCTGCTGTCGGCGCAGGTGGCCAGCACTTACTGGCAGTTGCGCGGCATCGATGTCGAGCTGGCGATTTTGAACGGCGCGCTCGAGACGCGCCGCGAAACCGAACAGCTGGTGGAGGCGCGCTTCCAGGCCGGCTTGTCGAACGAGCTCGATACCTCGCGTGCGCATATCGAACGGGCCAACGCGCAGGCCGACCTGCACGAGATGCAGCGCCAGCGCAATTTGCTCGAGCACGCGCTGGCGACCCTGGTGGGCGCTGCGCCATCGATGCCCGTGATGGGCGCGCAGGCCAATAGCGCGCTGCCGCAGCCGCCCGCCATTCCGGCCGGCTTGCCGGCCAAGCTGCTGGCCAGCCGGCCCGACCTGGCCGCCAGCGTGGCCGCCCTGCGCGCGGCCAACGCCCAGGTGGGCGTGGCCGAGGGTGCGTTCTATCCCTCGCTCAGTCTGACCGGCAGCTTTGGCTACGCGTCCGAAAACCTGCGCGAGCTGGCCCAGGGCGGCTCGCGCCAGTTCAGCGTCGGCCCGCTGGCCTTGTCGCTGCCCCTGTTCGACGGCGGGCGCAACCAAGCCAATCTGGCCTTGTCGAAGGCGCGCTACCAGGAAGCGCTGGCCAACCACGAAAGCAAGCTCTTGACAGCCTTGCGCGAAGTCGAGGATGCGCTGTCGGACCTGCAGGAGCGCCAGTTGCAGGGGCAGGTGCAAGCGCAGTCGCAGCAGGCGGCGGCGCGCGCCTACCTGGTGGCGCGCGCGCGCTACGAGCGCGGCCTGTCGAGCTACCTGGATGTGACTGACGCGCAGCGCAGCGCGCTGGCGACCGAGCGCGCCGCCGCCCAGATCCACACCCAGCGCTTGCTGGCGACGGTGGCGGTGGCACGCGCGCTGGGCGCCGGCTGGAGCGAACAGGCGCCAGCGGCGACGATCGCGCAGGCGGCCTCGCGTTAAATGAACCGCGTTGCGGTCGGCGGGCGGCGCGCCGCCCTCGGCCGGTCCTTGCCAGTAGTTGGCTGAATTA
>JAZKBP010000050.1:42678-64625 GCA_040388555.1 Pseudomonadota bacterium
AAACAGGGCAAATTAATTTGCCCTGTTTAATTCAGCCAACTACTGGCGCCAGGCGCCGTTCGGCGATGCCCGGCCGAGTCGATTACAATGCTGGCCTATCGGCAAAAAAGCCGCGCCGGCGATCCCCTGGCGTGCGGCTGGCGCGTCGCCCTTGCCTGAACCCACCCCACAAAGGACCTATGAAGAATCTGATCGCTCCCTTCGTTTTGCTGGTCGCCGCCGGCACGGCCGCGGCCGACACCGCGGCGCCGGCACCGGCCACCCTCGCCAACCTGAACCAGATGGCGCAGCGCTTCGCCCCGGTCGACTTGAAGGCCGACACCGCGGCCCTGTCGGCCGGCGACAAGGCCGCCATCGTCAAGCTGATCGAGGCCGCCAAAGTCGTCGACACCTTGCAGCTGCGCCAGCGCTGGTCCGGCAACGAGGCGCTGTGGGCGGCCCTGAAAAAGGACAAGTCGCCGCTCGGCCAGGCGCGCCTGAACTACTTCTGGCTCAACAAAGGCCCATGGTCGATCATCGACGGCCACCAATCGTTCTTGCCGGCCCAGGTGGCGGGCATCAAGGTGCCGGCCCACAAGCCCGAAGCGGCCAATTTCTACCCCGAGCACGCCAGCAAGGAAGCGCTCGACGCCTGGATCAACGCCTTGCCGGGGGCCGACAAGGAGCAGGCGCAGTGGTTCTACACCACCATCCGCGGCGACGGCGCCAAGTTCAAGGTCGTCAAATTCTCCGATGAATACAAGGCCGAGCTGACGAAACTGTCCAAGCTGCTCAAGGACGCCGCCGCCCTGACGGACAACGCCTCGCTCAAGAAATTCCTGAGCCTGCGCGCCGACGCCTTCCTGTCGAACGACTACCTGGCTTCGGACTTCGCCTGGATGGACCTCGATTCGCCGGTCGACATCACGATCGGCCCTTACGAGACCTATAACGATGAACTGTTCGGCTACAAGGCCGCCTTCGAAGCTTACGTGAACGTGCGCGATGCCAAGGAGACGCAAAAGCTCGACTTCTTCGGCAAGCACATGCAGGAGCTGGAAGACAGCCTGCCGCTCGACGCCCAGTACCGCAACCCGAAGGTGGGCGCGCTCGCGCCGATGGTGGTGGTGAACCAGGTGTATGGCGCCGGCGACGGCAATATGGGCGTGCAGACGGCCGCCTACAACCTGCCCAACGACGAGCGCATCATCAGCGAGCGCGGTTCCAAGCGCGTGATGCTTAAAAATGTGCAGGAAGCGAAGTTCAAGTCCACGCTCGAGCCGATCTCGAAGCTGGTGCTGACGGCCGAGGCGCAAAAGGATCTCGATTTCGATTCCTTCTTCACCCATATCCTGGCGCACGAGATCACGCACGGCCTGGGCCCGCACCTCACCAAGAAGGATGGCAAGGAATCGACCCCGCGCCAGGACTTGAAGGACAGCTACTCGACGATCGAGGAAGCGAAGGCGGACATCACCGGCCTGTTCGCGCTGGGTTATATGATGGACAAGGGCCAGCTCAAGGACACACTGGGGCAGGGCGAACTGGCCGAGCGCAAGCTCTACAACACCTTCCTCGCTTCGGCCTTCCGCACCCTGCATTTCGGCTTGACCGACTCGCACGCGCGCGGCATGGCGATCCAGCTCAACTACCTGCTCGACAAGGGCGGCTTCGTTTCGCACGGCGACGGTACCTTCTCGGTCGACCTGGCCAAGATCAAGCAAGCGGTGACGGAGCTGGACCGCGAATTCCTCACCATCGAGGCCAGCGGCGACTACCTGCGCGCGCAAGCGATGCTGCGCCAATACGTGGTGATCCGCCCGGACGTGCAAAAGGCGCTCGACAAGATGAAAACGGTGCCCAACGATATCCGCCCCGCCTTCGTGACGGCCAATGCTTTGCTGGCCGCCGCCAACGGCGCGCACAAGGCGGCGAAATAAGCGCTTGAAATAAGCGCTTGAAATCAGCGCAGAACAAGAAGCCGCGAACACGCCGCGCGCCCGACCCCGGGGCGCGGCGCACGACCACCCTGGCGCCAGCCTCGGTGGTTTTTTTTCGTCCGTGCCATGCCGATATTGGCAAGTTGAGTAGATGATATGTCATTGATTTAAAAAGGAAATTTACTTATGGAATGGAGTGGAGTAGTCTCTTGAATTACCGATGGGAAGGTTTTATTGCCGGCAGGGAGACACCATGAACAAGCTCGTTTTTATCGCCCTGTTGCTGTGCGCGGCCGGCGTGCGCGCCGAAGCGCGCCTGACGGCGCTCGAAACGAAGTGGCTGGGCGCGGCCGAACCGGTGCTGGTCTACGCGCGCGCCAGCGGCTTGCCGCTCGATATCATCGTGCAGCCGCAAGCCGGGCCCGACGACGTCCCCTTCGCGATGGGTTACCGCGACGGCCGCTGCAAGCTGGTGTTGTCGATGCGCGGCAATGCGCAAGCCGAGGCGGTGCTGGCCGGGGTCGCCCCGTCCGACCAGGCTCTGGTGATCGAGGCGATGACGGCGCATGAGGTCGCGCATTGCTGGCGCATCAACCAAGGGGTCTGGCATGCCTTGCCGGCCGGCTTCGTGGAAGTGGGCGAGGAACACGCGGCCAGCCAGGAATTGCTCGACACCGCCAAGGCGCTGCGCCAAACCCGGCGCGAGGAAGGCTACGCCGACCTGGTGGCGCTGGCCTGGACCCGGCGCCATCACGGGCCTGATTATGCGCGTGTGATGAGCTGGCTCGAGCGCCTGCGCGCCGAGCAGCCGGTGGCGTACGGCGCGCATGATACGCGCGCCTGGCTGCGCCTGGCGCACCGGGACGGCGCCTTCGACGACAAGGGGACGCCGTTCGAGGACGCGCGCGCCTTGTGGGGACGCGGCTTGCTGGGCGATCAGTAGCGGCCCGCGCGCTCGCGCAGATGATTCGCGCGCCGCTGTGCGTTTTGTCAAACAATGACGCGGTGCCTGGCGTTTCGGCTGCAAATGTTCGTTCTCGCACAGAGTAGCGCCCTGATCGGGCGTGTAATCACGCTACCTCCAACGGACATTAAGGACTTCACCATGAAACGGATCCTTGCCATTGTGCTGGCCGGCGCGGCCAGCACCTGCTTTGCCGCCGCGGCGGCCGATGATGCCACGTACCGCAGTGCCGTCGACAAGGCGAGCGTCGACTACAAAGCGGCCAAGACCAAATGCGACACCATGAGCGGCAATACTAAAACGGTGTGCGTCGATGAAGCCAAAGCGGCGCGCGCGCATGCCGAGGCCGACGCCGTCGCCCTCTACAACAACACGGCGCGCGCGCGCAGCAAGGCGCAAATCGCGGCCGCCGACGCCGACTACAATCTGTCCAGGGCCAAATGCGCGGACGAAACAGGGACCCAGAAGTCGGCGTGCCTGAGTAATGCCAAAGCCACGCGCAAAACCGCCATCGCCGCCGCCAAGGCCGACCGCAACGTGGCCGGCACCAGCGGTACCGCAGGCACGGGCGGCATGGCCAGTGGCACCGGCAACACCGGCAACACCGGCAACACCGGCAACACCGAGGCGAACACCAGCACCGCCCAGCAAAATACCGGCACTCCCGCCACCACCGGCTCGCGCACGGGCGAGGTCGTCGCCGACTCCGTCATCACCACCAAGGTCAAGGCGGAGATGATGCGCGAGCCTGAACTCAATTCCACCGCCATCCATGTCGACACCAGCAAGGGTGTGGTGATGTTGAGCGGCTTCGTCAATTCCAAGACCGAAGCGGAGAAGGCCGTCGATGTGGCGCGCAAGGTCAGCGGAGTGACCGAGGTCAAGAGTTCGATTCAGGTCAAGTGAGTCGGCCGGGCAAGCTGCGCCGCTGCGCCGGCGCGGCGTGGCCGGCTCGGGACAGCGCTGGCGCGCGCAGCGCAATATTTCCCCTCGCGAATAAGCAATGCCTTCTTGGTATCGATGCGAGGGGCCGCGCGGACCCCGCGGCGTTTTTCGCGCCACGCGGGCACGCATGGATGATGTGCTACGCGCCGTGCCGGGTTATAATTTTTATGTGAATAAACTCGAAGCCTTCGGATATATTGCCGCCC
Source organism: Pseudomonadota bacterium (assembly GCA_040388555.1). GTDB lineage: Bacteria > Pseudomonadota > Gammaproteobacteria > Burkholderiales > Burkholderiaceae_D > Telluria_A. Next base: position 46,713 of record JAZKBP010000050.1, read on the forward strand.
AAGCCGCGCGCGGGGAATTGGTATTCCCCACCAGCGTCAACGCGGCCCTGCGCCTGCAATTGGCGCTCGACGATCCCGATTGCCACATGGAAGACGCCATCAAGCTGGTGCTGGCCGAGCCGGTGCTGGCGGCGCGCACGGTGGCGCTGGCCAATTCGGCCGCGTTCAACCGCAATGGCATCGTGCTGGTGACCAATGTCCGCACGGCTGTCATGCGGGTTGGTTACCGCAGCTTGCAAGCGCTGGTCGCCTCGATGGTGGTGCGCCAGTTTGGCAGCCGCATTGTCGATCCGGCCCTGCGCGCCAAGGCCGAACAGTTATGGGAACACACGGCCCACGTGGCGGCGCTGGCCCACATCATTGCGCGCCGCGTCACCCAGGTCAATCCCGACACCGCCCTGTTCGCCGCCATCGTGCACGAGGTCGGCGGCTTCTACCTGCTCTCGCGCGCCGACGAATTTCCCGGCTTGCTGGACGACGATCCGGAAAACTGGGCCGAGCTGTGCGAGGACGTGATCACGCGCGAAGTGATGGCCAAGCTGTCCATCCCCGAACCGGTGCGCACGGCGATCGAAGGCTTGCGCGATGGCTGGCTATCGATGCCGCCGCACACCTTGCTCGACACCTTGTTGCTGGCAAACCAATTCGCGCCCGTGCCGTCGCCCCTGGGACGCGCGGCCGAGGCTTCGCGCGACCATTCCGAATCCGTGCTTGATTTCGCCGTCGATAACGAAATGCTCACAAGCATACTGGACGAATCGGCCAGCGAAGCCAAGTCCATGAGCGCCGCCTTGCTCGTCTAGATTCCCCTGCGCCGGCCTGTGTCCGGCCTGCGCTCGGGCGCCGGCTTTGCAAAGGCGCGCGCCGATAGATTTTATACATGGGCCTTGCATACCCAAAGGCAATGTCCTAATATCCAAGCAACGAATATTTCCATATGACAAGTAAGCATTTTATTGTGGAAATGTTTCCGGATTAGCTTGCAGCTTTCCATCGCGCGTATGAGGACTCCATGCTTTCACCGACACGGACCATCGCCCCCCCCACGGATACGAAAGCCACGGCCGCCACACGGGCCCGTCTGATCGAGGAATTCACCAGCGATGGCGACTTGATGTCGCTGGGTCTGGCCATCGCGCGCGTGGTGGAATTGACCTCGTCCGAGGATGAGGCGACCCAGCACTTGACTTACTATGTGCTGGCCGACGTGGCCTTGACGCAGAAAATCCTGCGCCTGGCCAACTCGGTGTTTTACCGGGGCGTGGGCAGCACGCCCGTCACCACGATTTCGCGCGCCATCTTCCTGCTCGGCTTCGACACCGTGCGCACCACCGCCTTGGCCTTGCTGCTGGTCGACAGCCTGTCGAACGGCAAGCACGCCGAAGCGATCCGCAAGGAATTGATCGAGTCGCTGTGCGCGAGCTTGATCGGGCGCGAGCTTGGCAAATACAGCCCCATGCAGGGCGGCGAGGAAGCGTCGATTGCGGCCTTGTTTAGCAATATGGGGCGCATGCTGATGGCCTCGCGCGAGCATGCCCTGTACCAGCGCATTGCCACCCTGGCCACGGGCATGCCCAACCAGGCGCAAGCGGCGATCCAGGTGATCGGATGCACCTACGAGTTCTTGACCGAGACGGTGCTGCGCGAATGGAATTTCCCGCCCTCCCTGGTGCAGGCGCTCGAGAGCTTGCCCAGTGGCGCGGTGCGCCCGCCCAGGAACCGCCAGGAATGGATGCGCCAGGTGGTGGCCTTTAGCACCGACGGTGCCGGGCTGGTCTTGCGTTCGGGCGATAGCGTGTCGCACTCGCAATGCCAGACCTTGCTCGCGCGCTACGGCACGGCCTTGCATCTGGATTTGGCGCGCTTGACGGACGTGTTCGCCGTCGTCGGACGCGATATCGCGCAAGTGCTCACCACCCTGGAATTGACCCTCGACGGCGCTGCTGCGCCCAGCGCGGCCGATGCCAGCACCTTGCCCAGCATCTTGAAGCAATCCGTGATCGACACCCAAAGCGTGCAGCGCGGCGCCAGCTTCGACAGCGGCAAGCCGCGCAACGCCAGCGAGCTGCTGCTGGCCGGCGTGCTCGGCGCGACCCAGATGGTGGGCGCCGGAAACAGCAAGCCGATCGACTTGATCATGCTGGTGCTCGAGACCCTCTACAGCAGCATGGGCTTTCGCTTCGCCACCATTTGCGTGCGCGACAAGCGCAGCAATATGTACCGCGCCATCGCCTCGATGGGCGAGTTGCATGTGAGCCGACAGCCGCGCTTCACCTTTCCCACCGCGTCGAGCAACAATATCTTCCACCTGGCGCTGGAAAACAATGCCGACCTGATGATCTCGAACGCGGACAGCCCGAAGATCCGCGATCTGCGCCCGGCCTGGCACCAGAACCTGATGCCCAATGTGGGTAGCATGATGATCTTGCCGCTGGTGCAGGCGAACAATCCCCTGGGCTTGTTCTATGCCGACCGTAACGTGGCCGCGCCCGAGGGCGTGACGTCCGACGAGGCCGCGCTGATCAAGACCTTGGTGGGGCAAATGATGGCGGTGATCGGCCTGTGCTAAGGCGCGTCGCGCCACTGCCAAGGCACGCCACGCCACTGGTGCCTGGAAAATCACCCCGATTGGCTCTTACCGCCAAGGCCCAAGTGGGCTATATTCCCCGCTTCGCCGGCCCGTGCCGGCTGCTCAATCGAAGCGGGGAATGATGGAAGACGCGATCGCAATTCGCAGCATGACGCAGGCGGACCTGGCCGGCGTGGCCAAACTGTTCGACGCCTACCGCGTCTTTTATGAAGCATCGCCCGATCCGCAGGGAGCGCAGGCCTTTTTGCGCGCAAGATTAGAGCGCAATGAGTCACAGGTCTTGCTCGCGCACAGCGCCGATGGGGATATCCTTGGTTTCACCCAGCTCTATCCGAGCTTCTCGTCGACGCAGATGCAAAAGCTGTGGGTGCTCAACGACCTGTATGTCGAGCCGGCACACCGCGGGCGCGGCATCTCGGTGCAACTGATCGCCGCGGCCAAGGCCTTGTGCCGCCAAAGCGGGGCCTGCGGCTTGATGCTCGAGACCGCGCGCAGCAACGTCGTGGGCAATGCCTTGTACCCGAAACAGGGCTTCGTGCTCGACACGGTCTTCAATGCCTATCACTGGAGCGCGCACGGCGGCGCCGCCTGATGGCTTGGCTTGGCTTGGCGGGCGCGGCCATGTTATCGTCGCGCCTTGAGGAGGGCCATGACGGCCGCCCGGCACTGGCGTGAAGGCGCGACATGATCAACACGAAAGCATTATTGGCGCCGCCGATGTGGCGCGCGCTCTCGGCCGCGGCCGCCATATTCTGGGCCGGTGCCGCCGCCTGCGCTGGCGCGCCGCCGCAGGAAGCGCAGCAGCAGGTGGCCTTCTTGACCCAGGTGTATCAGGCTTACCTCGGGCATGGCAAACATATCAGCGTCGAGCACTTCAAACCTGCCACCTTCTATTCGGCATCGGCGCAGCGCCTATTGGCCGAGAACGACGTCGTGTGCCGGACGCTCTCGCGTGGTGACGATATCTGCGGCTACTCCGCCGACGGCGATCCGTTGCTGGACACGCAGGAAACGGCGCCCAATCTCAACTTCAAGAACGCGCGGTTCAGCGCCAAGCCGGCTGGCAAGAACATGGTGGACGTGTCGTTTTCCGTGTGGCCGGGCGGCGGCAAGCGGGCACAGCGCGCGATCCGCTACACGCTGGTGCAAGACGGCGAGCAATGGCGGGTTGACGACTTGATCGAACAGCGCGAGGGCCGCTTCGACCCCAAGGACGCGATGCGCGCACGTATCGCGGGCGAAAACACGGTCGTGCGCGAAGGCGCGGGCAAGGTGTCCGAAGTGTGGTCGTGGCTGGCGATCTATATGGGACAGGCGATGGACGATCGCTTCGCCCGTTTCATCGGTTTTCCTTTTGAGCTGTGCGACGCCCAGCAATGCACGCACTTCACACAAGCGGACGCGGCGCTCGGTAAGGCGATCAAGGCAGTGCGCGAGCGCTTCCTGTGCGGCGGCGGCGCCAAGATGGCCGCCATCACGGACGCGCAGCAATCGGCGCGCTTCGGCTTCGCGCTGAGCGAGCGCCAGGGCGCCTTGTGGCTGACGCAAGTCGACCTGCGCAAGATGCCCGCCTGTGCGGTCTCGCAATGAGGGAGGGCGCGCCAGCGGCCTTGACGACCATGCACGCCTGTGTAATATTGAGCCTCATGCATATTTCATCTCACTCGCCATCGCACTCCCCAGCCATCCACCGCGCCATCGCGCAGTGTTGCGAAGCCGCGCTCGCGGGGAGCGTCGTGTAGATCGATCACGTCGTCACATTCCTCGAGGGCCACAGTGTTGAAAAACCTGTGGCCCTTTTTGTTTCTATCGCACTTAATCCGGAAAGCAGCATGGCCATTCATTTGTACGACACCTACACCCGCAGCCGGCGCGAGCTCGCGCCCATCAACGCTGGCAAGATCGGCCTGTACGCCTGCGGGCCGACCGTGTACGACTACGCCCACATCGGCAATTTGCGCACCTACATCTTCGTCGACGCGTTGCGCCGGACCTTGGAATTCGAGGGCTTCGAAGTCAAGCACGTGATGAATATCACCGATGTCGGCCACCTCACGTCCGACCAGGATAGTGGCGACGACAAGATGGAAAAAGGCAGCGCACGCACCGGCAAGTCGGCGTGGGAAATCGCCAAGCTGTACACGCAAGCGTTCAAGGAGGACCTGGCCTTGTTGAATATCCTGCCGCCCACGACCTGGTGCCGCGCCACCGACCATATCGCCGACCAAATCGACTTCATCGCGGACTTGGAGCGCAAGGGCTACACCTATCGCTGCGCCGACGGCATCTATTTCGACACCGCGCGCCAGCCCGATTACGGCTACCTGGCGCGCCTGGACAAGGCCGGTCTGCAAGCGGGCAAGCGCGTCGACCTGGGCGACAAAAAACAAGGCAGCGATTTCGCGCTCTGGAAATTGAGCGGCACGCCCGGCTTGCGCCAGATGGAGTGGGACAGTCCCTGGGGCCTGGGCTTTCCCGGCTGGCATATCGAGTGCTCGGCCATGTCGGAGCGTCATCTGGGCCAGTATTTCGACATTCATTGCGGCGGCGAAGACCATGTGCCGGTCCACCACAGCAACGAGATCGCGCAGACCCAGGCGCGCCACGGAACGCGCCTGGCCAATTTCTGGCTGCATGGGGCCTTCTTGCAATGCGCGGACGGCAAGATGTCGAAATCGAGGGGCGATTTCCTGCGCCTGCAATCGCTGATCGAAGAAGGCATCGATCCGCTGGCTTACCGCTATTTGTGCTTGAGCACCCACTATCGCAGTCCCTTGCATTTCACCGAGGAGGCCTTGCGTGGCGCGGCCAGCGGCTTCGAGCGCATGCGCATGCACGTGCATCGGCTCGGCGCGGCGCAGCAGCCCGACGACGAGTGTCTCGCGCGCTTTCGCGCCGAGATCAACAACGACTTGAACTTCCCGCGCGCGCTGGCGCTGGCGTGGGAGTTGCTCAAGAGCGAGCTGCCGGACGCGGTCAAGAAAGCGACGATCTTGCGCTTCGACGCCGCGCTCGGCCTGCGCCTGGGAGCGTGGCAGCCCGCGCGCGTGAGCCTGCCGGCGGCAGTGTCCGACTTGATGGCGCAGCGCCAGCAAGCGCGCGCCGAACGCCGCTGGGCCGATGCGGACAGTATGCGGGCCCAGGCGCGCGCCCTCGGTTTCGAGATTGACGATACTGCCGATGGCCAGCAAGCGCGCAAGATTTGAATGTGAAAAAATGGCGCGCCAGTGCGCCAGAGAACGCGGCGTCAGCGCCAAGTGGGATGAGGTTTGGTAGAATGCAAAGCCCGATGGCATCACGAAAAGTGAACCCGTCTTCGCGGGCAGATAGGTCAAGCAACGGCGGCGCTGAGCGCATCGAATAAACAAGGGCGTCAATGAGTGTGGGCATCGATCCGGAAGCGGCGCAATCTGAGCAAGCCTCCTTTCTCCAGCGCCTGGCGCTCGATGCCAATGCGGATGCGCGCTCGGTACGCCGCGCGTACGCGCGCGAGCTCAAGTTGATCGACCAGGAACATGATGTCGTTCAATTTCAAGACTTGCGCCTGGCTTATGAGCTCGCTCTGGAATGGGCCGAGTTCCGCGATGGCGATGGACGCGACGCAAGCGCGCGCGGCGGGCGCCCCCCGGCCGCATTCGACGCGCCTCTGGCGGAGGAGACAGCAAGCGATGGCGCGCAGGATCCGAGCGCGCAAGACACTGCCGACAGGGCCCTTGAGCGCTTCGCCAGCGCCAGCGAAGCTTTACGTACGCATGGCGCCGCGGATGATCCTGCGGCCTGGATTGAATGTCTGGAACACACTCTTGACGATGCCGGGATGATCAATCTGGCCGCCCGTGCCGGCTTTGAGAGCCGCATCGCATGTTTGCTCGCTGACGGTTGGCGCCCGGGCCATGAAAGCTTGTTCGGCGCGGCCTGCAGCGTTTTCGATTGGACGCGCGACCACCGCCGTGTGCGTTCGCTGGGCGAATCGGGCGCGGTCCTGTGCCGCGCCATTGACGAATGCATGATGGCCCAGGCCCAGCCGCCGGCCGTCCTGGCCGCGCAACTGAAGGCGGCGGCGCGTCTGCGCGACCCCAGGCGGCCGACCAAGGGCGAAATTGTCGACATCATGCAGCATATCGAAGATTTACTAGCGCGTTACCCTGCGTGGCTATCCATGATTTCGAACGTGGCCAACATCGCCATATGGCGCGAGGCGAGTACGGATGTTCGCGGCTGGCGACGCACACAGGTGTCGAATCCGGGCGCAGTGCACGCGCGCGCCGGTGCCGCGAACAATTGGTGGACGCTGGTCGCGGCGATCGTCATGTTACTCAACATCTTGAGCAGGTGTTCCGGCAATTGAGCTCCGTTCGCGGCATTGGCATTTGATGCTTACCGCGGTCCCTTTATTTCAAACCTTATCGCATGAATATGAAAAAAATCTTACTAGTCCTCTTAACGTCATGGGCCACGCTGTCGAGCGCCGCCGCCGTGAAAACACACGAGCCAGAACGCGACAACGTGGCGATCGATTGCGGCAATTGCGGCAAGTGGAATGTCGCGCACGAACCGTTCGAAGTGGTGCCGCAAACCTGGTATGTGGGCACCGCTGAATTGTCGTCCGTGCTGGTGACAGGGCCGAACGGGCATATCTTGATCGATGGCGCCTTGCCGCAATCGGTGCCGCAAATCGAAGCGAATATCAAGGCGCTTGGCTTTGAGCTCAAGGATATCAAGGTGATCGTCAATAGCCATCCGCATTTTGACCATGCGGGCGGACTCGCTCAGTTGGCGCGCGATACCGGCGCGACGGTGATGGCCAGCGCCGCCGGTGCCCAGGTGCTGCAAGCGGGCGTCATCGGCAGCGACGATCCGCAAGACGATGTGGGTGGCAACATCCATTTTCCGCCAGTGGATAAGGTGCGCGTGCTGGGGGACGGGGAAGTGATCGCCCTGGGGCCGCTCAAGGTCACCGCGCACATGACGCCAGGCCATACGCGTGGCGGCGCCAGCTATTCGTGGCAATCGTGCGGCGGCGCGGCATGTGTCGACGTGGTCTATGCCGACAGCATGACGGCGGTGGCCAGCGATGGCTTCTATTATTCGGGCGACGCCAACAAGCCCGACATCGTGCCCGTGTTCGCGGCCAGCATCGCCAAGGTGGCATCGCTCAAGTGCGACGTGCTGCTGTCGGCCCATCCGGACTTTAGCGACACGTTCGAGAAATTGGCGGCGCGCACCAAGGCGCACAATACCTTCATCGCCCCCGATGGCTGCAAGGCTTACGCGGCCGAAGCGAGCGCGCGCCTGGTCAAGCGCGTGGAGACGGAAAAACAGCAAAAGGCCGCGCGCGCCAAGTAAGGTCGAGCGCAAGCTGGCGCGCGGCGGTGGATTTAAGCGGCCAGTGCCTTTTGCAGCAGCGCCGTCACAACAGCGCCAACGTCGCTTCCCTGTTCGGCGGCCAGCGCGTTCAGGCGCGCGACCAGCTCGACGTTGAGCTTGGTGGCGAAGGGCACCAGGCCGGCGGCCTGGTCGAGGCGGCGCTGTTCGCGCCGATCGACGGCCACCACGGTCTTGCCGAATTCGGCGCCGGGAGCGACCATCTTGCCCATCAGCTTCTTGGCATCGCTTTTTGCCATTCCGGTTTTTTTCATGGTGATTGCTTTCGTGGGAACTACGGGAGGAGGGGAGTCAATGCAGCTTATGCGCCGTAGCGGGCGCGCTTATTTGGATGCGGTATGCGCGGCGCGCTGTGCGCGGTTCGAACTTGCGATCTAGGGAGGCAGCGACGAACAAAAGAAATTCGAATTCTTATCGACTTTCTTGTGGCAGCTTGGTCCAACCCGCGCAGCATAACATAGCCTGCTCAATCGAAACTCAGGTATCGGGAATATGGCCCCGGCGCCTGCCCTCAAGGTGCGCTGGCGTCCAGCAGCTGTTGCAACTGCTCTTTCCAGAGCGCGGCGACGGTATGGCTGCCATGGCCGCGCGTCGCCGGGCTCAATGGCAACACGATGGCATGTCCCTTGGCGACGCGTTTGATCTCGCGCTCGAGGATGCCCAGTTCGGGCGGGTTGATCAAGTCGTCGGCCGTGTTCAGCGCCAGCAGCGGCGCCCGGATTTTTTCCAATCCCGGGCCTGGATCATAGTCGCGCGAGGCTTCGACCTGATACAGCAAGTCGGTGGCGTCGCTGTCCTTCATGCCGGCGGCGACATAGGCATCGAGCGCCGCGTCAGTCGCAGCCAAGCTGGGTGTCTGCGCCTGGCGCAATAGTGGATTACTGCCCATGAAATACAGCAATTGCAGGCCAAGGCGCAGGCTTTGCGGCTGGGCGGCATACTCGCCGCCGCGCCACTCTGGATCGTTCCGAATGGCGTCGATGAGGGCGCGGCGCCAGACGCGGTTGCGCCCGGCAATCTGGGCCGGCAGGCTGGCCAGCGGCATCAGCGCGTCCATGAAACCGGGATAACGTTCACCCCAGACCCAGGTATGCATGCCGCCCATCGAAGTCCCCATCACAAGGCGCAGGTGCTGGACGCCGAGGCCTTCGACCAGCATGCGGTGCTGGGCATCGACCATATCGTTGTAGCCATAGTGCGGGAAGCGCGCGTGCAGGCCATCGCTCGGCTTGCTCGACGCGCCGTGGCCGATGCCGTCGCTCAGGATTGTGTAGTAGCGCGCGCCATCGAGCACGCCGCCCGCTGCGAACAAGTCACCGGCGAACTCGGGGCGAAAGAACTGGGCGCCGCTGCCACCGGTGCCGTGGAGAACCAGCACGGCATTGCTGATCTGGCCCTGCGCGTCGCGGATCGGCTTGCCCATCGTCCGGTAGTGGATGCGCAGCGCGGGCAAGGCCTCGCCGGACGCGAAGCGGAAGTCCTTCAGGATCACCTCACCTTCATGGGGAGGGGGATAGTCGGCCGCGCTAGCAGTGCCGAGCGAGAACCCGAATAGCATTCCGAGGACGAGACGTTTCATTGGGCACCTCTGGCTTGACGACTTGACGCGCGGGAAATGTGACGGGGCGAAGCACATGCATCGTGTGGCGTACTTGAGTGTACACCGGGGTATGCCGACGCGCCTCAAATAGGGAGGAGCGCGTGACTGCGCACATCAGTATGCTGCCAGGGGCGACGCAGACATCGCGCTGTCGAACTCGTCTGGAACGGCGGCGTGCGCGTGGCTCAAGCTGAGCGAAGGTCGCGTCGTGTGGACCAGGCGTCTGTTCGCCGAGCCGGCGTTTCTCGATGTGAGCGCAGTGCATCCGGCCGAGGTCGCCAACATCTCCTTTTTGACTCATTCTTGCGCTTCGTCATTCAAATAAACCCTTTTCGACTTCGGCCACGCGTCCTGCCATCGCAGCATGACGTTCCGAGATCATCTCTACAGTTTTACAAATTCGGCTGACCACTGCGTGATCAGCGCCTTCCTCGATCACCTTTGCTGCAATTTTCCCAAGGTGTTGAGTCACCTTGGCGCTCATGTCCCTGAGTTGCTGGACAAGTAAAGGGCGGCGCACGCCGCACCTGTGCGCGAAGTGCGCCCACTCATAGGGCGTGATATCGGGCTCCCGGAATGCGTCGCCGATAGCCATAGCCAGCGTGTCAGCGAGTGCGTCGCCGTCGAATGACAGGGTGCTCACGAGGTCGTAGGTGGGTGTTAGCCGGATTCCATTCTCGTCGTTATAGAACGACACGTTTTTCGCATGCGCGTCCGTGTTCCCGATCAGGACTTGGAAGATGGTCCAACGCAGCAGGTGCAGGCGTTGCGCGGCTGGCGCCGTGCTATCGTTGATAAAGGTGAACAGCCGTGGCAGGCTGGCACCGTCGCGTATGTCGCGAACGTCCTTGGCATCGCCATACGGCCGTTCGTACTTCATTCCGGGCGCAATACCCAAGGCTTGGCAGCCATCGATGATGTGTCGACGCCGGATTCTTCCCTGCTCGAGCACGCGATCAAACCGGTCGATCTCCAGTACAGGGTTCGGCAGGTGCACAAGCCGGACATCCGCGACAGGTAAGCCGACCGCCTTGGCCAGTCGCATGCAGAAAAATTCGTTGGTGGTCAGCCCGGCCAAGCGCCGTGTGAGCGGTTCCGGTTTCAGAATTACCGTCGATGCGCGCGCGCCGGCATCGATGAAATACCATTCGCCTTCATCCTTCAACACGGCGATTTTGTCCTGGAAGCCCGCGATCGATAGCCTCACCTTGCCGTCCCATACCGTGAAGGGCTCTAGCGGCCGCGCGTTGATTCGCTGCGCTAGTTCTTCACGCGTCAGGTGACGCAGCTTTTCTTGTTCGGCCGGCTGACCTGCATACGGATCCTGCCAATCGCCGGGATCGCCTTTGCCGACAAATCGCAACGAGACGGCACCGGCGGTCTCTCGGCCGAGCGCGCTTATCAGACCTACCAGATTAGACTTGGAGACCTTGCTCGCTGCAGCGGCATCATCGAGTGCTTGTCCCTCTGGAAGTAGGTTTTCGAAAAAGAACCTGATCTGCGCGCTCTGGTCCGGCGTCGGCAATGTTTGACTATGCTCGATCGACAGCTTCGGACTCAGTGAGTAAGACGTTTGTTTGCTGAGCCAGTCGGGGGCGTAATGAAATTCAAAAGTGTTTTGTTCTTGGAAATACGTCAACCGGCCGGCCAACTGAGCGTCGAGCAGTACGTCAAGCGTCAACATTGGCAAGGCCTCTGATCAGTTTGCGTACACGCTCGCGTTGCCGTGTTGGTGCAAAGAACAGGCTTACACCGAGCTCCTGGGCGACTCGCAAGACGATTCCGATGCTCACCGTCGGACGGCCCGCCTCGATATTGCACAAGCTGTCTTTCGATATGCCTGCCGCCAAGGCAGCAGTCTCGATCGTCAGTCCCTGTTGTGTGCGAGCAGCTCGCACAGCCTCCCCCAGTTGGACGGCACTTGCAATGAGAGAATCTGAGGGGAAGGGCGTTTCCACAACCCGTTTCATATTCTTTGCTCCTACGACGATCAGATTGATTCTAGCAGATTAGCACATTTAATCCTTCTGTGGCAGGATTAAACATGCTTGGTGAGCGTGAAATTGAATAAATACTGTTGTGGCAGGATTTTATGCGTTTCAGTGTCCACGAACTTGCATAAATGAGGTTATAGAAGGATTTTACGGTTTATGGCCATGGGCGGAGTCTGGGGGCAAGTGGGAAATATTTTCCATATTGGGGACGCAAAAAAAGCTTATGCGGTCCCTTTGTCTATTGCAGGACGGGGGCCAAATCAATCACGAAGTGGACGATGATATTGGCCCAGAGATTGCGTTTCCAAAAATAAAGTACCGTTAGTACAAGCCCCAGTGCCAGCGCTCCGAGCATATTGCGCAAGCCCGTGTTCCAGTGCAGGCCGGCAAAAACGAATAGGGGAAGCACGGCCGCAATGGCGCGACTGCCCGTCGCCGCTTCCAGGCGGCCCATTGCCACGCCCCGGAAAAAAAATTCTTCCAGCACACCGGCCCGCAATATCATCAACAGTAGGACCGCCAGCGAGGTTGGCATAGTGACGCTTGCGCTCTTCCCGCCCAATGGGATGTGCAAGTCATCCATGACGATGTCCCATACGGCAATTAGCGCTGCGCTCACTGCCAGGCCGATGACGACAATAAGAGCTGTTGGTTTGAGCGCCGGTTTGGCCAAACCAATTGCCGACCACCCGAGGCTTTCATTCCGACGCAGCGAGCACCATAAGCCATACGCACTGAAAAACATGAGGCATTCGCGCAGCAAGATGAGCGCGTCGTCTTGCTGGGGCCAGACAGCGCGCATTGCCAGGCCAATGGCGGGCAGTGCTGCAAAGGCGAACGCTGTGTGCGCCAAAGGCCATGTTCGTGCGGATGGAGCGCGCATGAGAAAGAACTCTTCAAATAATTTTGGATGGGCGAGGTGCCGGCGTGCGCGACACCTACTCTTTTGCAGCCTCAAGTGCGATGTTTAGCGTAACCTCGTCCCCGACGAAGGGTGCGAATTTTCCAGCGCCAAAGTCACTGCGTCGAATCTTTGCACTGGCATTTGCCCCGCAATAATCTTTCTTGAATAGTGGATGCGGCTTGCATAGAAATGAACTCAGGACCAGCGTCACCGGCTTGCTCATTCCTTTGATCGTGAGATTGCCGTCGACGCTGATTAGCTTGTCGCTTTCGAAATTGAATCGCGTCGAATGAAAAACAATCGTGGGATATTTCTTCGTGTCGAAGAAATCCTCGGATTGAATATCCTCGTTAAATTCGTCGGAACCCATGCTGACCGAGGTGGCATCAATGACGATTTCAGCCGACCCGAGCTGCTTGTCGGTGTCAATCTTGATCTTGCCCGAGGTTCGGTCGAAGCGCCCCCCGACATTGGTAAGACCCCAATGGTTATATTCGAAGCGGGCAAAGGTATGATGCGCATCGACTTGGTAGGTGCCGTTCGCCGCAAAGACGCTGCTGCATGCCATGGCAAGGGCAAGGGCAAGGGCAAGAATAGTACTTTTCTTCATGTAAGGCTTTCGCTAAAGGATAAGGAGGGCATCGCGCTGTCGCAACGGCGCCCCTTCCGACTGGCGTGAAATAAGAGACTGGCCGGGAATGTTTCTGTGTACTGTGGCGAATGACACAAAAACATGGAAAAGAAGAAACATCGTCCCATTCCGGAGCAGGCGCCAAGGAAATGCATGAATACTGTTGTCGAACGGAATATGCCTTTCCTTACACTGTACTTGCCTGATTGCTCAAGCGCTGCGCCGTCGATGGGAATTCCTGCCATGGCTTGCAGCGCTTGGTCGGGCCTGTCTGAGTCTTGCTTGGGATGGGGCAGGTCATTCGCCTCAGTGACGTTGCTAGCGTTAGGGCAGGTTGGTGCCCCATAGGCTAGCCGGCCAATGTCAAGGTGCTCCAGTTCGGTCGGGGTATTTGGGGGTGATTTCGGCCACCGAGGCGTTCAGAATGGCGCAATCAACCGCGGGAATCGCTCCCACTACCATGCACTTCCTTGCATGGCCCTGGCTGAAATGCCAGGCGTCGCAGTCCTTACCTGCCTAAAGTCTGCGGAGATGGTGCGGCGCTACGCGCATCTTGCCCCGGCGCAGATGGCGAAGCACGCCGCCATCGTCGGGAAAATCCTTCGCGTCACAAATTCGTCACAAGCCCCGCAAGCCGGGGTTGAAACGGGCGTAAAAAAAGGAATTACGATCACTCGTAACTCCTTGATTTAACTACTGCTAATTCGTGGTAGGCCGTGCGGGATTCGAACCTGCGACCAACGGATTAAAAGTCCTCGACGCTATTGCCAAGGAAACCCTTACGCAGACTGGTCCTATTGCAATTTGCATGGGTAATATTTTTCCCTATTCTTGCTGATTTTCCCCGGGGAAGACTCACTTCATGCTCGAAATATTACCCAGTTCGCACCATGACAATTTCAATAGTTGTAAGTCTCGTACTTCAAGGATTCCGGTGCCATGAAAGCTGCCTTCACGGTGGCGAAATCCTTATCGCTTGCGCACTTGAACCCCTGAACTCCTTGCGCATCGGCAGGCCCCTTGTGGATTCCCAAATGTAGATGCGGAATGTCTCCGGAATAGTGGTAGTCGTAGATCGTGCCGATCAGGTCTCCCTTTTTGATTGCTACGTTCAGGTTCAGTCCATGGGGCAGACTAGGATTGTTCAGGTGTCCGTAGAGAGCTGTCCATTTTTCTTTCGAACCGGATTCAACCAATACGTACCAGTCGTTCACTGATGGTACTCCGGAAGTGAATCCGTTCACGCGCTTCACGATACCGTCAGCTATGGCATACACGGGAAAGCCAGGAGGAGAAGCGTAATCAGCTCCTAGATGCTTGTAATAATGGGTTTTCTTGTCACAGTCTTTCGTCGCACCCTTGTCGTCATCGACGCCGAAGGAAATTGACGGAACGACGGTATTGCCGAACGTTCCGGTTCCCCAAGGCTTCGGGGTTGAATGCGGCTTTATAAAGATCGATGAAATAGGATTCGCGCCCGCGTTCGTCGGAAAGTAAAGCCTCCCAAACGGTGCTATCGGCAACGGTGCTCGGAACGTCGTCTTCGGAATCTGGCTGAATTCAATCGTCTGCGCTCCGGCGACGACAGCGGTGCCCGAGAAAGCAAGAAAAACAGCTTGGTAGGTCATCTTCACGGCAATTTCCTCTCTTTGGACTGAAGTTGTTGAATTTTACTTTCAGGTCCCCGTTCCCATAAGCGATTCATTCGAATAGCTCAGGCCGACATCCAGGTATTGTTGGTAAAGTAGATCGAAGTCCTTGATTTCGCTAGCAGAGAGGCAACGGTCGGCTAACAGGTTCACTTTGTTTCCACTGATGTCGAAATTTCGGATTTGGGTGAGTGCATCTCCCAATGCAGTGTACCTGTTCCAGTCGATTTTCTTTCTCCCGTTCGCAGGATCTACGTATAGCATCTTGCCCATGCTGAAATCGACGTCGAATAACGCGCTCGGAAGATCGCTCGATACAGTGGATTCAGGTGCGCTTTGCCCCGGACTCACTAGCTTGCCGCATTTGTTGATGAGCGCTGGCAGGAACGGATTGGACAGGAAGGCGTACAACTCCCTTTCGGTATCCGGCTTTACGGATAGGTCGTGGTAAAACTCCTGGGCGTTGCCGTAGTCCTCCGCCTTCGGTTTGACGGACGGGGGATCGCCTTGCCCGAAAACGTACAAGGCTCCGCTCAGTGACCGCGAGGGCCAATTCAGATCTGGGCTCTTGAAATTCGACATGTCGTTGATGTCGGCGGTGGTTGCCTTGCGAAAGGGATTTTTTGCCCACAAAGGTTTGGATGCAGGCCATGCCGGAGTTACCGCACGCTCGATTGCTCCAGGTGCGCCAATCGGCGGAATGTTCGTTTCGGCCCCCCCCCCATTCCGGTCGTTCGAAGGCGATCCCCAATTCCAGTAGAAAACGATGACGATCGTTATAGCTGAAACGAGGAATCCGGTGGCTAGATTGCGCATGTTGGGGCGTTGGAAGTCTGAATAACACTATAGCGAAACCGCTTCCGAATCCAAATCGACGGTTGGCGCACCTCGGGTCTAGACTTCATCGAAGAGCTGAGGTGCGCATTTCGTTGACTCAATTTGTGGGAACTCGCATTGATTGATTCCTCCCACTCTACCATGCCCACGTTCGAACGACGCCTTGACTGGACCCGCGTGTGGCAATCGATACAACAGTCGGCCTGCCCGTGGCAATCGGAATACTGCTGAGCAAAAGGACTCTGAATGGCGTTTTGCCGTTTGCCATTTCGCGAACCTTCATATGATAGGACAAGTACATTAGTGCACTTACCGCGTCGATATGGAAAAAAATAGCACGGGACAACGCTTGCTCTTTGTCACCAACCTGAAACACCGCGATCGGTCTGAGGATTTAGCTCTTGCTGATCGGCTGTCCGACGAATGGAACCTTACGATGGCCGACGCGAACGACGCGGCAGTAATTTTAGGGGCTGGGGACTACAAGATGGCGCTCATCCGAAACGCATGGCCGAGTTTCGAATTCGATCCCGCGTTTTCAACGCTTGAGGTCTCGGTCCGAAATTGATCGCTCAGGACCTACAATCCGCCCAGCGATTCGCGCGGGTTCCATGAGGATAAGTCTTACCTTGCCCAACTCTTTGAAGCCGGATTTCCGGTCATTCCCACGTATTCGAATCGCGATGCGCTTCAGGACGCGAGTGAGGCATGGGCGGATCGCGCGCTCTATAAACCGTTGAACAGCTGCTCTGGTCTTGGAATTGTGACGGGCGCGGTCGCGGAACTGCCGCGCAAATGAGGCATCTACCAGCCTTGGTTGGAATTCGAACACGAGGTGTCAATTTTCTTCATCGACAATCGCTTTGCTTACGCACTCCGGTCAGCACGCCATTCGGATCGATGGGAGTTGATCGATTTTGAGCCGTCGAAAGTCGACATTGCCTGGGCTCAGCGATTTGTGCGATGGAATGCTCTGCCATTTGGAATCCAGCGTATTGATTGAGGCAGAACAGCAGACGGGCGACTCTGGTTGACGGAAATTGAGGACTTCCTACCTTATCTCTCCCTTGATGTCCTGACCGCTGGGAAAAGAGAGGTCGTGATCGACAGGCTCCTCGTATCGATCCGAAGAAACCTTCTGCGGTAACTGGCCAGAATTCTCGTTGTCCGAGAACTGTTTGGCCATTCCGGTCCGGTTGCGCAATGGGCGCCGGAGAGGGCCATCGAAGCGAATTGGGGAGGAGTCGATGTGTTTCTCTTGCGATGGCTTTCCTAAGGGCTGATTTAGAATCGATCGCTTTGGTTCGGGAGAATATCATGAACTTAAGAGGGGCGATTGAACGGTTTCTGACGTTTTGCGAAGACGAACGAAAGCTGAGCCATGCGACGATTCGTGCATATGCGAACGACCTTTCTCGTGCACGAGACGTGCTCGGACAGGACATGTTGGTGCTCAATTTTAGCAGGGGGGACGTTGATCGCCTGATTCGTCAGCTGTCCTCTAATACGAATTGGTCGGCACGAACGCTAAGGCGGAAACTCGCCACGGCGCGCGTCTTTTTCAAGTGGCTATTCGACCGACAATTGCTGGGAATTCAGCCGGCAGAAATACGCTGGCCGACGGTCAAAACTCCACACCGCCTGCCGCGAAACCTTTCTACGCCAGAGATCGTTCGTCTCTTGGTTACGTCGAAGCCAGCGGATGCTCGTGCGGTCAGTATGAAAGGCACTGGGAAAGACGCGCGCCTCGAATGGGATAGCCGTACCGCGCACCTTGCAGCCGAGATCATGACATTGACGGGAATTAGAGTGGGGGAGCTTGTTCGAATTTCGGTCTCGGATCTGGTATTGGAGCAAAGCAAAATTCGAATACGCGGAAAGGGTGACCGGGAACGTTATGTCGTGGTCCCTGACTTAGAGACATCCGAGCGAATTCGGAACTACCTTACCTTAGCCATCGAGCGGTTCGGTCAAACACCGTCCGAGGTCTTGCTTCGGACGGCCAGAGGGTGTACGGCAACCGACCAGTACGTACGCCGCACGATACGGAAGTTCGCGGAAGAGGCCGGGCTCGCCCGGCGTATTACCCCGCACATGTTGCGCCACACGGCGGCGACCCAATTGCTTGAGGCTGGACTTGATATACGCATTCTCCAAAAGCTGCTTGGGCATGCAAGCATTTCAACGACCGAAATTTATACGCATGTTTCCGATGACTTACTGCGCTCACAGGTGGTGGGAGCCCAGATCAGAAGGAGGCTCGAAACATATCGATAACTGACAATTATCGTGAAGGGAAATGATGCAATCTCGCGCCGGTGCC
>JAZKBP010000051.1:0-37383 GCA_040388555.1 Pseudomonadota bacterium
AACGCGCTTCGGCACGGAACCGCCGACCTCCATTGATGAAATATCCGGGCTAGCGCGGCGCGTTTTGGCGGCACCTTGGCGCCGCCGTGGCTGCATTTCAGTGGCTTAAAACTGCAGTTCAGGCATACAAATCCGCGCGTGGGCGCTTGGCGATTGACCTCGCCTTCTCCGTGCAGGATACTTTTCGATTGAATTTTTCACGATTTCTATCTTCTAGCTTCCCCGGAGAATAACAATGTTGCGCAAAACACTAGTCGTCATCGCGATCGCCGCGTCCCTGGCCGCCTGCAGCAAAGGCGACAAGAATGGCGCCGCCAAACCGGGCGGCGCCGCCCAGGCCGATGAGAAGGCGGCCACATTGTTGGTCGCGCCGGAAGACATGCTCAAGCTGCAATCGAGCGCCCTCACGTCCGGCCCGGTCGTCACCGGTTCCGTGCAGCCCGAACGCAAGGCGGACCTGCGGGCCGAAGTGTCGGCCGTGGTGTTGCAAGTGCTCAAGGAGAACGGCGACGCCGTCAAGAAGGGCGATGTGCTGGTGCGCCTGGACGAGACGGCCATCCGCGACAGCATGAGTTCGGCCGACGAAGCTTCGCGCGTGGCGACCCAGGCGCTCGACCAGGCCGAGCGCAACCTGGCGCGCTTGAAGACCCTGCGCACGGCTGGCATGACCTCGGCCCAGGCGCTGGACGATTCCGAAGTGCGGCGCAACGCGGCCCAGGGCGAACTGGCGGCGGCCAAGACGCGCGCGGCCCAGGCGCGCCAGCAGATGCAGCGCACCGTGGTGCGCGCGCCGTTTGATGGCGTCGTCAGCGAGCGCAAGGTCTCGAACGGCGACACCGCCAGCGTCGGCAAGGAATTGCTCAAGGTGATAGACCCGACCAGCATGCGCTTCGAGGGCCGCGTCTCGGCCGACAAGATCGCGCTGGTCAAGGTGGGCCAGGCGGTGAACTTCCGCATCAATGGCTACAACGACCAGGAATTCCATGGCAAGGTCAAGCGCATCGACCCGGCCGCCAACGACATCACGCGCCAGGTAGAGGTGCTGGTCGGCTTTTCCGACGCGGCCCAGCCGCGCGTGGCCGGCCTGTATGCGGAAGGCCATATCGACGCCGAAACCGTGGCGGCGCTGATGCTGCCCGAGGGGGCCGTGGTCAAGGCCGGCGACAAGGCCTATACCTGGCGCGTGGACGGCAATGTGCTCAAGAAGGTCGAACTGGTGCTGGGGGCGCGCGACGCGCGCACCGGCAATTACGAAGTCAAGAGCGGCCTGGCCGCCAACGCGAGCGTGATGCGCAATCCGGCCTCGGGTTTTCGCGATGGCCAGGCGGTGACATTGAGCGGCGGCCAAAAGCTGGTGAACGCGTCCGCTGGCGCCATGGCCCCTTCGGCCGCCCAGGGTAAATAAGGAAAGCGCCATGTTCCTCTCCGACTTCAGTATTAAAAAACCGATCGCGGCGATCGTGATGATCGTCGCCTTGATGGCGCTGGGCCTGCTCGCCATGAGCAAGCTGCGCGTGAATGAACGCCCCGACGTCGACCAGCCCGGGCTGTCGGTGACGATTCCGTATCCGGGCGCCTCGCCCGAGACGGTCGAGCGCGAGGTGATCAACCGCATCGAAAAATCGTTCCAGAGCATCACCGGCGTCGACAAGCTCTATTCGACCGCCAGCGAAGGCAACGCCTCGTTCTTCCTGCGCCTGTCGTTCAAGAAAAGCGTGATCGAGGCCACCGACGACGTGCGCAACGCCATCGGCGCGGTGCGCTACAAGCTGCCCGTCGAGATGCGCGAGCCGATCATCCGCAAGTTCGACATCAACGCCTTCCCGATCATGAATTTGTCGGTGTCGTCCAAGACCCAGAGCCTGGCCGAACTGTCGCGCCTGGCCGAAGACACGCTGGCCGACCGCTTCCGCGGCGTCGACGGGGTGGCCACGGTGAACGTGGACGGCTCGCTCAAGCGCGAACTGTCGGTGCTGCTGCATTCGCAAAAGCTGCGCGAATACGGGGTTTCGGTGAGCGACGTCACGGGCGCCCTGCGCACCCAGAACACCAATGCCCCGGTGGGCAAGGTGCGCGGCACGCTCGACGAAAAGAGCATCCGCCTGGTTGGGCGCATTGAAAGCCCGGCCGACTTCCAGCAGATCGTGGTCAAGCGGCGCGGCGAGCAGATCGTGCGCCTGGGCCAGGTGGCCGAGATCGCCGATGGTTTCGCCGACGTCGATTCGGTCAGCACCCGCAGCGGCAACGCCAATGTGGGCATCACCATCATCCGCTCGCGCGAGGCCAGCACGGTGGCAGTGGCCAAGCGGGTCAACGCCATGATCGAGCAAATCAACAAGGATTTGCCCTCGGGCACGCGCGTGGACGTGACTTACGATGGTGGTGACAACGCCCAGCGCAGCTTGAACAACGTGATCGAGTCGCTCATGTTCGGCGCCTGCCTGACCATTTTCGTGGTGTACGCCTTCCTCAATTCCTGGCGCTCGACCTTGATCACGGCGCTGTCGCTGCCGACCTCCGTGATCGCCGCCTTCATCGCCGTGTGGCTGTGCGGCTTCACGCTCAACTTCATGACCTTGCTGGGCTTGTCGCTGGCCATCGGCGTGCTGATCGACGACGCCATCGTGGTGCGGGAAAACATCGTGCGCCACATGCAGCGCGGCTCGGACCGGCGCACGGCGGCTCTCGAAGGCACGGCCGAAATCGGCATGGCGGTGGCCGCGACGACCTTCTCGATCATCGCCGTCTTCATTCCCGTGGCCTTCATGCCGGGTGTGTCGGGCGAATGGTTCCGCCCCTTCGCGCTGACGGTGACGTGCTCGGTGCTGGTGAGCCTGGGCATATCCTTCACGCTCGACCCGATGCTATCGGCCTTCTGGGGCGACCCGCCAGACCATCACACGGCACCGAAGACCGGTTTGAGCAAGGTCTTGGCGCGCTTTAACGATTGGTTCGACCACCAGGCCGACCGCTACGGCAACGTGATCGCCTGGGCTTTGCATCACCGCATCTGGATGGGTATGATCGCCCTGGCCAGCCTGGTCATCGCCCTGGTGCTGCACGCGACCATCGGCGGCTCGAGTTTCCTGCCCAGCTCCGACAGCAGCAAGTTGTTGATCGACGTGCGCACGCCCGCTTCCTCGAGCATCGAGTACGCGCGCTTGAAGATGGAAAAGGCGGCCGAGATCGCGCGCACCTTGCCCGAGGCGAAGGACACCAATAGCAGCATCAGCTCTGGCGGCGGACGCATCTATATCGACATCGGCAAGCGCAACACGCGCCATCGCAGCGGCAAGGAAATCGCGGCCGACCTGCGCGAGCGCATCAAGCCGCTGGTGGGTGCCGAATTGACCGTCATGGATGACTTGAACAACGGCGCGCAAAAGCCGGTGCAGATCGAATTCACGGGTCCCGATTCGCGCAAGCTGATGGAAATCACGACCGCCTACATGGACAAGTTGCGCGAAGTGAAGGGCGCGGTCGACGTGGGCTTGTCGCAGCAGGATCCGAAGAGCGAATTGCAGATCGAACTCAATCGCGGTCTGGCCAATTCGATGGGCATTTCCGTCAACGACGCGGCGCAGGCGATGCGCGTGGCGTTCGCCGGCGTCGAGGTGGGCGACTGGGTCGACCCGACCGGGGAAACGCGCGACGTGGCGGTGCGCCTGCATCCGGCCGACCGGGTGAGCGCGGAAAACATCGAGCGCTTGCCGATCGCCATCGCCGGCACCAACGAAATGGTGCCGCTCGAGCAGATCGCCCGCATCACCATGGGCAAGGGGCCGTCCGGCATCGACCACGTCGACACCAAGCGCACCATCACGGTGTCGGCCAACGCGCAGGGTCGCTCGAACGGCGAAGTGACGGACGACGCGCTCAAGCTGGCCAAGAACTTCGGCTATCCGCCCGGTTACGGCCTGGCCCTGGGCGGGGCTGGCCAGGACCAGAAGGAATTGTTCACCGAAATGTTCATCGCCCTGGTGTCGGGCATCGGCTTGATGTACTTGATCCTGGTGATGCAGTTTGGTTCGTTCACGGCGCCGCTGGCGGTGATGCTGTCGCTGCCGCTGTCCTTGATCGGCGTGGTGCTTGCGCTGCTCATCACGCGCAACACCCTTAACTTGATGAGCTTTATCGGCATCATCATGCTGATGGGGCTGGTGGCGAAGAATGCCATCTTGCTGCTCGACGCGGCGCGCAAACGCGAAGCGGAAGGCTTCAGCCGCGAGGATGCGCTGATGCACGCGGGCCGCTTGCGCCTGCGTCCGATCTTGATGACGACCTTCGCGCTGATCGCTGGCATGATGCCGGTGGCGCTGGGCTTGGGCGAGGGTGGCGAGTTCTATCGTCCGCTGGCCATCGCCATCATCGGCGGCACCATCACGTCGACGCTGTTGACGCTGCTGGTGGTGCCGACTTTCTATGACAGTATTGAAATCAATCGCGACCGCATGTTCGCGAAGCTTCAACGGCGCGCCGCGCGCTATAACGTGGCGCTCGCTTTCTTGGTGACCATGGTCGAGGCCGTGCTGACGCTGCTGCTGATACGCTTCGTGTTCCGCATGGTGGTGGCGCTCGGGCGCCTTGCCACCGGCCGCCGCGTGACAGCCGCGGTGGTGGTGCAGCCGCGCTAAAGGGGAGGGCGCGCGAGCGCCCGGCCCGCCCTGGCGTCAAAGCGAAAAGCCCGCAAGCGCGGGCTTTTCGCTTTTTCAGCCGCCGCCGGGCGTAGTGTTTGGCGTCTTGCGTTTGCTGTTCTCGCGCGGCGTGGTGGTGCTGCTACCGGGCGTGCCATATTTGTCGGGCGGGGTGCCGGACGCGCCCGTGCCGCTGCTGCCCGAGCTACCCGACGAACCGCTCGTGCCGGGTGTGCTTGTAGTGCCAGTGTCCGTGCCGCTGCTGCCGGTATCGCCTGGCGGGTTCGTTACGGTGCTGCCGCTATTGCCATTGCTGGTGCCGCTGTCGCCGGTGCCGGCCGTACCGCTGCCGCCGCTGGTGGCGCTGTCGCCCGTGCCCGACGGCGTGGTGGCGGCCGGCGCGTTGCTGGTGGTCGGGGTGTTGTCGTTGCGGTGGCAGGCGGCCAAAGTCAAGCCGAGCAGGGCCGCGCCGAACGCCAATTTGGATGCGCTGGAAAATGTTTTCATGTTTGCTCCTCGTTCACGTCTATCGGTTACCGCTGGCGGCCCCATAAGACTTCCAGGAGATGCCGCGGCGCTGGTCAGCCCTGAGCGCAAGCCGCTACCGGCGTGCCGAAGGACCGTCGGGGAAGGCGCGCCGGATGAAGGCGCCGTCCCCTGGGTGCACGAATTTGACTGTGAAAAATTAGACTGGCGACGCAATTGACAGTTCGTCCCACGGCGCTGGCGCGACGCAATTTCACGTCCGCCACGCGCGCGCCTTGAGCCTGCTCAAAGCCGGCCCGGCGCCACGCCCCCGCAAGGCGGGCACCGGCTAAGGCGAGGGCGGGACGCTGGCCGCTTCGCCCGCGGGAACGGCCGACGGCTTTGCCTGGGTAAACAAGCGCGGTGCGGGCGGCCATGCCGGCGGGTCGGCCGCGGCCGCGGGCACGGGCACGGGAGCGCGGGTGTCGTAGGAGCTCGCCGGCAGCAAGCTCGTCACTTGCGGCGCGGCGCGTTTCGATAGCGTGAGCTTATATTGCAGCTTGAAGCGCTTGTCCTTGTCGGAACCGAAGGCGGGCGCTTTCCCGATCGCGCGCGCCACCGCCGCGTCGTAGTCTGGATCGATCGAGGCCTTGGACTTCTTGAGTGAATTGAGCGCGCCGAGCGCGTCAAGTTCGACCGCAAATACCACCTCGCGCACGCCCATCACGGCGTCGGGCTTGGGCGTGTAATGGATATCGGCGGCGATCGCGTCGAGCTGTTTGCGGCTCAGGGGATGGCCAGGATCGCTGTGCGGCGCGGCCGGCGGTGCCGCGTAGACCGGCTTGCGTGCGAAGGGCGGCGCGCGGCCATCGCCGTCCAAGACCGGCCATGGTGGCGCCACGAGTGGCTGGAGCGGCGCCGCTGCGGTGCTGCCGGCCGGTGCGCCGTAGCGCGCGCGTAGCTGGGCCGGCGAGTCGCTAAAGAGCATGCGTCCGACATTCACGAAAAGCAGCAGCATGATGAACATGTAGACGCCCGAGCTGCTACTGCGCCCTGGCGCCTCCTGCGCTTGGGGAATGCGTGCATCGTTCAAGGTCTGCGGCGCTTCCCGGCGCGGCGCCGGTTCGGCGCGCGGCGCCGGCAAATTGGCGTGCAATTGGCGCCATTGCGCGACCAGCGCCGGGTTGACCGTCAAGGCCATCAGGTTCGGAAAGCGCGTCATCATGCGTTCGAGGTAGAACATGTCGCGCCGGAGCTGGTCGCTATCGGCAGGGACGGCGCGCCGCAGCCGCGCGATCACCTTCCTTTGCGTTTGCAACTCGGGTTCGTCCTGCGCCTCGAACATATGGCTCTCGTCGATGGCGCGGTTGACGATCGCGCCGGCGTAACCGAATTGCGGCAGGCGGCGCCGGTCTGAATCCCAGTGAAATACTTGGCAGGCGGCCAGGTACAGCGTCTCGTGGCCGGCCTTCCAGCCACCGGCGAGCAGGAAGGCGATGCGCGCCTCGAACAAGCTGCGCGCGGCGATGTTGAACAGGCGCTCGTCGTCCAGACGGCGCTGCAATTGATCGACCCACAGGGCCAAGTCGCCGAGCATGCGTCCCTGGGCCAGGCGCGCGATGGCGGCGGCGCAGTCGGCAAAGACGGCATCGGCCAATTCCTGCGGCGATTCCATGATGGGAGTGGACGGCTCCGGCAGCGCCTGCCCCTGTGCCGGCGGCGCCAGCTCCAAGGCGACGGGCGCGGGAACAGGTGCAGGGACAGGCGCGGCGAGCTCCGGCGCGCGCATGCGCAGCTGCTCCATATGGGCCGCCCAATCGAGCGCGCATTCATAGGCTTCGCGCAATTGCTGGAAGGCGCCGGGGGCGCGCTCCTGATCGATCAGCTTGACCTTGCGCGCATACGCGCGCCGGATCGCGCGTGCGTCGGCGTCTTCGTCGAGTTCGAGATAGGACAGGAAGGGGTGGGTCGTTCGCGATGACACGGCGCTCTCCAAAGCGTAAATATGATGCAACGGAGCTTATTAAATAAATAAGTGGTTGCGCATTTTACACTACGGGGCTGGCGCGCCGCGCGGCCGCGCCGCGAGCGTCAAGCCACTTGCTCGTCACCGTCGAGGTCAACTTCGGCGTCGCTGTCGAACAAGGCCATATTGGTCTGTCCCAACAGGCGGCTGGCGACGGTGCCGGCGGTGATGGAACCGGACACGTTGAGGGCGGTGCGGCCCATGTCGATCAAGGGCTCGATCGAAATTAACAGGCCCGCCAGCGCCACCGGCAAGTCCAGCGCCGACAGTACGATCAAGGCGGCGAAGGTGGCGCCGCCGCCCACCCCGGCCACCCCGACCGAACCGACGGTGACGATGGCGACCAGGCTCAGGATGAAGTTCCAGCTCATTGGATCGATGCCGACGGTGGGGGCGATCATCACGGCCAGCATGGCCGGGTAGATACCGGCGCAACCGTTCTGGCCGATGGTTGAGCCGAACGAGGCGGCGAAGTTGGCGATGCCCTCGGGTGTGCCCAGGCGGCTCGTTTGCGTTTGCACGCTCATCGGAATGGCGCCGGCGCTGGTGCGCGAGGTGAAGGCGAAGGCCAGCACCGGAAAAATTTTCTTGGCGTAGCGGCGCGGATTCAAGCCCACGCCCGCGATCAAGAGCAGGTGCACGCCGAACATGATGGCAATGGCGCTGTACGAGGCGAGCACGAAGCCGATCAGGTTCATGATGTCGTGCAGGCTCGAGCTGCCCACCACCTGGGTCATCAGGGCGAACACGCCGTAGGGTGTCAAGCGCAGCACCAGGGTGACCATACGCATGACCAGCACGTGCGCGACATGCACGAACTGCTTGAACGAGGCGAATACGTCCGGCTTCTTGTCAGCCACGCCGGTCGCCGCCACCCCGATGAAAATGGAAAACAGCACCACCGCGATGGTCGAGGTCTTGCGCGCGCCTGTCATGTCGAGGAAGGGATTGGCGGGGATGAAGCTGATGATCATGCTGGGCAGGGAAATGGCTTTCGCCGTCGCGACCGAGCCCAGCATCACCTGGCCGCGCGCCACTTCGGCCGCGCTCGAGGACAGGCCGATGGCCGACAGACCGTAGAGCTTGGCCATGGCGATGCCGGCCAGCGCCGCCACCATGGTCGTGGCCATCAGGGTGCCGATGGTCAAGACGCTGATCTTGCCCAGCGAGGCGGCGTCCTTGAGTTTGACGACGGCCGAGATGATCGACACCATGATGAGCGGCATGATGATCATCTGCAGCAGCTTGACATAGCCGGTGCCGACGATATCGAGGTAATCATTGGTCTGCGCCAGCAGCGGCGCGCCCGCGCCGTACATGGCTTGAAAGGCGGCGCCCAGCAGCACGCCCAGGCCCAGGCCGGCGAACACGCGGCGCGTGAACGACACGTGGCGTCTTTGCATCGCTCCCAGCAGCAGGCACAGTGCGCTGGCGACGGCCAGGTTCAAAATCAATTGCATCGTTGTCTTCCTCGGACGTGGGCGGGAGCGGGGGCGCGGCCGCGGCGGGGCGCGGCGGCGGCAATGCGCCTCATTTTATAGACATTCGGCAAGTGGCGCAGCCGGGCCGGCAAATCCCGGGGCATCCGCGTGTGATGCTAGCGGCTACCCTTGTCGGGGTCCATGCCGTGCTTGCGCAAGATGCGCGCGTAGCTGCCGTCGGCGTGCATGGCTTTCATGGCCGCTTGCCAGGCCGCCGCTTCGGCATCGCTGAAGTCCTTGGAGCCGGCCAGCCAGATTTCGCCGGAGCGGAAGGTGGCGCTGTAGTCGAAATCGCCTTCGCTGGCGCCGGCCAGGTTGGCCACGCCGCGGTGGATCGCCTCGCCGCCGTAGGTGAGGTCGACGATGCCGGTCTTGAGCATGCGCATGCAGTCGCTCACGGTCGAGCATTCGCCGACCGACTTGAAACCGGCGTCAAGCAGCGCCTTCAAGTGCGGCGAGCCGCGCAGGACGACGATCTTGCGGTTCTTGAGGGCGGCCGTGTTGTTCAAGTCCACCGTGCCATGCCGGCTGATGAAGACGAAGTTTTGCCAGTACAGCTTGGCCAGCCAGCGGTAGTCGGCTTCGCGTTCGGGCGTGCGGGTGAGCGGCAGCACGGCGATGCGCGCGGTGTTGGTCGTCATCATCAAGGCGCGCTGCCAGGGGAAGAACTCGACCGAGGGGGCGGCGCCGACCCGGCGCGACAACTCTTGCGCTACCTCGACCAGCACGCCCGGGCTGTCGGGGCCTTGCTGGGTGGAAAAGGGCGGCAACTCGCCCGCCACCAGCCGGTAGCTGGGGCCCTCGGCGCCGCGCCCGGCCAGCGGTGCAAGGCACAGGCACAGCGCCAAGCATAGACGCAGGCGCAGGCGTGGGCGGTCAAGATCGATGGTCAAGTCATGGCGCATGGTCATTCCCCTTGGCGGGTGGGCCGAAAGCAGCCGCTTCGAAGCCATTTTACGCCCAAGGCTTGCGTGATTGAAAGCGCGCCATTATTGAGTTGTTGTTAATTTAAGTGGGAGATGCCAGGCTGCGCGCGTCGAACCTGCCTTGCGTGCCCACATCGCGTGCTGGTGCCGCGCGCCGGACAGGAGCCCAACGCGCCGCAGCCGCACCCTAGCGCGCCAGCGGCGCGTGCGGCTGCACGTGGCGCAAGATGAAGCGGCTTTGCGTATCTTGCACGCCGCCGCGCGCGCGCAGCGCCTCGATCAGGCGCATCAAGTCTTCCTGGTCGCGGCAAGCCACGCGCAGCAGGTAGTCGAACGGCCCGGTCTGCAGATACGCTTCCACCACGCCTGGCACGGTTTGCAAGATGCCTTCGAAATCGAGGGCCGGCATGTCCGGCTTGAGCTTGACGTCGATCAGGGCGTGCACGGCCAGGTCAAGCGCGGCCAGGTTCACGCGCGCCTCGAAGCCTTGCAAGACCTTGCAATCGACCAGCTTCTTGACGCGCTCGGCGACCGCGTTCGGACTGAGGAAAACCAGCTCTCCCAATTCCTTGTAGGAAAGTCTTGCGTTGTTGCGGAGAAATCCGATGATATCGCGGTCGATCTTGTCCAGCACGGTGGAATCCTCTGTTTGCACCCCGATTTTTGGGGAAATGACGCGGCAAGCGCAGCAGGCTAGAGAATATACTGAATCCGGGCGCAAGACATACAACTCGCACCCTTTTGCAACGCAAGAGCCGATGTGGGCTCGCCAAAAGGAGTTTGAATACCTAGCAGGCATGGCAGCAGTGGCTTGCCGAGAACCGGCAATGCCCCTGTTGTCCATCCTGTTTCCCCTTCCGTTTTCGGCGGGGCTGCCTTGTCGCGGCCCATTTCCGTGCGCGCCCGCCTGGCGCATGCGCCGCCATCCCCACTTAATTGAGACCACCATGAGACTCGCATTCCGATTCTTTTCCGTATTCACGCTTGCCAGCCTGGCGCTTGGCGCGCAGGCGGAGGAAAAATTCTCCTTCCGCGCCACCGCCGGCAAATTGCCGAAAAATATAGTCCCGCTGCATTACACGGTGCACGTGGTGCCGGACCTGCAGCGCTTTCGTTTCGCCGGCGACGAGACGATCGAAATCGAGGTGCGCGAGCCGAGCGCCACGATCGTCTTGAATGCCAGCGAGATCGAGATCGCCTCGGCCAGCCTGAGCGGCGCGGGCATGGGCACGCAGGCGCTCCAGCCCAAGCTCGACCAAGAGGCGCAGACGCTGTCGTTCACCTTGACCCAGCCGTTGGCGAAGGGGCGCTACACCCTGGCCATCAATTACCGCGGCGTGATCAACCGCAGCGCCGAAGGCATGTACTACGACCGCTACCAAGTGGGCAAGGACCAGAAGATCGTCATCGGCACCAATCTGGAGGCGACCGACGCGCGCCGCTTCTTCCCGTCCTGGGACGAGCCCGCGTTCCGGGCCCGCTTCACCATGTCGGCCGACGTGCCGGGCAATTTCTCGGCCGTCTCGAACATGCCGGTGGCGACGCAGACGAGCGTGGCGGGCGGCTTGAAACGCTACACCTTCGCGCCCACGCCGGCCATGTCGACCTACCTGGTGGTGCTGGCCGCCGGTGAACTCGAGCGCAGCACGACAACGCGCGACGGCACCGAGATCGGCGTCGTGACCACGGCCGGCAAGCAGGCGGCGGCGCAATACGCGCTCGCGTCCAGCGCCCAGCTGCTGGGCTACTACAACGATTACTTCGGGGTGCGCTACCCGCTGCCCAAGCTCGACCAGATCGCAGTGCCGGGCGGCTTTGGCGGCGCCATGGAAAACTGGGGCGGCATCATCTATAACGAGACGGTGATGCTGTACGACCCGGCGAAAAGCGCGCCGCGCACCAAGCAAAGCGCCTTCGTGGTGCTGGCGCACGAAACGGCGCACCAGTGGTTCGGCAACCTGGTGACGATGGCATGGTGGGACAATCTATGGCTCAACGAGAGCTTCGCGTCCTGGCTCGAAGCGAAAGCGACCAACCACTTCAACCCGGAATGGCGGGTGCGCCTGTCCGAGAACAGCAACCGCGAACGGGCCATGAGCATCGACGCGCTCAAGAGCGCGCATCCGATCTACCAGGCCATCATGAGCGAGAGCCAGATCGCCGGCGCTTTCGACCGCATCACCTACGACAAGGGTCAGGCTTTCTTGCTCATGCTTGAGAATTACCTGGGCGAAGAGCCGTTCAAACAAGGCATCCGCGCCTACATCGACAAACACAAGTACTCGAATACCACCAGCGCCGACTTGTGGGAAGCGCTGTCGGCGGCGTCGGGCAAACCGGTGGCCGACATCGCCGCGCAGTGGACTACCCAGGCCGGCTTCCCGCTGGTGAAGGTGGACGCCGTGTGCGAGGGCGGCCAGCGCAAGATCACCTTGAGCCAGCAGCGCTTCCTGGCCGACGGATCGGCGCCGGACGCGCGCCTGTGGAGCATTCCGGTGCAGATCAATAACGGGACCGCCAAGCCCGAGACCGTGCTGCTCAAGGAGCGCAGCCAGAGCTTCACGCGCGCCGGCTGCGAGGGCGCCCTGGTGCTCGACGCCGACGGCGTGGGCTACTACCGCGTCGCCTATTCTCCGGCCCTGCTGGCCGCCCTGACCCGCGCCATGCCTGGCCTTCCCGATAGCGCGCGCTTGAAGACTGTCAGCGACGCCGGCGTGTTCCTCAGCGCCGGCACCTTGAGCTTGCCGTCCTACCTGGACTTGCTCACGGCGCTGGGCGACGAGCCGCGCGACGCGGTCTGGAAAATGGTGCTCGAGCGCTTGGCCGGCTTCGACGACCTGGCGCGCAACGAAGCGCTGCGCCCGGCGCTGCAGCGTTTTGCCATCGGCATCGCCGTCCCCAAGTTCAAGCAGCTCGGTTGGGACGCCAAGCCAGGCGAGGCCTTCGAGCAGACCCAATTGCGCACCCGTCTGGGCGCTTTCCTGGGCACCCTGGGCGAGCCGGAAGTGCTGGCGCAAGCGCGCCGGCGCTTCGTGCGCTTCCAGGCCGACCCCGCCAGCCTGGCGCCGGCCATGCTCGACGTGGTGATCGGCACGGTTGGCCGCCATGCCGACCAAGCCACCTTCGACGCCTTGCTGGCGGCCGCCCGCAAGGCCGAGGGCACGGAAGAGAAAGCGCGCTTCTATGGCGCGGTGTTCGGCGCGCTCGATCCGACACTGGCGGCCCAGGTGTTGCCGATGGCGATGTCGCCGGAGGTGCCGCCGCTGATCGCCAGCGACGCCCTGGCCGCCGTCGCCGCCGACCATCCGGACATGGCGTGGGCGTACGCGCGCGAGCACAGCGCGGCCTTGCTCAAGCTGCAGCCGGATTATGGCCGCGACGAATTCCTGCCGCGCGTGGTCTCCGGCAGCAGCGACGTGGCCACGGCCGACGCGCTTGAAGCGTTCGTGAAGGCGACCATGGGCGCCGACGCGATGATCCCGGCCAAGCGCGTGGCCGAATTGATACGCGTGCGGGCCCAGCGCAAGGCGCGCCTGATGCCGCAGCTGCAGCGGTGGCTCGAACCCAAAGCCTGATTCAAACATTTGAAGCAGGGCCGCCCGTCGCGGCGGCTTACAACCCGGAGATGAACGAGATCGTGTTCCCGGCCGCGATTTTGCAGGCGCCGTTTTTTGACTTCGACGCCGACGACGCCGTCAATTACGGTGCCATCGGCGCCGTGATCGGCCACGAGATCAGCCACGGTTTCGACGACGAGGGCGCGCAATTCGATGGCGACGGCAAGCTGCGCAATTGGTGGACCAAGCAAGACGGTCGCAATTTCGCCGCCAAGACGCGCGTGCTGGTCGAGCAGTACGGTGCGTTCAGTCCCGTGCCGGGCTATAAGGTCAACGGGGCGCTGACGCTGGGCGAGAATATCGCCGACGACTCCGGCCTGGCTGTCGCCTACAAGGCGTATCGCATCGCGCTTGGTGGCACGGACGCGCCCGTGATCGACGGCATGACGGGTGACCAGCGCTTCTACATGGGCTGGGCGCAAGCGTGGCGCGGCAAGATGCGCGACCAGGCGGCCATCGCGCTGGTCAAGTCGAACCCGCATGCGCCGGTGCAGTTCCGCACCAACGGCACCTTGCGCAAGCAGGCTGGCTTCTACCAAGCCTTTGGCGTCAAGGAAGGCGACGCGATGTATCTGCCGGAGAGCCGGCGCGTGACGATCTGGTAAGCGCCAGTTCGCCTTGGCAATGCGCCACCGTGCCGGGTGTTCCGGGCGCGGTGGCGTTTTGGCTTGATTGCTCGATACGACGGGCTGCTCGCGCCGTGGAGTTGAGTTCGTATGCGCAGGGTGGCATTGGCCCACGCTGGCTGGCGCAGCGGGTGGGCTGGGTACGTCGTCCCGTAGATCAGCGGCCGTGAAAGGCGGGTAGCGCCAATGGCATCAGTTCCCATCCGAGCTGGCGGCGCACGTCGGCCAGCGATGGGGGTGGCGTGTGTTCATTGAAACGGCGTACCAGATACGCGCGAACCTGGGCTTTGGAAGGGGATATTAAGGTGCTCATGGCGATCTCCGCGGCTGTGCAATATTTGCCAGCTAGGAGCCGCTGGAGGCTTGGATGTCGACGAACAAGATTTCGTCGCGCACCTTGATACTAGGCGCGCGAACAGGCTCAGACTGTTCGCTTGCGTACATAGTGTCGGACTCGCTAGGAATTCATTTCTTCTGTAAATAATTGCCTATCTGTTTGAGCACGGACATCGCGATGTTGGTGATTGTGATTGGAATAATCACCATGATTGAGCTACCGGAAACACCATTTGTCATTTCATTGAACCAGCGTTCAGTAGAACGATATTCCTGAGATGCAGGGCGCGCGTCATGGACCGACAAGGTGGTGAGAGGGCGATTAACAAAGCGCGCTTCTTTTTGACACCCTTCAATAGGCAACCATCCCTTTTCATTTGCAACAAATTCACACAAAGGCCAAAGGTCCTCCGGTATCGGCTGGCCTGG
This sequence comes from Pseudomonadota bacterium, assembly GCA_040388555.1. Classification (GTDB taxonomy): domain Bacteria; phylum Pseudomonadota; class Gammaproteobacteria; order Burkholderiales; family Burkholderiaceae_D; genus Telluria_A. The sequence continues at coordinate 14,541 of JAZKBP010000051.1, forward strand.
CGTTGGAAACATTTGTGCAACGCCTTTATGCATTTTTCGGTAACTTGCGGCGGAAATGGGCGTGTCAATAATAAAAAATGGACGCAGCGGATGTTTTAATCGATAACGGAAAATTTCTTGCCAGATGAGTCTTACGGAATGTTTCTCACCCCGGGCTTGCGGATGCAATCCAAGATGGGCTGTCAGATAAGCGATGGTTTGGCCATTGTAATTTGTCTCACCAATGCGTACGCCAATTAAACCTAAGTCGCGTTCATTTTGATCAATCATAAAAATCGCGCGAAAGATGACGGGCGTTGTGTCGCGAATAACATGATCCAATATGGTCGTGTATTCCGCGTCCGTGAGATGACCATAGAGGGGACGTAGAACATCAAATGCGCGCTCCGCCAATCGGTGTTGTTCCAACTCATTTCCGCGTTCTCTGACGGCACGAAAATCAATGTTCTCTAAACGAATGCGTTTCATTGGGTCCTTTGGAATCGACGGCTTCAACAATCAAGCGGGGTATTTGATACTGAACGATATTGCGTTAACCTTGCGGACACTCCGGACAGCCTGGCTTGCAGGCGACTTTTTTGACCTGAGCAGGCGGAGAACTTGTTTCCCAAATGGGGAATTTATATATGAGGACGCAAAAAAGGCTTACGCGCCGAAACGGGTAAGCCTGATCTGTACTGCTAAAATTCGTGGTAGGCCGTGCGGGATTCGAACCTGCGACCAACGGATTAAAAGTCCGCTGCTCTACCAGCTGAGCTAACGACCCCCGAAAGAAGCAAGATTATAGGGGGGCGAGACCATCCTGTCAAATGCCAAGGTGTATTAATTTCTTCACAGACAGGTGGCTTGCCTCTTATTTAAGCACTGCCAGCCTCTGCTTGGCCGTCTGCGCCGCGCTCGACTCCGGGTATTTTCCCATCAGCATCTGGAGGAATTTGCGCGCGTTCTTCTTGTCCTTGAGCTCGATGTAGCAGATGCCGATATTGAGCAAGGCGTCCGGTGCTTTCGGGCTGTCGGCGTAAGTGTTGGCCACCACTTGCTGGGCCGCGATCGCGCTCTGGTAATCGTGCAGCAAGAAGTAGGAATTGCCCAGCCGGTATTGGGCTTCGGCCGCGTAGCCCGACTCCGGGTAGCGCCGGGTGAAATCCGCCAAGCCCGCCGCGGCGTTCTTGTAGTCGCCGTTCTTGAATAGCTGGGTGGCCGCGTCAAACGTTTTTTGCTCGTTCGGATCGACCGACACTTCGCGCCCATCGACCGTCACCTTTTGCGGCTCGAGCTTGCGCAAGCGGCCATCGAGGTCGGCGTAGAAATCCTTCTGGCGTTTCTGGGCATTGGCCAATTCATTGCTCAATACTTCGACCTGGCCGCGCAGCTTGGCCAGTTCGGCCGCCGTCTGCTCTTGCTGGTTCACCAGGTCGAGCGCGGCGGTTTTGTCCGATTTGGTGTCGATGCGCGCGTTCAATTCCAGCGCGATCTTGTCGACCTTGGCGCGCAGCTCGAGGATGGCCTTGCGCGCCTCGTCGTCTTCCAACAAGCCGGCGCGCGCGGACAGAGGCAGCAGGGCGCTCGCCGCCAGGGCCATGGCGCACAGCGCGAAGTGGGTGCTTTTCATCATAGGGGACATGCTTTCCAAATCCGTTGGTTCATACGGTGCCGCAAAACGACACGGGGCGGGATGCAGTCTGCACTGCACGCCGCCCCGTTGTCAATCCGCCGCCGCTAAGGTGACGGAGGCCAGGCATCAATACACGATGTCGGCACGGCGGTTTTCCGCCCATGCTGCTTCGTTGCTGCCTTGCGCCTTAGGCTTTTCCTTGCCCAGCGAAACCGCTTCCATCTGGCTCTCGGACACGCCCAGCGCGGCCATCGCCTTGCGCACCGCCTCGGCACGCTTTTGGCCCAGCGCCAGGTTGTACTCGGTGCCGCCGCGCTCGTCGGTGTTACCTTGGATCAGGACCTTGCGCGCCTTGTTCTTGCCCAGGTAAGTCGAGTGGTTTTGCACCACGTCCTTGCCATCGTCGCGCACGGCGTAGCTGTCGTAGTCGAAGTAGACGCTGCGCTTGGCCAGCTTGCCGCCCGGTGCGTTGAGCTCGTCAACGGTCGGTGCTTGCACTGTGTTGACATCGCGTGGGTTGCTCGCCGTCGGTGGCGCCGAATGGTCGGCCACCGCTGGTTTGTCGTCGGTCTTGAGCGGCGTGCTGGTGCAGGCGGACAGCACAGCGACGCTGGCGGCGAGCATGGCCAAAAGTTTTACATTGCGCATAGTGTTCTCCTTGTAGTTAATAAAAAAATTACTTCATGAATGGGCCCCAGGTGGGCTCCCGGATGGTTCCTGCTTGAGTGGACAAACGCTGCTTGATACGGCCATCAACCGAAACCACGGCCAGCGCCTTGCGGCGTCCAGCGTCGGTCGCGTACATGATGTACTTGCCATTGGGTGAAAAACTGGGTTCGGTGGCGTTGTCGGCCAGCCGCATTTCCTGGCCGCTGGCCAGGTCCATCGCGTACAGCACAAACATGCCATCGCGCTGGGAAACATAAGCGAGCGTCTTGCCATCCGGCGAAGGGCGGGCGCTGATGTTGTAGCCGCCGCTGAAGGTTACGCGCGTGGCGTTGCCGCCGTTCGCATCCATCTTGTAGATCTGCGGGCCGCCACTACGGTCGCTGGTGAAGTAGATGCTGGCGCCGTCGCTTGAATAGCGCGGTTCCGAATCGATGCCGTTGCCGTTGGACAGGCGGCGCAGGCCGCTGCCATCGGCGTTCACGCCGTACACTTGATAGTGGCCGTCGCGCGACAAACCCACCACCAGGCGGGTGCCGTCGGGCGACCAGGAGGGCGCCGAATTGCTGCCCTTTTCATTGGCGATCACGACGCGCTTGCGCGAGGGCAGGTCGTGCACGAAGATCACCGGCTTGCGCGACTCGAACGACACATAGGCCACCCGGCTGCCATCGGGCGACCAGGACGGCGAGATGATGGGTTCTTGCGAGCGCACCGCGTCGACCATGCCTTCGCCGTCGGCGTCCGCCACTTCGAGGCGGTAATCGCGCTCGCCGTATTTGCTGACGTAGGCGATGCGGGTGGAAAACACGCCGCGCGTGCCGGTCAACTTTTCATAGATGTCGTCGGCCACCTTGTGCGCGGCCAGGCGCGTGTATTGCGGGGGCGCCGGCTCGAGCTCGAGCTTGGCCGCTTCGGTCGCCTTGATGGTGTCGATCAATTTGTAGCTGACCGAAAAGCTGCCGCCCGGGCCGGCCTTGACGCTGCCGATCACCAGCGCGTCGGCGCCGCGCGATTTCCATTGGCCGTAGTCGATGCGGCTGCCCTCGGCGATGGCCGCGCCGGCGTCGATGACTTTGAACACGCCGCTGCGCTCCAAGTCGGCCTTGATGATGCTCGACACCTGGGCCGGCGCCATACCCTCGTCGGCAAACGCGGCCACCGCCACCGGGATCTGGTTGCTGCCGACACCGGAAATTTCGATCTTCATTTGCGCCTGCGCCGCCATGCCGATCGTCAGCGCCGCGCCCAGTACAAAATACGGCAATTTTTTCATCGTCTCGTTCAAGGTAAATCCTTCATTTCAAACCCCGCCTCAATCGTCCGCTCAACCGTACCATCTTTCTTCCTTGGCAGGGGGGATGATTTCCAAATTGCATTCTCAACGGCGCTATCATAGGCGGGCACGCCGCTGCTTTTGATGCGCTTGACCAGGATGATTTCGCCGGTCGGCAGCTGGTCGATGCGGTACAGCGCGCGCGGGTTGCCGCTCTGCTCGGCCGCGCCGCTGTAGGCGATATTGCCCTTGATCTTGCCCGTGATGCTGGCCACGTAGCCGCTGTCGATGCGCGGCGCCGTCGCCTTGGGCGCGCTGCCGGCCACGCCGCCGCCGGTGATGCGGCGCACCTCGTCGTCGTGCAGCTTTTGCATCAGCTTCTTGTCCAGATTGGCCTGTTGCAGCTTGGCCAGCTTGTCCGCCTTGTCCTTGTCCGCCTTTTCCTTGGCCGCCTTTTGCTCGGCCAGCTTCTTGTCCTGCACCTTCTTTTGCTCGGCCTTGATGCGCGCCTTTTCCAGCGCGATATCCGGCGCGGTGGGCGTGGGGGGCACGACCGGCGCCTCCACCGGAGGCGCCGGTTTGGGCGTGGGCGCCGGCTCCGGCGGCAGCGGGATGGGCGCGGGCGGGGCCGCGCTTTGCGTGCGCAAATCCCACACCTCGGCCTCCACCGCCACCGGCTCCGTGTTTTGCCAGCGCACTCCGATCCACAGGAACAGCAGCAAACCGGCGTGCACCACCGCCGCCAGCGTCAAGGCGCGCCAGCGATTCGGTTCGGGCGGTACCCGGTAGGGGACGCCGCCCGCGGCTGCGGGGTTCATCATCATGGCCTGCTCACTGCCTCGGTCGTGTTGCGTTCGTTCACTTGGTGGCCAATCCCACCCGGTTGATGCCCATCTTTTTCGCTTCCGAGATGAGCTGGATCACGTCGTCGTACTTGCTGTCGCGGTCGCCCGAAATCATCACTGGATAGGTGGGATGCTCCTCGTGCAGCACGCGCAGCTTGCGCAGCACCGCGCCGCGGCTGGTGGCCGTCTCCGGCGCGCGCGCGCCCTTGCCGTTGATGCCGATCGAGAGCGCCGTATTGGGCTGGATCACGATCTGGATATAGTCGTCCGGCGGCAAGGCCGACTTTTCCGCCGTCGGCAAATTGATCACGCTCGGGCTGTTGGCTGGCGGCACCACCATGAAGATGATCAAGAGCACCAGCATCACGTCGATATACGGCACGACGTTGATTTCGGATTTGAATTTCCGGCGCCGACCGCCGCGCAAGCTGCTGGAAAAGGAGGAAGCCATCGCCGCCGTCCTTAGCGCGACTGGCGCTGCAAGATGTTGGAAAACTCTTCGACGAAACTCTCGAAGCGGATCGCCAGGCGGTCGATGTCGTGGGTGAAGCGGTTGTAGGCCACGACGGCCGGAATGGCGGCGAACAAGCCAATGGCGGTGGCGATGAGCGCTTCGGCGATGCCCGGCGCGACCGCCGCCAAGGTCGCTTGCTGCACATTGGCCAGGCCGCGGAAGGCGTTCATGATGCCCCACACCGTACCCAGCAGACCCACATAGGGCGAAACCGAGCCGACCGAGGCGAGGAAATTCAAGTGCGCATCCAGGGCATCGAGCTCGCGCTGGAAGGCGGCCCGCATGGCGCGCCGCGCGCCGTCGAGCACCGCGCCCATGTCGAGCGCCTCGCGCGCGGCCGAGGCTTGCTTGCCCTTGATGAATTCGCCCATGCCCGCCTCGAAGATGCGCGCCAGCGCGCCGCCACCGTCGCGGCTGCTGCTGGTGCTCTGGTGCAGGGCGTGCAGGTTGCCGCCGGCCCAGAAGCTGCGCTCGAAGGTTTCGGTCTGCTTGCGCGCGCCGCGGATCGCGTACATCTTGCGGAAAATATAGGTCCAGCTCATCAGGGAGACGGCGAGCAGCAAGGCCATGATCAATTGCACGATCAAGTGCGCGTTGGTGATCAGGGCGAGGAAGGAAAGGTCTTGGGCGGCGTTCATGGATTTGTGTTTGTTATGGGTGGGGGCGGCCGTATTGTGCCCTAGACGGCGCGCATGCGGGCGGCCACGTGCGCGGGCAGGGCGCGCGGGCGCAAGCTGGCGGCGTCGACGCAGCCCACTTTCACGGCGGCGCTGGTGAGCAAGGTGTCGCCGCGCCAGGCTTGCTGCAGGAATTGCACCGAGGCTGAGCCAAGTTTTTCAATCTGCAAAGTAAGCCTCAGTTCGTCGTCCAGCCGGGCCGGCGCGTGGTAGTCGACGCTGGTGCGCCGGACCACGAATATGGCGCCGTGCTCTTGCAGCAAATCGTGCTGGCCCACTTGCGCCGCGCGCAGCCACTCGGTGCGGGCGCGTTCGAAAAACTTCAGGTAGTTCGCGTAAAACACGATGCCGCCGGCGTCGGTGTCCTCGTAGTAGACACGGACGGTCCAGTGAAAGACTGAGGGCATGTTCATTTGCTATAAGTGAATATGAGAAACATTCTACGCGATTTTCCTGCGATTCAAGCGGCGCCGGACATTCCCTGTGGCAAGCGAAGCGGCCACAGTAGTCGCATCCGTGGCAAAACCCAAAGCTTCGTAACATTTGCTCACAATTATATACGTGAAACCCTTAGTTGCGGGCCGCTCCCGGCTTCAAGCACGCGCGATGTTAAAAGGGGAGAAGCCCTGGCACACCGGCATCATCTCGATGCTGTTGATATTGATATGCGGGGGGAGGGTGGCAATCCAGAGCGCGGTATCGGCGATGTCTTGCGCCGTCAGCGGGGTGGTGCCGGCGTAGACCTTGGCGGCGGCCGCGTCGTCGCCCTTGAAGCGTACGTTTGAAAACTCGGTGCCGCCGCACAAGCCGGGCGCGATATTGGTGGCGCGTACGCCGGTGCCGACCAGGTCGGCGCGCAGATTGAGGGTGAATTGCTCGACAAAGGCCTTGGTCGCGCCGTACACATTGCCGCCCGGGTAGGGGTAATGGCCGGCCACCGAGCCGATATTGATGATCAAGCCATTGCCACGCTCGACCATGGCCGGCAGCAGGGCGCGCGTCATCCTGACCAGGCCCGTGCAATTGGTGGCGATCATGGTTTCCCAGTCTTCCAGCGACGCGCCCTGGGCTGGTGCCGTGCCCAGCGCCAAGCCGGCGTTGTTGATGAGCACGTCAACCTGGCGCCACGATTGCGGTAGCTGGGCCAGGGCGTCGTCGATGGAGCTACCGCTGGTGACGTCGAGCAGCAAGGGCAAGGCCGCCTGCCCCAGTTCGGCCGCGAGGGCCTGCAAGCGCTCGCCGCGGCGCGCGCTGATGACCACCTGGTGGCCGTGGCGCACGAAGGTGCGCGCCATATCGGCGCCAAAGCCGCTCGAGGCGCCGGTGATGAATACGATCATGTTTGTTCTCGGGGAGATGAGTCAAACAAAATTGTAGCCGAAACGGCGAGCGGGCCGTGCAAGCGCGCCAAAGGGCAAGGGGCGCGCGGCGCGCGTGACGGGTTTAGTCGTGGTCGAGTTTGGCGACGGCGCGGCGCAAAGCCGCCGACGCGCTCAGGCCAGTTTCCATGAATTCGGCCTGGCGCGCATAGACCCAAGCGAGCACGTTTTGCTTGTACCAGTGCGAGGATGGGTCGAGCACGGCATGCGAGGCGCGCACTTGCTTGAGCGTGTCTTGATAGAGCTGGTCGGCCGCCGGGGCTGGCGCCATCGGCACTGCCATGGCGATGGCGGCGAGCGGCGTGACTTGCGCGCCGGCCGCGGGGGCCGCGGTGCGCTCTTGCGCGGGCGCGGCGGCGGCCTGGGGCGCTGGCGCGGCCACTGGCGTGCTGACACTGGCGGGCGCGGCCGCCACCTCCTGGGCTTGAACGACGCCAAGCGATGGCGGGTTTGGCACACTGCGCGTGGCCGGTTCGGCACCACCCTGCGCGGCCAGCGGCGCCGCCATGACCTGGTCATTGTTGAGCATGAACATTTCCGCGCCGAGGGAGGCGACGCAGGCGCTGGCCGCTTGCGCCAGTTGCTGCTTCAGTCCGCTCGCTTCGTTGGCGGTCAATTCCTCGTAGTTCGGCGCCCCCTCGTTGGTTTGCGCCATGCGGTTGCAAAAGCCTTCGGCCAGCACCTTGGCGTCGCGCGTGTCGATCAGGCGCGCCTTGGCCGAATACATGACGCGGTAATGCGTCCAGTCAGTGGGGAAATAGTTGAAACCCCAGCCCAGTGTCTGGACGTCCAGCACCAGGCGCGCGTTCGGCTTGGCGGCCGCGGCCACCGCGGCGGCGTCATCAGCGCTGACGGCGACGCGCTGCGCGACGCTGCGCGTCTGATGCGTCGCGGCCAGCGAGTTCGCCAAGCCTTGCGCGATGGCGTCGGCCGGATCGGCGACCTTGTTCGCCGCGATCAAATCGTTCCCGCTCGAAATGGCTGCGAGGGCGCCGACAAGGGCGAATGCCGCATTGCCGGCGGTCATGCCGACAAAGCTGGGCTTGGCGCGGCTGGTGTTGGCGAGCGTCTCTTGCTTGAGCGTGGCAAGGTCGGCCGCTGCGATGGGCTGCTTGCGCACGGAGGCGCAAGCGGTGAGGAGGATGGCGGACATCAGTAAAGCTAAAATTTTGCGCATCAGTGAACTCGTCATGAAATTGTTTAATCTCGCGTGCACGGGAAGTGGGCAGGCGGGCCTGGAAAGAGGAAAAAGCTGGTTAAAATAACATTAAAGTTATCGCAAGTCAACGACGGGAGCTGGCATGATGCGCGCCCGCTGTGCCGGAATCGGCCGGCCTGGCCCTTGATTCGACAAAAATGACGCGCCGCCGCAATTTTATTGCATTAATGGAACTATTTCCTTGCCCAAAGCAGGGACTTCCCTTACAATTTGCACTCCATTTCGTCTCACGTGACTGGCGAAAAGCCCTGGCCCTGCGCGCGCGCAAGGCTGCCGGCGAAAGGTGGGCATCCACCGGGAAACGTGAGATTTCATCAGCCGTTCGCCTGGGCAGCCATCGATGGAAGCGTACCTTGAGGCTGCCCGTTCCATGTTGGCCCCTCATTCGATCCAGCCCGTAGCTTGTCACTCAATCGTATTGGAGTTTTTCATGTTTGCAAAAGATCACACCCTCGCCAACGTCGATCCTGAATTGTGGTCCGCGATCCAGAAGGAAAACACGCGCCAGCAAGACCACATCGAATTGATCGCGTCGGAAAACTACACCTCGCCGGCCGTGATGCAGGCGCAAGGTTCGCAGTTGACGAACAAATACGCGGAAGGCTATCCCGGCAAGCGTTATTACGGCGGCTGCGAATTCGTCGACGTGGCCGAGCAATTGGCGATCGACCGGGTCAAGCAACTGTTTGGCGCGGAAGCGGCCAATGTGCAGCCTAATTCTGGTTCGCAAGCGAACCAGGGCGTGTTTTTCGCCATGCTCAAGCCGGGCGACACCATCATGGGCATGTCGCTGGCCGAAGGCGGCCACCTGACCCACGGCATGGCTTTGAATATGTCGGGCAAATGGTTCAACGTCGTCTCCTACGGCTTGACCGAAGCCGAGGATATTGATTACGAGGCGATGGAGCGCCTGGCGCACGAGAAAAAACCCAAGCTGATCATCGCCGGCGCCTCCGCCTTTGCCCTGAAAATCGATTTCGAACGCTTCGCCAAAGTGGCCAAGGCGGTCGGCGCGTATTTCATGGTCGATATGGCCCATTACGCCGGATTGATCGCGGCCGGGGTCTACCCGAATCCGGTGCCGCACGCCGACTTTGTCACCTCGACCACCCACAAATCGCTGCGCGGTCCGCGCGGCGGCATCATCTTGATGAAAGCCGAGCACGAGAAGGCGATCAATTCGGCGATTTTCCCCGGCATCCAGGGCGGCCCATTGATGCACGTGATCGCGGCCAAGGCGGTGGCCTTCAAGGAAGCGCTCGGCCCGGATTTCGTGGCTTACCAAAAGCAGGTTGTGAAAAACGCCGACGCGCTGGCCAAGGCCTTGATCGCGCGCGGTTTGCGCATCGTCTCCGGGCGCACCGAGTCGCACGTGATGCTGGTCGATTTGCGCTCCAAGAATTTGACCGGCAAGGAAGCCGAAGCCTTCCTCGGCGCGGCCCATATGACGTGCAATAAGAACGGCATTCCGAACGATCCGCAAAAGCCCTTCGTCACTTCCGGCATCCGCCTGGGCAGCCCGGCGATGACCACGCGCGGCTTCGTCGAAGCCGACGCGACCATGGTCGGTAATTTGATCGCCGACGTGCTCGACAATCCAAACGATGGTCCCACCATCGAGCGCGTCAAGGCTGAAGTGAAGAAGCTCACTGACAAATATCCGGTGTATGCCGCATAATTTGGGCAGCCATACTTTGGGCAGCTATTCGCGGCGGCCGCTACCGACCGCCGCGACCATTTTGTTTAACCGCGCTTTTTCGGATAGCCGATGAAATGTCCGTTCTGCCAGCATGACGATACCCAGGTCCTCGATACGCGCATCTCGGAAGAGGGCGACGCGATCCGGCGCCGGCGCCGCTGCGGCAAATGCGACAAGCGCTTCACCACCTACGAGCGGATCGAATTGTCGATGCCGGTCGTGGTCAAGAAAAACGGCAGCCGCAGCGAATACGCGGCCGCCAAGCTGCGCGGCAGCCTGATGCTGGCGCTGCGCAAGCGCCCGGTGTCGGTCGAGGCGATCGACACGGCGGTCGCCGCGATCGAAGAAAAACTGCTCACCAGCGGCTTGCGCGAGGTCGAATCGGGCTATATCGGCGAATTGGTGATGGGCGAACTGAAACGCCTGGACAAGATCGCGTATATCCGTTTCGCCTCCGTGTATAAAAACTTCGAAGATCTGGCCGAGTTTCAGGAAGCCATCGCCGAGGTCGGACGCGACCGCAAGCCGCGCAAGGCTTGATGATGCGGGCCGCGGCGCGGCGCGTCGCTTCGTGGCGCCGCCGCGCGCCGGCGAAAAGTGCCCGCCGCACGCTTGAGCCAACGCAGGCTCGTCACTGTACTGACTGCTAACTTCTCATCCTAGCGATCCACATCAAGACGCAAAAGCGAACTCGGCCGTAGAGCGCCGGGCAAGGCCGCGTATTGTCCGTGATCGCGCATCACTGGGATACGGGGAGGCGGCATGCGCAAACCTTGCAGGCGCGGTTATTCATTGGTCGAAGTGCTCGTCGCGCTGCTGGTGCTGGGCGTTGGCGTGCTCGGCGCGTGCGCGCTGCAGGCGGCGGCCTTGCGCGCACGCGCCGATGCGCGCCTGATGGACACGGGCATGCAATTGGCCGCCTCGCTTGCCGAGCACATGCGTGCGAACCCGGCGCAGATGCGCCAGGCCGAGCCAATCAATCCCTACCTGGGGCTCGATTTCACCGCTGGCAGCGGCGCGCCGCCGGCGCCAGTGCCCAGCTGCGATGGCGCGCAAGCCTGCGACGGCGCCCAATTGGCGGCCTATCACAGCGCGCAAGTGAGGCTTGCCGTGCACGAGGGTTTTCCGGGCGGGCGCGTGCGGGTGTGCCGCGATGCGCAACCGTGGGAGGGCGCGCCACAGGGCTACCGCTGGGACTGCACTGGCGGCGCCGATGCACCGGTCGTCATCAAACTGGGTTGGCAGGGCAGGGATGGTGGGCGTAACGATCTTGACGATCCAGTCTCGCGCAGTGCGCCCAGGGTGGCACTGGCGGTGGCGGCGCGGGAGCGATAATGCCACCGATGACACCAACGAGCTGGCCGGGACCAGCTACGCGACCATCTGCGCCATCGGCCACGCAAGGCGGCATCGGTTTGGCTGAAACGATGGTCGCGCTGGCCGTGGGCGCGCTGCTGGGCTTGTTAGCGCTTGCCATGCTGGGTATGGCGAACACTGGCTATGTGTTGCAAACGCAGGCCGCCCAGCTCGACGACAATGGCCGCTACGCCCTCGACATGGTCGGACGTGCCTTGCGTCAGACGGGATGGCAAAACTGGGATGGCACTACCGGCCCCATCGAGCTCGATGCCGCCGCGCCGGCGGCGCTCGACGGCCTCGACGCCCATTCGCTCGGGCGCGCCGGCGAGGGCATCGAAGTTGCCGCCGCCGATGTCGCCAACGGCAGCGACGTACTGGCCGTGCGCTTCGACGGCGCCGGTGCTGCGCCCGATGGCGACGGCAGCGTCGTCAACTGCGCCGGCTTCGGCGTGCCCGCCGAGCAGGGCCCGCCGAGCAGGGGCTGGAGCATTTTCTATGTCGGACGCGGCGCCGATGGCGAAACCGAATTGCGCTGCAAGTACCGGGGGCACGCTGGCTGGGCCGCCGACGCGCTGGTGCGCGGTGTCGATTCCTTCCAGGTTCTTTACGGCCTCGACAGTACCGATGGCGCACCCGGGCCAAGCCACGGTTTCGTTACCGCCAGCACCTTGCGCGCGCTCGACGCGGCGCTGGTGCTGGCGGCGCCGGACGCGGCAGGGCAAGCGCGCGAACGGCAGCGCCGCACATATTGGAAACGCGTGCGTTCTGTGCGCATCGCCTTGCTGCTCCATAGCGAACGCGGCGGGGGCGGCGAGGGCGAACCGGCGCTCTTCGACCTGTTCGGCAAGGCGTACAGCGATGCCTTCGCAGGGAGCGATCCGGGCACCCGCATCGACGAGGCGCGCCTGCCGCCGGATCTGCGCGCGCGCGCCCGACGCGTCGTGTCGGCCAGTTTTACCTTGCGCAATCGGGCATTGTAAGGACCGTCATGGCGAGCTTGCCTACACACCGGAAAACTGCGCGCGGCGCAGCGCTGTTGCTGGCCATGTGCGCCTTGCTCATCGTGGGCATGCTGGGCTTGGCGGCGCTGCAGGCGGCGCTGCAGGCGCTCAAGTCGGCGCGCCTCGAGCGCGACCGCGTGCTAGCCCTGCAGGCGGCCGAGGCGGCTCTCGACGATGCGCAAGCCGATATCGAAGGGGGCGCCGACCCGCACTCGGCGCGCGCGGCATTGTTTGGCGACGGCAGCGCACACGGCTTCGAGCCCGATTGCGGAGCCGGTGGCGACAGCGTCAACCGCGGCTTATGCCTGCCCGCCGGCGCGGGCGCGGCGCCGCTCTGGCAAACGTTGGACTTGGTGGAGGACCAGCACCATACCGTGGAATATGGAAGGTTCAGCGGGGCCCACATGCAGACCGGACAAGGTACCCTGCCGGCGCGTGCTCCCCGCTACATCATTGAATTGGTGCCACTGCCTCTGGCGGGTGAGGACGCGGGCGCGCCAGCGGGTAATTTTTATCGCATCACGGCAATCGGCTTTGGCGCAAACGTGCGCACCCGTGTGGTTCTGCAAACCTATTATCGCAAGGAGGTGCAATGATGGCGGCGCGCGCGTGGGGCAAGATCGTGCTGGGAATGCTGGCGTGCTTGGCGATCTGCTTGCCGCCTTGCGCTGGAGCGGACATCGCTTGCCGACCGGGCGAGAGCGGCAGCACCACCACTTTGTTGGGGGAGGGCGGCGCCAGCGTCGCGGTGCTGAGCAGTTTTGATCGCGCCAATGGCAGCGGCGCGCTGCGTCTGGTCCCTGCCACAGACAATGCGCGCGGCGCATTCAATTTTGCGGCGACCACGGCCTGGGACGCCGGCGCCATTCTCACCGGACGGCCCGATGCGCATCCGCCAGTGCTGCCCAGGCCGGCGGCGGCGCAGCGCAAGATCTTTACGCTGGCATACCGGTCCGGCGCGACCGTGCCATTTAAGTGGGAAAGCTTGCCGCCGGAACTGCGCGCCAGCCTCGATCGCGCGCCTGAACCGGCGGCGGCAAACGACGGGTTGGGCGCCGCCAGAACCGCCTTTTTGCGCGGCGAGCGCGCCAATGAGCGCGGCAGCTTTAGCGGCAGCGGCATTTTCCGCCATCGCGTCAGCGTGCTTGGCGATATCGTCCACAGCAAACCCATCCTCGTCGCCGCGCCCTCACCGGCCCTGCATGGAACGAACTACAGCACCTTTCTTGCCCGCTACGCGAATCGGCCGGCGGCGATCTACGTCGGTGCCAACGACGGCATGCTGCACGCCTTTGACCTGCGCGACGGCAGTGAATTGTTCGCCTATATTCCCAGCGCCGTGTTCGCGGCCTTGAACTTGCTGAGCGCGCCGAACTACGCCGCACCTTCCTATGTCGATGGCAGCCCCGCCGCCGCCGAAGCGCTGCTCGACGGCCAGTGGCGCACGGTGCTTGTCTCCGGCATGGGGCAGGGCGCGCGCGGCGTGTTCGCGATCGATATCACCGATCCTGGCGCCTTCGATGGCGGGCGTGGCGCACTGTGGGAATTTGGCGAGCGCGATGACAGCGCGATCGGCCCAATCGACACGCCGCCACGCATCGTCAAACTGCGCACCGCTGCCGACGCGTTCGGCTATTTTGCCGCCGTCACCAGCGGCCCCGTCCTATTCCTGCTCGCGCTCGACAAGGCGCCCGCGCAAGCATGGCGGCTCGGTCGCAATTACTTCAAGCTCACCATCCCCGCCTCGGGAGGGCAGGCCGCGCTTGGTGCCCCCAGCTTTGCCGTGTCGGCCGATGGTCTGGCACGTGATGGCTACGCGGGCGACGCGGCGGGCCGGCTTTGGCGCTTCGACCTCTCGGGGGGGGCGCCCTGGACCAACGCCGCCGGCATTGGGCGTTCGCGTTCACCCCTGTTCGTGGCGCACGACGGCAACGGCCGGCCTCAAACCATCACGCAAGCACCACTGATCGCCATCGGGCCGGGCGGCGGCTATTTGCTCTTGTTCGGCGCCGGCGGCGCCGCAAACACGGGCGGCCTCGGCGTTCCGGCCGGCGCAGCGGACAGCGCCGCTGCCGCGCCCCAAGCTGCGGCCAGCTTTTATGCGGTGCGCGACGCCGACGCGGCGGCGCTGGCATTGCCGCTCGCGCGCGCCGACCTGGCGCAGCGCGCGCTGACGAATGCAGGCGCCAATGGTGGCGCGCCTGTCATCAGTGGCGCCGACCTCGACTACGGTGCAGCGGCGCACAAGCAGGGGTGGTACTTCGATTTTCCACAGACCGGGCCGGACCTTGAGCGCAGCGTCGGCGCCACCTTGTTGTCTGGCACCCTCGTCATCGATAGCGAGGTGCCAGCGCGCGAAGCCTGCGGCGCCGCGCTGGCGCGCACCTATGTGCTCGACGCCTTGAGTGGCCTGGCGCGCGGTGCCGACGCACGCCCGCACAGCGGGGCCGCCGCCGGATGGCGCGAGCCCGGCGCCGCGCTGGCGGGCACGCCCCTGGTGCTGACGCGCACCACGGCCGCCGTGCGCTCGAGTGCCGGTGATGTGCGCGTGGTGCGCAGCTATGCCATCGCGACGGCCGGCAGCGACGGCATGCCGCGCCTTGGCGGCGCCTTTGAGGTGAGCGTGCCGGCCGGGCGCCTGGGGTGGCGCGAGCTGGTCAATTGGCAGGAGTTGCACGATGCCGCCGCGCGCTGAACGCCAGCGTGGTGTGACGCTGCTCGAATTGCTGGTGGTTTTGGCCATTGTCGGCCTGCTCGCCGCATTCGCCTATCCCAGTTACATGCGCTACGCGATCCGGGCGCGTCGGGCCGAGGCGCAAGCGGCACTGCAGTTGGCCATGCAGCAGCAAGAGGCCTTCTACCTTCGCAACAACCGCTACATCGCTTTTTCCGCCGATGCGCCCGAGCCGCAGGCGCGCCGCTTCCCATGGTGGAGCGGCGCCACCGCCCCCACCAGCGCCTACGAATTGCGGGCCGACGCCTGCGAAGGGCAAAGCCTGCTGGTGTGCGTCGAGATCAAGGCCTTGCCCGGCACGCGCGCGGTCAACCCCCACTTCAGCGACCCCGATTGCGGCGTCCTGTCGCTCTCGAGCACCGGCGAGCGCACGGCCAGCGGGCCGGCGCCGCGCTGCTGGCCATGAGCCGCGCCATGAGCCGCGCCATGAGTCGTGCCATGAGTCGCGCCGGCTTTACGCTGATTGAATTGTGCGTGGTGCTCCTGCTCGCCGCCATCTTGCTCGCCATCGCCGCGCCCAACCTGACGACGGCTATCCATCGACAGCAGCTGAAAACGGCCACTGACGACTTGTACCGGGCGCTGGCGCTGACACGCTCGGCGGCGCTCGAGCGCGGCACGCGCGTCGAACTGGCGCCGCTCGACCCGGACGGGCGCAACTGGAGTGCCGGCTGGAGCGTGTTTGTCGACGCCAATGGCAACCAGCGTCCCGACCCCGGCGAAGAAGTCATCGCCCGCCACGGTCCCGTCGCCACCGGCATCGCGATCCGCAGCGCCATGTCGTCGCAGGCGCAGCCCGATTACCTGGCCTACAATGGCGCCGGACGCGCCTGCAGCGCGGCGGCCGCGCTGGCCCCGCGCTTTGGCAGCGTGTCGCTTTCCTACGAAGGGCAGCTGCGCCGTATTACAATCAATATGCTCGGACGCGCCCGCGTGTGCGATCCGGCGCGCGACGGGGCCGCATGCGGCGGCGCCGGCGCCGACTAACAGCGCGCCGCTTTGCCGCGGCCGCGCATCCTCGCAAAGGACGTTGTGCAAAATTTCAAGGACACCGATGGCATGGCCCTGGCGCTCGAATGGGCGGCGCGCGCCATGTACAGCACCAGCCCGAATCCGCGCGTGGGCTGCGTGCTCGTGCGCGATGGCGTGGTGATCGGCGCCGGCCATACCCAGCCGGCCGGCCAGGCCCATGCCGAGGTCGCGGCCCTGCGCGACGCGGCCGCCCGTGGCATGCCGGTGCGCGGAGCCACCGCCTACGTCACGCTCGAGCCGTGCAACCACCACGGGCGCACGCCGCCGTGCTCGGACGCGCTGATCGATGCCGGCCTCGGGCGTGTCGTCGCCGCCATGGTCGATCCCAACCCCCTGGTCGCGGGGCAGGGCTTGGCCAAGCTGGCGGCGGCCGGCATCGCGGTGGAGTCGGGCGTGCTGGCCGAGGCGGCCTACGAAATGAACATCGGCTTTTTTTCGCGCATGCGACGTCAGCGGCCCTGGGTGCGCGTGAAGGTGGCGGCCAGCCTGGACGGCATGACCGCCTTGCACAACGGCCAAAGCCAGTGGATCACGGGGCCAGAGGCGCGCGCCGACGGCCATGCCTGGCGCGCGCGCGCCTGCGCCATCCTGACAGGCATCGGCACGGTCAAGGCGGACGACCCGCAACTGACCGTGCGCGCGCTCGACACCCCGCGCCAGCCGCGCCGCGTCATCGTCGACAGCCACCTCGAAATCGATCCGGCGGCGCGCGTGCTGGCCGGCGCACCGGCGTGGATCGCGGCCGCTGTGTTTGACCCGCAGCGCGCGGCACGTTTGCGCAGCGCCGGCCACGAGGTGATCAGTTTGCCCAACGCGGCGGGCAAGGTCGATTTGCCGGCCCTGCTGATGGAACTGGGGCGGCGCGAGATCAACGAACTGCACGTCGAGGCTGGCGCCAAGCTCAACGGCTCGCTGCTGCGTGAAGGCTGCGTCGACGAATTGCTGCTCTATCTGGCGCCCTGCCTGATCGGCGACGCGCAAGGCATGTTCAAGCTGGCGCCGCTCGAGCAGCTGGACTTGAAGCAACGCTTGAAATTTCATGAGGTTCAGCAAATTGGCGAGGATCTGCGTATCCTTGCCAGAGTTAGCCAAATCGAGGATTGATACTGCCATGTTTACTGGAATTGTCGCTGCTGTTGGAAACATCGTCTCGGTGCAGGCGCTGGGCGCCGGGCATGACGCGGGCCTGCGCCTGGAAGTCGATGCCGGCGCCTTGCCGCTGGACGACGTGGCGCTGGGCGATTCGATCGCCATCAACGGCGCTTGCATGACCGTCACCGCCAAGCGCGGCGGCCAATTTTTCGTCGATGTCTCGCGCGAAAGCCTCAATTGCACGGTCGGGCTCGACAGCAGCGGGCCCGTCAATCTGGAAAAAGCGCTGACCCTGGCCGAGCGCCTGGGCGGCCATCTGGTGTCGGGCCACGTCGATGGCATCGGCCAAGTTCAGCGCTTCGAGCCGGTCGACGAGTCATGGCTGCTGGTGATCGACGCGCCCGCGGCGCTGGCCAAATATTTAGCCTTCAAGGGCTCGGTGGTGGTCAACGGCGTGTCGCTGACCATCAACCGGGTCGAGGATGTGGATGTGGCCGGCGCGCGCGTTTGCCGCTTTGCCATCAACCTGATTCCACACACGATAGCGCTCACCACGCTCAAGCACTTGCAAGCTGGCAGCCGGGTGAATCTGGAAATCGATCTGATCGCGCGCTACGTCGAGCGCATGCTCTCGCTCGCCAAGTAAGTCCGGGAGCCGGCGGCCATTGGCCGCCGCGCGCTCATTCGCGCCGCACGCTCAGCGTGTCGACCCGCGCCGCCTTGTTGAAACTGATATCGACCTGCAGCGGCGCCGGCGCGCAGGGCAAGCGGTAGCGATAGTGCCTATCCTCCCCGTCGACCTGGCGCGCCAGCAATTGCAAGGCTTGCGCTGGCATGCACGCTTGCAGCAGTGATTTTATTTCTTGTCCGCGCGGGCCATCGAGCACGGCGCGCGCCTTGTCGGTCAAGCGCTCCGGCGCGACGCCGCCAGCGCCGCCGATGACGGCGAGCAGGGCGCCAATGTCGGCGCTCACTTGCGGTTCCGCATCGGCGATGATGGGCGCGCGCACGGCCGCAGCAGCCGGCGCGCCTTGCGGCGCTTGCGCGCAGGCCCCGCTGGCCACGGCAATGGTGGCCGCCATCAAGGCTTCACGCAGCATCGGAATATCACGAATATCACGCATTGTCACTCCCCATATCTTCTCCGGTTGGCGCGCTGGGCGCCGTTTATTTTCCATCAATTCAGCTGTTAAAAAATGAACATTTTAAAACATTTGACCGAAAAAATAGACAATTGTTCAAAACTGAAAAAGAGCTATATACTTCATCGCACGTTGTTTGATTTTGCGGACTCGGCGGGGTTCCACTTCATGTCTGAAACAAGTAATCCCATACAAAAATATATAGGAGATAAACAGCATGCGGCATCAATCACGTACTATCCTGGCATCCTTGATCGTTATGGCCTATGCAGGAATGGCCCACGCCGGGAGCAGCACGACAGAAAACCTTACCGTCTTTTCCGGGGTCAAAGCTTCGTCCGCGCAAGATGTGCTGCGTCAAAACGCCGCCCACTTCGGCCTGCCTTCAGGCTTGGACAATCTGGTCTTGACCAAGGTGCAGGAATCCCTGACCGGCAAGCATTACTATTACCAGCAAATGCTGCGCGGCTTGCCAGTCGATGGCGCCGAGATCATCGTCTCGATCGGCAAGAATGGCGACTTGCATAAAATTTACAACGAGACCACACCGATTTCCGCCACGGTCGACGCGAGCGCTTCGAACCAACTCTACAACAAGGCACAGATCAGCGCCAACCAGGCGCTCGACAAGGGCTGGGCCAATATGAAAGTGCAGCACCCGCTGGTGGGCGTGCCTAGCAGCACCATGGTGTGGGTGGCGACCAAGGATGGCGTGCAATTGGCGCACAAGGTGCAGATCCAGGCCCAGATGCCAACGGGCGGCTTCGTCCAGTACCTGAACGCGCATGACGGCAGCTTGCTCAAATCGTATTCGCTGTCGCTGCCACGCACCAACAAGGGCGGCGAGCGCAGCATCGAAGCGCGCGGCGCTGTCGGCGGCCCAACACTCGACCGCGCAGCGGCCTCGAAGGACGCGGCCAGCCTGGCCGCCAAGACCCAGACCCTGGCCGCCGTCAACACGGTCGCCTCCGGCATCAACGGCAGCGGCCTGGTGTTCGATCCGGACCCGCGCACCACCTTGAACACGGACGCGCTCACCGATACTTCGGCCGCCTCGGCCTTCGACGCGGCCTACTTCACCAAGCCGATGCGCGACTTGACCGTCAGCGGCGGCGTGTATTCTCTCACCGGCCCCTACGTCAACATCACCAATCTGGAAGCGCCCAACACGGCGCCGAGCACCACCACCAACGGCATCTGGACGGCCAAGCGCGGCAACAACGCCTTTGACGACACCATGGTGTATTTCCACCTCGACCAGAACCAGCGCTACATCCAGTCGCTCGGCTTCACCGGCACCAAGTCGATCTTGAACCGTTCCATGAACGTCGACACCGACGGCGTGAACGGCGACGACAATTCGCACTTCAGCGGCACCGGCGCCACCGGCTACCTGGCCTTCGGCCACGGTTGCGTGGACGACGACGAGGATGTCGACGTTGTACTGCACGAGTACGGACATGGCATCCAAGCGAGCATCAATTCGAGCTGGTCGGGCGGCGACACCGGCGCCATGGGCGAAGGCTTCGGCGACTACTGGGCCGCGTCGTACTCGTATAGCACCCCGAACGGCAAGATCTACCATCCGGAGTGGGCTTTCAGCTGGGATGGCCACGGTTCGTGCTGGGCCGGCCGCATGCTCAACCGCACCGACGCCAAGTACAACAGCAGCAAGTCGTACGCCGCGCACACCTCGGTGACCGAGGGCGGCGTGACGTTCCAGTCCGACGAATTGTGGTCGGCGCCGCTGTTCCAATCGATGACGGCGCTGATCGCCGCCGGCAAGCCGCGCGCGAGCATCGACCAGATCATCCTGGAGGCGCACTTCGGCCTGGGCTCGAACATCAAGATGCCGGCCATGGCGACGGCCATCGTCAACGCGGCCCACAATCTGTTCCCGACCGACGCGACGTATGAGAACACCTTCCGCGCCAAGTTCGAGGCGCAGAACATCCTGACCGGCACCACGCCACCGGGACCGACCCAGAACGAGGTGGAAAGCAATAACACGCTGGCCACGGCGAACGTCGTCGGCACCGCCAACACCACCGTCAGCGCCAATATGGGCTCGAGCACGGACGTCGACTACTTCCAGATCAGCCTGCCAGCGGGCAAGACTGTGAAGCTGACCCTGACGCCGAACTCGACCTCGGATTACGACCTTGAACTCGATAGCAGCACCGGGACCAAGCTCGCCTCGAGCGTCAACGGCACCGGCAAGGTTGACAGCGTGAGCTACACCAACACCGGCAGCACCGCCAAGGTGGTGTACGGCAAGGTGATCTACTACGGCGGCGGCACCGGCGCCACCAACGGCAAGTACACGCTGGTGGCGGGCTGGTAAGCCCTCGCTGAGCACTCGACTTTAGCGCAAGCAAAAAACCCCAGTGGCCGCCAGGCCGCTGGGGTTTTTTTTAGGGTGCGCCGGCCCGCCACGCGCCCCCGCGATTTCGCGTAGACTATTGCCTCATAGTAATCGGGGCGCCAGCCCCAGCCACCGGATGCCACCGTGAGCGCGTCCGGCTTCGAACGGGAGCACGATGAACAAGTTCCACACCCTGGCCGCGGCCAGCCTGGCGCTGTCGCTGGCGGGCCAGTGCGCGCACGCCAAGGCGGCGCCCTTGCTGCGCCATTATGAAGAGCTGGCCCTGTCCGCCGACGGCAGCCGCGTAGCCGCCCTCGAATCGCTCGACGCCGGCCAAGGCGGGCAGCGCCCGCATGCGAGCGTGGTGGTGCGCGACGCGCGCAGCGGCGCCGTGCTGGCCCAATACGATCCGTGTCCCGCTTGCCGCTACGACGCGCCAGCCTGGTCGCCCGACGGGCACGCGCTCGCCTTCATCGGCGCCGACGCCAAGGCCGGCAGCACCTTTGTCTACCTGGGCGTGGCCGGCAAGAGCGAGCGCCTGGCCAGCTTCAAGGGCGTGGGCAATAGCGTGCGCTGGTCGCCCGACGGGCGCCAGCTGGCCTTGCTGGCCACGCTAGACGCGCACAAGCTCACCGGCGCCATCGAAGCGGGCGCGCCCCAGGTGGGGGAAATTGGCGATGCCGAGGACGAGCAGCGCATCGCCGTGCTGGCGGCCGGCGGCGGCGCCTTGAAGCTGGTGTCGCCGGCCGACACCTTCATCTACGAATATGACTGGACGCCGGACGGCAAAGGCTTCGCCGTCACCAGCGCGCGCGGCAACGGCGACAATAACTGGTGGATCGCCACGCTCGGCCATGTCGACGCCGCCAGCGGCGTTCTGCGCATCGTGGCCGCGCCCAAGATGCAAATGAACCGGCCGCGCGTCTCGCCCGACGGCAAGACGGTGGCCTTCATCGGCGGCTTGATGAGCGACCTGGGCTCGGTCGGAGGCGACGTCTACACGGTGGCGCTGGCCGGCGGCACGCCGCAAGACATCACGCCCGGCATGGCCGCCTCCTTCGATGGCTTGGCCTGGCATGGCGCGACCCTGCACGCCTCGGCCCTGGCCGGCGCCGAGGAAGTCTTGTATGCGCTCGCGCCGGGCCAGCCGGCGGCGCGCCTGTGGTCGGCGCCGTACTCGCTCGAGGCCGGCGCCGACGGGCGCTTCAGTTACAGCGCCGACGGGGCCCGCGTGGCCACGGTGGCGGAAGACTTCGCGCGCGCGCCGCGCATCCTGGCCGGCGCGCCGGGGCAGCTCGCGGCCATCACGCACGACAACGATGCGCTCGCGCCGCTGGTGGGCGCGCGCAGCATCGAGTGGCGCAGCGAGGGCCAGCAGGCGCAGGGCTGGCTGCTCGCGCCCGCCTCGACGACGCCGGGCAAGACCTATCCGATGGTGGTGCTGGTGCATGGCGGTCCGGCGTCGGCGGCCACGCCGCACTACGTGGGCGAGGGCGAGCAAGCCAACGCGCTGCTGCGCGAGCTGACGGCGCACGGCTACTTCGTGTTCCTGCCCAATCCGCGCGGCAGCTTCGGCCAAGGCAGCGCTTTCACGCGCGCCAATGTGCGCGACTTCGGCGGCGGCGACTGGCGCGACATCCTGGCCGGGGTCGACGCGGTGCTGGCGGCGGCGCCCGTGGACGGCGCGCGCCTGGGCTTGATGGGGCACTCCTACGGTGGCTTCATGACCATGTGGGGCGTGACGCACAGCACGCGCTTCAAGGCGGCGGTGGCCGGCGCGGGCATCGCCAACTGGATCAGCTACTACGGCCAGAACGGCATCGACCAGTGGATGATCCCGTATTTCGGCGCCAGCGCCTACGACGATCCGGCCGTGTACCGGGCCGCCTCGCCGATCGAGGCGATCAAGGCGGCGCGCACTCCGACCTTGCTGTACGTGGGCGAGCGCGACGTCGAATGCCCGGCCCCGCAATCGGTCGAATTCTGGCACGGCTTGCGCGCCATGGGTACGCCGACGGCGCTCGTGATCTACGAGGGGGAAGGGCATCGCCTGCGCAAACCCGAACACACGCGCGACTTGCGCAGCCGCACGCTGGCCTGGTTCGATCGCTACCTGAAATAAGCGGGCGCAAAAGCAAGAAGGGGACAGCAACCGTCTTGAGTTGGATTTTTGACTAAAGTTGGGTTTTGACGACTCCTTCGGGTAGATTGCTGGCGCAAGCGAGCAG
>JAZKBP010000052.1:0-18821 GCA_040388555.1 Pseudomonadota bacterium
TCGTCAAAACCCAACTTTAGTGAAAAATCCAACTCAAGACGGTTGCTGTCCCCTTCTTGCTTTTCTGGCGGCGCGCTCTGCGTGCTGCACGCCTTGTGGGAGAGCGTCCGCGCATATTTCCCTGTTAATTTCGCACGAGTGTGCTAAACTGCGTGCATGGAAACCCTGACCGCAAAAAGCGAAGCCACCTACGGCGTCATTCTCGAGGCCGCCATGGACATGGCCGCCGCCGAAGGCATTGGCAAAGTGTCGCTGGGCGAACTGGCCAAGCGCACGGGAATCAGCAAGAGCGGGGTGTTCTCGCGTGTGGGTTCGCTGGAAGGTTTGCAAGGCGCCATCCTGGATGAATACGACCGGCGTTTCGCCGCTGAAGTGTTGTTGCCAACCTTGTCCCTGCCGCGCGGCTTGGCGCGCCTGAACGCGCAGGTCGATAACTGGATCACGCGCGTGTGCGCCGAATCCCTGCGCAGCGCTTGCCTGTACACGGCGGGCGCGTTCGAGTTCGACGACCAGCAAGGTGCCCTGCGCGAGCGTCTGCATCAGGGCGTCCAGCAATGGCGCAGCGCGCTGCGCAAGACGGTCGTGCAAGCCGTCGAGGCGGGGCAGTTGCGCCCCGACACCGATCCTGGGCAATTGGTGTTTGAAATCTATAGCTTGATTGTGGGTTTGTTGCACGATAAGCGTTTCCTGCATGATGAGGAAGCGCCGCGCCATGCGCTGCGCGCATACCAGCGCTTAGTTGCGAGCTATAAGAGTTTGAACGAAGGGTGAGCGGGGGCTTTCCAGCTTCCGCTGTTTTTTACTTTATTTTCGCACACATGTGCGAAATTGGAGGGTGAAATGAAAAGTTTTTTACTGCTGCTGGCGCTGCTTGTCCTGTCTGCGCTGCTTCCGCGCAGCTTGATCGCGCTACTTGAATCTGTTCCCGATAGTAATGACGACTTTCAAATAGGAGCATGACCATGCAAGACGATATCGTGTTTTATTTTGACTTCGCATCGCCCTACGCCTACTTGGCGGCCACGCGGATCGATGCATTGGCCGCCGCCCACGGGCGCCGGGTGCGCTGGAAGCCGGTGCTGATCACGGCACTGTGCCAGGCCACGGGTGCGCCGCTGGCGCCGCTGGTGCCGCTCAAGTGGCGCTACGTGCAGCGCGATCTGGAGCGCACTGCCCAGGCCGAAGGGATCACGCTGCGGCTGCCGCCGGGATTTCCCCGTCTGTTGATCAGTCCGGGGCGCGCCATGCTGTGGATCGAACGGATCCACGGACAGCAGCGCGCCGCCGCCTTTGCAGCGAGCTGCTTGCGCGCCTATTTCGTCGATGGTTTCGATATCGCCGACGCGCGCGTGCTCGCCGACATCGCCGCCGCGCAAGATGTGGAGCGTGTGCCTTTGCTGGCGGGGATGGAGGAGGGCGTCATCAAGGAAGCGTTCAAGCAAGCGAACGCGCAGGCACTGCAAGAGGGCGTGTTCGGGGTGCCCTTCGTGATCGCCGACGGCGAACCGTTCTGGGGATTCGACCACCTGGGCCAGCTCGACGCCTGGCTCGCGCGCGCAGTTTGAGCCGCGGCGTTCGCCTATCATTGGCGTCGTGCGCGCCTGGAAGTGGCGGCGAGCTTGGATAATGGGGATGTTGGGCGATTGTCGCCCGTGCGGCTCGCCGCGACGGCGGCCCAGCCGCCGTGTGAACGCAAGGGCGGCGTTCACAAGCTCGATGCAGCTTAGCTTACAACATTGAACAGCGGGATGTGACCGAACTTGGTCCATGCATTGCCGTTTTCATCCACGATGACGCCAGGAGGAATATTGTCCAGGTCGACGACCATGCCACCGGAAACTTCTTGAATTTGCTCGAAAGACAATTCTTGCATTGTATGCTCCATGAAATGTTTGGTTATGTACCTTCATTGTGTAAAACTATATGTTTCCACACATGCAAAGTATCCATTGCGGCATCGTTGCCGTCAACTAAAACTTTTCATTCAGATACCATCATCCCCCCGCAAGGAAGAGGCGCCGCCGCCATGACCGGCTTGACGCGCTGGATGAGCATCTCGCAGCTGCCACTGCGATGGCGTGATTCCCGACACGGGGCAGCGATTTCCTTGGCCGCCTGCATGCGAACCGGATTACACAAGATGTGTGAGCACCAGGCAAAGCGAGCCCGCAAAGCCATCGATTTCGCTTAAGCTGATGCAATGCGTGTCTCGATACTATGTTTGATCGTTGCGGCGGGATTGGCCGCTGGCGTCGCCCGTGGCGCCTGCACGCCAATACGCCTCGGCTACACTGACCAGGCCCTGCCGCCATATTATCTTGGCAGCGGTAGCGCCGAAGCCAGTCCGCCCGGTGCGACCGTCGAGCTCATACGCGAAATTGTGGCCAGCACTGGCTGCACCGTGGTGGCTGTACGTCTGCCGCTGGCGCGTATCCCGATGGCGCTTGAGGCTGGCCTGATCGATGCCGCACCCGTGTACCTGCAGGACAAGGATGCGATGACGTTCGCCTATCCGCGCGATAAGAATGGCGAGGCCGACCTTGCCAGTTCGGTCCAGGCGGCCACCGTCGTCTTTGTGCGCGCCAGCGACAAGCTCGCCAGTGACACCGATCCCATCAAGTATTTCAAAGGTCGCAAGCTTGGCTTGGCGCATGGCTCGGTGGCTGCCGGTGCGCTGCGCGCGGCCGGCATTGTCGTCGACGACGGCGCGGTCGACACGGCGCGCAACCTCGACAAGCTCAAGCGCGGGCGCATCGACGGCTTCGCAATCGGCCTCGCTTCACCCGGCGACATGGATGCGTACATCGCCCGGCGCGACGGCGCCGCCATCGTCCGCCTCGACAAGCCACTGCGTACCGTGAATATATGGCTGGCGACGAACAAGCAATACCACGCGCGCAATACCGAACAGGTCGAGGCGATGTGGCGCTGGATCGCCCTGCATGGCCGCTCGCGCTTCAGTGCCCTGATGGCGGAGTACGCGGACAAGCAGTAGGGACATTCGCCGTCACTTCCTTCTTATTGCCCTGGAATGCGTCGAACAGGGCACGGTGATTGGCGTAGGAGCAGCTGTCACCGCGTTCATAATATTTGCCGACCCAGTCGAGAAGGAACGGCAGCATGCTGTCCTGCTCTTCCTTTGGGCCCGACCCCGAATTGCCGACAATGAGAACGCGCATCGCCTATGCCGACAATAATGGCCCGAGGTACTTTCCGGTCACGCTGGCGGGATTGTTCGCCACGTCTTCCGGCGTGCCGCTGGCAATGATCTGCCCACCGCCGGCGCCGCCTTCCGGCCCCAGATCGACGATCCAGTCGGCCGTCTTGATCACGTCCAGATTGTGCTCGATGATGACGAGCGTGTTGCCCTGGTCGCGCAAGCGGTGGATCACCTTGAGCAGCAGATCGATGTCGTGGAAATGCAAGCCGGTGGTGGGCTCGTCCAGGATGTACAGGGTGCGGCCGGTGTCGCGCTTGGACAGTTCGAGCGAGAGCTTGACGCGCTGCGCCTCGCCGCCCGACAGCGTGGTGGCGCTCTGGCCGAGCCGGATATAACCGAGGCCGACGTCGAGCAGGGTTTGCAGCTTGCGCGCGATCAGCGGCACCGGTTTGAAGAATTCGTGCGCCTCCTCCACCGTCATGCCCAGCACCTCGGTGATGTTCTTGCCCTTGTAGTGCACTTCCAGCGTTTCGCGGTTGTAGCGCTTGCCCTTGCAGACGTCGCAAGGCACATACACGTCCGGCAGGAAGTGCATCTCCACCTTGATCACGCCATCGCCCTGGCAGGCTTCGCAGCGCCCGCCCTTGACGTTGAAGGAAAAACGCCCGGCGCTGTAGCCGCGCTCCTTGGACGCCGGCACCGTCGCGAACAGGTCGCGGATCGGCGTGAACAAGCCGGTGTAGGTGGCGGGGTTCGAGCGTGGCGTGCGTCCGATCGGCGCCTGGTCGACCGCGATCACCTTGTCGAAGTGTTCCAGGCCGCTGATCGCATCATGCGGCGCCGGCTCCGTCTGCGAGCCGTACAGGTGGCGCGACAGGGCCGGGTACAAGGTGTCGTTCACCAGCGAGGACTTGCCCGAACCGGACACGCCGGTCACGCAGGTGAGCAAGCCCACCGGCAGATTGAGCGACACTTTCTTGAGGTTGTTGCCGGTCGCGCCGGTGATGACGAGCTGCTTGTCCGGATTGGCCGGGTGGCGTTTTTTGGGCACCGCGATTTTCAGGGAGCCGTTCAGGTATTTGGCCGTCAGCGATTTTTTACTCTTGAGGATGTCGGCCAGCGTGCCCTGGGCGATGATTTCGCCGCCGTGCACGCCCGCGCCCAAGCCCATGTCGACGACGTAGTCGGCGGTGCGGATCGCGTCTTCGTCATGCTCGACGACGAGCACGCTGTTGCCGATGTCGCGCAAGTGCTTGAGCGTTTCGATCAGGCGGTCGTTGTCGCGCTGGTGCAGGCCGATCGAGGGTTCGTCGAGCACGTACATCACGCCCGTCAGGCCCGAGCCGATCTGGGACGCGAGGCGGATGCGCTGGGCCTCGCCACCGGAGAGGGTGTCGGCGCTGCGATCGAGCGAGAGGTAGTCCAGGCCCACATTGTTGAGGAACTTCAGGCGCGAGACGATCTCCTTGACGACGCGGTCGGCGATTTCCTTCTTGGCGCCGGTGAGCTTGAGCTTTTCAAAAAACTCGAGCGTCTCGCGCAGCGGTTTTTCGGCCACCTCGTAGATCGCGCGTTCCTGCTTGCCGCTGCCGACCTTGACGAAGCGCGCTTCCACGCGCAGGCGCGCACCCTTGCAGGACGGGCATTGTTTCTCATTGATGAATTTGGCCAGCTCCTCCTTGACCGCCATCGAATCGGTTTCGCGGTAGCGCCGCGACAAATTGGTGACCACGCCCTCGAAGGTATGCTCGCGCACCACCGCGCGCCCGCGCTCGTTCACATAGGTGAAGGGGATGGAGGTCTTGCCCGAGCCGTACAGCACCGCTTGTTGGGCCAGCTGCGGCAGCTGTTCGAAGGGCTCGTCAATGTCAAATTCATAGAAGGCGGCCAGGTTCGACAGCATCTGGAAGTAGAACTGGTTGCGCCGGTCCCAGCCCTTGACGGCGCCCGAGGCCAGCGACAGGTTGGGGAAGGCGACGATGCGGCGCGGGTCGAAAAATTCGATGTGGCCCAGGCCGTCGCATTCGGGGCAGGCGCCCATCGGGTTATTGAAGGAGAACAGGCGCGGTTCGAGCTCTTGCAACGAATAGCCGCAGATGGCGCAGGCGAACTTGTTCGAGTAGACGTGCTCGCGCCCGCCATCCATCTCGAGCGCGACGGCGCGCCCGTCGGCCAGGCGCAGCGCGGTCTCGAAGCTCTCGGCCAGGCGCTGCTTGATCTCGTCGTTGACCTTGACGCGGTCGACCACCACGTCGATGGTGTGCTTTTCCGTCTTCTTGAGTTTGGGCAGCTCGTCGATCTCGTGGATCTTGGCCGGCTGGGTGCCGCTTTGCACCCGAAAGCGCACGAAGCCCTGGGCTTGCATGGCGGCGAACAGGTCGGCGTGCTCGCCCTTGCGGTTGGCCACCACGGGCGCCAGGATCATCAGCTTGGTGCCCTCCGGCATGGCCAGCACGGCGTCCACCATTTGCGACACCGATTGCGCCGCCAGCGCGTTTTCCGGATGGTCCGGGCAGTAAGGCGTGCCCACGCGCGCATACAGCAGGCGCAGGTAGTCGTGGATTTCGGTGACGGTGCCGACCGTCGAGCGCGGATTGTGCGAAGTCGCTTTTTGCTCGATCGAGATCGCTGGCGAGAGACCCTCGATCAAGTCGACGTCCGGCTTTTCCATCAGCTGCAGGAACTGGCGCGCGTAGGCCGACAGCGATTCGACATAGCGGCGCTGGCCTTCCGCGTACAAGGTGTCGAAGGCGAGCGAAGACTTGCCCGAACCGGACAGGCCGGTGATGACGATCAGCTTATTGCGCGGCAGGTCGAGATTGATGTTCTTGAGATTGTGCGTGCGCGCGCCGCGGATGCGAATCTGTTCCATTGTTTTGTCGTGCTTTCGATTGATGGTGGCGGGCCGGGGCCGGGCCAGCCCGTAACTATATCCCGCTTTGGACGCCGGCGTGGCGGGCCGGCCGCCTGCGCCGCGTCCGCCGCTCCAGGTGGAGCCCTTGAGCTAGCTCAAGTGGGAGTCCGCAAAATTACTGTATATAATAACAGTATTCAGGCGAAGGTCCGGGCCCGGGCTGCAGGATTTTTTGGCTTTGGCTCCGGTCTGAGGGGATGGCTGACATATAATCCCCGTTCGGCAAAAAATCCACAGCGCCGCGGCCCGCCGCCGCCGCTCAACAGGAGTCATACATGGCATCAGTCAATAAAGTCATCATCGTCGGCAATCTGGGCCGTGATCCCGAAATTCGCTACATGCCAAGCGGTGACGCGATCGCCAACATCGCGGTCGCCACTTCGTATAAATCGAAGGACCGCAACACCGGCGAACAAAAAGAGACCACCGAGTGGCACCGCATTTCCTTCTTCGGCCGCCTGGCCGAAATCGTCGGGCAATACCTGAAAAAAGGTTCCTCGGTGTATGTGGAAGGCCGTCTGCAGACGCGCAAGTACACGGACAAGGATGGCATCGAGCGTTACGCGACCGATATCGTGGCTGAAAACATGCAAATGTTGGGTGGCCGCCAAGGCATGGGCGGCGACGCCGGCGGCGGCATGGACGATGGCGGTTACGACAGCGCACCGGCCCGCCCGGCGGCGCGTCCCGCGCCAGCGGCACCGGCGGCACGCCCGGCACCGAAGCCGGCGCCGAACTTCTCGGACATGGACGACGACATTCCGTTCTAACTCCGACTTTTAAGAAGTCGTCAACAAACCCACGATAGAACCCCGTGTCGCCCTGTGGCGATCCGGGGTTTTTTCTTGACCTTCCAAAACAAGCCTGATCGAATCGAGCCTGGATTTGAATTTGAATATGACAAGCAAGACGCGAAATTCACACGTCGATGTGCTCCGCGGCATCGCCATCCTGCTGGTTCTTTTGCTGCATTTCACCTTGGGATTTGGAATCAAGAACAGCATATTCGCCTCCCTGCTCGGGCTGCAGTTCGCGCGCGCCTTGATTTTCAATGGCAACTACGGCGTGACCCTGTTCTTTGTGATTTCTGGCTATTTGATCTGCTCGATGTCGATATCGCGTTGGGGATCGCTCGAACATATCAAGCCGCGCGACTTCTATACGTATCGCTTCGCGCGCATCGCGCCCAGCCTACTTCTCGTGCTCGGCGTCATCGTCCTGCTCGGTTGCCTGAACGTCCCTTACTTCAGCAACAGCGACGATGGCCACCATTTGCCGAGTTCCTTCTTCATCGTGGCGGTCGCCTCGGTGCTGACCTTTTGGCACAATGTTCTCATGCAGTCGCAAGGGTGGTTCAACTACTGTTTGAATATTTATTGGTCGCTTTCCGTCGAGGAAGTCTTCTACGTGGCGCTGCCCGCCGTGTGCCTGACTTTGGGCCGCAAGTGGCTGTTCGTACTCGCTTGCCTCGCATTGATCGTGTATGCCCCCATCTATCGCGCTCAGCATATCGACAATGGCCTGTACTGGGAATGCGGCTACGCGGCCTGTTTCGACGCCATCGCCCTGGGCTGCCTCGCGGCATTGCTTTCCCAACGATGGAGGCCGACGCGGCCGGTGGCGGCATGCATGCGCGCGGCAGCGGCGCTCGGTTTTGCGCTGACCTACCTGCGCGGCATCGACGGCCATGAGGTCTTCGGCTTCACCTTGATCGCGCTGTGCGCCGCCACTTATCTCCTTGCATCGACGCGTGACACAGCGCCCAGCCCGGCCATCGCCCGTTTGACCGGGCCCTTGCGCTGGTTCGGGCAGCACAGTTATGAACTTTATCTGTTCCACATCGTTATCCTGGCGCTCATGCGCAATGTGTTCGCGCGTGGCGAGCTGGCGCCATGGAGTTGGACGCTTTGGTTCGCCTTATTCCTCACCCTGTCCACGCTGGTCGCATTCCTGGTGGCGCGCTTTGTTTCAGAACCGGCGAACAGGGCGATTCGGCGCTTTTCGGTAGGCGCGCACGCGACCCAAGTTCAAGCGTAATATCTTGCCCCCGTCCCTTGCGCATCTCTTGAGCCGTGAGGTTCTTGGCCGCCAGGTTTCATCGCCGGCTCAGTAGGCCCCGAAGAGCCGGTCCAGCGCGCGTTGGATTTCAAACTGGTGCGCGCGGGCCGATTCGATTTTGATCTTGAGTTCGCTTAAGGGGATGGCGCCAAGTTGTGGAGTGTCCATGACGTGATCTTCACCGTTGACCGCGATGATAGGAAACAGCTCTGGCGGAAGCTTCAATGGTGGGAAAGCCGACAAGGGACGCAGCGGGACAGCAATTCGTGTCGCCAGGCCACTGATCACATTGCTTTGTACATCGACGAGATACGGGATATTGCGGCGGTTCTTGCCCGGGTTGGCAAAAATGTCGAAGCGGCTCATCAGAAGGATCTCCATTCTTCAAGCGCCAGACCTTCCTCATCCACCCTTCGGTTGTAGGCATCGAGGAAGGCGGCATTCTCTTCATTCCATTGCCGCTCCTTGCGCAATTGAATCTCCTCGCGCAAGCGTTGTTCGCAGAGTTGAGAGATGTTAATGCCAAGGCTTTTCGCAGCTTGGTACACCTCCATCGACAAAGTAATGTTGGTGGCTTTTTTTGTTGGCGGCTTTAATGGGGCAGGAGAAGGATTCATGATGATTCTATGCGCATAAAGAATGTTTGGTTAGATGCGCATTATAGCTTTTTCGGTCTCTTTGGGAGCGCGCACCACGGCACACTGCGGTGCGCGCCTCCTGTCTCGGCCCCGCTCAGTCGACCTTCTTTATCGCCAGGCTGAACTTTGCTCGTAAATCTCGATATGTTCTAGTCGATTCTGATTGGCCACATCAGCCGTGAGGGCAGGGCGTGAGGCGCGAGAAAAACCGGTGAAGACAGCTCTGCTGTCAAAGCCTGTCAAGATCAAGAAGTCACGCTGGGGTCGGCAACGCGTGCCGCGCCCATATATACTCGTGGATTGTCAAAACGCGTGAATAAATCAGGAGACTGCATTGACCAAGCATTTGGTATGGATACTGCTGGCGCTTGCGCTGGCCCTGTCGGCGGCGATCGCCATGATGGCGCCGGTGGCGCAGGGCGGCGCCGCGCGCGCCAATGCGCAGATCGCGGGCGTCGACGATGCCTGGCGCGCGGCCCTGCCGCTTGATCCGCAAGCGGCAACCAAGGCCTACATGGCGCGCATCCCGGCGGCGGCGAAGGCGCGCTCGGACGCGTACTTCGAAGGCGGCTACTGGTTGCAGCTGTTTGACTTCGCACTCGGCCTGGTGGTCGCCGCGATCTTGCTGCGCACCCGGGCGGTGGCGCGCTGCCGCGACCGCATCGTCGCCAAGGTGCGCGTGAAATGGCTCAGCGACGCCTTCACCGCCATGTGCTACCTCGTCATGGCAAGCGTGCTGGCCTTGCCGATGACGGTCTACGAGGAATACTACCGTGAGCATGCGTTCGGCCTGTCGAATCAGAGCGCGGCCGGCTGGTTCACCGAAAGCTTGATCAACCTCGGTGTGACGGTTGTCAGCGCCGGCCTGGCCTTTGGCATCCTCTACATCGCGCTGCGCCGCGCGCGGCGCAACTGGTGGCTGTGGGGCGCTCTTCTGGGCGTGGTGCTGGTGGGTTTGTCGATGCTGCTCGGTCCCATGTATATCGAGCCGATGTTCAATACCTACCAGCCGATCACGGACGCGAAGGTGAAGGGCCCGGTGCTGTCCATGATGCGCGCCAACGGCGTGCCGGTTGATAACATCTACCAGTTCGACGCCTCCAGACAAAGCGACCGCGTTAGCGCGAATGTGGCCGGCATCTTCGGCAGCGCGGCCGTGCGCCTGAACGACAATCTGCTCAAGCGCAGCAGCGTTGCCGAGATCAAAGCCGTGCTCGGCCACGAGCTTGGCCATTACACGATGAACCACATCTACAAGGGGTGGATCGAGATCGCCTTGCTGCTCGTATTCGGCCTGGCCTTCCTGAAGTGCTCGCTCGACTTGGCGATCGGGCGCTGGGGTAGCCGCCTGGGCATCGCCGACGCGGCCGACATCGCGGGCCTGCCCTTGTTCATCGCCCTGTTCTCCGCGTATATGTTCGTGGCCACGCCGGTGCGCAACTCGCTCACGCGCACGCAAGAGGTCGAAGCGGACGTGTTTGGCCTGAACGCGGCGGCCGAGCCTTTGGCGTTTGCCGAGGTCATGCTCAAGCTGACCGAATACCGCAAGTCCGATCCCACCGGCGCCGAGGAATTCGTGTTCTTCGACCACCCGAGCCCGCGCAAACGCATCTACGGCGCGATGCGCTGGCGCGCCGAGCACGCCAGCCAATAAGGTGGGCAAATAAGGTGGGCCAATAAGGTGGGCCAATAAGGTGGGCCAATAAGGTGGGCCAATAAGCGGGGCCGGTAAGCAGGGCCAGCGCGCCGGCCTTGGCGGGAGACGGCAGGCGTGGCGCACCATGGCGCACAGTGGTGCGCCGCCCCCCCGCCTCGGCCCGGTTCAGTCGATCTTCTTGAACGCCAGCCCGAATAGACGCGCGCTCGAGGTCTCGAGGCCAATCACGTGACCACCCGCGTCGCGCTTGAAGCGCAGCAGGAGGTCGTCGCCGCCAAAGCTGTCCGGCGCCAGCGCCGTCAGCGTGTACACCCAGTCCGCTTTGCCCACCAGGCTGAAAACGAGCGCCTTGCCGGCCACGCTGAGCTGGTAGGTGGCCGCCACCTCGTCGCTGTGGTAGCGCCCGGCGAAGGCGGCCAGCGCGGTGGCATCGGGCGCGCCGGCCGCCACGTGCTGGTAGTGCACGGTTTCGCCGTCCGGCGAAGCGGAGACGAAGTGGTCGCGGTCGGCGAACACGAAGCTGCCGCTGCGGATGGCGAAGGCGGCTCCGCCCAGTGCGCGCAGGGCCGGGCCCTTGTCGAGCGTCAGGCTGGCGTCGCGGTAAGCCAGTTCGATCACTTTGCCATCCAGGTCGCTGAAGAACTTGCCCGCGTAGCCGGGCGCCTCCGGCGCGGCCAGCGCCGCCGGCGCCACCTCGGGTGGCAGCGCCAGCGCCGCCTGCGCCAGCTCGTGCGCCACCTTGTCCGGATTGACATTGCCGGCGTTGCACAGCACCGCGATCGACAAGCCTTGCTGCGCAAAGCGTCCGAGCCAGCTGCGGTAACCGGCGGTGGCGCCATTGTGCGAGATCTCGGACGCGCCGCGATAGCTGCGCAGGCCAAGGCCGCGTCCGTAGTTGCTCACCGCCCCGCCAGGCAGGGGCGTCTTGTGCGCCAGCTGGGCGCTGATGCCAAGCCGGTCCTCGTTCAACGCCTGGTTCCAGCGCAGCAGATCGCCCACCGTGGTGAGCAGGCCGCCATGCCCGATCACGTCTTCGAACGGCATGTCTTGCTCGAAGCCGCTGCCGGCCGCGCTGTAGGCAATGGCGCGCCCGGCCACCACGCGCCGGAAATTGTCGCGCCATTGGGTATGCGCCATGCCAAGCGGCGCGAACAGCCGCTCGCGCGTGAATGCGGGCAGGGCCTTGCCGCTGACCTTTTCGACGATCGCCGCCAGCAGCACATAGCCGGTATTGGTGTAGGAAAAGCGCTGGCCGGACGGGAAGTTGAGCGCGCGCTGGCGTTGCACCAGCTCCAGTGCCTGCTCCATGCTGAAGTTGCGGGTGCCGCGCGGCCAGCCGCCCATCTCGACCAGGCTGCCCCAATCGCGCAAGCCGCTGGTGTGGGTCAGCAAGTGCTCAAGCGTCATTGGCTGGCCGTAGTCGGGCAGGGCCGGAAGATATTTGTGCACGTCGTCGCTTAGCGCCAGCTTGCCGTCGCGCGCCAGCAGCAAGATGGCGGCCGCCGTGAATTGCTTGCTGGCCGAGCCGGCCTCGAACACCGTGTCCGGCGTGTTGGCCACGCCATGTTCGAGGTCGGCCATGCCGTAGGCCCGCAGCAGCGGCGCGCCCTCGCCTTGGCGCATGCCGACGGCGCAGCCGGGCGTCGATGGCGTGGCCCATTGCTTGAACACTTGGTCCGCGCTCTGGCCCAGGTCGGGCATGGCCGCGTGCGCGCCCGCTGGCAGCGCCAGTGCCGTGCACACGGCGAACTTCAAAAGATGGCGCATGGCGCTCCTTGGTGCTTGGATGTCGAGGCGTCGATGATGCGTTCAATGCCGCATCCGATCAAGCGCCCAATAAAAAGGCCCGCTGCCTTGTCGCAGCGGGCCTGGCGTGCGCTGCTGGCGCGCCTCTTACAAGCTTGGAAGCGGCGCTGGCTCGGGCAGCGTGCGCGCGTCGGCGCGCGTGAGCGCCACGTTGCCGCCCGACTGGGCGAGGAAGTACAGCGTGCCTTCGCCAGCCTTGACTTCGTATTCGACGGTCGCCGCGGCGCCATCGATGCTCACGCGCCAAAAGCCGGGCGCCAGGTCCGTCACCAGCACGCGCAGCGGCGCGCCCGCTGGCGCCAGCACGAAGCTGGCGCCAGCGGCGATGTCGGCGCCTTTGGCGAATAGCACCGCGCGGTCGGCGATTTTCACGCCCGCCATCAGCTCGGAGGCGATGGCCTCGGTGGCCAGCGGAATCGATTGCGTGCCCGCGTCGAGCACCTGCATCGCATTCAGGAACAGGTCCGATGCGGCCGGCGTCGCCGGCACCACTTCAACGCGCCAGGCGCCCGCTTCTTCGGTATTGCTGGTCGGGTAGAGCGGCGCGATCGGGTAGTTATCCAGGCCGCCCTGCGCGTTCGGTACCGTGAACTCCATGCCGCTGCCGCCCACCTTGGCGATCTGGGCGCCGGCCGGCAGCACGGTGCGGTTGACCAGCTTGCCGTTGTACTGGTTGGCGACGGTGCGCTCGATGGTGACGGTGTCGCCGTCGATGCTGGGCTCTTGCACGCTATGTAGCAGCCAGGTCTTCTTGTAGTTCGGATCGGACGAACTGACCTTGTCGAGCACCAGCAGGGCAGCTGGATGCGCGCTGTTCTTCAGGTTCAGGAACACGAAGGAGCGCGTGTAGGCGCTGATCTTGGCCGTGTAGGCCTTGGCCAGGTCGCCTTTCAGGTAGCTGTAGTCGGGACGCGCGCTGTCCGGACCCACCTGGTGGCGGGTACTGGCGGCGACGGCGTAGCTCTTCGATGGATTGAGCAGCACGTCCTTGTTGGCCGGCTCCGGCCCGACGAAGCGCTGCCCGCCATCGTTCGAGACGATGGCCGCGAACGACTCGTTGAAGGTCTCGCCCGGCGTGTACACGAGCATCGCGTTGTGCGCGATGGTACGCTTGTGGTAGTTCAGGTCGTGCGCGCTGCCATAGCCCTGCTCCACGCCCTGGTTGGCACCTTGGTAGATGCCCGAATCGATGGCCAGCGCGCCCTTGTAGTAGAGCTCGAAATGGCCGGCGTCCTGGTGCTGGTGGCCGCCGAAATTGGTGGCGCCCACCTTCATGGTGGCGATCGCCACGTCGGCGCCGTATTGCGGCTGCGTGCTATTGGTCCAGCCGGTGCGCGCGATCATCAGGCCGGCCGGATCGGCGAAGTAGCGCGACAGCGGCAGCTCGCCCTGCGCCGCGGCGGGCGCCGGCGCCAGTTCGGGATTGTTCATCAGGATCAGCCAGATATCGTCGGCCGCGCCCATGTTCGGCAACTGCTTGGCCGCGAACTCATACTTGATGAGCGGGTCGTTGTAGAAACTGGCCGGCAGCATGTAGGCGCGCGGTTCGTACCAGTATTTACCCTGCTGCATATACTGCGATTGGTAGGTGTCGCCATCGCGCATCAGCTGGCCGTCCGGGCGGCGCATGTACAGCCATTGGTAAGGCACGGTCTGCTGCTGCGCGCTGAAGACGTCGCCCGCACCCATGCGGCGCATGATCCAGGCCGCGAACATGTCCCAGGTGTAGCGATAGGGACCGTAGGAGTCGCCCTGGTGATGGGCGCCGGACCCGTAGGCGTAGTCGCGCACGTTCACGTAGGTGGCGAAGAAGCGCCCGCCGATCAGATTGTAGAGGGCCGGTTCTTCGTCGTAGAAGGCGATCGCCGCGCTCATCTGGTCGCGCATGAGCTGGGCTTCGGCACCATGGCCGGAAATCGATCCCTGCTTGACCGTCGGGAAGCCGATCTCCATCTGCGGCGCGCGCTCCATGAAGCGCTGCACGAACAGCTGCTTGGCCTGCGTGCCCATCAAGGGATAGCACCAGTCATACACGATGGCGCTCAAGGTGATCGATTCGCCGATTACGCGCGTGTCGCTGCTGGCCTGGCAGATGTCCTTGTCCAGATAGGCAGACATCAGCTTGATCGCGTGCTGGCCGCTCACCACGTTGGACGGGTCGAGCAGGTAGCCCAGCGCCTTGGCCTGGATGGTGCTGGCCACACCGGCGCAGTAGACGGCGTCGGTGCCGCTGCCGCGCGCGGGCAGCTCGCCATCCGTGTTGGCGGCCGCCGCGGCGCTCATGGCGGTCCAGGCCTGCTTGAGGCGCTCGTATTCCGGGTTGCCGGAGTGGGCGCCGCCAAGTGCGTCGTCCTTGAAGCGTATCAGTTGCGCGACATCGGGGCGGCGCACGAACAGGCGCGGATGTTCGTGCGGCGGCATGGCGCTGCTCGGCGGCGCCGGTTGGTTGGGGGCCGGCATCGCCACCGGGAAGCCCGGGTTGGTGCCCAGCCCGCTCGGCACGAAATAGCTTTGCGCCGTCACCAGCAGGCGGTCGATGCCGGTGCGCGCTTCGCGGTACTTGATTTTAAGCTGGTGGGTGCCGGCGCTGAGCTTGAATTCGCCCGTCGATATCCACTGCCAGTTCGGCGAGGCCGCGGGGCCGAAATTGACGTAGGGGCCGTCGTCGACGGCCGCGTACAAGGAATTGGCGGCTTCGTCGGGCGCATACACGCGCAGCCAAATCTTGTAGCTGCTGGCATGGTCAACCGCGATCGCGTAGGACAGTTCGGCGGGCGCGCTGGCGGCCGGCAGCTGCGGGACCGCCGGGCCTTGCGCGGCCAGGTAGCCAGCGCCCGCGGCCGTGCCGGAACTCTGCAGGAACCACGGTGCCTGGTAGCTGGCCGCTTCGGCCTCGAAGATCGTTTCGGTCGGAAACGCCGCGTCCGTCGCGTGCGCTGCGGCGGCGCCGCATGCCAGGGCGTAGCCCGCCAAGTGGCGCCAGTTGATCCAATTTCTCATTGCGCGAAATCCTCCATGAATTGCCGGACCATCGGGCCGGTCGGGGCTGGCGCCGCTGCGCCATGCCAGGCTGGCAATTATATAAAGAATATCTTTTCTTGTGCGGAAATCTTTATTAAAAATTCACGGAATGCGCGTTGGCCTAGGCGGGCTGGTCGGCCAGCGGCGCGCGTTCGGCGCGCGCGCTGTGCCGGGCCAGCAGGCGGCGCGTCAGGCGCAGCGCGGGCGCCTCGACCAGGTGCCAGCTCAAGGCGGCCACCGCCAGCGTGACCAGCAGCGCCACGCCCAGCAAGGGCAGGGGGCCGAGCGGCGGCAGGGCCGCGCGCAGCATCACGATGACTGGCCAGTGGTAGATATACACGCCATACGAATAGTCGTGGCGCTGCAAGTGGCCCAGGCCCAGGCGCGCCGGGCGGGCGCTGCCGACCAGCAGGGCCAGGGCCCCGGCGGTCAGGGTCAAGCCGAACCAGCTGTAGCCGCTGGGCGTGAGGATCAGGTTGGCCGACCAGTTCAGCCACAGCAGGACGGCGGCGCAGGCGACGCTGAGCGCGCGCACCCGCACTTGTGGCGCCGCCGCCTGCAGCAGCATCCCGATCAGGAACATCGACCACAGGCGCACTTCCCACACATAGCCGCCCACCACGGAGGGGAAGATATTCGTCGCCAGCAGCAGGAACAGCGCGGCGCCCGTCATCCAGCGTCGCATCGGCAAGATGGCGGCCATGCCGATCAGCGCGACCATCACGTACATGCGCCCTTCCCAATACAGGGTCCACAGCGGGCCGTTCATGGCCTCGTTGGCGAGCACGCCGGGCAGGCGCAATTCGGTCGGCGAGATGTTCAGCTGCAGCCAATGCAGCACCGTATTGCCGAAGATGTAGCGCCATGGCGCCGGCCCCAGTAAGCCGCGCCAGCCATCGTCGGAAAAGAAGATCACCGCCGTCACGGTGCAGACAGTCAAGCACACGAACAGGCCAGGGACGATGCGCGCCACCCGGCGCAGCGCGAAACGCAGCGCGTGCGGATCGCGCATCCAGCTCTGGCTGATGAAGATGCCGCTGACCATGAAGAAGATGGCCACGGCCAGCGCGCCCAGGTCGGTGATGGGCAAGAGCTCGGCGCTGATTGGATCGCGTCCCGGCGCGACCGGATTGAGCTGCCACGCATGGAACACCAGCACCAGCATCGCCGCGCACAGGCGCACCAAATTAAAGCCATTGTCATGGGCGTCGATGGCTAGTCCGAGCGAGCGCGCGTTCGCGTTCATCGGCATGGCGCGTGCTCCGCGGCGGGCGCCTTGGCGTGATGGGAATGCAGAGTGCTTGGTTTCACGTGGATGCTTTCGGATGCGCTAACGATGGCGCATTATAAATGTTGTTGTGGCGTAAGCGAACATGTCGCACCTTCGGCGTCATGCTACTGCATCTAGTGGGTGCCGCGCGGCCTGCTACTAAATTGCCCCCTTATTTTTCTTCTTGCCTTCAGGACATAAACGCGCCGCCGTTTACCGCAGGGTGGATTGGGCAAGCGGGCTTGCGCGCGTGGAAAAACACGACCGCGTCCGCAGTGCAAATCTCTCCGATTCCCACGTCATTCATTGCGCGTATTACGAACAAAATATTGACCGGAAAATGTAATGAAGGCCGGAAAGAAAAGTAGAGCTCGGCGTCTAAAGTTAAGAATTCGCGTGACGTTAAGAGTAAGAGGATTCCTACTTCTGTGGGCGGAGTCGCGGTAATTTCGGTGTAAAAAAAAGGTCGGGCATCTCAGTGCCAAAGAGAGCGATGGAATTGGGCGTCAGTGCAGTATCAGCTCAAACACACTCGTCACAGTTCCATACTAGGTAGTTCCAAGGAGAATAAAAATGACCATCGTCGCCAGCATGTCAACGGACCAAATTGCCAACCTCGCAACGTCGCAAATCGCGACCTTGGGGACGGTTGACATCGCCTCTCTCAGCACGGACCAGATCGCGGCCTTGACGACGGCGCAGATTCCAGCTTTGTCGACGCTGCACATCGCGGTCGGTTTGAGCACCGACCAGATTGTGGCGCTGACCTCCGATCAAGTCGCGGTGTTCGCCTCGAACCAGATCGCCGCCTTGACCACCAATCAAGTGGTGGCCCTCGAGACGGCCGACCTGGCGGCGATCAAGACCGCCTCGATCGCCGGCATGACGACCAATCAGGCCAAGGCCCTCTCGACCGACCAGGCCGTCGCGCTGACCTCGAACCAGGCTGGCGCGCTCTCCGCCAACCAGGTCGCCGCGCTGACCGCCAACGCCGTCGCCGCCCTCGACACGGTCGACTTCGCGAACTTGAAGACGGCCGCGATCGCGGCCCTGTTGACGGCCCAGGTGGCGGCCTTGACGACCAATGAAGTCGGCCACATGACGACCAACCAGATCGTGGCGATGACGACCGCCAATCTGGCCAACGGCTTGACCACCGACCAGATGGTGGCCTTGAGCTCGAGTCAACTCAATGCCATGAGCGTGTCGCAAGTGACGTCGCTGTCGACCGACGCCATCGCCGCCATGGAAACGTCCGACCTCGCATCCCTGAAGACTGCCGATATCGCCGGCCTGCGCAGCGCACAAGTGGCCGCGCTGACGACCGACCAGGTCAGCCATCTGGCGACCGACCAAGTGGTGGCCCTGACGGCGGCCAACGTCGGCAGCATGACGACGGACCAGATCGTATCCTTGAGCGCCAACCAGGCCGGCGTGCTCAGCTCGGCCCAGCTGGCCGCGCTCTCGACCAACGACATCGTCGCCCTCGAGACGGCCGACCTGGCCGCGCTCAAGACTGCCACCGTGGCCGGCATGACGACCAACCAGGCCAAGGCCCTCTCGACCGACCAGGCCGTGGCCTTGACGTCCGACCAGGCCGGCGCCTTGTCGGCCAGCCAGGTCGCCGCGATGACGGCCAACGCCGTCGCCGCCCTCGACACGGTGGACTTCGCCAACTTGAAGACGGCCGCCATCGCCGCCTTGCTGACGGCCCAGGTGGCCGCGCTGACGACCGACCAGGTCGGCCACATGACGACCAACCAGATCGTGGCGATGACGACGGCCAACCTGGCCAGCGGCATCACCACCGACCAGGTGGTGGCGCTGTCGTCGAACCAGATCAACGCCCTCTCGGCCAGCCAGGTGACGGCGCTGTCGACCAACGCGGTGGCCG
Organism: Pseudomonadota bacterium; assembly: GCA_040388555.1. GTDB lineage: Bacteria > Pseudomonadota > Gammaproteobacteria > Burkholderiales > Burkholderiaceae_D > Telluria_A. The sequence goes on from JAZKBP010000052.1 coordinate 18,419, forward strand.
CCATCGAGACGGCCGACTTGGTCGGCATGAAGACGTCCTCGATCGCCGCCCTGCGCAGCGCCCAAGTGGCCGCCCTGTCGACCGATCAAGTGTCGAACTTGACGACCGACCAGATCGTGGCCTTGACCACGGCCAGCCTGGTGAGCCTGTCGACCGACCAGATTGTCTCGCTGACGGCCAACCAGCTCGGCGCCTTCAGCTCGGCCCAGGTGGCGGCGCTGTCGACCAACGACTTCGTCGCCCTCGAAACGGCCGACGTGGCCGCCATCAAGACGGCCGCGCTGACCGGCATGAGCACCAACCAGGCCAAGGCCCTCTCGACCGACCAGGCCGTCGCCTTGACCTCGAACCAGGTGGGCGCGCTGTCGGCCAACCAGGTCGCCGCGCTGACGGCCAACGCCGT
>JAZKBP010000053.1:0-29933 GCA_040388555.1 Pseudomonadota bacterium
TGTAGTCGTGCGTGTTGGCGATGAAGAGCTGGTCGATCCAGTCGTCTTCCTTGGTCGCCATCGCCTGCTTGCCGCGCCCGCCGCGCTTTTGCGCGCGGTATTCGGACACCGGCTGCGCCTTCATATAACCGGTGTGCGACAAGGTCACCACCATGTCTTGCGGCGTGATCAAGTCTTCCGTCTCGAGGTCGGTGGCGTTCATCTCGATGGTCGAGCGGCGAACGTCCTTGTTGCCGGCGCCGTATTCGTTCATCGCCGCCGTCATTTCGTCGGTGATGATGACGGTCACGCGCTCTGGCTTGGCCAGGATGTCGAGCAAATCGGCGATGTGGTCCATCACCTCCTTGTACTCGTTGACGATCTTGTCTTGCTCGAGGCCCGTCAAGCGCTGCAGACGCATCTGCAGGATTTCCTGGGCCTGGTCGTCCGACAGCTTGTACAAGCCGTCGTTCTGCATGCCGTAATGCTTGGGCAGGTGCTCCGGACGGAAAGCGTCGATGCCGCCGATGGTGGCGCCTTCGCCGGTGCGGGCCAGCATTTCGCGCACCAGGGACGAATCCCAGGCGCGCGCCATCAGTTCGGTCTTGGCGATCGGCGGCGTGGGCGCGGCCTTGATGATGGCGATGAAGTCATCGATATTCGCCAGCGCGACGGCCAAGCCTTCGAGCACGTGGCCGCGTTCGCGCGCCTTGCGCAATTCGAACACGGTGCGCCGCGTGACCACTTCGCGCCGGTGCGACAGGAAGCATTGCAGCATCTGCTTCAAGTTCAGCAGCTTTGGTTGGCCGTTCACCAGCGCCACCATATTCATGCCGAAGGTGTCTTGCAACTGGGTCTGCTTGTACAGATTGTTGAGCACCACTTCCGGCACTTCGCCGCGCTTCAATTCGATCACCACGCGCATGCCCGACTTGTCGGACTCGTCGCGGATGTCGGAAATGCCTTCCAATTTCTTGTCGCGTACGTTCTCGGCGATGCGCTCGAGCAGGGACTTTTTATTGACCTGGTAAGGCAGCTCGTCGACGATGATGGCCATGCGGCCGCCATCCTTGCCGTATTCTTCGAAGTGGGTCTTGGCGCGCATCACCACGCGCCCGCGGCCGGTACGGTAACCGTCGCGCACGCCCGAGACGCCGTAGATGATGCCGGCGGTCGGGAAGTCCGGCGCCGGGATCAGCTCGATCAATTCATCGATCGAGCACTCGGGGTTGCGCAGCACGTGCAGCGCGCCATTGATCACCTCGGTGATATTGTGCGGCGGGATATTCGTCGCCATGCCCACTGCGATGCCGGACGAACCGTTGATCAACAGATTAGGAATGCGGGTCGGCAGAACCGTCGGTTCCCTTTCCTTGCCGTCGTAGTTGGGCGCGAAGTCGACCGTGTCCTTGTCGATGTCGGCCAACAATTCGCCGGCGATCTTGTCGAGGCGGCACTCGGTGTAACGCATGGCGGCGGCGTTGTCGCCGTCGACCGAACCGAAGTTGCCCTGGCCATCGACGAGCGTGTAGCGCAACGAAAAGTCCTGGGCCATGCGCACCAGCGTGTCGTAGATCGACGCGTCGCCGTGCGGGTGGTATTTACCCATGACCTCGCCGACGACGCGCGCGCACTTGACGTAAGGCCGGTTGTAGACGTTGTTGAGCTCGTGCATACCGAACAGCACGCGCCGATGCACGGGCTTCAAGCCATCGCGCGCATCGGGCAAGGCGCGGCCCACGATCACGCTCATCGCGTAATCGAGGTAGCTGTTGCGCATCTCTTCTTCGAGGGAAATGGGGATTGTTTCTTTTGCGAATTGATCCATTGGCGGTTCGACTGCTCTCAGGCTGTGGTTATGTTATCTACGCATGGGTGTGGTGGCGGACTTATCCACGGACAAGCGTGGGATTTTAGCATGCGCGCACAGGGGTCAGCGCAATTCCGGCAAAGGTGACGCCAGCGCCGCGCCGGCCCGCGCGATCGGACACAAAAATATTAAAAAATTAAGCAGGTCTCCTTGCCAATTCTTGTGAAAATGCACATCGGAATGTTGCAATCTTACAACATGCGTACTATGATTGCGCTTCGTTTGATTTAACCCCCTACGTGCTATTCGGTCGCCTGTGGCAAAATGGTCGAGATGTTAATTGTTTCGCAATCTGGAACTAACACTGTCATTGACGTGTTAATATTCCGCCCACGCAAGACTCGTGCAGAATTCACCACCGTAAAAGGAAGAAAAATATGAATAAGTTTGTATCGCTCATTCTCGCCGTTTCCGCGGCGATCGCGGGCAGCGCGATGGCGCAGACGGCACCGCCGTTCGTGCCAGTGACGACGGACATCAACGCGCTGACGCCAAAGAGCGCCTATGTGCAAGATGCGCGTGGCGTGATCGCCCGCGATCCTTACGGCCTGTGCTGGCGTACCGGTTACTGGACGCCGGCCGACGCCGTCGTCGGTTGCGACCTGCCCCTGTGCGTGGAGCCGGAGAAGCTGGAAAACGGCAAATGCGTAGCGCCGCCGCCACCGCCGCCACCACCACCGCCACCGCCGCCACCTAAGCCGGTCGAGCCACCGAAGCCGGTCGCGACGTCCGAGAAGGTCAGCTTTGCCGCTGACGCCCTGTTCGACTTCGACAAGTCCGTGCTCAAGGCAGAAGGCAAGGCCAAGCTGGACGACCTTTCCTCCAAGCTCGGCAGCATCAACCTGGAAGTGATCATCTGCGTCGGCCATACCGACTCGGTGGGCACCGACGCGTACAACGACAAACTGTCGATTCGTCGCGCCGAAGCCGTCAAGGCTTACCTGATCGGCAAGGGCGTCGACAGCAAGCGCGTCTACACCGAAGGCAAGGGCGAGAAGCAACCAGTGGCAGACAACAAGTCCGCCGCCGGCCGCGCCAAGAACCGTCGCGTGGAAGTGGAAGTCGTCGGTACGCGCAACAAGTAATCCACGCTGCCAGGCTTGCCTGCCAAGCAAAAAACCCCGCCACGGCGGGGTTTTTTTATTCCCGAAGCGCGTCGCGCGCGTCAATTTCCCGCTATCATTTCGCCCATGAATGCAGATCCCCTAGAAATCCAGAAATTTAGCGAGCTTGCCCACCGCTGGTGGGACCCGACTTCCGAATTCCGCCCCTTGCACGAAATCAATCCCCTGCGCCTTGAATGGATCAATGCACGCGCGCCATTGGCGGGCATGGATGTGATCGACATCGGCTGCGGTGGCGGCATCTTGACCGAGGCCATGGCCCGCAAGGGTGCGCGCGTGACGGGCATCGACTTGTCCGAAAAGGCCCTCAAGGTTGCCGACCTGCATGGCCTGGAGTCGGGCGCGCAGGTGCGCTATGAAATGATCGCCGCCGAAGACATGGCCGCGCGCGAGGCGGGCCAGTTCGACGTCGTCACCTGCATGGAAATGCTCGAGCATGTGCCCGATCCGGCGGCGGTGGTGAAGGCGGCGGCCACCCTGGTCAAGCCGGGGGGCAAGGTGTTTTTCTCGACCTTGAACCGCAATCCCAAATCCTATCTGTTCGCCATCATCGGCGCCGAATACCTGTTGCGCATGCTGCCCAAGGGCACCCACGATTATGCCAAGTTCATCACGCCAGCCGAATTGTCGCAGTTCGCGCGCCAAGCCGGCTTGCAAGTCGATAGCATGAAGGGCTTGAGCTACAACCCGCTCACCAAGTTCTACGCGCTGAACCAGGATACGGATGTGAACTATATGGTGGCGTGCACGCGGCCGCTTTGATTGTCTTGCCATGACTTCGATGCCCACTTCGGCGCCACGCGCCATCCTGTTCGACCTGGACGGCACTTTGGCCGACACCGCGCCCGATTTGGCGGCGGCCGTCAATTTGCTGCGCAGCGAGCGCGGCCTTCCCCCCACGCCCTACGCGCTGCTGCGCCCGACCGCCTCGGCGGGGGCGCGCGGGATGATCGGCGTGTCCTTCGGGCTGACGCCGCAGGATCCGGGCTATGAGGCATTGCGCCAAGGTTTTTTTGACAATTATCAGGCCGCGATGGCGGTCCATAGCGCCCTGTTTCCCGGCATTTTCGAGCTGCTCGAGGGCATCGTGGCGGCGGGACTGCGCTGGGGCATCGTCACCAACAAGCCAGCGCGCTTCACCGATCCGCTGGTGGGGATGATCGGTCTGGGCGGCGCCGGCTGCGTCGTTTCCGGCGACACCACCGCGCACGCCAAGCCCCACCCTGCCCCGCTGCTGGAAGCGGCGCGCCGCATGGAACTTGCGCCGGAACATTGCTGGTACGTGGGGGATGACTTGCGCGATATTGAAGCGGGCCGCGCCGCGGGCATGGTCACGCTCGCTTGCGCCTGGGGTTATTGCGGTCCCGTCGAACCCTTGCAGTGGGGCGCGGACGGGATTGTCGACACGCCGCAGGCGCTGCTTGCGCTGCTGCGCACCATGCCGCACAGCCCGGCCAAGCGCGCGCTGGCGCTGTGAGATGGCCGCATGCGAAGGCCTCGCTCCCGACAAGCCTTTGAAGTGCGTATAAGCGCAATGGCGTTGCGCTTTACATTTTCGTTTGGACAAACTGCCGTCGATCAACACTCGCTCAGGGCATAAACCTAGGTATTCTCTATAGAGGGCGTTGCCGCGCGTGGCCGCTGGCAAAGGCAGTTTCCCAAGTCGCGATAACGACCAGAAGCAGCCCGTGGAATTAATGAAAGGAACTAAATGAACGACTGGTCACCACGCACCATTCGAGGCGCACTATTTTTCGGTGGCGGTATTTGTGCAATACAAGGGCAGCCGTTCCTAACTCAGGAACTTCATAAGTTCTCTGCTTTTTGGGCTGCAGTATCACAAGCAGGGTTGAGTCTAGTCGGCCTTGTTTGCGTGATTGTCGGAGGCTACTATTTGGCAACAAGGTACAAGAAATAGAAGAAATTTCCGCACCCGGACAGAAGCGGCCGGTCAATAAAGTGAAGAGTGGAGCCATTTTACGGGTGTCGTTGTATTGCAAATGCCCATTGACCTCAAAGCTATCGCTACCCCAAATATTTCCCGATGCCATGACAACTATAAAGCTCCCGCCCGGACAGCGGGTCATTGCAGCGTTTCCCCGGTTCGGTTTGCGGCCCTTCGCCACACGTTTTCCCGACGCGACCGACGGTGCCGATATCGAGATCGGCGGCGACGTCGCGACCCCGATCGCTGTTAGCGCTGAAATTGCCAACCTACCTCGCGTGGAGCAATCGTCAGATTTTCATTGCGTGACGACTTGGACCAGTGTTGGCTTGCACTGGGGCGGTCACCGGTTCACCGACTTCTATCATCAGATCGTTGTTCCGCTATCCGGACCATTACCTGGCACGACCTTCGTGGTGCTGCGCGGGCGCGATGGCGCACGCACCAGTCTGCCGCTTGAAGACTTGCTGCAGGATGAAGTACTGCTCGCCGACCATCTCAATGGCGCGCCGTTATCCATAGAGCACGGCGGCCCGTTGCGTATTGTTGCCCCGTCCCACTATGGCTACAAGAGCGTCAAGTTCATTAGTCGCATTGAATTCTGGCGTAGCGCCAAGCGCTACCGACCATATGGCCTGCGCTTCATGGTCAATCCGCGCGGACGCGTGGCTCTGGAAGAGCGCGGCCAGTGGGTGCCTGGTTGGCTCCTGCGGTATCTCTATCGCCCCCTGATTGGACCCACCATCACCTATTTCCAGCGCACACTAGCGCGACACCTGAGTTGATGGACGACCGTTTGTCGATCCACGCACATCGGCAGTTGGTGACTCGACTGGCGGCTACGGGGCACGTGGCGGCACACGATACAATGCGCCAACAGGCCGAGGTCGGCCAGAAGCAGACGATGGCGTGTACGTATTTGAGAGCGAACTTCCGGACCCTTGCGTTAACCTCATGGTCGCCGTTCATTTTTAATCCGCTGGCGGCTAACCCCAACAGCTCCAAGTTAGGTCAATTAAATGCAGCCAGTTCGAACTCTCTTGCTCATTATTATCGGTATTTTCTTTATTGGACCTGTCCGCGCGCTGCCGTTGGAGGCAATGGATACGATCGAGGTGAAACGTCTCGGTTGGGAGATTGCTGATCTCGTCACAGATACAGGAAGTCAAGAGAGCAACATGCTGACATACGTCTATTTCGGCTACCCAGGTTGGAGCAAGCCGGAGGTGCGCGTTACCGTGGGCAAAGATGCGAACCCCGCGATTGAGTATCTTGAGCTCTCGATGCATAGCAGATTCGTTGCCTTTGAAATGACTGAGGCAGGAGAGACGGATGCGCGGAAAAGCATTCCCAAATATGCAAAATATTGGATCGAAACTGATGCTGAACATTGCCCCAACGCGAAACGAATTGCGGACGAACTTGAGAACCTTGTAGTCCAGCAGATCTTGGAAGATCGCAAGGATAAGCGCGCGGCCACCACGGTAAGAACGGATGGCGGTGCGAAACATGTTTTTCGATTTGGAACGTCGCGCTCAAGTGCTTACGGCATCACGCTCTTCGATCGAGAAGGTCCGTTGGTGGAAAAGATTCGCGAGATGAAGACCAATCTGATCGCTTGCAAAGCCAACAATAAGATCGGGCTGAACTAGCCAGGCGCAGCGCTATATACGGTCGAGGACATTCTGCCATGGTGCTGCTGCATTGTTGAATGGGTATACGGAACGAATTTTTGTGAGAGTCGAATCGCCATTCATTCCGCCTAGAAAATTGTCGGCTTTGGGGCGTTTGCTGTCTGTCGTGTTGACGGCCAATGTTGCATCAAAGCATCATTGAACATCAACTGTTGCCTTTGGAGGTTGTTGTGATGTTGTTTTTGATGCACACTTACATCATTAATGATCCAGGAGGCTGAAATGAGAACTACCGTCACAATTGACGACGAGCTGTACAATAAAGCCCTTGAGGTCGCAGATCCATCCATGGACAAGGCCGACCTTTTTCGCGAAGCCGTCAAGACCTTCGTGCGCGTGCGAGCTGCTAATCGCCTCGCCGCTTTGGGCGCCGTGATGCCGGACATGCCAGACGTGCCTCGCCGTCGCCCCGAGCCAATTCAATGAGCGGAGTGCTCGTCGATACCTCTGTCTGGATTGACCACTTTCGAAATCGCAATGAGGCGCTCGAGAACCTGCTCGGCCTGGACTTGGCGCTCACGCATCCAATGGTCATCGGAGAGATCGCCTGCGGCACGCCGCCAGCACCCAGGGCGCAAACACTTGGTGACTTGGGCCTGCTCCCAATGTCCCAGCACGCCAGTTTGAGCGAGGCCATGGAGTTCATTGAACGCGAATCAACGTATGGGACGGGATGCGGGTTGATTGATATGGTCTTGTTGACCTCGACGCTGCTGACGCCAGGCGCGAAATTGTGGACCTTGGACAAGCGCCTTGCCGAACTGGCCGAGCGTTACGGCGTAGCGCATCGCGTAGCCCCGCACTGAATGAGAAAATTCGTACAAGGTCAAGGCCGACCGGCAGCCGATCAGGGCCAGCATGATTCTGACGGGCTGGCCGCGCATCTGGCAAGCACGGCTCCAGCTTGTCAATCAGTTGCTGGACATTGCGGGAACTGCGCCGTTTTTCAATTGCTCTAAGTAATCAGCCCATTGCCACATCATCTTGTTTCGTTCGGGGAGGGAGGTGTGCCGTTCGGTTGTATGCGCGTCCGTTTGGGTCCCTCACTGCATGTGCCAGTTGGTGCCCGATGAGATCAGGTCGCACGCCAAGGACCTCGTCGAGCATCGTGCGGGCCATGGCACGGAAACCGTGCCCGCTCATTTCCTCCTCTTTTTCTATCCCCATCCTGGGCATCGTTGCCAGAATGGCGATGTCACTAGCCCCAGTCCGTCCATGGCGGCTACCCTCGCTGTTACCCCCAAGGTGGGGAAGGTGTGGTGGGACGTCTTGGAACCAAGCTGGACGAGCTCTCATAGTACAAAAACCCACTCGGACGCAGGTTTTTTTACTTCATGAGGCTGCTTGAAACAATGAGGCATTGCGCCACCCTGCCCCGCTGCTGGAAGCGGCGCGCCGCATGGAACTTGCGCCGGAACAGTGCTGGTACGTGGGGGATGACTTGCGCGACATTGAAGCGGGCCACGCCGCGAGCATGGTCACGCTCGCTTGCGCCTGGGGTTATTGCGGTCCCGTCGAACCCTTGCTGTGGGGCGCGGACGGGATTGTCGACACGCCGCAGGCGCTGCTGGCGCTGCTGCGCTCCATGCCGCACAGCCCGGCCAAGCGCGCTGGCGCTTTGATCTAGAACAGCCAAGCTCAATCCAGACTCGAGTCCCGCTCGCAAGCGTATTTCGGATGCGCCACGGGAGCGAGGAATGTGTCGATGGCGGAAATTATCCGGGACTTTAGTTGCACACTGCCGCCATCTTGCATGTCGTTGTGGTGTGCGCCGTTGATGTGGACCACACACGTACCGCTGCGGCTCTGCTCCTCCTCGCTCGGCAGGACGCCGGGGTCCGCCGCGGTGTCGCTGGCGCGAATTGTCAGGATATGCATACCAGTCAAACGCGGCAGCGCGACGCGCCGGTGATCCAGAGTGATCAAGCTGGAAACGCGTAGCGCGTTGTCAGTGGCGAACTGGGCCAAACTGTCGCCACCGAGGGAATGCCCGAGCAGGAGCAGGTGCTGCCAGTCGAACTGCGGGTAGCGCGCGGCTGCTTCGTCGATCGCGGCGGAAATGAACTGCGCGCCCGCCCGGGCCAGCACACGCACTTGCTCCGATCGGGGGGCGTTCGGGTCCAACTTGGCGCCACCGGCACTGTCTTTCAGCGCGACGACCAGGTAACCCATCGCGGTGAGTCGGCGCGTGAGGAAGCTGTAATCCGAACCCGATAGCCCATATCCCGGGCTCAGGATGGCCACTGGGCACGGCATCGCCGTGGTACAGGCTGGCATGTTGGCTGGGACGTGGGTGTCTGCCGGGATGGCGGCCATGGCCGTCGACATGCAGAACAGTAGGAAAAGAAGGGAGGACAGGCGGCGCATGCGTTTTTTTGGATGAGGGAAAACATGCATCATACAGAGTCATGGGCGCGCGTTCTGCCGCTGTGGGTTTGGTGCGCTTGGTGCGCTTGGTGCGCTTTGTGCGAATTGTGCGAATTGTGCAACGTGAATGGCGCTTAAAGGAAAAATCGCCTTCGGCGCGTCGCCTCTGAGCTGCCAGTGGAGGCGGAAGGCAAGAAATCGCTGGGCGATTTCCCTCTAGTCAGACGAATCGAAGAGCCTTTCGCTTGCAAGCGAAAGGCGCTCCGCAGGCTCGCCGCATGCGGCTCGAAACCCCTGCTACTGTCCAGCGCTTGCAAGCGCTGGCCGCTTTGCCGGCGCCGAGCTATGCTCGCCGAATTCCCGGCGCCGCCCCCGCGGACGGGTTTTGCAAAGCAAAACCGACGCAAAGCGGCTCCTGGGGAGTCCCGCCGCCTGTTAGCGCTGGCGAAAAAAAACCGTCCACCGGACGGTTTTTTTTGGATGCTTTGGTGGAGGCGGCGGGAATCGAACCCGCGTCCGAAAGCACTCTACAGACAGTTCTACATACTTAGCACTGCCATTTAATTTAACCCGGACAACGCGGACGTGCACGCTTTGTCAAGGCGAGTTACCTTAGATTTAGCGAAGCGCCAAGTAACCCGGCACTTTGCGAGTCCCTGTAAATGACTCCACGGCTTTTAAGGGCGCACCCCAGGGACGAGGTGTTGTGGAGCTAACAGCGATTAAGCTGCCAGTGCGTACGAGTTATCGTTTGCAGTTAAGGTTTTTCTGGGTGTATTTACGAGGTAACCAGCCCTCGGTATGCCCTGCGCTGCTTTGCAACCCCCGTCGAAACCAGGTCGCCCCCAAACAGTAATGACATTGTAACGCAATCGGCCGGGCCGCGCCCGCATCAAAGGTAAGCAGGTGTAAGCGCCGCGCCATGCCGCGGGAGGCGCGCCTAGCTTGGCGGTTTCGCCTCGGCCACGTAGCGCCGCTCGCCCGTTCCCGGGTCATACAGCACTTCCATCGCCTGGCCAGACTCCGGGTCGATGAATTTCTCGCCCGTCGTCTGCCAGTTGCCGCCAGCGCTAGTATCGGGTTTGCGGTAGCGCCAGCGCTCGAGCAGCACGCACGCCAGCAACGCAATGCCCCACACGGCTGGCGCCCACAGCGGACAGCCAAACATCAATCCGACCACCCCGCCCAGCGTCAATAGCACCGAAAAACCCAACAATGCAGTACGTAACATGTCACACCTTCTCAGCCACGACCACGGTGCCGTAGGCGACGATCTCGCTCATGGTCTGCCCTATTTCGGAGGAATCGAAGCGCATCATCACGACGGCATTGCCGCCCATGTGCTGCGCGTTCTTGATCATGCGATCGAGAGCGTGCCGCCGTGTTTCTTCCAGCAGGGACGTATATTCATGGATCTCTCCGCCGAAGATCGAGCGCAAACCGGCCATCAGATTGCCCGCCAAGCCTCGGCTGCGCACAACCACGCCAAAGACTTGCCCTTTTGTTTCCAGCACGCGATAGCCGGCGATGTTTTCCGTGGTTGTCACTAACATGATGTGCTTTCATTGCTGTTGTTGATGATTCCCACTATAGTCCAAGGCTTCCCAGGCGACCATAGTAATCGCCGCCGCGCTTCACCGCTGCAGCGACCAAGGACACTCGGCACATTGGGCTGGCGTCATTTGACGGCCTGCGATTGCTTGAAGACCGAAATAAGTCTATATTTAGTCTTACTCGATTCACAGGACCAAGCTATGCGCTACTCATCTCAAGTCAAATCAATCAGTTACCTAAAAGCGAACGCCGCCGAGGTATTGGAGCGCCTTTCCGAGCACCGCGAACCATTGCTCATTACGCAAAACGGTGAGGCTAAGGCCGTATTACAAGACATTGCTACGTTTGAGGAAACGCAAGAAACAATGGCCTTGCTGAAAATCCTAGCACTCGGCAACCAAGACCTTGAGGTAGGGCGAGTCAAGCCGATTGCCGATGTGGTAGCGCGCTTACGCGCCAAGGCGGCGCGGGACAAATGACGACCAAGGCACAGCGCTACGAGGTGGTTCTCACCGCCGGCGCCGAGCGCGACCTCGAATCAATTTACGACTACATCGCTGAATTCGATAGCGCGGCAAACGCCAAGCGCGTGCTCGATATGCTGATGAAAGTCGCAGACAGCCTCGCACTGTTCCCGGAGCGTGGCGGTTACCCAAAGGAGTTGGTGGCAGTTGGCATCAAGGAGTATCGGCAAACGACGTTCAAGTCCTATCGGGTCATCTACCGCATCGACGCGGCGCAAGTGCAAATCTATTTGATCGTCGATTGCCGCCGCGACTTACCTTCCATGCTAGCCCGTCGCCTGCTCGGCCATTAACGTAATTCAAGGTTCAACATGGTGACGACAAAACCGCGCGCTGCGGTGAACGTCACTGCCATGGTCATCATTGAAGTGCCTTCAAATCGGTAAGAAGACCAGGAAGCCGAATACCGCGAAAAAGAAGCCAAACAGCACGACCGCAACCAGGCCCAAAGCAATTGCCAACACCATGGCACGCTTGGTCGACGCTTTTTTCGCCAGACCAAAGCCAATCAACAAGGGCGAAAACAGCGATAGGCAGACCGAAATCGCGCACAGCGCGAGCCAGCGCAGCGCTTGGCTGATGCTCCAATCAGCGATGCCGACCTTGCTAGCGAAAGCGCTGATCAAGAATACCGAAACGATACAAGCCGCCGTCGCTGCCAGCGCGACACGCAAATACCCGGCTGGCACCTTGGCGCGAGCAGGCCCACGGCCGTACCAGACTACCGTCGGCACGCTTATCAAAATGGCGGCGACTAAGAAAAACAATGGGATCATGCGTACAGTGTACAACGGCGCCACCAGCGCCGCTGCGGGCCGCGCATTGCCTACATTTGCTTGAACTGGCGCATGAACGCCTCGCTCACGGCCAGCCGCTGCGCCTGACCCAGCAAATGAATTTCCATCGCCGTGCCGTGGCGTTCGATCCAGTCGATCGCCTGCAGATTGACCACCGTGCTGCGGTGGATTTGCACAAACTGGGACGGATCCAACTGCTCGAGCAAACCCTTCAGGGGCATCCGTATCAAGGCTTCGGCGTTTTTGGTCACCACGCGCGTGTATTTGTCGTCGGATTGAAAGAACAGGACATCGTCGACCATGATCAGGCGTACCGTGTCGGCCAGCGAAGCCTTGATCCATTTGAGGTAAGCCGGCGCTTGGCCCTGGAAAGCCTTGGTCCACACAGCGCTCGAGGGCTTGCCGCCCGCCCCCTCGCGCGCCTTGAGCCGCTTGACCGTCAAGGCCAGTCGCGCCGCGCTGATCGGCTTGACCAGGTAATCGGCCGCCCCCGCCTCGAACGCGCCCACCGCGTATTCGCTATAGGCGGTCACAAACACCACGTGGGTCGTCTCGGGGATATGGCGCGCCACTTCCAGGCCATTCAAGCCCGCGATTTGAATATCGAGAAATACAATGTCGGGCCGCAGTGCTTCGATCAGGCGTATCGCTTCGATGCCATTCTCGGCCTGCGCCGCGATCTCCAGTTCCGGCCACAATTGGGCCAATTGATCGCGCAATTCGGCGCGCAGCAGTGGTTCGTCTTCGACAATGAGAGCTATCGGCATGTTCAACGTTCCTGTTGCTTGGACAGGGGAATGGTCAGAGTGACGGTCACGCCATGGAGCGCGCCGGGCGCGACCAGCAGCGACGCGGCCTCACCATACAGCAATTTCAAGCGCTCGTGAATATTCGCCAGGCCAAAACCCTGGCCCGCTTCGTCCTTCAATCCGATCCCGTCGTCGGCGACGCGCAATACGAGCTGCGCCCCTTCAATGGCGGCGCCAATCGTGATGCGTCCCGGTCGCGTGGCGCGCTCCAAGCCGTGTTTGACCGCGTTCTCGACCAGGGAAATGAGCATTGCGGGCGGAACCGCAAGGTCGAGCGCGTCGTCGTCGACATCAAATTCAAAGCTCAAGCGCTTCCCCATCCGAATTTGCATGATGCTCAGGAAGTGCCTGACCAGCTCGACCTCGCGCCCTACCGTGGACGACACCGAACGCATATCCGGCATGGCCGTCTGCAGATAACCAACCAGATGCTCGACCATCTGTTGCGCGATGTCCGGATCGGTGCGGATCAGGTACTTCAGATTGGCCAGGGTGTTATACAAAAAATGCGGTTCAACCTGCGCTTGCAACGCCACCAATTTGGCCTGCAAGGCTGCCCGCTCCAGGGTCCGCTCGCGCTTGTCCGCATCGAGCGCGCGCCGGCGCTGCTGGCATGCATCGCGCAATAAACTTGTGACCGCCTCGACCGTCTGCAGCGCGCTTCCCGTCTGCACCTGCAACATATTCAGGCCTGGCTTGCGCCGCACGATCACCTGGGTGCGGCGTCCTTCCATTTCCGCGATCTCGACCACGACCGAGCCGAGCACCCAAAATGGGCGCCATCGGCCAATCTGGATAAGCCCCTTGGACTGGTCATACCCGAACGCCATCGTCGTGCGGTAGTCGAGCGCTTTGGCGGTGCCGATGCTCGATAACACGTCGGCGCACAGGTCAAAGCTGCTGATCGGGTCGAGTGGCGACATGAATGCGCGGCGCGGGCGCGCCGAAATCAAGTCGCGCGTCAGCGTCATTTCGCTTTGCCGGAACAGCGCGAGCTGGCGGCGCGCCATGTTCATGCTTCCCGCGACCAGGCTGACGATGTTCAACGAAGCCAGGCCGATGAGGAATGGCGTCGAAAAGTGGCTGGCGCGGGCCATGAAGGAGATGAAAATTAGCAGAAACGGTATTTGCAGCGCCGTCATCCGCCCCAGAGAATGCCACACGTATAGGCGCGCGATGCGCTTTTGTTCCTCGTCGTCCGACTCCGGAACGCTAGTTAGGAAATCCATGTGCGACCCATTTCATATGCAATGGCGCCATTGTAGGACCGGAACATGCCCTGGCGCCGCTCGTGCGACGAGCGCGCCAATTCTCGACGCGAACGCCCTTCTTTTCCACCGGATCGCCGCCACCTGGATGCGCCAAATGCTTGCAGCGGCGCCCGCCCGATATATACTGCTCACTCCCGCAAATGCTCATACTGCCGCGTCCATGCCGAATTCGAATCTTGCCAGCCCGCCCGCCCCACGCGCCCGCCGCGCCTATCGGGTCCAGCGCTCCATCGTCCACGGCGACGGCGTATTCGCGACACGCGACATTCCCGCCGGCGAGCGCATTATCGAGTACCGCGGCGAACGCATTTCGGAAGAGCTCATGAACGAGCGCGCCAAGCTGCGCGGCGGCCCCATTAACCACACCTTTTTCTTTAGCCTGTCGGACGGCAATGTGATCGATGGCGGGGCCGGCGGCAATGCGGCGCGCCTGATCAACCACTCTTGCGAGCCCAACTGCGAAGCCTTCGAGGAAGATGGGCGCGTATTCATCTACGCCAGCTGCAATATCGCCAGCGGCGACGAACTCAGTTATTCCTATCCGCTGATCTACGAGGGTCGGCACACGGCGCAAATCAAGGCCGCCTTCCCCTGCCGCTGCGGCGCGCCCACTTGCAGCGGCACCATGCTCGCGCCCAAGCCCCGCAAGCGCAAAAGCAAGCTTGCGCCGCTCGCGCCCGATATCGCCGCGGCTTGACCTTGGACGGGCGCGCTCAATGCGCGCGCAGCTGCATGGCCGCGTTACTGGCGCTGACCACCGGGCCCCATTCCTGGTCGTGCGCCAAGTCGCCGATGCAGCTATTCAGAAAGCGCAGCAAGTCGCCGCGCTTGCTGTTGACGAACAAATGGCGCGAAAAGGTGTCGCGCGGCTTGGGCGCGATATATAGCCACTGATCGAGGTCCGGATAAGTGCGACGGTGATAAGCCAGGTCGCTCATTTGGACAAAGGTGACGTCCAGCCGCCCCAGCTTCAATTTCAAGAGATTGCTCTGTTCGCTATGGCCATCGTCGCGCACGATCTGGCCCGACTTCAGATAGTCCCCGAGTTCCACGTAGTGCCTGCCGAGTATCCCGCCCAACTTCAAGCCATTGAGCGAATCGCTGTTTTCATACAGCACAGGCTTGGCGCGCAGGGACACCACCAGGCTGGCGTCGTGCAAAATACCGCGGGTCCACAGGTATTTTGTTTGCGCGCCATCGTCGAACCAGTTTGGATTGGTCCATGCGACGACGCCGCGCCAATCGGGCTGGCCGATCGCCTTGTCGAGCCGCAGGCGCGGAATATAGGTGGCGATGAATTGATAGCGGCCTTGCGATTTTTTCGACATCCACAGCGCCAGCTTCACGGTCAAGCTGCGTTCCACGTCCACGCCAAAGGGCGCATCGGCGTAATAGGTGTAAAGCGGGATGTTTTCGCGCGCCACGGCGCGCTCGCCGCACAGCAGCAAACACAGGCCGGCCACGCCCGCGGCGATGCGCGCGCGCAGCGCGTGGCGGCAATTGGCGTCGGCTTCACGCCATGAACGAGTGCATCCCATTGCGTTTCGATTTCTCCGAGACTAGCCAGGGTGGGCAAATCACGCTTCCAAAATGGCCATGCTATCCAAACCGGACAATGGGCGCAAGCGCGCACGCGCGATGGCCCCGCTGCGCCGTCCATTCCAGCCGGAAGCGCCCGGCCTTGGTATGATGTCGGGTTGCTGGCCACGCTAGGCCATCCTTTACGACAACGTTGGAGACAATCGAATGATATTGCGTCTGTTAGCGCTGGGCGCCGCGGTAGCGGCCACCGGCGCCATCGCGGCCCCGCGCGGCCTTACCGTGGAAGACCTGGTCCGCATGGAGCGCGTGGGCAGCCCCGCCGTCGCCCCGGACGCGTCGCGCGTCGTCTACACGGTGCGCGCCACCGACATCGACAAGAACCGCGGCGTCACCAATTTGTGGATGATCGACTTGCGCTCGCCCAAGCCGGTGCCGCAGCGCCTGAGCCAGGGCGAAGGCTCAAGCACCGATCCGGAATGGTCGCCCGCTGGCGACGCCGTGTATTACCTGTCGAGCCGCTCCGGCAGCTCCCAGGTGTGGCGCCAGCCCGTCAACGGCGCGCCGGCCGAGAAAGTCACCGACTTGCCGCTCGACGTGGACAATTTCCGCCTCTCGCCCACGGGCGAGCGCATCGCCCTGTCGCTAGCCGTGTTCCGCGACTGCGCCGACCTCGCCTGCAGCAAGGCGCGCCTCGATGCGCAAGGCAAGAACAAGGCAAGCGGCCGCGTGTACGACCGCATGTTCGTGCGGCACTGGGATACCTGGTCGGACGGGCGCCAGTCGGTGCTGTACACGGCCGCGCTCGACGCCAACGGCCGCGTCAGCACCGCCCCGGTCAGCCTGACCGGCGCGCTCGACGGCGACGTGCCCTCCAAGCCATTTGGCGACCATGAGGAATACCAATTTAGCCCCGATGGCAAGAACATCGTGTTCTCCGTGCGCATTGCCGGCAAGAGCGAATCGTGGTCGACCAACTTCGACGTCTACCAAGTGGCGGCGGCCGGCGGTGCGGCGCCACGCAACTTAACGGCGGACAATCCGGCCTGGGATACGCGCGCGGCCTATTCGCCCGACGGCAAGAGCATCGCCTACCTGGCCATGGCCCGCCCCGGCTTCGAAGCGGACCGCTTCAAGATGGTGCTGCTGGACGTGGCCAGCGGCAAGCGCCGCGTCCTGGCCGAGAGCTGGGACCGTTCCATTTCCGAATTCCAATGGCGCCACGATGGCAAGGCCTTGATCGCCGGCGCCGACGACCTGGGCCAGCATCGCCTGTTTTCCATCGACGCCGCCGGCGGCGCCGTCACGCCCTTAACGGGCGCGGGCACCGTGCACGCCTTCGACCTGCGCGGCGACACCCTGGTGCTGGCGCAAGACAATCTGGCCGCGGCCGACCAATTGTTCAAGCTTCAGTTGGGCGCGCCGGCCAAGACCATCAGCCAGCTCACCCACGTGAACGAAGACATGCTGGCCGACGTGCGCATGGGCCAGTACGAGCAATTTAGCTTTGCCGGCGCTGGCGGCGACACCGTGCACGGCTACGTGATGAAGCCCGGGAACGCGGCGCCCGGCGCCAAGTTCCCAGTCGCCTTTATCGTGCACGGCGGTCCGCAAGGCAGCTTCGGCAATGCCTGGGGTTACCGCTGGAACCCGCAAGTGTATGCGGGCGCCGGCTTCGCCACCGTCTTCATCGACTTCCACGGCTCCACCGGCTACGGCCAGGGTTTCACCGACGCCATCAGCGGCGACTGGGGCGGCAAGCCCCTGGTCGACTTGAAGCTGGGCCTGGAAGCGGCGAGCAAGAAATTCCCCTGGCTCGACCGCGAGCGCGCCTGCGCCCTGGGCGCGTCCTACGGCGGCTATATGATGAACTGGATCGAAGGCGCCTGGAGCGATGGCTTTCGCTGCATCGTCAACCACGACGGTGTGTTCGACACGCGCGGCATGGCTTACGCCAGCGAGGAATTGTGGTTCACAGAATGGGAAAACGGCGGCCCCTACTATGCCGTGCCGGCCAACCATGAAAAATTCAATCCAGTTAATTTCGTCACCAAGTGGAAGACGCCGATGCTGGTGGTGCATGGCGAACTCGATTACCGCATTCCCACCTCGCAAGGCCTGGGCACTTTCACGGCGCTGCAGCGCCAAGGCGTCGAGAGCAAACTGTTGGTGTTCCCGGACGAGAACCACTGGGTCTTGAAGCCTGCCAACTCGGTGCTCTGGCATCACACCGTGCTCGACTGGCTGGACCACTACCTGAAACACTAAACAAGCTTGCCCCGACTTTTTTTCTATTGGATAATCACGACCCATGAACGATACTACCCGCCCCCCATTGCCCGACCATCTGTCCATCGACCCGCGCAGCCCGCATCACGTGGCGGCCGTGTTCGAGCATGAAGTTGGCATCAAATTCAACGACAAGGTGCGCACCGATGTGTCGGAATATTGCATCAGCGAAGGCTGGATCAAGGTTCCCGCTGGAAAATCGGTGGACCGCAAAGGTATGCCGATGCTGATCAAGCTCAAAGGCAAGGTCGAAGCGTATTACGAGTAAGGTGCGCGCGTAAGCGACAGCAATAAACACGTATTGGCGCCGCGGGCGTCGCATCGACAGCGTCGCCCGCGGCGCCCGCCCCAGCTGGCCAGCCCGGCGCGCCGCCGTCATGACGGCGCACAAAGCATTTCGGTAAAAAAACGACATCTTTGCCGTTGACGCCACATCCAGAGCACGCGACACTGCGCAGGCGCTGGCGGCAATCCCTGCCGCTGCACCCCTCCTGGAGACATTATGAGCATTCCCGACATCCCCACCGTCCCCGAAGTGACTGGCGTTTCGCGCAGCGGCTTGCGCTATCACATCATGGGCACCATCCAGCAAACCCTGGCGGTCGACCTGATGCCAGGCAACGTGGTATTTTCCGACACCGGCGCCATGTCCTGGATGACCTCGACGGTGACGATGAACACCAACGCCGGCGGCGGCTTGGGTGGCATGTTCAAGCGCGCCGTCTCGGGCGCCTCCATGTTCATCATCGATTTCGGCGTCGAGCAAGCGCCCGGCCAAGTGGCCTTTTCCACCGACTTCCCCGGCAAGATCCTGGCGTTTGACCTCGATCCCCAGCAGTCGATCATGATGCACAAGCATGCTTTTGTCTGCGCGGAAAAATCCGTCAGCCTCGACATCGCCTTCACCAAGAAGCTCGGCGCTGGCTTGTTCGGCGGCAATGGATTCATCTTGCAGCGCTTGACGGGCCCGGGCATGGTGTTCGCGGAACTGGACGGCGACGCCATCGAATACCACTTGAAACCGGGCGAAACCATGCGCGTGGAACCGGGCCATGTGGCGATGTTCGAATCGTCCGTCAGCTTCGACACCCAGATGATCCGCGGCTTGACCAATATCCTGGTCGGCGGCGAAGGCTTGTTCCTGGCCACCCTGACGGGTCCTGGCCGCATCTGGCTCCATTCTATGACGGTGAGCAAGATGGCGGAGCGCCTGGCCATGCCTTCGAATTAAGTAAGATATAATAAGTGCAATTTTATTTTGAAGGCAAGCAATGATCGAGTTTCAAGGTTTGAGCAAGGCATATGGCAGTTACGAGGCAGTCAAGCCGCTGTCGCTGACGGTCAAGCGCGGCGAGGTATTCGGCTTTCTCGGCCCTAACGGCGCCGGCAAGACCACCACCATCCGCATGATGATGGGCATCCTGGTGCCAAGCGGCGGGCGCGTCTTGATCGACGGCCTCGATTGCCATGCCGATGCCACCGAGGTCAAACGCCACGTGGGCTATCTGCCGGACAACCCGATCTTTTACGACTTCCTGCGCGGGCGCGAAATCCTGCAATTCGTAGCCGAAATGCATGGCTATTCGCGCGCGCAAGCGGCCGAACGCAGCGCGCGCATGCTGGCCGAATTCGGCCTGGACGAAGTGACGGAAGAATTCGCCGTCAACTATTCGATGGGCATGAAGAAAAAGCTCGGCCTCGCTTGCGCCCTGATCCACGAGCCCAGCGTGCTGATCCTGGACGAGCCGATCAACGGCCTCGATCCGCGCGCCTCGCGCGACGTGCAAGAGCGCTTGTTGGCCGCGGCCGCCGGCGGCACCACCATCTTCGTCTCCACCCACTTGCTCGACATGGCCGAAAAGCTGTGCGACCGGGTTGGCATCATCCACCGCGGCGCCCTGGTGGCGACCGGCACACTCGACGAGATCCGTAGCGAGGCGGCGGCCGACGGTTCGCTCGAGGAAGTGTTCCTGAAAATCACCGACGACGCCAGCGAGACGGCGCAATGATCGCGCCCTCCCCGGCGCACGCCATGTGGCTGCTGGCGCGCCTGCGCCTGCGGCGCTTGCTCAACGTGGTCACGAGCGCCAAATTCCGCGGCAGCAAGAACACGAAGAGCCGCGCCGCCACCCCGAACAAGCGCCGCCTCGGCTACGTGCTGGGCGTCGTGATGGCGCTGTTCATGATGCTTTCCTTCATGTCGGTGGCACGCCAATCCATGCTCAACGTCCAATGCAGCCTGAATCCGGCCAGCCATTGCGTGTACACGACGGCCAAGCACCACGAGCGCCGTGACGAAAGCGTGGCCGCGCAGGAATTGAATGAGGCCCCTTTCGCCGCACCGGTGCTCAAGGGTTTGACGATGCAGTTGTCGCTGTTGCTGCTGGTGAGCATCCTGCTGCCGCTGGGTAGCAAGGAATTGGCCCAGCCCGATTGGGACCTGGAATGGCTGGTCACGCTGCCGGCGCGCCGCGGCACCTTGCTGTGGGGGCGCTTGTTCGAACGCACCTTGGCCAATCCGGTCGGCTGGACCATGATGCTGCCGGCGCTGGGGATGCTGGCCTGGTATTCCGGCTTGCATTGGAGCGCGCCGCTGGTGGCGCTGGCCGGCGCGGCCGCGCTGCTGCCGCTGGCGGCCTTGGTGCGCACCCTGGCCGACACCGGTTTGCGCATGGCGCTGCCGCCTTCGCAACTGCGCAATCTGCAAGCGCTGGCCGGCATCGTCAGCATGCCTTTCATGTATTTGGCCATGTCCTTCGGCATGTCCACGCCCTCCGCCTTCGTGTTCGAATGGGCGCGCCAATTTCCAGCGTGGGCACTGTGGACGCCGCCGGGCTTGCTGATCCAGGCCATCAACCCCGGGGCCGGCATAGCGCCCCTGAGCGCGCTGGCCCTGCTGACGCTCGAGATCGTCGTGCCGCTATGGCTGGGTGTGCGCGTGCTGCGCTTCCAATTGCGCGATGGCGTCGTCGCCTCCAGTTCGCGCGAGTCCGCGCGCAAGGCGGCGCCGCCTGCGCCAGCCGATGGGGCCGGCGCACCCAGCCTGGCCGGCCTGCGCCGCCTGCTGCCATCGTCCCCGATTCAGCGGCGCGAATTGCGCCTGCTCAGCCGCGACCGCAACTTCCTGGTGCAAAGCGTGCTGCTTCCCGTCGTGATCATCGGCAGCCAGTTGATGTTTAACGGCAAGCTCTCCGCCATCTCCGAGCTGGGCCAGCATCCCACCACCATGGCGGGCATCGCCTTCGGCATGGCGGCCTATATGTTGATGATGTCAGCCTTCCAGACTCTGAATAACGAGGGGCAATCGTTGTGGATGCTGTTTACCTTTCCCCGCTCGATACAGAGCGTGCTCAAGGAAAAGGCACAGCTATGGGCGGTGTTGGCCATGGTCTATCCGCTGGCCATCTTCGGCCTCGGTCTGTGGCAGGCCCCGCAGCTCGGCTGGCAGATGCTCAGCCTGATCGTGATCGTGCTGGCCGGCGTGCCGGTGTTTTCCACCATCGCCGTCGCGCTGGGTGTATTCGCATGCGATCCGCTCGCGCAAGACGTGCGCACCCGGGTGCGGCCGAGCTATCTGTACCTGTACATGACGCTCGCCGGTTTGTACACCTACGCCATCTTCAGCAGCGTGTGGTCGCAACAACTGGTGGTGATGGTGCTCACGGCTTGCCTGGCGCAAGCCTTGTGGCAAAAGGCGCGCGACGAATTGCCCTATCTGCTGGACAATGCCGCTTCGCCGCCGGCGCGCGTATCGACCTCCGACGGCTTGATCGCCGCCATGCTGTTTTTCGTCGTGCAAGGGATCACCCTGTTCGTGTGCGGCAAGTTAAACCTGCCGGTATCGCAAGCGCTGCTGCTCGCCTTCGGCATTGCCGGCCTGTTCGTGTATCTGCTCATGCGCCTGGTGTACTGGCTGGGCAAGACGCGCGAAGTGCCCGTGCTGCTGAACGGGAACACTGGGCGCTCGCTGCTGCTTGGCTTGGGCGGGGCCGCGGTCGCCATCGCCGCCTGGGCCGGCTACATGGTCTTGCTGCGTCATTTCCCGATCGAGGCCGACCCGGAGCAAGCCAAGATGCTGGGCAAGATCGGGACGCTGTGGCTGCTCGCGCTGACCGTGATTGCCGCGCCCTTGTGCGA
This sequence comes from Pseudomonadota bacterium, assembly GCA_040388555.1. GTDB lineage: Bacteria > Pseudomonadota > Gammaproteobacteria > Burkholderiales > Burkholderiaceae_D > Telluria_A. The sequence goes on from JAZKBP010000053.1 coordinate 21,900, forward strand.
GGAATTCATCTTCCGCGGCCTGATCTTTGGCGGCTTGCGCCGCTCGATGGGCATGCTGCCCGCGATCGTGATGAGCGCGGCGGTGTTCGCGATCGTCCATCCACCGCTGTCGATGCTGCCGGTGTTCGTGGTCGGCTTGTGCACCGCCTTTGTCTACGAGCGCAGCAAGTCGCTGCTGGCGCCGATGCTGGTGCATGCCTTGTACAACGCCGTGGTGGTCGGCTTCCAGCTGTTGCAGTAAGGGAGGCGGGCGCGCCGCGGCCGCCAATAAAAAAGGGCGAACCAGCAACGCGGTTCGCCCCAAGGGATTCAAGGGGAGAGGCCTTGAAAATCAAATCGCCGTGAGACCGCCGTCGACCGCCAATTGGTGGCCGGTGACGAAGGAAGCTTGATCGGAGCACAGCCACAGCGTGGCATTGGCGATTTCCTCGGATTCGCCGAAGCGTCCGATCGGATGGACATTGCGCAGTTTCTTGGCGCGCTGCGGTTCGCGCTCGAGCGCGCGCGTGAGCATCTTGGTGTTGATCACACCCGGACAGACGCTGTTGACGCGGATGCCGGCGCGGCCATACTCGATGGCCGCCGTCTTGGTCATGCCCACCACCGCGTGCTTGCTCGCAGCGTAAGCCGATTGCGTGGGCGCGCCGATCAAACCGGCCACCGAGGCCGTATTGACGATGGCGCCGCCACCATTCTTGAGCATTTGCGCGATCTCGTATTTCATGCACAGCCAAACGCCCTTGACGTTGACGTCCATGATGCGGTCGAACATGGCTTCGTCGCCTTGCGCGAGCGGCGCATGTTCTTCCTCGATGCCGGCATTGTTGAAGGCGCAGTCGAGCCGGCCAAAGGTGGCGACCGTGGCCTCGACCAGTTCGGCCACCTCGGCCGCGCGCGTGACATCCATGCGCCGGAACACGGCGCTACCGCCGGCGGCCACGATGGCCGCCGCCGTCTGTTCGCCCTCGGCCGACAGATCGGCCACCACGACGCTGGCACCAGCCTGCCCGAAGGCAAGCGCGGCGGCGCGCCCGATGCCGCCCGCCCCGCCCGTGACGAGCACCACTTTGCCCTCGAAGGAGCGGGACGGGACTGGCTTGTGCTGGCTCATGCTGTTTCCTATTGCTTGACATCAAATTGATGCATCCAGCATAGGGCGCACGATACAATCAATCAAATGAATAGTTTGAATACTATAAAATTCATTTCATGCATATCTCAAAAGTCGACCTGAACCTGTTCGCCGTGTTCGACGCCATCGACAGTGAAGGCAGCGTCAGCGCCGCCGCGCGCAAACTCAACCTTTCGCAGCCGGCCGTCAGCCACGCCTTGGCGCGCCTGCGCACCCTGTTGAAAGACCCTTTGTTCGAGCGCCAAGGCCAGCGCATGGTGTCGACCGCGGTGGCGCGCAGCTTGATCGAGCCGGTGCGCGCCAGCTTGCGCGGCCTGGAACTGGTGCTGGGCGGACGGGCCGACTTCGACGCGGCCAACAGCACGCGCCGCTTCACGCTGGCCTTGCGCGACGTGATGGAGTCGGCCACGCTACCAGCCCTGATGCGCCAGTTGGCGCGGGTGGCGCCGCAGGTGAGCGTGGCCGCGTCAAGGGTGGCGCGGCGCGATCTGGTGGCGCAGTTCGCCTCCGGGACGGTCGATGCCGCCATTGATATTCTGCTGCCGTTTCCAGCGAGCGTGCGGCACGCGCAATTGGCGCATGAAAACACGGTGGTGCTGGCGCGCGCCGGCCATCCGATGTTGGCCGGCGGCGCCCCCATCACGCTCGAGCGCTATCTGGCGCAAGGCCACGTGCTGGTCAGCTCGCGGCGCGAGGGACCGGGCATCGAGGATTTCGAACTGAGCCGCCTGGGTTTGGCGCGCCGCGTCACGCTGCGCTGCCAGCATTATTTCGCGGCCTGTAAGGTCGTCAGCGAAACGGATTTGCTGCTGACCTTGCCGGAGCGCTTCGCCCGCATCAGCGACGTGCAGTTCGCCAACGTGATGCTGCCCCTGCCCTTCGCCATGCCGCCCTGGGATTTGTACCTGTACTGGCATGAGAGCGTGGAGCGCGACCCGGCCAATAGTTGGCTGCGCGAGCAGGTGGGCGCGGCCTTCCTGGCGCCGGACGCGCCGCCTTGAGCATGCGCAAGGGCGGCGCGCAAATGGCGGCGCACAAACGGTGGCGCATAAAGGGCAGCAATTACTGGCGCGCGCGCTTTTCGTGCGCCTGCTGGTGTGAACTGATGCGCGAGAGTTCGCTCATTTCCTCGGCCAGGAACTCGAGCACGTCGTCCACGCTGACGATGCCGGTCAAAGCCCCCGTGCTGTTGACCACGGGCACGCGCCGGATGCCGCGAAAACGCATGCGGTCGATCGTCTCATACACGTCATCGTCCTCGGTGGCGGTGAGCAGTTCATCGCTCATGATGTCGGCCACCAGCAAGCTGGCCGCGTCCAGGCCCAGCGCGATGACGGAGACGACGATGTCGCGATCGGTGATGATGCCCACGGGAACCTGCTCGCCATTGGCTTGCTCGACGACGACGACATCGCCCACATGGTGTTTGCGCATCAGCGCGGCGGCGCCCTGCACGGTTTCGTCACGCAGGCAAAACACGGGCTGCACGGTACAGATGTCTCCCACACGCATGGCGCTCTCCTTGTTCTTGCGCACGCAACCGGGTCGGCGCACGTCGCATCTACGCTAACGCGCGGCTCCGGGCCCGGCTTTGAGGCGTCTCAAAGCGGCGCCCTTGGTCTTGATTGGGAGAGCATGGGAGGGGCGGCGCGGCGCCCGTGGCATCAGCCGGCGGCGTCGGCCGCGGCGTCCGCGATGATGCAAGCGTCGAGCACTTGCAAGTCGTTGTCGCGCGCGAAATCGATAACAAAGTGATAAGCTAGCGGTTCTTGCCGGTGCAGCGCCTCGGCCTTCACGATCACCGCCTTCACGCCGCCCAGCAAGGTCGGGCGCACCCAGGGCGAAAATTGCAGGTGCGCGTTGGGGCCGCCGCTGCCCTCGGGCCGGAAGCAAGACATCACCCCGCACAGGCGCTCGGCCCAGTCGCTGGGGCGGAACTGCTTGCCGCTATGGGTGGTGCCGAGGATGAAAAACTCCTCGGACAATTCGACGATGGGATGGGGTGGCTTGGCCATGGTGGCGCGGTGACCGGAAAGTCGCTAGTGAACAGAGAACCCCGGTATTATATCTTATAGAAGAGTTGCGCCACCATTTTGCGCATGACGGGGCACGCCGCCCCGCCCGCCGCAGCCATCAGCCGAGCAAGACCGCGCCCGACAGCAATAGCAGCAGCATCATCCACAACAGCAAGGCGCGCCACACCAGGCCCACCGTGCTTTGCAGTGCGCGCACGCTCGGCTCTTCGCCGGGCAAGACGTCCGCTTCGCTGTCGGTGCTGTCGACCGTGGCCGCGTCGGCCGGCAAGACCTTGGCCGCGTTTTCGTTCGGGCTGCCCAGGCGCACGCCCATGGCGCCACCGCCGGCGGCCAGGATGATGCCGATCGCCTGGTCCGACCAGCGGTGCGCAAAGTTACGCCACGCGTAAATCGCATCCTCGAAATTGCCAACCACGGCGAACGCGATCGCCGTCAAACGCACCGGCACCCAGTCGATCCAATAGAAAGCGCGCGCGGCGAACTGGCCGAAGGCTTCATTGCGCATATGGTCAGGCTCGTTCCAGGCGCGCGCCAGGTATTCGGCCACGCGGTACATCACGGCGCAAGCGGGCCCGAGCGGCATCAAGAACCAGAAAAACACGCCGAACACATTGCGGTGCGTCGTCACCAAGGACTTTTCCACCGCCAGGCGCGCGATTTCGGGCGCTTCCATCCCCGCTGTGTCTTGCTTGGTCCATTCGGCCAGCAAGCTGCGCGCGACCATCTCGTCGCCGGCGTTCAGGGCCAGCTGGATCGAGGTGAAATAGTGGCTATAGTGGCGAAAACCGAGCGTCAGATAAACGATCAGCACGTTCCAGCCGAAAGCGAGGTACATGTGGTCGTTGAAACGCAGCGCCGCGTAGATCAAGCCGGTGGGCAGCATCAAGAACGCCATCATCAAGATCCAGCCCATGCGGCCGTGGCTGGCGTGTCCTGCGTTGAACCAGGTTTCCATGCGCATGGCGAAACCCTTCACTTGCGCATAAATCATATTATCCGCGCGCAAAGGCTTGAGTTGCTCGATGAGCAGTGCGCACAGAATGGAAAGAAAGGTCATCAAGAATCCTTTGAGAATCAAGCAATACTGCAATGCCCGCTACGATAGCGCACCCTAGGCGGGGGTGCAATGCCCGCACCGCCACGCGATAGCGGCAATCCCAGTTGGGGACAGACCCCTGTTTGCAGGAAATGCCGGCATTTCCTGCAAACAGGGGTCTGTCCCCAACTGGGATTGCCTCCGGCTAGAGGCGCAGCAGAAGCAAACGCCAAATTCCCACCTAGACGCGCAAGAAGTGGAACAGATTACGCAGCATGCCGGCCGTCGCGCCCCAGATGTAAAAGTGCTTGTAGGGCATGGCGTAGAAGGTGCGCCGTCCCGCGCCTTCGGGCAAATCGAGCGACAGGCGCTGGTGGTTCATGCCATCCATCAAGAACGCGAGCGGGACTTCGAAGATTTCCGCCACTTCGTGCGGGTCCGCTTGCAACTCGAACGGCGGGCTGACCAGGCCAACGACGGGGGTGACGCGGTAGCCGGTGCCGGTGAAGTAATCGGGCAAGGTGCCGATCACTTCGATGTGGCGGCGGTGCAAGCCCACTTCCTCTTCGGTCTCGCGCAAGGCGGTGTCGATGGCCGAGGCGTCGGCATCTTCGGCGCGTCCGCCCGGAAAGCTGATCTGGCCGGCGTGGTCGGTCAAGTGGGCGGTGCGCTGGGTCAGCAGCATCATGATTTCGCCCTCGCGCAGCACTAGCGGTATCAAGACCGAGGCCGGGGTGGGATGCTCGCGCCGGCTCAAGCCTTCGTCGGCGATTTCCGCTTCCCATGCGGGCGGTTTGGCGAAACGCTGGCGCAGCCAGGAAGCGCTCAAGCGCTCGGGCGCGAGCGCCGCTTCGCCGCCGACGGCGCCGACCGGCAATTGCCGCGGATCGAAAGAGAGTTTGGCCAAGCATCCACCTACGTTGACTTACACTGAACCAGTAAAAAAGGCATCCCTCCGGATGCCTTTTTTCGCAACACAGACACCGATATTATTCGGCAGCTGCTTTGGTCGCCACGCGACGCTGCGGCAATTTCTCTTTGATACGTGCCGACTTGCCCGAACGCTCGCGCAGGTAGTACAGCTTGGCACGACGCACATCGCCGCGACGCTTCACTTCGATCGACGCGATCAGCGGGGAATACAACTGAAAGGTACGCTCGACGCCTTCGCCCGACGAGATCTTGCGAACGATGAAGTTCGAGTTCAAGCCGCGGTTACGACGGGAAATGACGACGCCTTCGTATGCCTGGGCGCGCTTACGCGTACCTTCGACGACGTTGACGTTGACGATGACGGTATCGCCAGGGGCGAAATCAGGAATCGACTTACCCAGACGGGCAATCTCTTCTTGCTCAAGTTGCTGAATCAGATCCATTTTTATTACTCCATAAACCATCGTGCTGGCGCTGCGTCCGGAAAATCCGGTGTGCCCAGTAGAGGATGGGGTTAAACATGCGGGCAACATGCCCGACTTTTACTACAACAACATCTCCGCAGTCCCTTACAGGCCCGCCAAGAATTTCTCATCGGCCTTGCTCAAGAGCCCGGCCGCGCGCGCCTTGGCCAGCAGATCCGGGCGTTTCTTTGCCGTCGCCTCAAGCATGCGCTGGCGCCGCCATTTGCCGATCTCGGCATGGTTGCCCCCCATGAGCACGGGCGGCACGGCCACGCCTTCATACGTTTCCGGGCGCGTGTAGTGGGGCGAATCGAGCAAGCCGTTGACAAAACTGTCTTCGAGCGCCGAGGCATCGTCGCCCAGCACGCCGGGCAATTGCCGCACCACCGCATCCATCAAGGCCATCGCGGCCAGTTCGCCACCGGACAACACGAAGTCGCCCAGGCTGATTTCTTCATCGACCACCCGGTCCAGCAAGCGCTGGTCGACCGCTTCGTAGCGTCCGCACAGCAGCACCAGGCCCGGCTCGTCCTTCAATGCCATCACGCGTTCGTGCGTCAAAGCGCGCCCTTGCGGCGACATGTACAGCACGCGCGGCTTGGGCAAACCCAGTTCGCCCTGGCGCGCTTGCGCCGCGCCGATCGCCGCCTCCAGCGGCTTGGCCAGCATCACCATGCCAGGTCCGCCGCCATACGGGCGGTCGTCCACGGTGCGATGATTGTCGCTCGTGAATTCGCGCGGATTCCAGATCGACAAGCCCCAGCGCTGTTGCTCGAAGGCGCGCCGGGTGACACCCGACTGCGTCAAGGCGGCAAACATCTCGGGAAACAAACTCACGACGTCAAACTGCATCGGATTCCCGCGCTGTCAGTAAAAACAAGACCGCGGCGGACTCAATAGTCCAAGCCCCAGTCCACGGTAATCTTCCTCGCTTGCGCATCGACAGTCTTGACGAACTGCTCGACAAACGGGATCAGGCGCTCAGGCGCCTTTTCGCTTGCCGACGCATCAAGAACCGGCGTGATCCGCAAAATCGATTGCGCGCCATTGTGCATCATGTCGGTGACTTGCCCGAGGGCTTCACCTTCCAAATTCACGACATCGAGTCCGATCAGATCGGACCAGTAAAACTCGTCGTCCGGCAGCTGCGGGAAGGCGCTGCGCGCGATCTGCACGGCGGCGCCCTTGAGCGCCTCCGCGGCATCGCGCCCCACCACGCCGACCAGCTGGGCCACGACGTCGCCGCCGTGCATTTTCGTGCTGCGTACGCAGACGCTGCGCAGGGCCGGTTTATCGACCCACCAGGTTTTCACGTTCAGCAGCGCGTCCGCGTCGCTCGAATACGGGGTGACCCGGATCGAACCGGTCACGCCGTAGGCGCCGGACACATACCCGACCGGAGTCAGGTCCGCGGGGACTTCCACCCCGGAGTCGGCTGCCGCGCTCAAACCTGTTGCGGCTAAAATCAAGCTGCTTTCGAAGCGACCAGACGGGCAACGGTCGGCGACAGTTGCGCGCCCACGCCTTGCCAGTAGGCCAGACGGTCAGCGGTGATCGACAGTGGCACTTCGCCGCCGGCGGCCATCGGGTTGTAGAAACCGATGCGCTCGATGAAGCGGCCATCGCGGCGATTGCGCGAGTCCGTTGCAACGATGTTGAAGAATGGGCGCTTCTTGGCGCCTCCACGAGCTAAACGAATAACGACCATAATAGTTCCAAAAAAAATGTGTGCTGGGCGGAAAAAGCCGACAATTATAGCGCGCAATGCCGCACAGCAGCAAGCGATATTGACACAGGGCGCGCAATTCGGGCGAAGTCGGGCATTATCGCCCATTTTGGCGGGGGTGGGCAAACGAAAACGCGGGAAAAGTGATGCTTTAGCCACGAATTTGACCGATACTGCCTGCTTTCCAGCAATTCCAAGCCTGCCAATGCCGTCCAATCACAAGAACAAGACCCTCGCCACCCTGCTCGCCCTGGTGGGCGGCGTGGTGGGCGCCCACCGCTTTTACCTGGGCGGCGCGCGCGACCGCTGGGGCTGGCTGCACCTGGCCAGCGTGGCGGTGGCGGCCATGGTGGCCGTGCTGGCGCCGGCGCAAAACCCCTTCTTCAAGGTCTTGCCACTGCTCGTGTCGGGCATTGCCGCCTGCATCGAGGCCTTGGTGATCGGTTTGCTGGCCGACGACAAGTGGGATGCCGCCCACAACGCCGGTTCCGGCCGCCAATCGCGCTCAAGCTGGCCCTTGGCCGTGCTGCTGGTGGCAACCCTGATGGGCGGGGCCGTGCTGGTGATCGCGACCATCGCGCGCCTATTCGACCTGCTCTACACGGGCGGCGCCTACGGCTAGCCGCGAAAAGCGGCCAGCCGCTAGCTAAAGCGAAAAGGGGACAGCAACCGTCTTGAGTTGGATTTTTCACTAAAGTTGGGTTTTG
>JAZKBP010000054.1:0-20910 GCA_040388555.1 Pseudomonadota bacterium
GCCTGGAGGAATTTGACCTGGCCAAGGGTGGAGGAATTTAACCTGGCCAACGGGGTCATTTGCGGAAAATTCGCCGGGATTGAAGATTGCATCAGCGAGCCTCAGTTTATTGCCACGCCATGTTATCGCATTGCCCTTGATTCCTTTGAATTCGCGTGCTGGTACGTCTTCAAACACTCGGTGCGGCAAGGACCGATAGAATTCATCATATCCGTCATAAACCGGCGCGCCGTGCGATGGTATGTTCAACAATAGTCCATGAATTATTGCGGCATGCGCGGCCATTCGGCGGGCACTATGCCGAATGTGCGGATTTGGGGCTGGCTCAACCATGGTCTACGCAAACTACTTCAAATGTTTTGAAAGTTCTAGTTCCGCGGCTATTGCGTCCGCATGCAATTTCAACAAATAGTCTCGTGAAGCATCCGTTGCGGTCATCTCGTGCGAACCCTCTTCCCACACGTGAGCTTTATCAAAGGCGACTGAGCGATAGTGGCCTGTGGCATGCTCGCCTTTTTTAAGCTCGAAGTACTTGATGACCTTGAAGCTTCCGGGATCGGCTCCAACAATGGCCTGACCCTTGAAATACACGTTGGTCTTGGTACGTCCGAATGCTGACCAAGTTTCGTCGTCGGGTCCTCCGATGCTCAATTTCTGAATTGTCTCGAAGGATTTTGGATCTGCATTTAACACTCGGTTGTCATGAAGAACCCAGCGACCATCGGTGGCGTATGAAGTGTGTTCAAACCTTTGCAATTGGGACATGTTCACTGGTGGATCAGTATCTTGGATTCGATACCACTGGTAGTACTGCGCCTTGCCATCGCTCAGATATTCGCCGCCCAAAAAAGCATGCAATTTCGAAAAATCTACTGGTCCTGGCAATTCGATAAGCTGAACCGTTTTCCACACGTGAGGCCATGAAATATGGGGGAAACATGCCACGCCAACCATGCAATTGCCACCAAAATTGTTGGTTTCCGATTTCCTCATGCGATACACATGCCCATCGAGTTCGACATATTCTTCTTTATCCAATGTACGGACAGCACCGAAATCTATTGGACAAAAATTGAACGACCCTGTTGTACGGTTAAGTTCTTGATCGAGCCACTCGACGCTGCAAGTAGTCGCCGGAATGCGCTCCAACATGGGCCGCCCAGTATTCAATAGAATAAGGAGCGCCAGCGGAATCCCAACGAATGTGCCAATAAAAATCGCCGAAAGCTTGATGAGTGAAGTTGCGGCTTTTTGCATGAGAGATTTCTTTCGTCGTTTTTTAGGCTCGGGAAATTTCTGACGACAACGTGGCCCGACAAGTTCAACAAGCGCGAACAACTTGGCGCGTAGCGCGGAAAGTGCAGAGAACCCGTGTTCTTCGAGAACGAAGGCAATGACGAAAGGATTTGCTTGGCCAGCGGTGTATTGGCAACTCTAGTGAGTGCTGTCCAAGCCGTTTTGATTGCAGTCAAGGCCACAACGCGCAGGGGGCATCGATGGGATCGCCCGTCGCGTCGATGGCGTCGAGGCGATGTTGCGCGACATCAAATCCTGTACGCGCGAATTGCGCTTCCCGTAACAATGAACCATACTTTGCACCAATGAATTCAGCCCTCCCACCGCAGCGTGCCATCGACCATGTGACGGCGCCGGCCAGCCAGGCCGCGCCTGCCAAGCCGCTCGCGCCGCGGTGCCTGTCGATCGACCTGGAAGTGGGCAAGAATGATGGGCGCATCCACAGCTTCGCGGCAGTGCGGGCGGACACCGGCGAAGCCCAGGTGCACGCCAGCGGCGACTTGCAAGCCGCGCTCACCGCGCTCGACGCCTTCGCCGAGCCCGTTTCCTTCCTGCTCGGCCACAACCTGGCCGCCTTCGACCTGCCGCACCTGGCCGCCGCCAACCCGTCGCTCAAGCTCTTGCACAAGCCTGTAGTCGACACCCTGCGCCTGAGTCCGCTGGCCTTCCCGTGCAATCCCTACCATCGCCTGGTAAAGCATTACCAGGATGGCCAACTCTTCCGCGAACGCCTGAACGACCCGGAACTGGACGCCCGCCTTGCGCTCGACCTGTTCCGCGAGCAAGTGACAGCCTTGCGCGCCACCCATGCAACAAGGCCGGACCTGGTGCTAGCCTGGCACTGGCTGAGTACCGATGGCGACCAGCAACGCGGCGGCCTGGACGCTTTCTTCATGACCGTGCGCGGCGCCGCCCGTCCGACTGCGGAGCAGGCGCAAGCGGCCATGTTGCGCTTGCTCGCCAGCCAAACATGTAGCACGCAGGCGCAAGCGGTCGTCGACACCACCGCCAGCCACGGCTGGGCGCTGGCCTACGCGCTGTCCTGGCTGTCCGTCGCGGGCGGCAATTCCGTGATGCCGCCGTGGGTGCGCCACCAATTCCCCGCCGCCGCCGCGCTGGTGCGGCAATTGCGCGACACCCGCTGCGACGATCCAGCCTGCACCTGGTGCGCCGAATACCACGACGCGCGCAAGGAACTGAAGCATTGGACCTGCTTCGACGCTTTCCGCCCCGAACCCGCCCACGCCGATGGCCGCCCATTGCAGCAGCACATCGTCGAAGCGGCGATGCAAGGCCGCCACGCGCTCGGCATCCTGCCCACCGGCACCGGAAAGTCCCTGTGCTACCAAGTGCCCGCGCTGTCGCGTTACCGCAAGACGGGCGCGCTGACCGTGGTGATCTCGCCGCTGGTCGCCTTGATGGCCGACCAGGTGGCCGGCCTCGAAGCGCGCGGCATTCGCAGTTGCGCCGCTTTGAACGGCTTGCTATCCATGCCGGAGCGCAAGGACGTGCTCGCGCGCGTGCGCCTGGGCGACGTGGCCATCCTGATCGTGTCGCCGGAACAATTACGCAACCAAGCCTTGCGCAAGGTGCTGGCCCAGCGCGAAATTGGCGCCTGGGTGCTCGACGAAGCCCACTGCCTGTCCAAATGGGGCCAGGATTTCCGGCCCGACTACCGCTATGTCGGCCGCTTCATCCGGGAAAAGGCGGCGGGCGGCGCCATGCCCACCATCCAGTGCCTGACGGCCACCGCCAAGCCGGAAGTCATCGCCGACATCGTGCGCCACTTCCGCGACCAGCTTGGCGTGGAGCTCGAACTGTTCGATGGCGGCGCCAACCGCAGCAACCTGGCGTTTTCCGTTGTCGCCAGCACGCCGACGGAAAAGTATGGACAAATCCACCAGCTGTTGCAACAGGACCTTAGCAGCGGCGGCGCCATCGTCTATTGCGCGTCGCGCAAGCAAACCCAGGAAGTATCGGCCTACCTGCGCGCGCAGGGCTGGCGGGCATCTCATTTCCACGCTGGCATGCAAGGGGAAGCCAAGAAAAGCACGCAGCGGCAATTTATCGGTGGTGAGCTGCAAGTGATCGCCGCCACCAACGCCTTTGGCATGGGTATCGACAAAAGCGACGTGCGCCTGGTGGTCCACGCGGACATCCCCGGCTCGCTGGAAAATTATCTGCAAGAAGCAGGGCGCGCCGGACGCGACCTTGCAGCGGCGCGCTGCGTCCTCCTGTACACGGCCGAAGACGTGGAGCGCCAATTCGGCATGTCGGCCCGGTCCCGCTTGACGCAGCGTGAAATCCAGTCCGTCTTGCGGGCGCTGCGCAAGCTCGACCGCAAGAAGCGCAGCAACGGCGAGGTGATCGCCACCGCCGGCGAAATCCTGGCCGAGGAAGACGATGGCGCCTTCGCGCGCGACGCCACCAGCGACGACACGCGCGTGCGCACCGCCATTTCGTGGCTGGAGGAAGCGGACTTGCTCACGCGCGAGGAAAACTATGTGCAAGTATTTCCCTCATCCCTGCGTGTGGCCTCGATGGACGAGGCGGATGCACGGCTGGCCAGACACGTCGTGTCGGACGAGCAGCGCGGGCAACTGCTGGCGCTGGTGCGCGTCTTCATCGGTGCCGACGCCGAGGACGGCATTTCCACCGATGAATTGATGGCCGCATCGGGCATGTCCTCCGACAAGGTGCGCGCCGCACTGTACGCGCTGGAAAAATTCGGCATCGCCAGCAACGACATGGCATTGACCGCCTTCCTGCATGCAGGCGTGAGCAATAGTTCGCAGCAGCGTCTGGCCCAAGCGGCCGCATTGGAAACGGCCTTGATCGCAGCGCTGCGCGCGGCCGCGCCGGACTTGGCGCGCGGCGGCACTTCGCTGCTGCAACTTCGCCATGCCACCCAGGCGCTCAAGGACGAAGGCCACGCCTACGCGCTGCCGGAAAAGTTGGCGCGCATCGTATCGAGCCTGGCCACCGATGGCCTGGGCGAGGACGGCGCCGGCGGCAGCGTGCACCTGCGCCGGCTCGACGCCGAATGCATCGAGCTGACGCTGCAACGCGAATGGTCCGCGCTCGCCCGCACCGCCGAGCTACGCCGCGCGGCCGCCGCACGCCTGCTCGAACACTTGCTGGCGGCCTTGCCCACCGGCGCGCGCGGCACCGACCTGTTGGCCGAAACCACACTTGGCAAATTGCACGCGGCCATCAACGAAGACCTGGAACTGGCCGCCGAGGTCGCCGACACGGCCAAGCTGCTCGACCGCGCGTTGTTGTGGCTGCACGAACAGGAAGTCATTCGCTTGAACAAAGGCATGGCGGTGTTCCGGTCCGCCATGACAATACGGCTGGACGGCGAGCGGCGCAACTTCACCAAGGCGGACTTCACGCCCCTCAAGCTGCACTACGACGAGCAAGTGATCCAGATCCACGTGATGGCCGAATACGTTCAGCGCGGCCTGCAGGCAATGAACGACGCGCTGGGCCTGGCGATGGATTACTTCCGCATGGAGCGCGATACCTTCATCCAGCGTTGGCTGCCGGCGCGCGAAAAGGAATTGACGCGCCAAACCACGCCGGCCTCGTGGCGCCGCATCGTCGAGGAACTGAACAACCGCAACCAGCAGCGCATCGTCAGCGACGAGCGCGAGCAAACCAATGTGCTGGTGCTGGCCGGCCCCGGCGCGGGCAAGACGCGCGTGCTGGTGCACCGCATCGCCTTCCTGTTGCGGGCGCGGCGCGAGCCGGCCAGCGGTATCCTGGCACTGGCCTACAACCGCCACGCGGCCGTGCAAATCCGGCGCCGCCTGGCCGATCTGGTGGGGGACGACGCACGCGGCGTCACCGTCATGACTTGCCACGCGCTGGCCATGCGCCTGGTTGGCGCGAGCTTCAGCGGCCGCGCCATGGCCGACGAAACCGCCTTCCGCGAAGTGATGCAACAAGCCGTGGCCTTGCTCCGAGGCGAAGGCTTGCCGCCCGACGAGGCCGACGAGCAGCGCGACAAATTGCTATCGGTATTCCGCTGGATCCTGGTGGACGAATACCAGGACATCGGCCCCGACCAATACGCGCTCATTTCCGCGCTGGCCGGGCGCACGCGTTCCGAGGAGGATGGGCGCCTGGGCCTGTTCGCGGTGGGCGACGATGACCAGAACATCTACGCCTTCGACGGCGCCTCGGTCGAATTCATCCGGCGCTTCGAGCAAGACTACGCGGCCAAGCCGGCCTATCTGGTGGAGAACTACCGCTCCACGCGCCACATCATCGACAGCGCCAATGCCTTGATCGCGGCGGCGCCGCAGCGCATGAAGGCGCAACACCCGATCACCATCGACGCGGCGCGCGCGAACGAGGAGGGCGGGGGCGCCTGGGCGCGCATCGATCCGCTCGGCATGGGCCGGGTGCAGATCTTGCCGGTGGGCGCGAACGCGGTGGAGCAGGCGATGGCCGTGATGCAAGAGCTCGAACGCCTCGCCAGCCTCGACCCAAGCTGGGACTGGGCGCGCGTGGCGGTGATTGCGCGCGAGTGGAAGACGCTCGAGCCGGTGCGTTGCTATTGCGAAGTGCATGGCATCGCCGTGCAGATGGCCGACGAGGAAGCGCCGCCGTTCTGGCGCTTGCGCGAGACGCAAGCGTTGGTGGCATTCCTGCGCGAACAAGGTGACGGCATGCTCGACATGGACGCCACCAGCGGCTGGCTCGACGCGCAAGCGGGCGGCGCATGGTGGAGCTTGCTGCGCGAGGCGCTTGACGCCTACACGCTGGAAATGGCCGGCGCCGAATTGCCCGGTGCGCACCTGGTCGAATGGCTAGCGGAATGGGGGCGCGAGATTCGGCGCCGGCAAACGGGCTTATTGCTGCTGAGCGCGCACCGCGCCAAGGGATTGGAATTCGACCACGTGGCGATCCTGGATGGGGGCTGGCAGCAAGCCGGACGCAATGAGGATGAGGCGGCGCCGCGCCGCTTGTATTATGTGGCGATGACGCGCGCGCGCCAAACCTTGACCCTGGCGCGCCACGAGCGCCCGCGCCACGCCTTGCTCGACGCCTTGCCGGATGGCCCGGGCCTGTGGCGGCGCGACGCAATCGCCTTGCCGGCACCGCAGCCGGACATGCTGCGCCACTACCAGTGCGCCACGCTCAAGGATGTGGACATCGGCTTCCCGTCGCGCCTTGGCACGCCCGAGCAGGTGCGCCAGGCCATCGCCGAGCTGGCGGCGGGCGCGCCCTTGATGCTGCGCGTCTCAAAGCAAAACTGGGAACTGGCCGACATGAACGGGCGCACCGTTGGCCGCATGGCGCGCGCGTTCGCCGTGCCGGCGGCGATGCGCTGCGTGAGTGTGCGGGTGGCGGCGGTGGTGGTGCGTCGGCGCGACGATTCGGAATCGCCCTATCGCGAGCAGGCGCAATGCGAGAGCTGGGAAGTGCTGGTGCCGGAATTGGTGTTCGAGCCGGCCGGGTAATTGCTCCCGAATCGCACTTAGCTGTCGATAACTATGAAAATTTCTCGCCTTGCGTTTCCGGTGTTTGATAGTAAGGTGAAATTCCATTACACCTTAATGTATCAGTTGGGGGACATCATGTCCGTATTGACGGCAACTGTACGCGGGCAAGTTACGCTGAGAAAAGACGTTCTGCAGCATTTGGGCATTAAGCCGGGCGATAAAATCGAGCTCGATTTGTTGCCAAATGCGCGGGGCGAAATCAAAGCCGCCCGCTCGAATGGAACGATCGCCGCATTCGTCGGCTTGCTCGCCGGACGGACTATGAAGATCGCCACTCTCGACGAAATAAACGAGGCATCTGCGCAAGCTTGGGCGGGTGAAACTTGAAGGTGACGGTCCCGTGCCGCCAGTGCCGGTGCGTTGATCGCGGACATGCCGTTGGCACGCCTCGCGCCGTTGAGGCGATAATCCACCCATATTTCATCGGCCAATTCATCAAACCAAGGAGATTTTGTGATTCACCGTTCCTCCATTCAATGCAAGGCCATCCGCTCATTGGTGTTGATGGCCGCGACTCTCGCGGCCGCCGGCGCTGCGCTCGCCGCAACACCAGACGCGGAGCAGGTTGCTGATCAATACGCCACGTGCGGCAAGCCACTCCTGCGCGAAAGCGCCGCCCGCGCCACCGAGGAATTCACGGAATTTGGCGTGACCGTGCAAGGCGAGCGTTATGTGTTCAAGCTGGAAAAGCGGGTGTCGATGACCTTCGAGGCCAGCGAGGGAAAGGGGCCGGTGGCGCACGTGAAGGTGGATCGTCCTGTCGATGGTGCCTTCGCCGAACAGGCCGCGTGGCGCGAACGTTTTTTGCAGGATGTGGCCACCCGTGGCGGCATCGTCATGGAACGAAACACGCAAGCTGCGGGCGTGAAGGTCTTCACGGTCAACAAGAATAGTTTGAAAGGCCGGTATGCCGGCATTTCCACGCTGATCGATCCTGCGCGCAGCGTGATCGTGCAATGGGACTGGGATTTGTCCGAGCGTTATGCCAGCGCGCAAGACGTCAAGCTTGTGCAGTCGGCCGTTTGGGCACAATTGCTTCCTTGCCTGTTGAAACTATAAGGCCACCCAGAAAAAGCGCGCGCATACGAAAAGAACGCCAAACGATACGCTTGGCGTTCCCATTCCAACAAGCTAGCTGCAATCGAACACGAACTGCCCTTGCCTTGATGTCGGCGGCAATCCAGGCTGCGATCGCAAGCTATTAAGCGGGCATTAGCGCGGCGGCACAACGATGACGGTGTCGCCAGTGCGCCCCTTGGCACCGGTATCGCCTTTAGCGCCGTCATAACCGGGAGCGCCCACTTCGCCTTGGGCCCCCGTCGTACCCTGGGCGCCAGTGTTGCCGGCGGCGCCCTTGGCGCCATCGTAACCTGGCGCGCCCACGTCCCCGGTCTGGCCGGTCGCGCCAGTGGCGCCGGTTTGTCCTGTTGCGCCAGGGCGGGCATCGTTACCTGTGGCGCCGGTGGCACCGGTGGCGCCAGGAGCACCAGCGGGACCGGCAATCACTTGCACGACGGGCGTTGCCGCCGGACGCTCGCAAGCGGCGACGGCGAAGGTGGCAGCGAGGATAAGCAAGATGAGGGAAGTTTTCATGATAGTTCCTTTGAATAGTGAAATGCAAACCGCCGCGTGCCTGACGACACGGCGGCGTTTGGTGCGCCGCTTGCGGAGAAGGTGAAACATAGACGCGATGAAACCGGTCGACACCAGTGGCAATCGCGCGTCGGGCGAGAGGGAAGGTAGGGGACGGCATCTGCAGCATGCGCTGATGCGTGGCCTCGCTCCGTTCGTTAGCGTACGCAGTAATGCTGTGCGGAACATGGGGGGCGCCGAACACAGCGCCATTTTCGATTTCAGGATCTCGTCCGGAACAATGGAGGAAGGAACATGTCCAAGGGGGACGGTATTCTTCAGTTCAACCAAGACACTCCCGATGACAACACTTCACACCGATTCGTCCAGCAAGGATGGCCTGCCGGCCACCTCCTTGGCCAAGGTCCTGGGCCGCAGCGAGCATGCCGAAGAAATGGTAGCCGCTTGCGCGCAAGATTTGCATGTCGTTAATTCCGTGTTGCGGGAAGGTTTGGCCGAGGTTGGCTCCTTGCCGCACGTGGATGTGGCGCTTGAAACCAACGCCTCCGTTACCGAGCGCACCGAGGCTGCGGCGGCGGAGCTATCGGCCGTCAACCTTGCCTTGATCGTCGAGGTCAAGGAACAGTTGCGGGTCGAGAATCAATTGGCCGATGCGAGGGCCAACGCGAACGCGGCGCATCAAGCGGCGATGCATGACGCGCTGACCGGTTTGCCCAACCGGGTGCTCTTTCTCGACCGGCTCGAGCACGAACTGGCGGTGGCGCGGCGGCATGGATGGAAGCTGGCCGTCATGTTCATCGACCTCGACGACTTCAAGGACATCAACGATTCGTACGGACACGCGGCGGGCGACCTTGTGCTGAAGGTTGTCGCCGAGCGGCTGCAGGCCACCACGCGGGCGGGCGACACCGTCAGCCGGCATGGCGGCGACGAATTCCTGTACCTGTTGACCGAGGTGCGTGATGAACGCGATGTGATCGGGGTCGCCACAAAAATTATCGCGGCGGTGCAGCAGCCGTGCGATGTTGCCATCGCGGGTTTGTCGATCAGCCCGCGCGTGAATGCGAGCGTGGGCATTTCGATTTTTCCCGACCAGGAGGTCAGCGCCGACGCCCTCATCAGCGCGGCAGACCGGGCCATGTATTGCGCCAAGCGGCACCGATCTGGCTATGCCATGCATGGACGGAAATAGGCGATTGGCACGACGCCTATAGAAACGTGGCGTCGTTGGGTAGCTCGTTGCGCGGCGCGCTGACCGGCTGCGCATGCGTGGCCAGTTCCTCCGATACCTTTGCGATGCCTTCAAGCGCGCCGCGCTCGAAGGCGCCTTGCGCAAATGCGCTTTGCATGTCTGCCGCGATGCGATCCCACGCGGCGCGTCCTGACTTCGCATCGATGCCGCGGTCTGCGATGATCTCGATGGCGCGGTCGGCGAACAGGATGTAGATCAGCACGCCGCTGTTGTCCTGCGTGTCCCAAACGCGCAAGTGGGAAAAGACTTCGATGGCACGTTCGCGCGGTGTTGTGCCGCGCAGTAGTTGATGAGGTTCCAGGCTGGCCTCGATCACGAAGCGCAGCTCGCCGCCGTGCTGTGCTTCGGATTGAGTCACCGCCGCTGCGATGGCCGACTGCAAGGCTGGCGGGAAGTGCCGTTGGACACGTCTGCGGGTGGCGAGCATATGGGCGGCGAAACGCGCAAGGTTCATGATCACCACCTTCCGGACGCGCCGCCGCCGCCAAAACCACCGCCGCCGCCGCTCCAGCCGCCATCGCCACCGGATCCATTTCCGCGTCCAATGTTTAGTCCAGCCAAGCCCGCGCCACCACCGCCAATGAGCGTGAACAGGAATCCCAGCGCGCCAGACAGCATGGCAACGGCAACGGTGCCGGCAATCATCCACGCGACCGCGCCGATGACGCCGCCCGTAATCGTTGCGCCAGCGACGCGTCCCAGCACCGCCCGCAGGATTCCACCCAGCACAACGGCGATTACGAGGAAAAGCGGAAGCATGTGGCGCACGCCCACCTGTGTGTCGCGCGACCCGGCAGGCGCCGGAGCGGGCAAGGGCTCGCCATCGACGACCTTCATCATGCTGTCGATGCCGGCCGCGATGCCGCCGTAAAAGTCATCCTGCTTGAACCTGGGCACGATGATGTCGTCGACGATGCGCTTGGCCGTTGCGTCATTGAGCACGCCTTCCAGGCCGTAGCCCACTTCGATGCGCAGTGCGCGGTCGTTCTTGGTCACGACTAGGATGGCGCCGTCGTCGACGCGCTTGCGGCCGAGCTTCCATTGCTCTGCTACCCGGATTGCGTATTGCTCGATCGATTCTGGCTGGGTGGTGGGAAGGATCAGCACGGCGAGCTGGCTGCCCTTGCGATCTTCGAAGGCGCGCAGGCGCGAGGCGAGCTGGGCGACTTGCTCGGCCTTGAGCGTGCCGGTGAGATCCGTGACCGGACTGCGCAATGGCGGGACGGCGACGCGGTCTTGCGCCTGGACGAAGCCGGCCAGCGCGCACAGCATGCAGATCAAGGTCAGCCACTGGCGGGCCATGGGTGGCTCACTTTCCCGCCGGCCGGGCTGGCGCGGAATCGAATGAGACGACGGGCGCGGTGCTGATCGTCTTTTCGTTCTCCACTGTGAAATTGGGCTTGACCTGGTAGCCGAACAAGCCCGCCGTTAGATTGGTGGGAAACCTGCGCACCGTTACGTTGTAGTCTTGCACCGACTTGATGTAACGGTTGCGGGCGACGGTGATGCGGTTTTCCGTGCCCTCGAGCTGGGCCTGCAGATCGCGGAAATTGGCGTCGGCTTTCAGTTGCGGGTAATTCTCGCTCACTGCCAGCAGGCGCGACAGCGCGCCAGACAGTTCGCCTTGGACCGCCTGGAATTTGGCGAACGCGGTAGGATCATTCAGCACTTGCGGCGTGAGCTGGATCGACCCGGCTTGCGCGCGCGCCTGCGTCACCTGCGTCAGCACTTCCTTTTCGTGGCTGGCGTAGCCTTTGACCGTGTTGACCAGGTTGGGCACCAGGTCGGCGCGCCGCTGGTACTGGTTCACAACTTCGGACCAACTGGCCTTGACCTGCTCGTCGCCTGTTTGCAAGGTGTTGTAGCCGCAGCCGCCAAGGAACAAGGACAGCAGCAGAAAGGTGAATATCTTGCGCATGATGCCTCCTCCGACGCGTGGATGCGGTGGTGGGCGAACGCATGGGCCCATCCCTTTGACCTGGCCCAGAGGTGTACTGTTCACCGCGATCGGTATCTCACCTTGTCAGAAACGCGAAAAGGCTGACATCGATGCGGAGGAACCTGCGCGCGGGTTGCCAGTCCAAACGCTTCAGGTGTGTAGAGGTGCCCGGTGAGGTTGACGTTCAACGAGCAAAAGAAATGCTGGATTCTGCATGTTGATGACACGATCAATGGCAGGAGGAAGCGCCAGACGATCGCGCTGCCCTACGGCTGGTCGCGCGAGCGGGCATCGTTATTTGCCGACGATTTTGCAAGGTCGAACGGGATCTCGCGCCGCAAAGCACGGCGTGGACCAACCGTAATTTTGATACGCCTCAATTATGTGCCGGGGGCGAGGTGAAACGTGTTCGGCACATCATGAATGGTTGGGCGAGAACAAAGTTGGCGTCAGCGTTGTCGCGTGGCGAGTGACTAACCGCGGTTCGAGTGTCCTTTTCGTTCTGATATCGCCGTCGTACCGCAGGCCGCAGAAATTGCTGTGCGCATCGCCAGTAATGCAGCGTCGCCATCGCCAAACGAATTGTGCGAGGCATTGCCAGGATTGAGTCGTGGGAACACGTGGAAGCGGCCTTCCCATGCTTGGTAAAAGGCGTACAGCGTGCCCTCGCGCAAAATCGCCATTTCATGCCCGCCAATCGAGACATGCATGGCGTCGGTGTCCTGTCCGCCAGTAAATGCCAGCGCCGTGTAGGGAGAAGCGACGGTCGTGGGCGTCGCGCTGCATAGTTTCCCGTATTCGATGATGCCCATATTGATATAGGTGAGAACGAATTCGGCAATCAGGCTGCAGTTGCGTACACCCGGTGCGCAGGCGAATGCACCATGGTCGATGTCGTGGGCCTGGTGCGGCAGCCACTTCTTGACCAGCGTGTTCGCTCCCGCTTCAGTCGTAATGCCGTTGATCGTATCGTTTAATAGGCGCAACCTGGACATGCGTTTTTCCTTGTGCTCGTGGTTTCAGGGGAGCGAGGAAGATAGCACACGATGATCGTCTCTTGAATTGCTGCTGATTGTTTTTTGTTTGCTTTGAGGTGGCGTGTTGACGTTCATGGCTTGCTGTTTATCGATAATCGATATACGATGATATATGAATCAGTCTATCGCCTGCGCTGACACACAGCGGCTCTATGAAGGGCGCCGTGTTGCTCGTTTCGCCAACATCATGGAGGTGGCAGAACGAAAGCTGCAGCAGCTCGACAGCGCTGCGAGTTTGGAATTTTTGCGTTCCCCACCAGGCAATAGGCTGGAAATGCTGACCGGCAACCGTGCCGGCCAGCACAGCATGCGGATCAACGCACGTTGGCGGCTCTGTTTTATTTGGACAGTTCAAGGACCAGAACAGGTCGAAATTGTCGATTACCACTAGGAACTGATTATGGCCAAGTTCAAGAACGGCATGCGTCCGGTTCACCCCGGCGAAGTCTTGCGTGAAGATTACTTGGTGCCACTTGGCATGAGCGCGCACGCACTGTCGAAAGCGCTGCACGTCCCACCAGCCCGTATCAACGATATTGTGCTGGAGCGTCGCGGCGTCACGCCGGATACCGCACTGCGACTCGCGCGATATTTTGGCGGCGATGCGCACTCCTGGCTCAATTTACAGCAGGCATTCGACCTGAAGGTCGCCGAAAACGCGGTGCTAGCTGTGATCGTCAAGGAAATTCAGCCGATGGCGCGCTCGGTGTGACGGGTTCAACTAACCGGGTACTCACATCGGAACGTTACGAAGCGGCCGGCGTCGTAAACATAGGCTAATTCCCAATAGCCAAAGCGTTTCTCGGCCTTGTCGGGTACAAGCGATGCTTTTTCCTCAGATGTGCCATCAAACGGCCCGCCATATTTGACAGGGTAGTTGCTTCGCGCCGGGCACACATCACTAGCCCGTGCACTGTCGCTGATCAAGACTACTGTGCTAAGCGCGAGCACGGCGGTCATGCGCTTGCCCATCATTTGCATGTGAGGATCAATCGCTTCGTGCGGTTGATCCAATACTGACATCGATCTATCCGTTTCGCCAATTTGACATCGACATGTTGACCATCCGTATATTTGCAACGCACGGTGACGTATTCGCCGTCGTCGTATATTTTTCCGAGAATCCAATAGCCAGAATGTTTTCCGGTTTCTTCCGGCTGCAGATAGGCCAACTGCTCCGGCGCGCCACCGAACACGTCCAGGTATTGGAGACGCTGTCCCTTCCGCACCGGACACACCTCTGCCGCTGCGGCGAAACCGACAGTGCCGACAAGGACCGAGGCCAACGCGACTCTTACGAGGCGGCTACTCGACCACATAGTATTTATCGCCGTTATTGGAAACGCCCGGCCATTCCCAGTGGATCAGTCGACCACTAACAGGTTTGGGGGTGTTCCCGGTCACATATTGGTCAATCACGTTGATCCCTTTGCCGTTTTGGTTCACGTAGATCGCGGCGTGTCCATGGAAATGGTCTGAGGAATCGAAGGTGGCGATAACAGTGCCGGGCACGATATTGCTGCTATTCCTGACCTGGTCGCCCTTACGCCAAAGATGGGTCGGCGGCAGGCTGGGACATACCTTCTTGACGTAGGACACACACTGGCCGCAGGGATGGTATGTCCGGCAGAGGTTTGCAGCAGCACAGGCGACGACAAATCTGCGAGCTTGGTGGCGACAACATCAGCATGGACGCAGCGCTCCTCTGCTGTGTGACCGCCGCCTGTTGACGATGTCGCCGACTTCGGCTGCATCACGCCCCAGTGCACCGAGGTCAGCTCAATCCAGTCGCGATGCTTGTCATCTGTCGATTCCCCCTTGATGCCGTCCAATTGCAGGTACACGTCGATCGCCATCTCGTTCTCCGCGAAGTGGATTTTGGAGAAGGAATTGTCCTTGCAGAAAACGGTGATGGCGTTGTGCTGGGTCAACGACAACGGCAACCCGCTGCATCAGTTGATCGAGATAGGTATCAATCTAGTTCCGTGATTCCTACTTTCGTAAAACCCACATTGCAAGAGGCTGCGATGGATTTCGAAGACTGGATGGCGGCGCAAGGCACGTCGGAGGCGTCATTAAGAAATACGCCGGTGCGATTGACGGCCCGCTTGCAAAAGCGGAAAGCCGTCTAGGCCAGGCACGACGATTGCGCGAGCTTTGGCCTACTGCGAGCTGGACGGCCATTTCGGATAAATCATTTCGGCGACCAAGCAGCAGATCAGACGATGATCGTCGACATGGAAGAGGGCTGGGTCGCCTTCATCCTGCTTGCCGATGAAGAACAGATAGCCTTTGTCAATTTTTCCGGCCTTTTTCGCCTTCATATATTCATCCTGCGCGACTTCGATCTCGTTGGAAACATTGCGACGTTTTGCAGCACTCCAGGCGCTCCAGTCAAGCTTGACCCGGTAAGGTCTGACGAGCTTTCCGTCTACCCATTCGCCATAGCTGAGCAAAATTTCAAGATGGTCATCATGGCCGCTCGGCGCTTTCCAACTGATCGGCGCATAGAAAAGCCTGCGCTCGGGGTACTGCATTATTTCGTTGCTCTTGAGAACCTTAAAGACGCGCTGATATGTAGCGGCATCGATACCAGGAATGGCCAAGGGAAGGTCGCGGTCGAATGGAAACTTGATGAAGGTGCGGCAAATTGGCCGAATGGTCTGAGCGGCCCATGCGCGATGGCGCCGAGTCTCGTTTTCCCCGCCGTCCGCGAGGCGTCCGCCACCTCCACCCGGAGCGGCGCCAGGCGCGCCGCCTGGTCCAGCCACAGCACGGGCATCCACCAGTTCCAGCCGATTGGGCGCGCTGCCAGGGAATCCATCGCGAGCAGTGACTCGCTGCTTTTTGGCTCGTTTCACGAGCTCTTCCTCGCCTTCTACATCGCAACCGGTGTGGTGTCCCGATTTTGCAGCGAAATAGGGGCGGACCTTGTTTTCAGGTCGATAGGAGCACGGGGTCGCCGCGGCACCGCATCCACGACACTCGTATCCCTCCGGCTCAACGGGGTCGATAATCCATAGCTGTTCGGCGTCGACGATTTGCCCGGTGGGCTTGTCACGTGCTGAATCCATGTTGTCTCCGAGATAATTCCTGATCGAATTGAACTTGAGTTGGTGGTGGTTGTGGTTTACAATTCTAAACAAATTTACTAAATTTGGAAACCAATCGATTACCCCATGCAGGGGATGGGAAGGCAATCATGTTCAGCAATCGACTCTTTCGCGCCCGCAAGGCGGCCGGGCTGTCGCTTCGCGAGCTTGGCACGCGCGTCGGGATTTCTCACGCCGCCGTCAAGAAGTACGAAGATGGCGTCGCTATGCCTTCCAGCGACATCCTGATTGGCTTGTCGCGCGCACTCAATGTGCGCAGTGAATATTTTTTTCGCCCCGAGCGCGTTCAACTTGAAGGCATCGAATATCGCAAGCGCAGCACGCTGCCTAAGAAACGACTCGATGCGATCACGCATGAAGTTATCGACCAGATTGAGCGGCGCGTCGAGCTTGAAAGCCTTTTTCCACAATCGCCTGTCAAGGCGTTCGCTCCAGTAGAAGACTTGCCCGCTGGCGTCACTGGGCTGGAGAAAATTGAAGAGGTTGCTGAGTGTGTTCGTGATGCATGGGACCTGGGTTTTGATCCGATCCCTGACTTGATCGACGTTCTGGAGACCAACGGCGTGCGTGTCTTCATGATTGACGCTGATGCCGAGTGCAAGTTCGACGGTCTCGCAGCCCGTGTTAGCGGCATGCCCATTGTGGTCGTGGGACGGCACTGGCCGGGAGATCGTCAGCGCTTTACACTGGCGCATGAATTGGGTCACCTCATGCTCGAAGGCCGCCTGCCCGAAGGCTTTGACGAAGAGATGGCTTGCAACCGCTTTGCTGGCGCCTTCCTGTTCCCGCGTGCTTCCGTATTGCAGGAACTTGGCGCGCATCGCAGCGCCATCGAACTCAAGGAGCTGGGCCTGTTGAAGGAGGAGTTTGGTCTGTCGATGGCTGGCATTCTTTATCGCGCCCGTGATCTCGGTGTCATCTCGCCGGCATATCGCGAAGAACAGGCCAAGCTTTTCCGCTACAAAGGCTGGTACCGGAAGGAGCCGGGGCACGACTACCCTGCCGAGAAGGCGCACATCTTCGAGCAGTTGGTGTTTCATGCTCTGGCCGAGGACTACATCGGTGAATCAAAAGCGGCAGAACTGATGGATATGCCGTTGCAACAGTTTCGGCGCGT
Organism: Pseudomonadota bacterium; assembly: GCA_040388555.1. GTDB lineage: Bacteria > Pseudomonadota > Gammaproteobacteria > Burkholderiales > Burkholderiaceae_D > Telluria_A. Next base: position 16,861 of record JAZKBP010000054.1, read on the forward strand.
CCGCTCGATGGAGGGCGGCGATGCTGCTGTTAATCAGTGATGCCAATATTTTGATGGATGTTGAGGTGGGCGATCTGGTAGCACCGATGTTCAGTCTTGGTTACCAGTTCGCCGTGCCGGATGTTCTGTACTACGAAGAATTGGAAGAGCAACATGCCCACTTGTTGGAGATGGGCTTGCAGGTGCGATTACTCGCTGGCAGCGGAATTCAGCGCGTGGAAGACTTGGCACAAACTTACCACAGGCCCGGGCGGAATGACCTGTTTGCGTTGGCGCTTGCCGAGGTCGAGCGATGCCCGCTTTTGACCGGGGACGCCGCGCTCCGGCAGGCGGCAGAGGCGGAGCGGATCGAGGTAAGAGGAACGATCTGGCTAATCTCTGAGATGTTGCGGCAGGAAAGGATCACCGTTGTCGTGGCCAGGGCCGCGCTTCACAAAATGCGGGCGAATGGGCGGCGATTGCCATGGGACGCGGCTGAGCGAATGATCGGCGAAATTGAGCGGGGCGAGTAGAGGCCGCCCACGCGCGAAAGCGTCCGGCGGAGAAAGCGTCCGCCGCCGCCACTTGGTGCCATTAGGCATGAGCGCGCATGCCCTGTCGAAAGCGCTGCACGTCCCGCCGGCCCGTATCAACGATATTGTGCTGGAGCGTCGCGGCGTCACGCCTGATACCGCACTACGACTCGCGCGATATTTTGGCGGCGATGCGATCTCTTGGCTCAATCTACAGCAGGCATACGACCTGAAGATAGCCGAAAAGGCAGTGCTGTCTGTGATCGTCAAGGAAGTTAAGCCTATGGCGCGCTCGGTGTGAAGGGGGGGCAACTAACTAGCCGCAAACCAACGGTGCTACTTGCAAACAATCTTGAGCACTAGACTCTTGGAGACCGTGTATTCGCAGCGGCGAATCCTGTGCTCAAGTCTTACATTAATTATTTTTCCATCAGGGTATTCACATTGGAACGTTACGAAGCGGCCGGCGTCGTAAACATACGCTAACTCCCAATAGCCAAAGCGTTTTCCGGCTTTGTCAGGTACGAGCGATGCGTTCTCCTCAGGTGTGCCATCGAACGGCCCACCGTATTTGAGTGGATGACCTGGCCTAACCGGGCACACCTCTGTGGTTGTGGAGTTGGCTTTACCGATAGTCAAAACTCCAGCGAGAAAGGCGAAGACATATTCCTTATTCGACGACATAAAAATTGTTCCCGTCATTTGAAGGCCCATGAGCGCCCCAATGAAGGACGCGGGCCTTGACTGGCTGCGGACGAGGCGGCGTGATGTATTGATCGAAAACATCAATGCCGCCGTCTGTTTGGCCGACATAAATTGCGGCATGTCCATGATACTGTCCCGACGGCCCGAACGTGGCAATTACGGTGCCGGGCAGAATTTGAGTATTACCTTTCACGGGTTCGCCCTTGCGCCAGAGATGGGTTGGTGGCAGGCCTGGACATACTTTCTTGACATACGATACGCATTGGCCGCACAAGTTGTTGCCGCTTGTGAGCTGCGCCGGTGGCACGGCATCAAATGGTTGCAGCGATGATGTTGGCGCACAGGTCCATTTGCCGACTGGCGCGCTGGAATTGCTTGCGTAGTTTGTCGAAACGTAGGGCATAGTGGTCTCCTGTTCGCATCGATATCAAACAATCCGATTGCTTGCCAAGTCCCACCCGCCCATCGTGTTTCCGCCAGCGCCGCCGCTGATCTTCTGCTGGGTGTATTTCCACTTGGCCTTCGAATACTTCAGGCCGATCGACTCGCTGATGATTTCGCCGCCGTTGATGCCGGGCGTGACATGGCCGATGAGGACGTTTTCGAGCTCAATTTCGTAATATTTGATCCGCTCGCCATTGCCATCGGCCCGCAGGAACTCGATGCGCGCTTTGGGGATGGTGCGTCCTGCCGAGCAGGTTTGCAGCAGTACAGGCGACGACAAATCGGCGAGCTTGGTGGCGACAACATCGGCATGGACGCAGCGCTCGGCTGTGTGACCACCGCCTGTTGACGATGTCGCCGACTTCGGCTGTATCACACCCCAGTGCACAGAGGTCAGCTCAATCCAGTCGCGATGCTTGTCGTCTGTCGACTCCCCCTTGATGCCGTCCAATTGCAGGTACACGTCGATCGCCATCTCGTTCTCCATGAGGTTGACTTTGGAGAAGGAATTGTCCCTGCAAAAAACGGTGGTGGCGTTGTGCCGGGTCAAAGGTAACCACGTGCGTCAATCCACTCTTGCATTCCGGGACCAGAACAGGTCGAAATTGTCGACTACCATTACGAACGGACTATGGCCAGCCCCAGCTTTTTTGGGGGGGGATTGTTAGAATAGCAGGAGCTTTCTTGATAAAGGAAACGCTTCCAGCGTACCGATATTCCCATCGTGAATGCTATTCAATGAAACCTTCAAGCGTATGGATCGGGTCTGGGTCAGAAGTATCGATTAGTCCGTAGTGCAATTCACGATGGCAATTTGGGCAAAGCGCTATTGCGTTTTCAACGGTATCTTCGCCACCTCTGGCCAGTTGTAATCGATGATGAACTTCAAGGTAGGGTTTGCCGCTCGCTCGACTCAGAAACGGCGCCAATTCATGGCAGCGTTCGCATTTTCCTGCTGCGCGAAAAAGAACCTCAGCGATAACATCTGGATTTCGGTCATAGACTGTTGAAATCGCCAGTATTTTCTTCGGCTGCTTCGGTGCATTTTGCAACCGAGCTAAACGGGACTCTCTAGGAGTAGCAAGCGCTGTATTAGTAGATTTTGCGAGTTCTTCATCTACATAAGTCAGGTCAGCGACGTTCTCGGTAGAGTGAGTAGAGTTGAGAGTAAGAATAAATGATTTTGAACCATCCTCGTCAGTTAGAATTCCATCGTATTTGAACAAGCCTTTGAATTCAAACAGATCCTTATCTGAATTTCGAACAAAGGTCGCAATCCCTAAGTTCTGTGTGTTTATTATTGCGGCGTTCGCCTTATAGTGCTCTCCGAATTTTCCGTTTATACTCTTTAAATAGTATTTCAACTTGCTCGGTTCTTCAATCCAGGCGTTGGAGTAGCGGCCACCTGACAATGTTGCTTTGATAATTACCAATGCCGGATGTCCATTTGCCTCAAGGACAAACATTCCACCTGAGCGCGTGTCATAGTTTCGTGCGAAAATCAATATGTCATAGGCGCTGTATTTTTGTCCTATGATGAAGTCACTGATTCGAGTGCAATCATTTGCCCAATGGCTAAACTTGATTTCAACCACGTCGACTATATCTTCGAACGTCGATAGACCATGTTCGCGTAGTTGGCGGTAAACTGGATCGTTGTCTTGAGCGTCGAAGCGCTTTAAATATGCTAATAAGTCACCGATCCGCCGAAATTTTGAGAGCCAAACGTCAGAATTTCGGACCTTGTTCTTGAGTTGGGCTGGCAATTCACTGGCAAGTGCTGGTGCTTGCACAGTATCGCGAACAAATGATCGGGCGCGGTCAATCGGGGAAATCGCAGCAGTCGTCGGCTTGTCGCCCCCCAAAGTGTCGGTTGAACTCATTGGCACTTCTTTCCGCAGACGCGTGTTTTGGCGTCATGACACTCTGTGCCACCATTGAACGTCGCAGTAGCTGTCAGATATCGCCGCATGCAATAGTTGAGATTAAGATATTGAACACATCCTACACTATTGCGTGATATTTGCGCCAGCGCGCCGACAATCCGAGGGATTTCTGCGATTAGTTTCGATGGAATGGCCCTGCAACAAACCCTATCAGGCGCCAATAAGGCAACTTGAGGGCCTCGATCATGAGCAACTGTTGAATTGAACTAGCCGCGGCAGCCAGCGACATCTAATTGGCAACGGGAGCGCGAGCATTAGGGGAAAACAAACCGGTGGCGTTTTCGAATCGGCGGAGTTTTCGACTTGGCCGGAATTGATGGATGCACGTAAAATGGGGCGTTGAAACGAAAACGCCAACCTGCGTGGGTTGGCGTTTTGTTTGACACTGTTCTTGGTGGCCCGGGGCGGAATCGAACCACCGACACAAGGATTTTCAATCCTCT
>JAZKBP010000055.1:0-16977 GCA_040388555.1 Pseudomonadota bacterium
TGCGGCACATGGACCTGAACCATGCGCGTCTACCAATTCCGCCACGTGGGCACTGGTGCTGCTCTTGCAAAAATCGGCCTTTCGACCGACGCCTGCTATAATACTCGGCTTTGGCACTTTGCGCCAGACTAAGTTTCCCTGTCTTGGACGCTGGCGCTTGCGCTTCGCATCTTCCCGCGCCGGGCTGGCCCGCCGCGAAAGTCCAAAATTATAGCCGAACATTTCCAAATGTCAAAGCACGCCAGCAAGATTTTTTAACGCGCTACTTTAGGTGAATCGCGCGCACCTCCGTTACACTACGCCTATCACCGTGGCAATGACCGCGGTGTGGGCACCCGTCGCGCCAGCCCATAGCCCGGTGCTGCGGCCGCTGCAAAATTAAAACAGAAAACACATTTGAACCAAATTACTCATACCATCCCTAGCCGCGAGGATATTCTCGGCATCTTCCGCGGCGCCAAGACGCCGCTCGATCCGCAAGCGATCGCGCGCGCCCTGCATGTCAAACCGGACGCCCTCGACGTACTCACGCGCCGCTTGAACGCGATGGAGCGCGACGGCCAGATCCGCCAAGACCGCGCCGGCAAGTTTTCGCTGCTCGACCATTCCGGCTTCATCGCCGGCAAGGTCAGCGCCCACCGCGACGGCTTCGGCTTCGTGATCCCGGACGACGCCAGCGAAGACTTGTTCCTCAACGATAAAGAGATGCAGAAAGTGCTGCATGGCGACCGCGTGTTGGCCAAGATCATCGGCACCGACCGCAAAGGCCGCCCGGAAGGGTCCATCGTTGAAGTCGTCGCGCGCGGCAACAGCCACGTGATCGGACGCTTGCTCAACGAGAGCGGGGTGTGGATCGTCGCGCCCGAAGACAAGCGCATCGGCCAGGACATCCTGGTGTCCGGCTCGCCCGGCAAGGCCAAGGCCGGGCAGATCGTCAGCGTCGAGCTGATCGAGCAGCCTTCGCGCTTCAAGCAGCCGGCCGGACGCATCGTCGAAGTGCTCGGCGAGCTCGACGACCCAGGCATGGAAATCGAAATCGCGGTGCGCAAATTCGGCGTGCCGCACGTGTTCTCGCCCGAGACGCTCAAGCTCGCCGGCAAGCTGCCGGGCGAAGTGCGCGAGGCCGACCTGGTCGAGCGCGTCGACTTGCGCGACGTGCCGATGGTGACCATCGATGGCGAAGACGCGCGCGACTTCGACGACGCCGTCTATTGCGAGCCCGTCAAAGTGGGGCGCGCCAATTGCTACCGCTTGATCGTGGCCATCGCCGACGTCAGCCATTACGTCAAACCGAACGACGCGCTCGACGTCGACGCCTTGGAGCGCAGCACCTCGGTGTACTTCCCGCGCCGCGTGATCCCGATGCTGCCGGAAAAGCTGTCGAATGGACTGTGTTCGCTCAATCCAGCGGTCGACCGTTTGACGCTGGTGTGCGACGCCGTCATCAGCGCCACCGGCGAGATCAAGGCTTACCAGTTCTACCCGGCCGTGATCCATTCGGCCGCGCGCCTGACCTACACGGAAGTGGCCGACATCCTGGGCAACACCAAGGGTCCGGAAGCGGCGCGCCGCCCGGCCGTGGTGCCGCACCTGCTCAATTTGTACGAGGTCTACCACGCGCTGCTCAAGGCGCGCATGGAGCGCGGCGCCATCGATTTCGAGACCACTGAAACCTATATCGTGTGCAATGCGCTGGGCAAGATCGAAAAGATCATTCCGCGCACCCGCAACGAAGCCCACAAATTGATCGAGGAATGCATGCTGGCGGCCAATGTGTGCGCGGCCGACCTCTTGATCCGCCATAAGCATCCGGGCACCTACCGCATCCACGCCGCGCCCACCAAGGAAAAGCTGGCCCAAGTGCGCACCTTCCTCAAGCAGGTGGGATTGAACTTGACGGGCGGGGATACGCCGGCCGCCTCCGACTACCAAGCCTTGATGAAGAAGGTCAAGGAACGGCCGGACGCGTCCCTGCTGCAAACGATGCTGCTGCGCTCGATGCAGCAAGCGGTCTACAGCCCTGACAATATCGGCCACTTCGGCCTCGCTTACGAGGCTTACGCCCACTTCACCAGCCCGATCCGCCGCTATCCGGACTTGCTCACCCACCGCGCCATCAAGGCCATCATCGCGGGCAAGCGCTACGATCCGAAAGGCATCGACCTGTCCGGCTTGAACACCACGGTGTCGAACGCGACGCGCAAGCAAATGGCGCGCGACAAGGCCGAGGGCAAGCAAAAGGGCGAGAAGGATTTGACCATCTGGGACGCGCTGGGCGTGCACTGCTCGGCCAACGAACGGCGCGCCGACGAAGCCTCGCGCGATGTCGAAGCCTGGCTCAAGTGCTTCTTCATCAAGGACAAGCTGGGCGAGGAATTCACCGGCGTGGTCTCGGGCGTGACCACCTTCGGCATCTTCGTGCAGCTCGACGCGCTGTATGTCGAGGGCCTGGTGCACATCACGGAGCTGGGCGGCGATTACTTCCAGTACGACGAGGCGCGCCATGAATTGCGCGGCGAGCGCACCGGCAAGCGTTACCAGCTGACCGACCGGGTGACGGTGCAGGTGAGCCGGGTCGACCTGGAGGCGCGCAAGATCGATCTGGTGTTGGCCGGCGCTGGCAATACCAATCCGTCCGGACGCGGCGTGCCCAAGAGCGCTGCGGCCAAGGCGCAGGAAGCCAAGCCGGCCAAGTCGCGCGCGCCCAACAAGGCCGCCTCCCGCTACGAGCTCGACGCGGGCGACGCCGGCGCCGGTCCGGGCAAGGCGCCCAAAGGACGGCGCGCCAAGGGCGGCGCGCCAGCGAGCAAGGGACCGGCCGCGCGCGGGCCCAAGCCAGCGGCCAAGAGCGGCAAGAAGAAACGTTAAAACCGCGGCCAGCATTGGCGTGCGCGCATGCGAACCTGCGCGCACCCCGTGCGAACCCCGTGCGCCAACGCGCACGACGATGTGAACGCCCAACGCGCCTACGCCGGCGTGAAAGCAAACGTCAATGTGACGTGAACGAAAACCCGCGCGCCCCAGGCGCGCCGCAGCAAAGAAAGCACAGAGCACCACACCATGAAGAATAAAATGATTTTCGGCTTCCACGCCGTCACTTCGCGTTTGCGCCACGAAGCGTCCTCGGTGGAAGAAATTTTTGTCGACGCCACCCGCCAAGACCGCCGCATGCATGATTTGATCGCCGGCGCCAAGGCGGCCGGGGTGCGCGTGATGCCGGTTGATTCGGCCCGCCTGGATAAAATTGTCGGCACACGCCGCCACCAAGGCGTGATCGCCTTCGCTAGCGAATTGGCGCTGGCGCGCAATCTCGATGAATTGCTCGACGCCATAGATGGTCCGCCGCTGTTGCTGATCCTCGACGGTATCACCGACCCGCACAACCTGGGCGCTTGCCTGCGCGTGGCCGACGGTGTTGGCGCGCACGCGGTGATCGTGCCGAAGGACCGCGCGGTGGGCTTGAACGCGACGGCGGCCAAGGTGGCCAGCGGCGCGGCCGAGACCGTGCCCTACATCACTGTTACGAACCTGGCGCGCACGATGCGCGAATTGAAGGAGCGCGACATCCTCTTGATCGGCACCTCGGACGACGCCGACCGCGGCTTGTACGAAGCGGACTTCAGCGGCCCGGCCGCGCTGGTGATGGGCTCGGAAGGCGAGGGCATGCGCCGCCTGACGCGCGAAACCTGCGACGTACTCGTTGGCATTCCGATGTTCGGCTCGGTGGAAAGCTTGAACGTGTCGGTGGCCTCGGGCGTGTGCCTGTACGAGGCGCGCCGCCAGCGCCTGGCCAAGGAAGGCTGACAGAACCAAAGCAGTAAAAGGGGACAGACCCCTGTTTTGGGGAAATGCTCACATTTCCCCAAAACAGGGGTCTGTCCCCTTTTACTGCAAAACAGGGGTCTGTCCCCTTTTACTGCTTTTGCCGGCGCGCCAGCGGGCGCGCGGCGAATGCGCTACCATGACGTTCCAATAATTATACCGGCGTCTTATGTTTGACCACCTGCGCGACGACATCCACAGCATCATCTTGCGCGACCCCGCCGCCCGCAATGCCTGGGAAGTGTTCACCTGCTACCCGGGCTTCCAGGCCATCATGATGTTTCGCTGGGCCCACTGGTGCTGGACCCATCGCATGAAGTGGCTCGGCCGCTTCATTTCCTACCTCGCGCGCATCCTGACCGGCATCGAAATCCACCCGGGCGCCACCATCGGCCGGCGCGTGTTCATCGACCACGGCTTTGGCGTGGTCATCGGCGAAACGGCCGTGGTGGGCGATGACTGCACCATCTACCAGGGCGTGACCCTGGGCGGCACCTCCCTGCACACGGGCGTCAAGCGCCATCCCACGCTCGAGCGCGGCGTTATCGTCGGCGCCGGCGCCAAGGTGCTGGGCGGCTTCACGGTGGGCGAATACGCCAAGGTGGGCTCGAACGCGGTGCTGCTCAAGCCGGTGCCGGCCGGCGCCACCGCCGTCGGCAACCCCGCCCACATCGTCGAGAAAGACTTGCAGGCGCGCACCGCCAATCTTTTTTCCGCCTACGGCGTCACCGCCAACGGCGACGATCCGCTCTCGAAAGCCTTGCACGGCTTGATCGACCATGCATTGCGCCAGCAGCAGCAAATGGAGCGCATCATGGAAACGATGAAATCGGCCGGCCTGGCCTGCCCAAGCATGCCCGACTGTGATAAATTGGATTCGGTAGGCTTGAACAAACTGGTCGATTGAGGATACACGCATGACGACAGACTCCACCGGCGGGCAAGACAGCGCCGCCATGTTCGACCCCTTCGAGATCCGCGTGCTGGCCGTGCTGGCCGAAAAAGAAGCGCTCACGCCGGACAACTACCCGATGTCGCTCAACGCCATCACCAATGGCTGCAACCAGCTCTCGAGCCGCGACCCCGTCATGCAGATTTCCGACGAGACCGTGCAAGACGTGTTGCAGCGCCTGATGCAGCGCAAGTTCGTCAACGGCATCACGCAGGCGGGTGCGCGCGTGACCAAGTACGAGCACCGCATGCGCATCAAATGGTCGCTCGAGCAAGACAAGCTGGCCATCCTGTCGGTGCTGATGCTGCGCGGCTTGCAAACGGCCGGCGAAATCCGCACCCGCAGCGGGCGCCTGCACGAGTTCAAAAGCGTGGCCGACGTCGAGCAAGGCTTGCAGTTCTTGATCGACAAATACCCGCCCCTGGTGGCGCGCATGGCGCTCGCGCCCGGCACCAAGGAGCCGCGCTACGGCCAATTGCTGGCCGGCGAGGCCGCGCTGGCGCGCGAAGAGACCGCCTTTGGCGCCGTGGCCGCGCCGGCCCAGGGAAGTCGCGTGGCCCAGCTCGAAGGCGAGGTACTGACCATGCGGCGCGAGATCGACGAACTCAAACAGCAGTTCGAAAACTTCAAGCGCCAATTCGAATAAGGCCGCGCCGCTGGCGCGCGCGCCAGCGGCAATCGAGGCTATAGCTTGATCGTTGGGTCCCAGTGCTCGGCGATCTTGCCCCCTTCGACGCGGAACATGTCGAACCAGGTCGTCGTGTAAGTCTTGCCCGCTTCCTTGGGGTCCGTGCCCTGCGCCACAAAACTCAACACCACCATGTCGCCGTCCGCGACGATGGCCACCAAGGGCGCCTTGACGCTTGGCGCGATCGGACCGGACTTGACGTATTGCGAGAACAGCTTGACGAAGGCGGCGCGCCCCGTCGGCACGTCGGGGTTGTGCTGGATGTACGATTCGGCCAGGTATTTATCGGCCAGTTCCATGTGTCCGCCCTCGAACACTTCGCGCCAGAAATCGTAGACCAGGCGCTTGTTGGCTGCGCTCTGGGCGTCGCGGCTTTCGAGCAGCTTGGCCTGGTCTTTGGCGGCGCTCACCGCCACCTGCGCGTGCGCGCCGCCGGCGAGAAGGAAAAGCGCGCTGGCGGCGCACAGCAGTGCCCGGCGCGGGCTGGAAGATCGGATGGTTTTCATTGGACTTTCTAAGTAAGTGAGCCGGTGTCGGACCGGCGGCCGTGTTGAATGCGCATTCGGATACTTTAAACTTCGTCGCAGCTGCGGCGCAGGCGGATGGCGGCGGCGATCATCGCCGCGCCGGCCGCGGCTCCCAGCCACACATTCATGTGCGTCAAGCTCAACCACGATTGCTGGACCAGTACGCCCAGCTTGAGCATGTGGGTGTCGGCATCGAGAAACAGCTGGGTATCAATCTGTTCAATCGGAAGCCACACCCCCGGCACCAGGCCGGACAAGACGCGCGCCACGATGTGCTGGGCGAACCAATCGACGTTCCAGCCCAGGTCGAATAAGAGCGCGATCATTTTGACCGTGACCGTGCACAGCACCGGCAAACCAACGGCCCACAAGAACACGCGCGAACGGGCCCAGCTCGACACCAGCAACAACCATCCCACGGTGGGAAGGGCCCACAGCGCATACACGGGCAGCAAGGCAAGCAATTGCAGGGGAGCCAGATAAAGCGCGGGTTGCGCCAGCAGGGGACCGAAGATCGACATGCCGCCGACCGCCATGCCGATGCACACGAGCAGTAGCACCAGCACCGAGGCGACGATGGCCGCGCCGATCGCGATCAGGGGCGCGACGCCCAGCGCGGTGGCCAGCTTGGCCAGCACCGTCGCGCTGTCCGACACGGGCAGCGACTTCCAGAACAGGATGCTGCGGTCGCGCCGTTCATCGTGCATGGCCGATAGGCAGTAAAAGAACAGCACTACCGACAGGGCAAGAAAGATCGGCGTCGACACGGCCATGTAATAGGTGGCGAATGCGGCGGCCACTTGTCCCATATGCTCCATCGGCAAGGCTTGCCCGTTCACCTGCACATGGCCGGGCATGGTGCCATACATCGTGGCGAGCAGAACGAAGAGCAGCAGGGCCAGTCCGATAATGATGGGCAAGCGTAGAAACACGCCCCGGTGCTCCCAGAATTCGCGGCGGATCAGCCATTTCATGGTATTCATGCGTATTGTCCTTTCATCGTTGCCACGAACAGGTCGGCGACGCTGGGGTTTCTCATTTCACCAAACGCGCCCAGTTCGCTGCGCGGCACGCCATCGAACAGCATGACGGACTTGCCGAACACGCTGCGCTGGTCGATCGGCTTGCGTAAATTGGCCGCCTCGAGCTGCTCGGGCGCCACCATCACTTCCGTGTAGCGCTCGCCCACCTCGTCCATGCTCGCTGCCAGCACGATCTTGCCATCGCGGATGAACATCAAGTCCGTCAGGATGTGCTCGACTTCCTCGACCTGGTGGGTGGTGATGACGATGGTCTTGTGTTCGTCGAAATAGTCTTCCAGCAGATTCTGGTAGAACTGCTTGCGGTACAAGATGTCCAGGCCCAGTGTTGGTTCGTCGAGCACCAAGAGCTTGGCGTCGATCGCCATCACCAAGGCCAGGTGCAGCTGCACGATCATGCCCTTGGACATGGACTTGACCTTCATTGAGGGCGTCAACTTGGTATTGGCCAGGTAGCGCTCGGCCTTGGCGCGGTTAAAGCGCGGATGCACACCGGCCACGAAATCGAGCGCCTCGCTCACCTTCAACCAGCGCGGCAAGATGGCCACGTCGGCGATGAAGCAGACATCCTGCATCAAGGCGTCGCGCGCCACGCGCGGGTCTTTGCCCAGCACCGACAATTCGCCTTCGAAGGGGATCAAGCCCAGCACGGCCTTGAGCGTGGTGGTCTTGCCCGAACCGTTGGGGCCGATCAAGCCGACGATGCGCCCGGGCGCCACCTCGAAGTCGATATGGTCGACGGCGATCTGTTTGCCGTAGCGCTTGGACAAGCCCTTGGCGGAAATGACGGCGTTCATGCTGGCGCTCCCGGATGCTTGGCCGCGCGCAGCAATTGCTCGAGATCGAGGCCGAGGCGGTCGATGCGCGCGAGCATGGCCGGCCATTCCTCGCGCACGAAGCGTTCGCGTTCGCTCGCCAATAGTTTTTCGCTCGCTCCATCAGTGACGTACATGCCGATTCCCCTTCTTTTTTCTACAAGATTTTCGTCCACCAATTCCTGATAGGCACGCGAGACCGTGATCGGGTTGAGCTGGAAATCGGCCGCCACTTGGCGTACCGAGGGCAGCGCGTCGCCCGCTTTCAAGGCGCCATCGAGCATCATGCCGATCACGCGCTCCTTGAGCTGGCGGTAAATGGGAGTGTTGTCGTTCCAGGCGCCGCTCATGTCGCGCGCTCCCGGTGTCTCGCAATCTGCATACAGCCTCCATGTGGTGAGTTGATGTTGCGGTGTTGTAGTGAACTATAACAGTGCTGCGGCAAAAAAGCCAATTATTCGTGCCAGAAAGGGAAATGCGGGGGAGGGAAGGGGAAACGCGGGGAATTCAGGACAGGGTGTTGCCGTCGACGTCGTAGCGGGTGATGGCGCCGGAGGCGGCGATTTCGATCCAGCCGCCGCGCACCGGTTCGCTGTCGAGTTCCCAGTCGGGCAGCACATAACGGCGCTTTGCACCAATATGGTGCAAAGCGGGGCGGTGGGTATGGCCGTGGATTAAGACATCGCAGCCGGTCTGGGCGAACACGGCATCGATCGCCTGGGGCGTCACGTCCATGATCTGGTAGGACTTGCTGCCCTGGGCGGCGCGGCTGCCTTCGCGCATGCCGGCGATGATGGCCTTGCGCTGGGCCAAAGGCTGGGCCAGGAATTGGGCTTGCCATTCGCCCTGGCGCACCATGGCGCGAAATTCCATGTATTTGACGTCGTTAGTGCAAGCGGCGTCGCCATGCATGAGGGCGATGTCTTGCCCGCCGATGCGCGCCACATACGGCTCGACGAGCAAGGTCAAGCCGGCGGCGGCGGCGAATTGGGCGCCGACCAGGAAGTCGCGGTTGCCCGCGATCCAGTACAGGGCCACGCCGCCATCGGACAGCGCGCGCAAGGCTTGCACCACGCGCTGATGGAAGCGCCCGTCCAGGTCGTCGTCGCCGGCCCAATATTCGAAGATATCGCCCAGCAGGTACAGGGCGCGCGCGGCGGCGGCGCGCTCTTGCAGGAAGATAAAGAAGGCTTCGCAGGTTTTCTGGTTCGCCGGCTGCAAATGCAGGTCGGACACGAACAGCGCGAGCGCGCGCGCGGGCAGGGTCATGACGGCGTGCCCGCCGCCGTGCTGTGGCCGTGCCGGCGCGCGGTCATTTAGATTTGCTCGATCTTTTCGATCACGACAGCTTCGACCGGCACGTCGGAGAACATGCCGCTGCGGCCAGTCTTGACCTTGCCGATCTTGTCGACGACATCGGTGCCTTCGGTGACGCGCCCGAACACGGCGTAGCCCCAGCCGTCCTGGCCTGGATAGTCGAGGAAGCCATTGTTCTTGGTGTTGATGAAGAACTGGGCCGAGGCCGAATGCGGGTCGGAGGTGCGCGCCATGGCCAGGGTGTAGACGCCATTCTTGAGGCCGTTTTTGGCTTCGTTCTCGACCGTCTGCGGGGTCGGCTTTTGCTTCATCTCGGCATCGAAACCGCCGCCCTGGATCATGAAGCCGTCGATGACGCGATGGAAAATCGTGTTGTTATAGTGGCCCGAGGTGACGTAGGAGAGGAAGTTCTCGACCGACTTGGGCGCCTTTTCAGCTTCCAGTTCGACCGTGATATTGCCCATATTGGTGGTGATGATGACAGCCATGATAATCCTGTGGTTGGTGATGAATGGGGAAAGGCGTATTTTACATGGACGAAGCGGCTGGCGCCGCTGCCGCTGGTGCCGGCGCGGCCGGCGCTGGTGCAGGTGCCGCTGCCGCCGCTGGCGTTGGCAGCACACCCGACACCTGGGTGGCCGATTGAATCATGATCGGCGTGATCGGGACATTTTGCATGCCGCGCAGATCGTCGACCACCACGCCCTTGATTTTATCGACCACCTCCTGGCCGCGGATCACGCGCCCGAACACGGTGTAGCCAAAGCCGTCGCGGCCCGGATAGTCGAGCGCGACGTTGTCGGCGACGTTGATGTAAAACTGGGCGGTGGCCGAATTGGGATCCTGGGTGCGCGCCATCGCGATCGTGTAGGGGCCGTTGTGCAAGCCATTCTTCGCTTCATTGGCGATCGGCGCGCCCGCCTTCTTTTGCACCATCTTGGCGTCGAAGCCGCCGCCCTGGATCATGAAGCCGTCGATCACGCGGTGGAAAATAGTGCCTTTATAAAAGCCCGTCTTGACATAGTGCAGGAAGTTGGCGACCGACTTGGGGGCCTTGTCCTGGTCCAGTTCGACGACGATTTCACCCATGCTGGTCTTGAGCGACACTTGCGGCGCGCCGCCGGCGAGCACGGCGCTGCTCAAGGTCACGCCGAAAAACACGGTGAGAAATTTCGCCAGCAGGGGCAGACGGAACAGTTTTGAATCTTGCATCGTGGATCCTCGAGGGTGGTCATGGAATGCGGCGCACGCGCTGTGTTGCCACAGGCCACTAGCCGCGCAATTGGCGCTGTCAAGCCTCGCGCACAAAAATAAACCTGAACCATATGCGGCCAGTCCGGTTTTTATCAATGCTATACTTTGTGCCGACGTTCCATTCTATCAAAGAAGAATAATAAGAGGGTTTCGACGAAGTCGAGCTGCACGGTTGCGGCCGGTGCGCGTTTGGGCGCGCGCCAGGTACCGCTATCGCCTGTGATTTTGCTCGGCCGCGCCGATCGCTCTGCACCCAAGCAAGAGTCAGATGAGCAATTTAAAGATTTACAACACGCTCGCGCGTGAGAAGCAAGACTTTAAGCCTTTGCAAGATGGCAAGGTCGGCATGTATGTGTGCGGCATGACCATCTATGATTACTGCCACATCGGCCATGCGCGCATGATGATGGCTTTCGATGTGATCTACCGCTGGATGATGGCCTCGGGCTACCAGGTCAACTATGTGCGCAATATCACCGACATCGAAGACAAGATCATCAAGCGCGCCGTGGAAAACGGCGAAACCATTTCCCAGCTGACCACGCGCTTCGCCCGCTACATGGACGAGGACACGGCCGCGCTCGGCATTTTGCCGCCGGTGCAGGCGCCGCGCGCCACCGAATACGTGCCGCAAATGCTGGGCATCATCGCGACGCTCGAGCAAAAAGGCTTGGCTTACCGCGCCGATGATGGCGACGTCAACTTTGCCGTGCGCAACTTCCCCGGCTACGGCAAATTGTCGGGCAAGTCGCTCGACGACTTGCGCGCCGGCGAGCGCGTCGACGTCAACGCCGGCAAGCGCGACCCGCTTGACTTTGTGCTGTGGAAGGCATCCAAGGAGTCCGAGCCGGAAGAGGTGAAATGGGCCTCAAAGTGGGGCAGCGGGCGCCCGGGCTGGCATATCGAATGCTCGGCCATGTCGTGCGCCTTGCTCGGTGAACAGTTCGACATCCACGGCGGCGGCGCGGACCTGCAATTCCCGCACCACGAAAACGAGATCGCCCAGTCCGAGGGCGCCTTCGGTCACACCACCGTCAACTACTGGATACACAATGGTTTCGTGCGTCTGGACAATGAAAAAATGTCCAAGTCGCTCGGCAACTTCTTCACCATCCGTGACGTCTTGCAAAAGTACGATGCCGAAGTGGTGCGCTTTTTCATTTTGCGCGCCCACTACCGCAGCCCGCTCAACTATTCCGACGCGCACCTTGACGACAGCAAGCTCGCTTTGACGCGCCTGTACACGGCCTTGCAAGGTATCGATGGCGGCACCGAGGGCGGCGTCGACTGGGAAGAGGCGCACGCGCGCCGCTACCGCGAGGCGATGAACGACGACTTCAACACCCCGATCGCGCTTGCCGTGCTGTTCGAGCTGGCCACGGAAGTGAACAAGACTAAATCGGTCGCGCTGGCGCGCCAATTGAAGGCCTTGGCTGGCGTGCTGGGCTTGCTTGAGCGCACACCGCAAGCCTTCCTGCAAGGCGGCGCGGGCCAGGGCGACGCCGAGGACGAGATCGCGGCCGCCATCGCGCGCCGCATCGAAGCGAAAAAAGCGCGCAATTTCGCCGAATCTGACAAGATCCGCGCCGATCTGCTCTCTGCCGGGATCATCCTGGAAGACAAGCCGGACGGCAGCACCAATTGGCGTCGCGCATGATGGCCCTGCACAAGGACACAGCGGGCACCACCGCACTGATCCTGCTAGTGCCGCCCTACTGGGAGCAGGCCAAGGCCGAGCTGATGAAGCGCGACCGCATCATGAAAAAACTGATCCCGCAATTTGGCGACCTGCATCTAGTGGGCCACAGCGACCCGTTCACCACCCTGGCGCGTTCGGTGGTGGGGCAGCAGATTTCGATGAAGGCGGCCGACACCGTGTGGAACCGCTTGCTTGAAGTGTGCCCGAAGATCGCGCCGGCCCAGGTGATCAAGGCGGGCGCCGAGCAGCTTGCCGCTTGCGGCCTGTCCAAGCGCAAGACCGAATACATTCTCGACTTGGCCGACCATTTCAAGGCAAAACGCGTTCATGCCAGCCAATGGGCGCAGATGGACGACGAAGCGGTGATCGCCGAATTGGTGCAAATTCGCGGCATCGGGCGCTGGACGGCCGAGATGTTCCTTATTTTTAACCTGCTGCGCCCGAACGTGATGCCGCTCGACGACCAGGGCTTAATCCAGGGCATCAGCAAAAATTATTTCTCGGGCGAACCTGTCTCGCGCAGCGATGCACGCGAGGTTTCAGCCAACTGGGAACCCTGGCGCACGGTCGCCACTTGGTATTTATGGCGTAGTCTGGACCCAGTTCCGGTAGAATAATGTCTATATTGGCCGGGACGCCCTCCAAGGCGGCCGGGACACACACGGAGGTAGAATGATCAAAACAACTTTCCTCAATTTCGAGCAGCCCATTGCCGAACTTGATTCGAAGATCGAAGAACTGCGCTTTGTGCAAGACGATTCGGCCGTCGACATCTCCGAAGAGATCGACCGCCTGGCTAAGAAGAGCCAGCAGCTGACCAAGGATATTTACGCCAAGCTCACGCCTTGGCAAGTGTCGCAGATCGCGCGCCACCCGCAGCGTCCCTACACCATGGACTACGTGAACGAGATCTTCACCGACTTCCATGAGCTTCATGGCGACCGCAGCTACGCCGACGACCTCTCCATCGTGGGCGGCCTGGCCCGCTTCAACGGCCAGTCCTGCATGGTGATCGGTCACCAGAAGGGGCGCGACACCAAGGAGCGCGCGCTGCGCAACTTCGGCATGCCCAAGCCGGAAGGCTACCGCAAGGCCATGCGCCTGATGAAGCTGGCCGAAAAATTCGGCTTGCCGATCTTCACCTTTGTCGACACGCCGGGCGCCTTTCCCGGCATCGACGCCGAGGAGCGCGGTCAATCCGAGGCGATCGGCCACAATTTGTACGTGATGGCTGAATTGAAGGTGCCCCTGATCGCCACCATCATCGGCGAAGGCGGTTCAGGCGGCGCGCTCGCGATTGCCGTGGGCGACGCCGTCCTGATGCTGCAATACGCGACCTATTCCGTCATTTCGCCGGAAGGCTGCGCCTCGATCCTGTGGAAGACGTCCGAGCGCGCCTCCGACGCGGCCGACGCGCTGGGCTTGACGGCGCACCGCTTGAAGGCGATGGGCTTGATCGACAAGATCATCAACGAACCGCTGGGCGGCGCCCACCGCGATCCGAAACAGATGGCCGTGTTGCTCAAGCGCGCGCTGGCCGATTCGCTGCGCCAGTTCCAGGGCGTCAAGACCCGCGATTTGATCGAACAGCGCCATCAGAAGCTGATGAGCTACGGCAAATTCAAAGAAACGACGCCGGCCGAAGAGTGAAATCGCAGCAAGCCGGCGCCTTGCCGGCCGTGTTGGCGCGCGCCCTCGAGGCTTTGCGCGCGCCCGCCCTGGTCGCGCCAGCGGCACCCGCGGGCGCCGGCACCGACGTCGGCGCCGGGTCAGCACCACTGGCCATCGCCTACAGCGGCGGCCTCGACTCGTCGGTGTTGCTCCATCTTGCGCATCACTATGCGCAAGAGCGCGGCTTGGCCTTGCATGCCTTCCACATCCACCACGGCTTGAGTGCGCACGCGAACGCATGGCTGGACCATTGCGCCGCCCAATGCGCGCGCCTGGACGTGCCCTTCGAGGCGCGCCGCATCGAGGTGGCCAAAGGCAAGAGCGGCACCGAGGCGGCGGCGCGCAAGGCGCGCTACGCCGCCTTGGGCGCCTTGTGCCGCCAGCACGGGGTGCGCCTGATGCTGACCGCCCATCATCTGGACGACCAGGCCGAGACAGTCTTGCTGCAACTATTGCGCGGCTCGGGCACGGCCGGTTTGTCGGGCATGGACGCGGCCAACGCGGCGCCCGAATTGCTGGACAATGCCGAACTGGTGATGGCGCGCCCGCTGCTGCACGTGGCGCGCGCGGACCTCGAAGCCTACGCGGCGGCGCAAGCCATCCATCACATCGACGATGAATCGAACGCGGACGCGCGCTTCGCCCGCAACGCGCTGCGCCACCAAGTGATGCCGGCCCTGGCGCAGGCTTTCCCTGGATTTCAACAGCGTTTCGCGCGCAGCGCCGCGCACGCGCAGTCGGCCCAGCGCCTCTTGACCGAGCTGGCCGAGCAAGACCTGGCCGCTTGCCTGGACGGCGACTGCATCGACCTGGCCAAGCTGCGCCTGCAAAGCCTGGACCGCGCCTACAATATGCTGCGCCACTGGTTTTCCAAGCTGGGCCTGGCGATGCCCTCGACGGCGTGGCTGGCCGAGATGGTGACCCAGCTGGTGGAGGCGCGCCACGACGCCCAGCTGTGCGTGACGCACCCGCACTGCCACGTGCGGCGCCACCGCGACCGCTTGCACATCACGCCCAAGCTGGCCCCGCTGGCGGGCGAGCGCGAGCGCGATGACGCTTACGATGCGGCGCGCCCCGGCCAGGCTTTCCACTGGCAGGGGGAGATGGCGCTGGCGTTTCCAGCCTACGGCGGGCACCTGCATTTCGACGCGGCGGGGGAGGGCGAGCCCGGCTTGGACGCCGCCTGGCTGCGTGCGCAGGCGCTGCAGATTGATTTTCGGCGCGGCGGCGAACGCCTCAAGCTCGCGCCGAACCGCCCGACCAAGGGTTTGAAATACCATTACCAGGCGGCCGACGTGCCGGCCTGGGAGCGCGAGCGCTTGCCCATCGTCAGCGCTGGCAAGGCCTTGCTGTTCGCGGCCGGCATTGGCCACGATTGCCACCATCTGGTGACAGACGCGGGCGCGGCGCGCATCGTGCTGCGCTGGACGGCTTAAGGCGCGCACTGGGACGCACTGGCGCGCACCGGCGCGGTGAAGGCAGCGGCTAAATGCTGCGCGCCATCATTAGAGCGAACTCACTACGAAAAAATCATATTACCTTATGCAAATTCGGTATGATTTTGCGCGGGTATGGCTTGTTATTTTGCATTGCAGCATGTAGAGTAAAGCTCCCCTTTTTACTCACAACAGAGCGGATTGTTCACAGATATGGCTTTAATCGTCCACAAATACGGCGGCACGTCGATGGGATCGACGGACCGCATCAAGAACGTCGCGGCGCGTGTCGCGAAGTGGCATGACGCAGGATATCAAATCGTCGTGGTGCCATCGGCCATGTCGGGCGAGACCAACCGCCTGATCGGTCTTGCCAAGCAGATTACGGAACATCCGGATCCACGCGAGCTCGACATGATCGCCTCCACGGGCGAACAAGTGTCGGTGGGCTTGCTGGCGGTGGCCTTGCACGCGATTGGCAAGGAAGCGGTGTCGTACGCGGGTTGGCAGGTGGCGATCAAGACCGATTCGGCCTTCACCAAGGCACGCATCCAGTCGATCGACGACGCCAAGGTGCGCGCCGACCTGGACGCCGGGCGCATCGTCATCATCACCGGTTTCCAGGGCGTGGACGAGGGCGGCAACATCGCCACCTTGGGGCGGGGCGGTTCGGACACCTCGGCGGTGGCCATTGCGGCGGCGCTCAAGGCGGCCGAATGCCTGATCTATACCGACGTTGACGGCGTCTACACGACCGATCCGCGGGTGGTCTCGGAAGCGCGGCGCTTGAACACGATCACCTTCGAGGAAATGCTCGAGCTGGCGTCCTTGGGCTCGAAAGTGCTGCAAAGCCGCTCGGTCGAATTCGCCGGCAACTACCGCGTGCCCACGCGCGTGCTCTCGTCGCTGACGGACCCCTTGATGCCGCTGGAACTAGAAGCCCGCTCGGGCACCCTGATTTCGTTTGAGGAAGATAAAGATATGGAACAAGCCGTCATTTCCGGCATCGCTTTCAACCGCGATGAAGCCAAGATCACCGTGTTGGGCGTGCCCGACAAGCCAGGCGTGGCCTTCCACATCCTGGGGCCGGTGGCGGACGCGAACATCGAAGTGGACATGATCATCCAAAACCAGTCGGTCGACGGCAAGACGGACTTCACCTTCACGGTTTCGCGCGGCGAGTACGCCAAGGCGATGGCGGTGCTTAACGATTCGGTCAAGGCCGACATCGGTGCGACGAGCATCATTGGCGACGCCAAGGTGTCGAAGCTGTCGGTGGTGGGGGTGGGCATGCGCAGCCATGTGGGCGTGGCGTCGAAGATGTTCCAGACCTTGTCGGAAGAGGGGATCAACATCTTGATGATTTCGACGTCGGAGATCAAGATCTCGGTTTTGATCGATGAAAAGTACATGGAATTGGCGGTGCGGGCCTTGCACAAGGCGTTTGACTTGGAAAAAGGATAAATTTTCAAAATTTATGGCCGATGCCATTGACCAAATCGGCGGGAGTCGATATCATCGCGGTCTCTTGATCTGGTGCGGTTTGCCGGAACGGGAAAGTTGATTTAGTTCAGCTAGGAGATGTGGCCGAGTGGCCGAAGGCACTTCCCTGCTAAGGAAGCATACGGGCTTAAACCTGTATCGTGAGTTCGAATCTCACCATCTCCGCCAGAAACAGAAAGAATGGCCTCCCCTGCGGGAGGCCATTTTTTTTGGTGCGCCCGGCAGGGCGCACTTACTTGGAGGTGAGAGTCCT
>JAZKBP010000056.1:0-12512 GCA_040388555.1 Pseudomonadota bacterium
CCTTGCTACCACTCTAGACAATTTTCAAGATATAAGACCCCTGTTTAGAGGAAACGCGCGCGTTTCCTCTAAACAGGGGTCTGTCCCCGCTTCGTTTGTCCCCGCTTCGTTTTTCTCCGCTTCGTTCTTAGTGGCTCGCTTCGCCGCTGCGGTAGGCGTCGGCCACCGCGAGGAAGGCCTTGAGCACTTGCGGATCGAACTTCTTGCCGCTGTCGGCGCCAAGCATCGTCAGCGCCGTCTCGTGCGTGAAGGCGGCGCGCCACGGACGCTCCGAGGTGAGCGCCAGATAGCAATCGGCCACCGCCGCCACCCGCCCGGCCAGTGGAATGTGCTCCCCCGCCAATTGGGCCGGATAGCCGCTGCCGTCGAAGCATTCGTGGTGCGACAGGATCAGCTGGCGTGCCAGCTGGGCCACGCGTCCGCCCGCGATCTGGCCCAGCACTTCATCGAGGCGCGCCGCGCCGCGTTCGGGATGGCTGCGCACCAGCGCCAAGTCGCTGGGCGAGAGCGGGCCGGGCGCTTCGAGCACGGCCGCGGGAATGGCGTGGTTGCCGATATCGGCCAACACGGCGGCGCGCTCGATCAAGTCGGCCAGGCGGTGCTCGACGGCGGCGCCGTCCTGCTTCATCTGCGTGACGATGGCCGCGCAAACGCGGCCGCGGTTCAGTGCGTGCACCACCGGCAGGTAGTGGGCGTTGGCGGTCACGCCGGCCAGCAGGGCCAGCTCGACATGCTGGTCCTTGCGCGCCTGCTCGACGAATTCGAAGTTTTCGTAGGCCAGCACGATCTTCATGCAAAACATATCGATCAGGGCAGTGCCCGCTTCGTTGGCCGGGCGGCCCTTGCCAAGGAATAGGGCCACGTCGTACAGCTCCGGCAGACGCACCAGGCTGATCGCGCTGTCGGCGTCGCTGTCGGGCGCGCCGCTGGCGAACACCTGCGCCACGCGCGCCAGCGCGGCGGCGTCAAGGGCATCGACGGCGCCGTCGCCGACGAAGCAATCGTAGACCCCGGTGGCGGCCATGATGGTGTAGCCGGCGCCTTCGCCCGCTTGGCGCAGCAGCATCATGTCGGCGCGCGGCTGCTCGATCAGCAAGCCCAGTTGCGCCAGCAGGGCGCTGGCGAACAGGTTGCGCGAACGGTAATCCATATTGGTGGCAGCGTCGAGCAGCTTGGTCAAGCCGCGCCGGCTGGTGTCGATGGTCTGCAGGTCGCGGAACGAGCGCAGCGCCGACATCATCGAGGTAAACAGCGAGCGCGGCGTCAGGTCGGTCTTGTTCTTGTAGTCGTTGATGTCGTAGTTGACCACCACCAGCGCCTCGGGCGCGTGGCCCGGCTGGCCGGTGCGCAGGATGATGCGCACCATCTTGTTTTTCAACTCTTCGCGGATGTACTTGACGGCGACCAGGCCGGCGTCATTGGTTTCCATCACCACGTCGAGCAGCATGGCGGCCGTGTCCGGGTTACGGCGCAACAGCGCGCAAGCCTCGGCCCCGCTGTAGGCATGGATCAGTTCAATCCCCATGCCATCGAAGGAAAAGTCCTTGAAGATGATCTTGGTGACGGAGTGGACGTCGCGGTCGTCATCGACGATCAACACTTTCCACTTCGCCGTGTTGACCGGGGCGACGGGCGCCTCGACTTCGGCGGCGAAGAAATCATCGTCCGCGTCGGGCATATCGGAAGGGTCTGGATTCATGCTGATCTCTCAATACAAGGATAGGTCGGCTTGCCGCTTGCGAATGCGTGCTTCATGGGTTGTAGCCCCAAAGCCGGGGCAGGTCAATTTCCACCAGTTCGTCGCGCTCGACGACGTCCACGATCTCGTGGTGGCGGCTGTCGGTGCGGCGCTCGAAAGGATGCTCGAAGGGCGCGCCGCGCGGGCCGACCACCGACATCACGCGCGGCGCCTTCGGGTTCAAGCCGCGGTGGGTGACGATGGCCGTTTCGCCGTTTTGCAGCTTGACCCAAACGCCAGGCGGGAACACGCCCAGCGTCTTGATGAAGTGGACCGCCAGGTCGGCGTCGATGGTGGTGCCGCGCTCGAGCAAGATGGTGCGCAGCGCCGACTTGCTCGACGATGCGCTGCGGTAGCGGCGCGGCGAAATCATGGCCGTGTACATGTCGGCCAGCTTGATCATCAAGCCCCATTCGGACAGGCTGTCGCGCACCAGGCCGCGCGGATATCCTTTGCCATTGGGTAGCTCGTGGTGCTGCATCACAGCCGTCAACCACCGGGTGTTGGTGACGCCGGCGCTCGAGAGGATCTGGGCGGTGGCGACCGGATGGGCGTCGATGGCGTCGCGCTGGACCGGCAGCAAGGCGTCCTTCTGGCCATACAACTGGTCGTGGATATTGTAGATCGACAGGTCGCAGCTAAGGGCGGCGGCGACCAGGTAGCGGCGGTGTTCCGGCGCGATGGCCATGTGCTCGCCGATGCGGTCGCACACGATGGCGCGATGCACGCAATGGCGTATGCAATAGGGTAGCGAGGTGTCCAGGTGGACCGCGCCAAACAGGGCGTCGGCGTCGCCTTCGCCCAGCTTGATGATCTGGTCGGCCGCGCCCAGGCATTCGGCCCCCAGGTCGACCAAGGGCGGCAGCTTGCCCGCGCAGGCGCCGAAAAACAGCGGTTGAAGGCGCAAGCCCAGGCGCTCCAGGGCGCCGAAGGGCGAAAGCGGCTTGGCCACGACAGCGGCGGCGATCGGGGCGGCGCTCTGTGCGCTTTTCGCCCTGGCGCGCTCCTCGGGGCGCGCATAGAGGCCGTGCTCGAGCAGGAAATCGAGTTGTTTTTGATTGCTGACAATGAGTCCGCGGCGCAGCAGCAAGTGCCCGTGGCTGTCATAGCAGTCCACGAGCAGCGGCTGGCCGAGCACGATCTCGTCGGCGTTCAGTTCGGTGAGTTCCATAAGGTCGATCACATGCTGGCCTGATCGCACTGCCTTTTCAAGTAAGAGACAGGGCAAGATTACCCGATTTGCGGCGCCGCCGCCGGACTAAGTCGGCCCGGCGCATTTTGTTTGTCGCATACAACAAGTAACCATATTATCGAAGCGGCAAAGTTGTCAAGGGGCGGGGGGCGATCTGATGACGCCCGGAGCGCGCTCAGCGGGTGCCCAGCATGCCGCGCACCGAGGCGATCAGCTTGGCCGGGTCGTAGGCCAGGCCATCCTTGAAGACCAGTTCCACGTTCTCGATGTCGCTGATGCGCCGTGACGGGTCGCCCAGCAGCACCACCAGGTCGGCGTTCTTGCCCGGCGCGATGGTGCCGATGCGCGCGAGCTGGCCCTGGTATTGGGCGCCGTTGGCGGTGGCCACGCGGATCGCCTCGAGCGGGCTGAAACCGGCTTCGACCAGCAATTCGAGCTCGCGCTGGTCGCCAAAGCCGGGCAGCACGCCGCCATTGCCGGTCGGGTCGGGACCGGCGATGAGCAAGCCGCCGGCGCGCGCGAAGGCCAGCTCGAAGGCCATTTCCTTTTTCAGGGCCGCTTCGAACTTGGCGTTGAACTCGGCGTTGCGCGCCGTGCTGGCGCGTTCGTACAGGTAGCTGCGCGCCGATTCGGCCGACATCACGTCCAACTGCCGTTTCGACAGCAGGGGGCGGGTGCTGATATAGGCCTCGAACACGGGCAAGGTCGAGGTCAGTGCCACCTTATGCTTGATCAGGTCGGCGATCAATTCTTGCACCGGCGCGCTGGCGATGTCGCGCCCGGCCCAGGACTCGAGCACCGCGTTCATCGGGGGGCAAAATCCGGCTTTGCGGTCGGGCACGAATTCGGCGTCGGTGAACACGGGACCATGTTCGAGGTCGTCGATGCCCAGGGCGGCGGCCTGGCGGTAATCGACGCTGCACAGGTGGCCAGTGACCTTGGCGCCGTGCTTGTGGGCCGCCACGATGGCCGCGCCCAGCACCTGTTGCGAGATGCGCATATAGGCCTTGAACGAGGTGGCGCCTTGGGCCGACCAATAGTCGATGGTCTGGCGCACCTTGTCGGCGTCGCTCGAATTGGCCATTTGCACGAACAGGCTGTCCGGGCCTTCCAGGTAGGGACCGGTGACGTCGATGTGGGGGCCGGGAATCTGGCCGCGCTCGATCAACTGGGCGATATTGAGGTCGGTGGTCGGCTCGATGCTGCCGGTGCTGCGCATGCTCGTCACGCCGGCGGCCAGGTACAGGCGCGGCGCCGAGAACGCCACCTCCGTCACCAGGCGCCCGGGCAGGGGGATCTTGTCGTCCTCGTCGCGGTTGGTCGAGGCGGTGTAGAACAGGTGGTTGTGCATGCCGACCAGGCCGGGCATGACGGTGCGCCCGGACAAGTCGAGCACGCGCGCGCCGGCCGGCGCGGCGGTGGCGGCGTCGGTGATCGCTTCGATCTTCCCATCGCGCACGATGATGGTGCGCTCGTCCTGCGCCGGCGCGCCGCTGCCGTCGATCACGCGCACATGGGTCAAGGCCACCAGGGAGGCTTCGAATTTGAGGAATTTCTTCAGTTCGGGGCCCACTGGCGGGCTTTGCGCGGCGGCGCCGTGGGCAAGCCCGCACAGGGCGGCGAGCAAGGTGCAGCGCGACAGGGTCGATGGTGTCATGCGGGGGTTTTCCTTAGGGGAGGTCGTGGTTGTACTGGCGCAGCAAGATGCCAAGGCGGGCGCGGCCCTCGCCGGCAAGCCAGATCCACATGGTCTCGACGTGCTCGCGATTGGCTTCGTAGTACTTGCGGTTGAAGGTGAGCCACACGTGGGCGGTGCGCATTGGCTTGTCCAGACGCATGATGGCGCCGCCGAAGTGCTCGGCAATATAGGGGTCGAGGTCCTCGGGGTTGGCCAAGGATAGCAAGACGGCGTCGATGCGGCCAAGCCGCAGTTTGTCGAAATTGCGCTGCGCGTCGAGGGCGCCATCGTCGATATCGTAGCCGGCCTGGCGCAAGATGGTGCCGAAGGAGGCGCCATGGAAGGTGCCGATCTTGCGGCCCTTGAGGTAGCTGACCGGGTCGGTGGCGGGCGCGAGCTTGTCGGAGGCGCGCACGTAGGCCACGGTGTGCATCTGCACGGCGCGCGCGCGGTCCGGCTGGCCGTGCTTGTCGAGCGGGTAGACGATGTTCGGATAATCGCCGGGCACGACGCCTAGCGGGGCAGAATCGACAGCGCCACTGTCGACACCGACGGGCACGCGCGCCGGCGGCAGGCGGTTAAATTCCAGAACGCAGCCGGCGCTGGCGGCGATCTCGCGCAGTAGCTCGACGGTGGCGCCGGGCGGCTTGGCCGGCAGCGCGCCACTGCCCATGTAATAGGGCACCACTTCCTGGTTGGAGTAGGCCATGCGCAAGGGCGCGCAGCCGGCTCCGGCGCGCGCGGGCAGCCAGGCCAATAGCAACAGCGCCAGCGCGGCGCGGCGCGCCCTCATGATGGCAGCGGCGCACGCGCCCGATTGGCCGGGTACGGCAGGTGCACGCTGAAGGTGCTGCCCAGTCCGACGGTGCTGGTGAGCTCGATGCGCCCGCTATGCTTGACGACGATCTGGCGCACGATGTCCAGGCCCAGACCGCTGCCTTCGCCGACCGCCTTGGTGGTGAAGAAGGGCTCGAAGATGCGTTGCTGGATCTCGGGCGCGATGCCGCAGCCGTTGTCGGCGAAGTCGATGATCGCTTCGCCACCGGCGGCGCGGATGCCCACCGTGAGCACGCCCTTGTGGCCCATGGCCTGCAAGGCGTTGTGGATCAAATTGTGCCAGACCTGGCTCAGGTCGTCCGCGTAGGCGAGCAGGGGCGGAATGGGCGCGTAGCGCTTGACCAGTTCGGTGCCGCGCGCGATCTTGCTGCGGTAAAGCAGGAGCACGGCATCGACACTGGCGGCCAGGTCGGTGTCGGCCGCGTCGAGCGCCGCGCCCGGGCGCGCGAAGGACTTGAGCGCAAACACGGTGCGCGAGACGGACTCGACGGCCACGTTGATATTGTCCGCGTTTTGCATGGCCAGCGCATGGTTGTAGGCCGCGTCGAGCATCGCGCCGGCGCGCGCGCTGCGCAGCACGGGCGCGATGGCGTCAAGCTGGTGCGGCGCGATCCGGCATTGGGCCAGAATGTCGGCCTTATGGGGCGCCTGAGCGACGTCCATCGTTTCGAGGCGCGCGGCCAGTTCGCGCCGCAGGGCGCGCTCCTCGCGGCTACTGGGCGGCGGCGCCGGCCGCTGCAGCAAGGCCAGCAGGGCCAGGAAGGGACCGGCGTCGGCTGGCTCCAGGCTCAGTAGCAGGGCCGGCAGCGATTGCAAGAGCTGGGTCAGCGCGACGACGATGTTTTGCCCGCTCGACTTGATCGCGCCGATCGGGGTGTTCAGTTCGTGCGCCACATTGGCCACCAATTGGCCCAGCGATGCCATCTTCTCGGACTGGACCAACTGGGTCTGGGTTTGCTTGAGCACCTCGATCGCCAGCGCGGTCTCGGCACGCGCCTTCTCGGCGCTGTCGTAGGCTTGGGCGTTCGACAGGGCGATCGCGCCATACGCGCACAGGGCCTTGAAGATCAAGCGTTCGCGCGTCTGATAAGCGCGTGGCACGGGTGACTGCACCGTCATGACGCCGATCAGGCGGCCATTGATCATCAGGGGCCGGAACAGCGCGCTCAAGATCGACAGGGTGCCGCTGACGTGGCTAGGATCGAGCACGCCGGGAATGAGTTCGAGCGCGATTTCGCGCTGCTCGAGCGCGCAGCGCGCCGCGTAGCGATGGGTCTGGCCAAGTTCGATCGATTCGACCGGCAGCGCGCGCCCGGCTTCGACGCGCAGCACGCTGCGCAGGCAATTGGCGGGGACGTCCATCAGGTAGACGACGAAGGAGGAAGTCTCGAGCAGCGCGTGCACATGGCGGTCGAGCGCGTTCAAGATGGCGGGATGGTCGAGGTTGGCCGTGATCTCCTGGCCGACGGCGCCCAGCGTCTCGAGCGTTTCGTTCGCGTCGAGCAAGGTGTCGGCGCGCAGCGCCTGCGCCGCCGCCAGTTGGCGGTGGTGGGCCGCCTCGGTGCGCGCCTTTTCGGTGTCGAACTTGACGTGCAAGGCGATGGCGCGCTTGGCCGCGTCGCGCCCTTGCAGCTTTTCGCGCGACAGACCCGCGGCAAGCGCCACCCGATACGCCTTGGCGAAGTCGCCGGCGTCCGCGTGTTCGGCGGCGACCTGCTCGAGCAGGCGCACCGGGACGATGTAGCCCTCGATGGCGGCGGCCAGCGCGAGCGCTTCGCTCAGGCAGCCCAGCGTGGTGTCGGTGGCGGCGCCGGCGGGCGCGGCCGCGGGGAGCTGGCGGCGCAGGTCGGCCACGATTTGCAGGAAGTCGATCTGGCGGTTGATGTAGCCGAGCGCGCGGCTGGTGGCCAGGGTGTCGAGCGCCAGTGCGAGCGCCTCGTCCAGGCGCGCCAGGCCCTTGAGCGCGAGGGTGCGCCCGTGCAGGGCGCCGACCAGTTCGTCGGTGGCGTTCAAGCCACGCTGCACCGCCTCGGCTTGCGCGAACCAGTCGAGGGCGCGCGCGTGCTCGCCCAGGTCGAGCGTCACTTTGCCAAGCTCGGTGACGAGGCGGGCGTAGTTGCGCGAGCCCTTGGTGGGGAGCATCAGGTCGCACGCTTCGAGCAGCATTGCCTGGGCCGACGCGGCGTGGTCCATGGCGCGCAGGATTTCGCCGGCGCTCGACAAGCCAAGGCCGATCATGAAGGGCCACTTGGTTTCGCGCGCCAGCTCGAGGGCCCGCTCCACCCATTCCAGGGCCGAGGCGTGATCGTGCAGGTACATGAAATTTTCGGACACGTTGGTGGCGCACACGATCGCCTGGCGCAGCTGGCCCGACGCCAGCGCGCCCTGGTAGCCTTGCGCGAACCATTTGGCGGCGGCGCCGTAATCGCTGGCCAGTTCGGCGCAGCGGCCCATCGACGAGGATAACCAGGTGGCCAGCGCTGGATGGCGCTCGCCCGCCTGGGCGCCGATCTCGGCATCGAGCAGGCGCTGCGCGGCGGGCGGATCGAAGACGGCGACCCGGAACGGCAGCAAGGCGCCGGCCAGCGCGCACCGCTGCGCATCGCCCGCGCGCTCGTAGCGCTTCACGGCCGCTTGCGCCTCTTGCGCCGAGCGGCGCGTGTCGCCCCGTTCATTGATCGTGAAGACGATGAGCCAGTGGACGTCGCCGCATCCGGTGTCGTCGCCCAGCGCGTGGAAGCGCGCTTCGGCCAGCGCGATCTGGGCCTCGGCCAGCTCGAGCGCGCCCTGCAGCCAGTGGGCCTCGGCGCGGATCAAGTGCAGGCGCGCCATGGTGCGCGAGGCCTCGGTGTCGGCCAGACCGGGACCGCCGCAACTGAGCGCCGCCTCGATATCGTCGGCCAATTGCAGCGCGCCCGTGGTGTCGCGCTGACGCAATTGCCAGGCCAGCGCCAGCAGCAGGGCGATGGGGCGCGCCGGCGCGGCGTCGCGCAGCGCGGTGCGCAGGCGTTCGACTTCGTCGCTGCAAGCGAAAAATTCCAGGTGCATGGTTGACCCTGCGGCTAAGACGTCAACCAGTCTACACCGAAGCCGGGGCCGCGGGGGAGCGTCCCGGCCCGCTGGCGGCGGCGGGCCGGGACGCAGCTTGCCGCGCCGGCGCCACCGCAGCCAGCGGATCGGCCGGGCTTAGATCTTCGCGCTGATGGAGAAGAAGATCTGCCGTGGCGAACCGGTCTGCAAGGTCGGATTGCCGCTGCCATCCGGATCGGAGGCGGAGAAGCCGTTCGAGCCGACGGTGCTGAAATACTGCTTGTCCATCAAGTTCGTCACATTCACCTGCAGCGTCACGTTCTTGAAGATGCTCAGGTTGCCGAGCTTGTATCCAGCGGCCAGGTTGGCCACCGTATAGGCCGGCACCACGCCGTCATTGGTGTAGGTGAAGTAGCGCTGGTCGGTGTACTTGACGTTGGCGCGCCCGAACCACGGTCCACTCTCGTAGGACAGCTCGGTATTGAACATGGTCTTGGGTGTGTCCACCACTTGCTTGCCGCCGGCGGCCACCAGCGAGGTGCCGTTGCGGTAGTCCGATTCGTATTTGGAATCGTTGTAGGTGATGGAATTGAACCACGACCATTCACGGTTCGGGCTCCATACGATGGCCGCTTCCATACCCTTGGTGTTGACCTTGCCCACGTTGATCAAGGCGCTCGGGCAGCCGGCGATGCCGGTGCAGTTCGATACCGCCAGCAGGCGGTCGCTGAAGGCGGCGGTGTAGAACGACACCGAGCCTTGCAGGCCGTCGCGCTGGAAGCGGTAGCCCAGGTCGAAGGCGGTCGAGGTTTCCGGCTTCAAGTTGGCGACCGAAGCGTCAAAGCCCGCTTGCGAAGCCTGGAAGGAGCCGTCCAGGCCAGGCTGGTAGGCGCGCATGTTCTTGGCCATCGAGGCGAAGATATCGTCCTGCTTGGTCAGGCTGAAGTTGGCGCCCAATTGCGGCAAGATCTTGTCGGGCGTGGACAGTGAACCGCCGGAGCGCCCGCCGACCAGGTTGGTGGCCTCGATGTGCACCTTGGGCGACTTGAAGCCGTAGCTGACCTTGAAGGTATCGGCGATGATCTCCCAAGTGTCGGCCACATAGTATTGGCGGGTGCTGGTTTGGAAGTCCTGCTTGAACTTGATGGCGATGAAATCTGTGCGGAAGCGGTCGCCATCGTCCGGGCCGTCGACAGGGTAGACCACGCGCTGCAGGCCGTGGTAGCTACGCTCGTACCAGAAACCGGCGGTGATCGCGTGGTTGTCGAGGTCGAGCGAATAGTTCGACACCACGCCGTCGCGGTTGATCGCATATTCGGTCGAGCGCATGGCGATCGGGTTGGTGTAGCCGGCCACGCCGATATAGGCCTTCGGCTCGTCCCAGTGGCCCTGGCCGCGGCTTTCGTGGTGGTACAAGGTGGTCTTCAGATTGGCGTTGTCGGTCAGCGCCAGGCTGGCCGTGCCGCCGCCGAGCAAGTCCTTGCGCAAGCCTTCGCCCAGGAAGTAGGCGTCATCGACGTTGGTGACGCCGCCCGAGTAGACGCCGTTGGCGGCGTTGACGGCGCGCTGCCAGTCCGGCGCGTAGTTGTCCCAGTTGTAGCCCAGGCGCTTGACCAGTTCGAGCGAGACGTCCTGGTAGTCGAATTCGTGGCGCTCCGAGGTGTTGATGAAGGCCGACAGGCGGCTGCCGCCAAAGGTGTGCAGCACCTTGGCGTTGAACTGGTCCTGGTATTGCGGGCCCCAGCCCTTGGTCTTGTCGGCGTTCTGGTGGGTCGCGCTCAGGTAAGCCTTGGTGCCGGACTCGGAGGTGCCGGTGTCGTAGCGCACGAAGGTGCGCGTGGTGTTGCTCGTGCCCAGGGTCTGGTTGAGTGTGACGAGCGACTTGTCGGCCGGGTCTTGGGTGAAGAACTGCACCGTGCCGCCCAGATTGCTGGTCGAGGCCGTCGCCAGCGAGCCGGCGCCTTGCGACACCGCCACCCGTCCGATGTTTTCCATCGAAATGGCGCGTCCGATGTGCATGCCGTTGTTGATGCCGTAGCTCATGTCGCCGAGCGGGACGTCGTCGAGCGTGAAGCCGAGGCGGTTCTGGTTGAAGCCGCGGATGCTGAAGCGGGTCGACCATTCGTAGCTGCCGAAGGGGTCGGCCGACTGGAAGCTCACGCCCGGCAGTTTTTCCAGTGTTTTCAAGGGGCTGGTGCCGGGCACGACCTTGGCGAGGTCTTCGCGTGAAATGTTTTGCACCTGGCGCGTCTGGCCGCGCCCGAAGGTGGTGACCACCTCCAACGCCTTGCCCGGGCTGGCGGCCGTCGGCGCGGTGGCGGGCGCGTCTTCGGACAATTCCTCCGCCATGGCGGAAGACATCAAGGATGAGGCGGCGAGCGTTTGCAGGACAAGCAGATAAAGGGGATGGAGACGAAGACGGGTATTCACAAAGACCTCCCTGTTTGGGTTTGGGAAACTTATAGTTTTTATCTAGGTTCAAGCGAAGCGCAGCAATAATGCCAATTCAACAGTAGAGATGTAAATCAAATACTGCTATTCCCAAACATACTGAGAAATTGTGGCCAGGTCCAACAAAAGCGAGCGAATGTCTGCGGAATGAGACAGTTGGTAGCGGCGCAGCCGCATGGCGCAGGCCGGGCGCGTGCATCCGGCCGCGCATGGTTATGCTTGCGGGTCAAGCGGGGGGGATGGCGCCGGCGCGTGGACCTGCGCGCCAGCCTGGGCATGCTCCAAACGGCGGCGCAGTAGCGTCACTTCTTCGATCAAGTCGACCATGAAGGCCGCCGCGTCGGCGTTGATATCGAAGGTCTTCTCAAGCTGGGCCAGGCGGCGCGCGCGGATCAGGTCGGCGCTGCCGAAGCGCGCCGGCATGGTGCGTGGCGCGGCGATCAGTTCGGCGTCGATGCGTTCAGCGAGCCACTGCGCATGCATGCCGCAGGCGCTGGCCAGTTCATCGAGCGTCAGGGACTGTTCCTCGATCAGTAGCGCGCTGTGGATGATGGTTTCGTCCATATTGTCAGCCTCCTGCGCGCGCGCGTGGATTGAATGCCATGTCGCGCGCCATGGTGGCGTAGAGGGCGCGCGCTTGTTCGGTGTCCGCGGGCGGCACGACGACGTCGAGCACCAGGTAAAGGTCGCCCGCCGGCTCGCCCGGGATCCCGCGCCCCTTCAGGCGCAGCTTGCGCCCGTTCTGCGATCCCGCGGGCACGTTCACCTGCAGCGTTCCGGCTGGCGTGGGAACGTCGATGGCGCCGCCGATGGCCACCTCCCATGGGGTGACGCCGGTGCGCGCATACACGTCGCGCCCTTCGACACGATAGATCGGATTGGCGGCGAAACGCACCTCCACATACAGGTCGCCCGCGGCGCCGCCGCCGAGGCCAGGTCCGCCTTGTCCCCGCAGGCGCAAGTGCTGCCCCTCCTTGACGCCTTTGGGAATGTGGACGCTAAAGCTGCGCTGGGTCGAATGGACTTGACCGTGCGCGTCGGCGCGCGCCTCGCTCAGCGTGATCTGGCGCGTCGCTCCGTGGTAGGCGTCGGCCAGCTCGATGTCGATGCGCGCATGCTGGTCTTGCCCGCGCATCGCAAAGCCATCGGACGGGCCGCCGCCGCCGCGGTGGCGGCCCGCCTGGGCAAACAGATTGGCGAAGAAGTCGCTCGGGTCGTCGATGCCGCTGTCGGCGGGGTTGAAATTTCCATCCCAGTGCGGCGGCGCCTCGAATCCGTGGGACGCGTGCGCCTGCGTGGCCAGGGCGTCGTAGGCCGCGCGTTTTTCAGCGTCACCGAGCACGGCGTACGCTTCGTTGATTTCCTTCATGCGCGCGTCGGCATCGCTTTCGCGGCTCACGTCCGGGTGATACTTGCGCGCGAGCTTGCGGAACGCCTTTTTGACGGACTCGGCGCTGGCGTCCTTTTCGAGCCCCAGTGTCTGGTAGTAATCCTTGAATTCCATGTCGCTGTCCTCGGGCAAGCGAGCGCTCTAGCCCGGATATTTCGCCAGTGCGTTCTGCGACCGGCGAAATCAGCGCAAAGAC
>JAZKBP010000057.1:0-74545 GCA_040388555.1 Pseudomonadota bacterium
CAGCAGCCGTGCTGCTGAGCTCGTGTCCGATTGCCGGATCTGACCCCGGTTTTGCGCGATTGCCGGATCTGACCCCGGTTTTTCTGTAGGGGATCCCCTACACGATTTCCTCCCGCGATCCCCTACACGAAGTTGCGGTGATGACCGATGCCGCCCGGGTCGTCCATGTCCGATACTGGTTTCATGCACCGGCTCCCATGCCGGCTTCGAAAAAACCGGCGGAAAGACCATCATGAGCGCAACGATCAGTATCCAGGCAGTAGCGGCAGCGGCGACCAGCGAAGCGAGCAAGTGCTCGGCTTGTTCCTTGAAGAATCTGTGCCTGCCTGTCGGCCTGGACGACGCCGACATGGTGCGGCTGGACACGGTCATCGCCCGGCGCCGCCGCGTCGCCCGCGACGAAAACCTGTATCGGATGGACGAGCCCTTCACCAAGCTGTACGCGGTGCGTTTCGGCCACTTCAAGACGGCCCAGATCAATGTGCAAGGCGAGCAGCAAGTGATGGGCTTCCAGATGGCTGGCGACTTGCTGGGCATGGATGCGATCGGGAGCGGGCGCCATAATTGCGGCGCCGTCGCCCTGGAAGACAGCGAAGTGTGCGAAATCCCCTTCACCCCGCTCGAAGCGCTGTTCGCGGAAGTGCCGGCCCTGCTGCGCCACTTCCACCGCATCATGAGCCATGAAATCACGCGTGAGCAAAATGCCATGCTTTTCCTGGGCAATATGCGGGCCGAGCAGCGCCTGGCCGTGTTCCTGTTGAACTTGTCGACCCGTTACGCGGCGCGCGGCTATTCGGCCAGCAGCTTCCAGCTGCGTATGTCGCGCGAGGAAATCGGCAACTATCTTGGTTTGACCATCGAAAGCATCAGCCGCTTGCTGGCCAAATTCCGCAAGGAAGGCTGGATCAGCGTCGACAATCGCGAAGTGGCGATCCTCGATCGCGCCACCCTGGAGGCGCTCTCGACCGGGCGCCCCACCCGCCAGGCCGCCAATCAAGCCGATGGCCCTCCCGCCATCGCCGCCGGCAAGAAGGCGAAACTGGCTGTCGTGGCACGGGCCGCGGCGTGATGCACATCAGAATGCGAGGACAGCATGGACACGATGACGCAGGCGGCGCGCATGCCGCAGGGAACGGCCAAGTCCGCCAGTTCGGCACGCGCTAATCCGGCCGCCGCGCCGGCCAGCGCCGAGCGCATCCGCGAGCAACTGGGATGGCGCCTCATTCCCGGCAATCCCATGAACGCGATACGATAGTTTTTCTAATGCTTAGGGCAGGGTGATGGTCAAATGCGCCGGGCGCGGCGCCAGTTTGACGACATCGTTGTAGGCCAGCAGCGCGCTTTGGGTGTGATTGTGCAAGGTGGCGCGCAAGGCGCCGTAGCCGAGCAGGCCGATCAGCGCGAACAGCGAGCAAAATACCCACAGCGGCACGTCGTTGCGCAGCTTGTTGACGAACTGGTCAGGCCGCTGCGCGTGCGGGGCGAAGCCGCCGCTCCTGCCTTTCATGTGGGCGATCTCGTCACCCAGGCGGGCAGTGAAATGGTCGATGCTTTCGTGCTTGCCAACGATGTAGCGCCCGTGAAAGCCCAGCAGCAGGCACATGTGGAATACTTCGAGCGCTTGCAGGTGCAAGCTGCCTTTCGCGCGCAATTCTTCCAGGCGCAGATAGAAATTCTCCCCTGCTAATTGATCGCCGAAGACCACCAGTTGCAGTGGCCGGCGTTCCCATTGTTCCTGCAAGTTGCCGTTCGAATGCAATACCGCCTCGTCGATGGCCGCGCAAAACGCGTAGCGCGCCGCGTCGATGTCCACCCGCGCCGCGCCCATCTTGGCGGCGCCGCGCACGAATTCGTCGAGGAATTGGGTCATCGCGGCGATGAAGCCGGCGCCGTCTTCGGTGGTGCTGCCGTGCTTGAGGATGAACAAGGCGTAGAAACCATCGCCCATCAAATCGAGCAGGGAGGCGGACGGCGCCGCTGCCTTATTGCCAGCGGCTGGAGGGTGGGCGACGGGGATAGCCATGGGCGCGTCTTTCGTTCGATGCAGGCTGGGCTTGCCTGTTCATGGATGCTAGTGCAAGAACAATTCTGTTTATTGCTCAAGCTCAATCGCCGCTCTCCCCATCCTGTCATTCTGCTTTTCAGCACGAAACATTTCCAACCCATTCATTAGTGGAGGAAAGCCATGAAGCTGAGCAAACCTTATCGCGCGCTGTGCGGCGCCCTGTGCGCGGCGGTGCTGGGCGCTTGCGCCAGCGCGCCGGCGCTGTTGCAAAAGCCGCCCACCCTGGACGAGTTGATGGCCAAGGCGAGCCAGGCCGCGGCGGGCGGGCAGCGCGAGGCTGCCATCGCCAGTTGGCGGGCGGCGGCCCAAGCCTTCCCGGCGGAAAAGACGCCGTGGATTCAAATGGCGCAATCGAAATACGATGCCGGGCAATACGGCGACGCCATTGTCAACGCGCAAGAAGTGCTGGTGCGCGATCCGAACGACAAGCTTGCCAATAGCATCATCGCGATCAGCGGCTTGCGCCTGTCGACCCGCGCGCTCGGTGACTTGAGCCGGCAAAACGGTTTGTCCGGGTCGCTGCGCAGTGAATCGCAAGACTTGGCAAAACTCTTGCGCGAAAGCTTGGGTGAGGCGGTGCTGGTGCCCGCGCACGAAAAAACGCCGGTTCATGGCAACGCCAGGAAGGCGGCCAAGCGCGCCGAGGAGGACGGCAATGCCAATCCGTTTGGGAATCTGAAGTAGTGCGTCGAATTAGGGTAGCGATCCAAGCTCATAAGGGGAAACCATGTCAAAAAGCGAGAGTGTGCAAAAACGCCTGCAAAAGGTGCGCCCACCGCGGGTGCAGATGACGTACGACGTTGAAATCGGCGACGCCATCGAAAACAAGGAATTGCCCTTCGTGCTGGGCGTGTTGGGCGACTTCGCCGGCAATTCCGAGATCGAGCAAAAGCGCTTGAAGGAACGCAAGTTTGTGAATATCGACCGCGACAATTTTGACGATGTCATGAAAGGCATCGAACCGCGCGCCGCCTACCGTGTCGAGAACGAACTGGGCGCACCAGGCGGGCAATTCGCGGTCGACCTGAAATTTCGCGCGATGGCGGATTTCCGGCCCGAGGCCATCGTGGCCCAGGTCGAACCGCTGCGCAAGCTGCTCGAGGCGCGCGGCAAGCTGGCCGATTTGCGCAACAAGCTCGCCGGCAACGACAAGCTCGAGGACATCCTCAGCGAGGTGCTCGGCAACACTGAAAAGCTGGCCGCCCTGGGCGTCCCCGCCAACCCGCATAAGGATTGATATGAGCCAACAACTGATGCCATCGGCGGCGGCCGCCGCCAGCGCCGAAGTGGGTTTGCTTGACCAGATCGTCGAGCACAGCAAGCTGGCCAAATCGAGCACCGAGCATGCGCGCGCGCGCGACATCATCGCCGAGTTGGCCAGGCAAGTGATGGAGGGAACGGTGGTGGTGTCGGACAATCTGGCCGCTACCATCGACGCGCGGGTGGCGCAGATCGATGCGCTCATTTCGCGCCAGTTGAGCGCGATCATGCATGCGCCGGCGTTTCAACAGTTGGAGGGCAGCTGGGCTGGCTTGCACTATCTGGTGCGCAACACCTCGACCGGACAAAGCTTGAAAATCAAGTTGCTCAACGCGAGCAAGAAAGAACTGCTCAAGGATTTCCAGGCGGCCCTTGAATTCGATCAAAGCACCATGTTCAAGAAGGTGTACGAGGAGGAGTTCGGCACCTTCGGTGGCGCGCCCTTCGGCGCCTTGATCGGCGACTTTGCCATGACGCGCCAGCCGGAAGACATGTATTTTGTCGAGCAAATGTCGCACGTGGCGGCGGCCGCGCACGCGCCTTTCATCGCGTCGGCCTCGCCCGAGCTGTTCGGGCTCGAATCCTACAGCGACCTGGGCAAGCCGCGCGACCTGGCGAAGGTGTTCGACACGCTCGAATACGCGAAGTGGAAAGCCTTCCGCGAATCGGAAGACGCGCGTTATGTCGGCTTGACGATGCCGCGCTTTCTCGGGCGCCTGCCATTCCATCCGGCCGATGGCGCCACCACGGAGGGCTTTAACTTCGTCGAGGATGTCGATGGCCTGGACCACCACAAATACCTGTGGTGCAACGCCGCTTACGCCTTCGGCAGCAAGCTCACGGCCGCATTTGACACTTTCGGCTGGTGCGCGGCGATCCGCGGCGTGGAAGGGGGCGGCTTGGTGGAGGATCTGCCCACCCACACTTTCAAGACCGACGAAGGGGAGGTGGCGCTCAAGTGCCCGACCGAGATCGCCATCACCGACCGCCGCGAGAAAGAATTAAGCGATTTAGGCTTCATTTCTCTCGTCCACTGCAAGAATACCGATTACGCCGCCTTCTTCGGCGCGCAGTCGGCGCAAAAGGCCAAGAAATACAATAGCGACGCCGCCAACGCGAACGCCGTGCTGTCGGCGCAGTTGCAGTACATTTTCGCCGTGTGCCGCATCGCCCACTATATGAAGGCGATGATGCGCGACAAGATCGGCAGCTTCGCCGCCGCCTCCAATGTGCAAGACTTCCTGAACCGGTGGCTGACCCAATACGTGCTACTTGACGATAGCGCCTCGCAGGAGCAAAAAGCCCAGTTCCCGCTGCGCGAAGCGTCGGTGCAGGTGAGCGAGGTGCCAGGGCGGCCGGGCGTGTACCGCGCCGTGTCCTTTCTGCGTCCGCATTTCCAGCTCGACGAATTGTCGGTGTCGCTGCGCCTGGTGGCCGAATTGCCGCAATCGGCCAAGGCGTGAGCGCCATGAGCATGCCCCTGAAAACCCTGATCGGAAAACTGAACGACACCAGCCGCCTGGCCTTCACGCGCGCGGCCGGCATTTGCGTTGGGCTGGGCCAGTTCGAAGTGGACCTTGAACACGTGTTCCTGGCCCTGACGGAGCAGCCGGGCAGCGATTTCGCCGTCATCGCGCGCCACGACGGCGTCAATCTTGGCCAACTGGAGACGCATTTGCGGGCCGAGCTGGCGCGACTGCAGACGGGGAACACCCGCACGCCGGTGTTTTCCGCGCGCTTGCCCAAGCTGCTGGAAAACGCATGGTTGATCGCCTCGCTCGATGGCGCCTCTGATGGGCGCTGCGCGATCCGCAGTGCGCACCTGCTGCAAGCCTTGCTGACCGAACCCGAGCTGGCGCAGTTGGCGCAGCGCGCCTCGCCCCTGTTCGCTCAGTTTGGCCTTGACGACATCAAGCACCGGCTGGACAAAGTGACGGCTGGCTCGCAGGAGGCGCCGCCGGCGCAGGCTTGCGTCGCCGCCGCGCCCGGGGGCGCCGACCCGGTGGGCGAACTGGGCGCGCCGAAGACGCCCGCGCTCGACCAGTTCACCAGCAACTTGAGCGCGCGCGCGCGTGCCGGGCAGCTCGACCCTGTCGTTGGGCGCGACGGCGAAATCCGCCAAGCCATCGACATCCTGATGCGCCGGCGCCAGAACAACCCGATCCTCACCGGCGAGGCGGGCGTCGGCAAGACCGCCGTCGTCGAGGGGCTGGCGCTGCGCATCGCCGCCAACGAGGTGCCCGACGTGTTGAAAGGCGTGGAAATCCACGCGCTCGACATGGGCTTGCTGCAGGCCGGCGCCAGCGTCAAGGGCGAGTTCGAGAATAGGCTCAAGAACGTGATCGACGAGGTCAAGCGCAGCGCCCACGCGATCATCCTGTTCATCGACGAGGCGCACACGATGATCGGCGCCGGCGGTCAGGCCGGCCAGAACGACGCGGCCAACCTGCTCAAGCCGGCGCTGGCGCGCGGCGAGCTGCGCACCATCGCCGCCACCACCTGGAGCGAGTACAAGAAATACTTCGAAAAAGATGCGGCGCTGGCACGGCGCTTCCAGGTGGTGAAGGTTGAGGAACCGAGCGAGGAGATCGCGTGCGCGATGCTGCGCGCGATGACGCCGCTGATGGAGGCGCACTTCAAGGTCCGCATTCATGACGAGGCGGTCACCGAGGCGGTGCGCCTGTCGCAGCGCTACATGTCGGGGCGCCAGTTGCCGGACAAGGCCATCGGGGTGCTCGATACGGCCTGCGCGAAGGTCGCCCTGGGCCAAAACGCGGTGCCAGCGCGGATCGAAGAGCTGGTGGCGCGGCGCGCGCGCATCGACGCCGAACTGGCCGCCCTGGAGCGCGAGGAACGATGCGCGGGCGGGCACGCGGCGCGTCTGCGCGAACTGCTCGACGCGCGCGGCGCTTGCGAAGACGAGCACGCCGCGCTGCTGACGCGCTGGGAGAGTGAAAAACGCCTGGGCGAGCAGCTGCGCGCGGCGCGCCTGGCGCTTGAGGAGGGCGGCGGCGACGGCGCGCTCCTGCGCGAACTGAAGGCGCAATTGGCCAAGCTGCAGGGCGAGACGCCGCTGGTTCCGGCCCAGGTCGATGGCCACGTGGTGGCCGGGATCGTCGCGGGCTGGACTGGCATCCCGCTCGGGAAAATGGTCAAGGACGAGATCAAGACGGTGCTGCGCCTGCGCGAGCTGCTCGAGGAGCGCGTGCTGGGCCAGCCGCATGCGATCGATGCGCTGGTCCAGCGCGTGCGCACGGCGCGCGCCAATCTTGACGATCCCAACAAGCCCAAAGGCGTGTTCCTGTTTGTCGGGCCATCGGGCATTGGCAAGACCGAAACGGCGCTCGCCCTGGCCGACGTGCTGTACGGAGGCGAACGCAAACTCGTCACCATCAATATGAGCGAGTACCAGGAGGCGCACAGCGTATCTGGCTTGAAGGGCTCGCCACCTGGCTACGTCGGTTACGGCGAAGGCGGGGTGCTCACCGAAGCGGTGCGCCGTCATCCCTACAGCGTGGTACTGCTCGATGAAGTGGAAAAAGCCCACCCGGACGTGCTTGAGCTGTTCTTCCAGGTGTTCGACAAGGGTGTGCTCGACGACGCGGAGGGGCGCACGATCGACTTCAAGAATACCATCATCATCCTGACCTCGAACGTGGCATCGGCGGCGCTGATGCAGGCTTGCCTGAACGTGCCGGCGCAGGACATGCCGGCACCGGCGGCGCTCGAGGAGCTGATCCGCCCGCAATTGGTGAAGGCCTTCAAGCCAGCTTTCCTGGGGCGGCTCAAGGTGATTCCCTACTATCCGATTGGCGACGAGGTGCTGGCAAAGATCATCACGCTCAAGTTAGAGCGCATCGCGCAGCGCATCGCCGCCAACCACAAGGCCGAGTTCAGCTACGATGGGACGCTGGTCGACGCGGTGCTGGCGCGCTGCACCGAAGTCGACTCGGGGGCGCGCAATGTCGAGAGCATCTTGAACGGCACCGTGCTGCCGGAAGTGGCCGAAGCGGTGCTCGCGAAGATGGCCGAAGGGGCGGCGATCGCGCGCATCAAAGTCAGCGCCACCAAGCAGGGTCAATTCAAGTACAGCATCAAGTAGGGGAGGCTGCGCACTTGGGCGGACGGCACTGCGCCGCCCGCCTTTCGCTTTCTTGCGTCTCAGCTGGCGCCCGATGGCACGCCCAGCATCTCTTCAATGTGGGCCAGGCTGGCGCCGTCCTTGAGGACCGAACGCAGCCAGGTGTGCAAACTCTGTTCCGCCGCGTCGGCCGCCTTGTCGGCGAAGTAGGAGGCCGGGCTATGCGGCTCGCTGCGGCGGAAAAACTGCGACACCTGCCGCAACTGGGCGATGGCTTGCTCGCGCGTGGCGATCGGGCCGCCGCTGGCATTGGGCTGCACTGGCGCCAGCGCGAGCGCGGCTGCGGCGGGAGCTGCCAGGGCGGCCTTGGCGGGCACTTTGGCCGCGTCGGGCAAAGCGTACAACATCGCCTGCAAGGCGTCGCGCGCGCTCGAAAAACTGGGGCTGTCGGCGCCCAGACGGGCGTCGGCAGCCTGCTCGAGGGTGATCAAGGCATCGAGGCAAAAACGCGCGTCATGCAGGAAGCTGGCGCAAAACTGCGGCGAATTGGCGCGCCGCGCCGCTTCCATGTCCGCCAGCGTCGCAGCCCCCGGCGCGAGCGCGGCAGGGATAAGGCTGGCGGCGCGCTTGCGTGCCACGTCGAAGTCGACGCTCGAGTAGCTGGTGCCACGGCCCTCGGTGAGCGCCATTTCGCGCGTGAGCGCATGCACGCGGCCCAGTATCCAGCTCAGGTTCCCGATGCGCTGCTCGTGTTCGTTCGCCTCCGAGATCGGATACAGGCCGCTGTCCCAATACTGGTCGAGCAGACCTGCGATCAGACTGAAACCTTCGCCCAAGCCGCGCAGATGGTGCAGCTTGGCCGCCGCTTCCGTCAGCCACACTGCCAGGCGCAAGTCTTTGCTCTTCGATGCGAGCAGCTCGGTGCAGCGGCGCGCCACCAGGTCCCAGTCCGCTTCCTTCAATTGGGTGAGCCATTCGCCCTGGTCGAGCGATGGATCGTCGAAGCGGCGCGCCTGCGCGATGGCATCGAGTTCGCTGGAAAACGCGAGGTCTTCGCCGCCGGGACGCGCGGCGCTGATCGGAACGAGTAGCTGGTCGCTTGAAAACATGGATTTTCCTTTGTCGTTGTGGTGAAAAACAAGGCCGCTGCGCGGCCTTACTGCGCCAGGCGAAATTCGATGCGCCGGTTGCGCGAGCGGCCCTCGGCCGTGTCGTTGCTGGCGACCGGATGGTCCGGTCCCAGGCCGGACGGGTTCAGGCGTTCGGCGCCGATGCCCTTGCCGACCAGGTAGGCCTTGACCGCTTGCGCGCGCGCCAGGCTCAATGCCTGGTTGCTGACGTGCTGGCCGTGGCTGTCGGTATGGCCGATCACATCGACACGGCGCTCGCGCAGTTTGAGCAGGGCCACCGTCATCTCGTCGAGGATCGCGCGCCCGTTGTCAGTGAGGGTGGCCTGGCCGCTGTCGAATTCGACGATGCGGTTGGCCAGTGTGCTATCGAGCAGGCCTTGTTCGGCGTTCGACACGCGCAAGCCATTCTCGATGGTGTAGGTGGCGTTGAGGCTGCTCGCCATGTCGCTGGCGATTTGCTGACGCTGCGCTTCGTTGGCCACGTCGCCGCGCACGCTGACAAGGCTGCCGTCGATTTTCAACTGACCGTGCTTAATTTGTTTGAGCGCGGGAGAGAGCAGCTTTTGTACATAGCTATTCCAATTGGCCGGCATGGCCACCGGACCGATCGCGATCTGGTCCATCACCCGGTCGGCCCCGTACAGCTCGCGCAAACGGGCCAGCACGGCGGCCTTGCTGGCCTCGTCGGGCACGGTGCCGCTGGCGAGCACCTGGCCGGCGGACGCGGATGGGACGTTCTGCGCCTGGCCGGGCGCGCCGCTGGCGAACAGGAGGGGGCACAGGACGAACAGGGCGGTGCGCATGGTCAGTCTCCGATGAAAGCCGCGCGCAGCGAATCGCGCGCCGATTTGAGCGACAGGCCGGGTTGGGCCAGGTAGCTCGACACTTTGCGCAGTGCAGGGTTGCCGTCAAGCTGAGCTTCGACCCACGACAACTCGTCGAAGCCGATGTGGTGCTCCTGGCCGGCGCGCCGGTCCATGATGGCAAGCAGGGTGGCCGGCGCGGCGCCGCAAAAGCCGAGCACCAGCACCGGACGCTGCGCGATGCGCGTCACGAACAGGGCCAGCTCGAAGTCGGCGCGCATGACGAAGGGCGCGATCAGGTGCATCCAAAATGCGCCGACCAGATTGGCATACAAGCGGTCGTGCGGCAGTGGCAGCACCAGGCTTTTGTCGAGCCGGCTCGAACCGCTGCGCATGACCGGCTGCAGCAGCATGCACAGCGCCAGCAGCAATTGGCGTAGCGTCGCGCCGAAGCCGGCCTGGACCAACATCACTTCGAGCGCGCCCACTGTTTGCAGTTCAAGGAAGTCGGCAAAGGCGGCGCCGTAGGCCGACGGGCCCAACTCGAGTGGCACGGAGCTTGCGGGCAGGGCGTGCAAGGCGTCGGTGGCGTCACCAGCGGCCAGCAAATGGGCAGCCATGGTTTCGAGCCGGTTCCACAGGCGCGCCAACGCAAGCGGGCTGCTGCCGACGAAGCCTGGCGGGTCAAGCAGCTCCATCGTACTCATCATCATGAACGGAAAACGCCGCTTCGACAGGTCGGTGCTGGCGGCGATATGGCCTGCGATCGCGCATTTTTGGCGCGGTCCGATGAAGGCGAAGTGCAGCGGCGCGAGCGCGTCATAGGTGATTTTCCAGCGCGGGTCGACGCTCATCAAATCCATCGCGCCGGAGAGCCACTCGTCGAGCACCTTGAGCAAGCCCGGATTGTCTCCGCATTTGACGAAGTCGCCGCGGCTGGGCAGCTTGCCAAAGCAGCCGAGGTGGCGTACCTCGGCGGCGCCGCCGCTTGCGCCGCCGTGCGCCGCGCTCATCGTGGCGCTCCCGACGCGGCCGCCGGCGCGCCTGCCAGCCCCGCGGCGCCAGTGCTCGCCAGGGTGCCAGCAGCGGCCAGCGTGCCAGGGGCAGTTGCCGGTGCGGGCGCGGTGGGGCCGATAGCTGGCGCGGACGCGCCGCCGACGATCGTCTCGGGCAGCTTCATGCGCTCGATTCCCTGGCTCGCTGGGCCGGCACTCGGCGCGCTCTGGCTTGCGATGATCTTCAGGTTCGCTGTTACGCTCACGCCAGGGACGTCCCACGACAGCTCGAACACGCCGCCGTCCTTGCGCTTGCGGCGCGCCGCATCGATCATTTTCTTCAGACCGAAGTGGCCCGGCT
Organism: Pseudomonadota bacterium; assembly: GCA_040388555.1. Taxonomy (GTDB): domain Bacteria; phylum Pseudomonadota; class Gammaproteobacteria; order Burkholderiales; family Burkholderiaceae_D; genus Telluria_A. Next base: position 10,696 of record JAZKBP010000057.1, read on the forward strand.
CGTCGAGCAGCACCACGCTGCGCCCGTCGGCAAGAATTGCGCTGATGCGCGCTCCGGGCGTGCCGCCCTGGGCGTTCGGCCACACCATCTGCACCCACGGCTGCGGCTGGCCGCGCCAGCGCAGCGTCTGGCCATCGACCTCGATGGTAAATTCGCTCGCGCCTGGCGCCCCCAGCGCTTGCAGGTCGAACTGAGTGCGCGCTGGCGCGCTCGCCGTGCTGGCTGCGGCCGGCATGCCGTTCGCGCCCAAGGGCGCCACCCAGCCGGGAAAGGCGGCCAGCACCGGCGGCGCCAGGGTGATGCCCATGTCGGCCCAGGTCTTGGCGCTGACGACGTCGCCGCGGCGCAGCACCAAGGGCCCGATCGTGGTGGTGAACAGCTTGGCGACGGCGCCTTCCGGTCCGAAGAACTGGGCAATCTCCGCGCCGCTGGCCTCGACGCGCGCGTCCGGCGCGAACGGATACTTGAGCGCCAGCGTCTTTTGGAACGGCTCGAGCACCTGCGCCACCCATACCTTGTTGATCTCGGCCTCGGTGGGCTTGACGATCACCGCGAACGCCTGCATCAAGGGGCGCACCAGCAGCGGACGCAGGGCTTGTTTTTGCTGGTCCGTCATCCCGGTCAGCATTTGCTCGTCGACGTATTTGAGCGCGTCGGCCAGTTCGGAGCCGCTGCCGTCCAGCGTTTGCTGCATCAACTGCTTGGCGCCGGGGCCGGTGTCGCCCTGGTTCTTGATTTGTCCCAGGCGCGCGCGCAGGCGCGAGAGCGTGTCCATATAGCCGCGCATCATGGTGGCGTCCTTGTCCTTGCTGGCCATCAGGCGGGCCAGGCCGGAAAATTCGCGCCCGACCGGGCCGGGCACCGCTTCGGGCGGTGCGCCGGCGCCCACGTTGATCGACACTTGCGAGGGCGCCTGGCGCAGCACGGTTTCGCGGATCCACTCGATGGCGCCGCGCTGGGCGCGCTGGGCGACGGCCTCGCGCAGGCTTGGCGTGTCCCATGCGCTCTGCTCGTACACGCTCGCCAAGACCTTCGACAGGGGCGAGGTGAGCGGATCGCCCAAGCGGTTCATGGCCGCCACCGCGCTGTCGAAGTTGCCCAGCTCGCGAACGCTCACCCCTTGCAGGAAGCGGGCCCACTCCCTGGCGTAGTCGTTCTTATAGAGTTCGGTGAGCGCTTTCTGGATTTGCTCGGGGCTGCCTTCGAGCGTCAAGTCGTCCTTCGAGGCGCTCTTCAAGACCCAGTCCGCACTTTGCAGCTCGCGCGTGGAGGCTTCCTTGAACGCTGGCTGGACGAATTTCTCCCATGCCTCGCGCGTGAACGCGCCGGACACCGCGTAGCTGCCCAGCACCAGCTCCTTGTCCGGCTCACCGACGATGCGGGCCACCGTGATCGAGGGGAAGCGCGTGGCGGCGCGCGCGCGCACCTCGGCGTACACCCGTTCGCGCGCCGGCATGCCGCGCACGACCCGGCGCAGGCTCTCGCGCGACTGGTCGATCAGGGTCAGCTTGGCTTCGATGCGCGGCCAGGCCGGCTCGCCGATCTGCGCGAGGTAGAACGAGATCATGCGCTCGGCACTGCGTATCATCTGCTCGCGCGGCATGGCGCCGCGATTGCTCTCGAGCCAGGCGCGCCAAAAGCGCGTGAGCTGGTCGTTCAGGTGGGCCGCTTCGGCGCGCTCCGGATCGCTCAACATCAGGTAAGTCTTGAGCGCGTTGTAGGCGTCTTCCACGTTGGCTGGCGAGGCGTCCTTGAATTGCTGGGCCGCGCCGGCTGCGGACGCCTGCGGCGGCTTGGACATCGGCTCGAGCTTGTCGGCGCCGCCATTGACCTCGGCCAGGAAGCCTTCGAGCGACTGCGCCACTGGCTTGAGCATCACTTCACGCAAGCCGCCGAAGTATTGCTCGCGCAGCTTGCGCGCCAGCGCCTCACCCTGGTACAGGCCGAACCCAAGCGCGAGCGGGCGCTGCTGCCGGTATTGGTCAAGCTGCTCGATGCGGTCTTGCAGCACCGCGAGCGCTTCGAATCGGGCCTGCAGGTCCAGGCGTTTTTCCTGCAGGCGCAGCGCGTGCTCCAGGTCTGCCTGCACATTGGCCACCAGTTGGCGGTTGGCCATGAACGACCAGCTCCAGCCGGCCAGCGCCAGGCCGAGCAGGGTGGCCGCGCCGAAGAAGGCCAGATAGCGCAGGCGCACCCGGCTCGGACTGGCGTACTGGGCGACCAGGTCTTTGTCGGCGAAGATCACCTGGCGGAACAGCTTGAGCAGGAAGTAGCCGTGCTGGCGCGGCGCCTCAAGCGATGTCTCAGGCTCTGGCGCGCCGGCCGGCTTGGGCGTGGTGAGGCGGAAGCGCTCGATCAGGCGCGCCGACGAATCGACAACGGCGCTGCCTTCCTGCAGGGCGCTGGTGAAATAGAAGCCACGCAGGCGCGGCTTGAATTGGTAAGGGTTTTCCTCGAACAGGGTGGCGATGAAAGCGCGCAGCGCGGGCTTGAGGGTCTGGAATTCGAGCGGGAAGCTGAACACGCCCGGCGCCGTGCGCGCGCCGCGCCCCACCGTCATGCTCGCCACGCTCATCTCGCGCAGACCGGCGCACAGTTCGTCAAAGCGCTGCTCGAAGAAGGCCAGGATGTCGTTGTTCACGCCGGGCCGGTAGTTTTGAGTGGCGCCCCATACTCGCTCGCATTCGACGGCTTCGGCATCGGCAAAAAATTCGCCGAAGCCGGTGATCAGGTCGACCTTGGTGAACACCAGATACAGCGGCGCGTGCACGCCCAGCTGCTCGATCACTTCCTGCACGCGCTGGCGCAAGCTCCTGGCCAATTCGATGGCGCGTTCGGGCCGGCTGGTGGCCAGTTCGGCGATGCTCACGGCGATGATCACGCCATTGATGGGCGCGCGCTTGCGGTATTTTTTGAGCAGGCCCAGAAAACCGAACCACTCGGCGCGGTCGGCGTCGAGCTCGGAATAGCGTCCGGCCGTGTCGAGCAAGACGCCGTCGGTGGTGAAGAACCAGTCGCAATTGCGGGTGCCGCCCACGCCGTGCACGACGGCGCCGTCGGCGAACGGGAATTGCAGGCCGGAGTGCGCGATCGCGCTGCTTTTGCCGGCCGCCGGATTGCCGATGATCATGTACCACGGCAATTCGTAGAGCGCGGTCTTGCCCGTGAATTGGCCCAGCTTGGAACTTTTGATGGTGGCGATGGCTGCGAGCATGCGCTTGCGCAATAGTTCCGTTTCGGCGCGTGCGGCCGGAGTGAGGGTGGCGCCGGCGGCGTCCTGCTCGAGCACCGCGCCGAGCTTGGCGGCCGCGCGCGCGCGCCGGCGCCGTCGCCAGTACCAAATCAAGGCCGCCGCGCCCACTACGCCCGCCCATGACAGCAGTGCCCACAGCACACTGATCTCAAGCAAGATACAGGCTAGCAGGAGCAGCACCGCCAAGATGCAGAATCCAAGCACGAGGACGGTGCTGGGGGCGCTCAGGAAGGGCCAGAATTTTCGCATGATGGGCCGTCGCGTTCAGTGATTGAAATGTGATGCTCGTGTGTGCCGCGGCGCCCGCTAGCGGCGCGCCATGACGCCCGGCAGGCGCAGTTCGGTATGGCCAAAGTCCATCATCTTCCAGCGTCCGCCCCAGCTCAGCCCCAGCGACTCGGCCACTTCTCCATATAGTTGGTAGCCACGCATGGCCCACGCATCCTTTTCGGAAATGAGCAGCTTGCCCTCGCGCAGAAAGGCGCAGTCCGCGGCCAAGCCGTATTGATGCCAGCTCTGATAGGGCGCCGCGTTTGTCACCTGGGGGCCAAGGGCGGCGAGCATGGTTTGGCGCTCGGGACTGCGGTAGCCTTCCAGGATCGCCATCTCATAGCCGTATTTTTCCCGCATGATCTTGAAGGCCAGCAGCAGGCGCTGTGCGTAATCGGCGTTGAGCAAGCTCCAGTTGCGGCTGGCCGACGCGAGCATCGGGCGCAACAGTTCGACTTCCCTGGTCGCGAAGATGAGGGGAGGCAAGGCCTGGGGGGGCACCAATTGCTCGCCTTGCAGCAAGCTCGCCACTTGCGCGTTGATCGCATGCTCGGGCGAGTCGAAACCGGCGAGCATGTTCTTGTTGCTGACGAGTAAGGCCAGCAGCGCGGGCAGGCACAGGATGGCGGTGGCGGCCAGGGCGGACTTTTTGTGATGCCGCAGATAGCGCACACAGCGCTGTGAACGGCGCACGCAGGCGCGCGCGAAGGCGCTCAGCGCATGGACGCGGCCAAGCGCGGCGTGGCCGAGCCGCGCCTGCCATTTCTCGCCGCCGCGCGCGATCGCGTGCGCCAAGTCGCGCCGGCCAGCCGGGAACAGCGCCAGCCAACTAATCAGGCAGGCCAGAATGAAGTACAGAGCGACGGCAATCAGGAGCACGCAGTCCTCGCGAAAAGATCATCGGGCGACGGGATACCTTGCTTGAGCTTGCTCCAGTGTAGTTAGGCTAAGCGGCAACTCTTTGCGCGGTTGCATGTTTTGTGATTGCAAACGGCAGATTTTCTGGCTTGAATCACATTGCCTGGCCATCGCTGGGCCTACATTGGGGGCGGATTCCAACCGGGAGCGACACGTGCATATTCCGCGAGAAAGCCAGGCCGCAGGGGCGACACCGAGCTTGTTGGCTCCCTTGCACGGGCCGGACCTTGAATCGAGCCGCATTTTGAGCGGCTGGCAGGCGCAAGGCGCGCGCAGCTGGCGCGGCGCTTGGATGTGGTGGTGCGCGGCCGGCTTGGTGGGCGCCATCGCGCTGGTGCTGGGTTTGACGCGCGCGGGCACGGGCGAGGCCACGCCGGCGCGTCAGTTCGATCAAAAGACCTTGGCGGGAAGGGCAAGCGCAGGGGAGGGCGCTGCAACTTCGCCCTCATTGCAAGGAGCGGGCGTGCTCGTTTCGGCGCCAAGCGCCGCCGGCGCGCCGGCGTCGGCGCCTGTGGCCGTGGCAATCGCGCCGCCAAGCGCCAAAGCAAGAATCGACGCCGACGGGCAGGTGGCGGCGTTGGCGACCGGGCCCATGAAGGCGACACCGGCCAAGGCGCCAGCGCACGGGGCCAAGCCTGCGCGCCGTCCCCATCCCGCAGTGCTGGCGGCGCGCCCGCCGGGCGAGGCGGCGCCTGACAGCGACGTCACTTTGCTGGCGGCGCTGGTCGCCCATCAACAGAGCGGCGCCGGCGACACCGGGCCGGCCTTGGAGCGCCAGCTTGCCGCTTGCCGGCGCTTGCACGGGAGCGCGGCGGCCGCTTGCGGGCAACGCGTTTGCGCCGGGCCGGCGCGTGACGCCGCCGCATGCGCGAGCGCACCCGAGGTGCCGCAATCGAAGAGCGGTGCGCCCGCCTGGCCCTAGCTGCGCGCGCCGCTCGTGCGGCCCTGTCACAGCCACGTCACATTGCGGCGCTACCATGGGTATCCACTCCCCAGGACCGGCCTTCCCATGCATGTGAAAAACGTTTTGTTCGCCCTCGCCATGATGAGCTGCAGCGGCGCCGCACTCGCGGCTCCCGAATTTTCCGGTGCCGGCTCGTCGGCGGCGCAACCCTTGTACGCCAAATGGGCCGAGGCCTATGCCAAGAGCAGTGGATCGAAATTGAATTACCAGGCGGTCGGCTCCTCCGGCGGTATCGCGCGCATCAAGGAACGGAGCATCGATTTCGGCGCCAGCGATGTCGCCATGCCGGCCCAGGACTTGAAAAAGGAAGGCTTGATCTGCTTTCCTAGCGCCATATCCGGGGTCGTGCCCGTGATCAACCTACCGGGTGTCAAGAACGGGGAATTGCGCTTGACGGGCGAGGTGCTGGCCGATATCTTCGCGCGCAAAATCGTCAAATGGAACGACCCGCAAATCGCCGCCCTCAATCCGAGCATGACGCTGCCCACGCTCGCCATCACCGTGGTGGTGCGCCAGGACGGGTCCGGCACGACCTATAATTTCACCGACTACCTGAGCCAGATCAGCCCCGCCTGGAAACAAGCTTACGGCCGCAATTTCACCATCGCCTGGCCGACTGAAGCCAGCGCCGTCAAGGGCAGCAGCGGCGTGGTGAGCCTGCTCAAGCAAACGCGCGGCGCCATTTCCTACGTCGACTATCACTACGTCTTGCAAGATAAGCTCAACTTCGCCAAGCTCAAAAATCGCGACGGCAAGTTCGTGGCGCCGACTGCGGGCGCCTTCGACGCGGCGCTCAACAACAGTTCCTGGAAGAGCCAGGCCACGTTCGAGGAAATGCTCACCAACAAGCCGGGGGCGCAGAGCTGGCCGATCACGATGGGCACTTTCGTGATCGTGCCGCAAGAGAGCCGGCATCCGGAAAAGACGATCGCGGCATTGAAATTTTTCACCTGGGGCTTCATGCGGGGCGACGCCCTGGTCGACGGCGCCGACTTCGTGCGCTTGCCCGAGCCGGTGCGGGCCCGCATTTTCGGCGAAATGACCAAGATCACGGGCGGCGACGGCCAAGCCCTGGACTGGTCGATTGCCACCTTGCTCGACTAACGGAGCGGGCGCGCACGCCAGCGGCGCGGCTCGACAAAACGCGCGCGCTGCGCGATGATCAAAGCATGGCCAAGCCCGACGCTCAGCGCGATGCGCAGCCGGATGCTCGTCCGCTCGCTTACCCATATCTGCTGGCCTTGCATGGCGGGGCGGGCAGCATCGCGCCCAGCTTTGACGCCGCCCCATTCCACGCGGCGCTGCGCGCGGCGGCCGCCGTCGGCGAAGCCTTGTTGGCGGGCGGCGCCAGCGCGCTCGACGCGGTGGTGGCCGTGGTCGCCGCGCTCGAGGACTGCATCTTGTTCAATGCCGGACGTGGCTCGGTGTACGGCGCCGACGCACACCAGGAAATGGACGCGAGCGTGATGGACGGCGCCACCCGCGCCGCCGGTTGCGTCGCTGGCGTGCGCTCGGTGGCCAATCCCGTGCTGCTGGCGCGCGCGGTGATGCAGTCGTCGGGCTGCGTGATGCTCGTTGGCGCAGGTGCCGAGCAATTTGCGCGCGATGCCGGCTTTCCCTTCACCCCGCCCGAGTATTTTGCCTCGCCCGCGCGGCTCGAGCAGTTGCGGCGCGTCCAAGGCGCGGGCGCCTCGCGCCAGGGCCACAGCGGCGACTATGCCAGCGCACCGCTCGACGAGGTCAATAAATTGGGCACCGTCGGCGCGGTTGCGCGCGACCGCGCCGGCAACCTGGCCAGCGCCGTCTCGACCGGCGGCTTGACAAACAAACGCCCGGGCCGGGTGGGCGACACGCCCATCTTCGGCGCCGGCTGCTACGCCGACAACGCCAGCGTGGCGGTCGCCGCCACCGGCACCGGCGAGCACTTCATGCGCAGCGTGCTGGCCTACGACATCGCCGCGCGCATGCGCTACGGCGGCGCGGCGCTGGCCGACGCGGCCAGCGCCGCCATCGGCGAACGCCTCGCCCCCATCGGGGGACAGGGCGGAGTGATCGCGATCGGGCGCGACGGCGCGCTCGCGATGCCCTTCAATACCAGCGGCATGTACCGCGCCAGCGTGCGCGAGGGACAGGCCATCGTCAGCGCGATTTTTCAGTAATCGCACGCGCGCCAGCTGCTGGCGCACCGCTTCACTCGTAGGCACCCAGGCGGCGTTGCTCGTCGGGCGTGAAGCGGGCATCGCGCAACTGGGACAGCGCGCTTTGCTGGTCCGGCGCGGCGCGCGCCAGGATGGCGGCGCGCTCGGCCTGGTAGCTGTTGATGCGCGCTTTCCATGCGCGTTCGTCGCGGTCCACCTCGGCCAGGCGCGCGGCCGCTTCCGGCGAGGTGGCCGCCGCGCGTGCCCGGTACACCTCGTCGTCGCTGGCCCCTTGCGCGCGCAGGCGCTGTACGCTTTCCTCAAGCGCCAGCACGCGGCGCGGCGCCTCGCGCTCTTCGCGCAAGGCCGGCGCGAGCGCGGCGTCGAGCGCGCCGAGCTTTTGCCTGCGGCGCTCGGGGCCGAGCGACTTGTCCTGCGCGATGGCGAGGCGCTCGAGCGCGTCGGCGTCGTAGGCGTCATCGAAACCGAACAGGCCGGCCATCTGCGCGGCGCTGAAAAAATCGGCGCGCAAGCTGTTACGCGCCGCGATCCGCTTGCGCAGGGAGTCGGCGCTGCCGTCGCCGCGACCCAGGCGCGCTTCCAGCCCGACCAGCGCCTCTTTGTAGCGCCAGTACTGCGCCAGCAATTGCTTGGCCTCGGCCGCCGCGCGCGGCTTGAGGCGGCGCTCGATCTCGCGCTCGGTTTCAAGGCGGATTTCCGTCAGCGTGCGCTCGCCCTGGCCCGCCAGGTAGTACTCGAACAGGCGCGCCAGCTCGGCGTCGACCACCAGGGCGTCGCCGGGGGCCACCTTGATATCGCCGTCCGGGTGCGTGCCTTCCATCGAGCGCACGAAGGGAAAGTAGTCCGGATGCGCGCGCTGTGCTGACGGCGGCGCCGCCAGCGGTGTGCTGCGCGTGGCCAGGAGCAGCAGCGCCGCCCCCGCCAGTGCCGCCAGCGCGCCGAACTTGATGCCGGTAGACCCCTGCATCGCCGCCCCTTACAATCCGAGCGCTTGCAGGCGGTTGGCCTGCTGGCGGTACAGGGTGACCGGGCTGGTCTCGAACAGATTGCCCAAGCCGATCATCTGGTTGATCTCGTCGCCATGGTTGAGGGAATAGTCGTCGCGGATCACGCGCCCCAGATGGCTCGAGCAGCTGCTCACCAATCCATCGTTCTTGGCGCCGGCGAAGGCCAGCGAGGTCAAGGCCAGCACCGGGTCGAGCGGGTCGAGCACATTGGTGTACGACACGGCGCCGCTCCACGAGAAGTAGTAGACGCCGCGCGCCTGGTAGGCCCCTTCGCCGCAGGCGCTGGTGGGCACGCCTTCCGGATGGCGCGCATTGAAGGCGGCGCTGCCGGCGGTGCTGAGCGACACATTGGCCGCCAGCGCGTCTTGCGGCATGCCGGCGCCGCCGGACATGAAGCTGATGAAGCCGGCCACCGCGTTGGCCAAGGTGTAGGTGACGCCGGGCGCGGCGCCGATCGCGATGTCGGCCACGGCCGAGCCCTTGTTCACGCCGCCCACGCTGGTGACCGAGGCCACCAGATCCGGACGCACCGAGGCGATGTAGCGCGCGGTGGGGCCGCCGTGGCTATGGCCGATCAAATTGACCTTGGCCGCGCCGGTGACGGCCAGGATCTGGCGGATCTGGGTCAGCAGCTGCTCGCCGCGCACCTCGGTGCTGTTGGCGGCCGACACCTGCGTCACATACACTTGCGCGCCGCCGCTGCGCAGGGCGGCCGGCACGCCATAGAAGTATTCGACCGGCCCGACATTGTCGAACCCGAACAAGCCGTGCACCAGCACGATCGGATAGCGGGTCTGGGTGTAGCCCGCCGCCCAGGACGGTGCGGGCAGGGCGGCGATGGCGATCAAGGCGAGGGCAAAGCACTTCCAAAAGCGATGTTTCATGTCGTCTCCGTTTATTTTAGGGTTGCGCCGGTGGCGGGGCCGGGGCCGCGCCTCATTGCTGCTCAAGGTTGAAGGTGAAGCTGAACTCAACTACAGGAACACGGTGGGCGCAGAAGCTAAAAATAAAGCGAGCGCTCGTTTTAAATCAGACTAACAGGACAAGCTGGAAAAAGCTTGATCGAACGCAGGATAAACATGGGGTTTGCGCCAGATTGGTCTGAAATGTGGTTTTTTTGCATGTATAATCTTTCCTGCAATCATTAACAATGCATCAGGACGGACATGACATTCTCGAATCGCTACACCTTCGCCGAGTTCAAGAAGATGTCGCCGATTGACGGCAGCAATATCTGGTCGTATATCCTCGAGCGCAACGCGGAAAAAATCGGCGTCAAGCGCCCCAAGCCGGCGCTGGAGAATCTGGAAAAGATTTTCGTCGCCACCTTCCGGCTGGCCAACGACGTGGGCTTCCAGGCGATGAGCTTGCGCGACCTATGCAAGGAAACGGGCATGTCGATGGGCGGCTTGTACGGCTATATCGACAGCAAGGACCAACTGGCCGAAATGATCGAGGACGTGGTGCGCCACACCAGCGCCGAGCTGCCACAGTGGTTCGGCCACATCGGCGCGCCGCTGGACCGGCTCGAAGGCATCATGCGCGGCTATATCTACCTGTCCGAAATCCTGCAACCCTGGTTTTATTTCGTCTATATGGATTCGCGCGTGCTACCCTTGGACCAGCGCAAGATGGCGAAAAATTCAGAGCTGCATGTCCAGCAATGCTTCGAAGCCTTGATCGCCCAGATCGCGCCGCAGCAGGGCGCGCCCTTGCTGGCCGCGCATTGCCTGGCCGTGTTCCAGGATTGGTATGTCAAGCGCTGGAAGTACCGTGCCGCCAAGGTGCAGGTCGACGCCTTCGCCGACAGCGCCATTGCCCTGATCCGCGCCCACCTGGCGCTCGCGCAACAAGAACCGGAAATCTAGCCCAATGCCCAAGAACAAGCGCCCGCCCGCCCGCAAATCCCACCAGGCCCCCGTCGACAAGGACGAGGCGCTGGCCGTGTCGCTCAGCGAAATGGCGCTCGACCTGGCCGAATTTGAGCTGGGCGGCGTGGACGAGGAGCTTGATGAGACGCGCTCAGAGCAGGGCATTCATGCCCAGCGCGAGCAATTCCACAAGCTGGTGCGCAAGTTGCTCAACCAAAAGAACGATGCCGTGCTGTACGACGCGATCGAACGCGCGCGTGAAGCCGATGTGGACGCTTACCAATACTTGCGCGAGCAGATCGAGGAGGCGAGCGCCACTTTGACGATCCGGCGCGAGGGCGCCCCCGTCATGGAAATCGATGCTTTCGTGGTGCCGCTGTTCGTCCACAGCGTCGGTGGCTTGAAGAGCGACGATTGCTTCCAGGACCAGGAAGCCTTCGACGCCCTGGTCGCGAGCATCGGGCAAGCCGGGCTGGAAAGCGCGGCAGCGCGCGTGGTCTTGATCAACCACGCCTACGATATGGGGGAAATCGACCGCATCACCTACGCCCACCTGAGCGAGATGCTGCGCGATGCGCACGCCTCGATGACGGAGAAAAAGATCGCGGCCACGCCCGCGCTCGAGCGCAGCATCGCCGGCTGGTCCGGCAGCGCCTTTGGCGCCGACGACAAGGCCGTCGAACTGCGCTTCCTGCTCGGTTTCGCGCTCAAGCGCGCCGACGACCCCTTTTACCAGGTGCCGGCCGACGAGGCCGCGGCGGACGCCTATTTTGAAGCGCGCATGCGGCGCTTCCAAGCCTGGACCGAGCTGGCCAGGCCGCTGCTGGCGCGCTGTCTGGCGCGCCCGGACCAGGGCGTGCTGCTCAATTTCCTGTACCAGGACCTTTTCCATGGCGGCAAGGAACAAGGCGTGGCGGAATATTTCATGCTGCAGATGATGGCCGACATTAACGCGGCGCTGCGCGAACACAAGCTCTCACCCGAGCAGGCGACGGCCTTGGTGGCGCCGGACGACGTCGATGGCGCCATGGTGCTGCGTGTGAACTTGCACGCGGCCGAGGGCGGGGCCTTGCTGTCGTCCTCGGACAAGCCGCTCGACCTGGCGGCCGACTTGCAGGTGGAAGTGGACGATGTGTGCGACGCCCTCGCCACCCTGGGCATCGCCGGCGTGGCCGTGGCCATGCGTTTCGACGCGCAGGGCAAGGCCATCGACGTGCGCCCCTACCGCGCGCATTAGCGAGCGCGTCGCCCTGCACACGCCCCGCTCGCCGCTTTGAGCCGGCGCAAGCGGCGCGCCCCGGCGCCGTGCTATCGTCGCAGCGAGCCATTCATGGGCCGCGAGCATGCATCTGGTCGACATCACGATGTTCTATGCAGCCGAGGGCGGTGGTGTCAACACCTACCTCAATGCCAAAGCGCGCTGGTTGGCCCAGCGCGGCCTGATCCGGCACACCATACTCAGTTCCAGCATCAGCGCGCCAGTTCTCTCGGCGTCGGCCCTGGCGCTGCCCAGCTTTGCCATTCCCGGGGTGCGCGGCTACCGCATGCCGCGCTCGATCGGCGGGCCGGCCCGCCTGATCCACACGCTGGCGCCAGACTTGATCGAGGCGGGCGATGCTTGCCAATGCGCGTGGGCCGCCTTGCGCGCGGCACGCCGCCTGCGGGTGCCGGCGGTCGCGTTCTACCACTCCGACCTGGCCGCCCTGGTCGAGCGCCGCTTCGGCGCCCATGCCGCCAACGTGGCGCGCGCCTATCTGGGCCAGCTGTATCGCCAGTTCGACCTGGTGCTCGCGCCCAGCGAGCTGATGACGCGCGCGCTCGGCGCCATGGGAGTGGCGCAGGCAGCGCATCAACCCTTGGGCATCGACAGCTGGACCTTCTGCCCGCAGCGGCGCGACCCCAGCTTGCGCTCCCAGCTGCAATTGGCGCCCAACACGCGCTTGCTGGTGTATGCGGGGCGCTTCACGCCAGAAAAAAAGCTGCACCTCTTGATTGCCGCCGTGCGCAAGCTGGGCAAGCCCTACCACTTGCTGCTGATCGGCAGCGGCGACGACAGCTTGCCGCGCACGCGCGAGCTGAGCTTCATTCCCTTCGTGCGCGACCTGCGCCTGTTGGCGCGCCTGCTGGCCAGTTGCGACGCCCTGGTCCATCCGGGCGACTGCGAAACCTTCGGCTTGATCGTGCTCGAGGCGATGGCGTGCGGCTTGCCGGTGGTGGGGGCCGATGGCGGCGGGGTGGCCGAGTTGGTGGACGAAGACAGCGGCGTGCTGGTGGCGCCCGACAGTGTCGAGGCCCTGTGCGCGGGTATCGAGGCCTTGTACTGGCGTGACCGCGCCCGCCTTGGCGCCAACGCGCGCCGCAAGGCCGCCGGGCGCTACGACTGGCGCCATGTGATGCCGCAATTGCTCAGGCATTATTGCAGCTTGCTGGCGGCGCGCCAGCGCGCGCAGCTGGAGGCGCACAGTGCCTGCCTCGCCGATTGAGGCGGCCTTGTGCGTGTCCATCCACGACGTCGCGCCGGCCACCTGGGCCTTGTGCCAGCGCCTGCACGCGGCCGTGCGCGCGGTGGCCGACGTGCCGCTGACCTGGCTGGTGGTGCCGCATTACCATGGCTGCGGCGCCTTTCCGCGCGCGTATGAGGGCGCGCTCGACACCTTGCTGGCGCAGGGGCACGAACTGGCCTTGCATGGCTACACCCACCGCGACCGGCTGCGCCACCTGGGCGCGGCGGGCCTCTGGCGCAGCCCGCTGCGTGGCCTGTATGCGCGCGACGAGGGGGAATTCTCCGCCCTCGACCTGGCGCAGGCGTGCCGGCGCATCGCGCTGGGCCGGGCCTGGTTCGCGCGCCGCGGCTATCCGCTGCATGGCTTCGTGGCGCCCGCCTGGCTGCTCAGCGCGCCGGCATGGCAAGCCCTGCAGCAATTCCCGTTCGCGTACACGACCACGCTGTGGCGCTTTTGGCGCCTGCATCCGCGCCGCGCGCTGGCGTCACCGTGCCTGGTCTATGGCGCGCGCAACGCCGCCACCCTTTGCCTCTCGCGTGGCTGGGCCGATTGCTTGGCGCGCGCGCTGGCGCCGGCGCCTCTGCTGCGCCTGGCCTTGCATCCGCCCGACGCTTGCCATCCGGCGCTGATGCGGCAGGTCCAACAAGTGCTGGCGGCGGCGCTGGCGCAACGGCGCGCGTGCACCAAGGCCAGCTTCGCGCATGCGCTGGCGCTTCACCAGGCGCCTCCATGCCACCAAGGCGGGTAGTCCTACGCATAGGCGGCGCAAGGGGGAGGCGTCGTCCTCGATGCTCAATTGCACGACGAAAATGCAATTATTGCAATAAATTGGGGAGTTTGTTGCCATCGACGGCGCCATCTGGTGGGCACGCATGCCGCGCCGCCACGCCGGGCTATGCCTGCGCCTCTCATTCCAGTATATTGATGGTTTTTGTGTCGCGCACCTTGATGAGATTGCTGCAACTGAAGCGCTGGTCCGTCCTTTTTGCGCTGTTTAGCGCTAGCGCACCAGTTGCCGCAAGCGCGCCGGCAGCCGCACCCAGTGTCTACATCGAACAATTGAGCTGGACCGAATTGCGCGATCGCCAGCTTGGTGGTGCCGGCACGGTGCTCATTCCGATCGGCGGGACCGAGCAAAACGGCCCGCACATGGTCATCGGCAAACACAATGCGCGCGCCCACTTGCTCGCGGGCCAGATTGCCGCGCGCCTGGGCAATGCGCTGGTCGCTCCCGTGATCGCCTATGTGCCGGAAGGGGTGATCCATCCGCCGGCCGGCCATATGCGTTTTACCGGCACCATTTCGATACCGGAGAGCGCGTTTGAAGCCGTGCTCGAGGGCAGCGCCCGCAGCTTCAAGCAGCATGGCTTTCATGCCGTCGTGTTCCTGGGCGACCATGGCGGCTACCAGGCCAGCATGGAACGCGTCGCCGCCCGCCTCAATCGTGAATGGCGCGCCGATCCCGCATGCCGGGTGTTGGCGCTGTCCGAATACTACCTGGCCGGGCAGGGCGCCTACGTGGCGGATTTGAAAAAACGCGGCTTTGGTGATGCCGAAATCGGCAGCCATGCCGGCTTGGCAGATACCGCGCTCACGCTCGCCCTCGACGCCGCGCTGGTGCGCGCCGACGCGCTGGGCGCGGCCGGCAAGACTGGCGATGGCGTGAGCGGCGTGCCGCGTCGCGCGACGGCCGAGCTTGGGCAACTGGGTGTGCAGCGCATCGTCGACGCGTCCGTCGCGGCCGTGCGTGCGCACCTGGGCGCGCCAGCCAAATGACAGAATTGATGAAATGAAGGAGAAGATGTGGGTTTGAAAAAAACATGTGGTGCGAGCCTGGCCCTGGCCGCGCTCGCCGGCGCCCTGGCCGCCAGTGGCGTGGCCGATGCCGCCATGCGCGCCGCGCAGCAAGCCGGTGCGCAGTCCGCGCCAGCGCCGGCGACCCCGGCTGCCAGCACGGCAGCAGCGGGCACGCCGCCCGCGGCCCCCGCCACGCTTGGCGCTGGCGGACCGGCGCGCGCCAACGCCATCGCCACCGTGCCGGGCATGCCGGCGGTGATTGACGCGCATAATTTGTACAGCGAAATCGGGAGCGGCCATGTCAGCGCCGCGCTGCGCGATGACCTCGAACGGATCTATGTGCCCAATCTGCGCTCGAACGATGTGTACGTGATCGATCCGGCCAGCATGAAGGTAGTCGACAAATTCAAGGTCGGCGTCGGTCCCCAGCACGTGGTGCCGTCGTGGGACTTGCGCACCTTGTGGGTGGCCAATAACGCCGAGCGCCGCACCGACGGCAGCCTGACGCCGGTCGATCCGCGCACCGGCAAACCGGGCAAGGCGATCGCCGTCGACGATCCCTACAATATGTACTTCACGCCGGACGGCAAGTCCGCCATCGTGGTGGCCGAGGCCATGCACCGGCTCGACTTCCGCGATCCGCACACGATGGCGATGCAATACTCGATCGACACGCCCAAGTGCGGCGGCATCAACCACGCCGATTTTTCCATCGACGGACGTTTCGCCCTGTTCACCTGCGAATTCGAGGGCAGCGTGGCCAAGATCGACCTGGTGGGCCGCAAGGTCGAGGCCTACCTGAAGCTGAAGATGCCCAAGACGCGCTTGCGCGAAGGCACTTCGGTGCCCGATGGCCCGGGCGCGAGCGAGATTTGCACCACCTCCAAGGGCATGCCGCAAGACATACGCATCTCGCCCGACGGCAAGCGCTTTTACATCGCCGACATGGATGCCGACGGCGTGCACGTACTCGATGGCGATGCCTTCAAGGAAGTCGGTTTCATTCCCACCGGCCTGGGCGCGCACGGCTTGTATCCAAGCCGGGACGGCAAACGCCTGTACGTGGCCAACCGCGGCACCCACAAGATTCATGGCAAGCCGCATGGCAAGGGCGGGGTGTCGGTCATCGATTTCGCCACCGAAAAAGTGCTGACCCAATGGACGATTCCGGGCGGGGGCAGCCCCGACATGGGCAATGTCAGTGTCGATGGCAAGTATCTATGGCTGTCGGGGCGCTTCGACGATGTGGTTTATCGCATCGATACGGCCAGCGGCGCGGTGCAACAGATCCGCGTGGGACAAGAGCCGCATGGCTTGACGCTGTGGCCGCAACCGGGCCGTTATTCGCTCGGCCACACCGGCAATTTGCGCTAGGAAAATCGCGTTGGCCTTGCGCGCAAGCGCTCGCGTCAAATCGGGGCCCTGTGCTTGAGGGACGATTGATCTAGCTCGCCATCGGGGGCGCGCGTGCGCTTAGTCTGGGTTTCGACGAGACCCATGCGAGGGCGCAGCGATGCACGCACAACAGGAACCATCCGGCGCCGGCCAGGCGCCGGCGCGCAGGTCCGACAAGGGCAAGCCCTTGCCACTATGGGTCTGGTTCGTGCTGCCCTTCCTGCTGGTGGTGACGCAGGGGCTGTTCGACAGCCAGGGCGGCGAGCCGATCGCCTACAGCGACTTCAAGCATTTGCTGGCCGCGCGCAAGGTCGACAATCTGGCCTTGTCGAGCGATGCCATCCGGGGTGTGCTCAGCGTCGACGGCATCGAGTCGCTGCTGCCGAGGACCAAGCTCGAGGCCGTGCGGCGTAGCGGGCAAAAGCAGATCGCATTTAACACCGTGCGGGTGGGCGACCCGCAATTGGTCGAGCAGCTTGAAGCGGCCGGGGTCCACTACACGGGCC
Source organism: Pseudomonadota bacterium (assembly GCA_040388555.1). Lineage (GTDB taxonomy): Bacteria > Pseudomonadota > Gammaproteobacteria > Burkholderiales > Burkholderiaceae_D > Telluria_A. The sequence goes on from JAZKBP010000057.1 coordinate 27,340, forward strand.
AGCTCCGCAGCGACTGGCTGGCCACTCTGCTGTCCTGGACCTTTCCCATCATCCTATTCTTTTTGTTTTGGTCGTTCCTGGCGCGCAAGGCCGGGATGGCCTCGGGCTGGGCTTTCGACGTCGGCAAGAGCCGCGCGCGCGTGTATGCCCAAAGCCAGACCGGGGTGCGCTTCGACGACGTCGCCGGCATCGACGAAGCCAAGGAAGAATTGCGCGAGATTGTCGACTTCCTCAAAAGTCCCGAGCGTTATCGCCGTTTGGGCGGCAAGATTCCGAAAGGGGTCTTGATGGTGGGCGCCCCGGGCACCGGCAAGACCTTGCTGGCCAAGGCGGTGGCGGGCGAGGCGGGGGTGCCCTTCTTTTCGATCAACGGTTCCGAATTCGTCGAGATGTTCGTCGGCGTGGGGGCGGCGCGGGTGCGCGACCTGTTCGCGCAGGCCGAGCAAAAAGCGCCGTGCATCGTGTTCATCGACGAGCTCGACGCCTTGGGCAAGGCGCGCGCCGCCGCAAGCATGCTGGGCGGACATAGCGAACAAGAGCAAACGCTCAATCAATTGCTGGTGGAAATGGACGGCTTCGACCCCAACAAGGGGGTGATCGTGTTGGCGGCGACCAACCGGCCGGAAGTGCTCGACCCGGCTTTATTGCGCCCGGGACGCTTCGACCGCCATGTGGCCGTCGACCGGCCCGACTTGATCGGGCGCGAGAAAATCCTGGCCGTGCATGCGTGCACCGTGCGTCAGGCGCCGCACCTGGAGCTGGCCAGCGTGGCCGCGCGCACCGCCGGCTTCGCTGGCGCCGACCTGGCCAACCTGGTCAACGAGGCGGCCTTGCTGGCGGCGCGGCGCGGCAAGGACCAGGTTGAAATGAGCGACTTCGACGAGGCGATCGACCGCATCGTGGCCGGGCTGGAAAAAAAGACGCGCGTGATGAATCCGCAAGAAAAGCTGACAGTCGCCTACCACGAGGCCGGCCACGCCCTGATCGCCGAAATGCGCCCCTGCGCGGACCGGGTGGCCAAGATTTCCATCATCCCGCGCGGCATCGCCGCGCTCGGCTATACCCAGCAATTGCCCACGCAAGAGCGCTATTTACTCAAGCGCAGCGAATTGTACGACCGGCTCGACGTACTGCTGGGCGGGCGCGTGGCCGAGGAATTGGCATTTGGCGACATCTCGACGGGTGCGCAAAACGATCTGCAAAGCGCCACCGACCTGGCGCGCCACATGGTGGCGCAGTACGGCATGAGCGAGCGGATCGGTCTGTCCACCTTCGAGGAAGCGCGCGCACCCCTGCTCGCGACTATGCAAGCCTGGCCCAGGAATGCCTACAGCGAGCGCACGGCCGAAGCCATTGACGCGGAAGTGGGTAAGTTGCTGGCGCAGGCGCACCAACGCGTGCTCGCTACCTTGCGCGCCCGGCAAGGCTTGCTTGAGCGCCTGGCGCGCCTGCTGCTTGAGCGCGAGACGGTCGACCGCGCCGCGCTCGACGCCTTGATGCGCGATGAGAAAACAGAGCCGGCGGCGCGTCCGGGAGGCGTTACGGCGCGCCAGGAGGCGTGGCAAGAGCGCTTCGGACATGACTTGGCCGCTGTCAATCCGGCGTCGGCACGGCGGCCATGATGGCGCCGCGGGCGCGCCCAGGCGCCGGTGGGCGATCAGCGCGACAAGCGCCGATAAGTGGCGCCAGGCGCGTGCTCAGGCGCCCAGCCACGCGTCCGATCCCGCGCGCCGGTGTGCAAAGACCACGCTGCGCATTTGCGTTGCTCGCTTGCGTTGCTTATTTGCGTTGCTTATTTGCGTTGGTACAGGCCGATCAGTTCGGCCTGTTCGAGGATATGCCCGCGCATCGCTTCCTCGAGCTGCGCCCGGCTCGCACGTTCGATGAGCGGCAGCATCTGGTCGAGCGCATACAGCTTGTGGACATAGCGATGCCGTCCGACGGGAGGGCAGGGCCCCCCGTAGCCGACCCGGTGCCAGTCGTTGACGCCTTCGCGCATCTGCGGCGCGAAGTCGGGCTTGCGGATGGCGGGGGGCAATCCCAAGCTGGTCGGCGGTATGTTAAACAGCAACCAATGCACCCACACCCGCTGCGGGGCTTGCGGATCGGGCGCGTCCGGATCCTCGATGATCAAGGCCAGGCTCTGCGCCTGCGGCGGAACCTGGGACCAAGCCAGCGGCGGCGAAACGTCATCGCCGTCGCAGGTGTAGGCCGGCGGAATGTTTGTGCCGGCGCGAAACGCCGGCGAAGTCAAGGTCATGCTCATCATCGTTCCCTCCATGCAGGGCGCCGACCTGATCGGCGCTAGGCCTTGGACCGAACCGTGTCCGCGCTCGCGGCCGATCGTGCGCCTTACTGGATCGACAGGCGCTTGGCCTGGCTTTCCTGCCGCTTTGGTAGCGTTACCTTGAGCACGCCATCTTCCAGCCTGGCCTGGGCGTGTTCGTCATCGACCTCGCTCGGCAGCGTGAAAGTGCGGGCAAAACGGCGCGTCGCGCGTTCTGCATAGACGACGTTCTCGCCCTCCTGGCGCGCCGTTTCCTGCTTCGCTTCACCTTCGATCGTCACCCGCTGCTTGTCCACCGACACCTTGACATCCTCCTTCTTGACGCCTGGCATTTCGGCCTCGATGTCATAGGCGCGTTCCGTTTCCACGACATTCAGGCGCGGGCTGCTGATGGCGTCCGCCGCCGCACCGCTGTAGGCGGGCCCTCTAGAAAATGGCGCGAAGAAATCGTCGAACATGTTCTCGACCAGGCGTCCGAACTGTTCGTCGATCGAGGCGGGGCGATAGCTCGCCAGCGGCGCGTTGTTCCTTCTGATTAGGTTCATCATCGTCTCCTTTCTGATGGCAAATGCGGAGCGCCGGCGCTCCAGACTCCTGTTATAGACCTGTGGGCGCCGCACTTCAATGGTGGCACGGCATGGTTTGGCGCCGCGCCACGCCACACTTGCGCCAAGCCAGGGTGCGCGCCAAATCCCGGCGCGCGCGTGAACCGATCGTCGCGTTAGCGCTCGAAGTGGATATGGCGCCATACCCGGCATGCGCCGCGGGAGCTTATGCATGAATGAAACCCTTTTGCGCTCGTGGTGGATGTTGGCCTTGCGCGGCGCCGTCGCGTGCGCGTTCGGCGTGCTGGCGCTGGCCTGGCCCGGCCTGACCTTGTTGTCGCTGGCCATCCTGTTTGCCGCTTACGCCCTGCTGGGCGGCGCCGTCTGGGTCTTTGGCGCCATCGGCAACCGCGAGCGCGACGACCATTGGTGGGTCATCTTGCTGATCGGCCTGGTGAGTGTGGGCGCCGGCGCCATCGCGGCCATGCATCCGGCGCTCACGGCGCTGGTGCTCATCTTGCTCATGGGCGCGCACGCCTGCGTCACGGGCGTGCTCGAGGTGCTCGTCGCCGTGCGCTTGCGACGATTCATCCGCGGCGAAAGCATGCTGGTCCTGAGCGGCGTCGCTTCCATCCTGTTTGGCGCCATTGTGTTCATGTACCCGTCCGGGGCCGGCGCCTTGGCCCTGGTATGGCTGATCGGCCTGTACGCCATCGTCACCGGCATCTTGCTGCTCGCGCTGGCGCTGCGCGTGCGTAAGTGGGCGCGCACGTCGAGCTTGCGCAGCGTTGCGGCGGGCGGGGGCAAGGGCTGAGGCGGCAGAGCGGCCGGCGCGTCGGCGCCGCCGCAAGCGATAGCATGAGCGACGGGGCGCCATGGCGATGCACGAAGACGCACAGCTAGCGCAGCTACGGCGCATGCGGCGCATCGCCACGGCTTTGCTCGCGCTGATGGCATTGCTGTTTCTTGGCGTGCGCCTGCTCGCGGCGCGCCATGTGCGCTTGCCCGATGGCTGGGCCGGCGTCCTCGCGCTGGCCGGTGCCTTCGCCGAGGCAGCGCTGGTGGGCGCGCTGGCCGACTGGTTCGCTGTCACCGCCTTGTTCCGCCATCCCTTCGGCTTGCCGATACCGCATACGGCCATTGTCGCGCGCAACAAGGATCGGCTCGGCGCGGGTGTCGGCAATTTTTTGCAGCATAACTTCATGACGCCGGCCGTGATGCACGAGCAAATGGCGCATGTCGACTTTTCAGCGGGAGCGGCCGCCTGGCTGGCGCAGCCGGCCAACCGGAGCGCCGTGGCCGCGCAGCTGGTCGGCGCACTGCCGGCCCTGTTGCGTATGGCCGACGAGCGCGCGCTGGCGCGCTTCGTGCGCGCCGCCCTGTCCGATGCGCTGGCGCGCACGCGCCTGGCACCGCTGCTGGCCGACGCCTTGTCGGTGCTGGTCACGCAAGGCCAGCATCTGGTCTTGTTCGAACAGATGCTGGCCCTGGTGGCGCGCGCCCTCGAGCAGCAGCGCCCGTATATCCGGCAAAAAGTGCACGAGAACAGCCCTGGATGGATGCCGCGCGCCTTCGACGAGAAACTGTATCAGCGCTTGATGGAGGGGGTGCAGGGCGTACTGGCGGAGGTGCGCAGCGAGGGCAGCGCCTGGCGCGAACGCTTCCAGGACGCCACCCAAGAATTGATCGACAATCTACGCGCATCGCCCGAGTACGAAGCCAAGCTGCGCGCGCTGCTCGCCGGCGGCGCCGGCCACGCCCAGTTGAACGCCTACGCAGCCCAGCTGTGGGCGCTGGCGCGCCAACTCATGCAAGACGATGCGCTGGCGCCGCGTTCGCGCCTGGCCGCCCTGCTTGAGCAAGGTTTGGACGCGTTTGGACGCCTGCTCGCGAGTGATCCGGACATGAACGCACGGCTCAACGGCGCGCTGCGCGCCCTGGTGGCCGACACCGTCGTCGCACAGCGCGGGGCGATCGCGGCGCTGGTGCGGCGCGTGATCGAAAACTGGGATGGCGACACGGTTGCGCGCAAGTTCGAACTGTACGTCGGCAAGGACCTGCAATACATCCGCATCAACGGCACCCTGGTGGGCGGCTTGGTCGGCGTGTTTCTGTATGCGCTAGGCCGCTGGCTGTAGCGCCGCGCGCTGGCGCGCTCGCTTGACGCGCAGCAGGGGCGCGCGCAATTTCGGCACCATTGATGGAACAAGGCGGCCCTTGGGAAGTCAAATTTCCATCGATGGCCATGGACGCTAAAAGGGGGAAACGCAAGATGCCTATCTTAAACAGCAATATCGCCGTCGGCCTGGGCGCGGCGGTGGCGGCCACGGTCCTGGCGCCGGTTCTCGTTCCCGTCGCGGCCAGTGTCGCACGTCCGCTCGCCAAGGCCTTGCTTCGCACTGGCATGCTGTTCTACGAAAAAAGCCGCGAGGCCGTCGCCGTCGGTGGCGAGGCGCTCGAAGACATCATCGCTGAAATTCATGCCGAGCATGGGGCCAAGCAAGCGGTAGCCGGGCGCACCGGCAAGGCTGGGCACGCGGGCGAGGGCGCGGACGGCGCCGCCAACGGGGCCCAAGGGTACGCTGGCGCCGAGGGAGAAGCAAGGCCCGCGAACGGGGCCAGCGGGCAAGGCCCGTATGCCCACGCCGCCGACGGGGGTGCCTTCTTATGACAGCCAAGGCCATGGTGGCGCACCAGATGCCCGGCCGCGTGCGCTTTTCGGTGCCGGCAAAGCGGGGGGATGTGGACTATTTCCAGCGTCTGAAGCACCGTTTCACCGGGATCGACACGGTGCAGCGCATCAAGGCCAATCCGCTGGCCGGCAGCATCGTCCTCGAATTCGGCGGCTCGCTCGAGACCTTGTTGGCCAGGCTTGTCGAGCCCGACCTGTTTGAATTGGCCGACTCATTGACCGACTCCATGCCCGACTCATTGGCCCACTCCATGGCCGACGCGCGCGGCAATGGCGCCTACCTACCCCTTCCCGCCTATCCCATCCATCTGGTGAGCGGGCGCGAGATCAACCTCACGTTCATGGCGGGCGTGGTCTTCGCGGCCCTGGGTTTGCTGCAAGGTTTGCGTGGGCGCGTGATGGTGCCCGCCGTGACCGCGTTCTGGTATGCCACGAGCACCTTTCAACAGGCGAGCGTGGCTGTGGCACTGGCCGACGAGGCCAATTCGGATTGATATGCAAGGAGAACTAACATGGCAGAGATTAACAACACGGAAGCGCGCAGCGAGGCCGGCACGCCTGGCAGCGCAACGCATGAGGACGCGGCAAGCAACACCTTGCAATCGGCGGCCCATGTTGGCGGCACGGCGGTCCACGTGACACGCGGCGTCATCAAGGAAGCCATCGTCGCGACGGAAGATGTCGGCAGCGGCTTGGTGGGCGGTGTGAGCCATTTGGCGCAAGACATCGTTCACGGCGTGCGCGACGTTGGCGGCTCGGCCGTCCATTCCCTGACCGATTTGCTGGTCGATGTGGTCGGTGGCGTGCGCCAGGTCGCGGGGGCGGCGCTGGGGCACGGGCAGGCAAACGGCGCGGCGCGCCAGCTCATGAGCGGTAGCGAGCAGATCGAGCAAGACAGTTCGCCCAAGGGGCCGGCAAGCGCGCGCCACGACGCTGGCCGCGCCGCGCGCACCTAAGATACGCGTTGGCGTCGCGGCCGAGGGCGGCACGCTTGCGGTGCCGCCCTCGGTCGCGCGCGCCGTCATTGCCGAAGTGTCGTTCCAAGTGTCGTCCCAATACCGGCGGCATGCTTGCAAGGAGCGCCTTGCAGTCCTATGGATAATCGCGCGTCTTCAGCTATTGCCCATCGTGCGCGGGACGGTGGTTTGCCGATCGCCCGGTTTGGCCAACTCATTAAATAGCAAGGGCAGGCTGGCACCGGCCACAGTGGCAAGCACGTCACTTGCCGTCGGAGGCGCAATGCCTAAGAGACGGCGTAGTCCCGGCACAAGGTTGGCCAATATCTGCAAACAGACCGATGCGCCGATGGCCGCGCTCAGTGAACGATTCGGTGGCGGTGCGTGTTCCGAAAAAATGCGCTGGCGCTCGCTGCGGCAGCTTAGCGTGTGCAGCAATTGTCCAAGGACGAGAGTATTAAAGCCGATCGTGCCAGCCCGCGCACCTGGGCCGTAGCGCAATATGCCATACAGATGGGCCGCCAAACCGCCCGCGGCAAGCACGGCCCCCTCGCGCCCATACCGGCGCAAGTCCGCATGGCCGACCAAGGCTTGACCGGGCGGGCGCGGCGCTTGCACCATGACATCGTTCTCGGCGGGCTCGGCGGCCAAGGCTATGGCCGGCAGCATGTCGCTGAGCAGATTTAACCACAACAATTGCATGGGCGTGAGCGGCGGGCCGCTACCCACGCCGACCGCGCCCAGCACCATCAAGATTTCGCTCAGGTTCGACGACAGCAAGAAACGCAGGGATTTGCGGATGTTGCTGCTAATGATGCGGCCTTCGCGCAAGGCCGTCAGCAGCGTCTCCAGTTGGTCGTCCTTGAGTACGATATCGGCCACGGACAGCGCGACATCGGTGCCCCCGCCCATGGCGATGCCGATGTTGGCCGCGCGCAGGGCGGGCGCGTCGTTGATGCCATCGCCCGTCATGGCGACGACTTGTCCGCCCGCCTGCAGCGCGCGCACGATGCGCAGCTTGTGCGCCGGACTGACGCGCGCGAAAATATGCGCGTGGCCGATCAGCTTGCCCAGCCGGGCGGGCGCGAAGCTGTCGAGATCGTCGGAATTGATGACGCTGAGCGGGGCGCCATGATTCAAATGCAGGGATTTGCCGATCTCTCGGGCCGTCAAGGCTTGGTCCCCCGTCAGCATCACGGTGCGGATGCCGGCGCCGTGCAGTTGCTTGATGAGTTGATCGATGCCCGGGCGCAGCGGATCGGCCAAACCGAGCAATCCTATCCAGGTCAGCGCCGCCGACTCGACCGGCTCGTGCGATCTGAGCTCGGTGTAGGCGAATCCCAGTACACGCAATTGCCGTTCGGCCATGCGGGCGTTTTGGCGCACGATGTCTTGCCTCGCCGCTTCATCAAGTTCGCGCGCCGATGCGCCGACCAGGCGGCGTTGGCACAAGGCCAGCACTTGCGCCGGATCGCCCTTGACCGCCACCAGGCGGCGCCGCCCCCCGTCCAGGGCGTGGACTGTGCGCATGTAATTGCGTCCCTCGGCCCGCAGCTCGCTTGCCAGTAGCCGATAGCGCCGGCGCAGGCCTTCCGGGGCGATGCCGGCGTCGCGCGCGAATGCGATCAAGGCCAATTCGGTTGGTGAACTGTCGATGGCGTCGTGCTCGTCCTTGCCCGACAGATTGCACAGTACGCCCACTTGCAGCAGGCGTGACAATTCGGCCTGGCCCATGCCCGCTGGCGCCGGCGGCAAGGCGTCGCCGCGCCCGGGCCGCAGTTGCAGGTCTATATGGGCGCTGCGCATGGCCGCGACGGACATGCTGTTCATGGTCAGTGTTCCCGTCTTGTCCATGCACAGTGTCTGGATGGCGCCGAGGGTTTCGAGCGCGTGCAAGCGCCGTATCAGGACCTTGTGATCGCGCATGCGCCGGATGCCGCGCGCCAGCGCGGTCGTCGCCACCGTTGGCAAGCCCTCGGGCAAGGCGCCGATGGCCAGCGACACCGACACTTTGAGCAGGCGCAGCCATGGGTAACCGCGCAGCAAACCGAGCGCGTACACGCCCAGGCACAGCACGGCGCTCACGACAACGAGCTGATTGCCCAACTGGTCCAGTTGGCGCTGGATCGGGGTGCGCGGACGTTTGGCCGCCAAGGTGAGCGCTTCGACCATGCCCACCTCGGTGTGCGCGCCAGTGCCCACGACCAGGCCCATGCCGGTGCCGCTGGCCACGGTCGTGCCCCGATAAGCCATGTTCGCCCGCTCGGCCAGTGGCACCGGACGCGCCAACGCCGCGCTCGCTTTTGGCGCGGGCGCGCTCTCGCCAGTGAGGGCCGATTCGTCCATGCTCAAGGCGTCGCCACGGAGCAGGCGGGCGTCGGCCGCCACCCGTATGCCGGGCGCGAGCATCAGCACGTCACCCGGCACCACCTGCGTGACGGCGATCTGGCGCACTGTCGCGTCGCGCAACACGGGAACGATATCGTCGACCAGTTCGGACAGCGAGGCGATTGTCGTTTCGGCCCGCCGCTCGGTAAAGAAACCAATCGCGCCGTTGAGCATCAATACAGCGACGAGGGCGGCCGCTTCGGCCGCTCCACCCGTGATGGCGCAGACAATAGCCGACAAGCCAAGCAGCGCCACCGGCAAGCTTTTGAATTGAGCGAGCAGGATATCGAGTGAGGTGAGCGGCGCCGGTGGCGCGATGACGTTGTGGCCGTAGCGCCGCAGGCGCGCGGCTGCATCGCGCTCATGCAAGCCGCTTTGTCCGGAACTGCGCAGGTGCGCGATGGCCTGCCCGCTCTCGCGCAAGTGCCAAGGCGGGTACGCAGGAGCGCCGGACGCGTTGGCATGGGTGCGCGCCAGCGCTGCGGATGCATGGGCTGGGGCCTGCGCTGCCAACGCGGCTTGGCTTGCTGCGCTGGTCTGTCCGCTCGATGCTACGGCCGCGTCATCGATGCCCAGTTCGGCAAGAAGTGCCAGTTCGCGCGCCGGCGTGACCAGCAAGAGCAGGCGCCCCGTCAAGGGGCTCGCATGCACGGCCAATACGCCCGGGTAATGCACCAGGGCGCGCTCGATGTCGCGTTTGACGGCGGGCGCGCGATACAAGGTGGCCAGCTCGAGCCGGATCCGCCCGGGACTGCGGGCGACGACGCGCCCGCGCGCGAGGCTGGCGCGGATGCGATCATCGTGCACCATCCCGGTGTGTTCAGTTGGCATCTTCATGAGTGGGCAAGGCTGGCCTTGACCTTCATATGAGGCCAATTCACGGGCGAAGTTCGCTTCGCGCCGCCGGCGCGGCGCATGTATAGCGCTTGCCGGCATGTTGAAGCTGGCGCCGTGCCATATGGCACGCGCTTATCCGCGTCGGCTGCCTGCGCTTGGCGCCTTGCGCGCGCCGCGCTTGGCCGGTGCGGCCGGTTTTTCCTTGCGCGCGGCCGGCTTGGCCTGGCCACGCGCGTCGTCGTCATTGGCCGCCGTCCCGCGTCGCGGCTTCTTGGCTATGCTTTGCTTGAGCAACGCGACCAGGTCCACCACCGTGGCGCCGGCGCTGGCGCGTTTTTCCGGCTCCGGCATGGCGATGCTCTTGGTCTGATGGGCCTGCACTTTTTGTTCGACCAGGGCCAGGATATCCTCGCGGTAAGTGTCGTGATATTGCTGAGGACGCCATGGCGCGCTCATGCCTTCGACCAGGGCCAGCGCCATCTGTAATTCCTTGTCCGTGATGGACGCTCCCTTGCTGGCGCTTGCCGGCAGGTCCAGCTCCTCGGGCGCGCGCATTTCCGAGTGGTAGCGCAGCGTGTTGAGCACGATCGCCTGCTCCACCCGCAGCAGCGCCGCCAGGTGCTGCTTGCTGCGGATGACGATGGTGGCGATCCCCATCTTGCCGGCCGCGCCCAAGGTGTCGCGCAACAGGGCGTAGACCTTGGCCCCGCCTTTGCCCGGCGCGAGATAGTAGGGCGTGTCGAAGTAGCTCTGGTGCACCTCGGCGGCATCGACGAAGGCGAGGATGTCGATGCTCTGGGTCGCTTCCACGTTGGCGCGGCGCAAGTCCTCGTCCGACAGCACGACGTATTCGCCATCGGCGTATTCGTAGGCTTTGACGATGTCGTCCCAAGCCACTTCCTTGTCCGTGTGTTTGTTGTATCGCTTGAAACCGATGGGCGAAAAGTCGCGCCGGTCCAGCATCGTCAAGTCCAGGCGCTGCTCGCGCGTGGCCGGGTGCAGTTCGACGGGAATGTGCACCAGGCCAAAACTGATGGCGCCTTTCCAGATGCTGCGCGGCATGGCCAGACCATCTAGCTGGCGATGCTGCCCGTCAGCGGCAGCACGGTCCCGCTGATGTAGCTTGAACATTGTTCCGACGCGAGGAACACATAGGCCGGCGACAATTCCTCGGGCTGGGCGGGGCGCCCGAACAGGGTGTCGCGCCCGAATTGTTCAAGCTGGTCGGGCGCCAAATCGTGCGCGTTCAAGGGCGTCCACACCGGCCCCGGCGCGACTGCATTGACGCGGATGCCGCGCTCTTGCAAGTTGGCCGCCAGCGACATGGTCAAGGCGTGGATGGCGCCCTTGCTGGCGGCGTCGTCGAGCAAGTGGGGCGAACCGCGCAGGCCCCCCACGGAACCGGTGTTGATGATCGCGGCACCGCGCTCGAGCTTGGGCAGCGCCGCCTTGATCATGTGAAAGTAGCCGAGCACGTTGCTGCGCAGGGTGAGCGCGAATTGCTCCTCGCTCAAGTCGAGCGGCGAGTGCGCGTGGCGCTCGAACGCGGCATTATTGACGAGGATATCGATCCCGCCGAACTCGGCGGCGACCGCGGCCACGGCGCGCGCGCAAAACGCCGCGTCGCCCACGTCGCCGGCGATGGGCAGACAGCGCTGCCCCTCGGCCTCGACGTATTTCTTGGTCTCGAAGGCGTCGTCGTGCTCATTGAGATAGACGATGGCCACGTCAGCCCCCTCGCGCGCGAACAGCACGGCGACGGCGCGCCCGATGCCCGAGTCGCCGCCCGTGATGATGGCGCGCTTGCCGTCCAGCTTGCCGCTGCCGCGGTAGCCGGTGGCCAGGAAGCGCGGTTTGTCGTGCATCGCCCATTCGCGCCCGGGCTGCTCGCGCAGCGGGGCGCTCGGCGCCGGCTCGGCCGGTCCGGCGTGCTTGTCGTTGAGGTTTGCCATGATTGCCTCCTTGTCCACCGCGCCAGTATTTGCGCGGCGCGTCCTCCTCACCGTGCGTTCGCACACACAGTGCGCGATCGCGTAGGCGAGCTCGTGGCTAGGGCGGCGCCATGCGCGCGCCGCGCAGCTTGTGGTATGTTCATGGCGTGATGATTTATTGCCGACAAACGGGCACAATGGGCATCCCCGTGGCGCAGCGCCGCCACCCATGCCAAACGAAAGGATCGTGCCATGTATGTGGTTCGGCCAGCACAAAGCGCCGACGCCGCCGCCATCGCGGCGATGGCGCGCGATTGGAAGCAAAGCGTGTACTCGTTTCCGCGTGGACCGGACGCGATCGGCGCGGCCATCGAGCGCTCGCTCGCGGCCCACGCCGCCCTAGTCACCCATCCGGGCGAGCAATCGTATATGTTCGTGCTGGAAAACCTGGACGACGCCAGCCTGGCTGGCTGCGCCTCCATGGCGGCGCTGGCCGGCGCTCAAGGCATGTACCTGGCCTTGCGCAACGATGTGATTCAACAAGTGTCGCGCGACCTGGGCATACGCCACAGCGTGCATGCCCTGAACCTGTGTTCGGACTTGACCAATTATTCGCAATTGTCGAGCTTTTACGTGCGCAACTGGCAGCACGCGGGGCCGGAAGCGGCCTTGCTCTCTCGCGCGCGCCTGCTGTACGCGGCCAGCGAGCCCCAGCGCTTCGCCGACAAGTTTTTCACCGCGCTGGCCGGCGTGACCGATGTTGCCGGCGACTCCCCGTTCTGGGACGCGCTGGGCGCGAAGTTTTTTCAGATGAATTTCCAGCAAGCGGAGCGGGCGGTGGAGGGCACGCGCAACCGCGCCTTGCTGGTCGAATTGATGCCGCATTATCCCGTGTACGTGCCGCTGTTGCCGGCACCGGCGCGCGCGGCCATGGGCCAGGTGCATCCGGAAGCGGCCTTGCCCGTGCAATTGTTGTCGCACGAAGGCTTCGCCCACGACGAATTCGTCGACTTGTTCGATGGCGGCCCCATCTTGCAGGCGCACAAGATGGCGCTGCGCTCGTTTTCCGCCTCGGTGCCGCGCTGGGTGGCGCAAGAGGGGGAAGACGGCGGGACGGCGCGCCACGCTTACCTGGTGAGCACGGTGGGCAAGGAGGATTTCCGCGCCACCATCGTCGAGTGCGAAGGGCTGGGCATGTCCGAATCGGTGCCCTTGCTAGAAAACGTGCGCCGCGCCCTGGACGTGGTCACGGGCGACCAAGTCTTGACGGTGCGGCTGTAGCGGCGCGCCTTTAGTTTCGGCGCCGCATGTCCTCGCGCACCAGCACATCGCGCGCGGCATCTTGCACATAACGGTAACCGCGATACAGATAGTCGTCGCCGGGCTGGCAGCCCAGCGCGCGCGCGCCGTAGATTTCTTCCGGCGCCGATGCGGGGCCTGAAAAGCTGTGCAGGATATGCCGCAAGTTTGCGGCCAGCGACCTTTGAGCGTGTTCCATTTGCTGCCTCCGTGGCGATGAGGCGCGACCGTGCGCGCGCTCCAAGCCATCATGCGCGCAAGCGCGCCGGCGATCCGTGCGCTGGAGCACATTTGCACAGCACGCCACACATTTCTTGCAAGTGCAAGCTGTCCCTGAGGCGCACCGAACATGGACGCGCGGCAATTTGCGCTGTCAGACACGCATGGGCATGGTAGGCTGGCGCTTTCTGACTCGGACAACAATAGACATGCTGCAATGGTTGAGGCAATACCGGCGCGCCATGCTGCCAGGCGACATCAGCGCCGGCATCGTGGTGGCGATGATGATGGTGCCGCAAGGCATGGCCTACGCCTTGGTGGCCGGCTTGCCCCCCGTGGTGGGCATTTACGCGAGCATCTTGCCGCCGCTGCTGTACGCGCTCTTTGGCACCAGCATGACGCAATCGGTGGGACCGATGGCGATCATTTCCTTGATGACGGCGGCCGTGCTGGCCCCGCTGGCGGTGGCCGGCTCCGGCTTGTACACGGTGCTGGCGGCGCAACTGGCCTTGATGGCTGGCGCCGTGCTGCTCGCCTGTGGTTTGCTGCGCATCGGTTTTCTCGCCAATTTTTTTTCGCGCCCCGTGATGAGCGGTTTCACCATCGGCTCGGCGGTCGTCATCTCGATCGGCCAGCTCAAGCCCTTGCTGGGCGCGGCCTTGCCTGGCGTGCACGGACCAAGCGCCATGCTGGGCATCGGCTCGCTCGTGCTGCTGGTGTTGGCGCGGCAGTACCTGGCGCCCCTGCTGGCGCGTCTGGGACTGTCGCCCGAGGCCGCCAACACGGGATCGCGTCTGGCGCCGATGCTGGTGGTGATCGGCGCCACCGCCCTGGTGCCCTTGCTAGGCCTGGTGGCGGCCGGCGTGCAAACGACGGGCGATGTGCCGTCGGGCTTGCCGCAACTTAATCTGGCGAGCTCGAGCGCCCATTGGCGCAGCTTGCTGCAACCGGCCTTGCTGATCGGTTTCATGATTTTCGTCATCAGCATGTCGGCGGCGCAAACGCTCGCCCTCAAGCGCCAGGAAAAGCTCAACAGTAACTTCGAATTGCTGGGCCTGGGCGCGGCCAATCTGGCCAGCGCGCTCTCGGGCGGCTTCCCCGTCACCGGCAGCATGTCGCGCTCGGCCGTCAATTTCTCGGCCGGCGCCAACACGCCGCTCGCCAGCGTGATCACGGCCGTGTTGCTGGCCGCCGCCCTGGTCGCGCCCACCGGCTGGCTCGCCTTGCTACCGCTGCCAACGTTGGCGGCGACCATCATCGTGGCGGTGCTGGGGATGCTTGAATTGGCGACCTTGCGCATGTGCCTGCGTTACGACAGGGGCGACGCCCTGGCCTTGCTGGCCACGGCCGGCGGCGTGCTGGCGCTGGGGGTGGAGGCGGGCGTGATCGTGGGCGTGCTCTTGTCGATGGGTACCTTGATCTGGCGCGAAAGCCGTCCCCATATCGCGGTGCTCGGGCGCATCGCCGGGACCGAACATTTCCGCAATATCCGGCGCTATCCGCACGCCATCACCATGCTCGACGTGCTGGTGCTGCGCATCGACGCCGGCCTGTTTTTCGGCAATGTGGAAGCGGTCAGCGCGCGCATCGAGGAGGAATTGAAGACCCGCCCGGCGACCCGCCACCTGGTGCTGGTGTTGTCGGCGGTCAATTCCATCGACACCTCGGCCCTGTTCTCGCTCACCGAGCTCAACCGCGATTTGCGGCGCCGCGCCATCACCCTCCATCTGGCCGAAGTCAAAGGCCCCGTCATGGACCGCCTGCGCCACAGCGACATGCTGGAAGCTTTGAGCGGCCAAGTGTTCATGAGCACCGACAACGCCTGCGACGCGCTGGCGAGCCCGCCGCAGCCCGGCGAATACGTTATCTAAATAGCATTGGTGTAAGGCGCGTCCGCGGCAGGTGTTGCTATATGCAATTATTTTTACTATTGCAAGCGAGCACGGGGCTATACTAGTTCAGCGTCAGGCAAGCGGCGGCGCGCGAAGGAACGGCCATGCTGATGAGCAATTCGACACCCCAGTCCCATGGACTGGACATGGATCTCTTGCGGGGACGCCCAGTCTCGACGGCGGCCATGCGCGCCTTGCGCGGGGTATGCCAATTGGAGCTGGAAGTGCAAGAGCTGTGTCGCGCGCTCGCAGCCAGGCCGGCCCCGCCGCCGCACGACCGGGCCACGGCCGAGGAAATCGCGGGCTTGCTCGCCAAGCTGCTCTTGTTTCGGATGGGTTTGCCAGACGACGCGAGCGCGCACGCCATTCAAGACTGAGCCAAAACTGACGTTTCACATACATATGACTGGGGATAGCCATGAGCGTGGACGATAAGGCTGTTGTGTACGGAACGGAAGACTTGTTGACGAATTTGTGCAATTCGGTCACGCGCGTGCTCGACGTGGCCACGCAAAGCAAGACCCACTATTCGGCCATGGTGCAAAGGATCACGCGGATCGGCTTGAAGCCCGATATCGGCTGCTTCGTGCTGTTCGACGGCGGCTTCACGGGCTTGGTGGTGCTTAATTTTGGCGCCGAAACGGCGATGGAAATCTACGAAAAATACATGCTGCACATGGGCATGCCAAAGTCCGAGCTGGCCTCGGCCTACACCTCGGACGAAGTGGCCAACATCCTGGGCGAATTGATGAACCAGATCGTGGGCGACTTCACTGGCAAGGTGCGCCGTGAATTGCAAACCAATATCACGCAAAACCAGCCGAAGATGCTGGTGTTGACCAAGCAGGTGATGCTTAGCGTTGACACCCCGCTGGACCGGCCGGAAATGCGGCGCGTCTCCTTTTTCACCGAGCGCAACAATATCTTTTACCTCGAACTGGCCATCGACCGCACCGAGTTCATCAAGTTGCACGACTTCGAGATCAACGAGGTGAGCGATCCGGACGCCTTGCTGGCGCAGCAGCAAGCGGGGGCGGGGGCGAAAAAAGAGGCGCCCACGCCGCCTAGCGACGACAATTCAGAATTGTTGAAGTCGCTGGGCATGTAGTTGGCGCGGCGTTCAGCGCGCCTCAGCGCGTGCGGCGCTCGAACGCCATCGCCGCGCGGATCGCCGCCTCGGCCACGGCCGGGAACCAGCGCCCGATGCGCCAAGCCAGGCGCGCGCGGCTGGGCAAGACGATCACGCCTTCATTCTGGTCGAGCGCGGCGAGCATCTCTTGCGCGCATGTCTCCAGCGGATAGGGGGCGCCCGCCACGCGGGTGAGGTAACGGCGCACGTCCGGCCCCCAGCCGATGCCCAATTCGGCGGGGTTTTCCGAGTCTAGCAAGGGCGTTTCGATGGCCGCCGGGCACAGGGCGCTCACGCGCACCCCATGCATGGCCGCCTCGATGCGCAAGCTGGTGCTCAGACCCACCACCGCGTGCTTGGAAACGGCGTACGGCGTCAACAAGGGGACGGGACCGAGGCCGGCCAGCGAGGCGGTGTTGACAATATGCCCGAAACCTTGCTTGATCATGATGGGGTAGGCGGCCAGTACGCCGTTGAGCACGCCGAACAGATTGATGTCGACGATGCGGTGCCACGCCGCCAAGGGAATCTCGTTCGACTCGCCCGCCATGCCGATGCCGGCGTTATTGAAAATGTAGTCGAGGCGGCCGGCCTCGAGGGCGAATTGCTCGATGCTCGTGCGCACCGCGTCGGCATCGCGCACGTCGAGCAGGCAAGCGCGCGCGCCGCCCCCGCACAGGGCCGCGCCGCGCTGCGCCGCCGCCAGATCGATATCGGCCAGGCACACTAGCACCCCGCGCGCGGCCAGCAGCTTACCGAGCGCCAAGCCGATTCCCGATCCGCCACCCGTGATGAAGGCGCTGTGTTGCGCGTTCGCTTGCATGCGCTCCCCTCGTTAATGATCCGTTAGCAACGAGGATAGCATGCACTGGCGCCCCGGGCGAAGTGGAAAGCTTGCCGTCAGGCGCGCTTTTTCTGCATCTCCGCCATATCCGCGATGCCGCGCGCCATCGACACGAATTCGCTCGGCATCATGATGATGGTCGTCGTGTTTTGCTCGGCGCCCACCTCGGTGATCATCTGCATGCGGCGCAATTCCAGGCCTGCCGGGTTTTCCATGATCAAGGCCGCCGCGCTCCTGAGCTTGTCCGCCGCCTCGAGCTCGGCCTCGGCCTTGATGATGCGCGCGCGCTTCTCGCGCAAGGCTTCGGCTTCCTGGGCCATGGCGCGCTGCATC
This sequence comes from Pseudomonadota bacterium, assembly GCA_040388555.1. GTDB lineage: Bacteria > Pseudomonadota > Gammaproteobacteria > Burkholderiales > Burkholderiaceae_D > Telluria_A. The sequence goes on from JAZKBP010000057.1 coordinate 44,692, forward strand.
GATTCGGGTATTTCCACATTGCGCATTTCGACCCGCGTCACCTTCACGCCCCACGGTTCGGTGGCTGAATCGATGGCCTGGCGCATCGTCGTGGCCAATTGCTCCTGTTCCTTGAGCACGTCGTCCAGGCTATGCCGGCCGATGATATTGCGCAGCGACGTCAAGGCCACCTGGATCACGGCGCCGTCCACGTCGCGCACATCGACCACCGCGCGCACCGGGTCGATGGTGCTGTACCAGACCACGGCCGTGATCTTCACCGGAACATTGTCCTTGGTGATCGTTTCCTGCTGCTGCACCGAAGCCGTGATGGTGCGCAAATCAACCATGGTCTGCCACTCGATCAAGGGGATCAGCCAGTACAAGCCGGGCCCGCGCAAGCCTTGCAATTTGCCGAGGCGGAAGACGACGCCACGTTCGTATTGGTTCGCCACCCGCAGGCCGGCCACCGTGATGATCAAGACCACGGCCAGTAAAATCAGATACATGATGTTTCCTTTCAATGCGTGAGAGTCCTACACCTTCATCGGCAGAATAATCATCTGCAAGCCGTCAAAGTGCAGGCGCCGTTGGATTGCCAGCGCTGCCTGGTTGTGCAGCAGCCGGGTAATCCAATTGTCTTGAGCAAAAATGAGCTTGCTCGTGAAGAAAATCGAATTCGGGTAATCCTTGCTGATCTTATGGCACAGGTCCGTCACTTCATTGACGGCGTCCGTGCCAAAGCCCAGGTAAGCGGCCGAGGCCGTGCCATTGCTGTGGCAATAGTCGACGAAATACTGCAGCGTGGCATTGGCCTGGACGCGCATCCTGTCAATTTCGCCCTCGCCGCCATAAGCTTGTGCATCGACCGTGCGCGCATTGACGAAGATAAAATTCTTGAAGTGGCCAGGGAACATGCGCAGCACCCACAACAGCGCATGCAAGCCACCGCCGCGCGAACTGCCCACGATGAACACGGCGGTTTGATCGTCCGGCGCCGGTTCGAGCGCATCCGTGTGCGGTCCGAAAGGCTGGCTTTCAAACACCGTGTCGACCATGCGGATGCGCTCCTTGGTCGTCGCGTAGTGCGCGCGGATGGCGAGGCACAGGCCGATGACGAGCGCCGTGATAAGTACCGTCACCCAGCCGCCTTCGAAAAACTTTTCGATCACCGTCACCACCAGAATGCTCGCCGTCACCAATAAACCGGTGCCAGAGAGCAGCAGGCGGGCGAACCAGCCTTTTTGCCCCTTGTTTTTGATCCAGTACAGGCACAGGCCGGCCAGCGACAGGCTGAAGGTCAGGAATACGTTGATGCTGTACAGCACCACCAGCAGGGACACTTGGCCGCGCGTGCCATACAGCACGGCAATAGCTGCCACGCCCATCAAGAGCACGCCGTTTTGCGTCACCAGGCGCGTCGACAGGTAGCGGAATTTATGCGGCACCCAGGAGTCCTGCGCCATATTCGCCAGCACCGAAGGGCCGCCCAGGAAACCCGTGTTGGCGGCCACCAGCAACAGGCCCGCTTCGAACAGCAGGGTGGCCGACAAGGTCACGGCCAGGGTGCCGCCGCTCATGCCCATGTCGGCCAGGATGGAATTGAAGACAACCGCGTTCAAGGTTTGGCCGGCCACCGGCGTCGCATCCCACAGCAGGTACAGCAAGATGATGCCGGCGGCGGTGAAGGCCAGACTGAAGGCCATGTACAGCATCGTCATCTTGCCGGTGCGCACGCGCGGCTCGGCCAGGGAATTGACATTGTTCGATACCGCCTCGATGCCGGTGTAAGTACCGCCGCCCAAGGAATAGGCCTTGAGCAGCAGCGCGATCGTCACCAGCCACGAGGTGTGGGCGGCCATGTCGCGCGTTTCGGCTACGGTGGCCGGCAGCAGGGTGCCGATGCCGCCCGTGTGCACGGCGATGCCGTAGACGATCAGGACGATGTGGGTGACGACGAAGCCCATGAAGATCGGCAGCAGGATCTTGATCGATTCCTTGGCGCCGCGCAGATTCATCCATATCAGCAGCACGACAATGCCAAGCTCGACGGCCAGCTTGTAGGCTTGCGCGCCCAGCGGCAGCAAACTGAACATGGCATCGACGCCGCCAGCCACCGAAATGGCGATCGTCAATACATAATCGACGATCAAGGCGGCGCCGGAAGTGAGGCCCGCGTAGGGCCCAAGCAAGACGGTGGCGATGCGATAGCCGCCTCCGCCAGTGGGAAACAGTTCGATCACCTGGTTGTAGGCGAGCGAAATGATGAACACCGTGGCCGCCGTGGCGATGGCCAGGTACAGGCCGAAATGCGTGTGCGGGCCGAGCGCGCGGAATGCCTCTTCCGGGCCGTAGGCGGAGGAAGACAAGCCGTCCGCGCCCAAGCCCACCCAGGCCAGAAAGGCCACCAGGGCCAGCGAATGGCGCGTTTCGATTTTCAAGGGGTCGAGCGCCTTGCCCAGTAATATTTCCCGTATTTTTGTCGTTTTCATGTTTTGACTCGGAGTTTGTTGCGTTTGATAGTGCAAAGAGTATAGAAAACGGTCTAAAAAAGGCGTAAAGACTGGGCGGCCGGGTGTAAAAATTGCGTAAAAATGGACGCGCTACAGGGTCGCGAAGCGCTGCTTGATTTCCTGGCTGAGGGCGAAAAATTCCGGCCTCTGGTCGGCGTCGTCGCGCCAGGCGATGCCGCGCTCGATCAAATCGTACTTGTGCACGATGCGCGCGCCGCCCACGGGCGTGCCGTGCGCGTCGGGATCGCGTCCGAGCAGCCACAGGGTGTCGGCGATGCGCAGCGCGGAATCGATGTCGTGGGTGATGACGATGGTAGTGTTGAGCTCGTCGAGCGTCGAGACCTTGCGGATCGTGTCGCACACCTTGTCCTTGGCCAGCGGGTCGAGGCCGGAAAATGGCTCGTCCATGAGTAGGAAGTGTGAACTGCACAAGAGCTGCTGCGCGATGGCCACGCGCTGGCGCTGCCCGCCCGATAGCGCAGCCGGGTAGGCCAGGGCGCGCTCGGCCAGGCCGAATTGCTCCAACAGCGCCATCGAGCGCTCCATCGCCTGGGCCGCGCTGCCGGCCTTGCGGCGCGCCGCGACCAAGAGGTTGCCTAGCACGGTGCGGTGCGCCAGCAGCGGGTAGTGCTGCGCCACCACGCCCACCGCGCCCGGTGTGACCGGTGTGCGCGCGCCGTTCAAGGCGACGCAGCCCGAATCGGGCGCCTGCAAGCCTGCGATGCAGCGAAACAGCTGCGTCTTGCCGATGCCCGATGGCCCGAGCAGGCACACCACCTGGCCTTGCGCCAGGTCGTCGCGGATGATGTTATCGATCGATTCGGACACCTCGGCCAGGATCGGCCGGTCGTACGCGACCGATACTTTGTCGATCGTGACCAGGCGCTCGCCAATGCGATACGGAAGGGGGGCATTCATGGTGAGACTCCAATGACCTTAAAATTAGACTATCGAATAGGGGCAAAGCACAAGCTTGAGGCGAGCGAGCATCCAGTCCTGCGTCAAGCCGTAGGCCAGGATGGTGAGCTGGATCGCGAACACGGCGCTCAACTGGAAGTAGCGGTTCTGGTTCAGCAGCAGCGCGCCGATGCCACCTTGCGCGCGCGTGAGTCCCTCGACCATCGTCAGCAAGGTCCAGCCGATGGCCGCGTTTTGCCGCACCAGGTCGAGGAACACGTCGGCCTTGCCCAGCAAGACAAGCTCGTAGGTGATGCGCCAGTGGCGCATGCCCAGCGTCTTGCAGTGGTCGATAGCCAGGGCCGGGATGGCGCGCACTTCGGCCAGCATCGCCGTCACCATCATCACCGTGATGCCGAACACCAGCAAGGCCAGCTTGAGCTGGTAGCCGTCGTTCGTCATCAGCATGAACAGATAGGTCAATCCGGCGAAGCCGAGAAAGCGCAGACCCGACGACAGCTTGGCCACCGGCGCGAACAGGGGGGCGGTGCCGGCGGCCGTGATGGCCACCGACAGCGCCGTCGATATCAGGAGGGCCAGCAGCAGCACCTTCACGCTCGACCACAGTTCGACGATCAAGCCCTGGGTCTGGGCCATGGCGAGCCAGGCGTGCATCACCGCGGCCGGCGAGGGCAGCGTCCTCGATGCGCTGGCGAACCACAGCGCCAGCGCGCAGCAGGCTTGCACGGCCAGCATGGTGCGCACGCTGTTGTTCGAAAACGGCGTGAAAGGCAGCAGCGAATTTTTGATCTCGTTGTTCATGACAATCCTGTTGATGCTTGCTGGGCCGGGCGGACGGCCTGCTGCCGCCCGCCCGGCGTATCGATCAATTGGTCTTGATCAGCGCCACGTCGACGCGGCGATTGCGCGCACGGCCTTCGGACGAATGGTTATTCGCCACCGGCTGCGCGTCGCCAAAGGCGCGCACCCGAATGCGGCCATCAGGGAACTCCGACGGTGCGTTCGCTTGCAACCAGTCGCGCACTGCGTCGGCGCGCAGCTTGGACAGGCGCAGGTTCGAGCCAGGTTCGCCCACATTGTCGGTGTGGCCGCTGATCTGGATGGCCAGGCCGGACACCGCCATCTGGTTGAGCAGTTCGTCGAGCGTGGCGGCCGTATCTGGCTTGAAGGTCGCTTTGCCCGTTTCGAACTCGATTGCCCACGAGCGTATGGCGAAGGTGGCCACGGCAGGCGCGCTTTGGCTGAAGCTTGGCGTGTCGGCCTTCAGGTTCGCGCCCAGGCCCGTGCCCAGCGCCTGCAGATAGCTGGTGTTGACCACGCTCTCGTAGGGCACCACGTCCGGCATCTCGTTCGGATAGTACTGCTTGGCCATGCCGCCAAAGACGCCATAGACGCGTTTGTACAGATTGTCGTTGCCGTTCAGGCCGAACAGGTACAGGTTATCGGCCAGGTTGCTCGAGGTGGAGCCGCCCAGGCTGATGTCGAGGCCCTTGCGGTCCTTCTCGACGACACCCTTGTAGTACTTCATCCACCATTCAGGCGTCTGCTCCTTGGCTACCTTCGCCACCACGGCTGAGGCCTTGAGCAGCTCGCCATCGCTGGCGCGGATCGCGTCGGTCGCTTCAAAGGCGGCCGCCAGCATGTTCTTCACATAGGCCGGGTTCTGGGCCATCCACTGCTTGTTGCCGATGATCGTGGCCGGCATCTGCCACATATACTCCTTGGTCGAGGCCACCGCGGCCAGGCCACCCACTTCCTTGGCCACTTTGACGTCGCCAGGGGTCCAGGTGGCGGTGCCGTTCTGGCATACCTTGCGCTCTTCGCCCGTATAGCGGCCATGGCTCACGACAGGACGCACTTCGCAGGCGCCGCTGTTGGCGGCGGCGATGAGTTTTTCGTCGCTTTCGGCAAACGAGCCGACGGCGACGAAGTTCATCGCATCCGGATCGTAGGTCTTGGCGTCGGGATTGACGGGGATCTTGTTATCGGCCGCGTACTTCATGCAGATGTTCCAGTCGCCGTCGCGCAGCACCGCGCCAATCAAGGCGCCGCGCGCCTTTTGCGGGTCGAGTGCCACGGCCGCTGGCAGCATGCACTTGTCTTCGCCGCGCGAATAGCCGAGCGCGCCGATCACCTCGATCTGTTGGCCCAGTTTGGCCATGCCTTCGCGTGCGGACGCAAAATAAGCGGGGCCACCGTCGCCCATGATGACGACGAAGGCCGCGCCCTTGGCGGGGTTGGCAACGCCCTTGGCCACTTCGCCGGCGAACACCAGCTGCTCGGCCAGCATTTGGGCGTAGTCGTCCTGGCGTTCGAGCGCCAGATGAACGCCGTGCTTGTCCATCAAGCTGCCGCGCGCTGTGGTGGCGTCGCCGTTGGCGTAGTGGATCGATGCCTCGGCGTTCCAGGGCAGCACCAGCATGCGTGCCGTGTAATTGCCCTGCGCCGGAGCGAAGGATGCTTTGCTCACGCCCGGCAAGGCGGGCGTCGCATTCGCGGCGGTTGGGATGTCGATCGAAGCGGGCACGGTGGTGCCGGCCACGAGGCCGCGCAGGGCGCCGCTCGATTCGAGGTATTTATTGACGCCGTAGATCCCGCCGCCGATGACGGCAGCGATGAGAATCAGACGTGGTACGGGCTTGATCATGATGTTTTCCTCTTTTTGTTAATCAAGGCGCGCGGACAACATGCCCGCGTCGCCGGGTGCTACTTGCGGTCGAACCACTGCTTGGCGGGCGCTTCGCTTGGACGCGGCCCCGCGGCGCGTGGATCGGGGGCGCCAGGTTCGGCGCCAGCTCCCGCATAACTGCCTTCGATGATCAGGCGCTTGGCGTCCGCGCCCAGCAGGATGGAATCGCCACGGCGCTCCCACTCCTCGATCATCTTCATGGCGTTCGCTTCATACACGCCGTTTTGCAAATCAACCGTGCTGACGAAGGAGTCGGACATGCGCACGAAGTCTTCGATCTCGCCGATCTTCATCGCGTAGTCGTTCGCCAGGTACTCGTTAGCCATGTCGAACATCGCCTTCGCGTCCGGATCGCCATTGATGATGCTGCGCGCCGAGGTGATGGCCGAATAGGCCGCATCGGTCATTTGCTTGCGGCGCTGCTTGACGTCGATCTCGCGGCGAATGTCCTTGATCAGGAACTTGGAGATGTCCTGGTACTTCACCAGCACCGCATACAGCAGCTGCATCTTCGACAGCAGATCCTGGTACGTCACGTTCGCTTCCTGCATGCGGCCAGCCTGGCGCGATTCCTCCGCGATGACGATGGTCTTGCCGGCCTTGCTGGCCTCGCGCACCATCATCAAGGAGGCGTTCTTGATGCCTTCGTTTTTCTTGATCTCTTCCTGGCAGGCGCGGATCATGCCCGACAAGCTGGCGATGCGCGCCCCCATATTGGTGAGCTTGCGCTCGAGCTCACGCACATAGTTGTGCATGATGCCGATCGGGTCGATCTCCACGAACACCTGGGTGATCCTGCGCATCAGGCTTTGGTACAGGTAAGAGCCCAGGCGCCAGAAGCGGCGGTCGGTCACCACATAGCCGATCGCGATCGCCGCCACGCCCAGTAGCGTCGCGTAGATGGTGTTCTGCAGCAGCGTGATGATGGCTGGCAGAACCTTGTACAGCAGGTAGCCGCCGCCCGCGATCGCGGCCACGCCGACGATCTGTCCCGTCACGCCTTCCGGCCGCTCCCAGAAGCTCTTGCGTTTGTAGTCGCTTGGTACTTGCGGCATGATGTCGTTCATGATGTGTCCTTATGCTTGATGAATATTGTTCTTGTTCGTTTTTGCTCGTTCACTGCCACGGGCGCATTTCAAGCCAGGTACTGCTGAACCTTTGCTTTGGCCGCCGTCAGCGTGCTGCGCACCGCCGCGCTGGCGCCCTCGAAATTGCGCATGGTCTGCGCAATGGCTTCCTTCTTTTGCTCCGTCTCGCGCGCCAGGGCGTCGGCGCGCGTTTGTTTTCTGGCCTGGTCATCCTGGATCTGGCGCACCAGCGCATCGGTATCGGTGCGCAGCTTCTCGATTTGGCGCTCACCTTCCTCGATCTCGCGGCGTAGCGCCTCGACCTCGTTGATGCGCGCCGTGATCTGCGCGTCCTCCGCGTTTTTCGACTGGCCGGCAAAGCGCGTTTGCTCGGACTCGAGCACGCCCAGGTGCACGTCGATCGCTTGCGTCACCTGGTCCACCGTGCGCTGCTGCGTCTTCTTGAGCACCGCGAAGCTGGTGCGATAGCGCGTCGCCTCGTCCATCGGTATGTCGGCCAGCGCGCCAATCGCGTCCGCGAGCGCCGAGTAGGCAGTCGGACGGCTCATGACCACGGCCAGCAATTCGGCTGTCATCGCGTTATTCGCGGGGGCGGCGTCGGTGGCCAGGCGCAGCGCTGGCGGCGCGGCGGCAGTGGGCACCGCGGGGGCGGCGTCCTGGACTGGCGCGGCTGTCCTGCGCTGGGCTGGATCGTCCTGCCAGATCAAGTCCCTGGCGCCATGCAGCAGGCGCGCTGCCAATCCCGGTTCACTGTCTTTCGTCGTCATTTCGTGCTCCTGTCTTCATCGATGCGGCGTTTGCCGTGTTGAAAACAGCTTATCGATTGCGCCGTAAAAAGTTCATAAAGACATAGGCGCCGCGTGTATACAATCCGTAAAAATGGTGCGCGGCGCGGCCGGCGTTTACACCCGCTTTACGCAAAACGGCGGTTTTTTTACGGCGCGTTTCGGCAGCGCCGACTATGCTGGCTTGATTGGCGCCGGATGTGTCACAATCGCCCACAAACTTCAAACAGCCATGTCAATACCCATGCAGCAGAACGATTCCATGCAATCGGACGTGACAAGCCTCGGCGCGGACGTGCAGGCGCGAGCGCGCCCGCTGCGCGGCAAGCTGCGCATTTACTTTGGCGCGTCGAACGGCGTGGGCAAGGCCTGCGCGATGCTGCGCGCGGCGCAGGAACAGCGCGCGCTGGGGCGCGCAGTGCTGCTGGTGGCGAGTGGCCTCGATGGTCAGGAGCAGCTGCTGGTCGGCCTGGAGGTGCAAGCCGGCGGGCTCGATGGCGTATTCGACCTCGACGCGGTGCTGGCGCGCCGTCCGGATCTGCTCGTCATCGATCATTTGGCGCACACCAATCCCGGCGGGGCGCGCCACCCGAAGCGTTGGCAGGATGTGGAGGAGATGCTCGAAGCGGGTATCGATGTCTACAGCACGCTCAACGTCCAGCATATCGAGAGCTTGAGCGATGTGGTCGGTGTCATCACCGGCAGCGGTGAGCGGCTGACGGTGCCGGACACGGTGTTCGACGGCGCCGACGAAGTGGTGTTCGTCGATCTGCCGGCCGAGGACGTATCCGGGCGCTGCGCCGCTGACGGCACGCCCACAGCTAGGCTCGACAAGGGACAACTGGTGGCGCTGCGCGAATTGGCGCTGCGCCGCACCGCCGAGCAGATGGAAAACGATGTGCGCGCCTTTCGCGCCGAGGAATCGATCAAGCCGGTGTGGAAGACCAGCTCCGCCCTGCTGGCCTGCGTGGGGCCGCAGTCGGAGGCCGAGCACGTGATCCGCAGCGCCGCCCAGCTGGCCGGGCAGTCGAACGCCGAATGGCAGGCCGTGTACATCGAAACGCCACGTCTGCAGAATAAATCGGCGGGCGAGCGCCAGCAGATGCTGGAAAAGCTCAAGCTGGCCGAGAGCCTGGGCGCGAGCACCGCCGTCCTCTCTGGCAGCGACATCGCGCTCACCATCGCCGACTACGCGCGCAGCCAGAATTTTTCGAAGATCGTGTTGGGGCGCAGCCACCGCACCTGGCGCTTCCCGTGGGATGAGGCGCACCTGGCCAGGATCGCGGCCTACGCGCCGGACATCGATTTGTTCGAGATCGGGCGCGCCGCGCCGGCACCGGCGCGCAATAGCGCCATCGCGCTGGCCGGGAAGCCCGTCAACGCGGGCGAACCGGCGGCGCGGCCGGAAGCGTCGCGCCGCAAGCGCTATGTGTTCGCCGCCGCCGCCAGCCTGTTTACGGCCTTGATCTGTCTGCCATTGCTGCCGTATTTCGACCTGGCCAATATCGCCATGCTGTTCCTGCTGACGGTGGTGCTGGTGTCGGTGCGCTTCGGACGCGAGGCGTCGGTCGTTGCCACTTGCATCGGCGTGGTGGCGCTGATGCTGGCCACTCGGCGCGTGTCGTTCGCGGCCAGCGATTTGCAATACACGGTAACTTTCCTGGTGATGCTGGCCGTCGGCCTGATCACCGGCCGCCTGACGGCCGACCTGCGCTACCAGGCGCGCATCGCGATGCACCGTGAATCGCGTTCGCGCGCGCTATACGAATTCGCGCGCAGCCTGTCCGGCGCGCTGTTGACGGAGCAGGTGTTCGACATCACCCGTTCTTACGTCCAGCGCTCGTTCGCCGCGCACGCCACCTTGCTCACGCCGGACGCGCAAGGGCGATTGCAGTATCCGGCCGCCAGTGGCGCGGGCGCGGTGCCGGTCATGAGCGTGCTCGATTTGGGCTTGGCGCAATGGGCGTTCGATCGCGCCACGCCGGCTGGGAACGGCACCGATACGCTGCCGGCAAATAGCTTTTTCTATTTGCCGCTGGTGGCGCCGATGCGTACGCGCGGCGTGCTGGTGGTGTGGTCGGAGCAGGGGCGCTGGATGCTCACGCCGGAGCAGCGCAAGCAGCTCGACACGTTCGCCGCGCTGGCTGCGATCGCGCTCGAGCGGGTGCATTACGTCGAGGTGGCGCAGGAAGCGGTGGTGCGCATGGAGTCTGAGCGCCTGCGCAATTCGCTGCTGGCGGCGTTGTCGCACGACTTGCGTACGCCGCTCACGTCGCTGGTCGGCTTGTCCGAATCGCTGGCCATGTCCAAACCCGCGCTGGCGCCGCAGCAGCAGGAAGTGGCGCTGTCGCTGCGCGACGAGGCGGTGCGCATGAGCACCCTGGTGTCGAACCTGCTCGACATGGCGCGCATTCAGAGCGGCCACGTCAAGCTCAACCTGCAATGGCAGACGCTCGAGGAAGTGGTGGGCAGCGCCTTGCGCGCGAGCCGTTGGCAACTGGGCGCGCATGAGGTGCAGACCGATTTGGCGCGCGCCTTGCCGCTGCTGCGCTTTGACGCCGTGCTGATCGAGCGCGTGCTGTGCAACCTGCTCGAGAATGCGGCCAAGTACACGCCGCCCGGCTGCCGTATCGGCGTGCGCGCGCAAGTGCTCGCCGATCTGCTGGAAGTGACCGTGTACGACAATGGCCCCGGCCTGCCGGCCGGGCGCGAGGAAGCGATCTTTGAAAAATTCACGCGCGGCGAGCGCGAGTCGCCGATTCCCGGCGTGGGCCTGGGCCTGGCGATCTGCCGCGCCATCATGCAAGCCCATGGTGGTAGCATTCGTGCGGCGGCAGCGACGGAGGGCGGCGCCGCCTTCATCTTCACGCTGCCCTTGGGCGTACCACCCGAACTCCCTTTCATGGACGATAGCGAAGGCGGCAGCGCCGACGAGAGCACAACACAATGAGCGAAACCACCCCAATTGCCTTGCTGGTCGAGGACGAGCCGCAAATCCGGCGCTTCGTGCGCATGGCCCTCGAGGCCGAAGGCTGGCAGATTTTCGAAGCCGAATCGATGCGGCGCGGCTTGATTGACGCCGGCACCCGCAAGCCCAACTTGATCGTGCTGGACCTGGGCCTGCCCGACGGCGACGGCGTCGATTTCATTGGCGACGTGCGCAAATGGTCGAGCGTGCCGATCATCGTGCTGTCGGCGCGCACCGACGAGACCGACAAGATCGAAGCGCTCGACGCGGGCGCCGACGATTACCTGACCAAGCCATTTGGCGTCGGTGAGCTGCTCGCGCGCGTGCGCGCCACGCTGCGCCGGCAGCGCCAGCCGCAAGGCGCCGAGGATGGCGTGCTGCAGTTCGGCGACGTGCGGGTCGACATCAAGAACCGCTTGGTGTCGAAGGCGGAGCAGGCGGTGCACCTGACGCCCACCGAGTACCGATTGCTGTCGGTGCTGGTCACCAATGTCGGACGCGTGGTGACGACGCCGCAACTGCTGCGTGAGGTGTGGGGGCCGTCAAATAGCGAGAATGGCCACTACCTGCGCATCTATATGGGACACCTGCGCCAAAAGCTGGAAGACGATCCGGCGCAGCCGCTGTACCTGTTGACGGAAACGGCGGTCGGATACCGGCTCCTCCTGCCAAGCTGAGTACGCGTGTCCGGGCGTTTAATGCATGACGTACACGATGCCGTTGCTGACCACGCCGACGAGCGCGGCGTGATTTTCCGGCGACTCGCTAAACGCGACCAACACGTCCGCGCGCGATACGCCACGGGACATGGCATCGAGCCAGAAAGCTTCGCCTCCGGTGTCCGGCGCACGCTCGAAGACGTTTGTATATAAATGAGTGAGAAAATCGACGTTGCTTTGTGCACCGCTGTAGAGCGCTTTGAATTCGGCGCTCTCGACAAAACCATTGGCAACGTCATGCAAGGTGACGCCATGGTCGACTTGCTTGATCCAGAACCCCAGTCCCGATTGGTCCGGTGCGCGCGCGAAAGCGGCCCGATAAAGCCGATAGGCCTGGCCGGCATTGCCGTCAATGTCGAACGCGACGGCATGATCGTCAAATAGCAAGCGCTCGACATGCGTGAGCGTGTCCTTCTTGTCCGAAAAGTAGGCATTCACAGACACCGATGTGTCGGTGTGCGTGATCTGGAAGCGGTAGCTTTGGCCTGGATAAATGACGGTGTCGACGCCGGCGCCGCCATCGATCGCAGCGCCGCTTCCTCCGACCATCAAATCATCGCCGCCGGTCGCTGCGCTGACCGGAAGGATGGTCGTGAAGCGGTACGACGCTGGTCCGCTATACTGGTTGCCTGCCAAGTCATGGACGGCCGCATGCGGCATCGATAAGGTATAGGTGCCCGGCTTGAAGTAGCCATGGGCCATGATGAGCATGGTATCGTCGTTGACACGCGGCGCGATGCCGTAACCGAGGTGATCGAATGGGACGACGTTTCCATCGGGGTCGGTGAGGACGAATGCCGCCGCATCGACCGTGATCGGTTCGCTAAATTTGAACGTCATCGTGGTGTCGCCCAAGGACACCCCTGTTGCATCACTCGGGTGGGACTGCGCCAGCACGGTCGGGCCGGTGCTATCACCGCTCAAGGTGATGGCTTTAAGGACGTAGCTCCCCATTCCCCCGCTCACCTTGATGAAATAGTCTCCGGAGGTCGCTGGCGTGAATGCCATGCGAGGTTCCACGCCGGATTCGAACGGCCTGATCGAATACGAATACATCGCGCTGTTGGCGATCTCAAAGATTGTTCTCCCCGCGACGAGGGTTCCATTGCCGCTCAACGCGCCGAGCAGCTCGAATACATAGGACTTGCCAGCCTCTAGCTTGACGCGCACAGCGTCGGCGTCGCCCGGATAGGAGAGCGTCGCGGACAGGCTCGATCCCGGAGTAAGATTGGCCAGCGTTGCCGTATCGAAGCTGTAGTCGTCGAACCCATAGTCGAACAGGGATAGGGTGTAGTTGACGCCGTTATTATAGCTGTTGCTGACAGTTAAGTAGAGATCGCCGCTGGTGAGTGGTTGAATCAGGTAACGCTCGTAATTAGGGCTGCTCATTGCAAAATCAACCCGGATGGGCTGGCCGGCGCTGTCGACCAGGTCCACTCTGGGATCGTCATTGTTTGGCCCCCGAATGCCTATGCCATAGCTCACGCCGGCGATCACGCTCAGTTTGAACATATCCTTGTCTTGCGAAAATTCCAGTCTGCCATGAGTCGGCCCCGTCGCATCGAGATGGCCGGCAGTGGCGGGCGTGTTGCCGTAATCATCGGCTTCGCCGATGGCGGCCGACAACGTATATCCGCCCGTGGATCGGGCGGGCGAGGAAACCTCCACGAAATAGATTCCGCTATGGGTCACAGAATACGAAAGGGCCTCGGCAGTAGAGCGGCCATCGCTATTGGTGGCAGCGCGCGTCACTTCCCTGCCCGATGCGTCGAGCAAACGCAGCAAGTCGCCGCCTATCGAGTGCGACCATTTCGCGCCGTCGATCGAAATAAAATACGTGGTGCCAGCGGACAGGTTCAGACTGAACCAGTCACGATCGCCTCCGCCATTTTCGAGGGCGCCGTCGACGCTGGCGCCCACTGCCAATTTTCCACTCGTCGCCACACTGGCGCTGAAGTCGTCCGGCGCGGTGCCCACCGCAAGCGAAAAATCGGTCATCCCACCTGATGCCCATGCGTAGTAGGTGCCGCTATTGGCCGGGGTGAAAGTGTAATAGCCGGGTGTGCCGCGGTAGCTATCGGCTTCTCCCACTGAGTTTCCCATGCCATCGGCGATCGATAGCTTTAAATTCAGCTCGCTGCTTGCCGCGCCATTGCGCGTCAAATTGAAAAGATAGGTCGTGCCAGCGTCAAGTTGCAGGCGCACCGTGTCCTTGTCGTCGGGGCTTTGCAAGCGCCCGTCGACACTGCTTCCGATGGCCATCGGATTGGCCGTCGCTGGCGTGTCGCCGAAATCGTCGGCGCGTGGCGCGGACGCGCTGAGCGTATAGGGCAACGGATAGATGTTGCCCTGGTAGTTGGGATAGGTGGTGGCGTCGAGGTAATAATCTCCCGCGCTCGTCACATGCACTCCAATGGCGGCACCGCTTGACGAGGACGACGCGTTAGCGAAACTCAAGGCCACACCATTGGCATCGCGCAGCGCGAGCGCAAAACTGGCAAGGCCGGCAGCGGCCGGAGCGTTCACATCAAACGTGTAGAATGAATTGGCGGCGAGCGAAATCTTGAAGCGATCCACGTCTCCCCGATAGTCGATGTTCCCGCTGGCCTGGCCGCCCGGCGCGATGCTGCCTTTTGTCAGGTTGTTGCCGAAGTAGTCGTCCGTCAATACGTTCGTCCATAGCTTGTACCAACCCTGTTCCGCCATCGTGACATCAACGAAGAAATCCGCTTCCACTCCGGGTTCGAACGGCATGGTTTGAATCGGCAGGAGCGTCCCGCTGGCGTCGCGCAGCAGGAAATAGGCCGGGATGTCCAGTTTGAGACCCTCGGAGACAGCGCTCGCCCCAAATGAATAGTGGCCATTGGCATCGGTGTGGAAGCGAAACCAATCATGATCACCAAGCACCTCTGTCATTCCCTCGACGGTCAAACCCGGCAGCAGCGTACCAATGCTGTGGATCGTGGCGCTAAAGTCGTCAGGCTCGGTGCGCACGTCCGCACTGACCGCGTAGTTGGGAACAGCATAAAGCGATGAGGCTCCCAAGAAAAAGGTTCCTGATGCCGTGGGTGTGAATTCGAATCCCGGTCGCAGCGATGCATTTCCGGTGATGGCGGGTACGACGAGCGTGCCGCTGGCATCGTACATTGAAAGCGCGATGCTGTTGTACCACATGAAACCGTTTACCTGTTTTAGGGTGAACATGTAGGTGGTGCCGGCGGTGAGGGAAACCGCGAACCAATCGCTATCGCCTGCTTTTTCTATATGACCGGTCGATGGCGTGCCAACGACGAGCTTGCCGGAGGTGCCGGGATTGGCGGAGTAATCATCATTCAAGTCGGTCATGGCGTCTCTATTTCAGTTATTTCTGGGGTCAAAACAGGGCGGCAACGCGAGGTGGCCGCCCGTTTGCGTCAGGCAGGTGTGTATTGAAATCCGTTGCCGATGACGCCGATTAAGGCCGCCTGGTTTTCCGGTGACTCGCTAAAGTTTGCCAACACGTCGGCGCGGGAAAAGCCGCGCGCCATGGCGTCGAGCCAGAACGCCTCGCCGCCGCTATCGGGCAGGCGGTGGAACACGTTCGCGTACATGTGGGTGAGGAAGTCTTCGTTGCTTTGCGCGCCGCCGTACAGGGTTTTGAATTCACTGCTTTCGACAAAGTAGTTGGCCGCATCGTGCAAGCTAAGGCCATGATCGATCTGCTTGATCCAAAATCCCAGTCCCGCCAAATCCGGTGTGCGGTTGAACGCGGCCTGGTAGAGCCGGTACGCCTGGCCGCCGTTGCCGTCGATATCGAGCGCGTAAGCCTGCTGGTCGAAAATCAAGCGCTCGACGTTGACGAGGGTGTCGTGCAGCGTGTCCTGTCCCGACGCGCTCACGCTGACGGCGCCGCCAGCGCGAACGATATGATAGTTGTAGTAGCTTCCGCCGTACAGGACGGTATCGATGCCGGCGCCACCATCGATCGTCACCGACTTGTTGCCCATAATGAGGTCGTTGCCCGCGCTCGGCGTATCGTTTGGCAAGACAGTCGTGAAGCTGAGGGTTTCAGGCGCGCCATGCTGATTGCCCGCCAAATCATGGATGGCCGCGTGTGGCATGGACAGGGTGTAGCTGCCCGGACTGAAAAACGATTGGGTCGTGATGGTCAAGGTATCGTCGTTCACGACGGGATAGCCGCCACCTTGAAAATAGGAAAAGGGGATGACATGCCCATTCGCGTCCTTGAGGACAATGGCCGTACGGTCGATCGCGATCGGTTCGTTGAATTTGAACGTGATCGTGGTGTCGGTCAGCGCCACTTCCCTTGCGCCCTGCGGGTGCGACTGGCCAAGCACGGTCGGTCCAACGGTATCTCCGCTCAGCGTCAAGGCCTTGACCACATAGCTTCCCACATTGTTGGTATTGCCGCCCGAGACGCGCAGTGTATAGTCGCCGCTGCTAGCTGGCGTGACCAGCATGCGCGGCTCCGCGCCAGATCCGATCAAGGTGACCCCGCTGCTGTCGATGCTGAGATTCGAACCCGATGCGGTCTTCATCGATCCATTGCCGCTGAACGCGCCGAGCAATTCGAAGGCGTAGGTCTTGCCCGCTTCGAGCCTGACATGCATGGTGTCGACGTCGCTTGGGTAGGAAATCGTGCCGCTCAAGCTCCCGCCCATCGGCAAAGTGGCCGTGGTCGCGTTGTCGTTGGCATAATCATCCGGCCCGTAGGAGACGGCGGACATCGCGTAGCTGATGCCACCTTTGAACATGGGGGCGAGGCTCAGGTAGACGTCGCCGGTCTCGCGCGCCTGGAACAGCTGCAAGGTGCTCGGATACGCGGCGCTGCCGACATAGCCCGAGACTGGCTTGCCGCTGCTGTCGACATACTCAAGCGAATAGAATTCACCGTTCGCCGCCTGCACGTCAATGCCGTAGACATTGCCAGCGATGACGATCAACTTGAACACATCCTTGTCCGTCAAAAGCTCGAGCTTGCCGTGGATCGCCTTCGTGGTGTCAAGTACGGTGGCCGTGAGGGGCGTTCCACCAAAATCGTCGCGCTCGCCAACGACGGCCGATAGCACATAGTCGCCCGGGTAACGATTTGGGGACGATATCTCCAGGTAGTAGGTGCCGCTCGCCGTCACCGCGTAGGGCATGGTATCGACAATTCCATTGCCTTTGGCGCCGCTCATGGTCGCCACTTCCTTACCCGATGCATTGAGCAGACGCAGCATGCCGCCGCCATACTTGAGCTGGGAACTGACGTCGCTGCTTGCAGTAAACCAGTAGGTGGAGCCCGCGGCGAGGCTTACGCTGAACCAATCGCGGTCACCGCCGCCCGCCTCCAAGGTCCCGGTCACGCTCGAACCCACGGTCAAGCTGCCTGCTGTGTTGGTGTCGGCGCCGAAGTCATCGAGCGCGGCACTAACCGCGAGCGAATAATCGCCCGTGGCGCCGGAAGCGGCGGCGTAGTAGGTGCCGCTGGCCAAAGGCGTGAAGGTATATACGTCGTGCACGCTATTGGCGCTGGTGAGCAGCAATTTGCCTGCGCCATCCGTGATGGTCAAATCGGGTGACCAGCGTGTGCCGCGTCCACTCAATTGAAAAGCGTAGGTGGTACCGCGAACCAGGGAGAGTGCCACCATGTCGATATCGCTATAATTTTGCAGCGAGCCATCGATGGACGTGCCTGGCATCATAGACATAGCGCTTGCGCGGGTGTCGCCGTAGTCATCGGCAACGGGCCCCGATGCCGTCAGGGTGTAGGGTTTCGGGTAGGTTTGCTCCAGGGTGAAGCCGCCAAATAAGGCGGCATCGACGTAGTAAACACCGGAGCTGGCCGGCCGGTACACGATGCTGGTCCCGTCTGGTGTATATAGACCGTTCGCGGACGACAAGGCATCGCCAGCGGCGTTGCGCAAGGTCAGTTCGAAGACCTCGCTCGCGCCCACGCCAGCCATGGTGAATGTGTAGAAGTAGTGGGCATCGAGCGTGACCTGGAAGCGATCGACGTCGCGATTGCGCTCGATGATGCCGCTAGTCTGGTCACCGGCCTGAAGGCGACCGGTCGAGAGATTGTTCGCCGAGTAATCGTCGACCAAGCTTGTCGCGGTAATGGAATAGCTAAGGACCGAGACATTGCTGACGTCCAAGAAATAGTCTGCGGCCACGCCCGGTTCGAACGCCGTAATGGCGTTCAATGTGGCATTCACGGGCGCGCCGCTGGCATCGCGCAAGACAAAATTGGGCGTGCCGCTCACACCGCCAGCTTGTGCGCTGGTGGTCGTGCCACCGAAAATATAGTGGCCATTCGCTTCGGTATGAAAACGGATCCAATCGTGATCGCCATACACTTCCGTATTGCCCATGACGGCTGCGCCGGCCACCAACAGGGCGCTGGTGGCGCTATTGGCGCTATAGTCGTCCGGCGCGGTGCGCGCGGCCGCGCTTACCGTATAGCTCTGGTGCATTAATGGCGAGGCGACGCCAAAATAGTAGGTCGCAGTGGCGGGCGCCGTAAATTCAATGATGGTCGGCATGCCGCCAATGCCGGTGGAGATCGGTCCGATGCGCGTGCCGTTGGCATCGTACATGGCCAGCGACACGTTCGCGTAGAAGCCGTAGCCGTCCGGCGCCAAAGAAAACATATAGTTCGTGCCCGCGCTGAGGGACACGGCGAACCAATCGCTATCGCCGTCGCGTTCAAAGCTACCATGCGACGGCGTGCCGACCACAAGCTTGCCGGTGGTGTTGATGTTGGTGCTAAAGTCGTCGGCCAAGTCCGTCATAGAGTCTTCAAGAATCCGAAAAAAGCTGCAATTATACCAACAATGAAGTCGAGCAGAAACTTTTGATTCCAAAATTGCATCAAGGCGCGGGCGCGCACCGCTTGGGCGTGGCGTCTGCGTTAAGGCCCTTGTCCGCCCTGCGTGTGCGCCACGGTGACCGCCCACCAAGGGCCATGGCTTTTACCCAACTGCGCGGCCCAATACCAAGCCGATACATCGCTCCACTGCCCGCCGGCCTGGTCGACGATGATTTCCGACACCTGCAGCGTCTGTCCGGCGCGGGTGGCGCTGAAGGCCGACCAGCGCTGTGCGCCGCTGAGCACCACAGGCAAGGGCGAAATCGCGTAGCCATTAGCCTTGAAGCAATCGCCGCTCGCGTGCAGCTTGCGGCTAGGCTCGGTGATCCAGCGCAGGATGATCTCGCGCCTGCCATCGGAAAAGCGCGCGAGTTGGCCCGGGAAGTTCTCTTGAAAGCGCAGCTCCACCGGCGACAGGGGCAGGCGCTCGAGGCGGCGACCCTCGAACGTGGATGGCCAGCCCGGAAAAGCGGTGCGCGGGGGCGCCTCGTGCTTGCCGCTGGCGGCGTAGGGAGCGATGCCCGCGCACAGACATGCCAATAGCAAGGCCAGGCTTGCGCGTGTGATCATGGGCGCGCTCCCTTCATAGCCTGCATGGCATAGAGCAGGACCAGGGCCGCGAGCACAAACGAGACCAAGCCGGCGCCCTGGTGTGCCCATCCCGGCAGGGCGATCAAGCCCGTCTCCACATAAAACAGCGCGGCGGCGCGCATGGCATTGGCTAGGACGAGCACGATGGCGGCCAAGGCCAGCGCGAGCGCGCTGCGGCGCGCGTTCAAGCCTTGCACCGCGGCCAGCGCCAGTGCCAGGTACAGGCCGGCCCATAGCATCTTGACGCCGCTGCAGGGCGCGTCGATCGCCACCAGGGTGCCGTTCCAAGCCAACATGGCGCCTTCGCGCACGACCGCGAGGCCGTTCAATTGCAGCAGCGCCGCGGCCAGGGTGCCGGTGAAGGCGCGCAAGGGATAACCGAGGTAGAACTGCAATGTCGCCGCGAACGGCAGCGCCATCAAGGCCAGGGCGGTCAGCGGCAGGTCGAGCCGCCGTCCCAAGCGCCAGCTGCTTGCCAGTGTGGCCAAGGCCAGCATGGCGGGTACGGCGCGCAGCGCGATCGACCAGCCCGCCAAGGTCGCCGCGGTGTAGGCGAGCATGCAGGCCAGCGGCAGTGCCAGCGCATGCGAAGGTGCGGCAGATGGCTGCACGCCGCGCGCGCGCCACAGCAAGGCCAGCACGCTCGCCGCCGCAAACAGGCCGATGTAATCGTTCGACGCATCCAGGCTGGCCGGCACATACCAAAGCCAGACCGGCCAGGTGGCGCCGGCGGCGCCCAGCAGCAACAGGGGGTAGGGTGGCCGCGCCACCTAGCACACCCGAACCGCGCGGCGCGCACGCCTGGCGCGCCATTGCCACAGCAGGATGGCGCTGACCAAGGCGAGCATGGCCCATGTCTCCGGTTCCGGCACCGAGGGCACGCTACCGGGCGGCACCGGCTCGAGCCCGGCATCCTTGTACTGTTCCTGCGTTTCGAGCACCACGGCGCCGGTCAGGGCCGTCACCAGTTGGTAGCGCTGGGCCAGCGCGCTGGCCGCCATCAGCTTGGCTGGATCGCGTTCGCCGCGCGTCGCTGCCACCTGGTCGGCCGCCCACAGGCGCGCCACATGTTCGGACGTTTGGATCGCGTCGAGCGGACGGGTGGCGCTGCGCTCGCGCACGGCCACGAACTGCTTGCCATCCGGGCGCCACTGCGCGAACAGCCCTTGCAAGTCGCCGCGCAAGGCCGCGCTGGTGGCGATGCGTTCAATGTCGGCCTTGCGCTCGAGCTTTTCGCCAATCCGGTTTGGTCCGGCCAGCGCTTCAAGTTCGAATATCCTGACCTTGCCGAAACGGCGCTCGATGCGCTGCTCGAGCGCATCGGTCGATTGCAGCAGCAGCGGCTGCGGGCCGTGGATCCACACGATCGCGGCGCGCTCGCTCTCGCCGGCCCAATCCCAGGCGGCCATCAAGGGGGCGACGTTGTCGCGCCCGCCCGCGAAGGAGAGCGCGCGGATATGCTGCGCCGCGTCCGCGGCGGTGGCGCTGTCGGGCATGGGGCCGGCCGGGCCGCTGTCGAGGGCGCCGACCACGGCCAGTTGCACGCCGGCCGGGAACAGCGCCAGCGCGTCCGCGATCTGGTTCTTGAACGCGTCCATCGGCTGCGAGGTGTCGAGCACCAGAGCCACGCGCTGCGGCACCCACGCCGCCTGCTCGCGAAAGCGCTGCACGATGACGGCCTCGTCGCCGGCCTTGCTGTCGTGGCTCCAGAGCGCCTGCTGCGGATGGGGGCGGGAGAGCGAAATCGCGCCGTGCGCCAGGTCCGCTTCGCTCACGTCGCCGCGCAGCGCGTAGGTGCCGGGCTTGGGCTGTTCCTGGCGCAGGCCGGGCAGGGTGCTCATCGAGGCATGCGACTCCAGCCACAGCGCATGCTTGAAGCTGGGCGCGAGCGTGAAGTTATGCTCGGCCACGCTGGGCAAGGGCAGGCGCGCGCTGGCCATGTCGCTCAGCGCCAGCGGCACGCTCATGCCGATCCGGATCTTCATCTCCTTCCCGCCCGGCTGCACCGGGAACAGCTGGACCAGCACGCGGTCCTTGCCGGCCGTGGTCACCAGCAGCGGATCGCGGCGGGTCTGGACCACCTGCGTGTACGCATTGCGCACCGCAGCGCGAGTGCCGAATGCCGCTTCCCGTTCTTCATCGCCCACCCACAGCGTGACGCGCGAGACCACGGCGCCCGGTGGCAGGGCGAGCTGGAAGCGCCCTTCCTGGTTGCTGTTCGAGGTGTTGCGAAACGCCATGGTCCATTCCACATAGGCCGTCGCGGCCTCGGCATCGATGCTGCCGTCGATGCGCGAGCTGGCCAGGGCCAGGCCAGGCGCGATATTGCCGACAATGGTGCCGCCGACATCGCTGTCGAAGCTTTCGCGCCAAGCGCGCATGCCGCGCTGGACCGGCAAGGCCTGGTCCTTGACCGATTTGCCGGTCACCTCGTAATACACGCGGGCCACTTGATCCGGATCGGCGTGCCGTTCGACGCCGAGCAGCATGCCGACGATATCGGTCGACAGCCCCGAACGCGCCAGCGTCATGCGCAGCAGTGCGTCCTCGCTGCCGGCCACGCGCAGCCAGCGCAGGCCGCGCAAATGGGTGGCGGGCGAGTCCGACTGCGCCATGTACAGGCCGACGCGGGTGAGCGACAAGGGCAGGTCGATCGCCAGCATGGCCACCAACGCGAGCGCGACGCCGGCGACCAGGCGCCGCACCGGCATGCCTTGCGGCGCTGCGCGCAGCATCAGGCGGCGCAGACGCAAGGCGCTGATCATCGCCAGCAAGGGGGCGATCGGCAGGAAGCCGATCCCATAGAAGGCCATCAAAATAGGCGAGAGCGGGGTGAGCGGCAGATACAGTACGGCGTAGAACAGGGCGATGCCGACGGCCAGACCATTAAAAAGCGCCAGGCGCGGATATTGGCTGTGCCGCTCGAGCAGCAAGGCGCGCAGCAGCAAGCCATTAGCGAGCGGCACCAGAAAGATCAAGAGGCCATGCCAGGGGTTGGGGATGGGGTCGAAAAAGGTCTCGCCGCTCATGTGGGTGCTCCATTCGATGCCCAGTGTGATCAAGGGCAGTAGCACGCCCGCCAAGGCGATGAACAGGGCTGCGCTTCGCGTGATGGCCTCGGCCGCCGGCGCCGGCGCTGGCGCAGGAGTGTCGCCGTCTTGAATAGGATCGTTCATGCATGTGCCTCGTGTGTGTGGTTCATCACTCGATGTTAATCGGCCAATGTGAAGGGACGGCGCAGTGACTGTGAAGCGCCGGCTGCGGCGATTGACATGATCGCACCACTCGCGTTAAGGTCCTTGAATCGCTTTTCCATCCCAGGACCTCGCAATGCCATCGAACCAGCAGCCCCACGATCAATCCCGACGCGACCTTCTGATCGCCGCCATGGCCGGCGCCGTCGCCTGCGTGCTGCCTGGCGCGGCGTTCGCGGGTGCCAGCGTGCCTGGCGCCGCAGACGCGCGCCTGGCCGCGCTGCTGGCCACCTTTGCCGAGGAAATCCTGCTGCTCGCGCCGATGTCGGCCACCTCGCTTGGCCTGGACACGGGCAAGCGCGTGGCGCTCAAGTCGCGTCTGGACGACGCTTCGCCGGCCGGCAAGTCCAAGTGGGCGGGCCAGGTCAAATCCATGATGGGGCGCCTGGACGCGCTCGATCGCGCCAGCTTGGGCGAAGACGCGCAGATTCGCTACGACGCAGTGCGATACGCGGTCAACGCCGGCATCGCGGGCCTGGCATTCTCGTACGCGGGGGCGGCCGCTGGTTTCTACGGGCGCACGGTGCCCTATGCGCTATCCCAGCTCGATGGCGCCGTGCTGCGCATCCCGGAACTGCTCGATGCCCAGCACCGCATCGAGAACGGCGCCGATGCCGAAGCCTACCTCGCGCGCGTGGCCGCGCTCACGCGCAGCATCGACGAGGAGACCGCCACCTTCATGGAACAGGCCGGGCGCGGCATGGTGCCACCGGATTTCATCGCCCGCACCGCGCTGGCCCAATTCGAGAATTTCCGCAAGACGCCAGTGCGCGCGCAAAAGCTGTTCACTTCGCTCGTCGGGCGCACCGGCAAGCTCGGGATCGCGGGTGACTGGGAGGGGCGCGCGGGCAAGCTGATCGAAACGTCGGTCTATCCCGCCCTCGAGCGCCAAATCGCCGCCTTCGCCAAGGCCACGTCCAAGGCGGGCGAGGCGGCGGGCATCGACCGCCTGTCCGACGGACGCGCCTATTACGAGTGGGCGCTCAAGCTGGGCACGACGACCACGCGCGGCGCGAGCGAGATCCACGCGATCGGGCTCGAGCAAAATGCGATGCTGGCGGCGCGTATCGACGCGGTCTTGAAGAAGCAAGGCATGAGCGAAGGGACGGTGGGCGCGCGCCTGCAGGCTTTGGTCAAAGACCCGCAACGCTTTTTCGCGGACGACGACCGCGGCCGCGAACAGCTCATCGCCTACTGCAACGAGCGGGTCGCGGCCGCGCGCGCCTTGATGCCAAAAATTTCGCACCTGGGCTTGGCGGCGCCGCTGGTGATCAAGCGCGTGCCTCCCGATATCGAGGCCGGCGCGGCGCTCGGCTACATGAACTTCGCCTCGCTCGACGGCTCGCGCCCGGCGATCTACTACATTAACTTGAAGTCGACCAAGCTGTGGCCGAAGGACGAACTGGCCACGCTGACGGCGCACGAAGGCATGCCCGGCCATGCATGGCAAGGCGCCTACCTGGCCGAGCACCACCAGGACATCCCGCTCATTTCATCGCTGATGGGTTTTAACGCCTTCATCGAGGGCTGGGCCTTGTACGCGGAACAGCTGGTCGACGAGTTCGGCCTGTATGTGTCGGACCCGTTCAGCGAAATCGCCTACCTGCAGTCGCTGCAGTTTCGCGCCTGCCGTCTGGTGGTCGATACCGGTTTGCACGCAATGCAGTGGTCGCGCCAGAAGGCGATCGACTTCCTGCTGGCGAATACGGGGCGCGGCGTGGCGGCGATGACCAACGAGATCGACCGCTACGTGGTCTGGCCGGGCCAGGCTTGCGGCTACAAGATGGGACACAATGAAATCCTGCGCCAGCGCGAGCGCGCCATGGCCGAACTGGGTGCGAAGTTCGACCTGGCCGGCTTTAACGACGCCATCGTGCAAAGCGCGGGGGTGCCGCTGACGGTGCTGCCGACGGTGATCGGGCGCTACATCGCGCGCCGGCGCGCTTGAGGGGTGACGATATGGTGAAACTGCTATTGAATTTGCTGGTGTTTTCGGTGGGCTTCGCGTGGTTCGCTGCGCGCAATCACCAAGCCATCACGGTAGCTCTTGCACACCGCATCGCCTTGACCGGCGTGGCATTGCTGGCACTGGTGGCGGCGTTCGGCACGCTGATGTCACACAAGCCGCTCGCGGCAGTCTTCCTTAGCCTCGACAACAGTAACGACCATCAAATGGGCGTGGTCTACGGCGTCGCGGCCTTGTATATCGCCCTGTTGTGTTATGTCTGGTCGCTGTCGCGTTATCTTCAAACGCGCTCTGGCGCTACGCGAAAAGGTAAGCGATAAGGGGGCTTTCCAGGCCTAGCTGGCGGCGCGCGGCGGGGCTAGCACGATAGGCGCGGCCAGTTCCGGATGCAGGCCCAGGTGCCCGTCATAGGCGGCGGCGATGGCGGCCATGTCCACGGCCGGATCGCCCGTCATGTCGATGTAGTCGACCACGCCCAGTTCCTTGTTCGGATAATCGAGGTACACGATACACAGTGGCACCTTGGCCGCCACCGCCAGATGATAAAAGCCGCTGCGCCAATTGGCGCGGTAGCTGCGCGTGCCTTCCGGCGCGAGCGCCAGCCAGAACCAGTCGGCCGCCTGCATGGTGGCGGCCAGCCGGGCGGTGGCCCCGGTCGAGACGCCGCGCTCGACCGGCACCCCGCCCCAGGAGCGCATCAGGCGCCCCAGCGTCTTGCCCGTCCATCCCTGGAACAAGGATTCCTTGCCCAGCCAGCGAAACGGCAGCCCCAGCGCCCATTTGCCCAGCAAGCCGATCACGAAATCCCAGTTCGAGGTGTGCGGATAGACGATGGCGATGCCGCGTGGTCCGGGCAAGGGCCGGTGGCGCATGCGCCAGCCGAACAGTTTGAGCAGGCGCAGGGCCAGGCGCTGGCGCCAGCTGCCCAGCGCTGCAAGATGCAGCATATCGTCGCTCATGAAAATCTCCTCGGGTGCCTGTCGATCAGGTCTGCTTATGCTTAAAATTGTGCGAAAATACTTGGTTTTACCAGCATGAATATTGCACGCCAGAAAATCAGGCAGGATTCTATAGCGCGCCGCTCTGGGCGACAAGGAAAAAACTAGCTATGCCTGCGGGACTTGCGTACTATCGAACTGTTAAATAGTATGATCAGCTTAGTATGAATCCCGGTAAATAGTAAACATCGAGGTAACATCGGTCGCGCCGGGCGCCTGTGCCAGCTTGTATCGAATCAAAGAAAAGACGACATGGACATCACGATTTACCATAACAAGCGCTGCGGCACCTCGCGCAACGCGCTGGCACTGATACGTAACAGCGGCATCGAACCGACCATCGTCGAATACCTCAAGACGCCGCCCACCCGCGCCACCCTCAAGGCCATGATCGCCCAGGCCGGCTTGACGGTGCGCCAGGCCATCCGGGTCAAGGAAGCGGCTTACGCCGAGCTAGGCCTGGAGAATCCCGACATCAGCGACGACCTGCTGCTCGACGCCATGCTGGCCCATCCGGTGCTGATCAACCGTCCCTTCGTCGTCACACCCATGGGCGCGCGCTTGTGCCGCCCATCCGAGGCGGTGCTCGACATCTTGCCCGAGCCGCAAAAAGGGCCTTTCGCGAAGGAAGACGGCGAGGTCGTCATCGACGCTGCCGGCCACCGCGTCAACAAAGCCGGTTGATTTCGCACCTGGAAAGCGCTTGACTTCTTTTTGTTCGTGCGTTACTTTACCATCTGGTTAATTAACCAGTGGGTTTAATGATGCAACAAGACGCCCTGAGCGCGACTTTCGCGGCCCTGGCCGATCCCACCCGGCGCGCCATCCTGGCCCGCCTGGCCACGGGCGAAACCTCGGTCAGCGAGCTGGCCGCGCCGTTCTCGATCAGCATGCCGGCGGTAACCAAGCACTTGAAGGTGCTCGAGCGGGCCGGCTTGATCACGCGCGGGCGGCACGCTCAGTGGCGCCCCTGCAAGCTGCAGGCGCAGCCGCTGCGTGCGGCCAATGGGTGGATGGAGCAGTACCGCCAATTCTGGGACGAGCGCTTCGACCGTCTCGACGACTATCTCAACACGCTACAACAACAGGAGTGAGCATGATCCGCGAACAAAACATCGACGACGGCGTCGAATTCGTCTACACCCGCGTCTTCAACGCGCCGCGCGAGCTGGTATTCGACACCTTCACCCAAACCGAACATATGCAGCAGTGGTGGGGTCCAAAGGGATGCAAAATCGAAGTGAAGACGCACGATCTGCGCCCCGGCGGCATGTTCCACTACAGTATGCGCAATGGCGACGGGCCAGCCATGTGGGGCAGAATCGTGTATCGCGAGATCGTGCGGCCCGAGCGCCTGGTGCTCGTCAACAGCTTCTCGGACGAGCAGTGCGGCGTCACGCGCCATCCCGCCGCGCCGGACTGGCCGCTCGAGATGCTCAACACTTCGACCTTCGACGACGAGGGCGGCAAAACGCGCCTGACGCTGCGCTCGCGCCCGCTCAACGCGAACGCAACGGAAGTGGCATTCTTCAAGGCCGGCCACGCCAGCATGCAGGGCGGCTTCGGCGGCATGTACGACGTCTACGAACAATACCTGGCCGATTACCTGGCCAAGCGCTAAGCGGAGAACGCGATGATGAAAACCCTATGGATGCTGCCGGTGGCGGCGATGGCAAGCGCGCTGGCGTGGGCCGCGCCGGGCGCCGCGGCCTACCGGATCGATCCGGATCACACCTTTCCGAGCTTCGAGGCGGACCACATGGGGGTGTCGGTCTGGCGCGGCAAGTTCAATAAAAGCGCGGGCAACGTCACCTTCGAGCGCGCAGCTGGCCTGGGTACGGTCGACGTGACGGTCGATTTGAACAGCGTCGACTTCGGCCACGACAAGCTCAATGCCTGGGCCGCCGGGCCGGACTTCTTTGACACGGCCAAGTTCGGCAATGCGCACTACGTGGGCAAGCTGGCGCACTTCGTCAATGGCACGCCCACCGAACTCGATGGCGAACTGACGCTGCATGGCGTGACCCATCCGCTCAAGCTCAAGATCAACGCCTTCAACTGCATTTTGCACCCCATGCTCAAGCGCGAGCTGTGCGGCGCCGACGCATATGGCGTCTTCCAGCGTGATCAGTATGGGCTGGACGCGGGCAAGGCCTGGGGCTTCAAGATGGATGTCACGCTGCGTATCCAGGTCGAAGCGGTCAAAGAGCCGTAGGCTTTGATTTGGCCGGCGCCGTCCTACAAGGCTGGATAGTCGGTGTAGCCGTCGGCGCCGCCCTGGTAGAACAGTTCGGGGCGCGCCGCGTTGAGCGCGGCGTTTTCGCGCAAGCGGCGCGGTAGGTCGGGATTGGCGATGAACCACTTGCCGAAAGCGATGGCGTCGGCCTGGCCTTGCTCGAGCAATTGGCGCGCACGGTCCTGGTCCATCTGCTCATTGGCGATGAACACGCCGCCAAACTGCTGCTTCAAGCTCGGCCCCAGGCTGTCCTCGCCCATGCGCTCGCGCGCGCACAGGAAGGCGATGCCGCGCTGGCCCAGTTCGCGCGCCACGTAGCCAAAGGTGGCGGCCGGATCGGCGTCGCCCATGTCGTGCGAATCGCGCCGTGGCGCCAGGTGCATGCCGACCCGGCCCGCGCCGAACACGCCAATGCAGGCATCGGTCACTTCGAGCATCAGGCGCGCGCGGTTTTCCAGCGAGCCGCCATAAATGTCGCTGCGCGTGTTGCTGCCGCTTTGCAGAAACTGGTCGAGCAGGTAGCCGTTGGCGCCGTGGATCTCCACGCCGTCGAAGCCGGCGCGCTTGGCATTGCGCGCACCCTGGCCAAAGGCCTCCACCACGCCCGCCACTTCGCTTGTGTCGAGCGCGCGCGGTGTCACGTATGGGCGCTGCGGACGCACCAGGCTGACCATCCCGCGCGGCTTGATCGCGCTGGGCGCGACCGGTGCATGCCCGTCCAGGAACACCGGATCGGATATGCGTCCCACATGCCATAGCTGCAGGAAGATCCGCCCGCCCGCCTGGTGCACTTTGCTTGTCACCAGCTTCCAGCCCTCGACCTGCTCATCGGACCAGATGCCCGGCGTGTCGGCGTAGCCCACGCCTTGCGCGCAGACGGCGCTCGCCTCGGAGATGATCAAGCCGGCCGAGGCGCGCTGCGCGTAGTACTGGGCCATCAGCGCGTTGGGAACGCGCCCCGGCGCGCTGGCGCGCGAGCGCGTCAGCGGCGCCATGATGACGCGATTGGGCAAACTCAGATCGCCAACGACGATGGGATCGAACAGGGTGCTCATGATGTTTGCCTCACGCTCGTGGAGGTGGGCGCTCAAGCGAGATGGTACAGCGCCAGCGCGACGACGGCGGGCACCGTTTGAATGAGCAGGATCGATTTCTTGACCGTGGCGGCGCCCCATATTCCAGCGACGACAATGCACAGCAGCGCGTAATTGACGAAGGCGTGCGCCACTTCCGGATTCGGATGCAGCAGGCCGAGCGCCAGCGCGGCCACCAGAAAGCCGTTGTAGCAGCCCTGGTTGGACAGGGCCGGCGCCATGATTTCAGCCCGCTCGGCCGTCAAGCCGAAGGCGCGCCGCCCGCGTGTTTTGAATAGCACGGTTTCGAGCAGCACGAAGTACGCGTGCAGCAGCAGGATCAGTCCGATCAGGATTTGGGCGAGCATGGCCATGTGGGGCTCCTTGGGTGGTGTGCGGGGTTGGTAGGTGTCAACAATACATAATCATGTTATGCTTTGTCAAAGGATATTTTAGAACGGGTATTCAGACGCATGAAAGACAAACAAGCGATGGCAGGGAAGGACGCGGCGCCGCGCCGCGACGGACGCCGCGACAATGCGCACGCCACCCGCGCCGCCTTGTGCGCGGCCGGGCACGCGCTGTTTGGCGCCTTGGGCTATGAAGGTAGTTCGGTGGGGGCGCTGTGCGCGCAGGCGGGGGTGACGGCGGGTGCGCTGTACCACCATTACGGCGACAAAAAAGGCTTGTTCGCCGCCGTCGCCGAACAAATGGATGCGGCGCTGGCCGAGCGCGCCGCCAGCGCCAGCGCCGCCGCCTTGGCGCGCGGGGCCACGCCGTGGGAGTCGATGCTGGCCGCGGTCGACACCATGCTGGCCTCTGGCGCCGACCCGGCGCTGCGCCGCATCGGCTTGTCGGACGCGCCAGCGGTGCTCGGCGCCGACGCCTGGCTGGCGATCCGCGAGCGCCACGGCCTGGGCGCGATGCGCGCGGCGGTGCAGGGCTTGCAAGCGGCGGGCTTGCTGATCGAGGGCGACGCCACGCGCCTGGCGCGCATCGTGCTGGGCATGCTGTATGGCGCGGTTGAAGCACTACCTGATCGGGCGCCGCCCGCTAAAGCGCTGGCGGGCGTCGTGCCGCGCGACGTGCCACCCTCTGATGCGCGCCACGCCGCGCGCGCGCTCGACGAAACGCGCCGCATCACGCACGCGATGCTGGCGGCCCTGCGCCGCTAGCCCGGATATTTCATCAATGGAGGTCGGCGGTTCCGTGCCGAAGCGCGTT
>JAZKBP010000058.1:0-21179 GCA_040388555.1 Pseudomonadota bacterium
GACGGCGGCGCGCGCCTACGCGGCGCCGCAAGGTGCCCTGGAGACGGCGATCGCGGCGATCTGGCAGGACGTGCTTGGCCTTGAGCGGGTCGGGCGCGATGACAACTTCTTCGAATTGGGCGGCCACTCCTTAATGGTGGTGCAGGTGGTGGGGCGGATGCGCCAAGCCCTGGAGGTCGAAGTCGACCTGCGCGAACTGTTCAAACAGCCGACGGTGGCCGGTTTCGCGGCGCTGGCAGAGGGCGCGCGCAAGAGCACATCCGGCGCGATCGGCCTGGCTGATCGCAGCGTGGCATTGCCGCTCTCGTTCGCCCAGCAACGCCTATGGTTCCTCGACCAGCTCGACCATGCCGCTGGCGCTGCCTACCACATTCCCGCCGCGCTGCGCTTGTCCGGGACACTCGACAAGGCGGCTTTGCGCGCCACGCTCGAGCGCATCGTGGCACGCCACGAAATCCTGCGCACGCGCTTTGCCGGTATCGACGGCCAGCCCGCGCAGCTGATCGCGCCGGCCGACTGCGGGTTCGCGCTCACTGAGCAGGACCTGGCCGCCGTGGCGCCCGAACAAAGACAGGCGCAGGTGGAGGCGATCAGCGCCGCCGAGGCCGCGCGCGCTTTCGACCTGGCCGCAGGCCCCTTGGTGCGCGGACAACTGCTGCGGTTGGATGACAAGGAACACATCCTGCTCCTCACCCAGCATCACATCATTTCCGATGGCTGGTCGATCGGCGTGCTGGTGCGCGAAATGAGCGCACTGTACACGGCGTTTTGCGCTGGCCAAGCCGACCCATTGCCGGCGCTGCCTATCCAGTACGCCGACTACGCAGCCTGGCAGCGCGCTTGGCTGCAAGGCGAGGTGCTGCAAGAGCAGTGCGCGTTCTGGAAGAACCATTTGGGCGGCGCGCCGGCGCTGCTGGAGATGCCCACCGATCGTCCGCGCCCGGCCGTGCAATGCCACGCCGGCGCCGGCGTCGCGCTCGCGCTTACACCCGAGCTGAGCGCGGCCGTGCGCGCGCTCGGCCAGCGCCACGGCACCACTTTGTTCATGACCCTGCTCGCGGCCTGGAGCTTGCTGCTCGCGCGCGTGAGCGGCCAGGACGATGTTGTCATTGGCACGCCGGTGGCGAACCGCCAGCGCGCCGAGACCGAAACGCTGATCGGCTTTTTCGTCAATACCCTGGCGCTGCGGGTGCGCTTCGACGCTGACCTGAGCGTGGCACAGCTGCTCGCGCAAGTGAAAGCGAGCACGCTCGACGCCTACCAGCACCAGGATTTGCCCTTCGATCAGGTGGTCGAGGCTTTGCAACCGGCGCGCAGCATGAGCTATGCGCCGCTGTTCCAGGCGATGCTGAGCATGAACAACACGCCGCGCGGCGGCGGACTCGGTCTGTCGGATTTGCGTATCGGCGCCATCGACCAGGTCCGCACCACCGCGCACTTCGATTTGAGCCTGTCGCTCAACGATGACGGCCATGCCATCAGCGGTGAGCTGAACTACGCCACCGCCTTGTTCGACCAGGCCGGCATGGAGCGCCTGGTCGCCCAGTTCCAAATGCTATTGGGCGCCATGGCCGCCGACGGCGCGCAAGCGGTGGCGCGCCTGGAGCTGCTCGGGACCCAGCAGCGTCACCAGCTGCTCGAACAATTCAACGACAACGGCGCCGACTATCCGCGCGAGCAGCTTGTGCACGCGCTGTTCGAGGCGCAAGCGGCGGCCCAGCCGCACGCGCGCGCCCTCGAATACGAAGGCGTGGGCATGAGCTACGCCGAACTCAATGCGCGCGCCAATCAACTGGCCCACCACTTGCTGGCGATGGGCGTCAAGCCGGACCAGCGCGTGGCAATCTGCCTTGAGCGCGGCCCCGACATGATCGTAGCCCTGCTCGGCGCCATGAAGGCGGGCGCTGGCTACGTTCCGCTCGATCCGGCCTATCCGGCCGAACGACTCGCCTTCATGCTCGGCGACAGCGCGCCGGTGGCTGTCTTGACCCAAAGTTCGCTGGCCGCGCGCCTGGCGCCGGCGGCAACCATGGTGCTGCTCGACGCCGATGGCGATGCCATCGCGCGCCACGCGCGCGCCAATCCAGACCCGGCCACGCTCGGCCTGAACGCCGGCCATCTCGCCTATGTGATTTACACCTCGGGTTCGACCGGCCGTCCGAAAGGGGTGATGGTGCAGCACC
Organism: Pseudomonadota bacterium; assembly: GCA_040388555.1. GTDB lineage: Bacteria > Pseudomonadota > Gammaproteobacteria > Burkholderiales > Burkholderiaceae_D > Telluria_A. The sequence continues at coordinate 2,184 of JAZKBP010000058.1, forward strand.
GCTCGGTCATCAACTTGTGGCAGGGCCTGGCGCGTAGCGCCTTCCTGCATGTGCCGGCCCAGGCGCGCATCGGTTTCAACGCCGCGATCTCGTTCGACGCCTCGGTCAAGAACATCGTCCAACTGCTCAGCGGCCATTGCCTGGTCCTGATTCCGCAAGCGCTGCGCGCCGACGCGCTGGCCATGGTGGCGTGGTTCCGCGAACAGCGCATTGATATGTTCGACTGCACTCCGTCCCAGCTCGAGGCGATGTGCCGGGCCGGCATGCTGGCCGACGCGAGCTTCAAGCAGCGCGTCATCGTGATCGGCGGCGAGGCGATCGGGGCCGCGGCATGGCAGGGCCTGCAGCAGGCCGGCGTGCGCGCCTACAATGTGTATGGCCCGACCGAATGCACGGTCGACGCCACCATCGCCTGCATCGGCGAGGCTGGCCCTTTGCCGCACATCGGCAAGCCGATGCCGAACGTGCGTATCTACATTCTCGACAGCCTGCTGCAGCCGGTGCCGCTGGGCGCGAGCGGCGAAATCTATATCGGCGGCGCCGGCGTGGCGCGCGGTTACCTGAACCGCGCGGAGCTGACCGACGAGCGCTTCCTGCCCGACCCTTTCGGCGGTGCCGGCGCGCGCATGTACCGTAGCGGCGATCTCGGACGCTGGCAAACCGACGGCAGCATCGCCTACCTGGGACGCAACGACTTCCAGGTCAAGCTGCGTGGTTATCGCATCGAACTGGGCGAGATCGAAGCAGTGCTGGGCGCTTGCGCCGGCGTGCGCGAGGCGCTGGTGATGGCGCGCGAGGACGTCCCGGGCGACAAGCGCCTGGTCGCTTATCTCACCGCGCGCGAGGGCGCGCAAGTGCAGGTGGCGCAGCTGCGCGCGCAATTGCTGGCGGCGCTGGCCGAACACATGGTGCCGTCGGCCTTTGTGGTGCTGCCCGCCTTTCCGCTCACGCCCAACAACAAGATCGACCGCAAAGCCTTGCCCGCTCCGGGCCAGGGCGCGGTCGTCACGCGCGAGTTCTGCGCGCCCCAGGGCACGCTGGAAACGGTCCTGGCGGGAATCTGGCAACAGCTTCTCGGTCTCGAGCGGGTCGGACGGGATGACCACTTCTTCGAATTGGGTGGCCATTCGCTGATGGCGGTGCAGGTGCTGGCCCGCTTGCGCCAGTCGCTCGGGTTGGAAGCGAAGCTGCGCGACCTGTTCACCCACCCGGTGCTGTCCGCGTTCGCCGCCGCTAGTGCCGGTGCCGGCCGCTCGATCCAGGGTGCCATTGTTGCGGCCGACCGCGGCGCGCCGCTGCCGCTCTCGTTTTCCCAGCAACGCCTGTGGTTCCTCGACCAGCTCGATCACGCCAGCGGCGCCGCCTTCCATATGCCGGCCGGCCTGCGCCTACGTGGGCGGCTCGACCAGGGCGCGCTGCAGGGCGCGCTCGACCGGATCGTGGCGCGCCATGAAAGCTTGCGTACCACCTTCGCGCGCGTCGACGGCCAACCGGTCCAGGTGTTTGGCGCGCCCGACTGCGGCTTCGCGCTGCGCCACCAGGATTTGAGCGCGCTCGGCGGCCACGAGCAGAGCGCGGCGGTGACCATCGCCGCCACCGACGAGATGAGCGCGCCGTTCGCCCTCGATGCCGGCCCGCTGCTGCGCGGATGTCTGCTGCGTCTGTCCGACTCCGAGCATGTCCTGCTGCTGACCCAGCACCACATCGTGTCGGACGGCTGGTCCACCGGGGTGCTGGTGCGCGAACTCGGCGCCCTGTATGCCGCCTTGCACACGGGCGCGCCGGATCCCTTGCCGCCATTGCCGATCCAGTACGCCGACTATGCGGCATGGCAGCGCTCGTGGCTGAGCGGCGCCGTGCTCGAGGCCCAGCTCGCATTTTGGAGCGAACACCTGGGCGGTGCTCCAGCCCTGCTCGAGCTGCCGACCGACCGCGCGCGCCCCGCCGCGCAGAGCTTCGCCGGTGCGCGCGTCGAGATCTTGCTGTCGCCGCAGCTGAGCGAGGGCGTGCGCGCATTGAGCGCGCGCCATGGCAGCACCTTGTTCATGACCCTGCTGGCGGCCTGGGGCGCGGTGTTGGCACGTCTGAGCGGGCAAGACGACGTCGTCGTCGGCACGCCGGTGGCCAATCGCCAGCGCGCCGAAACGGAAGACTTGATCGGGTTTTTCGTCAACACGCTGGCGCTGCGTATCCGTCCGCACGCGCATATGAGCACGGCGCAGCTGCTGGCGCAGGTCAAGGACAGCACGCTGGCCGCCTTTGAGCACCAGGATCTGCCCTTCGACCTGGTGGTCGATGCGCTGCGTCCGGTGCGCAGCATGAGCTATGGCCCCTTGTTTCAAGTCATGTTCAGCATGAATAACACGCCGGCCGGCGAGCCCTTGCGCCTGCCGGGGCTCGAGCTCGGCGCGCTTGAGCAAGCGAGTGCCATGTGCCAGTTCGACCTGGTGCTGGCCTTGTCCGAAAGCGGCGGCCAGATCGGCGGCACCCTGGGCTACGCCACCGATCTGTTCGACGCCGCCACGGTCGAACGCCACGCCCGGCATTTCCAGACGCTGCTGGCGGCCATGGTGGCCGACGAACAGTGTCAGCTGTCGGCCTTGCCGCTGCTGGACGCGTTCCAGCGCCGCCAACTGCTGGTCGACTTCAACGCGACCGACGTGGCCCATGTGCCGGGACTGCTGGCCCACGGCCTGTTCGAGGCCCAAGCCGAGGCTTGCCCGCATGCCGTCGCTCTGGTGTTCGGCGATCTGCAAATGAGCTATGCGCAAGTGAACCGGCGTGCCAATCAAGTGGCCCACCAGCTCATCGCCATGGGGGCGCGGCCCGACGCGCGCGTGGCTATCTGCCTTGAACGGGGACCGGAGCTGATCATCGGCCTGCTTGGCATCATGAAGGCCGGCGCCGCCTATGTGCCGCTGGACCCGGCCTATCCGCTCGAGCGCTTGCGCTTCATGTTGTCCGACAGCGCGCCGCTGGCCCTGCTGACGCAAGCCGATTTGGCCGAACGTCTGCTGGCGGACGGGCCGGCCACGCCGCTGTTGCGCCTCGATGCCGACGCCGCCCTGCTTGCCGCCCACAGCGGCGCCAACCCGGATCCGCGCGCGCTCGGCCTGAACGAGCGCCACCTGGCCTATGTGATCTACACCTCCGGCTCGACCGGCCAGCCCAAGGGAGTGCTCAACGAGCACCGCGCCCTGTGCAACCTGATCCAGACCCAGCGCGCATGCTACGGCGTGACGCGCGCCAGCCGCGTGCTGCAATTCGTCTCGATCAGCTTCGACGTGTGCATTTCCGAGCTCACCATGGCGCTCTGTAACGGCGCCGCCCTGGTGCTGGCCGCGAACGCGGATCTGCAGCCAGGCGAGCCCTTGCTGGCGACCGTACGCCGGCACCGCGTCAGCCACCTCAACCTGCCCAGCGCGGTGCTGGCCGCGCTGGCACCGCAGGCCGACCTGGGGCAGCTGCATACCCTGATCGTGGGCGGAGACGCGCTGCCAGCGGCGCTGGCCGACCACTGGTCGGCGCGCTGCACGCTGTTTAACGCCTACGGCCCGACCGAGGCGGCCGTGTGCACCGCGACCCACCGCTGTCAAGCGCCGCACGGGCGCACCGTCCCGATCGGGCGCCCGACCGCGAATACCCGCATCTACCTGCTCGACGCCCATGGCGAGCCGGTGCCGGTGGGGGTGGCCGGCGAGCTCCATATCGGCGGTGTGCAGGTCGCGCGCGGCTACTTGAATCGTCCGGAGCTGTCGGCCGAACGCTTCCTGGACGATCCCTTCAGCGCAGTCACTGGCGATCGCATGTACCGCACGGGCGACTTGGCCCGCTGGCTGCCTGATGGCAGTCTCGACTTCGTCGGACGCAACGACTTCCAGGTGAAGATCCGCGGCTTTCGCATCGAATTGGGCGAAATCGAGAGCGCCCTGGCCGCCTGCGCCGGGGTGGGCGAGGCGGCGGTGCTGGCGCGCCAGGATGGTCCGGGCGAAAAACGCCTGGTCGCCTACGTGGTGGCGCACAGCGGCGCGACGCTGGCGCCGGCGGCCCTGCGCGACGCCCTGGCGGCCCAGCTGCCGGCCCACATGGTGCCGGCCGCGGTGCTGCTCATGGATGCCTTCCCGCGCACGCCAAATGGAAAGCTCGACCGCGCGGCGCTACCGGCACCGGATTTAAGCGCGGCGCAGGAGCGCGCCTACGAGGCGCCGCAGGGCGAGATCGAAAACGCCATCGCGCGCATCTGGCAGTCGCTGCTCGGCCTGGCCCGGGTGGGACGGCAGGACAGTTTCTTCGAGCTCGGTGGCCATTCCCTGATGGCGGTGCAACTGATGGCGCGCATCGAGCGTGAGCTCGGCTGCGAACTTGGCCTGCGCGAGCTGTTCGTCCATCCGACCTTGCAGGCGCTTGGCGCGGCCGTCGGCGCGCGCGCCGCCGGCGCACCTGATAGATTTCACAGCTTGGTGCCGATCCGCCCGGACGGTATTCTGAAGCCCTTGTTCCTGGTCCATCCGGGCGAAGGCGAGATCGGCTATGCCCGCGAGCTCGCGCCACGGCTCGATCCGGCACTGCCCGTGTTCGGGCTGGCGGCCCAGGGTTTTGCGGCGGGCGAGACGGCCTTGGCGAGCGTCGAGGAAATGGCCGCTTGCTATGTGCGCCAGATGCGCCAGGTGCAGCCGCGCGGGCCATACCGGGTGGCTGGCTGGTCCGCTGGCGGCACGATCGCCTACGAAATCGCGAATCAGCTCGTCGGTGCGGACGAGCAGGTTGAATTTCTTGGACTCATAGACACAAGCAGCGATTATCAGGCTCTGGCCGGAGGGGTGTTTAGCATGCGAGGCACGGTGGTGAACGATTTCGAGGAGTGGCTCGCCGCGCTCGCATGGTTGCCGGCCGACACGCTGGACGCCGTGCGCGGGCGCCTGCGCGCGCTCACCGACGTCGACGCGATGCTCGAGCACGCCCAGGCCTGCGCCATTCTGCCGGCCGGGATCGGCGTGCCGATGTTGCGCCGCCACTTGGCGGTGCGGCACGGGATCGCCGTCGCCATGCATGCCTACGAGGTGCCGGTCATACCGGTGCCGGTGACCTTGTTTGCCGCGCGCGCCGAGCAGCGCGCCGACCCCAGCCTGGGTTGGTCCGCCTTGCTTGGCGCCAGGCTGCGCACGGTCGCGGTGCCAGGCTCCCATTACAGCGTGATGGAGCCGGCCCATATCGGCGCCCTGGGCGCGGCGATCGACGCCGAACTGCGTGGGTCGAGCGCGCGTGTTCCCGACTACGCCGAGCTGCGCTACTCGCCCAAGGTGGCGATCCAGTTCGGGCGCGCCGGTGTCGCGCCGCTGTTCTGCGTGCCCGGCGCCGGCGCCAGCGTGACCGCCTTCACCGATCTGGCCCAAACCATCGATCCGGCCATTCCCGTGTATGGATTGCAGCCGCGCGGCCTGTGCGGCACCCTGGTGCCGCATGTGGACGTCCAGAGCGCCGCCCGTTCCTACCTGCGCACCGTGCGCGAAGTGCAGCCGCAAGGGCCGTATCGTCTGCTGGGGCACTCCTATGGCGGCTGGGTGGTGACGGAGATGGCGCGCCAGCTGGAGGCGGTCGGGGAGCGCGTGTCGACCCTGGTGGTGCTCGACTCGCAAGCGCCGGCGCAGCCCGGCGCCGCGCGCAAGCACTACAAACGCATCGACATCCTGATGCGCCTGGTTGGTCTGTTCGAGGAAAAGCTGCAGGGCTCGCTGGCGCTTGAAGCGCGCGACTTCGCGCCCCTGAGTCGCGACGCCCAGCTCGCGCTGCTGCTCGAGCGCCTCATCGAGGTCAAGCTGATGCCGCCGCGCACGCGCCTGCAAACCTTGCGCGGCATCGTGCGCGCCTTTGGCGCGAACATCAACACCAGCTACGTGCCCGAGCGACCCTACGAGGGGGAACTGCACCTGGCGGCGGCCTCGCCCGTGCCGGGCGGGCGCACCGTGCGCGCCAGTCCGGACGAATTGATCGCGCGTTGGCGCGGCCAAGCGCCCAAATCGAAGCTGTGGACCAGCAAGGGCAATCACATGACCTTGCTGGCCCGCCCCCATGTCCATGAACTTGGCAAATGGTTGTCTCCTTTAATGAAAGAAATGTGATGTCACAGATAGCACCCGCACTGAGCAACGACGCCATCGCGGCGCCGTCGGCACCGGCCGAGAGGATCGCCGGCGCTTTTTATATCATCTGGCTGGGCCAATTCGTCTCCATGATTGGCACCCACCTGACCGGTTTCGCGCTGGGCGTGTGGCTGTTCCAGCGCACCGGTTCGGTGCTCGACTTCGCGCAGCTGACCTTGTTCTCGACCCTGCCGGCCTTGCTCTTGATGCCCTTTAGCGGCAGCATCGCCGACCGTTGGGACCGGCGCAAGATCTTGATCGCTTGCGAGGCGGTGGCTTTTCTGGCCACCGGCACCATGGCCTTGCTGTTCTGGTTCGACCGCTTTGAAGTATGGCAGTTGATGGGTTTGCAGGCCCTGCTGTCGGTCAGCCTGGCCTTCCAGGCGCCGGCGGCCTACTCCACCATCACCTCGCTGGTGCCCAAGAGCCAGTTCGCCAAGGCGGGCGGCATGTTCCAGATCGCGGGCGCCTTGTCCCAGTTCGGCGGCCCGCTGATGGCGGCCTCGATCCTCGGTTTGATCGGAATCTCGGGCATCGTCACCATCGACGCCGTCTCCTTCCTGCTGGCGTTGTTCGCGCTCGTCATCGCCAGAATCCCGGCGCTGCTGCGCACGCCGTCGGAGGACGCGGCCAAGCCCAAGCGCGACGCGCTCAAGGACATGGAATGGGCCTTCAATTTCCTGGTCGAGCGGCCCACCATGGCCGCGCTGTACGCCTACACCGTGCTCGGTTCCTTCCTGTCGGGGATGGTGGTGGTGCTGATCGCGCCCTTGGTGCTGAGCCATCATTCGGAAAAGGTGCTGGCCTGGGTCTCGACCAGCGGCGCCGTCGGCGTGCTCGCCAGCGGCTTGCTGCTGGTCGCGTGGGGCGGCCCGAAAAAATTCACCCCCCTGGTGTTGGCCATTAATGCGGTGCAGGGCTTGGCGATCGCCATGGCGGGCTATTCCACCTCGATCACCACGCTGTGCGTGTGCGCGTTCGTGGCCATGTTGTGCAGCTCGACCCTGGCTGGCTATATGTCCACGGTGTGGCGGCGCAAGCTGCCGCGCGAACGCCAGGGCGCATTTTCGGCCCTGCAGCAAGCGGTCGCGCTCAGTTTGATTCCCTTGAGCGCGGTGATCGGCGGCACCATGGCCCATTACCTGTTTGAGCCGGCCCTGCTTTCCGGCGGCTTTTGGGCCCATTCGGTGGGTAGCTGGTTCGGCACCGGCAAGGGACGCGGCAATGGGTTTATGTTCTTCGTGATCGGGATGTCGGAGGTGGTCGTGGCCTTGTTATCGCTGTGCCATCGCCGTCTGTACCGCTTCGATAGCGAAGTGGCGGACGCATTCTGATGCGCGCGCCGCTTCCATTCCAGCGCGCCCTTGTGGGCGCGTTCACCTGCGCGCTGGGCGCTTGCGCCGTGGGGCCGGCCTACCAGGCGCCCACGCCGGCGCTGGCCGCGCAGTTCCAGGCCAGCTTGCCGGCACCGCCGCCGGGCCAGGCGGGTGAATTGTCGAACTGGTGGCGCCAGTTCGACGACCCCCTGGTGGCCGAGCTGGTTGACGCGGCCCGCATCGGCAACCCCGGCCTCGAGCGGGCGCGCGCGCGCATCGCGCGCGCCCGCGCCGCGGCCGACTTCGAACACGGTGCCCAGTTTCCCGCCGTTGACCTGAATTTGAGCGCCGAACGATCCGGCATGCGCAGCGGTACGCTGCGCCAGAGCGGCCACGCGGTGAGCCGCAGCATCGATGCGCTGTGGGAGATCGATCTGTTCGGCGCGCACCGCATGGCCGGCGCGGCGGCCAGCGCGCAGCTTGAGGCGCGCACCGCCGATTTCCACGCGGCCCGCGTTTCATTGGCCGCCGAAGTGGCCAGCACGCTGGTCAATTACCGGGCGTGCGCGGCCACCGCCGGCATGCTGGAACTGGACGCCAAGTCGCGCGCTCAAACGGCCGAGCTGACCCGGCTCAAGATCAAGGCTGGATTCGCGCCGGCCGCCGGCGCGTTGCTGATCGACGCGTCCGGCGCCGACGCGCGCCAACGCGCCGTCGCCCAGCGCGCCAATTGCGATTTGCTGGTCAAGGCCCTGGTGGCGCTCACCGATGTGGCCGAGCCGGCCCTGCGTGTCAAGCTCGACGCGAGCGCGCGCCTGCCACGTCCGGCCGCCATCGCCGTCGATGCGGTGCCGGCCACGGCGCTGATGCGCCGTCCGGACATTGTCGCCGCCGAGCGCGAACTGAAGGCGGCCAACGCCGCCATCGGCGCGGCCGAGGCGCGGCGCTACCCGAGCCTTTCCCTGAGCGGTTCGATCGGGGTGTTCCGCCTGGCCGGCGCCAGTTTGCCGACCGACGCCTGGTCGATCTTGCCCGCGCTGAACCTGCCCTTGTTCGACGCCGGCCAGCGGCGCGCCGATGTCAGCGCCGCCCAGTCCGTGTATGACGAGAATTACGCGGCCTATCGCCAGACCGTGCGTGAAGCGGTGCGCGAGACCGAGGGCGCGCTGGTGCGCCTGGACGCCGCGGCGCGCCGTGAAACCGACGCGCTGGCCGCCGCGCGCGACTACGAAAGCTATTTCAAGAGCAGCGAGGAACGCTTCAAGGCCGGTCCGCTCAGCCTGTTCGAACTCGAAGACGCGCGCCGCAGCGCGCTCGCGGCCCAGCAAGCCCTGATCGGCGTGCAGCAAGAGCGGGTCAACGCCTGGATCGCCCTCTACAAGGCGCTGGGCGGCGGTTGGCAGGACGGCGACGCGCAGCAGGCGCGTCTGTAAGGCACTTTTAGACCAAGACATGTCATCGAAGAGGAATGCAGTGAAAAAGCCAGAATTGAAGAAACGCGCCCCCATCTTGATCGGCGTCGCCTGCCTGCTCGGCACCGCCGTGGTGTTGGCTAGCTCCTCGGGCAAGTCGGCGCCGTCCGGGCCGGCCATGCCGAGCCGCCAGGCGATGCAGACCGTGACGGCCGAGAAGCCGCTAAGCGAGCAATGGCAGCGCGGTTTCGCGGCCAACGGCAGCATCGCCGCCTGGCAGGAAACGATCGTCGGCGCCGAGCTCGGCGGCCTGCGCCTGGCCGAGGTCAAGGTCAATGTGGGTGACCGGGTCGCGCGCGGCCAGGTCTTGGCGCGCTTTTTCAGCGACAGCGTGGCCGCCGAGGTCGAGCAGCAGCAAGCCGCGCTCGAAGAAGCGCGCGCCGCGCTGGCCGAGGCCGAATCGAACGCCGAGGGCGCGCGCACCCTGCACAGCAGCGGCGCCCTCAGCGCCCAGCAGAGCACCCAATACTTTACCGCCGAGCGCAGCGCCAAGGCGCGCGTACAATCGGCCGCGGCGCGCCTGAAGATCGAGCAAATCCGCCTGCGCCAGGCGAGCGTGGTGGCGCCCGACGACGGCGTCATTTCGGCGCGCGCGGCCACGGTCGGCGCGGTCACCGGCCAGGGCCAGGAACTGTTCCGCCTGATCCGCAATAGCCGTCTCGAATGGCGCGCGGAAGTGGGCGCCAACGAATTGAGCCGGCTCCAGCCAGGCATGAAAGCGACTTTGCGCGCCACCAATGGCGCCGCCTTGAACGGCACGGTGCGCGCCATTTCCCCGGCGCTCGACCCGCTCTCGCGCAATGGCCTGGTGTATGTCGATCTGGCCGACGCCAGCGCGGTGCGCGCCGGGATGTTCGCCAGCGGGGAATTCGCAGTCGGGAGCGCGCCGGCCATGAGCGTGCCGCAGGCGGCCGTCATCACGCGCGACGGCATGAGCTATGTGTTTGCGATCGGGCGCGATGGCAAGGTCGCGCAGACCAAGGTCAGCACCGGACGGCGCAGCGGCGAACGGGTCGAGCTGACCGGCGGCGCCACGCCGGATATGTTGCTGGTCAATCAGGGGGCCGGCTTCCTGGCCGATGGCGACCTGGTGCGGGTGGCCGGCGCCATGTCCTCGTCCAAGCCCGGCGCGCCGCGGGCCACGCCGCCGCTGGCATCGAAATAAGGCGTACTCCCCATGAATTTCTCGAAACTGTCAATCAAGAGCCCCTTGCCGGCCATCTTGCTGTTCGTGCTCTTGATGATTTGCGGCTTGATCAGCTTCAAGCGCATGGCGGTGCAAAACACGCCCGATATCGATGTCTCCGTGGTCCAGGTGCTGGCCGTTTTGCCGGGCGCCTCGCCTTCGCAGATGGAGTCGGAAGTGGCGCGCAAGGTCGAAAACGCGGTCGCCGCCATTCCCATGGTGCGCCATACAAACACCACCATCAGCGATGGCGCGCTCAATCTGACCATCGAATTTCGCAGCGGCAAAAACGTGAACGAGGCGATTGCCGAAGTGCGCGATGCGCTCGGGCGTATCCGCGCCGAGCTGCCGCCCGAACTGCACGAGCCGCTCGTCTCGAAGGTCAGCGATGCCGGCGTCGACGCGGTGCTCACCTATACCCTGGCATCGAGCCGTCTGGACGCGCAGGAGTTGTCGTGGCTGGTCGAGAGCAGCGTCGCCAAACAATTGCTCAAGCTGCCCGGCGTGGGCGCGGTGGGACGGGTCGGCGGCGCCAGCCGCGAAGTGTTGATCGAACTGGACCCGGCCCGCATGGCCGCGCTCAACGTGTCGGCCGCGGTATTGTCGCAGCAGCTCTATCGCATCCAGCAAGAGTCACCGAGCGGCAAGGCCAATATTGGCGGCGCCAACCAGACCGTGCGCACCCTCGCCACCGTGCACAGTGTGGCCGAGATCGCCGCGCTCGACCTGGCGCTGCCGGACGGGCGCCGCGTGCGCCTGGATCAGCTTGCGCGCGTGAGCGATGGTGTGGCTGAACCGACTTCGATTGTTCTGCAAGATGGCAAACCGGTGGTCGGCTTTGAAGTGATGCGCAGCGCCGGCGCCAGCGAGATCACGGTGGCGAAGGCGGTGCGCGCTGCGATCGCTCAAATGCATCTCGAGCAGCAGGGCGTGCAGGTGCATGAAGCGCTCAACAAGGTCGACGTGGTGCAGCAAAACTATGACGGATCGATGGCCCTGCTCTATGAGGGGGCCTTGCTGACGCTGATCGTGGTCTACCTGTTCTTGCGCGACTGGCGCGCCACCTTGATTTCGGCCATGGCCTTGCCGCTGTCGGTGATTCCCACTTTCCTGGTGCTCGACCTGCTCGGCTATACGCTGAATATGGTGACCCTGCTGTCGCTGGCGCTGGTGATCGGCGTGCTGGTCGACGATGCGATTGTCGAAATCGAAAACATCATGCGCCATCTACGCATGGGCAAGAGTCCGGTCCAAGCCGCGCTCGACGCGGCCGACGAGATCGGCTTGGCCGTGATCGCCACGACCGCCACCCTGGTGGCCGTGTTCTTGCCGACCGCTTTCTTGAACGATAACGTCGGCCAGTATTTCCGCCAGTTCGGCTGGACCGCATCGGTTGCCGTGCTGTGCTCGCTGGTGGTGGCGCGCCTGATCACGCCGATGATGAGCGCCTACTTGCTCAAGCCCGATGCCAAGCAAAAGGCCGACCACCGCCTGATGGCGCCCTATTTGCGCGCCGTGCAGTGGTGCCTGGCGCGCCGCAAGCTGACGATGGTGCTGGCCAGCGTGTTCTTCATCGGTTCGCTCGCGCTCACGCCCTTCCTGCAGACCGCCTTCATTCCCGCTGGCGATGGCAGCACCACCACCATCACGCTCGAGCTGCCTCCCGGTAGCGCGCTCGCCGATAGCGCCGCCGCGGCCGAGCGCGCGCGCCAATTGATCATGCAAGAGAAGGGTGTGCGTGAGGTCTATAGCCTGGTTGGCGATGGCAGCGCCGCACGCGCCGTCCTGTCGGTCGGTTTGCCCGAACGCGGCGCGCGCGAGCGCAGCCAGAAGCAGATCAATGCCGCCTTGCGCGAACGCCTCACCGATTTGGCGGGCGCGCGCGTGAACGTGGTCGATGGCGACGCCGGTGACGAGTTGACATTCCAGCTCAGCGGGGAAGACCCGGCCGCGTTGAGCGCCGCGGTGCTCAATATCCAGCGCGAGACGCGCAGCATCGCCGGCTTGGGCCGGATCTATTCGAACATCAGTCTGGTGCGTCCGGAATTGATCATCACGCCCGATTTCGCCAGCGCGGCCGCGCTGGGCGTGACCGCCGACGGCATCGGCGAGACCTTGCGCGTTGCCACCGCCGGTGACTACGACCATGCCCTGTCGAAGTTGAACCTGCCGGACCGCCAGGTTCCGATCCGGGTGCGCCTGCCCGAAGCGTCGCGCCAGGACTTGGCCTTGCTCGGCCAGCTGGCGGTGCCGGGCAAGAACGGCAATGTGCCACTGTCAGCGGTGGCCAGCCTGCGCATCGACAGCGCGCCGGCGCGCATCGAACGGCGCGACCGCAGCCGCAAGGTGGTGATCCATGTGGGCTTGAACGGCCAGGATGAAAACGAGGTCATGGACAAGATCAAGCAATTGCCGGGCATGCGCAATTTGCCAGCGAGCGTCAAGCGCGAGAAACTGGGCGACGCCGAGCGTATCGGCGAACTGTTCTCGAGCTTCATGCTGGCCATCCTGATCGGCGTGCTGTGCATCTATATGGTGCTGGTGCTGTTGTTCAAAAAAGTGATGCAACCGCTGACGGTGATGGCGGCCTTGCCGCTGTCGATAGGCGGGGCCTTCGGCGCCTTGCTGGTGGCGGGCAGCTCGCTGTCGATGCCGTCCTTGCTGGGCCTATTGATGTTGATGGGGATCTCAGGCAAGAATTCGATCTTGCTGGTCGAGTACACGATCCGGGTGCGGCGCGACCGTGGCCTCGATCGCATCAGCGCCTTGCTCGACGCTTGCCACAAGCGTTCGCAACCGATCATCATGACCTCGATGGCGATGGGCGCCGGCATGCTGCCGATCGCGATCGGCTTCGGCGCGGACGCGAGTTTCCGCGCGCCGATGGCCATCGCCGTCATTGGCGGCCTGATCACGTCGACTGTCTTGAGCCTTTTGGTCATCCCGGTCCTCTACACCTATATCGACGACTTGATGTTGTGGAGTGCGCGCCGTTTTGGCCGGCGCGCAAGCGCCACGCCGCTCGTTGGCCCCGCACCACAGGAGAGCTTCACATGAACCAGCGCTATACCGGCACCGAGCTAGCGGCGAGCTGCGGCGACGCGGCGACCGGCGTGGACGGGCCGTGCTTGCGGCTCGAATCGGTCGGCTATGCCTACCCGAATGGCTACCATGCCGTGTCCGACCTGAGCCTGCACCTCGGGCCGGGCATACTTGGCTTGCTCGGCCCGAACGGGGCCGGCAAGACGACCTTGATGCGCATGCTCGCCACACTGACGCGCCCGAGCACGGGGCGCATCCTGTGGAACGGTGCCGATGTCGCGCGCGAACCGGATCGGCTGCGTTGGGCATTGGGCTATCTGCCGCAAGAGTTTGGCGCCTACCCGTCCCTGAGCGCGCGCGAGTTTCTACACTATCTGGCCGCCGTCAAAGGCTTGCCGCATGCGCGCACCGCGGCGCGGGTCGACGCCTGCCTTGATATCGTCGGCCTGAGCGACGCCGCCGACCGGCGCATCGCCTCGTTTTCCGGCGGCATGCGCCAGCGCGTGGGTATCGCGCAGGCGCTGCTTAACGATCCCGCCCTCTTGATTGTGGACGAACCGACGGTCGGGCTCGACCCGGAGGAGCGGCTGCGCTTTCGCAACCTCTTGACCGACCTGGCCGGCAACCGGCTGGTGATACTGTCGACCCACATCGTCTCCGATATCGAGGCCAGCGCGACCGACCTGGTGGTCATGAACAAGGGACGCCTGTGTTTTCACGGTAGTCCGGAAGCCTTGCTCGCTGGCGCCAGCGGCAAGGTGTGGGATTGGACGATCCGGGCCAGCGAATTGGCGCAAGTGCGCGCCGCCCATCATGTGTGCGCCTCACTGCGCCTGCCCGACGGGGTGCGTGTGCGCATTGTCGGCGAACGCCCGCCCTCGGCCGCGGCCGAGGCGGTGACGCCAGGCTTGGAAGACGCCTATATGTATTTGCTCAACAAGCAGCATGGATCCGGGGCTTGAGATGGAAAGCATGCGCCGCTTCCTAGCGATCTTGCAGGCCGACTTGCGCGAGCGGGTGCGTTCAAGCCAGTTCTGGCTCGTGATCGCGGCAACCGTCGGTTTCACCTGGCTGTGTTTCCCCCAAGCGGACGCGCACTACGTCGTCCTGGGCATTAACAGCAACCACCGTGGCGCGTACTCGAGCGCGTGGATAGGGATGGTGTTGGCGATGCTGTCGATCTGGTCCTCCCTGATCGGCTTTTACCTGATACGTGGGAATTTGCGGCGCGACTTCGACTCGCGGGTCTGGGAACTGCTGGAAGTGACGCCGCTGAGCCGGCGCTCCTACCTGCTGGCCAAGTGGTGCAGCCATATGCTGGTGCTGGGCATGGTGCTGGCGGCCCAGTTGGGCGTGGGCGTGGTGGCGCAGTTGATCCGCGCCGAAGACAGCCAGCTCGACTTGGCACAGCTGATCGTGCCATCGCTGGTGCTGGGCTTGCCGTCGCTGGCGCTCACCGCCAGTTGCGCGATCTGGTTTGACATGGTGCCGGCGCTGCGCCGCAGCGTGGGCAATTATGTCTACTTCGCGCTCTGGCTTGCCATTTTGCTCGTCACGGTCAAGGCGATGGCGCCGGGTGTGGGCGAGCATGGCGCCATGAGCGACCCGCGCGGCCTCACCATCTTCAACCAGGCTGTCCACGAACGCCTCGACGCCAAGCTCGATATGCCGCTAAAGATGTGCGTCGGCTGCATATTTCCGACCAAGCAGGTGGTCCTGTTCGACTGGCCGGCGTGGCGGATCGGTGTCGCCGAATTGGGCGGCAGGGCGGCATGGCTGCTGGCCGCGCTGGCTGCTGTGCTGTTCAGTGCGCCGCTGCTTGACCGCTTCGCCGTGCACGGGCGCGCCCTCGAGCAAAGCGCGGCCGGCCTGGGACGGGCGCGCCGTACGCCGATATTGAACTGGGTGATCCGCCCACTCCAACGCAGCCAGTTCGGCACCCTGTTGGCGGCCGAGTTGAGCTTGACGCTGCGCGGACGCAATCCCTGGTGGTGGGGCGGCGTCTGGTGTGCGGGCGCCGCGCAATTATTCTTGCCCACGCGATTTGCGGCAATGGCGGTGATCGGTGCTTGGCTGCTCTTGATCGATATCTATGCCGGCGCGGCGCTGCGCGAAAGCGTGGCGCGTGCCACGCCGGTGGTGTTTTCGGCGCCCCATGCCTTGCGCCGTGTCTTCGCGGCGCGTTGGCTGATGCTGTTCATATTAGGCGTGGCGCTGTACCTGCCCGCGATGCTGCGCTTCGCCGTGCTCGCGCCTTCGGTGGCAGTCGCCATCCTCGCTCTTGCCTTGTCCCTGCCTAGCTGGGCCATGGCTGTGGCGGCGTTCACGCGCACTGCGCGTGGCGCTGAACTGGGCATGTGCGTGTTGGCCTATCTTGGCTTTCAGGGTATGGCGGTGAGCAATGTAACGGCCGCCCCTGTTTGGACGGCGAGTATGCACATGGCTTTGCTGCCCGTGGCCGCCGTCTTGCTATGGGTCGGCTGGACGCGGCTTCATCGGGCCATTGTTTGAACGCCCGCGCGCAGCATCGGCCGGCCGCCAGCGGCCGGCATTCATCATTCATCCAACCGGGCCGGCTTGCCAGTCCAATGACATCAACCAGACTATGACAACCTTAGCGAGTAATCTGGACGCTTCCGCGTCCGCCCATTCCGCCCCCGCGCAAGCCGCCACGGGCGGCGCCGCGAACACACTGAGCCTGCACTACATCATTGGCGCTTTGTTGGCCCTGCTCCTGATGATCATGCTGGGTTTGCAAAACAGCGCGCCGCCAGCCTCGGTCTCGGCCACCGCACCGGCGGACGTATTTTCCGCCGGGCGCGCGATGGACAAGTTGCGTCACATCGCCAGCAAGCCGCATCCGGTCGGTACGGCGGCCAATGGGGAAGTGCGCGATTACCTGGTGGCTGAATTGAAGGCGCTTGGTTTGGCGCCCGAGCTGCAGTCCGAACTTGGTGCATCGGCGCTGATGAGCGCCGTTGGGAATGTGCATAATATTGTCGCGCGCGTGCCGGGACGGGTGCCCGGCAAGGCCGTGATGCTGGCGGCCCACTACGACTCGGTGCCCAGCGGTTTTGGCGCCGCCGATGACGGCGCCTCGGTCGCGGCGATCCTGGAAACCGTGCACGCACTGAACACGGGCGGGCGTCTTAAGAATGACTTGATCATCTTGCTCACTGACGGGGAAGAGGCCGGTCTGTTGGGTTCCGAGGCCTTTGTCTCCAAACATCGCTGGGCCAAGGACGTGGGCGTGGCGCTGAACTTCGAATATCGCGGCAATAGCGGACGCATGCTGATGTTCGAGACCAGCCCAGGCAATGGCAAGCTGGTCGAGGCCTTAGGCAGACTCAAAGACGCCGCTGGCAACTCCCTATTGTATGAGGTGTATCGGATGCTGCCGAATGACACCGACATGAGCGCGTTCAAGCGCGCTGGCATGACGGGCATGAATTTCGCGGCGATGGAACGTCCGACCAGTTACCATACCGACCTTGATCGGCCGGAAATGCTGAACCTTGGCACCATGCAGCAGCAAGGCGACATCATGCTGGCGCTGGCGCGCCACTTCGGTGAAGCCGATCTGGCTGACTTGAAAAGTGGCGATCGCATCTATTTTGAACTGCCCGTCATCGGCATGGTGAGCTATTCCGGCGCATTGGCCATGCCACTCGGTCTTGTGTGTGCGCTGTTGTTGGGGGCGACCTTGGTGCTGGGCGTGCGCAGCGGCGAACTGCGTCTGGTGCGCACCGTCGTGGCCAGCGTCGTGCTTCCCTTCATCGCTATCATCATTGCCGTTGCCTGCACTTTGCTATGGGGCGGGATCAAGGGCATCCACCCGCAATACAAATCCTTGTTCGACGTCTATAACAGCCATTGGTACTGGATGGCTTTTGTGGCCTTGGCCATTGGCCTGTTCATGCTGGCGCATGCGGTCGTGCGTCGCTGGCTGCGCGCATACGAATGCGCTGTGGGTGCGGCGCTACTGTGGGTGGTGTTGCTGTTTGTGTGCGTCAAGACGGCGCCGGGAGCGACCTTCATCTTGACCTGGCCACTGATTCCTGCGCTCGCCGCATTGGCTTATCTGTTCACCAAATCCGGTCAAGGCTTGACGCAGCAGGCGCGCCTGTTGCTGCTGGTCGGCACCGCCGCGCCGGGCGTCATCATGTTCGCACCGCTGGTTCGCACACTGTACGTGGCGATGACGACGGCGGCCGGCGGCATCGCGCTATTTGTCATGGTTCTCTTGCTTGGCCTGTTCGTGCCATTGCTGTCCCTGCTCAAGCGCCGTTTTGTGTTTCCCGCCGTGCCGATGGCGGCAGCGTTGATGCTGCTGATCGTGGGCTCCTTGACCGCGGGCGTGTCCGCCACCCAGCCGGCTACAAACAATTTGGTGTATATGCGCGATGGCGCCTCCGGTAACGCGATGTGGCTCTCGACCGATGCTGCGCTCGATAGTTGGAATCGCCCTGTATTCGGCGATAAGGCGGTGATGCGACAGGTGCCGGAAGTGTTCGGGGCCAAGGCGCGCCCATATTGGACGGCGCCCGCGGACGCACTTCCTGTGCCGCCGGCAGCACCCACCGTCGAGATCCTGCACGACGAAGTCGTCGGAGAGGTGCGTACGATCGGCATACGCCTGAAATCGATGCGCGCGGCGGACGAACTGAAGATGTACGCGGAGGACGCCGAAGTATTAAGTGCAAGCGTGCGCGGCCGTCCGGTTCTCAGCGAACCCAAGGAGGACTGGCTGTTCGCTGCATACAATATGGGGGCGGAGGCGGCCGATATCGAGATGACGGTCAAGCCTGGCAAACCATTCCTGGTGCGGGTGATCGACACCAGCTATGGTCTGCCTGCGTCCGGCCCGGCTCATCGCAAGCCGGACATGATCATGCGCCCGTTCGGTGTGAGCGACGCGGTGCGCGCGGTCACCTCGGTTGGATTCAATTAAGGAGAGCGCGATGATGAATCTACGATCTGCATTTCGCGCGCGCGCATTCGCGTTGTTCGCGTTGACCATCGGCGGCTGCGCCGTCGTCACCGATAATGGATTAAGGCTGGGAGTGGGCGTCGGCCATTCGGCCGAATACCTTGAGAAGCAGGGAGCGAAGCCGGCCACTACCGGCGCGCCGTCCGAGCTCGCGCAGCAGGCCAGGCAGTGGGCCAGGGGCAACAGTGGCGACAAGGGGGTGATTGTTGTTGGCGAAACGGGAGTGCTGCGCACGCTAAACGCGGTCGAGCGCGCGGAATTCTATGGAGCGTATTTGAAAGCGGTGCAGGGCGAGGGCGCGGCCGAATCGGGCGCGCGCCAAGCTGAATTTGTCGCGAAAATTGGTGGCATATCCCGCATCGAGACGAACAAGGTTCCGGGAATCTATTCCCAGGACTTGCCTGTCGCGGTACGTGCGAGTGATATCAGTCAGATCTTGTTTGCTACCGCGCTCGGATCCACTGTTACTGGCGCCACCGGTGATTTGGTTGTCGCTCGCAATGCTGGAGACGGCTTATTGGTGATCGAGCAAGTGCTATGCAGGGAGGCGGCTGCCGACTATCGTTCCTGTGCTGAGCAATTTCCGAAGGGACGCTTCGACCGCACCACAGGCGCTGAGCTTGGAAGCGATTTCGAGCCCAAGCATGGCGGCACGCGCATCAATACGGTGAGCTACCAGCGCGTACCCGCATCGGTGCGGACGGCTACGCAGTAGGGCTGGGCGGTCACCGCGTCGATGCGGCGGCCGCGCGCGCATGAGCGACAGGCGGCCAAGACTTGCGCTTATCGATAGTGTTTGCTATAGTTCGCCTCCCCGCAAAATCGTAAACGAAATCAAGTAGTTGGCGAC
>JAZKBP010000059.1:0-21339 GCA_040388555.1 Pseudomonadota bacterium
GTTCTGGTTGATGTTGATGAAACCGACCGTGGCGTCCATCAGGAAGTTGATCTTATCGAACAGGAAGGACGTGTGGCCGTCGAGCGATTCGATGTCGCGCAGGGTCTGGCGCGCCTCCTCGAACTGCTCGGCGTTGAGCAAGCGCCCGCGCATCAGGAAGCTGACCGCGCGCCGCGTGTCCATCATGTTGCGGCGAATACGCCCGTTCAAGTCTTCCTCGCGCGCGATCGCGTTCAGGGCGGCGGCCGCGTCCTGGTCGGTGAACTGCTCTTGCAGCACACGCGCGCTCACTTCATCGAGGTGCTGGTAGATGCCCTCGAGGGCGTCGGCCGAGTACTCGGCGTCGGTGGCGTACAGGTCCAGCAGCACGTCCATGTAGTCGGCGATCGAGCCGGGGCGCGAGCGCGCCCGCATGCGCACCAGCCGGAACACGGGCAAGTCGTCGGTGTGCACCGAGAACAGCATCTTGCGCGCCAGGATGAAAGCGACCGTGACCACGCGCGAAGGGCCATCGTCTTCCTCGAGCAGGAAGTCGGTGCGCAGGTGCAGGTCGCCATTCTCGGCTTCGTAATAGCGCGCCGACGCTTCGATGTCCTTGACCTCGTCTTCGCCCGGCAGGATCACGCCATAGATCGCCTTGACCCAGGCACGCTCGTCCTCGGTCGGATCGGTCAGGTCGACCCAGACCGGTTCGACCTGCTCAAGATCGGAGCGGGTATCGATGGGGACCTGGTTCAGTCGGCCATTTTGTAGGACAAAGACATTGATCATGCGCGCTTCCGGCCAGGGAGGTGAACGTCGCCGCCACGGCACGGCACCGGGCGGCGGAAACAGCGCAAGTGTAGCCGCAAGCGGGGGGAGCCCGCCAGTGGGCGGTGAAAATATCGTGTCAGAGCGACTGCCGCTCGATGATTTTATCGAGCCCGGGAT
The DNA here is from genome assembly GCA_040388555.1 of Pseudomonadota bacterium. Taxonomy (GTDB): domain Bacteria; phylum Pseudomonadota; class Gammaproteobacteria; order Burkholderiales; family Burkholderiaceae_D; genus Telluria_A. The sequence continues at coordinate 931 of JAZKBP010000059.1, forward strand.
CGAAAGCGGCGGACCCCGCGCCCCAGCGCAGGCGCAACTGGCGCCGCTGGCTTCGCAGCGCCACGCTCACGGCAATTCGGCCGAATTCATGCGCTGCAGGATGACGCCGGTGCGGCGCGCCAGGTAGTTGCTGTCGCGGTGTTTGTCGAAAAAGCGCGGATTGGGCAGCATCACCGCCAGCTTGGCAGCTTGCGCCGCGCTCAGCGAGGCCGCGTGCACGCCGTAGTAATGCAGGGAGGCCGCCTCGGCGCCAAAGGTGCCGTTGCCAAATTCGACCACGTTCAGGTAAATCTCGAAAATGCGCTCCTTGTCGAGCAGCGTCTCGAGCATGAAGGTGATGATCAGCTCCTGGCCCTTGCGCAGGTAGCTGCGCGAGCCGGACAGGAACAGGTTCTTCGCCAGCTGCTGGGTGATGGTCGAGCCGCCGCGCACCACCTTGTGCTTCTTGCTGTTCTTTTCGTAGGCCTTTTGCATGGCCTCCCAGTCGACCCCGTCGTGCTCGGAGAAGTTGGCGTCCTCGGAGGCGATGATGGCGCGCTTGAGATTGTCCGAAATGCGCGCGTACGGCACCCACTGCTGCACAATGTTCGCCTTCGGGTTCTTTTCACGCAGGACGCTTTGCTGCTCGCGCATGAAGCTCGTCATCGTTGGATTGTGCGAACCCCACCACCAGATCTGCACAAAAAAATACAGCTGCGCCAGCAGCACGATGGCGATCACGCCCAGCAGCAGCCACTTGGTCCAACGCCACAGGGGGGACGAACGTTTGCCGGCCTTGCTCATGGCGCCTCGCGCATCTGCGCCAGGACCGCGGCGCTGTCGGGGCGCACGGCGCGCCAGACGAAAAACGATTCGGCAGCCTGTTCGACCAGCATGCCCAGGCCGTCGCGCACGCGCGCGCCGCAGCTGGCGGCAAAGCGCATGAAGACGGTGGGCTGGGCGCCGTACATCATGTCGAGCGCCAGCGTGGCCGGGCCGAACACGGCCGGCGGCAACGGCGGCAAGGCGTCGGCCAGACTGGCCGAGGTGGCGTTGATGACGATGTCGAAGGGTGCGGCCAGGTCAAGGAAGTCGCAGGCCGTCAGTACGCCCGGCGCGGCGGCGGCGAACTGGCGCGCCAAGGTGTCGGCGCTGGCGCGCGTGCGGTTGACCAGCACCACGCTGCGCGGACCTTGCTGCAGCAGCGGCAGCAAGGCGCCGCGCGCGGCGCCGCCGGCGCCCACCAGCAGCACGCGCGCGCCGGCCAGCGCCACGCCGGCGTTGCGCACCATGTCGGCCACCAGGCCGGCGCCGTCGGTATTGTCGCCCAGGATCTGGCCATCGATGAAGCTCAAGGTGTTGACGGCGCCTGCGGCGCGCGCCCGTTCCGACAGGGTGTGCGCGAGCTGCACCGCTTCGAGCTTGAAGGGCAGCGTCACGTTGGCGCCGCGCGCGCCCTGCGCCACCAGCGCGCGCACGCAGCCGGCGAAGTCGCCCAGCGGCGCCAGGCAGCGCTCGTAGGCCAGTGCCTGCCCGGTCTGGGCCGCGAAGGCGGCGTGGATGGCAGGCGAGCGGCTATGCGCGACCGGATTGCCGATGACGTAGTAGCGGTCCATCAGTTCACTTCGCCCAGCAGTTGCGAGCCGACCGTGCCTTCGCGCGTGAACTCGAAGGTGCTGATCACCACCCACAGGTCGTCCTTGTCCTTCGATAGCATCTTGGGCGGGAAGCGCCCGAACGGCGCCGAGCGCTCGACAATGCGTTTGGCGGCCTGGTCGAGCGCGCGGTTGCCCGAGCTGATACGCACTTCGATGCCGCCTTCGGCCGTGTAGATGGTCCCGTCCTGGAAGATCGGGATGTACAAGGTCAGCTTGCCGTACAACTTACGCCCGCCCTGCTCCGGGAAATTGAGCGTGCCCATCTTCTCGATCTTGGCCGCCATCTCCTTGTAATACTGGGCGTAGCCGACCCCGCGCGTGGAGGGCGTGAGGAAGGTCTTGCGCGGGCGCTTGTTCTGGTCTTCGATGGTCTGGGTGATTTCCGCCGCCGAACGCGCGATCGCCTTGCTCGCCTCGAGCAAGTCCAAGCCGCGCGGAGTCGCCTCGGGCTTGAGCTTTTCCGCCAGCGGCGTGCTGTTGAAGTCGGACTTCTTGACCTTGGTGAGCAGATTGCGCTGCACCTGCTCCAGTTCGCTGACACGGCGCTGCGCCGCCTTCACGTTCTGGCCCGTCTCGACCTTGTGCATGTCGGGCAGGGGCGACTTGGAGCGGCCGGCGTCGGCGCTGCCGCCACCGTCAAGGTCGACCTGGGCCAGGGCTTCGGCCTTGAGCGGCTTGTGGTCGTGGCGCGCGTTCACGAGGATCACTTCCAGGCCAGGGTCAGCCGGCTCGAAATGGAACGCGTCCGGCGCGACGAACTTCACCGCCAGCAAGGCCGCATGGGCCAGCACCGACACGGCGATGGCGATCGTCAGGGAGCGATTTTCTTGGGAAGACTTCACGCGCGGGATTTATCTTGTTGCATCAAAGAATGCTGAATTCTACGTCAAAGGACGGCGCTGGCCGACAGTTTTTCGCGGCGCGCCGTGGCGCGCCGGGTTCTTCACGATCTTATTGGGCTGGCGCGGCATCGACGCCGGCCGGATCGGCAGCGGCCGCGAGATCGGCCAAGCCCGTCTGCGCGACCGGGTCGGACGCGTCGAGCGATGCCGCGGCCTCGTCAAGCACGACTGGCGCGGATTCGACCGCATCCTGGGCCACGTCCTCGACCTCGACCTCGACCTCGTCCTCGTCCTCGAACTGGTCATCGGCAGCGTTGGCATCTTGCGCGGGCGCGACGATCTCCAGCAGGCGCGCCTCGATCGACAAGTCCACTTCGTCCCAGCGCAGGATATCGAGCCGCACCTGGGCTCCGCGCGCCGCCTGCGGCATGCCGGGCAGGCGGATGATGAGCGGGATCTCCACCAGGCGCAGCACTTCATCCTTGAGCACGACCGCCTCGACCTGGCGCGCACCGTCCAGCGCCTGCTGCTGGCCGAGCCAGCGCAAGCACCAGTAGCGCTCCATATTGGTCTGGAAGTCGTTGTAGGCGGCGTAGGCGGCGTCGAAAGCCGAGACGATCGCGAACAAGCCGGCGTCGCGCGGCTTGAACGGCGCCACCAGCGGCGCGGCCACGCCTTTCTCGGCGCACGCCAGGATCTGCCACTGGTTCACCAGGTCCGTGTAGCGGCGCAGCGGCGAAGTGCTCCAGGCGTACTGGTCCACTCCCAAGCCCTGGTGCGGCGCGGCGTGCGTGACCATCCGCACCTGCATCTTGGCGGCCCAGCCGGCGCCGCTGCCAGCGCCTTGCGAGCGGTAGATGCCAGGCACGCCCGTGTCGTGCATCAGCTTGCCCCAGGTGCTGTTGGCGAAGATCATCAGCTCGGCCACGATCTTGTCGAGCGGGGCGCCGCGCTTGCGCCGCACCACCGACACCACGTCGTCATCGACGTAGAAATTGAAGTCGACCCGGTTGTTTTGCTCTGGCTTCAAACCAAAACCTTCGCGCTTTTTCATGCGGCCGCTTTCCAGCTGCTGGGCCCACTGCCACAGCAGCGCCAGTTCGGCCTTGTGCGGGTAGTCGCCGGCGCCGCTCGCCAAGGTCTCCTCGTTGACCAGTTCATCCAAGTCGTTGTGGCGCAGATTGCTTTGGATCGGCACCAGTTCGGCGCGCGTCTCGGTCGAGAGCACGCGCCAGTCGCTCGGGTCGAGCGTGGCGTACAGCGACAGCGCCGGACAGGTCTGGCCCTCGGCCAGGGTGAAGGCGGCCACCACTGCGTCGGGCAGCATGGTGATTTTATCGCCCGGCATATACACGGTGGACATGCGCGCGCGCGCGATTTTGTCGATGGCGTCGTCCGGGCGGATCGCCAGACCGGGCGCGGCGATGTGGATGCCGACCCGCAGCGTGCCGTCCGCCTGGCTCAGCACCGAAAAGGCGTCGTCGATCTCGGTGGTGGTGACATCGTCGATCGAGAACGCGGCCACCGGCGCCGTCGGCAAACCGCCCGGGGCGCTCGGCACCACCACGGCGGGAAAACCCGCGCCGCGCGGGAAATTCTCGAACAGGAAGCGCCCCATGTGCAGGGCCTTGGGCGAGGCCAGGCCGCCGCAGGCGAGCATCAGGCGCACTGGCGTGGTGTGCAGCTGTTCACTGGCCGCTTCCAGCGCCTTGTACTCGACCCCGTTCTTGTCAGGCTTGAACAGCAGCTGCTGCACGATGGGCGCGAACGACGCCGGCAATTGATGGAGCTTGAGTTCCTCGACGTAGGCCGCCTGCACCAGCGCTTGCTGCTTCTTCTTTTCAATGCCGGCCTGGGCCGCGCGCAAGGCCGCTTCCGGCGCCGCCTTGTAGCGTCCACGCCCTTTTTTGTAGAAGTAGATGGGCGCACCGTGCAGGGCCAGGATCAAGCCGGCCGCTTCAAACGGCAGCGGCGCGTGGCCGAAGTATTCGGCACCGAGCTCGGCGAAACCGAATTCCTCCTGGCCCGCCACTTCCCACAAAAAGTCGAGATCGACTTCGGCCGCGGTGGCCTTGGCCGCGTCCATCAGCTCGGAGGGCCCCGGTTTTTCGTACTGCAGCAGCACGTCCTTGACCTTGACCTTGCTGCGCTTGCCGCTCGGGAGCTCGACCTGATACGCCTCGCCCGCCTGCGACATCACGTTGCCGACTTTGAAATCGCCCGACTCTTCAAAAAATAAATTCATCACTCATCACTTCGCACTGTTCACTACATATTGTTGCTTGAAAGCCGTGGGTGCGCTCAAGTCCAGCACCGCGGGCAGAAACACTTCGGTCACCAGCAGCGTGCCCTGGCGCCGCCGGTACAGGCAGCGGCGCGCGTACAGCACCGACGCGGTGGACGCCCCGAGCACGGCGCGCGCGCGCGCCAGCAAGGGATGGCCGGCGCGGATGCGCGCGAATTCGAGCGCGCCGCGCGCCACCTTGGGGTCGCCGAACAGGGTGCTGCCGAGCGAACGTTCGCCCAGCGCGCTGAACAAGGGCCAGTCCGCCGCGCTGGCCGACATCGGCACCACCGTGTGCGCGAACACCACCGGCCGCTCATCGCAGCGCAGCAGCACCTCGCGCTCCCACACCCGCCCGGGCCGCTGCATGCCGATCGCGTGCGCCTCGTCCGGCAGGCACAGGGCCGTATGCTGGTGCAGGCGCTGCACCCGGAACGCCGAGCTGCTGGCGATCAGGCGCGCCGTGAGCGAACCGTCGCCGGTGAGCCAGCCGCGCATGTCCGGCGCCGCGTTGACGAAATTGACGTGCCGGTGCCAGCGCGCCTGGCGCAGGGACGCGGCCCTCATTGCGCGGACCTCATTGCGCGACCCGCGCGGCGCCATCGATGCCGCAAAAGGCCAGCAGCGCGTCCAGGTATTGCGGGAAGTCGGAAATGGCGTGGTCGCCCCCTTCGATCAGGTGCAGGCGCGCGCCTTGGTAGTGGGCCAGCATGTCGCGGTAGTCGAGCACTTCGTCGCCGCTCGCCGCGAGCAGGAAGTAACGCTGCGGGCGGGTGATGGCCGGTAGCGCCAGCGCGCCCAGCTCGGCGATGTATTCGCGCTTGAATTCGAAGGGCGCGTCGCTGTGGTAGGCGGTGCTCACGCCGACATGGGCTTCGAGGTCGAGCGCGGGCACCACCGCCGGGTTGAGCAACACCGCGCGGCAGCCCAGGCGCTCGGCCAGCCAGGTGGCGTAGTAGCCGCCCAGGGACGAGCCGACCACGCACAGGTCCTGCGGCGCGCAGCCATCGACCAACGATAGCGCGAGCGCCATGGCCGCTTGCGGCGAGGCCGGCAGCTGCGGGCAAACGAGATCAAGGCCGCGCCCGAGCGCGTCCATGCGCGCGCGCAGCACGCAAGCCTTGAACGAGGCGGGCGAGGAACGAAAGCCGTGCAGGTATAAGATCATGGGTGCGGGATCATCGGGCCAGGGCCTCGAGCAGCTTTTGGTGCACGCCGCCGAAGCCGCCGTTGCTCATGACTAGGATATGGTCGCCCGGGCGCGCCGCGTCGGCGATCGCGCGCACCAGGAAATCGATCTGGTCGAAGCTGTGCGCGATCGCACCCAGCGGCGCGAGCGCATCGGCCAGGCTCCAGCCAAGCGCCTGCTGGCTGCCAAAGCCGAACACCAGGTCCGCTTCGCGCAGGCTGCCGGGCAAGGCGTCTTTCATGGCGCCGAGCTTCATCGTATTCGAGCGCGGCTCGAGCACCGCCAGAATGCGCGCGCCGCCCACCTTCTGGCGCAAGCCACCCACGGTGGTGGCGATGGCGGTCGGGTGGTGCGCGAAATCGTCGTACACCGTCACACCCTGCACCACGCCGCGCACTTCCATGCGCCGCTTGACGCTCTGGAAGCTGGCCAGGGCCTGGGCCGCCTGCGGCACCGGCACGCCCACGTGGCGCGCCGCCGCGATCGCGGCGAGCGCGTTGGCGCGGTTGTGCGCGCCCGTCAAGTCCCAGGCCACCGAGGCGAGCGTTTCGCCCCCCATCAGCACGTCGAACGCGCCGCCCGCCTGGTCGCGCCAGCTCCAGTGGCTGCCCTCGCGCTGGCCGAAGCTCTCGCGCTCGCTCCAGCAACCGCGCGCCAGCACCCGCCCGAGCGCCGCTTCGTCGCCGTTGACGATCAGGCGGCCCACGCCGGGCACCGTGCGCACCAGGTGGTGGAACTGGGTTTCGATGGCGCCAATGTCGGGGAAAATATCGGCATGGTCGTATTCGAGGTTGTTGAGCACCGCCGTCTTGGCGTGGTAGTGCAGGAATTTGCTGCGCTTGTCGAAGAAGGCGGTGTCGTACTCGTCGGCCTCGATGACAAAAAAATCGGAGTCGGTATTACCCTGCAGGCGGGCCGACACCCCGAAATTGAGCGGCACGCCGCCAATCAGGAAACCCGGCGCATAGCCCGATTGCTCGAGTATCCAGGCCAGCATGGCCGAGGTGGTGGTCTTGCCATGCGTGCCGGCCACCGCCAGTACCCATTTATTGCGCAGGATATGTTCGCCCATCCACTGGGGCCCGGACACATAGGGCAGGCTGCGGTTGAGGATTTCCTCGATCAGGGGGTTGCCGCGCGAGACAACGTTGCCGATCACGTAAAGGTCCGGCGCGAGCTTGATCTGGTCCGGGCTGAAGCCCTGGATCAGCTCGATGCCTTGGGCTTCGAGCTGGGTGCTCATCGGCGGGTAGACGTTGGCGTCGCAGCCGGTGACCTTGTGGCCCGCTTCCTTGGCCAGCACGGCCAGGCCGCCCATGAAGGTGCCGCAGATGCCGAGTATATGTATATGCATGAGTGTGAAGGCGGCCCGTGGCGCTCGGTCCATAACAGTGAATACGCGATTTTACCCGACGCCGTGGCATTTCCCATTCCAGAGTATGATCTCGCTGATGATGAGCCCTCCCATTGATGACAGCGGATCGCTGCGTGCCCGGATTGCGGCGGCCGCCGCGCGCCTGGTCGCGCAAGACGGCGCTGACTACGGCAGCGCCAAGCGCAAGGCGGCGCGTCTGGTGCTGGGCCAGGGGACGCCGCGCCCGAATTTAATGCCCGACAACGAGCAAGTCGAGGATGCGGTGCGCGCCTACCACGCACTCTACAACGCGGACCGGCAGCCGCAGCGCCTGCGCCAACTGCGCACGGTCGCGCTCGAGGTGATGGAGGCGCTGGCCGCCTTCGGGCCCTATCTGACGGGCGCGGTCTTGAGCGGCTCGGCTGGCGAGCACGACGACATCCATCTGCAAGTGTTCACGCAAAGCGCGAAAGAAGTCGAGATCTTCCTGATCAACCGCAATATCACCATCGATATCAGTGAAACACCCCACTTCAAGGGCCAGCGCGCCAACGCGGTGGAAACGGTGAGCTTCCTGTGGCGCAAGGAGGGGGTGCATCTGCAAATTTACGAGCAAGATGCCGTGCGCGGCGCCCTCAAGGCGCGCGCTGACGGGCGCCCGACGCGCGCCGACGCCGCCGCCCTGCGCGCCCTATTAAATACCGACTTAAATACCGATTTAAATACTGACATAGAAAAACGGCCATGAAAATCAAGACACTCGCCACCTACCTCGCCGTCGCCACCCTGTTTGGCGCCCTTGGCGCCTACGCCGGCATGACCGGGCCGGGCGCGGACAAGGGTGCGGACAAAAGCGCGGCGCCGCCGGACGGGCCAGCCTCGCTGTTCGCGCAAAGCTTGCCGGACGCCCAAGGCAAGGCGCATGCCTTATCCCAATACAAGGGCAAGGCCTTGCTGGTCAATTTCTGGGCGCCCTGGTGCGGCCCTTGCGTGAAGGAAATGCCAGAACTGTCGGCCCTGGCGGCGCAATACCCGAAGGTGCAGATCATCGGCATCGGCATCGATTCGCCCAGCAATATCGCTGAATTTACTGGCAAATTCAAGATCGCCTACCCCCTGTTCGTGGCCGGCATGGGCGGCTCCGAACTGGCGCGCCAATTCGGTGACAATGCCGGTAGCTTGCCCTTCACGGCCTTGATCGGCGCCGACGGCAAAGTGCGCAAGACCTATATGGGCACCCTCAAGTTCGCCCAGCTCAAAGCCGACCTGGGCGCCCTCTAAGGCTTCCCCCTGGCCCGGGCGCGCCCGCCCAGGCGCAGCCCGGACCTGTTTATTTCGCTTGCCATTGGCCGCAGTTGGCGGCAAAATGCGTGACTTTCGCGAAATAGTGGTCCGTCACATGGCAAAAAAGCTCTTGCTGCTCAATGGTCCCAACCTCAATTTGCTGGGGACCCGCGAGCCACAGGTGTATGGCAGCACGACGCTGGCCGACATCGAAGCTGCCGCCACAGCCCAGGCTCTGGCGGCGGGCGCGACGCTTGCTTGTTTCCAGAGCAACCATGAAGGCGCTTTGATCGACCGCATCCACGCCGCCAGCGGCGAGGGCGTCGAGGCGATCGTCATCAATCCGGGCGGATTGACCCACACCAGCGTCGCCTTGCGCGACGCCCTGGCGGCGGTCGCGATCCCCTTCGTCGAGGTTCACATCTCGAATATCTACCAGCGTGAAGCGTTTCGCCACCATTCTTTCCTGGCGCCGCTCGCGGTCGGCAGCATTTGCGGACTGGGCAGCGATGGATATCGCTTTGCCATCGACTTTGTGATTAAAAAGCGTTAATCTTCGCCATCTTCACGTAAATACCAATAACAACGGCGGCACCCGCAGGCTGGGGCGCCACTCACACACTAGAATAATTCCAAAAGGGGTAAGCACATGGATCTACGAAAGCTCAAGACATTGATCGACCTGGTGGCCGAGTCGGATATCGCCGAACTCGAGGTGACCGAGGGCGAAAGCAAGGTCCGCATCGTCAAGTCGTCCGCCATGCCGCAAAACCAGATGGTGATGATGCAGCCGCAAGGCATGCAGCAGCAGTATGCGGCACCGGCCGCAGCGGCCGCGCCAGCCGCCGCGCCAGTGGCCGTGGTGGCCGCCGAGCCGACCGGCCACGTGGTCAAGTCGCCGATGGTCGGCACCTTCTACCGCTCCTCCTCGCCCGGCAGCGCGGCTTTCGTCGAAGTCGGCTCGAGCATCAAGGAAGGCGACACCTTGTGCATCATCGAAGCGATGAAACTACTCAATGAAATCGACGCCGACGTCTCCGGCGTGGTCACCAAGATCCTGGTCGAGAACGGCCAGCCGGTCGAATTTGGCCAACCCCTGTTCGTGATCGGCTAAGCGGCGCGCCCGCGCGCGCCCGCTCCCACCATTTAGGCAGCACCCGGCCTTGGCCGGATTTCATGGAACACCCTATCGACCATGTTTGAAAAAATTCTTATTGCCAATCGCGGTGAAATTGCCTTGCGCATCCAGCGCGCTTGCCGCGAAATGGGCATCAAGACCGTCGTCGTGCACTCCGAAGCCGACAAGGACGCCAAATACGTGAAGTTAGCCGACGAGTCCGTCTGCATCGGCCCGGCACCCTCGACCCTGTCCTATCTGAACATGCCGGCCATCATCAGCGCGGCCGAAGTGACGGATGCCGAGGCGATCCACCCAGGCTACGGCTTCTTGTCGGAAAACGCCGACTTCGCCGAGCGCGTGGAAAAATCGGGCTTCGTCTTCATCGGCCCCCGCTCCGAATCGATCCGCATGATGGGCGACAAGGTCACGGCCAAGCAAACCATGATCAAGGCTGGCGTGCCCTGCGTGCCCGGCTCGGACGGCGCCCTCACCGACGACCCGAAGGAAATCATCCAGACCGCGCGCCGCGTGGGCTATCCCGTCATCATCAAGGCGGCCGGCGGCGGCGGCGGGCGCGGCATGCGCGTCGTGCACACCGAGGCGGCCCTCTTGAACGCGGTCGCCATGACCAAGACGGAAGCGGGCACGGCCTTCGGCAATCCGGAAGTGTATATGGAGAAGTACCTGGAAAATCCACGCCACGTGGAAATCCAGATCCTGGCCGACGAGCACAAGAACGCCATCTGGCTGGGCGAGCGCGACTGCTCGATGCAGCGCCGCCACCAGAAGGTGATCGAGGAAGCGCCGGCGCCTGGCATCGCGCGCAAGCTGATCGAGAAAGTGGGCGACCGCTGCGCCGAGGCTTGCCGCAAGATCGGCTACCGCGGCGCCGGCACCTTCGAATTCCTGTATGAAAACGGCGAGTTCTACTTCATTGAGATGAACACGCGCGTCCAGGTCGAGCATCCGGTCACCGAGATGATCACCGGCGTCGACATCGTGCAAGAGCAAATCCGCATTGCGGCCGGCGAAAAGCTGCGCTTTCGCCAGCGCGACATCCTGCTGGCCGGCCACGCCGTCGAATGCCGCATCAACGCCGAAGACCCGTTCAAGTTCACCCCGTCGCCGGGGCGCATCGTGGCCTGGCACACGCCGGGCGGCCCCGGCATCCGGGTCGATTCGCACGCCTACGCCGGCTACTACGTGCCGCCGCACTACGATTCGATGATCGGCAAGGTCATCGCCTACGGCGCCACGCGCGAGCAGGCGATCCGCCGCATGCAAATCGCGCTCTCCGAAATGGTCGTTGAAGGTATCATGACGAACATTCCGCTACACCGCGAGTTGATGATCGATGCGCGCTTCATCGAAGGCGGCACCAACATCCACTATCTGGAGCAAAAGCTGGCCAACAAGCCGGACCTGCCCAAGGATTCGAAGCGCGAACTGCCAAGCATTGCGAACAAATCGGAAGCCAAGGTAACACTATGAGCTGGACTGAAGTCGTCATCGAGATCGCACGCGAACACGCCGAGGGCCTGTCGGACGCCCTGATGGAAGCGGGCGCGCTGTCGGTCTCGGTGGAAGACGCGGACGAAGGCACGGACCAGGAAAAGCCGCTGTTCGGCGAGCCGGGCATGGAGCCAAAGGAAGCGGCGTGGGAACACAGCCGCGTGGTGGCGCTCACCGACGTCGAGGCCGACCAGGCGGCCATCGTGGCCGCCGCGGCCGCCGCCATCGGCCTGGCCAAGGCGCCCGCGTTCAGCACGCGCGCGGTGGCCGAGCAGGACTGGGTGCGCCTGACGCAATCGCAGTTCGCGCCCATCCACATCGGCACCAATATCTGGGTGGTGCCAAGCTGGCACGAAGCGCCCGATCCCGACGGTTTGATCCTCGAACTCGATCCGGGCCTGGCCTTCGGCACCGGCAGCCATCCCACCACACGATTGTGCATGGAATGGCTCGAAGCGCATCCCGCGCCAGGCAAGACGGTGCTCGACTACGGCTGCGGCTCCGGCATCCTGGCGATGGTGGCCAAGAAGCTCGGCGCGGCCATGGTTGCCGGGGTCGACATCGACCCCCAAGCAATCGAATCGGCGCGCGACAACGCGCAGCGCAATCACTGCGAGATCGACTACTATCTGCCGGACGACTTCGCCGCTTCGCCCAAGGGCCAACACGCGGACGGGCGCTTCGACATCGTCGTCGCCAACATCCTGTCGAGCCCCCTGAAGCTGATGGCGCCGATGCTGGCCGGACGCGTGGCGCCGGGTGGCGCCCTGATTTTGTCAGGCGTGCTGGCGCGCCAGGCCGAGGAAGTGGCGCAAGCCTACGCACCGTTCATCAAGCTGGGCGTATGGGCCGAGCAGGACGGCTGGGTCGCGCTGCATGGCCGGCTGGGCCAGGACGGCGCGCCGCCGGCGCGCGCATCGGGCGGTCAATAACGGCATGGCGCTCGCCACTCGCTGCCCGCACTGCCACACCCTGTTCCGGGTCGCCAACGACCAGCTCAAGCTGCGCGGCGGGATCGTGCGCTGTGGCGCGTGCAACGAGATTTTTGACGGCAACGCCAGCCTGATCACGCTTGACAGCCCGGCCGCGCGGCCGGCCCAGCGCACCCCGGCACCATCGGCAGCATCGGTGGCGCCGGCGAGCGCGATGGCGGGCACCGAGGACGGGCGCGAACCTTCCGGCGGCGCCGACGAACAACCGGTCTACACCCTCGATTTCGCCACCGCCTTCGACCCGCTCGGCATCTTGCCCAAGCCGGAAGCCGAGGAAGAGCCGGCCCCGGCCTCCCCTCCCACCGCGCCCGAACACAGCTTCGAATTCGAAGCCATCGATTTGCCGCCCGAGCCGCAAGCGGCGCCGGCGCCGCAGTCGGGCGCGCAGTTGGGCGCGCAGTTGGACGATCTTGAGCTGGACCTGGACGTCGAGCTCGACGTCAACATCGACACCAGCGAGCCGGACACCTCCGGCGCGCAAAACGCCGCATTCACGCTGCCGCCGGCGCCGCCGCACGTGGCCCAAACGCGCGCCGCTGAATCTTCCGCGCCCGAGGATGGCGGCGCACCGCACGCCCACGATACCGTGGCGCCGTCAGTCGACGGCGAAGCGCTTGAGCGCCACGCACCCGCGGGCGGCCCACGCATCGAACCGACCTTTGGCGAAGTGTATTTGAAGACGCTCGGCTTCGACAGCCCCGGGCCGGATGAGGACGAGCGCACCGACAGCGGCGAAGGCCAAGCGCCGCCGCGCCAGGAAGGCGCGCCGCTATCGCGGGCGCAAGCCAAGGCGCAAGCGAAGGCGCAGGCGCGGCGCGCGCGCGCGGCCGCTGGCGACGCCGATGGCGGCGATGACGACAGCGCAATTCACGTGAGCGCGCACGGGCGCGCATTGGCCGCCGCCGAGCAGGACGAGCGGTCACCGGACGCGCCAGTGCAGGCCGAGCAGACGCCGGGCGAAGCGCTGCCGCTGCAGCCGGACCCGCAGGCCGCGCCGGCCGAAGCCGAGTTCGAACCGAGCTTCGTCAAGCGCAGCCGCATGCAGCAAAAATTCGGCCGCCTGCGCAGCGCGGGTCTGGCCCTGGGCTCGCTACTGCTGGTGGCCGCCCTGCTGGCCCAAGGCGTGACGAACTTCCGCAACCGCCTGGCGGCCCAATTCCCGCAACTCAAGAGCGCCCTGGTGTCAGCCTGCGGCGTGCTCGGCTGCCGCGTTGAACTGCCAAGCCGCATCGACGTGTTGAACATCGACCTGGGCGAGCTGCAAACCCTGGGCGGCGGTGCGTTCTCCTATATCACCACGCTGCGCAACCAGGGCAGCCTGGCGCAAAGCTGGCCGCACGTCGAACTGGCCCTGACCGAAAACGACAAGCCAGTGCTGCGCCGCGTGTTCACGCCGGCCGAGTATCAGATCGCCGCGCCGGAGCTGGCCAAGGGCATCGGCGGGCGCTCCGAGCAGGTGCTCAAGCTGTACTTCAAACTCGACGAGGTCAAGGCTTCCGGCTACCACGTCGCCATTTTCTATCCCTAGGCCCGACCATGACCCTGACCACCCTGATCTGCGGCTCGCTCGCATTCGACAAAATCATGCAGTTCAACGGCCGTTTCGCCGAATCGCTGCTGGCCGACCAGCTGCACAAGGTGAACGTGTCCTTCCTGGTGCCGACCCTGCGCACCGAATACGGCGGCTGCGCGGCGAACATCGCCTACAACCTCAAGCTGCTCGGCGGCGATCCCCTGATCATGGCCACCATCGGCCAGGACGGCGGCCAGTATATGGAGCGCTTTGAAAAATTCGGCATCGCCACGCGCGCGATCCGCCGCATCGAACACGCCTACACGGCCCAGTGCTTCGTCACGGCCGACCTCGACAACAACCAGATCAACGCCTTCCATCCGGGCGCGATGCAGTTCTCGCACGAGAACAACGTGGCTGACTGCGGTGCGCTGCGGGTGGCAATCATCGCGCCGGACGGACGCGACGGCATGCTCAAGCACGCGGCCGACTGCGCCGCCCAGGGCATTCCCTTCATGTTCGACCCTGGCCAGCAGCTGCCCATGTTCAGTGGCGCCGAGCTGATCAAGTTCATCGAGCAAGCCAGCTATCTGGCGGCCAACGACTACGAATTCGAGATGCTGATGGACCGCACCGGTCTGACACTGCCGCAGATCGCCGAGCACCTGGACGCCTTGATCGTCACGCGCGGCGAACAGGGTTCGGAAATTTACGCCGGCGGCCAGCGCCACGATATCCCGGCGGTGACGGCGGCGGCCGTGGTCGACCCCACCGGTTGCGGCGACGCCTACCGCGCCGGCCTGCTACACGGGATCACGCAAGGGATGGATTGGCCGACCACGGGCCGCCTGGCCAGCCTGATGGGCGCGCTCAAGATCGCGCATCAGGGCGGGCAAAACCACAGCGCCAGCGCCGACGAGATCGCGCAACGCTTCGAGGCGGCCTTCGGCTACCGTTACTAAGGCGCCGGCAGCAGCAAGCGCTCGACGTCTTGCGGCGTCAGGCGCGCGCTGGCCACTTCGATCAGCTTGCGCTTATTACTGAGGCCATGGGTGATGGTGACGGCGCTGCGCGGCACCGACAGGATGTCGGCCAGGTAGCGCACCAGGGCGTCGTTGGCCTTGCCCTCGATGGGCTGGGCATGCAGCTTGAGCTTGAGGGCGTCGTCCAGCACGCCGATCACTTCCGTCTTCTTCGCGTTCGGCTGGATCTGCACGGCCAGCCGCACACCGGCCGGCACGGCCGCGCACCAGGGCCGGCTCACCGGTACGAAAACAGCATCGACAGCAGCACCTGGGCGATCTGCAGCAAGATCAAGGCTACCAGCAGTGACAGGTCGAGCCCGCCGATGGGCGGCACCACGCGCCGCAGCGGTCGCAGCATCGGGGAGTTGAGCGCATGTACGAAGGGCGCCAAGGGCGCGTGCGGGTTAATCCAGCTGAACACCGCCTCGACGATCAGCAAGGCCATGAAGCCGTAGATAATCCATTGCAGAAACCGGTAGAGCGCCATCAGCAGCACGCCTTGCCAGCTCTGGCCGACCAGGAACAGGATCGAGCTGGCCAGCAGCACCACCAGGAAGGCGCCAATCAGGCTGGCCCAATCGTAGCCGCCCACGCCCGGCACCAGGCGGCGCAGCGGGCGCACCAGCCAGTCCGATAATTGGAAGGTGAATTGGGCGATCTGCGCCGGCGGGCGCACCCGGATCGCCTGCATCCAGAAACGCAACAGCAACACGCCGCCCAGCAAGCCGGCGATCGTATCGACAATCAAGGAAAGAATGGTCAGCACCGCAACTCCCTAAAAAAAAACCGCCGTGTGAAACGAGTCACACAGCGGTATTTTGCCTGAACCAGGCGCAGCGCGCTATTAAGGACGGCTGCTGGTCGGGAATGGCCATGCTGCGGCAGGTGCCAGCACGGTTTTTGCGACCGGTGCCGGTGCCGGTGCTGCTGGCGCTGGCGCGGCTACGACGGCTGGCTTGGCTGCTGCCGGTGCTGCTGCCTTGGGGGCAGCGGCTTTTTTCGGCGCAGCTTTCTTAGCCGCAGGCTTGGCAGCAGGCTTAGCCGCTGGTTTGGCAGCAGGCTTAGCCGCTGGTTTGGCAGCAGGCTTAGCCGCTGCCTTAAGCGGCTTTTTTGCTGCAGGCTTAGCCGCCACCTTTGCTGCTGGCTTGGCCGCTTTCGCTGGCTTCGCTGCTGCTTTAGCTGCTGGTTTAGCTGCGGCTTTTTTAGCTGCCGGCTTTTTGGCAGCAGCTTTTTTCGCTGCTGGCTTGGCTGCTGGCTTAGCAGCGGCTTTCTTGGCGGCCGGCTTTTTAGCGGCGACTTTTTTCGCTGCCGGTTTTTTGGCGGCTACTTTTTTCGCTGCTGGCTTGGCTGCTGCTTTGGCGACGACTTTCTTCGCTGCTGGCTTTTTCGCTGCAACTTTCTTCGCTGCCGGCTTCTTCGCCGCTACCTTCTTGACTGCTGGCTTAGCTACTGCCTTGGCGACGACTTTCTTCGCTGCTGGCTTCTTCGCTGCGACTTTCTTCGCTGCTGGCTTCGCTGCTGCCTTCTTCACTGCTGGCTTGGCTGCTGCCTTCTTGACTGCTGGCTTGGCGGCGGCCTTTTTCGCTGCAGGCTTGGCTGCGGCTTTTTTGGCTGCTGGTTTAGCGGCAGCCGCTTTCGCGGCTGGTTTCTTTGCTGCTGGTTTCTTAGCGGCTGTTGCCATTTGGGTTCTCCTTCATCTGCGATGGGAAATACGCTACAAGTTTAAAACCCGTCCGACCATGCCTTCCGGTCAGGCGAATTATTCATCGGCACAAACGATGTCGTGTTTGCGCTAATGAATTCGGCACCAGCTGAACTGCTGCAACTCCTCACGATTGCAGCACTTCAGCCTTCGTCGTTGCCACCTTTTTCAATTCAAGCGGCATGAATCTGCATCCAGAAACGACATAAACGGTGTTACCAAGTCGCTGTTTCGCACCCTACGACGCTCCAACCATTCAAAGAAAAAGCCGCCACGCCTGACAGCGATCAGGCAGAGCGGCTTGTTTTTTGCGGTGAGTTCAGTGTCATACAATGTGGTTCAGCGTCCCGTTGTAATCTGAATTTATACGACCGCGCGATCAAAAATTTTCGCATTCAACAAAGTCGTATTTTCAATCACGTAAAGTACACGAAAACCTTGTCAATGCGCAACCGTCACGCGCGCTTTTTTGAAACGCGCGCGCGCGAAACGCGTCGCGCGAAATTCAAAAACACGATTTGGAAGGTGCCGCGCGCGCGCAATTGAGCGCGAAAATCGACGCGCGGGCGCGCGCTGAACGCGCATGCGAACGCGCATGCGCGCCGATTCACGCGCACCGATTTCGCGGGAGGCCAATAACGGCGGGAGATTTTTTATTCGACGAAAATTTTCGCGACGGCGCGCGCATGCGCTGCGCGGCGCGCGCGACGGCGAGCGAGAGCGCATGCGCGCGCTGCGCGAGGCGCGCGTGCAACCGTTGGGATTTTTCCACACAAAAAATTCGCGCGCGCGAAAAAAAAGCGCGCATAGGATCGCGAGCGTGGCGCGCAACGCGCGTTTCGACGCGCCGATCACGGCGCGCGCGTACGCGCCAGCTTTGTCGAACCCGTGCGAGCTCGATCGACGACGCCGAAAAAATAAAAATGCGCGCCGGCGTGCGCGCGGCGGCGACCTTGCGCAAACTCGCGCAGCACCGATTTCGCGCACGCCAGTGGCACATGAATATGGCGAACAGGCGACGCTGGCGCGCCATGTTCGTGCGGGCGGCGCGGGCCAAACGACGGCTGCGTCCCTCATTGCGGATCGGTCGGCGACCACCGAAAAACCGGCCGCGTTGACCGGGTGGCGGGCCGCGGCGCCGCACCCGCCCATGAAAAAGGGCGGGCCCTTGTCGGCGCCCGCCCCAGTCTTGCCATCCGCTCCGCTCACTCCCAGTTGAGCGCGCCGCCGGTCTGGTACTCGATCACGCGCGTCTCGAAGAAGTTGCGTTCCTTCTTCAAGTCGATCATTTCGCTCATCCACGGGAAAGGATTTTCTTCCTGCGCGAACAGCTGGTCCAGACCGATCTGCTGGGCCCGGCGGTTGGCGATGAAGCGCAGGTAGCCCTTGAACATGGTGGCGTTCAAGCCCAACACGCCGCGCGGCATGGTGTCTTCCGCATAACGGTATTCGAGGTCGACCGCCTTCAGGAACAGCGCCTTGATCTCTTCGCGGAACGCCGGCGTCCACAGCAGCGGGTTTTCCATCTTGATCGTGTTGATCAAGTCGATACCGAAATTGCAATGCATCGACTCGTCGCGCAAGATGTACTGGTATTGCTCGGCCGCGCCCATCATCTTGTTCTGGCGACCCAGCGCCAAGATCTGGGTGAAGCCCACGTAGAAGAACAAGCCTTCCATCAGGCAAGCGAACACGATCAGGGACTTGAGCAGCTTCTGGTCGTTTTCCACCGTGCCGGTGGTGAAGGCCGGGTCGGTCAGGGTGTTGATGAAGGGGATCAGGAACTCGTCCTTGTCGCGGATCGACTCCACTTCATTGTAGGCGTTGAAGATCTCTCCCTCGTCCAGGCCGAGCGACTCGACGATGTACTGGTAGGCGTGGGTGTGGATGGCTTCCTCGAAAGCCTGGCGCAGCAGGTACTGGCGGCACTCCGGCGCCGTGATGTGGCGGTAGGTGCCGAGCACGATGTTGTTGGCGGCGAGCGAGTCGGCGGTGACGAAAAAGCCCAGGTTGCGCTTGACCAGGCGGCGCTCGTCGTCGGTCAAGCCATTCGGGTTCTTCCACAGCTCGATATCGCGCTGCATATTCACTTCTTGCGGCATCCAGTGGTTGGCGCAACCGGCCAGGTATTTGTCCCACGCCCATTTGTACTTGAACGGCACCAGCTGGTTGACGTCCGTCTTGCCATTGATGATGCGCTTGTCATCGGCGTTGACGCGCTTGGCCACCAGCGCGGCGTCCACCGTCTCGCCGCCCTGCGCGCCCAGATTCAAAGCCTCGCCCATCGGCATGGCTGGCCGCCCTGCCGGCGCGCTCGGCGCCTCTTCATCCCAAGACAACATAGTTTTTCCTTAAATTTTTCGCATCGTGGACCGCCCGAAGATGCCGGGCGGTGACCGCATATATATAGTGTAGTCCGAGTTTGGCGAGATTACTGGCAGGCTTCGCATTCCTCGAAACCGTCGTCGCCCGGACGCAAGTAGCACGCCGCGCCCTCGGCCACGCTGGCCGCCGCCGTCGCCGCAGCGGCCGCCGCCTGGTCGGCCTGCGCGCTCTGGGCGCTGGCCGACATGCCACCGTCCACCGCCACCGCGTTCAGCGCGCCGGTCTTGGAGGTGGACTTTTCCGTATGGGTGGCCGCGATGGTACGCAGATAATAGGTGGTCTTGAGGCCACGCAGCCAAGCCAGCTTGTAGGTCTCGTCGAGCTTCTTGCCCGAGGCGCCAGCCATGTAGATATTGAGCGACTGGGCCTGGTCGATCCACTTCTGGCGACGCGACGCCGCTTCCACCAGCCAGCTCGGCGACACTTCGAAGGCGGTGGCGTAGATATCGCGCAAGTCTTGCGGAATGCGGTCGATCTTGGCCAGGCTGCCGTCGAAGTACTTCAGGTCGGCGATCATGACTTCGTCCCACAGGTCGCGCGCTTTCAGGTCGCGCACCAGGAAGGCGTTAATTTCGGTGAATTCGCCCGACAGGTTCGATTTCACGTACAGGTTCTGGTAGGTCGGCTCGATGCAGGCGGACACGCCGATGATGTTCGAGATCGTCGCCGTCGGCGCGATCGCCACGCAATTGGAATTGCGCATGCCGAACTGCTTGATGCGCTCGCGCACCACGGTCCAGTCCATCGCGGACGAGCCGTCCACCTCCACGTAGCCGCCGCGTTCTTCCGCCAGCAGCTTGACCGAGTCCTGCGGCAAGATGCCGCGATCCCACAGAGAACCCTCGTAGGAGGTGTAGCGGCCGCGCTCTTCGGCCAGCTCGGTCGAGGCCAGGTAGGCGTAGTAGCACACCGCTTCCATCGAACGGTCGGCGAACTCCACCGCAGCGTCGGAGGCGTAAGGCGTGCGCATCATGTGCAGGCAATCCTGGAAACCCATGATGCCCAGGCCGACCGGACGGTGACGCAGGTTCGAATTGCGCGCCTTGTCGACCGCGTAGTAATTGATGTCGATGACGTTATCCAACATGCGCATGGCGGTGCGCACCGTCTTTTGCAGCTTGATCGGGTCGAGTTTGCCGTCCTTCATATGGGCGGGCATGTTTACCGAACCCAAGTTGCAGACGGCGATTTCCGACTCATTGGTGTTGAGGGTGATCTCGGTGCACAGGTTCGAGCTGTGCACCACGCCCACGTGCTGCTGCGGCGAGCGGATATTGCATGGGTCCTTGAAGGTGATCCACGGATGGCCGGTCTCGAACAGCATCGAGAGCATCTTGCGCCACAGGTCGAGCGCGGCCACTTTCTTGAACACGCGGATGTCACCCGCGGCGGCGCGCGCCTCGTAGCCCGTGTAAGCTTGTTCGAAAGCCTTGCCCACCTTGTCGTGCAGGTCAGGCGTTTCGGATGGCGAGAACAAGGTCCAGTCGCCCTTTTCCATCACGCGCTTCATGAACAGGTCGGGAATCCAGTTGGCCGTGTTCATGTCGTGGGTGCGGCGGCGGTCGTCGCC
>JAZKBP010000060.1:0-38482 GCA_040388555.1 Pseudomonadota bacterium
AGGCTTTTATAGTGAAAAAACCCGCGTCGCCTTTGGCTTCGCGGGTTTTTTTTCGCCCCATGATTTCAGAATTCACAAGGCTAAGTGCCCATGCGTGTTTCAATTCGCATAAAATCACGCAAGCATTTTTTTCGGATCATCCCGCATGGTTTTTAGCTCGGCAATCTTCCTTTTTTATTTTCTGCCGGCGTTCCTGTTCGTCTATTACGTGACGCCATGGAAGAATGCCACGCTTCTGCTCGGAAGCTTAATCTTCTATGCCTGGGGCGAGCCGCGCTTTGTTCCCCTGCTGATGCTGTCCGCCCTGCTCAACTATGTGTTCGGCGTCTTGATCGGCCGCGCCGGCGCCACTCGGCGCCCCTTGCTCGCGCTGGGGATCAGCGCCAATCTCGGCTTGCTCCTCTATTACAAATACGCCGCGTTTCTGGTCGATATTTCGAATCAGGTATTCGGCCGCCACGCGAATTTGCCCGCCATCGTCCTCCCGCTCGGCATATCCTTCTTCACCTTCCAGGGACTGTCCTACCTGATCGACGTTTATCGTGGCCATGTCGATTCGCAAAAGAGCTTCCTGAACTTCGCCATGTACAAAGCGATGTTTCCGCAATTGATAGCAGGCCCGATCGTGCGTTACCAGCAAATTGCCGCGGAAATCGAACATCGGCATATCGATAATGTCCGACTGAGTTTGGGATTTCGCCTGTTCGTGCTGGGCCTGGCGCAAAAAGTCTTGATCGCCAACGCGGTCGGCCTGCCCGCCGATACCTTGTTCGGGGTCGGTCCCGCCCATCTGGACGCGGCCAGCGCCTGGCTCGCGGTGGCGTGTTACAGCATCCAGATCCTGTTCGATTTCGCCGGTTATTCGAATATGGCGATTGGTATCGGCCATATGCTCGGCTTTAGCTACCCGCCCAATTTCGACCGGCCTTATTCCGCGCGCTCGATCACCGAATTTTGGCGGCGATGGCACATCAGTTTGTCGTCCTGGTTCCGCGATTATGTGTACATCCCGCTCGGCGGCAATCGTGGCGGCTCCTTGCGCACTTATGTCAATTTGTCGATTGTGTTCCTGCTGTGCGGCCTGTGGCATGGCGCCGCGTGGACCTTCATTATCTGGGGCGCATGGCATGGCGCGCTGCTCGTCGCTGAGCGGGCGGGATTGGGTGCCCTCATGCAGCGCCTGCCAGCATTGGCCGCACAAGCGATCACCTTGCTTTGTGTCATGCTGGGCTGGGTATTTTTCCGCGCCAGCGACGTGCCGAGCGCACTGGCCTTCATCAAGACGATGTTTGGCTTTGGCAGCGTTGCAACGCAGCTCCATCCCTGGCAAATGGACGTGGGTGCGGCCCAGTGGAGCACCCTCGCCATTGGCACCATCCTCGCGCTTTGGTCGGAGCCGCTCGAACGCGCGATGGCACGCGCGCTGCCCGCGCCACTGCGCTCGTTCAAACTAAAGGGCGCTGCCGTGCTGGTAGCCTATCTTGCCTGCATTGCGACCCTGGCTGTCGGCACCTACAATCCCTTCATCTATTTCCACTTTTGATCGGCCAACCATGAAAACCTGGTGGCACCGGCATGGTGCGAAACCTCTGCTGATCCTGCTACTGGCGCTGCCGGCTTTGACCGCCTTCCTGCCCGGTGGCGCCATGACGGGCGAGCAGCGCAAATTGGCGGCGCCACCTGCCTTGCCGCACACCTGGCCTGGCGCCGTGCAGTACACCGCGCAATTGGAAGCATGGGTGAACGACCATTTCGGCATGCGCGAACGTTTAGTCGCGTTCAATAATCGCATTCGCTATGCCTTGTTCCGCCAATTCCCCACCCAGCAGGTGATCGAAGGACAGGAAGGACGCATCTTCCTCGCCGCGCATCAAAAGACGGACAAGCCATATTCGGCCATCATCGAGGCCTTCGGCGGCTTGAACGACGCGGCCGCAGTGATGATCGATGACCTCAATGCATTTGAGGCGGCCAGCCGCGCGCATGGCGTGCAAGCGCGGGTCGTGATCGTTCCATCCTCCCCCGCCGTCCACGTCAAACAACTGCCACCATGGCTTGCGCGCCGTTATCAGGATGTCCCCATTCCCGCCATGCGTGCGCTCGACGCGCCCACGCTGCAGGCATCCATTCGCCACCGCGTGTATGTGCCGTTTCGCGAAATGCGCGCCGATGCCGAGCAATTCGATGTGTTCCCGCGCGCGTGGTTTCACTGGTCGGGAACCGGGCCGCGCAAGGTGGCCGGCTATGTGATGGAAAATCTGTTTGGCGAAAGCGCGACCACCGGCACGGCGCCCAAAACCACGTTCAAGGACATGCCCTCGGACCTGTCGCATATGTTCCCCGGAGTTAGCCGGTCGAGCCGATTCGAGCAAATCGATTATGCGGCTTCGGGCATCGACGCCTGTCTCGGTCCGAGCTGTTTTGGCGCCCTCGAACCGATCATGGCGAAGTTGTACCAGATGGCCATTTTCCGCAATCCCGCTGCGACGCGCGGCCGTCTGGTTTTCATCACCGACTCGTTTGGCATGCCGGCGGCGCCATGGTACGCGCGCTACTACAAGGAAGTACTGCTTTTCAGTACCAACAATTTTGACCGGCTCAATGCAGCGGAAATGGCGCAAGTGCGCGCCTTGCTGTTCCGGCCGCAAGCGCACGACGATGTCCTGTTCCTTTACCACGATGTGACCGTCTATTCAGGGCGCATCGGTGAGGACGGACGCGCGCTGTTCCCGCCACATTAGCGAAGGCGCCGCGGCGCGCATCGAGCGCCAGATTCGCGCGCGTTCGCGGCCGCTTCACACTGGCTGCATGGTGAATGCATCTGCGCTTTGTAGACTGCTTTCATGTCTACTTTGATCGCCCACGCGGCCGCCGGCGCCGCGGTCTATTTCAGCCAAAATCGCCTGCGTGCGCAGCATGGCCAGTGGGCGTTGCCATTATGCGTGCTGCTGGCCATCGCTCCCGATCTCGATTACCTCGCCATTTGGCTATTCGGCGTCAAACAGGAGGTGCGCGTGACGCACACCTTCCTTTTTTGCCTATGCTTGGGTGCGTTTTCCTGCATAGCCACGCGCCGCTTGCGTCAGGGCTGCGCGGTGTCGCGACCTTTCCCCTCAGCGTGCATGATTGCCGCGCCCCTGACGCATCTGCTGCTCGACTTCCTGGTTGGCGCCCATGCCTTGCCACTGCTTTGGCCTTTGCCTGTGGGGGAGGTGATCGCGCCGGTCGCTCTCCTGCCCACGGTGATACACACCTACCGCTTCACCCATCCGGCCATGTGGCGGCATTTTCTGCTTGAATGCGCGATCGTATTTCCCGTCTTGCTGGCGAGCGTGGCCGGCATGCGAAGCCAAGGTCGCACCGGCTGGCCTATGCGGCCGAGCGCGGCAAAGTGAGCGCGAAACTGACGCCGCCATCCACGTTTTCCGCGCTGATGGTGCCGCCCATCTTCGCCATGTAGATTTTCGCGACGAACAATCCCTGGCCGCGGCTGCCTTCTTCACTGCCGGACAACTCGTGCTGGCCGGACACGCCATATTCAAAAATCTTGTCGAGCAGCTCGGGCGCGATGTGCGCGCCTTGATTGTGCAGCGTCACCGTCACGGCCGTTTCACCCGCGCCGAGCGTGATCGTGATGGCGGTGCCGGGCGTGCGATGGCGCTGCGCGTTGCGCAAGACGTGGGTGACGACATCTTCCAGCGAATACGCGTCGGCCTTGACCATGACGGGGGTGCCGCCGCCCGCGAAGCGCACATCGGTAATGCCCACGCACGGCGCGTTGACGGCCACATCGGCCAGGAAGGCGCCAATGTCGAGCGTTTCCAGTTGCAGGGTGCTCGACTGGAAGGCTTCGCTGGGCGACGCACTACCGTACAGGATGCGGATCGCTTGCTGCATGCGGTTGATGTAGCGGCTGCTCGGGTCGTTCTCGGCGCCGTGCAGCACCATCAGGGACTGCAGCGGCGACATGATCTCGTGGCCCACGGCGTGCCACATGTCGCGCTCCTGTTCGGCCCGGATCGCTTCGCGGCCGACGTCCTCGCGCACGCGCCGCAACAGGTCGTGCAGGCAGCTCGCCAGCACGCCCAGCTCATCTTCGCTGCGCAGGTCGCTCAAGTCGAACTGCTCCAGGTCGCCGGCACCCTTGACCGAACGCGCCACCTTGTCGGCGCGCCGCGTGAGGATGGTGATGCGGCGGATGATGCCGACCTCGATCACGAGCCAGGCCAGCAGCAGCGCCAGCAGCATCGCGCCAACGAACCACGACACGCGCGTGGCCACCACCCCCAGGCTCTTGCTGACGCTGCGCACGTCCCCCTTGAGGCGCACTTCATAGCTGCCAAGCGGCGTGCTGATGGTGTCAAGCGTCGCGAGCGGCACGTCGTAGTCGTCGACCGGCAAGCGCCGGATCAGGGACGTGAGCAGATGCCATGATTCGTCCTCCGGCGCGCTGGCGCCGACCAGCTCGAGCAGCGGCGCGCCGGCGCCGCCCTGCTTGGCGATGCGCAGCGTTTCGCCCGGCAGCAGCAGGGCCTTGAGGTCGGCCAGCGCGAAGGCGGGCGTGGCGGGGTCGGTGGCACTGTCGAACAGCGCTTGCGCGCTCGCCGGCGGCAGCACCGCCACCCGCACCAGCATCTGGTCCAGATCGGTCGGCGGCCAGAGCACCGGTTTTTGATCGAATAGCGCGTCCTGCAGCACACCGATCGGCAGGCGCACCGAAAAGAAGGCGTTGCGCACGCAGGCGCCATCGTCGGGCGCCAGATCGGCCTGTTCGCAGCGCGGGCTTTGCCAGATCCAGCCGCGAAATTCCTTGACCGGCCGCGCATTGGGCCGGCCCGCGTCGAGCGCGTTAAAGCCCGTGAGGCGCCCGCGCATACCGGCGCGCGCTGGCGCGCCTTCCGTGGTTTGCTCGAAAGGTGCGATCCACCTGTAGGTCTGGCCGCGCAGCGCCACCGACAAGGCCACCCGGTGCGCCTGGTCGAGCATGCGTTCGCCATGCGGGTGCGGCACCAGGCGTGTGCTGGCGAAGCTGCCCACCACGTAGATGAAGCCGCCGGCCCACGGGTTGTTACCGATGCCCACGCACAGGGCGCCACGGCTACCGTACTGCACCATGCAGCCGGACATCGCCACCGCCTGCTGGACCTTGAACTGGTCGTCGAAGTCGAGCGCCGCATATGGCAGCAGCATCGGATGGAGCTGCGCCGCCTTGCCCTCGCGCGCGGGCGGATTGAGCAGGGCCAGCTGGCCGGATGGATGGCGCAAGGTGGTCGCGATCTGGTCCCGGGTCTTGCCGAAGGTGGTCTGGTAGCTCTTGTAGCTGAGCTGTTTTTCCTGCTGCAGCACCGACACCGCCAGCCCCACCGTCGCCAGGGCCAGCAGCAGGAAGGCCGCGCGCAGCAGGATGCGCAGCCGAAAGCGCGTGACGCCGGCCCAGCGCAGGCGCGTCACCGCCGTGTTCCTTCGGCGGCGGGCGCGTCGACCCAGCGAAAGCCGCGCATCGGAATGTTTTCGATGCACTCGAAGGCGGGATCGATTTCGCGGAAGGCGTCGCGGATAGTGCTCACGTGCTTGCGGATATTGTCGCGATTGCGCCCGCTCTTGACCACCTCGAACAGCTCCTCGTACGACACCACTTGGCCGCGTTGGGC
The DNA here is from genome assembly GCA_040388555.1 of Pseudomonadota bacterium. Classification (GTDB taxonomy): domain Bacteria; phylum Pseudomonadota; class Gammaproteobacteria; order Burkholderiales; family Burkholderiaceae_D; genus Telluria_A. Next base: position 5,652 of record JAZKBP010000060.1, read on the forward strand.
GAACAGGGCCGCCAGGATGCGCTGCGCCGTCAGCGGCAGGTTGATGCGTTGGCCGCGCCAGATCGGCGAGCGCTGGCGCAGCGGGTCCATCGCCAGTTCGGCGCCTGGGTTGGCGGCTGGCTTGTCCTTGCCGTTGTCCTTCACCGAGCGCAGGATCTCGAGGAAGGTGTCAATGAAGTCCGCTTCCTCGAACGTCGCCTTTTGCAGGTAGTCCCAGGCGTCGAGCGCTTTCATGATGCTGCGGTAGATGGTGGCCGGCATGGCCGACACCACCAGCACCGGCGTCGCCTGCTTCTTGTTGATCGCATTGATGATGGCCACGCCCGCATGGCGCTCGCGTCCAAGCTCGATGTCGAGCACCACCAGGTCGTACTTTTCGCGCGCGATGGCGGCCTCCGCGTCGTCGCGGTTGAACCACTGGTCGATCGCGATGCCCGGGCGGGCCGCGCTGATCCAGGCGGCCAGCTGGTTGCTGGTGGGGAGGTCGTCTTCAATGACGGCGACGCGGACCATGTTCTTACTCCGGCTGATTTACATGGACCAGAGTATCCCCCGTTTCGCCCGAAATGTCATAGCCGGGCTGTGAGCGTTTCTTCACACGGCGGCGGCGGGCCTTCCGCGCGGTGAGCATTCTGCCCCGGCCCGCGCATTGATACTTCCGGGCGCGGCGCGGCACCATGCATCTCACGGGAACAGCATTCCCGCACTCTCGAAAAACAAACAGGAAAAGGTGAATACCATGTCTGACCGGATCAACGCTCTGCTTCAAGCCATACGCTCCGCCTTCGCCGCGCTGGCGGCCAGGACGGCTTCCCTGTTCGCCGGCGGCGTGCCGCATGGCGTGAAGTCCGGCGCCGGCCGCATGGGCAATCGCTTGCTGGTGCTCGGCGCGCTGGGCGCGGCCGGCTACGGCGTGTATAAACATCAACCGCTGCAAACCATCCCGCACGGCGAGGTGGGTATGCGGGTGAACCAGTGGAGTGGTGCCGTCACCGAACTGCGCGAAGGCGTCGGCCTGGTGGTGCCGGGCATGCACGAGCTGCGCCGCTACTCGCTGCAAGACCAGATGGTCCAGCCCAACCGCAAGGGCGAGGCGCCGTTCCAGTCGGCCGAGGGCTTGTCGCTGGGGGCGGACTTGACGGTGCGCTTCGCGCTCGACCAGTCCAAGCTGGGCGCCATCGCCAAGAACCTGCCGCAGGACGTGAGCGGCGAAATCGTCGGGCCCACCGTGCAGGGCGTGATCTACAAGGTCTTCACCCGCTACACGGTGCGCGAGATCTTCTCGTCCAAGCGCGCCGAGATCCAGCAGCTGATCGAGGCCGAACTCAAGCCCAAGCTGGCCGCCGACGGCGTGATGCTGCGCAGCGTGACGATTGGCAAAATCGACCTGCCGGCCGACTACAAGGCCGGCATGGAAAGGCTGCTGGCCGAAGAGATGGAGAGCGAAAAAATGCGCTTCACGCTTGAGCTCAAGGAAAAGCAGGTCAAGCAGACCGCGCTGGAGGCGGACGCCGACAAGGTCAAGCGTGAAAAGGCGGCGGAAGCGGCCGCCAGCGAGCAGATCATCGCCGCCAAGGCGCAGGAGGAAGCGATGAAGCACGTGCTGCCGTTCAAGCAGAAGCAGATCGAACAGCGCCAGCTGGAAGCGGAAGCCGAGAAGATCGCGCGCATCAAGACGAGCGAAGGCACGGCCCAGGCGCGCGTGATCGAAGCGGCTGGCGAGGCCGATTCGCGCCGCAAGCTGGCCGACGCCGAAGTGTACCGCCAGGAGCAGGTGGGCCGCGTCACCAGCGCCCAGATGGAACGCGACGGCGCCTTGATCACCAAGCACCCACTCCTGATCCAGAAGACCATGGCCGACAAACTGTCCGACAAGATCTCGGTGATCATCGCGCCCCCCCCGGCTGATGGCGGCTTCATCGGCTCGGCCCTGCTGGGCGGCGCGAAAAACGTCAAGGTCAATGCCAGCGCCGGCACGCAAGCCCAGGCCGACGCCGACAGCGCCAGCGACGAAGGGAAATAATCATGCTCGCCGCCGCTACCGCCGCCGTCTACCTCGCCATCGTCACCCAGGACCAGGCGCCGCTGCGCGCCGCCGCCAAGGACTCGGCCCAGCAGCAAGCCGTACTGTGGCAGGGCGACAGCCTGGAGATCCGCGGACAAAAAATGGACTACCTGCAGGTGTACGACCACCGGCGCGAACGGGCCGGCTACATCCGCGCCTCGCAAGTGCGCAGCGTCTCGCTCAAACCTGCCGACGCGCCCGAGCTGCTGTCGGTGCTGCGCTTTCTGCGCGACACCCCGGGCGCGGAAGCGCTGGGCATCAGCTACGCCGCCGCCTACCTGCGGGCGGCACCGGCGGCCACCATCGACGCCGAACCGTTCGACGCGCTCGGCGCCATGGCCGAGCGGCTGGCGCGGCGCGCCTCGTCCAAGCTGGCCAAGCAGGGCGACACGGTAGTGTCGGCGCACCTGGAAGTGGTGGCCAACTACGGCGTGGCGATCAAGGGTTACGAGCGCGACGGACGGGTCCAGCTGTGCTACGACGGCGACGCGTTCCGGCGCGCCCTGGCGCTGGGCGCCAACGCTCAACAGCAGGCACGCGCCGCGCTCGGCTTGACGCGCCAGGAATGCATCGACCCGGCCACCGCGCCAGCCTTGCGCGCTAGCCTCGATAGCTGGCGCGCCGACGTGCTCGAGCGCGTCAATATGGCCGACTTGCCCGCCTACCTGAAGAACCGCGTGCATGCGCGCCGCGCCGCCGTCTGGTCCAGCATCGCCTTTGAGCGCGCCCGCAAGAACGAGGCAGCTTTGGCGCCGGCCAGCCGCGCCGAGCAGGAGCTGGCCGCCGTCGACAAGGCCGAGCTGGCCGAGGAGGACCAAAGCGCCTACGCCGACGCCGCCCTGCGGGTGGGCGCCGTGCGCTGGGCGGCCGACACGGCGCCGGCGTTGGCGGGGGCCCTCTTGCGCGTCGCCGCCAGCGCCGGCAAGCAGCCGGGCGAAACCTGTGTGTCCCTGTTCAAGGACAAAGAGGCGCAAGCCTTGGCCAGCCGCTGCACCTTCGGCCTGGTGTGGACGGCGTCGGCGCGCGCCAACGCGCAGGGCAGCGCACTGGCGCTGGCGGTGCAGCCGGTGGACGGCTGGCGCGAAATGTGGCTGTTCCAAAAGCTTGGGGGCGAATGGCGCATCGACGTGCTGCCACCGGCGAACAGCGACCCGGAACTGGGCTACGCAGAATTCGCCGGCTGGGTACCCGGCGCGGCCAAGATGCTGGTGGCGCGCGAGGCGAAGGTGGATGGCCGCTTCAAGCGCAGCTTCGAGGTGGTGAAGATGGAGTCGCTGGAAGTGGAGCGCTGGGCCGACAAGCCCGATTCGCTCAGCCTGTTTTTCCGCTGGCAGGACGCGGCCTGGAAGCGCCAGACCATCAGCCTGCGCTGATGGCTTGCGCTCACGGCCCGCTCGCTCAGAAGTGCAAGCTGGCCTTCACTTCCAGCCAGTTCACGCCACTATTGGGCTTGCGGTAGCCGCCGTTCGAGAAGTGCTGGATCTTCATGCCCGCTTCCCAGCCATTGTCGAACACATAGCCGGTGCCGATATGGTCGCCGAATTCGAACAGGGTGGACAGGCGGCGCCCGTCGTTGTTGTACAGTTCGGAGAGACGGTGAAAGCCAATGCCGCCCTCGGCATAGAAACCCTTCTTGCTGTCGTTCTCGAAGCGGAACACGGGGGTGAAGCCGATGTCGGTGATGTTCTGGGTGGCGCCAGCGACGTCGCGGTATTGGTTGGCGCGCCATTGCGCCAGCGTCGCGTCCCAGTAGCCGGACAAGTGGGTGCCGTTCGAGGCGAACCAGCGCGCCGACCAGTCCGACTGCAGGCCGAAGCGTATCATCTGGGTCTTGTTACCGGTGCCCGCTTCGAGCGAGGCGGAGGAGAGCAGGGTGTCGGCGGCCATCGCGGAGGGCGCGGCCAGCAGCAAGGCCAGGGAAGCCGCGCTGGCCAAGCCATTCCAAGTTTTCTTCGTTACGAACATAATCACTTTCATCAAAAGATTGCAGGTGTATTCAAACGCGACATCAACGGCGACCTTATTGTACCGGCGTTTTGCGCCCGGCTTGAAGGCGCCCTTTTTTCAGGAGTGAACATGACGCTAACCACCGTGGCCTTTCTGGGCATAGGCTTGATGGGTAATCCGATGGCGAGCCGGATTGCGCGCGCTGGCGTGCCGCTGCGCGCCTGGAACCGCAGCGCGGCCAAGGCGCAGGCGATCTCCGCCAGCGGCGCGCTGCCCTGCGCGAGCATCGGCGAGGCGGTCGCTGGCGCGGCCATCGTGATCTCGATGCTCGAAGCGGGACCGGCCGTGCTGCAAGTGATGGATGCGGCGGCGCCCCTGTTGGCGCCTGGCGTGCTGTGGATCGACATGAGTTCGACGCGCCAATCGGAAGCGCGCGCGATGCAGGCGCGCCTGGCAGCATGCGGCGCCGGTTTCATGGACGCCCCGGTGTCGGGCGGTGTGGCCGGCGCCGAGGCCGGCACCCTGGCCATCATGGCTGGCGGCAGCGACCTTGACTTCGCGCGCGCCGAACCGCTGCTGCGCCTGCTGGGACGCGCGACCCTGGTGGGGCCGGCCGGCAGCGGCCAGGTGGCCAAGTTGTGCAACCAATTGATCGTCGGCGGCACCCTCAATATCGTGGCCGAAGCCTTGCTGCTGGCGCAGGCGGCGGGCGCCGATCCGCAAGCGGTGCGCGCGGCCATCCGCGGCGGCTTCGCCGAGAGCCGCATCCTGGAATTGCACGGGCAACGCATGTTGGATCGAAATTTTATGCCGGGAGGGCAAGTCAAGAGCCAGCTCAAGGATATGGACAATGTGTTGCTCGCCGCCGCCGATGCGGGCTTGACCCTACCCGTGAGCGCGCTGGTGGCCGAGCGTTACCGCGCGCTCGCGGCGCGCCATCCGCAGGCCGACCACAGCGCGGCCTTGCTCGCTTTGGAAGACCTCAATCCCGGCCTGCGCCTGGGGGGCGCGCCCGATCAACTGCCTTGAGGGTCAGGCTCAGGTGGCCGCTGGCAGGCTCATCTCGGCCAGCCGCACCCAGTAGGTGGCGCCGATCGGCAGCAGATTGTCGTTGAAGTCGTAGCTGGCGTTGTGCAGCTGGCAGGGGCCAAGGCCGTGGCCGCCGGCGCGGTGATCGCCCTCGCCATTGCCGATGAAAACATAGCAGCCGGGCTTGTCTTGCAGCATGTAGGCGAAGTCTTCCGCGCCCATGGTGGGCTCGGTATTGGTGTCGACATGGTCGGCGCCAACGACGGCGCGCATGGCCTCGACCGCGAACGCCGTTTCCTTCACGTGATTGATCAGCGGCGGATAGTTGCGCTTGAATTCAAAATCGACCTGCGCCTGGAAACCGGCCGCCGTGTGCTGCGCCACCTCGTGCATGCGCCGTTCGATCAGGTCCAGCATCTCGGTTGTGAAGGTGCGCACCGTACCCACCAGCACAGCCTCGTCGGGAATCACATTGGTGGCGCTGCCCGCGTGGATTTGCGTGATCGACAGCACCGCCGCCTCCAGCGGATTCTTGTCGCGGCTGATGATGGTTTGCCAGCTCTGCGCGATCTGCACTGCCACCATGATCGGATCGATGCCGCGGTGCGGCTGGGCCGCATGCGCGCCACGGCCCTTGACGACGACGCGGAACTCGTTGCTCGACGCCATCATCGGCCCGGCCACCACGCCGAAGTTGCCCACCGCGATGCCCGGCCAATTGTGCATGCCGTACACCGCATCCATCGGAAATTGCTCGAACAAGCCTTCGGCGATCATGCGGCGCGCACCGCCGCCGCCTTCCTCGGCCGGCTGGAAAATCAGGTACACGGTGCCGTCGAAATTGCGGTGCGTGGCCAGGTAATGGGCCGCGCCCAGCAGCATGGCGGTGTGGCCGTCGTGTCCGCAAGCGTGCATCTTGCCGGGATGGCGCGAAGTGTGCTCGAAGGCGTTGATTTCCTGCATGGGCAGCGCGTCCATATCGGCGCGCAAGCCGATCGCGCGCGCCGACGTGCCGTTCTTGACGATGCCGACCACGCCTGTCACGCCCAGGCCGCGCACGATGGGGATGCCCCACTCGGTCAGCTTGGCCGCCACCACATCGCTGGTGCGCTGCTCTTCGTAGCACAGCTCGGGATAGGCGTGCAGGTCGCGCCGAATCGACTGCAGTTCGGATTGGAATGCAATGATCGGTTCGACGAGTTTCATCCGGATCTCCTGGAATGCCTGGGTGCCAATGCCCATGATACAACTATTGTAGCCGCTTATTGTAGCGCTCCGCAGCAGCGCGCAGCGGGCGCGCAACGCCAAACGCGGCATTCGTATAAAGTAGCGAAATCCATTCTTTCCCGACCGCCCGCATGAAGCCCGACACCGTCACCACCCAAGTGCGCGCCACTTGTCCGCACGATTGCCCCGATACCTGCGCCATGCTTGTCACCGTGGAGAACGGCGTGGCCACCCAGGTCAAGGGCGATCCCGACCATCCCACCACCCAGGGCGTGCTGTGCACCAAGGTGGCGCGTTACGCCGAGCGCACCTATCACCCGCAGCGCTTGCTGCACCCGCTACGGCGCGTGGGCGCAAAAGGCGAGGGCAAGTTCGAGCGCATCAGCTGGGACGAGGCGCTCGATAGCATCGCCGCGCGTTTGCACAGCATCGCCGCGCGCGCCCCGCAAGCGATCGTGCCCTACAGTTATTGCGGCACCATGGGCCTGGTGCAGGGCGAATCGATGTCGGCGCGCTTTTTCCACCAGCTGGGCGCGTCCCTGCTGGACCGCACCATTTGCGCCACCGCCGGCGCCACCGGTTACAAGTACACGATCGGCGCCTCCATCGGCACCGACGTCGAATGTTTCCAGGACGCCAAGCTGATCCTCATCTGGGGTGGCAACCCGATCGCCTCCAACTTGCATTTCTGGACGCGCGCGCAGGAAGCCAAACGGCGCGGCGCGCGCCTGATCGCCATCGACCCCTACCGCTCGCTGACGGCCGAAAAGTGCCACCAGCATATCGCGCCCCTCCCGGGCACGGACAGCGCGCTGGCGCTGGGCATGATGCACGTGCTGATCAAGGAAGACTTGCTCGACCATGAATACATCGCGCGCCATACCGTCGGTTTCGAACAGCTGAGCGAGCGCGCCGCGCAATGGCCGCCCGAGCGGGTGGCCGAAGTGTGCGGCATCAGCGTCGACGAGGTGCTGGGCCTGGCGCGCGAATACGGCCAAACGGCGCGGCGCGGCGAGCCGGTGGCGATCCGCACCAATTACGGCGTGCAGCGCGTGCATGGCGGCGGTATGTCGGTGCGCAATATCAGCTGCCTGCCAGCCCTGGTGGGCGCGTGGCGCCACGCGGCCGGTGGCATCTTGCTATCGGCCTCCGGCCTGTTCCCGGTTGACACCAAAGCCTTGACCCGTCCGGACCTGATGCGCGGCACGCCACGCACCATCAATATGTCGACCATCGGCGACGATCTGCTGCGCGCGGCTTCGCCTGAATTTGGTCCGCAGATCGAAGCGCTGATCGTCTACAACGCCAACCCGCTGGCGGTGGCGCCGGATTCGGCCAAGGTGGCGCAAGGCTTCGCGCGCGAAGACCTGTTCACGGTGGTGCTCGAGCACTTCCAGACCGACACTGCCGACTACGCCGACATCGTGCTGCCCGCCACCACCCAGCTCGAACACCTGGACGCGCACCGCGCCTACGGCCACCTGTACATGATGGCGAACAATCCCGCCATCGCGCCACTGGGCGAGGCGAAGGCCAACACAGAAATCTTCCGCCTGCTGGCCGCGCGCATGGGTTTTGACGATCCCTGCTTCGGCGAGAGCGACGACCAGCTGGCGGCCCAGGCCTTCGACCGCGCCAGCGCGCAGGCGGTGCACTTCGATTGGGAGTCCTTGAAGCGGCGCGGCTGGCAAAAGCTGGCGGTGCCGGACGCGCCCTTCGCCGAGGGGGGCTTCCCCACGCCGTCGGGCAAATGCGAGTTCTACAGCGAGCGCATGCAAGCCGACGGCCTCGACCCGCTGCCGGCCTACATCGCGCCCTACGAGTCGAAGGCCAGCAATCCTCAACTGGCGGCGCGCTATCCGCTGGCGATGATCTCCCCGCCGGCACGCAACTTCCTCAACTCGACCTTCGTCAACGTGACCAGCTTGCGCGCCACCGAGGGCGAGCCGCACCTGGACATGCATCCGATCGATAGCGCGGCGCGCGGCGTTGTTGACGGCGACATGGTCCGCATCTTCAATGAGCGCGGCAGCTTCGTGGCGAAAGCGCGCGTGACATCGAAGGCGCGCGCCGGCCTGGTGGTGGGTTTGTCGGTGTGGTGGAAGAAGTTCGGCGTCGACGGCAAGAACGCCAACGAAGTCACCGGCCAAGCCTTGACCGACATGGGCCGCGGCCCGACCTTCTACGACGTGCTGGTGGAAGTGGAAAAGGCGGCGGCGCCATCGGCGTGAGAGGCGGGCGATGAACAGCATCGGTATCCAGGCGCGCCGTGGCCGCGCCATCGCCAGCGCGCTGGTGGCCTTGGCCACGCCGCTGCTGCTGTCCGGCTGCGCGACCCTGAACTACTACGCGCAGGCGGCGCACGGTCAAATTTCGTTGCTGACGCAGTCGCGCCCGATCGACGCCTGGCTGGCCGATGGCGCCACCGACGCCAAGCTCAAGGCGCGCCTGGAAAAGGCGCGCGAGATCCGCAGGTTCGCGGTCGCCGAGCTAGGCTTGCCCGACAACGGCACCTTCAAGAACTACACCGCGCTCGAACGCCCCTTCGTGGTCTGGAACGTGGTGGCCACGCCGGAATTGTCGCTCCAGCCGATCCGCTGGTGCTTCCCGGTGGCCGGTTGCGTCAACTACCGCGGCTACTACGACAAGGCCGCCGCCCAAGCCTACGCCAGCGAACTGCGCGCCGAAGGCAAGGATGTGCAGGTGGGCGGGGTGAGCGCCTATTCGACCCTCGGCTGGTTCAACGACCCGCTGCTGTCGACCTTCATCAACTACCCGGACGCCGAACTGGCGCGTCTGGTGTTCCACGAACTGTCGCACCAGATGGTGTACATCGCGGGCGACTCCGCCTTCAATGAATCGTTCGCCAGCACGGTGGAGGAGGCCGGTGTGCAGCGCTGGCTGGCCGCCCACGGCGACGCCGCCATGCGCGAGGCCTACGCCAAATACAATGGGCGGCGCCAGGACTTCCTGGCCTTGCTGCTCAAGTACCGGCGCGCGCTCGAGGCCACCTACGCCGGCGGCGCGCCGGCGGCGGAAAAACGCGCGAGCAAGGAAAAGCTGTTCGCCCAGCTCAAGGACGATTTCGTGCTTTTGCGCCGCAGCTGGGGCGGCTTCCCGGGCTACGACCGCTGGTTCGCCGAACCGCTGGGCAACGCCCACCTGGCTGCCGTCGCCACCTACACCGAGCTGATGCCGGCCTTCGCCGCCCTGCTCGAACGCGAGCGCAGCTTCCCCCAATTTTATGCTGCAGCGCGCCAAATCGCCGCCCTGGAGCGCTCCGAACGGCAGCGGATTCTGGGCGCGCTCGCGGCCCCGTCCAAGGCGAATCCCGAGCCGTTGTTGCGACAATAGACGGCTTGCTCAAATACAATCAAAAGCGCTTGCATCCTGGCGCGCCGACCGATACGATCATAGGCAGTAGTAACAAAGCGTCTGCTTTCCTGACGCGCTTGGGCAGGCATGCCCGGCACTGTGCGCCAGATCCGACAACGATGGAAATTTCGAGACTAGAGGCACACGATGGATAAAATTTGGCTTAAGTCGTACCCGAACGGCGTTCCTGCGGAGATCGATCCGAATCAGTACCGTTCTCTGGTGCAGCTGATGGACGAGGCGTTTCAAAAGTTCGCTGAACGCAACGCCTACGTTTGCATGGACAAGTACCTCACTTACGCCGAATTGGACCGTTACTCGAAGCGCCTGGCGGCCTGGCTGCAAGCGCGCGGCATGAAGAAGGGCGCGCGCGTGGCCGTGATGATGCCCAATGTGCTGCAATACCCGATCGCCATCGCCGCCGTCCTGCGCGCCGGTTACATCGTCGTCAACGTCAATCCCCTGTACACGCCGCGCGAACTCGAGCACCAGCTCAACGATTCGGGCGCGGAAGCGATCATCGTGCTGGAGAACTTCGCCACCACCGTCGAGCAGGTGCTGGCCAAGACCAAGGTCAAGCACATCGTGGTGGCGAATATGGGCGAGATGCTGGGCCTGATCAAGGGCATCATTGTCAATTTCGTGGTGCGCAACGTCAAGAAGATGGTGCCAGCCTACTCGCTGCCGAACGCGGTGCGCTTCAAGGACGCGCTGGCGCAGGGCATGCGCCTGAAGTTCGCGCCGGTCGAGCTGGGGCCGTCGGACGTGGCCTTCCTGCAGTACACGGGCGGCACCACGGGCGTGTCGAAGGGCGCCACGCTCACGCACCGCAACCTGATCGCCAACATCCTGCAAGGCGAGGCCTGGTCGCAGCCGGCCTTGGTCAAGCCGCCCGTGGTCGAGCAGCTCACCATCGTGTGCGCGCTGCCGCTGTACCATATCTTCGCGCTCAACGCCTGCGCGCTGTGGGGCATGCGGGTGGGCGCGCTGAATATCCTGATTCCGAATCCGCGCGACATCGGCGGCTTCATCAAGGAGCTGATGAAGTACAAGGTCAATATGCTGCCGGCGGTGAACACGCTGTACAACGCGATGCTCAACCATCCGGACCTGGCCAAGGTCGATTTCTCCCAACTGAAGATCTGCAACGGTGGCGGCATGGCGGTGCAGCAGGTGGTCAACGACAAATGGAAGAAGCTGACGGGCGTGTGCATCATCGAAGGTTACGGCCTGTCCGAGACCTCGCCGGCGGCCACCGTCAACCGCGCCGACCTGACCGACTTCACCGGCACCATTGGTTTGCCGATCTCGTCGACTGAAATCGAAATCCTCGATGACGACGGCAACCCGGTGCCGCTGGGCGAGCCGGGCGAGATCGCGATCCGCGGCCCGCAGGTGATGGCCGGCTACTGGAACCGTCCGGACGAGACGGCCAAGGTGATGACGCCGGACGGCTATTTCAAATCGGGCGACGTGGGCGTGATGGACCCGAACGGCTACGTCAAGATCGTCGACCGCAAGAAGGACATGATCCTGGTGTCGGGCTTCAATGTGTACCCGAACGAGCTTGAAGGCGTGATCGCGGCGCACCCTGGCGTGCTCGAATGCGCGTGCATCGGCGTGCCCGATCCGCATTCCGGCGAAGCGGTCAAGGTGTTCGTGGTGCGCAAGGACCCGAACCTGACGGTCGAGCAGTTGATGGACTACTGCAAGAAGGAATTCACCGGCTACAAAAAGCCGAAGTACATCGAATTCCGCGACGAGCTACCCAAGACCAACGTCGGCAAGATCTTGCGCCGCGCCCTGCGCGACGAAAAACCCGCCGCCTAATCGCTAATCGGGGGCAACGCCCAGTCGGGGACAGACCCCTGTTTTGAGGCAATGCGAGCATTGCCTCAAAACAGGGGTCTGTCCCCGATTTGCCGCAGCAGATCGAATATTTCAAACTTTACGAGGCACAGGATGGACAAGTTTTGGCTCAAGTCGTACCAGGAAGGCGTACCGGCGGAAATCGACTGGCATCAGTACCGCTCGCTGACGCAGTTGCTCGAAGAGGCGTTCCGCAAGTTCGCTGAGCGCAAGGCCTATGTGTGCATGGACAAGGCCATCACTTACGGCGAGCTTGATCGTCTGTCGGCCCAGATGGGCGCCTGGTTGCAGAGCAAGGGCTTGAAGCACGGCGCGCGCGTGGCCATCATGCTGCCGAACGTGCTGCAGTACCCGGTGGCGATGGCCGCCGTCCTGCGCGCCGGCTACACCATCGTCAACGTCAACCCGCTGTACACGCCGCGCGAGCTGCAGCACCAGCTTAACGACTCGGGCGCCGAGGCGATCGTGGTGCTGGAAAACTTCGCCACCACGGTCGAGCAAGTGCTCGACAAGACGCGCGTCAAGCACGTCATCGTCGCCTCCATGGGCGATCTGCTGGGCACGTTTAAAGGCATGCTGGTGAACTTCGCGGTGCGCAAGGTGAAGAAGATGGTGCCAGCCTACGCGCTGCCGAACGCCATCGGTTTCAAGACCATGCTGGCCGAAGGCGCCAAGCTGAGCATGAAGCCGGTCACGCTGGGCCACGACGACATCGCCTTCTTGCAGTACACCGGCGGCACCACCGGCGTGTCAAAGGGCGCCGTGCTGCTGCACCGGAACGTGATCGCCAATGTGCTGCAAAACGAGGCGTGGCTGATGCCGGCGCTGAGCGCGGGCTTGAACGACGAGCAGCTGGTATTCGTGTGCTCGCTGCCGCTGTATCACATCTACGCACTCACCGTGTGCGCGCTGATGGCCACGCGCCTGGGCGGCATGAACATCCTGATTCCGAATCCGCGCGACATGCCCGGCTTCGTCAAGGAACTGGCCAAGTACAAGGTCAACGTGTTCCCGGCCGTGAACACGCTCTACAACGGCCTGCTCAACAACGCAGACTTCGCCAAGCTCGATTTCTCCACCTACAAGGTATGCAACGGCGGCGGCATGGCGGTGCAGCAAAGCGTGGCCGACAAATGGCTCAAGCTGACCGGCTGCCCGATCGTGGAAGGCTACGGCATGTCGGAGACTTCGCCCGTGGCCACCGCCAACCGGCTCGACATCAAGGAATTCACCGGCACCATCGGCTTGCCGCTGCCATCGACCGAAGTGCTGATCCTGGACGATGACGGGGTGCCGGTGCCGCTGGGCGAGCCGGGTGAAATTGCGATCCGCGGCCCGCAGGTGATGCGCGGCTATTGGCAGCGCGAGGACGAGAACGCGAGCGTGATGACGCCGGACGGCTTCTTCAAGTCGGGCGACGTTGGCATCATGGACGAGCGCGGCTACACGCGCATCGTCGACCGCAAGAAGGACATGATCCTGGTATCGGGCTTTAACGTCTACCCGAACGAGATCGAAGGCGTGATCGCGGCGCATCCGGGCGTGCTCGAATGCGCCTGCATCGGCGTGCCGGACAAAAATTCGGGCGAAGCGGTCAAGCTATTCGTGGTGCGCAAGGACCCGAACCTGACGGCCGAGCAGCTGATGGACTACTGCAAGGAAGAGCTGACCGCCTACAAGAAGCCCAAGCACATCGAGTTCCGCACCGACCTGCCCAAGACCAACGTCGGCAAGATCCTGCGGCGCGAGCTGCGCGACGAAAAGCAAGCCGCATAGCCGGCGTCAGCTCCTGCGGCGGCCCCGAGCTGGGGTCAGAGTTTTTTTTCGCCGGGGGTATGGCGAAAATTACTCTGACCCCTGCGATTAGTTAGTAGCGGATCCGCCCACGCCCCAGCGCAGCGCAGAAACCGAAACGCGATCATCGTCGCGTGAACTTGAATGCGCGATGGCGTCTTTGTACGTTCTATCGACAGTAAGCTGCGCCGCCACCACCCTCCATCTTCCATCGACCTTGACGTAGCTATCAGTGTAGCGCGTGGCGCTACGCTTGCCATTCTTCCAGCTCACCACATTGCGCGCGCTGACCACCGCACTGCCGCCAAACACCCGCACTGACAGGTCTTCAAGATGCGCGCTCGCCACGTTCGCGCCCTGGTCCGGGTAATCCACGAAAGCCTGCTTGCTCAGCACAGCCCCATCGGGCCCGATGCACACAAAATCATCGGCCAGATTGGCGCGAAACCAGTCCATATCATGCATGCGCCAAGCGCGGATATACTGGTCATTCATGGCGCGCACGGCATCCGCATCCGCGCCGGGCGATTGCGCGGCCACGGCCGCCGCATCAGGCAAGGCCAGCGACGCCTGCCCGACAAAATACTTCCAGCCGTCGACCGTGCGCACATAGGTGTCGCTATACCAAAGCACGCGCTCGATCGCCCCGCCATCCTTGCGTTCCCCCTTGATCCACAACTTGGCCGTCACCACCGCCGTGTCGCCGGACACGCGCACCGTGCGCGAATTATCGATCGCCTCCTGGTGCTGATAGCGCACTTCGCCGCTGCGCGCGGCGTCCAGCCAATCCTTGCGATTGGACGTGAGGCCTTTGCCGTTGATGAGTGTGAAGTCATCATGGAAGATGCGCGCCATCGCCTGCGCGTCGCCCTTCAGCACGGCGGCCTGGTAGGCGATGTCGAGTCCAGCCACGGTGCGCGCGTCGTCCGCCGTGGATGTCGCCGCGCTGACGGCGAACAGGGAAACAGCGGCGAGCGTGGCAGTCGTATAAAAAGTTGGCATGGCAAGTCCCGAGCAAGATGTTGAACCGATTCCATCGTATAGAATGAGTGGGCCTGAACCAAGGTCCATTTATTAAAATACAGGGGAACCACTTTGCTTGTCGAAAGCATCGCCGCACGGCTCGACCGCAGTGCCGCCGCCACCTTGAGCGGCCAGGTGTACGACGTGATCCGCCAATTAATCCTGGATGAAGCGCTCAAGGCCGGGCAGCGCCTGCCATCGTCGCGCCAGCTCGCGGCCGACCTGGCGATCGCGCGCAATACCGTGATCGACGCCTTCGCGCAATTGAGCGACGAGGGCTATCTCGAGAGCCGTATTGGTGCCGGCTCGTTTGTCGCGCGCACCCTGCCGGAGGCGCGCATGCATGCCGAGCCTGGTGCGCAGCCGGGCGCGCGCCCGGGCGTGCCGCCGGGCGTACCGCCGCCCACCCGCGCGGCCATGGTGCGCAATGCCGCGTTGTCGCGCCGCGCCCTGGCGGTGCTGGCCGAGCCGGCCATCATGGAGGGAGGCGCCTTCGCTCCCAGCATGCCGGACTTGACGCATTTTCCGTTCGAACTGTGGCAGCGCCTGGTCAGCAAGGCTTGGCGCGGGGTGCGCGCCAGCGACACGCGCTATGCATCGAACGGTGGCCATCCGGACTTGCGCATGGCGATCGCCGAGCACGTGCAACTGGCGCGCCAGGTGCGCTGCAACGCGTCCCAGGTGATCGTGGTGAATGGTGCCCAGCACGGACTGGACCTGTGCGCGCGCCTGCTGGCCGACGCCGGCGAGCGTGTATGGGTGGAGGATCCGGGCTACCCCGGCGCGCGCCGCGCCTTCCGCGCGGCCGACCTCGAGCTCGTTCCTGTGCCGCTCGACGACGAAGGCATGGCACCCGCGGCGCGCCACCATCGGCGCGCGCCACGACTGATTTATCTGACGCCATCGCACCAATTCCCGACCGGGACGGTGATGAGCTTGCAGCGGCGCCGCGCTTTGCTCGATGTCGCAGCGCGCCACCGCAGCTGGATCATCGAGGACGACTATGACGGCGAGTTCCGCTTCTCCGGCCGCCCGATCGCCTCGCTGCAGGGGATCGACCCGGCGCAGCGCGTGATCTACGTCGGCACCTTCAGCAAGGCGATGTTCCCGGGACTGCGGCTGGGCTACCTGGTGGTGCCCGAGTCGATCAGCCAGCGCTTCGCGGACGCCGCCGCCATGCTTGCGTTCGAGGGGCGGCAGGTGACGCAGGCCGCCTTGGCCGCCTTCATGCGCGAGGGGCATTTCAGCGCGCACATTCGGCGCATGCGGCTGCTGTATGGCGAGCGGCGCGCCTTGCTCGAAGACGTGTGGCGGCACGAGCTGGGTGAAATGGCACCGTTGGGCGGGGGCGACACCGGCATCCACATGGTCGCGCAGCTGCCGCTGGGGACCGACGTGGCCATCAGCGCACAGGCGCGCGAGGCCGGCATCATCGCCCAATCGCTGCATAGCCTTTACCTGGGGCGCCCCGACCGCGCCGGCCTGGTGCTCGGCTACGGCGCCATGCATGAGCGCGCGATACGCCAACAGGGCGTGGCCTTGGCGCGCATCGTCCAGCGCGCCTTGGCCTGATTCGCGCGTCGAATCGGCCACGCTGGATTGGCCGGTTTGGCAATAGTTCCTGAACCATACCAGTGCCCCGGAAGTGCTGTCGTTGACCGGTGATTGCGAGTAGCATTTGTTCACGATGCCACCTCTGGCGACGTGCAAGGAGTGTCCATGAGCTCGAAAAGCTGGCGCTGGTCCGTGGCAATCGCACTGTTCGCACTGTTGGCGTGTACGCTGGCGCGGGCCCAGTCCGGCCCCGCCGTGGTGCCGGTCGCAGCCGCGCAAGAGCATCTCGAATTGATCGCCTCGACCTTCGTGCTTGAAGACCGCGACGGCACGCTGCGGCTGGAGGACGTGCAAAGCCCGGCGCTGCGCGAACGGTTTCGGCAGCGCTCGACCCGGATCGGGATGAGCGCCTCGGCATTCTGGATGCGCGTAAAGCTGTCGAACAACGCAGCCCGGGACTTGAACCGCTGGTTCGACAGCGGCAACTGGACCTTGCAGGAAGTGGAGTTCTTCGCGCCCGATGCGGCGGGCCACTACCAGCGTCAGTCGGCCAGTTCGCTGGCGCCATTCGCGGCGCGCCCATTGCCTACGACGACCTTCGTCTTTCCGCTCACGCTGCCAGCCGGCCAGGCGGTCGAGGTCTATCTGCGGGTACGCTGCACCGGCTACGTGGGTGTGTTCGCGCGTCCGCAATTGTGGCAGCAGCACGCTTACGAAGCCGAGAAGGCGGGCGAGAAAATCCAGTGGTTCGTCTACCTCGGCATGGGCGGCGCGCTCGGCCTGTTCAACTTCCTGCTCTACCTATCGGTGCGCGACCCCAATTACCGGCGCTACGTGTACTCGATGTTGGCGATGGTTTCCACCGTCTCGATGAACGCCGGTAGTTTGGGATTCGCACCGGAATACCTGTGGCCGACGCTGCCGTTCGCGGGCCAGCTCGCTTTCGCCCTGATCGCCTTTCCGAACGTCTTTTTCCCCTTCCACTTTGCCTTCCACTTCATCGGCCAGTACCCCAGCATCCCGCGGGTGCTGCGCGCGATCCAGATTTGCATCGCTCTGGTCGGCCTGCTGTCCTTGGTCGACGTGAGCCGCGTGCTACTTCCTGACATGGTGCCGTCGATTGTCGCGCAAGGCGCCTTCTTCCTGGCGATGACCTTCATGACCTTGCTGATGTTGGGAGTCATGATCGGCAATACAATCCTGGTATTGCGCGGCAGCCGGCGCGCGCTTTGGATGGCGATCGCCTGGACGCCGATCTGCCTGGCCTTTCTCGAATTGACGGTGATGCCGTTCACGCACGCCTTCCCCAGCCGCACCCACGCCATGTGGGCCTCGGCCTTCGAATTGGTCTTCATGGCGCTGGCGTTGGCCGACCGCATTAACATCGACCGCAAAACGCGCGAGATGGCGCAGGCCGAAGTGGTGGACGTGCTGCGCCGCTCCGAGGCCGAGCTCGAGGACAAGGTCAAGCAGCGCACGGTGGAACTGACGCGCGAGCGCAGCCGCGCCCAGGAGCTGCTGCACAATATCCTGCCGGTGGAGCTGGCGGCCGAGCTGTCGCGCACCGGCAGCGCGCGCACCGTGCGCCATGAATCTGCCACTGTCATGTTCACCGACTTCAGCAGCTTCACGCAGGCCGTCGCGACCATGCCTGCCGACCGCATGGTGAGCGAATTGAACGAGATTTTCGCCGCCTTCGACGACATCGCCGACGCCTGCGGCATCGAAAAAATCAAGACCATCGGCGACGCCTACATGGCCGCCGCCGGCCTGCCGCTGCCGTGCGCAGACCATGCCGTGCGCTGCGTGCGCGCGGCATTGGCGATGCAGGCTTTTCTCGACGAGCGCAACCGCAGCGCTTCCTTCAAATGGGGACTGCGGGTGGGGATCCACTCCGGGCCGGTGGTGGCCGGCGTGGTGGGCAAGCGCAAATACGCCTTCGACATCTGGGGCGACACCGTCAACATCGCTTCGCGCATGGAGAGCGCAGGCCAGCCGGGCAAGGTCAACGTGTCGGCCTACACCTTCGACTTGATCCAGCGTGACTTCGCCTGTGAATATCGCGGCAAGGTCGCCGCCAAGGGCAAGGGCGAAATCGACATGTACTTTGTGGGCGCGGCGATCAGCCCGCAGGTGGAAAGCGTGCCAGTGTAGGCGCGCACCAAATTGGACGCGCATCGGAGCGGCCGCGAATACGCCGGCCAACGGACATCGCGCCCGCCACGCCGGCATGTCCTGGCGTCTATTTCGGCGCGATCGCGCCGGCCGCCGGCCAGTCGGTGTCACCCACCCGCTTGAGCGTCATTTCGAAGAAGCGCTGCGGGTCCTTGCCCGTGACGATACGATCGCCCACCTCGTGCCAAACGCCATCCTTGATGCTGGTGGTGTAGCGTATCGTGGCCGGGCCGGCCGGCAGCTCCCAGCTAAAGCCATCGGCGGTGACGGTGAGCGCGAAGTCGCCCACATTGCCCATCGCGTGCGAATGCATCGTGTAGGCCTTGGTCGCCGGATTGAAGGAGATCGTGCCGAAGGCATTGAAGGTGACTTTTCCATCGGCGTCGTAGCCGCGTCCTTCGAGTACCTTGACGCTGCCGTCGAGGAAAGGACCGATTCGCTCGGTTTGCGTGATGCTGTGGGTTCCGGCCGGCGTTACCGTCGTTGCTGGACCGCGCCAGACGCCGTCGAGCTTGACCAGCGGCGCGAGCGCCTCGCGCTGCGCCTTCATCAGCGCCGCGGGATCTGGCCGCCCTTGAGCGCTGGCGCCACCTGCTCCGAGCGCCAACGCTAATGCCAACAAGGTGACGGCGGTTGTGGGTTTGCCTCGCATGGTAGCTCCTCTGGATGTATGGATACTCAGGATAGGAAAGCGCGCCGTAAAAGTCAAACCGGCGCAAGTTCAGGATTTGGTCACGCCGGGCCGGCCGTTTTCCACTGTGAACTTGGCCAATGTCGAGATACCGCAGCGCGCATCCTGCACGTCGTCGAGCGCCATGAAGTGCGTCGTGGTGCGCTCGGGCGTGAGCTCGAGCAGCATGAAGCCGCGCCGGTCACTGCGCCCGAATTTGATATGCGGGTTGATGTCGAGGTACTGCGCCGTGCGCGCCTGCGGGCGCGAGGTCGAGGTCACCGAGGTGCCGCAAAACTCGGTGGCGATGGCCGGATTGCGCTGTGAAGTGGGACGGTAGAAATCAGCTTTCAGGTCGGCCGCGTAGAAGGTATGCACGTCGCCCGACAGCACCAGCGGATTGGCCGCACCGCTGGCCTGCAGGGCCGCGAACAGGCGCTGGCGCGCCGCCGGGTAGCCGTCCCAGCCATCGGTCCAGAAGCGCCCGTCGCCCGCCCGATGGACGTCAATCTGGCTCGACTGCGCCATCAGGGTTTGCTGGGCGATCACGTTCCAGCGCGCGGGCGAGCCATGCAAGCCTTCGGCCAGCCAGCGTTCCTGTTCCGCGCCAAGCATGCTGCGCGCCGGGTCGGCCAGCGCGCGGCAAGCGGCGTGCGTGACGGAGCTCGAGCCGCCGCGTGCGGCCGGCGCGCACACCTCGTGCGCGCGGTACTGGCGATCGTCGAGCACATGAAAGCGCGCCAGGCGCCCCCAGTCGTAGCGCTGGAACAGGCGCACGCTGGCAAAGCCCTGCTGTGGCGGCAGGCGCAGCGGCATGTGTTCGTAGAACGCCTGATAGGCGCCGGCGCGGCGGCGCAGGAAGTCCGGGTCGAGCCGCTCGTCGCGATCGTTCGCGTAGTCGTTCGCCACTTCGTGGTCGTCCCAGGTCACGATCCAGGGCGCCGCCAGATGGGCGGCCTGCAGGTCCGGGTCGCTCTTGTATTGCGCATAGCGGGCGCGGTACTGGGCCAGCGTGAAGCACTCGTCGGCGCGCTGCGCGCTGCTTGGGTGGCGCAGCTGGTACGGGCCCCACTCGTAGATGTAGTCCCCCAGGAAGGCGACCAGGTCGGGCGCGGCGCTGGCGATATGATGGTGCGCCCCGTAGCAGCCAAACTCCCAGTGCTGGCAGGAGGCGACGGCCAGCTTGAGCGCGCCCGGCAGTTCGCTTGGCGCGGGCGCGGTGCGGGTGCGTCCGACCGGGCTGACGGCGTCGCCGGCGATGAAGCGGTACCAATACCAGCGCCCCGGCGCCAAGCCGGTGACGTCCACGTGCACGCTGTGCGCCAGTGCCGGCACGGCCGTCGCGCTGCCCTTGGCGGCGATGCGCGTGAACGCCTCGTCGTGCGCCACCTCCCAGCGCACCGGGATGGCCAGCGCGGGCGTGGCGGAGGCGTTGAGCGGGTCGGCCAGGATGCGCGTCCACAGGATGACCGAGTCCGGCAGCGGCGAGCCGGACGCCACGCCCAGGCTGAACGGATAGTCGGCGCCGAGCGCGCGCGCACCGGAACCGCGCGGCAGGCCGGCGGCGGCGAGCGCCGCGGCACTGGCCGCGCCGAGCAGGACGATGCGGCGGCGCCCGTCCACGCGCGGCCTCAGGCGCTCATCAGCGATTCGAGCGGCGGCAGTTGGCGCGGCTTGCGGTCGTCGCCGGTGGCGACGTAGGTGAGGGTGGCCTCGGTCACCTTGACGGTGTCGGCCTGCAGCCGGTTGCGCTCGGCGTACACCTCGACATTGACCGTGATCGAGGTATTGCCGACCTTGACGATGTCGGCGTAGAAGGACAGCAGGTCACCCACGAACACCGGGTTCTTGAACAGGAAGGAGTTGACCGCGATGGTGGCCACCCGCCCATTGGCGCGGCGCGTGGCCGGCACCGCCCCGGCCACGTCGACCTGGGCCATGATCCAGCCGCCGAACACATCGCCGTAGACGTTGGCGTCGGACGGGGCCGGCATCACGCGCAGCTGCGGCATTTTGCCCGGCGGTAGTCCGGGCGGCGTAGGCAAGGCGGGGGGATTTTCGGGGCTGGTCATCGCGTTTTCTCGTGAAGGGCTACAATCGTCCAGATTGAACCACAAAATTCCAAGCTCTGCCATGCGCCGTCATTCCACTAGCCATTCCGCCCCTGCCGCCCCTGTCCCCCCTGCCACCACTAGCGGCGCCGTGCCCCGCAGCGACTGGGCCACGTTGCGCACCTTGTTCCCCTACCTGTGGGTCTACAAATGGCGGGTGGGCGCCGCGCTCGCTTTCCTGATCGGCGCCAAGCTGGCCAACGTGGGCGTGCCGCTGGTGCTCGGTTCCCTCATCGACCAGCTCAGCATCAAGGCCGACAGCCCGCACGCGCTCTTGGTGCTGCCGCTGGCGGCGCTGGTGGCGTACGGCTTGCTGCGCCTGGCCACCACCGTGTTCACCGAGCTGCGCGAATTCATGTTCGCGCGCGTCACGCAGCGCGCCGTGCGCACCATCGCGCTGCAAGTGTTCCGTCATTTGCATGCCTTGTCGCTGCGTTTCCACCTGAACCGGCAGACCGGCGGCATGACGCGCGATATCGAGCGCGGCACGCGCGGCGTCAATTCGCTGATCTCGTTCACGCTGTTTAACATCCTGCCGACGCTGGTGGAAATCACGCTGGTGCTGAGCTACCTGGTGGCGCACTACGACATCTGGTTCAGCGTCATCACGGCGGTGGCGCTGGTGACGTATATCGCCTTCACGGTCTTGATCACCGACTGGCGCACCCATTTTCGGCGCACCATGAACGACCTCGACTCGAAAGCCAACACCAAGGCCATCGATTCGCTGATCAACTACGAGACGGTCAAATACTTCGGCAACGAAGACTACGAGGCGCGCCGCTATGACGAAGGCTTGCAGCGCTTCGAGACAGCGGCGGTGCGCTCGCAGTCGTCGCTGTCGCTGCTCAACACCGGGCAGTCCTTGATCATCGCCACCGCCGTCACCATGATCCTGTGGCGCGCCACCGCCGGTGTGATCGACCATACGATGACGCTGGGCGACCTGGTGAAGGTGAACGCCTTCATGATCCAGCTGTACATTCCGCTTAACTTCCTGGGCGTGATCTACCGCGAGATCAAGCAGGCGCTGGCCGACATGGAACGCCTGTTCTCGCTGCTGGGCGAGAATCGCGAAGTGGCGGACGCGCCGGGCGCCGAACCATTGCTGCCGCGCGGGGCCGAGCTGCGCTTCGCGCATGTGGACTTCAGCTACGAGGCCAAGCGCCAGATCCTGTTCGACGTCGATTTCACGATCCCGGCCGGGACCACCACGGCCGTGGTGGGCCACAGCGGCTCGGGCAAGTCGACCCTGTCGCGCCTGCTGTTTCGCTTCTACGACGTCGACCAGGGCGGTATCACGGTCGACGGCCACGACCTGCGCACGCTGACGCAGGAGTCGCTGCGCCGCTCGATCGGCATCGTGCCGCAGGATACGGTGCTGTTCAACGATAGCATCGAATACAACATCGCGTATGGCAAGCCGGGCGCGAGCAAGGACGACATCGTGGCCGCCGCGCGCGCCGCCTCGATCCACGACTTTATCGAATCGCTGCCGGACGGTTACGCCACGATGGTGGGCGAGCGCGGCTTGAAGCTGTCGGGCGGCGAAAAGCAGCGCGTGGCCATTGCCCGCACCTTGCTCAAGGACCCGGCTATTTTGATTTTCGACGAGGCCACCTCGGCGCTCGATTCGAAGGCCGAGCAGGCGATCCAGGCCCAGCTCAAGGACATCGCGAAAAACCGCACCACGCTGGTGATCGCGCACCGCCTCTCGACAGTGGCCGACGCCCAGCAGATCCTGGTGCTCGACCACGGCCGTATCGTCGAGCGCGGCACCCACCAGGCGCTGCTGGCCTCGAACGGCTTGTACGCCCAGATGTGGGAGCGCCAGCAGGCGCGCCGCGACGAGGAACTGGCCTCGCCCGCGCCGGCCGAACTGGCGTAGTGAAGGGTGCGCCGGCGGCGCTTAGTTCTTGAAGATCAGTTGCAGCGATTGCTTGAAGGCGGGATTGATCATCTCGACATGCCCGTAGGAGCTCGTCGGTATATGGTGCAGCACCAGTCCCTGGTAGCCATGCGCCGAGAGCAGCTGGTCGAAGCCATCGACGTCGCGATAATTACCGAAAGAGTCGCCCGACAGGACCAGCGTCGTGTTCGGGAGCTTGCCGGCGGTGGCGGAAAACATGTCGCGCTCCATTTGCGCCAGTGGACCGCCTTGCTCGTGCGTGGCCATGTCCATCACGATGAAATTGGTGAAGGTGTGGCCGGCTTTGCGGTCGAGCAGCATCGCCGCCGCCACGAAATAGCCGCCGAAGGAATGGCCCACGAGCGTGCGCTGCTCCGGCGCGACGCGGTACTTCGCTTCGATCTGCGGCAGCAGTTCGGTGCTGAGGAAGGTGTAATACGGGTTCAAGCCCGGGTAGCGGTAATCGGTGTCGCGCCGCGCGAAGCCGCCGATACCAACCACGATCGCGCGCACGCCCAAGCCTTCGGCCAGGTGGACCATGGGCTGGAAGATGCCGTTGTCCGGGCCGCCGTCGAGAACATAAAGGACGGGCAGGCGGTCGCTGGTGGCCGCGTAGTCTTCGGGCAGATAAATGTTCAAGCGGTAGTTCGCTCCCGTCGCGTTCGACGCGATGGCGCTGTCGGACGTCACGCTGCCCTTGAGCTTGGCCTGCAGCGAAGGCTCTGGCGGTGGCGTTTGCCGTCCGCCGCATGCGGCCAGCAGAAGCAGCAATGCGCCGGCGACGAGGTGGCGCGCAAACAATCGCGGCTCAAGCATGGGAACTCCCTAGGAAGATGATAGACACCCATGATAGGCATGCCAGCGCCGCGCGGACCAGCGATTGGACGAAGCGCCCGCCAAGGGCGACGGGCGGGCGCAATTCGGGGATGGGCGGCTATCGAAGTGCGCGATTGCGCAATAGCCGCGTTTGTGTAAGATAGGGGTACACACAAGGTCAAGGTGGGGGTGCCGCCATGGAGCGGTCGATGCCGGCTTTCGCAGGATTTGTGCTTGCTGTCGCGCTGGCCGCGCCGGCGGCGCCCGCGCGTGCCGCCTGCAGCAAGCCGATGACCATGGTGGCCGAGCATTATCCGCCCTACCTGTTCGAGGACCCGGCCGAGCCCGGCCTGGACGTCAAGCTGGCGCGCGCCATTTTCGAGGAAGCCGGTTGCCAGCTGATCGTGGCGCCGGCCATGCCGCCGCTGGCGCGCTGGGACTATTTCGCGCAAGGCAAATTCGACGTGATGACGGGCGTGTCCGACGTCGCCGAGCGGCGCAGCTTTGCGCGCTTTAGCCTGCCGTACCGGCAGGAGCGGGTGGCCGTGTTCATGCGCGCGGCGGACGCCGCCACCTTGGGCGACGTCGACAGCTTCGAGAGCATGCGCGAGCGCCACCTGACCATGCTGGTGCCGCGCACCGGTTGGTACGGCAGCGAATACGAGTCGCGCAAGGCGGCCTTGATGAGCGCCGGCGTGCTCACCGAATTCACCACCATCAACCAGGGCGTGCAGCGCTTGAAGGCCGGGCGCGCCGCCTTCATCATGGCCGACGAGGTCACGGTGCGCTACGAATGCGAGCGCTTCAGCGTGCGGGTGCGCGCCTTGCCGATCCGCGTGAACGACGCGCCAGTGCACCTCATCCTCAGCAAGGCCAGCACCACCGAAGACGACATCGCGCGGCTGAATGCGGCCATCGCCCGGCTCGAGGCGCGCGGCGCGCTCGAGGCGATCCGCCGGCCATACAGCCTGCGCTGAACAAGCCGGCCGGCTTCATGCATGCCACCGCGCAATGTCGCGGAGGCAGCGGCGAGCGCGGCGCGCGTTGTCGAGGCGTCCTCAGTAGGTGTAGAACATGCGCTGGATGTCTTTGCTGCTGGAGGTCTTGGTCAGCGCCAGCATCAACAGAATGCGCGCCTTTTGCGCGTTGAGCGTGTCGGCGACCACGAAATCGTGTTCGTCGTCGTTGGCCTCGCCGTTGCGCGCCACGATGCCTTGGCCAACGCGGCTGGCGCGCACGATCACGACACCGTTCTTGTGGGCCGCGTCCAGCGCCGGCGTGACCTTGCTCGCCAGGCTGCCGTCGCCCACGCCCGCGTGCACGATGCCGCGTGCGCCAGCGGCCACGAAGGCGTTCAGCGCCACCGGGCTCATATTGGCGTAGCCGTACACGATGTCCACTTGCGGCAGCGTTTGCACATTGCTGATGTCGAACTCGGAGTCGGCCGTGTTCTTGCGCGTCGAGACGCGGTAGAAGTAGGGCTTGTTGCCCTGGATGTAGCCGAGCATGCCAAGTTCAGGCGACTTGAAGGTGTCGAGGGTCGAGGTGTTCGTCTTGGTGACTTCGCGCGCGGCCTGGATCTGGTCGTTCAGCGCCACCAGCACGCCCTTGCCGACCGCTTCCGGGCTGGCCGCCAGCAGCACCGCGTTGTACAGGTTGATGGGGCCGTCGGCCGACAGCGCCGTCGACGGGCGCATCGAGCCCACCAGCACCACCGGCTTGCGGCTCTTGACCACCAGGTCGAGGAAGTAGGCGGTCTCTTCGAGCGTGTCGGTGCCGTGCGTGATGACGATGCCGTCCACATTGCTTTGCGCGAGCAGGGCGTTGACGCGCTTGGCCAGGATCAGCCAATGCTCGTTGCTCATGTTCTCGCTGGCGATCTGGAACACCTGTTCGCCGCTGACGTTGGCCACCTTGGCCAGTTCCGGCACCGCCTGGATCAGGCGCTGCACGCCCACCGTGGCGGCCGTGTAGCCCACCGTGGTGGTGCTGGTGGCGCCGGTGCCGGCGATGGTGCCGCCGGTGGCAAGAATGGTCACGTTGGCCAGCTTGGGCGCTTGGGCTTGCGCCAGCGGGGTCGCCGCCAGGGTGGCGAGGACGGCGAAGGCGGCGAACATCCCTTGCGCGGTTTTTTGCATCAGCATGCGAACTCCAGTGTTGGACGAATATGGGTGAATTTGGGCGGATGTCAGTTCAGGCTGGCCGTGGCCAGGTCCTGGGTGCTCGGGTCGGTCAATTCGTTTTCCCACTTTGCCACCACGGCGGTGGCGATGCTGTTGCCGATGACGTTGGTGGCTGAGCGCGCCATGTCGAGGAAGTGGTCAACACCAAACAGCATCACCAAGCCCGCTTCCGGGATATTGAACTGGCTGAGCGTGGCGGCGATGATCACGAGCGAGGCGCGCGGTACGCCGGCCATGCCCTTGGAAGTGAACATCAGCACGAACATCATGAAGATCTGGGTCGACATCGGCATCTCGATGCCGAACATCTGGGCGATGAAGATGGTGGCGAAGGTACAGTACATCATCGAGCCGTCGAGATTGAACGAATAGCCGATCGGGAGGACGAAGGCGGCGATACGGTTGCGCACCCCGAAACGCTCGAGTCCTTCGAGGGTCTTGGGATAGGCCGCTTCGCTCGATGCAGTCGAAAACGCCAGCAGCACCGGCTCGCGCACCTCCTTGAGCAGTGTGAAGATGCGCGACTTGAGGAACAGGAAGCCGATCACAATCAACACGGCCCACAGCACGGCGATACCGAAATAGAACTCGCCCATGAAGATCGCGAACTTCGCCAGCACGTCAAGGCCAGCTTTGGCGACGACGGCGGTGACTGCGCCAAAAACGGCGATCGGCGCGAATTTCATCACGTAGCCCGTTACTTTCAGCATGATGTGGGCGACGCCGTCGATCACGTCAATCAGTGGCTTGCTGCGTTCGCCGATGGCGGCCGCCGCGGTGCCGAAGAAGGCCGAGAAGATCACAATTGGCAGGATCTCGTTTTCGGCCATGCTCTTGACGATCGAGGTGGGTATCAAGTGCGCGATGAAATCGTTCAGGTTCATGCCCGCGCCCGACAGCTCGGATTTCTTGCCGGCGAATTCGAGCGCATATTTGACCAGCGCGTCGCCGGGGCGGAACAGGTTCACCAGGATCAGGCCAAGCGTGAGCGAGATGACCGATGCGATGATGAACCAGCCAAGCGCCTTGACGCCGATGCGACCGACATCCTTGGCGTCGCCCATTCTGGCGATGCCAACGACCAGGGTGGAAAACACGAGCGGCGCGATGATCATTTTAATCATGCGTAAAAAGGCGTCGCTCAAGAGCTTCAGATAGCCCGCGATCACGGCCGCATTGGCGGGGCCGCCCGCATATTCGTGAATGGCGTAGCCAGTGACGATGCCAAGCGCCAGACCGGCGAGGATGTAGGTGGTCAAGCGGTTTTGATTTTTCATGGTGCAGCTTCCCTAGGATGGCTCTGTGTATTGGTGGCTGGCGGCGCAATCCTGTCCCGCCGGCGTCGTTCTCGGGTCATCGACACTTGTCGCTGTGGCGCGGCCTTGGTGCGGGCCGTCTGCTTTTGGTCTATTTGTGTCCAGTTGGCGAAGCGATCAATCGGGCTGATCCAAATGGCAAGTTCCGCAGTATCATAGGCGCTGCGGACGCTGTCAAGCGCGCGTCCGCCGCCCCCGCTTCCACCGATTGCGCCCATGATCAAACTCGACAACGTCAGCAAATGGTTCGGCACCTTCCCCGTGCTGAGCGAATGCAGCACCCACGTTGGGAAGGGCGACGTGCTCGTCATTTGCGGCCCTTCCGGTTCCGGCAAGTCGACCCTGATCAAGACCATCAACGGCTTGGAGCCGTTCCAGCAGGGCACGATCCATGTCGATGGGATCTCGGTGGGGGACCGCCACACCAATTTGCCGGCCCTGCGCGCGCGCATCGGCATGGTATTCCAAAATTTCGAGCTGTTTCCGCACTTGTCGGTGCGCGCCAACCTCACGCTTGGCCAGGTCAAGGTGCTCGGGCGCAGCCTGGACGAGGCCACCGAGCGCGGCTTGCGCTACCTCGAGAGGGTGGGTTTGAAGGCCCAGCAGGACAAATACCCGCACCAGCTGTCGGGCGGCCAGCAGCAGCGCGTGGCGATCGCGCGCGCGCTGTCGATGGACCCGATCGCCATGCTGTTCGACGAACCGACTTCCGCGCTCGATCCGGAAATGATCAACGAAGTGCTCGACGTGATGGTGGGGCTGGCCCAGGACGGCATGACCATGATGGTGGTCACTCATGAGATGGGCTTCGCGCGCCGGGTGGCCGAGCGCATCGTGTTCATGGACCACGGACGCATTCTCGAGGATAGCCCGAAGGACGCCTTCTTCGACGCGCCCAGTGCGCCGCGCGCGCGTGAATTCCTGGCTCGAATCATGCACTGAGCGCGCAGGCCTAGCCGGTAACGCGGCAGCCTGTACTTAGATATCGAAGTCGAAAACCATAGAAATTGCTAGCGTCAGCGAAACCGGGGTCGGAGTTTTTTTGTCGCGGCAGTTCGCGACAAATTACTCCGACCCCGCTTTCGCGGATCGTAGCCGGCGCCTTCGGCACATCACAAACACATATCCGACTGCGGAGCGCCGAGCGGTTAAAATATGGTCATTCGTCCAACATAGAAAGCGGCCATGTCCACCATCGATGCCCCCGACAGCCTGACCATCACCCGTCCCGACGATTGGCACCTGCACCTGCGCGACGGCGCGGCCATGGCCAGCGTGCTGCCGCACAGCGCGCGCCAGTTCGGGCGCGCCATCGTGATGCCGAACCTCAAACCGCCCGTCACCACCACCGCCGCCGCACTGGCCTACCGCGAGCGCATCGTCGCCGCCCTGCCGCCCGGGATGGACTTCGAGCCCTTGATGACGCTCTACCTGACCGACAACACCGAGCCCGACGAAATCCGGCGCGCCATGGACAGTGGCGTTATCCACGCGGTGAAGCTCTACCCGGCCGGCGCCACCACCAATTCCGACGCCGGCGTGACCGACCTCACGCGCTGCTACAAGGTGCTCGAGGTGATGCAGGAGGAGGGCATGCCCTTCCTGGTGCATGGCGAGGTGACGGACCCGGAGATCGACCTGTTCGACCGCGAAGCGGTGTTCATCGAGCGCGTGCTGCGCCCGCTGCGGCGCGACATGCCAGCCCTGAACATCGTGTTCGAGCACATCACCACCAAGGACGCGGCCCAGTACGTGGCCGAGGCGGACGGCCCGATCGCCGCCACCATCACCGCGCACCACCTGCTATTTAACCGCAACGAGATTTTCAAGGGCGGCATCCGCCCGCACTACTACTGCCTGCCCGTGCTCAAGCGCGAAGAGCACCGCCTGGCCCTGATGACGGCCGCCACCAGCGGCGACGAGCGCTTCTTCCTGGGCACCGATTCGGCGCCGCACGCCATCGGCGCGAAGGAAGCGGCCTGCGGCTGTGCCGGCTGCTACACGGCCTTGCACGCGATGGAGCTGTACGCCGAGGCGTTCGCGCGCGCCGGCGCGCTCGACAAGCTCGAAGCCTTCGCCAGCTTCAACGGCCCCGCTTTCTACGGTTTGCCGCGCAATAGCGGCACGGTCACGCTCACGCGCCAAGCCTGGACGCTGCCGCAGACGGTGGCCCTGGCCGACGCCGCGCTGGTGCCGCTGGGCGCCGGCGAGCAGCTCAACTGGAAGCTGAACTAGGGTGGATTTCGCGGCCGAGCTGGCGCGCATCGACTGGACGCAGCCGTGGTACGACACGGTGCGCCCGGCCTACGCGCGGCTTGCTCCGGCAGCCAGCGCCGACCCGGCCGAGCTAGCCGAACCGGCCGAACCGGCCAAGCCGCCCGACCTAGCTGCCCCGGTCGAACCTGCCGAACTAGCTGACCCGGCCGACCCGGCGGCGGCCAGCATCGACGCCTTCAACACGGCCGCCGCCGCGCTGGCGCTGCACAACCACCAGGGCATGCCGATCCGCTTCGTGCCGCAGGCCGCGCTGCCCGAGGGGCAAGCCTACGAACAGTTCATCGGCGCCACCGGTTGCGTGCCCACGCGTGCGAACTTGCACGACTTCTTCAACGCGCTGGTGTGGCTGACCTTCCCGCGCATTAAACAGCAGTTGAACGCCCTGCAGGCGGCGCAGATCGCGCGCGACGGCGTGGGCAAGGCGCGCGGGCCGGCGCGCGACGGCGCCACCATCTTCGACGAAAACGCGGCCCTGCTGGTGGTGCGCGACACGCCAAAGGCCTTGGCGCTGGTGGCGGCGCTGCGCGCGCACGACTGGAACGGCGCGCTGTGGCGCGAGCGCGCGCTGTTTGGCCCCGACGCCCAAGTCTGGCTGTTCGGGCACGCCTTGATGGAAAAGCTGGTGGCGCCGCGCAAGGCCATCACCGCGCACACGCGCGTGCTGGTGGCCGACGCCGCCTTCTTCAGTCTGGACTGGGATGCGCGGCGCGCCTGGATCGACCAGCGCGTCGCATTTGAGCTGGGCGCCGAGGGCTTGAGCACGGCTTGTTTCACGCCCTTGCCGGTGCTCGGTTTGCCCGGATGGTGGCCCGGCCAGGACGCCGATTTTTACGCCGACACCAGCGTGTTTCGCGCGCCCCGCGCGCATGAAACTGGACGTTTGACGTAGGCCGGCAACAAACACCTTTTTCGAATGCTTCTTTGGTAGAATGGGGTTTTCGCCCACGCATAGCTTATCGATGAAACCATTGCTTTCTTCACCCAGCCGCTCCGTGATCCGAAGTACTGCGTGCGCCGCCAAGCGTCTTGGTGCCGTGGTTGGCGTGATGGCCCTGCTGTGCGGAACCCCAGTTTTTGCCGATGAAGCCACCGATATCACCAAGCTCATGCGCGCGGGCCAATTGCCGGTGGCGCTGGCCAAAGTCGATGCCGCCTTGTCGCAGCGTCCGCGCGACGCCCAGATGCGCTTCCTGAAAGGCTTGATCCTTTCCGAACAAAACAAGACGAATGACGCGATCGCCGTCTTCACCAAGCTGACCGAAGATTTCCCCGATTTGCCCGAGCCGTACAACAACCTGGCGGTGCTGTACGCATCGAGCGGGCAGTACGACCGCGCGCGCGTGGCGCTCGAAAGCGCGATCCGCACCAACCCCACCTACGCCACGGCGCACGAAAACCTGGGCGACATCTACGCCAAGCTGGCCAGCCAGGCTTACGACAAGGCGCTGCAGCTCGATTCCGGCAATGTGGGCGCGAAGTCGAAATTGACGATGGTGCGCACCCTGATCGGCAATCCAGGTTCGGCAACGGCCAAGGCCGCCGCCGCGCCGGCTGCCACGCCAAGCGCGCCAGTGTCCACGCCGGCCGTGAGCGCGCCAGTGCAAGTGGCCGCGCTTCAGCCCAAGCCGGCGGCCGCCGCGCCAGCCGTCGCCAACCCGCCGGTCAAGGCGCCCACCGCGGCGCCGCTCCAGGTGGCCGCCGCCAAGCCAGCCCCGGTGCCGCCGCCGCTGCTGTCGCGTCCCGATCCGGTCAAGCCGGAAGTCAAACCGGCGGCCAAGCCGGAAGTGAAGGCGCCGCCCAAAGTTGATACGGACGAGGTGTTGAAAGCCGTCGAAGTCTGGGCCAAGGCCTGGAGCAACAAGGACGTGAAGACCTATTTGAGCATGTACGGCAGCAATTTCCAGCCCCCCAAAGGTGAGAGTTTGCGCAGCTGGTCGGAAGAGCGTCGCACGCGAATTGAGGGCAAGGGCCGAATTAATGTTAAAGTCGAGGCTCCGCAGGTGACGATGGACGGCAATGCCGCCACCGTCAAGTTCCGCCAGATCTACGTTTCCGACCGTTTGAGTTCGAATAGCAGGAAGACCTTGGTGATGGAAAAACAAGGAAGCAAGTGGCAAATCAAGCAAGAGCACACAGGAAGCTGAGCTTCAGCTTTGTAGCAAATCGTCTGGCCCAGAGCTCGGCTGGACGCAGTTTCGCCCCCTATTCGGTTTGCCTCCTGGCCGGCGCCTGTTTGCTCGCGCCCATGCTATTGGCGCCCGTGGCCCAGGCCAAGTCGGTGCGCCAGCCCGAGCGCATCGCGGTCAAGGCCGATCCCGATACCCTGCTTATCAGCATCTACAAGGACCTCGCGTCCAACCACCTGAGCGAAGCGCAGTCGAAGGCGGACGCGCTGGTGCAGGCTTTCCCGAACTTCCATCTTGGCCATTTGATCCGCGGCGATCTGCTGTTGATGCACACCCAGCCGGTGACGGCGCTGGGCGGCGCGGCCACTGGCGCGCCGGTCGACAAGCTCAAGGATTTGCGCGACGAGGCGATGGTGCGCTTGAAGTCGCTCAGCGCGCGCCCGAATCCGGAGCTGGCGCCGCGCAATGTGCTGCAACTGCGCGACGACCAGCGCTTTGTGTTCGTGGTCGACGCCAAGCAGTCGCGCCTGTATGTGTACCAGAACCAGTCCGGCCAGCTCAAGTTCGTCACCGACTATTACATCACGCAAGGCAAGCTGGGCGTCAACAAGCTCAAAGAGGGCGATCAGAAGACGCCGCTGGGCGTGTATTACATCACCGGGCGCGTGTCGCAGGCCAAGCTGCCGCCGTTTTATGGCGCCGGCGCGCTGCGCATCAATTATCCGAACGAGTGGGACAAGTTAAATGGGCGCAGCGGCTCGGGCATCTGGCTGCATGGCACGCCGTTCGACAGCTACAGCCGTCCGCCGCTGGCGTCCGACGGTTGCGTGGTGCTCACCAACGCGGATTTGAAGCAGCTGAACCTGTCGGTTGAAATCGGCAAGACGCCGGTCATCATCAGCGACCATGTCGAGTTCGTCGACAAGAACAAATGGAATGCCGAGCGCAATGGCGCCTCGCAAATGGTGGACGCCTGGCGCCACGACATCGAAAGCATGGACCCGCAGCGGGTGCTGAAGAATTACTCGGCCAAGTTCCGCTCCGCCATGGGTGAGGATTTGCATACCTGGTTTGAAAAGTACAAGGGTGCTTTGTCGGGTGCAAACGCGCCGGCGCTCAAGCTGTCCGAAATGACGCTGTTCCGCTATCCGGGGCGCGAAGATGTCATCGTCGGCACCTTCACGCAAGAGACCACGCTGGGGCGCAGCAAGAGCTCGATCCGCAAGCGTCAGTACTGGGCCAAGGAAGGCCAGGCCTGGAAGATCGTCTACGAAAGCAATATGTAGTCGCTGGAAAGCAATTAGGGGACAAAGCAATTAGGGGACAGACCCCTGTTTAGAGGAAATGCGCGCATTTCCTCTAAAC
>JAZKBP010000061.1:0-11853 GCA_040388555.1 Pseudomonadota bacterium
GCACATAGCCGGCGCCGGCCTTCATGATGCCAAGCAGGCCGGCGAGCATGCGCGGACCCCGTTCGACGCAGATTGCAACCCGCTGGTTCGGTTTCACGCCCAGCGCCAGCAGCGCGTGCGCCACCCGGTTCGCCTCGATGTTCAGGTCGGCGTAACTCAGATCCTGGCCGTCGAAGGACAGCGCGATGGCATCCGGACGGCGCGCCGCCTGCACCTCGAACAGTTGGTGGATCAAGTGGTGGGACGGCATGGCGGCGGCCGTGTCGTTAAATTGCGCAAGCATCTGATGGCGCTCGGCGGCGGGCAGCACATCGAGCGTGCACACCGGCCGGCGCGCGTCGCTCTCGAGCGCATCGACCAATTGTTCGATCGTTTGCGCATACATCGCGGCCATGCGCTCGGGATCGACGCCGTCGCACTGGGCCGACAGCGAAAATGCCTGGCCCAGGTCGGTGACCGCCATACCGATCGGATAGTTGATACGCTCTTCATACACATGACCACGCACGCCCTCCCAAGCCTGGCTGGCCGCTTCCTGCTCGGCCGCGTCGGGCTGGTGGCTGTGGCGGTAGTTGAGCAAGGTGGAAAACAGTGGCAATGGCGGGACAACGGCGCTGCAACGCTGCGCCTGGGTCAGCGCGGTCTGCTCGTGCTCGAGCAACTCGCTTAGCTGGCTGTAGGTGCGCGCGAGGACCTCGGCAACGCTGGCGCCACCGAGCGAGACGCGCACCGGCAGCGTGTTC
The DNA here is from genome assembly GCA_040388555.1 of Pseudomonadota bacterium. Lineage (GTDB taxonomy): Bacteria > Pseudomonadota > Gammaproteobacteria > Burkholderiales > Burkholderiaceae_D > Telluria_A. Next base: position 744 of record JAZKBP010000061.1, read on the forward strand.
ATGAACATGCCGAGCACCTGGTCGGCGCCTTCGCTGCCCTGCATGCGGCCCAACAGGACGGTGCCGAAGACCACGTCGTCGCGTCCCAGGCATTGGCCCAGCACCTGGGCCCACGCCACGTGGAACAGCACCGCCGGCGTGACGCCATGCTGGCGCGCGCTGGCGCGGATGCGCGCGGCGACCGTATCTGGCAGTGCCAGTTCGGCCTCGCTGACGCGTTCACCATTGCCGCGCACATCGAGCAAGCCGAACGGCGCGCTAGGCTGGTCGATATCGCCGAGTAGCCTGCGGAAGTAAGCATCCTGGCGGGCCGGATCGATAGCCAGCGTATGGGCGATGAAATTGCGATACGGTACCGACGGCGCAAGGCTGGCGCCCGTACCCTCGATGAAGGACCTCACTTCGGCGATGATGAAATCGAAGGTGACATGGTCCGACACCAGGTGGTGGTGCAGAAGGGCCAAGTGCCAGCCGCCGCCGGCCGTGTCTTCGCACACATGGGCCGAAAACAAGGGGGCCTGGTGCAGGTCAAGGCGCATCCGGCGCGGGTCGATCCGGGCCAGCAGCTGCGACAGCGCATCGCCCTCCCCGTCCAGGCGCAATTGGCGCACCGGCAGCACCGCTTGGCGGCACACCACTTGCACCGCTTCGCGCAGACCGGTCCACATGACGGCTGTGCGCAAAATATCGTGTCGATCGATCACCGCTTGCAAGGCACCGAGGAACTGGTCAAGGCGCTGCCGGCTGTCGAAACTTAAGACCATACGCAGAAGGTATGGGTCGCCTTGCGCTTCGAGCAGGTGGTGGAACAGGATACCCTTTTGCAGTGGGGCGAGCGGATAGATGTCTTCGATCGCGGCCGCGCCTTCGGCGAAACGGGCTGCGATGCCGTCGATCTCGGCTTGGCTCAACTCCACCAATGGCAACATATCGGGCGTGATGCGCGTGCAGCCTGGCGGGATCAAGTTGGCCGGCACCGCGCCGGCGCGAGCCACGCCAGCGCGCGCGTCGATCCCCGCCGCCATGCCAGCGAGCGTGGGCGCGGCGAAAACGCTGCGTACATCGGCTGGAAGGTCGAGACGGCGCAGGTGTTCGATCAGACTCACCACCATCAGGGAATGGCCTCCCAACTCGAAGAAATGGTCGTCGCGTCCGACCTGCTCGAGACCGAGCAAGTCTTTCCAGACCTGGGCGAGCGCCGTTTCCGTCGTTCCCACGGGGGCGACGTAGGTGCGCGCGATCACGGCTGCCTGTCCCGGCGCCGGCAAGGCCTTGCGGTCGAGTTTATTGTTTGGATTAAGCGGCATACTGTCGAGAATGACGAAGGCGCTTGGCACCATGTAGTCGGCCAGGCTGAGCGCGAGCCGCGCGCGCAGTGCGGCCGCGTCCAGGCTCGCGCCGGCCTGCGCCACCAGATAGGCGACCAGGCGTTTGTCGCCCGGGTTGTCTTCGCGCGCCAGCACCACGACATCGCGCACGCCAGGGCATTGCGCGAGGGCCGCTTCGATTTCGCCGATCTCGATGCGAAAGCCGCGGATCTTCACCTGGAAGTCATTACGGCCCATATACTCGACGCTGCCATCGTCCATCCAGCGTCCCAAATCGCCCGTCTTGTACAGGCGCGCTTGGGCGGCTGTGCTAAACGGATCAGCGACAAAGCGCTCGGCGCTCAGTTCGGCGCGATTGAGGTAGCCGCGTGCCACTTGCACGCCGCCGATGTGAATCTCGCCGGCCACGCCAAGCGGCGTCGGCTGGCCGAATTTGTCGAGGATATAAATCTGGGTATTGGCGATCGGACGGCCGATCGGAATGTCGGTGCGTGGCAGCGCGCTGTCCCGGGTATAGGCGATCGTGGTCGCGTTCACGGCCGCCTCGGTCGGACCATAGGTATTGATCCAGCGTACCGCCTGCATGGCCGGGGCGTCGAACCATGCTTCCAGGTGACGCCGCTCGGCCTTTTCGCCGCCGGCCAGCACGACCCGCAGCGATGGACCGGGACGGCCGCGCCCAGCGCGAACCTCGCTGGCCCACAAATGCCAGAACGCGGTCGGCAAGTCGGTCATGGTGATCTGGTGGGTGTCGAGGAAGGCGATGAATTCCTGGTCAGGCACGACCAGGTGGGCCGGACGCAAGACGATGCGCGCGCCCGTCGCCAAGGCCGGGAAGATCTCGGCGATCGAGTTGTCGAATCCGAAGGATGCGAATTGCAGGACCCGGTCAGCCTTGGTCAGGCCGCACAGCTGTTTGTGATGCTGCACCAGGTTGCGCACATTGCGGTGCTCCACCATCACACCCTTGGGCAGGCCGGTCGAGCCCGAGGTGTAGAGCACATAGGCCATATGGCCAGCGTGCAGTCCGAGCGCGGCGCCGTCTGGATTGGCGCTGTCGGCGTGTCCGATCACGGTCGCGTCGACCGCACCATCGAGCACCACGATCGGCACCCCCACGCCTGGCAGCATCGGCGCCAGCGCGGCCTGGGTCAGCACCGCGACGGGCGCGCTGTCGCCCAGCATATAGGCGAGTCGATCGACCGGATACTCGGGATCGAGCGGCACATAGGCGCCGCCCGACTTGAGAATGGCCAGCAAGCCGACAATCATCTCAACGCTGCGCTCGACGCAGATCGCGACGCGGTCGTCGGGCTTCACACCCAAAGCGATCAGGTGATGGGCCAGGCGGTTGGCGCGCCGGTTCAAGTCGCCATAGCAGATGCGCTGGTTCTCGAACACCAGCGCGCAAGCGCCGGGGTCGGCGGCGGCCTGGTCTTCGAACATCTGGTGAATCATGCGTTCGCTCGACGCGATGCTGGCACTGCCGTTAAAGCCGCTCAAAATCTGCGCACGCTCGGCGGGCGATAGTGCGCAGTGCTCGCTGTGCTGCTGATCTGGATTGGCGGCCATGGCTTCGAGGATGGCCATGTAGTAGCCGTAGATCTGTTCGACTTGTGTCCCCGATAATTCGCGCGCATCGACCTCGACCCGGATCCCGTGGGTGAGCGAAAAGGAGCAGTCGACTTCGAGCGCATGGCTGGTCGCTTCGAAGCCGCGCGAATAGCCGCTGACCTGCACGTCCGATCCGAGCTGTTCATACACGTGGAAGTTAATGTAGTTGAACATCACCTCGTAGTACGGGCGGCGGCCGTTATCGAGATGGAGCTGGAAATACGGGTAATCGCGGTGCGCCATCACCTCAAGCTCGTTCGCATAGCAAGAGCGGACCAAGTCCTTCCAGCTTCCGCGTCCCAGCTTCTGGCGCAGCGGCAGAGTGTTGAGGAACAGGCCAAGCACCTTGTCGCCGTCGGCCTGTTCCGGCCGCACGTTGCTGACCAATCCGGTCGTGACGTCGTCATTGCCGGACAAAACGGCGAGCAGACGCATATGGGCGCACAGCAGCAAGGTGCGCATCGGCACTTCGAGTTCGGTCGCGAGCGCCTGCAAGCGTTCGCACAAGCGATCGTCGACCCGCCCTTCCTTCACGCGCGGCAGTGCCAATTCGGCCGGATCAAGGCGCGCTGGAGGCAGCGCCGTGAACACATAATCGTCCAGCTGCGCATTCCAAAAGGCGCGATGGCGCGTGCACTGGAGAGCACGGCGCTCGCGCGCCGACGTCAATTTCGGGCTCAGCGCCAAGGGCGCCAGCGTCAGGCTATCCGCGCCGCTATCGACCAATTTGGCGTATTCGTTGAACAGTTCCGTCTGAAAGCTCGCCAAGCTCCAGCCGTCGAGGATCGCGTGGTGCACGCTCAGGGAGTACTGGATGAGCGCCGGCGCGCGCACGTGAATGAATACGCGCAGCAGTGGCGCCTCGCCCAGCTCGAAGGCGGTCTTGCGCTCGGCGTCGACGAAGTCGGCGATCAGTTGATCTTGCGCCGCGGTGTCGAGCGTGCTGATATCGCTCACCGTCATCTGTATCGACGGCTCGCGGTGCACCAGCTGCAGCGGTTCGCTGTAGTTGCGCAGATCGAAGGAGGTGCGCAGGATCGGGTGCTTGCGCGCCATGGCGTCGAGAACCACGCGCAGCGCCGCCGGATTCCAGCTCGGCAGGCTCAGGCTGTAGGTGGCGACGTCGTGGTAAAGGCTATCGTCGTCCATGCTTGACTCGTTATGGAAGACCATCCCCAGTTGCAGCATCGTCAGCGGGTAGGCATCCTCGACGGCGGCCGGCAGTTTTTCCCGGTCCTGCTCGCGCAAGCCGGCGCTCTCGAGTTCGATGTCGACGGCATCGCCGCGTTCGGCCAGCATGGCGGCCAGGGCCGCGATGGTTGGCGTCTTGAAGATATCGACGATCGCCACCGCGATCGCCTGCTCCTTGCACTTGGCGACGATGGCAATGCTGCGTATCGAGTCGCCGCCGATGTCGAAGAAATTATCGTTCACGCCGACTTGGGCGCGCCCGAGCACCTCGCGCCACACCGCGCACAATGCCGTCTCAAGCGGCGTGCTCGGCGCCTGGTAGACGTCGGCGGCAAAGGCGGCGCCGTCCGGCGCCGGCAACGCCTTGCGATCGAGCTTGCCGTTGCCGGTCAAGGGGAAGGCGTCGAGCACCACGAAGGCGCTCGGCACCATATAGTCCGCCAGGCCCGCCGCAAGCTCGCCGCGCAGCGTCGCCGGTTGCAGCTCGATGCCCGCATGGGCGACCAGGTAGGCGACCAGGCGCTTATTGCCAGGCTCGTCTTCGCGCGCCAAGACCACGGCCTCGCGCACGCCGGCGCACGATGCCAGGCGTGCCTCGATCTCGCCAAGCTCAATGCGGAAACCGCGGATCTTGACCTGGAAGTCGTTGCGGCCCAGGTAGTCGACTTGGCCGTCGGGCAGCCAGCGCCCCAGGTCGCCCGTTTTGTACAGGCGCGCCCCAGGGCGGCCGCTGAAGCGATCGGCAATGAAGCGCTCGGCGTTAAGCTCGGGACGATTCAAGTAGCCGCGCGCCACCCCGGCGCCGCCCACATACATTTCGCCGGTCACGCCGAATGGGACCGGCTCGCCGTTGGGATCGAGGATATACAGCTGCAAATCGGGAATCTGGCGACCGATTGGACTCGGGCCGGGCCGGTAGGCGTCGGCCTTGGCGAGCGCGCGGTAGGTCACGTGGACCGTCGTTTCGGTGATGCCATACATATTGACCAGTAGCGTACTGTCGTTGGCGGCACGCTCATACCATGGCTGCAAGGCCGCCATATCGAGCGCCTCGCCACCGAACACCACGCGCCGCAGCCGGTGCTGCCGCGCGCTTTCGCCCTGCGCCGCGATCAACTGGCGGAAGGCGCTGGGAGTCTGATTGAGCACCGTGACGTCTTCGTCGCACAACAGCTCGTAGAATTCCTGCGGCGAGCGCGTGGTCAGGTAAGGCACCACCACCAGGCGCCCCCCCTTGAGCAGCGCGCCCCAGATTTCCCATACGGAGAAGTCGAATGCGAAGGAATGGAACAGCGTCCACACGTCGTCCTGGTTGAAATTAAACCAATGGTCGGTGGCATCGAGCAGGCGTGTCACTTGGCGATGTTCGACCATCACGCCTTTGGGCATACCGGTAGACCCGGAGGTGTAGATCACATACGCCAGGTGGTGCGCCGCCAAGCCGGAGCGTGCCGGGTCGGGATTGTGGCGCGCCTGGCGCATGATGGCGGCGGCGTCGGCGGCGCCATCGAGCAGCACGCACGGCACATCACCGGCGGGAACGGTGTCAGCCAAGTCCGTCTGGGTCAACAGGGCCACCGGCGCGCTGTCGGCCAGGGTAAAGGCGAGACGATCGGCCGGGTAAGCGGGATCGAGCGGAACGTAGCCGGCGCCGGACTTGAGCACGCCGAGCACGGCGACGAGCATGTCGAGGCTGCGTTCAACGCAAATGGCCACCCGATCGTCTGGCTGGACGCCTAGCGCGAGCAGGTAATTGGCGAGCTGGTTGGCGCGCATATTCAATTCGCCATAGCTGATCTGCTGCTCGGCGCACACGGCCGCGATCGCGTGCGGACGCGCGGCGGCGCGCTGTTCGAACAACTGATGGATCAACAAGTCGTCGCGCAGCGGTGGGGAAGCTGCATTCAAGCCCGCGGTCAGCTGCAGGCGCTGCTGCGCGTTCAGCAAGGGCAAGCTGCCGACCAGTTGGCGTGGATTGGCGACCATCGCCGCCAGCAGGGTCTGAAAGTGGTCGGCCAAGCGTTCGATGCTGGCCGCGTCGAACAGGTCGCTCGAATAGGTCAGGCTGGCATCGATGGTGTCGCCCAAATCATTGAGCGACAGGTTCAGGTCGAACTGGGTCGTGACCACGCGCTGCTCTTGCGGGGCGATCTCCAGGCCGGCGAGCGTCAGGTTCGATTGGCCCGCCACATTGTTCAAGTTGAGCATCACCTGGAAGACTGGAGAATGGCTCATGGTGCGAACCGGCCGCACCACCTCGACCACATGATCGAATGGCAGGTCCTGATGGTCATAGGCGCCCAGGGTGCTGGCCTTGACCTGCTCGAGCAGCTGTTCCACGCTCAGGTCCGAACCGGCTTGCACGCGCAGCGCCAGGGTATTGACGAAAAATCCGATCAAGGGCTCGACCTCGCTGCGCTGGCGGTTCGCCACCGGCGTGCCGATCACCACGTCGCTTTGGCCGGACATGCGCGCGAGCAGGGTGGACCAGCCGGTCAGCATCGTCATGAACAGCGTCGCGCCGTGGCGCTGCGCAAGCGCGCGCAAGCCGCTGCACAGCGCCGCCGGCAGCGCGAAACGCAGGTGCGCGCCGGCATAGCTCTGAATAGCCGGGCGCGGACGGTCGGTCGGCAATTCCAGCAGCGCTGGTGCGCCTTCGAGGTGCTGGCGCCAGAACTCGGTCTGGGTCTGCACCAGCGCATCGTTCATCCAGCTGCGCTGCCAGGCGGCATAGTCGGCATACTGCAGCGCGAGCGGCGCCAGCGGATCGGGCAGGTTCGCACTGAAGGCGCCATACAGGGCGTTCAATTCACGCACCAGCACGGCGATCGACCAGGCATCCGATACGATATGGTGCTGGTTGAACAGCAGGATATGTTCATGCTCGGCCAAGCGCAGCAGGCGCGCGCGGATCAAGGGGCCGTTTGCCAGGTCGAACGGCGCAATCGCGTCGGCCGCGCAAATGGTCTCGAGCGCGGCGTCGCGCGCGCCATCATCGAGCGCGCTCAGGTCCTGCTCGACCAGGTCGAACGGCGCGCAAGGCGCGATGCGCTGAACCGGTTGGCCCTCCACGCTGGAGAAGGTGGTGCGCAGGATTTCGTGACGTGCGACGATGCGCTCGAGCGAGGCCCGCAGCGCTTGGCGGTCCAGCCGGCCCGACAGGCGCAAGCCGGCCGGCAAATGATAGGCGGCGCTGGCGGCCGGGTTGAGTTGATCGAGGAACCACAGGCGCTGCTGCGCGTACGAGAGCGGCAAGGCTTGCGCGCGGTCGGCGCGCGCGATGGGCGCCGTGCCCGGCTGCCCTGCTTGCTTGTTCATTTGTTTTTGCAGGCGCTTGAGCAGGATTTCCTTGCGCAGTTGTTCCAGATTTTGATTACTCATTTGTCAAACTCTCCTCGGCCAGGATGGCCAACAATTCAGATTCCGTAAGCGCACTCAGGTCGCTCGTCATTTGTTCGCGCTCGGCGCCGCTCAGTGTCGCCAGTTGGAGCTGCGTGATCAGTTCGGCCAATTGATGCAGGAGAGGCCGATCGAACAACTGCTTCAGGGACGCCTCCACATGGCACTGTTCGCGAATCCTGGCGGCGAGCTGCACCGCCAGCAGTGAATGACCACCCAGGTCGAAGAAGTGATCGTGCCGGCTCACCTGCTCCAGGCCGAGCAGTTCCTGCCACAGCGCCGCCAGCGCCGCCTCGACCTCGCCTTGCGGTGCTTCGTAGTGACGCGCCAGCACGGCGTCGCCGTCCGGGGCCGGCAAGGCCTTGCGATCGAGCTTGCCGTTTGGCGTGAGCGGCAGCCGCTCGAGCATCACGAACGCGCCCGGCACCATGAATTCGGCCAGAGTCGCGGCCAAGCGCTCGCGCAGATGCGCGCCCGACAGCTGCACGCCGTCGTGCGCCACCAGATAGGCGACCAGGCGCTTGTCGCCCGGGCTGTCTTCGCGGGCCAGCACCACCGCTTCACGCACGCCAGGGCAAGCGGCCAACGCCGCCTCGATCTCGCCCAATTCGATGCGAAATCCGCGAATCTTCACCTGGAAGTCGTTGCGGCCCAAATAAGCGAGATTGCCGTCGTCCAGCCAACGCCCCAGGTCGCCCGTCTTGTACATGCGCGCGCCTTCTTGCGTGCTGAACGGATCGGGCAGGAAGCGCTCCGCCGTCAACTCATCGCGCCGCAGGTAACCGCGCGCCACCCCCGCTCCGCCGATATAGATTTCGCCGGTGGCGCCCATCGGCACAAGCTGCATGCATGCATCGAGCAGATAGATTTGGGTGTTGGCGATAGGCCGCCCGATATGCGGTCGGAAGCCATCCGCGCGTTCCATCTGGACCCAGGTTGAATAGGTTGTCGTCTCCGACGGCCCGTACAAATTCGCCACCGCTTGCACCGGCGTGTTGGCGAACAGCCGTTCGACCAGCGCGCCACGCAGCGCCTCGCCTGCCAGATTCACCTGGCGCACCGTCGGCGCCACGTGGCCCATGTCGAGCAGCGCCTGGATCGTCGATGGAACCGTGTTGATCAGCGTTAGATCGTGTAGATCGCGCACGCCGGAGAGCACGTCGCGCACCAGCGTAATCGACGCGCCAGAACTGAGCGGCGCGAACATTTCAAAAACGTGCAAGTCGAAGTTGATCGACGTCGAGAACAAGGTCTGTTCCAACTGGTCGGCGCAAAACGCCTCACAGGCCCAGGCCAGGAAATTGGCGGCTTGGCGGTGTTCGATCATGACGCCCTTGGGCAAACCAGTCGAACCCGAGGTATAGATCACGTAGGCCAAGTGATGCGCCTCGAGACCGAGCGCGGCTGGCTCGGGGTTGGCGTTCGAGCGGGTGCCTATGAGGGCGTCATCGCGATCGAGCAGCACCAAGGGCATGCCGGCCGGCGCCAGCGCGCCGGCGCTGTCGGCCAGGGCGCGCTGCGTCAACAGCGCCACTGGCGTCGAATCGCTCAGCATAAAGGCGAGACGCTCTGCCGGATAGGCAGGATCAAGCGGCACGTAGCCCGCGCCAGCCTTCAGGATCGCCAGCATCGCCACGATCATGTGGGCGCCGCGCTCGACGCACAGCGCCACGCGCTCGTCCGGCCGCACACCCAGCGCCAACAAATGGTGGGCCAGCCGATTGGCGCGCGCATTGAGTTCGCCATAGCCGATGCTCTCGCCATCGACGACGAGCGCCCGCGCGTGCGGCGTGGCGGCGGCCCGCGCCTCGAAGGCCTGATGCATCAGCACATTGGACGGATAGGCCACGGCGGTATCGTTCAATCCGGCCAGCAGATGCGCGCGCTGCTGCGGCGGCAGCACGTCGATCGTCTGCAGGGCCATGCCAGGCGCGTGCGCGAGCGCATCGCACAGCTGCTCCAGGGTGTGGACCAGCATACCCAATACCTGTTCTGGATTGGCGCCGGCCACCATCGCCGACACCGAGAAACCCTGCCCAATGTCGTCGACCATGATGCCGATCGGGTAGGTTACGCGCTCGCTCGGTGCATGGGTGCGGATTCCCTCCCAACCCTGCGCCGCCGCTGCGTCCGAACCCGCCTTGACGTGGTTATGGCGGTAGTTCAGCAAACTGGCGAACAGTGGCAAGGACGGTGCCACCGCGCTGCAACGCTGGGCCACGGTCAAGGGTGCCTGTTCGTGCGCCAGCAAAGTCTTGAGCTGGCGCGCGACGGCGTCGAGCGCATCGACCACACCGGCGTCAAGCGCGATGCGCACCGGAAGTGTGTTGATATACATGCCCACGGCCTGCCCTGCGTCGCCGGCGGCATGCATGCGTCCGAGCAGGACAGTGCCGAAAACAGCCTCGCCACGTCCGCTGCAGCGTCCCAGGACCAGCGCCCATGCCAGATGGAAGACGACGGCGGGCGTGACGCCATGGCGGCGCGCGCTGTCGCGAATGGCCAGCGCCAGCGTTGGCGTGAGCCCAACACGTTCTTCGTTCACCTGGTCGCGCCCGGCCTTGAATTCAAGCAGGCCGAATGGCGCGTTCGGTTCTTCGAAATCGCCTAGCAGTGCGCGGAAATAGGCTTCCTGCTCGCTCGCGTCCTGATTCATCGTGTGTGCGACAAAATTGCGGTACGGGAGCGGCGTTGGCAGCGCGACCGCTTGCCCCTGCATGAAGGCCTGCACCTCGGCCACGATCAAGTCAAACGTGACATGGTCCGACACCAGGTGATGCACCAGCAAGGCCAGGTGCCATTCGCCACTGGCCGCGTCGTTTGCGACGAACGCGGCCAGCAGGGGGCCAGTCTCCAGGTCCAGACGCGTGCGCCGTGGATCAACCCGCTCGCATAGGAAGGTGAGCGTGTCCGCGGTGGCGTCGTCGGGCCTCAGTTCATGTACCGGCAGTTCGGCGTGGCGCAGCACGACCTGCACAGGCTTTTCAAGACCGGTCCAAAAGAAGGTCGTGCGCAAAGCGTCATGGCGATCGATCACCTTCTGCAGGGCGGACAGGAAGTGGTCCAGTCGCGCGCGGCCGTCGAAGCTGAGCGTCATGCGCAGCAAGTAGGAATCACCCTCGCTTTCCATCATATGGTGAAACAAGATGCCCTGCTGTAGAGGTGCCAAGGGATAGATGTCGGCGATATTGGCGGCACCACCACGCACGCGCGCGGCGATGCTGTCGATCGACAGCTGGCTCAGCGCCACCATGGGAAGCATGTCCGGCGTGATGGCATCGCATCCTGGCGCGATCAAGGCGCCAGGGATGGCCAAGGTCGCTCCCGGCGCCGTGGCACGCGCGGCGTGCAAGGCCATGCCGGCCACGGTCGGTGCGGTGAATACGCTGCGCATATCGGCGGCATGGCCGATCGCGCGCATTTTTTCAATCAAGCCGATCACGCTCAGGGAGTGGCCGCCCAGCTCGAAGAAATGATCGTCGCGTCCAACCTGCTCGAGGCCAAGCACGTCCTGCCAGATTGACGCGATCGCCGTCTCCAGGGCACCTTGCGGCGCCGCGTAGGCGCGCGCCGCCGTC
>JAZKBP010000062.1:0-8871 GCA_040388555.1 Pseudomonadota bacterium
CGCTGACCAAGATCGACCCGTGGTTCCTGGTGCAGATCGAGGAGATCGTGAAGATCGAGCTCGAGCTGGAAACCAAGTCGCTCGACGACATCGACAAGGACACGCTGCTCGCGCTGAAGAAGAAGGGCTTCTCCGACCGCCGGCTCGCCAAGCAGCTGAAGACCACGGACACGGCCATTCGCGAGAAGCGCCGCGCCCTGGGCGTGCGCCCGGTCTACAAGCGCGTCGACACCTGCGCGGCCGAGTTCGCGACCAACACCGCCTACATGTACTCGACCTACGAGGACGAGTGCGAGGCCGATCCGACGGACAAGAAGAAGATCATGGTGCTCGGCGGCGGTCCGAACCGCATCGGCCAGGGCATCGAGTTCGACTACTGCTGCGTGCATGCCGCGCTCGCGATGCGCGAAGACGGCTACGAGACCATCATGGTCAACTGCAATCCCGAGACCGTGTCGACCGACTACGACACCTCGGACCGCCTGTACTTCGAGCCGCTCACGCTCGAGGACGTGCTCGAGATCGTCGACAAGGAAAAGCCCGTCGGCGTGATCGTGCAGTACGGCGGCCAGACGCCGCTGAAGCTCGCGCTCGACCTCGAGGCCAACGGCGTGCCGATCATCGGCACCTCGCCCGACATGATCGACGCGGCCGAAGACCGCGAACGTTTCCAGAAGCTGTTGCACGAGCTGGGCTTGCGCCAGCCACCAAACCGCACCGCGCGCACCGAGGAAGACGCGCTGCGCCTGGCCGGCGAAATCGGTTACCCGCTGGTGGTGCGTCCCTCCTACGTGCTGGGTGGGCGCGCGATGGAAATCGTGCATGAGCAGCGCGACCTCGAGCGCTATATGCGCGAAGCGGTCAAGGTGTCGAACGATTCGCCCGTGCTGCTTGACCGTTTCCTGAACGACGCCATCGAAGTGGACGTCGATTGCATCTCGGACGGTGAAACCACTTTCATCGGCGGCGTGATGGAACATATCGAACAAGCCGGCGTGCATTCGGGCGACTCGGCTTGCTCGCTGCCGCCGTATTCGCTGGCGCCTGACACGATCGCCGAATTGAAGCGCCAAACTTCGCTCATGGCCCGTGGCTTGAACGTGATCGGCTTGATGAACGTGCAATTCGCGATCCAGCAGCAGGAAGTCGACGGCAAGCTGGTCGACACCGTGTTCGTGCTGGAAGTGAACCCGCGCGCCTCGCGCACCGTGCCTTTCGTATCCAAGGCCACCGGTTTGCAGCTGGCGAAGATCGCGGCGCGTTGCATGGTGGGGCAAAGCCTCGCTTCGCAAGGCATCACGAAAGAAGTGGTGCCGCCGTATTTCAGCGTCAAGGAGGCGGTGTTCCCCTTCGTTAAGTTCCCGGGCGTGGACACCATCCTGGGACCGGAAATGAAGTCCACCGGCGAAGTGATGGGCGTGGGCATGACCTTTGGCGAAGCCTTCGTCAAGTCGCAGCTGGGGGCCGGCGTCAAGCTGCCCACCTCGGGCAAGGTCTTCCTGTCCGTCAAGTCATCCGACAAGCCGCGCGCGGTGGCGGTGGCGCGCGACATGGTCGGCATGGGCTTTTCCCTGGTGGCCACGCGCGGCACGGCGGCCGTGATCGCGGCGGCCGGCATTCCTGTGGTGCCCGTGAACAAGAAGACGGAAGGGCGCCCGCACGTGGTCGACATGATCAAAAACCGCGAAATCGCGCTGGTGATCAACACGGTCGAGGAAAAACGCAGCGCCATCACCGATTCGCGCGCGATTCGCACGTCCGCGCTGGCGGCCCATGTGACCACCTACACCACCATCGCGGGGGCGGAAGCGGCGGTCGAGGGGATGCGCCATCTGGACGAGTTGCGCGTGTACGATTTACAAGGACTGCATAAAACCTTAAACTAGCCCTTTTGCTCCATCCTTGACCACAGAGCTCGCGCGGCTTTTACGTGCGGCCTCTGTGGTTTTCGCTTGGTGGGGCGGATTAAACACCGCGAACAACGCGCACAACGTACCTATAGCAGACAGACCCATGAACTCAACACTTCCACTGACCAAATACGGCGCCGCCCTGCTCAAGGACGAGCTGCACCAGCTCAAGACCAAGGAGCGCCGCATTGTGATCGACGCCATCGCCGAGGCGCGCTCGCATGGCGACTTGTCTGAAAACGCGGAATACGACGCGGCCAAGGAGCGCCAAGCCTTTGTCGAGGGGCGTATCGCCGAACTCGAAGGCAAGCTGGGGGCGGCGCAGATCATCGATCCGTCCACCCTGGACGCCGAGGGGCGCGTGGTGTTCGCCTCGACCGTGGACCTGGAAGACTTGGAGTCGGGCCAGAAGGTGACGTACCAGATCGTGGGCCTCGACGAGGCTGATTTGAAGCTGAGCAAGGTGTCGGTGACGTCGCCGATCGCGCGCGCCCTGATTGGCAAGTACGCCGGCGACGTGGTGGAAGTGCAGGCGCCGTCCGGTCCGCGCGAGTACGAAATCCTCGAAGTTAAGTATATTTGATGGTGGATTCGCCGGTGTTGCGGCGTGCGATGCTGCGTTTTCAATTGCTGTTGGCGGTCGTGTGGGTGGGTAGCCTGTGGACCGTGGGTTATCTGGTGGCGCCGACCTTGTTTGTGACCTTGCATGACCGGGTATTGGCCGGGACCATCGCGGGCAGCATGTTCGCCACGCAAGCGTGGGTGTCGGTGGTGTGCGCCGCGCTCATGTTTGGTGTGTTGCGCGGGGAGGGCGACGCACGGCGCCGGCGTAGCTTGAACGCGATTGTGCTGGCCATGCTGGCGTGCGCGTTGACCATGCGTTTTGGCTTGCAGCCGATGCTGGCCGCGCTGCGCGAGGCGGCCGGGCCGGGCGGGGTGATGGATTCGGCCTTGCGCACGCGCTTTGGCGTGCTGCATGGCGCCTCGAGCCTGTTTTACCTGGTCGAGAGCGTGCTTGGCGGCTGGATGCTGTACAAGCTGAGCGCGCCGCCACAGTAAATTCGCGCTTTTTGCGGTGCTGGCGCCGTTGTTGCAGTGTCGTGTTGGGGCAGAGGCGAATAAATCGGGTCAGAGTCGAATTAATTCATGCCCCTCGAATTAATTCGACTCTGACCCTATTTATTCGCCTCTGCCCAACACTCCGCGGCGTCACGACGCCAACGTTGCGATTTTTGCGGCTTACTTGCCCAGCGCGCTTTTCTTCGGGCTGGCCTGGCGTGGCTTGGCGCGCTTGATCGAGCCGCCTTCGGTCACCCGCTCGTTACCCTTGATCATCACCTTGGTCACCGATGGCCGCTTGGTGCCGCTGGCGCTGGCCTTGACGATGGTCACTTCGCGCATGCCCTTGCCGCGCGTGCCCGCCTTTTCCTTGACCACTTCCTTTTTCGGACGGTACAGGACCAAGAGCTTGCCGATATGTTGCACCGGCGCAGCCTTCAATTCGGCGCAGATGGTATCGTAGATTTCGACGCGCGCTTCGCGGTCGTCACCGAACACGCGCACCTTGATCAAGCCGTGCGAATCGAGGCTGGCGGAGATTTCCTTGGACACGGCCGGGGTCAGTCCCGCCTCGCCGATGATGACGACGGGCTTGAGCCCGTGCGCTTCCGCGCGCAGCGCGCTGCGCTCGACTGGTGTAAGTTTTAGCATAATAATTTTTCGAGTATCCCTTAAAAGCAGTATTCTACGCGAATGAAGAAGAAGAAATTAAACAAAAACTGGTTACACGACCATATCAACGACCCTTATGTGAAGCTGGCGCAGAAGGAAGGCTACCGCGCGCGCGCGGCATACAAGCTCAAGGAAATCGACGAAAGCGAGAAACTGATCAAGCCAGGCCAGGTGATTGTCGACCTCGGCTGCACCCCCGGCAGCTGGGGACAGTACGTGCGCCGCCGGCTGGCCGGCGCCGAGGGCGGCGGCATCAACGGCACCATGATAGGCCTGGACATGTTGCCGATGGAGCCGATCGCCGACATGCATTTCATCCAGGGCGACTTCCGCGAAGCGCGCATCTTGCGCCAGCTCGACGTGATCCTGGCCGGGCGTAAGGCCGACCTGGTGCTGTCGGACATGGCGCCAAACTTGTCGGGAATCCCGACGGCGGACGCCGCCCGCATGGAGCATTTGATCGATTTGGCAATAGAATTTTCGCAATATCACATGAAGCCGGGCGGCGCCCTGCTGGTCAAATGCTTCAACGGCAGCGGCTACAGCCAGATCGTGGAGAAATTTCGCGCCGAATTCAAGGTCGTCACGCCCAAAAAGCCCAAGGCCAGCCGTGACAAGTCATCCGAAGTGTTCCTGCTCGGGCGCGGCTTGAAGCACCCGGCCGAGCATAATCGCGTGCTCGAGGACGATCTGCCCCTTGATATTTGACGCTTGCGTCCGCACATCTTGCGGTGAAGGCGCCGAAAAATCGATAAACCGGCACTTTCAAACGCCGCCATGTCCCCTTAGCGCTCTGTGCGCGTGGCATTGGCCGTCTAATGCGAGTAAAATCGGCTTTCTACAATGGGTAAGTGATGCGCGCGCATCGAAGGAGTATTCGTGAATAATATGTTTTCAAAGTCCGCCATCTGGGTGGTCGTCGCCTTGCTGCTGTTTATGTTGTTCAAGGAGTTCGGCAGCCACAGCGTCGGCGGCGCAAGCAAACCCATTGCTTATTCCGACCTGATCGATGATATCAAGGCCAAGCGCGTCAAAGACTTGGTGATCGAGGGTGCCAATGTCACCGCCACACTGACCGACGACAGCAAGGTGCGCGCGACGACGACCATCCTCGATCGCGGCCTGGTCGGCGACCTGGTCAACAACAACATCCACTTCGACGTGCGCGCGCCGGAAGAGCAAAGCTTCCTGCAGCAAGCTTTCATTTCCTGGTTCCCGATGCTGCTCTTGATCGGCGTGTGGGTGTTCTTCATGCGCCAGATGCAAGGCGGCGGCAAGGGCGGCGCTTTCTCCTTCGGCAAGTCGAAGGCGCGCATGATGGACGAGACCAATAATTCCGTCACCTTCGCCGACGTGGCCGGCTGCGACGAAGCCAAGGAAGAAGTCAACGAGATCGTCGATTTCCTGAAAGACCCCACCAAATTCCAAAAGCTGGGCGGACGCATTCCGCGCGGCGTGCTGATGGTCGGCCCTCCGGGCACCGGCAAGACCTTGCTGGCGCGCGCCATCGCTGGTGAAGCGAAGGTGCCGTTCTTCTCGATTTCCGGTTCCGACTTCGTCGAGATGTTCGTCGGCGTGGGCGCCTCGCGCGTGCGCGACATGTTCGAGAACGCCAAAAAGCATTCCCCGTGCATCATCTTCATCGACGAGATCGACGCCGTCGGCCGCCACCGCGGCGCCGGCATGGGCGGGGGCAACGATGAGCGCGAGCAAACGCTCAACCAGTTGCTGGTGGAAATGGACGGCTTCGAGGCCACCTCGGGCGTGATCGTGGTGGCCGCCACCAACCGCGCCGACGTGCTCGACAAAGCTCTATTGCGTCCGGGCCGCTTCGACCGCCAAGTCGTGGTCAGCCTGCCGGACATCCGCGGTCGCGAGCAAATCTTGAACGTCCATATGCGCAAGGTGCCTATCAGCACCGACGTGAAGGCCGACATCATCGCGCGCGGCACCCCCGGCTTTTCCGGCGCCGACCTGGCCAACCTGGTCAACGAAGCGGCCCTGTTCGCCGCCCGCCGCAACAAGCGCTTAGTCGAGATGCAAGACTTCGAAGATGCGAAAGACAAGATCTACATGGGTCCCGAGCGCAAGTCGATGGTCATGCGCGAGGAAGAACGCATCAACACGGCTTACCACGAGTCCGGCCACGCCGTCGTCGCCAAGTTGCTGCCCAAGGCCGATCCCGTGCACAAGGTCACCATCATGCCGCGTGGTAATGCGCTGGGCTTGACCTGGCAATTGCCCGAGCACGACAACGTGTCCGGCTACAAGGACAAGATGCTGGAAAAAATCTCCATCTTGTTTGGCGGGCGCATTGCCGAAGAGATTTTCGTCGGCCAGATGTCGACCGGCGCCTCCAACGACTTCGAGCGTGCCACCAAGATGGCGCGCGCCATGGTCACCCGCTTCGGCATGTCCGAAAGCATGGGCGTGATGGTGTACGAGGATAGCGAAAACGAAGGCTTCTTCGGCGGCGCCACCAAGACCATTTCGGAAGCGACCCAGCAAAAGGTGGATGCGGAAATTCGCGCCATCGTCGACGCCCAATACGCGCTGGCGCGCAAGCTGCTTGAAGACAACCGCGACAAGGTCGAGGCGATGACGAAGGCGCTGCTCGAGTGGGAAACCATCGATGCCGACCAGATCAACGACATCATGCTGGGCAATGCTCCGCGCGAACCCAAGCAAGGCGTGGTGAGCCGTCGCACGCCAAGCGATAGCGGTTCGGGCGGCGTCACGCCGAACGCCACCGCCCCCGCTTGATCCGTTCTTGTTCTTGAAAAAAGGCATCTTCGCGATGCCTTTTTTTGCTCTATAAGCCCTACCTTTGCGCGGACCGGGTCCGGCACCAGCGAATGCGACAATACTTGCAATGCGGCCGTTTCGGCTTTTCACTTGAGCAGCGAGCGCTGGTGATGGGCGTGCTCAACGTCACGCCCGATTCCTTTTCCGATGGCGGGCGCTTCGCCGCGCTCGACTACGCCGTCTCGGGCGCCGAAGCGATGGTGGGCGAGGGCGTCGACATCATCGACGTGGGCGGCGAATCGAGCCGCCCTGGCGCGCCACCCTTGCCGGTGGAACAGGAAATGCGGCGCGTGCTGCCCACCCTGTATGCGCTGCGCGAGCTGGGCAAGCCGCTTTCGGTCGATACCTACAAGGCGCAAGTGATGCGCGAAGCCATCATCGCGGGCGTGGACATGATCAACGACATCAACGCCTTTCGCGCGCCCGGCGCGCTCGAGGCGGTGGCCGGCAGCGATTGCGCGCTCTGTGTGATGCATATGCAAAACACGCCGCAAACCATGCAAGCGCAGCCCCAATACGCCGATGTGCTGGGCGAAGTGATCGCCTTCCTGCGCGCGCGCGTCGATGCCATGTGCGCGGCCGGCATCGAGCGCGAACGCATCTGCGTCGACCCTGGCTTTGGCTTTGGCAAGACGCTCGAACACAATTTGATCCTGCTGCGCGGCATCGGCAGGCTGCGCGACGAGCTCGGCTTGCCGGTGCTGGCGGGCTTGTCGCGCAAGTCCATGCTCGGCGCCATCACGGGTAGATCGGTCGAGCAGCGCCTGGCGGGCAGCTTGGCCGGCGCATTGGCTGCGCTGGCGCATGGCGCTAGAATTGTCCGGGTGCATGATGTAGCCGAGACGGTCGACGCGTTCAAGGTATGGCAGGCGGCCGCTCTGGCTTGAGCCGGTCCGTTCAATATTTTTATCTCCAACATAATAAGAGGAACATCATGGCCCGCAAATATTTCGGTACCGACGGCATCCGCGGCTTGGTCGGCGCCGCTCCGATCACGCCGGACTTCGTCATGCGCTTGGGCTATGCGGCCGGCAAGGTGCTGGCCAAGACTCCGCCCGTGTCCGGCCACGCCACTGTGCTCATCGGCAAAGACACGCGCATTTCCGGCTACATGCTCGAGGCGGCGCTGGAAGCCGGTTTCGCCGCCGCCGGGGTGGACGTGATGCTGGCCGGCCCCATGCCCACGCCGGCCATCGCCTACCTGACACGGGCGCTGCGCCTGTCGGCCGGGGTTGTCATTTCCGCCTCGCACAATCCGTTCCACGACAATGGCATCAAGTTCTTTTCCGAGCACGGCACCAAGTTGCCCGACCAGGTGGAGATGGAAATCGAGGCGCAGATCGACCAGCCGATGGCTTGTGTGCCATCCGAGCGCCTGGGCCGCGCCAAGCGCCTGGAAGACGCCCAGGGCCGCTACATTGAGTTTTGCAAGAGCACCTTCCCGAACGAGCTCGATTTGCGTGGCATGAAGATCGTAGTCGATTGCGCGCATGGCGCCGCTTACCACATCGCGCCGCACGTGTTCCATGAGCTGGGGGCCGAAGTGGTGGCCATCGGCGCCAAGCCGGACGGCTTCAACATCAACGCCGGCTTCGGCGCGACGGCGCCGCAAGCGATGGCGGCGGCGGTGCTTGAGCAGCAAGCGGACCTGGGCATCGCGCTCGACGGCGACGCCGACCGCTTGATCATGTGCGACGCGAGCGGGCGCCTCTACAATGGCGACGAATTGCTCTACCTGATGGTGCGCGACCGCATGGCGACGGGGCCGGTGGCGGGCGCGGTCGGCACCTTGATGACGAATATGGCGCTCGAAGTGGCGTTCAAGGAAATGGGCATCGGCTTCGCGCGCGCCAAGGTGGGCGACCGTTATGTGCTCGAAGTGATGCGGGAGCGGGGCTGGTTGTTCGGCGGCGAAGGCTCGGGCCATTTGCTATGCCTGGACAAGCACACGACGGGCGACGGCATCGTGTCGGCCCTGCAAGTGCTGTCCGCCCTCAAGCGCAGCGGCAAGAGCCTGGCCCAATGCTGCGCCAATTTGCAGCTATATCCGCAAACCTTGATCAATCTGAAGGTGGCGGCCGGTTTCGACTGGCAAAACAATGCGGCCGTGGTGTCGGAGAAGGAATTGGTCGAGCGCGAATTGGGTGACGCCGGGCGCGTGCTGATCCGCGCGTCGGGCACCGAGCCTTTGATCCGCGTGATGGTTGAAGCCAAGGATGCGCAGCTAGCCGAGGCGATGGCGCGCCGCATCGCGGACCGCGTGGGGGCTTAATTTTCATTAATTAACTTGTGTTGGCGTTTAAATTATGCCAAATATTTGACGCGGCGGCTTTGAAGCGTTATGATCTTGTCTTCGGAGTGTGGCGCAGCCCGGTAGCGCACCTGGTTTGGGACCAGGGGGTCCAAGGTTCGAATCCTTGTACTC
>JAZKBP010000063.1:0-12563 GCA_040388555.1 Pseudomonadota bacterium
CTTGCTACCACTCTAGACAATTTTCAAGATATAAGACCCCTGT
Organism: Pseudomonadota bacterium; assembly: GCA_040388555.1. Taxonomy (GTDB): domain Bacteria; phylum Pseudomonadota; class Gammaproteobacteria; order Burkholderiales; family Burkholderiaceae_D; genus Telluria_A. Next base: position 44 of record JAZKBP010000063.1, read on the forward strand.
TTAGAGGAAATGTGCACATTTCCTCTAAACAGGGGTCTGTCCCCTTTTCGCTTCTTTTCGCGTTTTCGCGAGGCTAGCCGCTAGCTGTGCACGGGCGGCGTGGCCAATTGCGCCTGCGGCGCCGCCTGCGCGTGCACGCACAGTGGCACGATGATCTCCACCCGCGTGCCCTGCCCCGGCTCGCTGCTGAGCGTGATGCTGCCGCGCAAGACGTCGCTCACCAGGTTATACACGATGTGCATGCCCAGGCCGGAACCTCCCTGCCCTAGCTTGGTGGTGAAGAAAGGATCGAACACGCGCTCGAGGTGCTCGGGCGCGATGCCCGCACCATCGTCGGAAAAACTGATCGCCACCTGGTCCGTGCCCAGCAAGCGCGCCGACAGCCGCATCGTCCCCTCGCTGCGCCCATCGAAACCATGCAAGACGGCATTGGTGATCAAGTTACCCAACACCTGGCCCAGCGGCCCCGGAAAACTGTCAAGCATGATATCGGACGGCACATCCTGCAGCAGCACGATCCTGGTCTGGCGGTAAAGATGCGAATGCGCCAGCACCACCTCGTTCATAACCTGGCGCAAGTCGAAGCGGCGCCGCTCATTGTCCGCCTGGTCGACCGCCACTTGCTTGAAACTTTGGATCAGCGCGGCGGCCCGGTCCATCGAGCGCAGCAGGATTTCGCTGCCGGAACGCACATTGGCCACATACTCGGCCAGCGCGCTACGGGTGAGCTTGCCCGACTCGATCCCGGCCTGCATTTCCTTGCCATGGTCTTGCAGCGTGCTCGCCATCATCACCCCGATGCCGATCGGCGTATTCAATTCGTGCGCCACGCCAGCCACGAGCGAACCGAGCGATGCCATTTTCTCGGCGCGGAATAATTCGGTTTGCACCAGCTTGAGCGAACTGAGCGCCACACCCAGCTCGGCATTCGATTGCTCGAGCGTGGCCGTGCGCTGCGCGATGCGCATTTCCAGGTCCGCGTTGAGGGCTTCGATCTCCCTTTGCGATTGCTGCAGTTGCGCCTTAGAACGGCGCAAACGGTTGAACTGCGCCACCACCAGCGCCACCAGCACACCAAGCAGACAGAGCATGGTGGCGGAAAACAGCAGGCGGTTTTGGGTGCGCTTTTGCCACGCCCGCAGCACATTGGCGCTGTCGCGCCCGTAACTGAGCGTCAAGGGCAAGTTGCCGACGCGCCGATAAGTGAACAGGCGCTTGGACGCCTCGTCCTCAAAAGCTGCCTCCACCGGCATCGCGGCGGACGGGCGCCAGGCCGGCGGCGCCACGCCGGCTGGCAAGGCTTGCGCGCGCGCCTCGACAAGGGGGAAGCCGTCGTTCGCGTACAAGGCCACCACGGCGTCGTTCTCTTTCGCAATTGGCGCGTAAATGTCCTCGAAAAACGCGAGCCGCAAATCGATCGACAAAATGCCCAGGCGCCGCCCCCCGTCGTCGTACAGATTGCGCGCCAGCGGCACCACCATCGCGTTGTCGTAAGCCGCGCGGTAAGGCCGGCCGACGACCAGCTCGGCGTTCTCGGGATGCTCGAGCAAGCGGCGCACGTGGGCCACGCCGCCGGCCTGGCCCTCGATCACGGCATGGCCGGGCGCGCTGGTCCAGCTCTCGCCCCTTGGATTGATGAATTGGAGCGCAGACAGGAATGGATTGCCGCGCAAATCATGCGCCAGGACGATGCCGCGGATCTCGCCCTCCTCCGCGCTCATCGTGCTCACCGTGGTGGCAATGGTCTTGAGCCTTTGCTCGGCGTTTTGGAAGGACAGGGCCGCGTGCGCCTCCATGATGCGCACCGTCACCAAACCATTGCGTTGCTCGGCCTCGAGCGTCAAGGCGCGGTCGAGCCGGATCGACCACCAAGCCTGGCCCAGCACGCCGCACAGGGCCAGCGCCAGTGCGCTACGCAGCAAGATGGGGATCGAGGGCGCGCGCACGGCCACGCTACTGGTGCTTGACCAGTTCGCTGTACACGCCGACGCAGATCAAGGTGTCGCCCTCGCCGCGCTCGCAGTAGGATTTCTTGATCGCGTACTCCTTGGTGCCCGGCACCGACCAGCGGTAAGGACCGTACCAGCCCTTGTGCTTTTCCTTGACCATGTCGATCAAGCCCTTGGCCACCAGATTGCCGTCGGCGTCACGCAACTCCATCAAGTTCTTGCCGACGAGCTTGCTGTTCATGCCCTGGGCCAGCATATTGCCGCTGAAGTCGTACACGAACACATATAAGTCGCGGTCGCGGAAGTCGGCGCCGGGATTGTCCGTGAACACCTTGTAGGCGCGCTCCGGGCCAATGGCCTTGATCAGGTTTTGGGCGCGCCGCACCATGTCCTGAGCTTCGGCCTCGCTGCCGTGCTCGGGAGCGGCGTGCGCCGGCCACGCCAGCGCGGCGAGCAGGAAGGAAATGACGGGGTAGCGCATGGCTGTCTCCAATGTCCTGATCGGCATTCGATGCAATCATTTCTTTCGGTTAATTATATGGTCTTGCAAATGGATTGCAAGACATTCATCTTGCTCAAACGATGCGGCAAGCCTCGTCGAAGGCGAAACGGGGGCCGCGCGCATGCAGGCGGGCCGGATCGCCATAGCCGAGGCTGCAGACGAAGTTGGCCACCACCGATGTGCCGGCGAAAAACGCGGCCTTGACCTTGTCGGCGTCGAAACCGGACATGGGCCCGCAATCGAGGCCGAGCGCGCGCGCGGCCAGGATCAGGTAAGCGCCTTGCAGACTCGAATTGCGAAACGCGGTCGATGCGATCAAGGCCTCGTTGCCGACGAACCAGGCGCGCGCATCGGTATGCGGGAAAAGCTGAGGCAGCTTGTCGTAGAACGCCATGTCCATGCCAATGATGACAGTGACGGGCGCGCGCGCCGTCTTGGCGGCGTTGCTATCACTCATGCACGCGGCCAGGCGCGCCCTTTGTTCGTCCGACTTGACGAACACGAAGCGGGCCGGCGAGCAGTTGGCGGAAGTGGGGGCCCATTTGAGCAAGGAGTGCAATTGCTCAAGCTGGGCGTCGCTGACGGGCCGGTCCTGCCATCCGTTGTGGGTGCGCGCGGCGCGAAACAAGGTGTCGAGGGCGGTGTCGTCAAGCATGGTGGTCCGGGGTCAAGGTGGGCAAGCTCCCAAGCCTACACAGCTTTACCGTGCAACACAATGCGCGGCGCTTCGTTATACTGCCCGGGTCGCCTGACGACATGATTGATATGGAGAATAACTCATGAACAAGATTTCCGCGCTGCTGGCCAGCTTGCTGCTGGCACTGGGCGCCGCCGCCCACGCCCAAACGCCCAAAGAACAATACAACGCCGACAGCAAGCGTGCTGCCACGCGCTACGCCGACGACAAGAAGATTTGCGCCGGCGAAGGCGAATCCTCGGCCCGCATGCAATGCGCGCGCGATGCCAAGAGCGAATACGACAAGGCAATGGACAAGGCGCACGCCGAGTTGAAGGCGGCCACGCCGGCGACCGCGCAGCATAAGGATGGCGGCGCTTGCATCGATTGCGGCAAGGTCACCTCCGTCACGGTTGGCGAGAAAGCCGGCGAAGGCAGCGCCGTGGGCGTGATCGCGGGCGGGGTGGCGGGCGCGCTGCTCGGGCACCAGGTCGGTGGCGGCACGGGCAAGGACTTGGCTACCGTGGCCGGCGCGGCTGGCGGGGCTTATGCCGGCCACAAAGCCGAACAAAAGCTGACCGCCAAGAAGGTATGGACCGTGCACGTCTCGTACGACAACGGAAAGAAAGCGAGCTTTGCCTTCGATCACGATCCAATGATGGTCGCTGGCGACAAGGTCAAAAATTCTGGCAACTCCATCGCGCGCCACTGACGCTCATTGCGCATTGCGCACTTGCCGTCGATGCTAAACTGGGCGCCTTAGCTGCCTGATCGGACTCCATGACAAAGCAAAAACAAGCTCCCGCGAAGAAAATCGAGGACGCGCCAGTTGGGCGTCCGGAAAATCCCTTTCTTGATGCGGATTTTCATGCGCGCATGCGCGATTACACCGAGCGGGACGCGGCATTTTCAAAGGAGCTCAAGGCGATCGCGGAACGCGGCGCGGGCAAACAAAGCAGCGATGCGCGCTTCGCGCCCTCGCTCAAGCTCCTGCGTGGCGTGGTCAAGAAGGGCTTGCCGCTCGAAGATATGCTCGCTCGCATCGTGCAGGGCATTGAATCGGGTTTGTGGGAACCTTGGCTGACGGCGTTTGGTATTGAGCTGCGTGGAGTCAATTACGCGAAGACCGGTGCGCGCAATGCGCGGCTGGCACTCGATATCAGTCTCGCTTCCAAAGCCAACGCCACGTTTGCCAATGCCGGTATTTCGAATTGGCGCAGCCTGGTGGTGGAAGACTGCGCCCAGTTGCAGGTAGAAAAGCCCACCGAGAAAACACCAGCGAAGGCCTTCGCCATTTTCCACCTCGACGCTGGCGAAAATTAGGCGAAGCTAGGTTCGACCGAGCAGTTTCGCCATTTCGTCATAGTGTGCGGCGGCCTTTGAGAACGCCTCGTCCGGTGTGGCAGCGGCGCCCGCGCCGAATTCCTTTTGCACGGCATCCTTATTGGTGTCGATCCAGTGCACCGCCCGCTCCAGATTGGCCATCTGGCGCTGCTGGGCATGGTCCGGCGCGTTGAGGGTGGCGATGGTGGCGCTAAAGCTCGTCGCGAAATCATGAAGGGCCACCAGATCGACGTTCTTGTTCTTGGCCAGGGCGTCCGCCAATTGGGTGTGATCGATTGCAGCGAGTCCGGTTTTTGGATCGGTTGATATGCCCAAGCTCGCCAGACCGCCTTTCAAGCCCGCCTCGGAACCGGTCAGGATATAGGCGATGTCGCGTTCGGTGGCAAAGCGCGCGCGTGCCGCCTCCTGGCTACCTTCCAGAATGCCGCCGGCGGCCACATCCGGAGCGAAGCGCTGAACGCCGGCGTTGTAGCTGGCCACGAAATTGTCGAGCGCCGTGGCGATGTCGGCGTCGGATGTCTGGGTGTCGAGCGCGCCCAGTTTCTGGGCAAGCGCCTGCTCGTCGCTCAGGCTGGTTCGCATTTCGCCCAATTCCGAAAACTGGGCCTTGAACGACACCTCGACCCGATTTAGCACCGTCACCATATTCTGCCCGGGCGTGCTGAATGGTTGCGTTGAGTCGAGTCCGCTCGGCTTGGTGGGGGTGGCCAATGCGGTGCCGTTCAAGGCCGCGCTAAATTGGTCGAGCACGCCGCTAAAGCTTAGCGTGTCTGGCTGCGCTTTGGCGGCTCCCCCGGGCATGGAATCAAGAATGGGCGTCCAGTTGGGCGCGGCTGGACTAAATAGCGATGCCAGCGCCTGGCCCCGCCACTGGGCCAGGTTCAAGGTCAAGCTGGAGACGTCAACAGGCAGGGTCGGCATGGTAACTCCTTCAATGCAATGCGCTGTTGCGCATGGAATTGATCCAAGCATACTCTTGTGTGGCCCACGTTCGGTATGAATGTGTAAGCGAATGTCGCAGGCCCCGCCGCCAAGGCTCACGCCTGGTTATCTGTGTCCGCGTTCTTGTCCAACGCCTCCTTCTGCTTAACACCGCGCCGGGCCAGGCCCTCGCGCAGCAGGGACTCGATTTCCGCATTCACACTGCGCAAGTTGCGTGCGGTGGAAATGGCGAAAACGTGCTGATGGCGCCGCATCACTCACCCCGTTAAAATGATGGATTCGGCCGCATTTAGCCAGTCTGCCGATACCAATCCCAAGCACAAACACTCATTTCGCGGACCGCTTGCGTCGATCACACAACCATGAGAACGACAGGCAAAATATAAGCACAGCAATGAGCAAGTTCCAGCCCATAGTTAGCCAAAAGCCAATCGGGTCGATTGTGCGCTCAGGCAAATCAAACACGGCCCCGGTCCAACTAGGGATAAACAATATCGTGGTTCCTGAAACGATACCTATGATTACCGCCCCGAGCGCAAAGATCCCAATGCCAAGCTGCGTCCAGTGAGTCTTTGACATTTCTCGCCACCATGGCATATCTCTGGGCAGATACTCTGTCCGCGAAGAAAGAGCCGAAAAGAGTCGTCGATTCATTTTCATGGATTTATCAAGTGTCAATTTCTAGCGGTCTCCCAGTCGTGAATGATTCGACCGTTGCCTTCCTTTATGACCAGCCAATCGACCGCGGCGAATTCTCTGCCAGTCGCATCTACAAGCCATCGTCTATTCATCAAAGCTCTGAACCCTGCGCCATCACGAAGCACATTTAGCACGCCGCTATATTCCCCAAGATCGTCCAACACATCGATAGTCGAACCAGTATGACCATCCAATAGAATCGCCGCTATGCGGTCTTCAGACGGTCGATCGTCGCGCGTCAGCAGCAAGAGAATATTTCCAGACGGGAATTGAAAGACATTTAGCAAGGGACACGCCATCTTGGCGTCAGAAAGTGATCCCATTGCGACAAACAAAGCGGGCTTTAGGGGGAGCGTAGCGCCTTTCTTCCCGTCCCACGCCAAGGTAACGGACATATCGTCATCGGTGGGGTCGCCACTCTTGGAGTGAAATGCCATGTCCAGTTTGTGCGCTGGTAGATCACATGACGCTTCCCAGTGGGATACGAAGCGCGACTCTGTCGCCTGCGCGGGCAAAGCAAGCAGCAAAGCCATGAATATGAGTAAGCGCATGTTGCGACGCTTAAATGACACAGTCAACCGCCGCCGCGGTGCACAACACGGCGGCAGCCCACTGAGATACAAAGACCGCCGTCATTGCTTGCCCTCTTGATGTTTCCTGAGTTTGTCTTTTACAGTTTGCTCTGCTCTTTCAATTATATGCTGCCTGGTGCTTGTAGAGGGCGCAGGATCTCGAATTGCGATGAACCAAACCAGGCCAGCAAGGACCGCCAAGCTTGCAACAAGAAGTAAATTGCCCCAGAGAAGGTGCCACAACTTAATTAATTTGTGCTCGTGCGCATATTGGATATCAACTTCGGCGCGAAACGTGGGCGAAAGTAGATAGCGCCAGGACCGGATACTCGCAATGAGGATGTGGCCGCACACCTCGAGCACGAATGAGGCCAGATTGACGATAAGATCTGCGAATACAGAAACGGCGGCTGCGACCACTGCTGACCTCTGAAGTATTTGAATTAGCCGGCGCGCGTCAGCGCGTTCCGGTTGAATGAATGGCTGGGCTTTATGTCCTGCATTTGCCCCCCACAACTTGAGCCGTTTCTTAAAAATTCGACAGGCCAAAAGTAGCTCATCGACGTCAACAGGCGTCCAATTGAGCTAATGATTAACCATTGCAGGCAACCAGTTTATGCGTAGCCTTCTTAAGCACAGTCTTCAATTGAGCAGTATACCAGCGCCGACTTGGTCCTTCGTTCGAAACGATATTTGCAACGCGAATTACAGCATGGCCACGAAGGCCACACGTCTTCTTGAGATCGACAGAGAGGACAGCATGGTTCAAATCAAACTCGCTCAATGCCTGCTGAACGTTGGCGAAGCAAACCCGAGCGGGCCCAAATGTCTTTGGTATTTTCTTCGAGGAGGTGAGATCAGCGACGAAACAGAGGTCGCCATCCTCAAAATACTCATATTCCCCGCGCAATGTCATCTCACCCGCAACAAGGATCTCATCTGTTGCGTTGGCTTCAACCGCAGATACCTTGGCCCTTGCATTCGAAGAAAGAAATGCCATAAGCAGGAAGAGTGTTATTTCAACGGTATGTTGACGCATTAATGGACTAGAGTTTTATTGAGCGGATGGACGCCCAGAAAAAAAGACAACCTGAGCGAAATACCGGCCAGTCCGCTCGAACTAATGTTAATCCACGCTCAGCTCCCCAAACCGAAGGTAGAGCAGGTTTTCGCCACCGTCAATCTTCCACTGCGCCATCGAGTCTCGTTCGATGCGCTCGACCACACGAATCCCGCGGGGGTAGCCTGCAGCAACTTCGGTAAGGGTAACACGGGCGCATTCCACATGATCTTCGGACGCATCGTCGGAAAACACAGCGTGAAAGTACAAAGTGTCGTTGTCGATGCGCGCGTAGACAAACCGCAGCGTCGGCGGAACGGCGCCAAGTAATGCAATTTGTACTCGCTTATCGATATTCACTTCGCGATATCCCGGTGGAATCTCAATTTGCGCAAGTACATGCGCTCTTACCGCTGCCTCGCCAAAAAATGCAGTTGTCGTCCAGGCTAGCACAAACAACCCGACCAATAGGAACAGGAAGATCTTCAATCGCGACAATGCGACTCCAAACGTTCAAGGTAATCATTTAACTAATCAATCCAACCCAGTTCAGTGCAAACAAGGCATTGGGGACGAGAACAATAACGATGATCGTTCGTCACTTACCCGCCTTCCCATGGGGCTGGGCCACGATACCAGCTGTCTTCCCGTGGTCGAGCACGCCAATGAGGATTGCCGCGAAACGTAGTGTGCTCCAGCGAAGCCACGTAACCAAATATCTCCGCTTCACCGGTATCGGAAACGTCCTCATCGTAGATGAATACGATCATCCCTTGTATAGGTCGAAGTCGATTCAGAATTTCACGATGAAGCGAATAATAGCGGATGTCCGCCGTTTCATCGCTGAGCCCGACTGCATTAAGGTCGCACCAGATATGTGGAATGTCAATGTCTGGAGGCGATCCCTCAATATTCAACTTTACTCCCAATCATGCTGTGAGCGCTTGGCCGCCCGATAAAAAATAAACGATGCCGCATCCGGCCAGTCTGAGTCACCGGAATAGTGAGAGGGCATTCAGCGCCAATTATCCGCCATTGGGCACATGCTCCCTGACTTACTCGCGACAAGGATACCGCTTTCATAAAAGCAGGAGTACGCCTCATGCTTCGGTTCCCATACACGAGCCGCCTCGACTACACCGTCCTTGAAGAAGGCGATGCTTAGTACGTAGTTCTTTTCGAGCCAGACCACTTTGCATCCTGTGTACTTCGCGGGAAGTGGATCCGGGTACGAAATGAAGCTGACGCCGTGCAGCTCTGTCTTTCGAGCGGCGATTGGTGGAACGGAATTGCGGCAATTCGTTCCCATGTAGCCAGGTAGCTCGCGCTCAGCTGCTACAACGCTTGATGCGGTCCCGAAACAGACCAAGAGGAGCGATAGCATTCGAAGTGACATTTGCATTCTAACGAGGCTATATGAGAACCTGATTGGCGGGCGCACATTCGCCATGTCGAAGATTTTCAGCGGTTTTCAGGATTGTCTTTTGTGCTCATGGAAGCAGTTTGCCGTATGAACGGCCATAATGGCAATAGACTTCCCCATGAGAGGCCGATTCCCAGCGCCAATGCCGCTACACGCCGTAGCAATGGTGCGCAAACTGTTGTCAAAGACTGGCTCCAAAATTGCCGGGAGCCGCTGTCCTCGATATTTTTTAAGCATAGACTAAGTGACATTAATGCTATCCCTGCGGGTCCGCACGGGAAGCAAGAGGAGAAGGCCGCCAACTAACATCAGCATTCCCGGGGCGAGAAACAGTGGGACCGCCGCTGCTTGAGCCATCACTGCTTCGTGCCCAATCCGCTCGACTGCACTCCGTTCAATGGCTTGAACGTGCAAAGCATCAATTTGCTTAAATAACACTCGCAAACCCGGCCGTCCACCAGCCAGTGCTGTGCCAAGTTGCATGAAGCATAGCCAGCCGAAGCCTGCTAGCAGTAAGGCCACTCCAATTTTTTTCATCTTGAATTACTCCACTGCGCGGCGCGACTCCCAACGAATCGATTAACCGGCGCGCGTTCGTGCGTCCGTGTTGAATAAATTTTTGGGCAATGACCAGCACCTTCGCTCGCCCTCCGTTATTGCAAGCCCCCACCCGTTTTGTCCCGGCGAATGTAATGAACTGGTGACCGCGATCAATTGTATTGCATCAAGTCCAGAGCGCTCTGCCGTTTCGCGCAGGTGCGCCATTACTTCACCTGGGTTCCACGCCGCGTACATGCCTGAAGCAGTCACTTCGTGGGCATAGCACAAAAGTTCGGCAAGGCCTTCCACAGATTCCAATGGCGGGGGCAATGAATCACCCATGCCAGAAACCACAAGGGTGATGGAACGCGCGTCCCAGTCGACAACGGAAGCAGCCGTCGCGGCGTCCTCGAGATAAGTACAAAAAGCATCGATAGCGATGTTCGAAATTCCACGAACGCGACAAAAGTGTCGCACGCATTGCGCAGCCGCCCACGACGCCGCTCGAATCGATATATCCGCTGGATTCATCTTAGGACCCAACGCGAAATTACGCGGCGCGCGCCAGCGCATCCGGCGAAACGACGTGGCGTTAACTCGAATGATTTGCGGCGCTCTTTCAATTCACTACCTTGGAAACTGGCTGTCAGAACGCGCGGCCTGGACGACGTCCAACTGATGGGAATGTTAGCGTACTGAATTCCCCAAGCAGTCCTGTGCAATTGTGCTCACCGAAAAGGACTTCATGTACTCTCCCCCAGTGATGATGCGCAGACACTTGCCCTCCTTCTTAAAGCTGAAAGAACAGACCGGCTTGTCCACAGCGCAGCTATCTAATTCTGGATATTTCCGCTGAATCATTCTATCGTGATACAGCGGCTGTACCTCGGAATGACGTATCGGAACCCAGCGATCCTTGACCAGTAAGTTTCGCACCGCGGCGTAATCCATTCCAATCAAAGCTTCGGATTTTGCCGCTGCAGCAGCCGAACATTGCGCCACGAAAGTCAGGAGAGTCAAGGCGAGAGCGTAATGATAAGTTCGTGAGGTCATCTATTCGCTGATGTTCAAATTCGGACAAGCCGTAAGGCGTCGGCCGGAATAAATGTTTGTGCGCCACTTCCCGGATGCCCGGTCAACACGCCCTTTCCTTTCTCAAGATTCCAAAAGTTCATCGAGCGTTTCATGCTGATCATGGCTGGACCAATAGCCGCAAGATATTTTGAAGTCAAAGCTGCCATCGTTCATGAATTGCCTGGTTAAGTACTGCTTGAGGATCCAGCCCCGCCTCGATCAGCTTCTTGCGGAAGACCTCGATGTGCCACCAAGGACAACTTGGATCTTCACATGGCGTATCGGCGTCTCCGCTATGCTCAAACTCAAGGTGGAAGCACAGCCAGTGCATATTCTCGAAAACATCATAGCTTTCAGCGTTCTTCACCACCGGTTCATTGCAGCGGACACAGATTTTCGACGACTCAGTCATAGGCAGATCACGGTGATTGTTCAGCCGCGCCGACAGGCATCGACTGGAACTGAAGGCGAGCCCGGCTCATACTGTGAGACGGGCGGGGTGTTAGGCTTAGTACTGAAACACATTTCATGATCCCAGTAACGAGAAATTCATTCATCCCTTCAATGTAGCAGTTGCCGTTGCCCAAACGGGCACGTTCGCATTCCAACCACCCGCCAGTTTCCTTAGGCAAACGTGGCTGTTATTCGCGTTCAACTGAACTTGCCGAGAAAAGTATAACGTTCAAGCTGTGCGACTGGCCACCAGCGGATTAAATATTGAACTGCGCCGCACCCGGCCAGTCCGAACGAGCGCAATGTTAGAGCTCATTCGGAGGCACATCCACCAGCATCGGTAAGATGGCATAGCTTACCACCAGGGAGAAGCCAGAAGAACGCCCACGTGTCAGGTTCACCGTTTGGAGCGCGAGCTGGCCGCGCCCAGACAGCTTTGCCTTGACGCAGCAACAATCCCGCTTCTTTACGCGATGAAATGCTTGAACCTTCATGAACGGAACGGTATGTTCCATTCAGATGAAGCTGGTATGTTCGCTGGCTGTCACCGCTTTCGGAATAAACGACAACTCTTGTCTGACCACGCCATGTGTCCATTGGCTTGAATGAACCGAGCTCAGCGAGAGACTGCCTCTTTACCCAGCCAATTCGTTCGTCGTCGTCAAGACGCTGGACCAGTACGGTTGACCCATCGCGTTTGATGACGCGAACAATCATCGAGGGAGAAAAGGACGCTGCGACTTGGCCGGGTTTGTCGGACCTCGAGGTAACACTCTCAATGACCACGAGCAGCCCAGGTAGTGTCGCGCGAGCTGGCGCTGAAATTACCAGTAGCCCAACAAGTGTCGCTGCAACGATTTCCCAGGTGCGCATTTGAACTCTAACGTGAAAAGTCACTGGCTGCCGGAGTGCGCAGCACGCAGATAGTCCAGTGGACTGACGGGTTATGCATTGTATGCGTCTCCAAGTTTTCCTGCGAATTCCGAAACCAAATCGAAGCATGAATCGTTGGGATTTGTCGTGCCAAGTATCCTCTCCAACGCCGTCCGTAGAAGCCCTTTAGCGTCGTCATCCAGCCTCTCACCGTTACCAATGACCTGATTGAACTCGGCTGTACCGATGGCGGCAACCGATCGATTAATCATGAAGTGAGTGATAGTACCGTGCTCATCTGAAAGTGCTATTCCGATCGATCCACCGTCCATGGCAATGGAACAATCATCGATTTTCGCCCCGTTGGCCAGGTTAAATTCCTCCACCCTTGGCCAGGTCAAATTCCTCCAGGC
>JAZKBP010000064.1:0-38449 GCA_040388555.1 Pseudomonadota bacterium
TCGTCAAAACCCAACTTTAGTGAAAAATCCAACTCAAGACGGTTGCTGTCCCCATCCGGTGCGCATTTCCTCAAAACAGGGGTCTGTCCCCAAACGGCCGCCCGGATTAAGGCCAGATCGCCTCGAGCAAGGCAGCCAAATGGTAGCCGCCCTTGATCAGCTGGGTCTTGGCCAGCGCCGAGCTGGGCACCGGATAGTTGGGCGGCAGGTCGAGGCCCCAGGTGTACTGGATATCGCCCTTCTTGCCAGTCTGCTCGACGATCTTGCCGGGAACAAGGTCCGCATACGCGAGCTTGGACACCTGCAGCGCCTCGTTGGCCCACTGCTCCGGCCAACGCTGCGGATCGCCGCTATTGGCCGCCACCTCCGGCTTGGTGTCGATCACCAGGCGCGCGAACTGCTCGGGCGTCTTGGCGCCGATGCGCCGCATCGCGTAGTCGACGACCGTGCTGTCCCAGTAGCTGTGGAATGGCTTGGGTGGCTTGACCTGCTTGGGCGCGGCCGCCGGTGGCGCTTTCGGGTCGGCCTCGCGCGGCGGAATCAAGCCGGCACTGGCCGCGTTCAGTTTTTCGTCGTCCAGCAGCAGGCTGTTGCCGCCGCGCGAATCGAACACGTTGACCGTGTCCACTTGCGCGCGCGCCGCCGGTGCGACGAACTTGCCGTCCTTGCCAACGTAGGCCGCGCCCACATGCAGCGGCTGGTGGATGTCGCCAGCCAGATGGGTCAACACCATCAGCGCCTGGCGCTTGGTGAAGTGATGCGGGTTGGAGGCGTCGTCGTCCTTGCCCTGCAGCGCCGCGATCGCCTGGCGCATGATGTGGACGATATCGTTCTCGTTGCTGCCCACCGCGCCCTCTTCGTAATGCGCGCTTTGGAACGGGATGTCGGCGTAATGGTATTCGTTGTGCTTGGCGTTGGCGCTCACATAAGCTTGCATCTCGGGCGTTTGCGGTCCGCAGTAAGTGCCTTTGACGCAGTCGGCCCAATTGGCCACCGACTCGAGGCTCTCGCCCGGCAGCAGCAAGGCTGCCACTTGCTGCTGCGCGTGGGTGCCCACGATGAGCTTGTCGGCGATGGCGCCGACCACGCGGTGGCCGTCATTGCCCCAGGCGAGCGCATCGACACTGACAAAGGCGGCGCACAGGGTGGCGACGATGGCGAGTTTTTTCATGGTGAACCTCAATTCGACAAGTGATGGGGATTAATGGGCCGGCGCGAAGCGCTCGGCCGGCTGCGCGGCGCCGGCCGGCTTGCCGGCACGGTCGCGCCGGATCAAGTGCCCGATCAGTGCGTCCAGGTCGACGATGCTGGTATCCATTTTATTGGTGGCGGCGCGAAATGCGGTGAAGCCGTCGCGCCCCTCGGCCAGGAAGTTGTTGGCGACGATGCGGTATGGCTTGGCCTCGTCAAGCGCCACACCGTTGAGTGTCATGTCCAGCACGCGCTGTCCGGCCGGACGGGTGCGGTCGAAGCGATAGCGAAAGCCGTGCGACACCTGCAGCGTCGAATTGACCTCGCCATTGTCCGTCCATTGCTGCTCGAGGACGGCGCGAATCTGCGCCGCGTTCATGTTCATGATGGTCAGGGTGTTCGAAAACGGCATCACCGCCTGCGCGTGGCCATAGGTGGCAACCAGATCCTCGCCCACGTCCAGGTCCTTGCGGATGCCGCCCACGTTCATGAAACAGATTTGCCCGCCCTGGTCGGCCACGGCGGCCAATTCGGCGTCGGCGATCAAGTCGCCCAGCGCCGATTCGCCGGCGGCGTTACCGCGCCGCGTGGTCGAGCGCACCGCCAAGCGCGCCACCGGACGCGCCAGCGCCTGCGCGCTGCGCTCGCGCACCCGCGCCATGAAGGCCTGGGCGGCCGGGTCGGGCGGATATTGGCCGGCCAGCATCGGCACGTTTTGGACGTCGATGTCACGCACCGCCTGAGTCTTGGGATCGAGCGAAAGGCGAATGCGCGAGAGCACCTGGCCGCCCATCGCAGCCTGGGTGACGACGCGTCCGTCCACCTTGCATTGGTAGCCCTGGTGCGAATGGCCGGTGACGACCAGGCGGATGGCGGGGTCGAGGCGCTTGACGATATCGACGATCGGGCCCTTGAGGGCGCTGCAATCGCGCGCATCGAAGCGTTCAACGGTATGCCCGCCCTCGTGGATCAGCACCACGAACACGTTCACGCCCTGCGCCTTCAGTTCCGGCACCACCTTGTTGATGGCCTGCGCCTCGTCGTCGAAGCGCAGGCCGACGATGGCCGAGGCCAGCACCACCGACGGCACGTCGTGCAGCACCGCGCCGATCACGCCGACCTTCACGCCGTGCGCCTGCACGATGCGGTAAGCCGGCAGCAGCGGCTGGCCGCTGGCGCTGTCAAAGACGTTCGCGCCCAGGTAGGGGAATTTGGCGCCCTCGAAGGTGGGCGCGAGCTTGCAGGCCTTGTCTTCGTAGAGCGAGGCGCAGCCGCCGTTTTGTTGGCGCAGCAGCTCGGCGCGGCCATGGTCGAATTCGTGATTGCCTACCGCGCTGGCGTCCAGGTGCAGCAAATTCATGGCGGCGATGCTCGGCTCGTCGGCCCACATCGAGGACAGCGCCGGGCTGGCGCCGACCAGGTCGCCCGCGGCCACAAGCAGCAGTTCGCGGTCCTCGCGGCGCCATGCCTGCAAGGCCGCGGCCAGGGTATCGACGCCGCCGGCCTGCGTGGAGGCGGGCTTGTTGTCGGCGCCCAGATAATTGAATTTGCTCGCTTCCAGGTTGCCATGGAAATCGTTGAAGGCGACCAGGTGCAGTTCGATCGGCGCGCCGCCAGCCGGGGCGTGCGCCTGCGCCGGGAAAATGCAACAGGCTGCCAGCAGGGTGGCCAGGTGGTGGCGCCAACGGCGAACTTGCAGTGTCATGGTGTTCCTAGCTTCCGATGCGAGCGCCCACACGGGCGCTGATGTCCAGGGCGCGGCCGCTCACGGCGCGGCGCCCACACGTAAAAACAGGCCCGAAGGCCTGTTCATTATTACACGTCCCCGCCCTGGCGCGCCCGGCTGCAGCGGCGCGCCAGTTCGAGCGGTCTTAGTAGTCGACCGACAGGGTGAGCGACGCGAAGCGCGGCGCACCGAGGTAGTAACGCAAGGTCTGCGCGCTCCAGCCAGGAACTGCGACCGTGTTCGGGATCGAGTTCGAGGATGGGTTGCGATATTGCTTGTTGGTGATGTTGCTCATGTTAAAGCTCAGCTTAGGACGCTTGAGCACGCCGAAGTTCTCGAAGGTGTAAGCGGCGTCAAAGCCCAAGACGGTGTAACCTGGGGTTGGCTCTTCGTCGTTGACCACCGTTGCTTGCTGCTTGCTGGTCGACTTGATCTTCAGACGGGCCATGGCCTGGCCTTCTGCGTACTCGAGCGACAAGCCGGCTTTGAGCTTAGGTGTGAGCGGCATTTCCTTGCCCTTGGTCGGCAGCGCTTTGCCGTTCAGGAGGATGTTGTCGAGCACTTCGCTGTGGCTGTAGCCGAGCGAACCGTAAGCGGACCAGCCATGGATAGGCATGTTGTTGAACTCGATTTCGAAACCGCGGTTCTTGACATTGCCCACGTTCAAGTAGCTGTTCGTGTTGAGCACTGGGTCGAAGGCGCTCAGCTGGCGATTCTTGAAGTCCACGAAGTAGGTGGTGAAGGTGAAGATGAACTTCGAATCCTGGTGGCGGTAGCCGATGTCGGTGTTGAGCGACGTTTCCGAGGTGACATCACCGGACAGCACTGGCAAGCCGTTGACGAACTTCACGTTCGAACCGACGTTGCTGTACACGAAGTTCGGTGGTGCCTTCATGTTCTTGGCCATCGACGCGAACAACTGGTCGTCGTTGGTGATGCGATAGCGCGCGCCCAACTGTGGCAGCGGGGTGTTGTAGGTGCGCTGGATGTTGTAGGTGCCCACGCCCGACGCATTGCCTTCGCTTGCGTAGTTGGTGAAATCGCGCTTGATGTAAGGCGTGCGCAGACCCAGGTTGATCGTGCCCTTGTTGTCAGCGATGCTGATGGTATCTTGCAAGAAGTACTGATACGCGGTCGAGATGGTTCTCCAGTCGCGGCTTTGGAACAGCGAACCATCGGCACGCTGGGTGGCCTCGTCTTGCAGGTAGTAGTCGGTCGGCAGGCCGGCGTTGTTGACCGGGACCATGGTGCCGGTTTGCTGGTGGCGCGCACGCTCGTACCAGAAGCCGGTCAGGATTTCGTGGTTGCCGACGGTGTAGACGATCGACGAGGTCACGCCAGGACGGAAGGTCTTGGTCACGGAGCTGTTGGCCATGATCACGGTGTCGAGCGTATCGCCGTCACCGTTCAAGTCCACGCTCGTACCCAGCTTGTTGGTCGTCGAATCGAGGAAGGACTTGCTTTCCTTCTGCGAACGCTGCTGGATGCCGCCGGTGCCGAAGCCGTACCAGATGTAAGGCAAGACCTTCAAGTCCAGGTCAGGCGTGAGGCGGAATTTCGACGGTGCCGAGAAAATCGCGTTCTTGAACGGGTTCGTTGCCAACGGGTAGAAAGCTGGCGACGGCACGGAATCGGCCTGGGCGGTGCCCTTGACTGGCGCGACGTGGCCGGCCCAGGTGGCGCTCTGGTCGAAGTAGTAACCGCGGGTCTTGATCTCGGTCAGGGTCAGGTTGTTGATGTTGTTGTTGAGCGCCTCGTTGTACAGCATCGTGGCGTGGACGTAGTTGAAACGATCCCAGTCGTAGTTAAAGCCGGCGTCGATATGGTCGCGCTCAGCAACGCCCAGGCCCTTCCACTTGTTCACACGTGCGTGCGAGTACGACACGAAGGCCTTGGAACGATTGTCCGACCAGCGGCCGGTGTCCAGGCGCACGAAAGTCTTCGACAAGTTCAACTGGCCGAGCGTTTGCATCAGGCGTGCGCGCGACTTGTCTTCTGGATTGCAGGTATTGATACCGAAGTTACCGCCGGTGGCGCCCACTTGCGGGGAGTCGACGTCGGTCGAACCCTGGGTCACGAATTCGGAGCAGGTGTTTTCCTGGTCAACATATTCTTGCGGGAACACGGAGAAGCTACCCGAATCGTTCACTGGCACGCCGTTGATGGTGGCGCCGATCTGGTCGCTGTTAAAGCCGCGCAGGGTCAAGCCGCCGCCGAACAAGCCGGTCGCGTCGTGGTTGTAGCTATTGACTGCTGGCAGCATTTCCAGGGCTTCGTATGCATTGCCCGTTGGACGCTGCTTTTCCAATTCTTCTGCCGTGATGGTGCTGCGCGCCTTAGGAGCGTCTTCGGTCACCATCAAGCCCATACCGATTTTCTTACCGGTGATGACGACTTCGTGGTCAGCCTTTTTCGCTGGTTCGGCAGCTGGTGCCGTTTGTGCTTGGGCCATGCTCAGGCATGCCACCTGGCAGGCCAGAGCGACCAGGCTCAGGCGCAGCATTGGTTGTTGTTTCACAGCAGATTGCATTGATAACTCCCTAGAGTTTTATTGTAAATATGTAAAACAAGTGAATTCACTTGCGAAAAAGCTTGCCGGGCATTCCAGCCTGCGGCGGGCACGGCAGTGTACAGGCCGATTATGGCAAGGTCATGACAGCGACCCCGCTTACCCTTTGTTGCAATTTCAGCCAACTATGCATGATGACCAGATGCTTTGCAAATACGATTTCCCTTAAGTATTTATATGCAAAAACTATAAATCACTCGTGGAACGCGATAAAAACTTGCAATCGACTCAGGCAGAGTGGGCTCAGCCAAAGGCGATTATAAAGGAGGCGATTTTTGCCGAAATCGTTTCCTGATCAATTTCCAACAAAAGTTGATCGGAATACGCAAATGTGTAGCGGGATGGCCACACTGTTTCCACGGCATTGGCAAATTTGAATTGATTGGGATCAACTAATGGCTTGATAAAACGCAGGCGGCGGCAAGGCGCCGCCGCTTTTTCGAGCAAGTGTCCGCTTTTCAGCGTTTGGCGGGGAAGTGCCGCTCCAGGGCCGCGATAGCCGCCTCGAACTTGGCGTAGCGCTCGTCAAGCTGCGCGCTCAGGCGCTTGCGCTCGGGCTCGGTGAGGAAGGCGTAGCGCAGCGCGTTATACGACAACTTCTTGATTTCCGCGTAATCTGGCTGGTAACGGCTGGCATAGAGCACGTATTCATTCGACAGATTATTGCGCGACACGCCCGCGTCGTCGGTCGAAATGACAAATGGCACGCCGTAGCGGCGGTACAGGGTCACCGGGTGGGCTTGATCTTTGATGCCCAGGATGAAGTCATTGCTGGTCAAATTGATTTCAACCGGGATGTCCTTCTCGCGCATGGTCTGCAAGATGCCCAGCACATCGCTCTCGTGGGCCAGGTCCATGCCATGGCCGATCCGGCTGGCGCCGGCCACCTTGATGGCTTGCTCGATGTGGAAGCTCAAGCCTTCCGGCGGCACCATGCCTAGCGCCAGCTCACCGGCGTGCAGCGCCAGCTTGACCTTGGGGTAGCGCGCGTGCAGGAAGCGGAACATCTTCATGTGCAAGGCGTAGTCGCGCATCGACACGGCATTGTTCTCGGCGCCGACAATGTTCACGCCCACCACCAGCGGATTGCGGCTGGCCGCCTCGAAAGCCGACAGCAGCGAGGAATACACCATCGAAGGCGCCATCAAGCGCACCACGTAGGCTTGGTAGCGCATCGTGAAGCGCTCGTCGTCGATGCCGGCGCCGGCCGCATCGATCTTGCTCACATACTCGCCCAGGCGCTGCTGGAAGGCGCCATCCTTGGCCAGCGCGTCCGCCTTGGCCTCGAGCGCGCCGTTCAAGGCGGCGTCGTCCGCCAGCGCTTGCTGCACGCGGGCGTCGAAATCGGCGTCCTGGACAAAGGGCGTATTTTTGAACATGGTTTCGATATAGCCCACGTTCTCGGCGATGGCGCGCTTTTTCAGCTCTTGCAAGCCGTCGTTGAAGTTCGCGTTCGACACCGGGCCGAAGTAGCCGAAGGTCTGGAAAAACTGGGTGTCGGGCGGGCTTTGGATGGCGCCGTGGTTGTAGAAGTCCTTGCTCGACCAGCGCTGCAGCATTTCACGGTAGTTCAGCTCGTCGGCCAGCATCTCGGCCGCCGACAGGCAGCTGCGGCTGGCCGCCGGCAGCGCGCGCTGCGCGTCGATAGCTTCCTTGCGCGTCTCGATGCGGTAGCTGCTCTTGTCGACGCAATAGCCCTGCTTGCCGACCCAGTCCAGGTACTGCTCGGCATAGATGGCGCCCGAATAGTGATGGTGCAGATCGCCGCCCTTGGGCATCTGGGTCATGAACATGGTCAGCTCGGCCATCCTGGCATGGGGCGCCGCCACCAGCGCCGCATAGTGGCGCGCGGTTGCCATTTCGTCGGCGCTGCGCACGCCCTTGGCGCCGCTCCCCCCGACCAGGGAGATCAGGGTGTTTGCCAGTCCGTCGGCGGCGCGCGCGGCCAGCGGGTTGGTGGCGGCGGCGCTCGCGCTCACGGTCACGGCGATCAAGGCGCAGCTCAAACTCTTGTACATGGATTTCTCTTTCAATGTAGGTGAAACACGCGTTTGGCGTTTAACGCACATGCACCTGGCGTCCGGCCGCGTAAGTGGCCGCGACGGCCCGGTCGTCGCCCAGCAGCGCCAGCGCGAACAGCTGTTCTTCCAGGCTGTCGCAATGGGCGCTGCGGCGCGCCAGCAGTGGCGTCGAGCGCGGGTCTAGCACGATGAAGTCCGCCTCGGCGCCCACGCAGAGGCTGCCGATTGTCCCTTCCAGCTGCATGCTGCGCGCCGCGCCCAGCGTCGCCAGGTAGAACATGCGCAGCGCCGGCAGGTAGCTGCCCTTCAAGCGCGCTACTTTATAGGCTTCATTCATCGTTTGCAACATCGAGAAGGAAGTGCCCCCGCCCACGTCGGTGGCCAGCGACAGCGGCACGCGCGCGGCGTCGGCCTTGTCGAAGTCGAACAGGCCGCTGCCCAGGAACAGGTTGGAGGTGGGGCAGATGGCCGCCGCCGACCCGGTCGCGGCCATGCGCGCGCGATCGTCGTCGTCGAGCCAGATGCAGTGGCCGAACATGGCGCGCGGGCGCAGCATGCCGACCCGCTCGTACACGTCGAGGTAGCTGCGCGCCTGCGGGAACAGCTCGCGCACCCAGGCGCATTCGTCGGCGTTTTCCGCTACGTGGGTTTGCAAGAAGGTGTCCGGGTAGGCGGTCGCCAGCTCGCCCGCCAGCTGCAACTGGGCCGGCGTCGAGGTGGGGGCAAAGCGCGGGGTGATCGCGTACAGGGCGCGCCCCCGTTTGTGCCATTTGCGGATCAGCTCCTCGCTCTCGCGCACGCCCCCCTCGGCCGTGTCGCGCAGGAAGTCCGGGCAATGGCGATCCATCAGCACCTTGCCGGCCACCATGCGCAGCTCGCGCGCCGCACTCGCTTCGAAAAACGCGTCCACCGATTCCTTGTGCACGCTGCAGTAGACCATGGCCGTGGTGGTGCCGCAGCGCAGCAACTGCTCGAGGAAGAAGTCGGCCACCTCGCGCGCGTGCGCGGTCTCGCCGAAGCGGCGCTCGGTGGGGAAGGTGTAGGTGTCGAGCCAGGGCAAGAGGCCTGGTGCGGGCGAGGCGATCATGTCCGTCTGCGGGAAATGCAGGTGGGTGTCGATGAAGCCGGGCAGGATGATCTTGCCGCTCCAGTCGAGCACCTCGGTGCCGGCGGCCAGCCCGGGCGCCAGTTGCGCGTAGTCGCCGCAAGCGACGATTTTACCGTCTGCGACGATCAACAGGCCGTCGGCGTGCCAGTCGTGCGCCTCATTGGAAAAGGCCGGATCGGCGTGAAAACTGAGCAGGCTGGCGCGATACGCCCGCGCTGGCGTGGTGGTGGCCATCGACATGGAAGTCCCTGTGAAAATTAAGAAGTGCGCCGGCCGACCAGGCGCAGCTGCGGTGCGGCGGCGCTGGCCGCGTTGGCCCCATCATCGTGCTCCCGCTGCTCCTGCTGCTCCTCCCAAACCGCCAATAACTGGGCGCATACCGAGGCGGCGATCACCGCCGGCGCCTTGTTTGAAATACCGGGCAAGCCGATCGGGCATACCATCGTGTCGATGCGCGCGCACGCCACCCCGCGCGCGCGCAAGCGGGCCTCGAACTGCATGCGCTTGGTGCGCGAGCCAATCAGGCCAAACCAGCCGACGTCGGCGCGCTGCATGATCGCCTCGGCCAGGCGCTGATCGAGCGCGTGGCTATGCGTCATGACCAGAAAACTGCTGCCCGGCGGCGCGCCGGCGACGGCCGCTTCCGGCGTGTCGCTGACCTCGATCGCCACGTTCGCCGGCAGCGTGGCCGGGAACATATCGTCGCGCTCGTCGATCCAGCTCACCGTGCAAGGCAGCTCGGCCAGCGCGCGCACGATGGCCGCGCCCACGTGGCCGGCGCCAAACAGCAGCAGGTGGGCACGCGGCGCCAGCACCGGATCGACCAGCCAGCGCCGCCCATCGGGCTCCTGCATGATGTGGGTGCCGCGCGTGCTGGCGAACGCCGGCGTGGCCTCGCCCGCCAGCAGGCTCGCGTCCGGACCGTACAGGGCCGATTGCGCTTGGCCGTCGAGCGCGCTCACGCGGCAGCTATCGTATTGACGCAACTGGCGCAGCATGGCCGCCTGGGCTGGCTCGAACCATTCGAACGCCAGGTGCACCACGCCGCCGCAGCACTGTCCCAGGCTGGGGCCCAAGGCGAAGCGCTCCACGTGGCGGCGCCGCCCGTCTTGCAGCATGGCGCGCGCGGTCTCGATGGCGCGCATTTCGAGGTGGCCGCCACCGATGGTGTCGAACAGCTGGGCCGCGCCAACCGTCATGCGCGCGCCCGGCGCGCGCGGCGCCGAACCCTCGACCGCGGCCACCGTCACCAGGATGGCGGGGCCGGCGGCCTCGCTGAGCCAGTCGTTCATCATGCGACCCGCGCCGCCTGTGCGGCGACCGCACCGATGGCCTTGAGGATTTCCTCGCTGGTGGCCGGCGCGTTCAGTGGTGGATGGAAGCGGTGCTCGCCGACGCTCGAGACGGCGTCGCGGATGGCGAAAAACACGGAGAACGGCAGCAGCAGCGGCGGCTCGCCCACCGCCTTCGAGCGGTGGATGCTGTCCTCGACGTTGCGGTTCTCGAACAGGCGCACCCGGAAGTCTTGCGGACAATCGGACACGCCAGGGATCTTGTAAGTCGAAGGCGCGTGCGTCATCAGCTTGCCGGCGCCGTTCCACCACAGCTCTTCGGTGGTCAGCCAGCCCATGCCCTGGATGAAAGCACCCTCCACCTGGCCCAGGTCGATCGCCGGGTTGAGCGACTGGCCGGCGTCATACAAGGCGTCGGCGCGCAGCAGCTTCCATTCGCCGGTCAGGGTGTCGACCACCACTTCGGCCACCGCGGCGCCGTAGGCGTAATAGGAAAACGGATGGCCCGTCATGGTCTTCGGATCCCAGTGCAGGCCGGGCGTGGCGTAGAAGCCGTCGGACCACAGCTGCACGCGCGCCAGGTAAGCCTTCTGCACCAGGGCCGCGAAGGCGATCGCCTGTCCATTGGCCGTCACCGCGTTGGCGCTGAACGCGACCGCGTCGGCACTGCCGCCAAACAGGGTGACGGCGAAGGCGGCCAGGCGTTCGCGGATCTGGCGCGCCGCGTGCTGCGCCGCCTTGCCGTTCAAGTCGGCGCCGGTGGAGGCGGCCGTGGCCGAGGTGTTGGCCACCTTGCTCGTATCGGTGGCGCTAGCGCGCACACAGGCCAGGTCGACGCCCAGTTCGTGCGCCACCACCTGCATCACCTTGGTGTTGATGCCTTGCCCCATCTCGGTGCCGCCGTGGTTGACGACAATCGAGCCGTCCACGTACACGTGCACCAGGGCGCCCGCCTGATTCAGGTGGGTGACGTTGAAGGCGATGCCGAACTTGAGCGGGGTGAACGCGATGCCCTTCTTGAGCACTTCGCTGCCCTGGTTGAAGGCGGCGATGGCGGCGCGGCGCGCGCGGTAGTCGCTGCTCGCTTCGAGTTCGGCCGTCAGCTCGTGGATGATGTTGTCGACCACCTGCTGGCCGTAGGGCGTCACGTCGCGTCCCTGCACGCCGTCGCGATCATAGAAATTGAGGCGCCGGATGTCGAACGGGTCACGCCCCAGCGCGCGCGCGATCTCGTCGATCACGTATTCGATGGCGATCGCGCCCTGCGGGCCACCAAAGCCACGGAAGGCCGTGTTCGATTGCGTATTGGTCTTGCCGCAGGCGGCGCGGATATCGACGTCGGACAGGTAATAGGTATTGTCGAAGTGGCAGACGGCGCGCGTGGCGACCGGCCCCGACAAATCGGCCGAAAAACCGGCGCGCGAGACCATGTCAACCTTGGCGGCGACGATCTTGCCATCGTCATCGTAGCCGACTTCGTACTCGTAGTAAAAGCAGTGGCGCTTGCCGGTGACGAGCATATCGTCGTCACGGTCGGCGCGCAGCTTGACCGGACGCGCCAGCTTGGACGCGGCCAGCGCGCAGGCGCCGGCCCACAGCGCCGACTGCGATTCCTTGCCGCCGAAGCCACCACCCATGCGACGGCATTCAACCACCACATTGTGCGCCGGCAGGCCCAGCATGTGCGCCACCACGTGCTGCATTTCGCTCGGATGCTGGGTCGAGCACAGCACGTGCATGCCCTTGTCTTCCTTTGGCATGGCGTAGGCGATCTGGCCTTCCAGGTAGAACTGCTCCTGCCCGCCCACATACAGCTCGCCCTTGACCGAACGCGGCGCGCGCTCGAAGGCGCTCTGGAACTGGCCGCGCTGCAGACGCATTGGCGGCAGCACGTACGACTGCGCGGCCTTGGCCGCTTGCGGCGTCAAGATGGCCGGCAGCTCCGCATAGGTAACCTGCGCCAGACGGGCCGCGCGCCGCGCATGGTCGTGCGTGTCGGCCACCACGACGAAGATCGGCTGCCCCACGTACTGGACCAGGCCATCGGCCAGAATCGGGTCGTCGTGGATGATGGGGCCGCAGTCGTTGGCGCCGGGGATGTCGGCGGCGACATACACCGCCACCACGCCGGCGGCCGCGCGCACCGCGGCCAGCTCGAGGCCCACAATGTGCGCGTGCGCCTTGCTCGACAAACCCAGCGCCGCATGCAAGGTGCCGTGCAGCTCGGGCATGTCGTCGGTGTAGGTGGCCTGGCCCAGCACATGCAGGCGCGCCGATTCATGCGCGCGCGGCAGGCCAACTCCGGTCCAGGCGGCGGCGTTTTTCAAAGCGGTGTTCAATTCGTCGGGATGGTTCATCGCCTTCCCTCCTTATGCGCGCACGGCGAAAGCGTTGACCGCATCGGCCGGCAAGGGCGCCGTCAGGCGCGTCTCGTACCAGAAGCGGCGCAGCAGGTTTTGCGCCGCCTGCATGCGGTAGGCGCTGGAGGCGCGCATGTCCGACAGGGGCGCGTAATCCTCGGCCATGGCCGCCATGGCGGCGCTCACGCTCGCCTGCGTCCACGGCTGGCCGAGCAAGGCTTGCTCGGCGCGGCTGGCGCGCTTGGGAATGGCCGCCATGCCGCCGAAGGCGATACGCACCTCCGCCACCCGCTCACCGTCCAGGCGCAACGCGAAGGCGGCACACACGGCCGAAATATCCTGGTCGAAGCGCTTGGCCAGCTTATAGGTGCGAAAGCGCAAGCCGTCCTTGGCCAGCGGCACCCGCAGCGCTTGCACGAATTCGCCGGGGCGCAAGTCCTTTTTTTGATAGTCGAGGTAAAACTCTTCCAGCGCCAGCACGCGCTCGCCGGCCACGCCGCGCAAGACCACTTTGCTGTTCAAGGCGATCAGCCACGGCATCGAGTCGCCGATGGGCGAACCGTTGGCGACGTTGCCGCCCAAGGTGCCGGCATTGCGGATCGGGAGCGAGGCGAAGCGCTGCCACATTTCGGACAGCTCGTCGGGGTAGTGGCGGCACAGGGCGGCGTAGGCGTCGTTGAGCGTGACGCCGGCCCCGATGTCGAGCATGCCATCGGCCTCGCGCACCTCTTTGAGCGCATCGACCTGGCCGAGGTAGATGATGTCGCCCAAATCGCGCATCTGCTTGGTTACCCACAGGCCGATGTCGGTGGAGCCGGCCAGCAGGCAAGCCTGCGGATGGTCGGCGCGCAGACGCACCAGTTCGTCCAGCGTGCGCGGCGCGTGGAAGTGGCGCCCGCCCACGCTGTAGGTGGCCAGGGTATCGCGCCGCAGCGCTTGCAGTTGCTCGGTCAGGGCGGCGCGGTCGAACGCCACGCGCGGCAGTTCGCCCATGCGGGTGGCCGCTTCGATGATGGGGCGGTAGCCGGTGCAGCGGCACAGATTGCCCGACAGGGCATCGTCGATGGCGCGCCGCGAGCAGGCACCGGCCTGCGCGCCGTGCTGCACACCATCCTGCTGCACGCCGTCCTGCTTCAGGTACATGCCCCACAAGGACATCACGAAACCCGGCGTGCAAAAGCCGCATTGCGAACCGTGGCATTCGACCATCGCCTGCTGCACCGGATGCAGCGCGCCGTCGGCCTGCTGCAGATCCTCGACCGAGAACAGGGCCTTGCCGTCGAGCGTGGGGGTGAGCTGGATGCAGGCGTTGACCGCCTTCATCTCCAGCTTGCCGTTCTCGAGCGAGCCGATCACCACCGTGCAAGCGCCGCAATCGCCCTCGGCGCAACCTTCCTTGGTGCCGGTGCAATGCAAGTCTTCGCGCAGGTGTTGCAGCACCGTCTGCGTCGGCGCGACCGCGCTCACTTCGCGCACGGCGCCCCGGTAGTAAAATCGAATTGGTTCTGACATCGTTACCTCGGCTTTGAAACGGATTGACCCATCCTGCAAGGTTAACATTTTGGAAAACGCCAGCCATATACTACAGCTGATGTCCGTTATCACCAATTTCACATACTAACGCGGCACCGCCATCTTCATTTTACGCAAGGATGGGTCGAGCGCCAGTGTTGCGCGATATCGATGCGGCGCGCGACCCACACTTTGTCGTGCCCCTGCACATAATCGAGAAAACGCGCCAGCGCCGCCGCCCGCGCCGGCCGCCCGGCCAGCCGGCAATGCAAGCCGATCGACAGCATCTTGGGACGGTCCAGGCCGTTCGGGTCGCCCTCGGCGTACAGCACGTCGAAGGCGTCTTTCAGGTAGTCGAAGAACTGGGTGCCGGAATTGAAGCCCTGCATGGCGGCAAAGCGCATATCGTTGGTGTCGAGCGTGTACGGCACCACCAGATGGGCAGCTCTGGCCGCTTGCCCTTGGGCGTCAAGGTAGTCGACCTGCTGCCAGAACGGCAAATCGTCGCCGTAATGGTCGGCATCGTAGGCGAAGCCGCCGTGCTCGACCACCAGCTTGCGCGTGTTGGGCGAATCGCGCCCCGTGTACCAGCCCAGCGGCGCGCTGCCGGTGAGCGCGCGGATGATTTGCACCGCCTCGGCCATGTGGGCGCGCTCGCTCGGCTCGTCCATGTTTTGATAGGATATCCAGCGCAAGCCGTGGCAAGCGATTTCATGGCCCAGCTGCGTGAAGGCGGCCACCGCCTCCGGATTGCGCTTCAAGGCCATCGCCACGCCGAACACCGTCAAGGGCATGGCGCGATCTTCAAACATGCGCAGTAAGCGCCACAGGCCGGCGCGCGAACCGTACTCGTAGATCGATTCCATGCTCAGGTGGCGCATGGGGAAGGCTTGGGCGCCGATAATCTCGGACAGGAAAGTCTCGGAGGCGGCGTCGCCGTGCAAGACGCAATTTTCCCCGCCCTCCTCGTAATTGAGGACAAATTGCAAGGCGACGCGGGCGCCGCCCGGCCAGCGCGCGTGCGGCACATTGCGCCCGTAGCCAATCAGGTCGCGCGGATAGTTATCGTAAGTGTTCATCGGGTGGCGCTCATGGAAGGTCCAAGGCATGTTAAATATTCGCCCCATCATATATTGACTTGCATGCATGGGTATATGATCTTCGCGATACGCGAATTCACCAACAACATATAGGAAGACCATGGGAAAACTTAGCACGCACGTCCTCGACACCACCTTGGGCAAGCCCGGCGCCGGCGTCCACATTGAACTGTACGCGATCGACGCGCAGGAGCGCCGCTTGCTCAAGCGCGCCGTCACCAACCTGGACGGGCGCTGCGACACGCCCCTGCTCGAAGGCGAGGCCCTGCTGCCGGGGCGCTACGAGCTGATATTTTGCGCCGGCGATTATTTCGCCGCCCAGGGCGTGGCCTTGCCCGAGCCGCGCTTCGTCGACCGCGTCACCATCGCCTTCGGGGTGGCCGACGCCAACCAGAACTACCACGTGCCGCTGGTGGTCACGCCCTGGTCCTATTCCACCTACCGCGGCAGCTGACGGGGTGAAGGTCACGGCGTGGCCAAACTTGCATCGTCCCCGTCCATGACATAGAATCCGAGCTTCGATGGCGCCCCCCGCGGGCGCCGCGTCCGCACTGGCCCGGCAATATCCTCGGGCCAGCCAGTTTCCCACGCTTTCTACTTGACGGTGACCCTTGGATACCGTGCCGATATGGGTGCTCATTCTCGCACTCGTCCTCCTGATCCTGTGTTCGGCATTTTTCGCGATGGCGGAGACGGCCCTGATGGCCGCCAACCGGCACCGCTTGCGCCATTTGGCCAAGCGCGGCAGCCATCGCGCCGCCACCACCTTGTGGCTGCTCGAGCGCACCGATAAGCTGCTCTCGCTGATCCTGATCGCCAACACCGGCATCAACGCCATGGCCACCGCCCTGGTGACGGCCATCGCCATCACCTTTTTCGGGCGCGACGAGACCGTGCTCACCATCGCCACCGCCGTGGTGGCCTTCCTGTTAATCGTGTTCGCGGAGATTTCGCCCAAGATCATCGGCGCCACCTTCCCCGAGCGCATCGCGCTGTTTTCGGCCGTGCTGCTCAAGCCCATGATGGCGCTGGCCCGTCCGCTGATCTGGTTCGTCAATCTGTTCGTCGCGGTGGTGCTCAAGGTCTTGCACATCAAGGGCGGGGGCAACGCCCACGAGCACCGGCTCTCGCCCGAGGAATTGCGCTCGATCGTGCTCGAAGGGGGCAATTTCATCCCGCAAAAGCACAAAAGCATCTTGCTCAACCTGTTTGACCTCGAACATATATCGGTCGAAGACATCATGACCCCGCGCGCCCAGGTCGAGGCGCTCGACCTGGCCGTGCCGATCGAGGAAATCAAGCGCCAGCTCACCACCTGTTACCACAATAAGTTGCCCGTCTTTGAGGGCGAGATCAACCGCATTGTCGGCATCTTGCACGTGCGCAAAGCCGTGGCCCTGCTCAACGAGGACGATGAATTGAGCGCCGACCACTTCCGCGCCTTGCTCACCACCCCCTATTTCATTCCGCAAGAAACCAGCGTATTTACCCAGCTCCAGTATTTCCAGGAGAACCGCGAACGCCTGGGCATCATCGTCGACGAATACGGCGAGGTGCAAGGCTTGGTCACGCTCGACGATATCATCGAGGAAATGATCGGCGAATTCACCACTTCCATGCCGGGGGCGGCGCGCGGCGACAGTTTCGCCTGGAGCGAGCGCGGCGAATGCGTGCTCGATGGCGCCACGCCCCTGCGCGACATCAACAAGCGTTTGAACTTGAACTTCCCGCTCGACGGTCCCAAGACCTTGAACGGCTTGATGCTCGAACAATTGCAAGACATCCCGGACGCCCCCATCAGCATGAAGATCGGCGCCTGCATCATCGAAGTGATCCAGGTCCAGAACCAATCGATCAAGATGGTCAAATTACTACGCCCAGTTGGCAAACGACACAGTTAGTTACCGGAAAGGCAGCACCGGATGGCGCCGCGCGCGCCGCCCGCGGGTGCGCCGCCGCAGCGCCACTGTGACAACAAGCACGCTTTCATAGCGACAAACACTTTACAAACTAGGTGCCCGAAGGCATCATCCAAAAATGCTCACCAGCGCGCCATCGATACGCGCTGGCGTCGGCGTTCGCTTTTCGACTTGGTTCGCGTGCGCTTCCCTGATGTCTGACCCTATTTGAACAGCGCTCCTATGGCAGCAGTCCTACCAACCGCGACAACCAGCGCCCCGCTGTCGGGCTTGGCGCGCGCGTTGATGCAGGCCGGGCGCCTGACGCCGCCGCAAGCGGACGCGCTGCAAAAGAAGGCGGCCACCGACAAGATCCACTTCATCGACGCCCTGATCGCAGGCGGCAGCATCGACGCGCGCAGCCTGGCCGTGTTTTGCGCCGAGACCTTCGGCTACCCGCTGGTGGACCTGGAGGCGATCAATCTGCACGGCTTGCCGCAAACGGCGATCGACGCCAAGCTGATCATGTCGCAGCGCGTGGTGGCCCTGGCCAAGCGCGGCAACAAGATGTCGGTCGCCATTTCCGACCCCACCAATATCGCCGCGCTCGACCAGATCAAGTTCCAGTGCGAAGCCTCGGTCGAACCGGTGATCGTGGCGCACGACGCGCTGCTGCAGTTCATCGGCCGCTTGAGCAAGAATACCGAACTGGACTACAAGTCCGAGTTCTTGGACGACGACAACGACATCCAGTTCGCCGAGGAAGAGTCGGCCGCCGCCACCGCGGCCGCCGCAGCGCCGGATGCCTCGGAAGTGGAAGACGCGCCGATCGTCAAGTTCCTCAACAAGATACTGATGGACGCGGTCAACCTGGGCGCCTCCGATATCCACTTCGAACCGTTCGAAAAGTTTTACCGCATCCGCTTGCGGGTCGACGGCGTGCTCAAGGAGCATGCCCAGCCGCCGGTGGCGATCCGCGAAAAACTGGTCTCGCGCATCAAGGTGCTTGCCAAGCTCGACATTTCGGAAAAGCGCGTGCCGCAGGACGGGCGCATGCGCCTGATCCTGTCGGCCACCAAGGCCATCGATTTCCGCGTATCGACCCTGCCGACCCTGTTTGGCGAAAAGACCGTCATGCGTATCCTCGACGCGACCCAAGCCCAGATGGGCATCGACGCGCTCGGCTACGACCCGGACCAGAAGGAATTGCTGCTCGAAGCGATCCAGCGGCCGTATGGCATGGTGTTGGTGACGGGGCCGACCGGTTCGGGCAAGACGGTGTCGTTGTACACCTGCCTGAACGTGATCAACAAGCCCGGCATCAACATTTCGACAGCGGAAGACCCGGCCGAGATCAACTTGCCCGGCGTGAACCAGGTCAACGTCAACGACAAGGCTGGCCTGACCTTCCCGGTGGCGCTCAAATCGTTCCTGCGGCAAGACCCGGACATCATCATGGTCGGCGAGATCCGCGACCTGGAAACGGCCGACATTGCGATCAAGGCGGCCCAGACCGGCCACATGGTGTTTTCCACCCTGCACACGAATGACGCGCCGGCCACCTTGACGCGTTTGATGAATATGGGCGTGGCGCCATTCAACATCGCCTCGGCCGTGATCTTGATCACCGCCCAGCGCCTGGCGCGCCGCCTGTGCCAGTGCAAGAAGCCGATGGAGATCAGCGACGCGATCTTGCTGGCCGCCGGCTTCAAGGAAGATGAACTGAACGGCAGCTGGAAGCCCTATGGGCCGGTCGGCTGCGACCGCTGCAGCGGCGGTGGCTACAAGGGCCGGGTCGGCATCTACCAGATCATGCCGATCACCCCGGCCATCGAATCGATCATCCTGGCGCACGGCAATGCGATGCAAATTGCCGAGCAATCAGAAAAAGAGGGGGTAAAATCCCTGCGCCGCTCCGGCCTGATGAAGGTCATGCAAGGATTAACCAGCCTCGAAGAAGTGCTTGGCTGCACCAACGAATAGGAACGATATGGCGACATCGCAAGAGAAGTCCCGCAGCGCGAACGCGGTCAAGGAACATATCTTCAGCTGGGAGGGCAAGGACAAGTCCGGCAAAGCCGTGCGCGGCGAGATCCGGGCCGGCGGCGAAGCGATCGTCAACGTGACGCTGCGCCGCCAAGGCATCATCGTCACCAAGGTCAAGAAAAAGAATGTCCGCGCCGGCAAGAAGATCCAGGACAAGGACATTTCCATCTTCACGCGCCAATTGGCCACCATGATGAAGGCTGGCGTGCCGCTGCTGCAATCGTTCGATATCGTCGGCAAGGGCCATGCGAATCCCTCGATGGCCAAGCTGATCATGGACATTCGCAACGATATCGAGACCGGCACCAGCTTGAACATGGCATTTCGCAAGTATCCGCTGTACTTCGACCCCTTGTTTTGCAATCTGGTGGGCGCTGGCGAAGCGGCCGGTATCCTGGAAGACTTGCTCACGCGCTTGGCCATCTACAAGGAAAAAACCCTGGCCATGAAGGCCAAGATCAAGTCGGCCCTGATGTACCCGATTTCCATCCTGGCCATCGCCTTCGTCGTCACCGCCGTCATCATGATTTGGGTGGTGCCGGCGTTCAAGTCCGTGTTCACCAGCTTTGGCGCCGACCTGCCGGCGCCGACCCTGATCGTGATGGGCATCTCCGACTTCGTCGTCAAGTGGTGGTACATCATCTTCGGCAGTATTTTCGGCGCCCTGTACTTCTTCTTCCAGGCCTGGCAGCGCTCGCTCAATGTGCAGCGCTTCATGGACCGCACCCTGCTGCGCCTGCCGATCTTCGGCAACGTGATCCGCAAAGCGACCATCGCGCGCTGGACCCGCACCCTGGCCACCATGTTCGCCGCCGGCGTGCCCCTGGTCGAAGCGCTCGACTCGGTGGGCGGCGCGTCCGGCAATGCGGTCTACCTGGACGCGACGCGCAAGATTCAAAACGAAGTGAGCACCGGCACCAGCCTGACCGTGGCCATGCAAAATGCCAACGTATTCCCCAGCATGGTCACCCAGATGTGCGCGATCGGCGAGGAGTCCGGTGCGCTCGACGGCATGCTGGGCAAGGTGGCCGATTTCTACGAGGAAGAGGTCGATGAAGCGGTGGCCGGTCTGTCCTCGCTGATGGAACCTTTGATCATGGTCATTCTCGGCGTGCTCATCGGCGGCCTGGTGGTGGCCATGTATCTGCCGATCTTCAAACTCGGCACGGTCGTTTAAGAAAGCGGGCGGCGCGCGCCGTCGGGAGGGGGGGCGCGTGCGGCGCCCTCTTGACGGCGGCCGCCTCCGTCAGCGCAAGCGGGCGCCGCCGCGCGCGCAAGGCGCAGCACGGCGCGCCTGAAAACCCCCTAAAATAAGCGCTGCCGGCGCCCAGCCGGCCTTGCCCACCCATTTGGAACGCTATGTCACTTGAGATCCTCTTGTTCGCCGCCCCTGGCGACGTACTCGCGACAGCCACCGCCGCCCTGTTCGGCCTGCTCATCGGCAGCTTCTTGAACGTCGTCATCTACCGAATGCCGGTGATGATGCAGCGCGAATCGGATGACTACATCGCCAGCGAACTGGGCGAGGACTTGCCCAAGTTCGGCAAATACCTGAAGTGGCCGCACGCCGACCGCTTCAACCTGGTCGTGCCCCGTTCGGCCTGTCCGCACTGCGGCCACCAGATCGGCGCGCTGGAAAACATTCCAGTCTTAAGCTACCTGGCCTTGCGCGGGAAATGCCGCGCCTGCAAGGCGCCGATTTCAAAACGCTATCCCACCATCGAACTGGCGACGGCGGCCTTGTCGGCCCTATTGATCTGGAAGTTCGGCAGCGGCTGGGCCGGCCTAGCAACCCTGGTGTTCGCCTATCTGTTGATCGCCATGACAGCCATCGATTTCGATACCCAGTTCCTGCCCGACGACCTGACTTATCCGCTTCTATGGTGTGGGCTTTTGATTAATATTCATGGCGCCTTCGCCCCTCTTCCCAGCGCCATCATTGGCGCGGTGGCCGGCTATCTCACCTTGTGGTCGGTCAATTACCTGTACGAACAAATCAAGAACACCCCAGGCATGGGCAATGGCGACTTCAAGCTTCTGGCCGCCCTTGGTGCCTGGTTCGGCTGGACCATGCTCCCCACCATCATCCTGCTCTCATCGATCGTCGGCTCGATTGTCGGGATCAGCCTGATCGTTTTCGCCAAGCACAAGCGCGATGTGCCTATTCCCTTCGGCCCCTATCTGGCCGGAGCCGGCCTGATCGCGCTGCTGTATGGCGACCCGCTCATGCGCATGACACACCGCTTGCTCGGATGAAGGCGCAGGCCCAGGACGCGCTCCCCCCAGGCCGGCTATACATCGGCCTGACGGGCGGCATCGGCAGCGGCAAAAGCACGGTGGCCGCGCTGTTCGGCGAACGCGGCGCCGCCATCGTCGACACCGACCAGATCGCGCACGCGCTGTGCGCGGCGGGCGGCGCGGCCATGCCAGCGCTGCTGGCCGAATTCGGCCCCGCCTGCGCCGACGCCGACGGCGCGCTCGACCGCGCACGCATGCGCGAACTGGTGTTTTCCGACGCCGGCGCCAAAGCCCGCCTCGAGGCGATCTTGCACCCTCGCATCCGCGCCACCGCCGATGCCGCCGCCGCCAGCGCGCCCGGCCCCTACGTGATTTTCGTCGTACCCCTGCTGGTCGAGTCCGGCACTTGGCGCGAACGGGTGGCGCGCGTGCTGGCCGTCGATTGCGCCGAAAGCACCCAGATTGAGCGTGTGATAGCACGCAACGGCTTGCAAGAAGCCCAGGTCAAGGCCATCATGGCGGCCCAGGTGGCGCGCGCGGCGCGCCTGGCGGCGGCCAACGACGTGGTCGAGAATGATGACGGCATGGCCAGCCTTTTGCCGCAAATTGAGCGTTTGCACGGGTTTTATTTGGCCCTTTCCCAGAGAATGGCCACATTTGCCCCGGAGCGTTTGTAATTTTGCTGCGCTTGGTTCAGAATCACATGATTAGCTTCCAGCCCACATTTAAAGGGATGTCATTTTGATCGTCTACGAATACCCTTTCAACGAGCGCATACGCACGTTGTTGCGGCTGGAAGACCTCTATGAGAAGTTCAAATTCTTCGTGCATCAGGAACATCCGATGCAGCACCATGTCGCGCTGGCGACCATCTTCGACATGCTCGAGGTGGCCGGCCGCGCCGACCTCAAATCCGATTTGCTGCAAGAACTGGAACGCCAAAAGCAAAGCCTGCTAGGCTACCGCTCCAACCCCAATGTGGCCGCCGAGATGCTCGACGCCGTGCTACTGGAACTGGAAACGGTCAGCGCGGCCCTGGTCGCGGCCCAGGGCAAGACGGGCCAGAACGTGCGCGACAATGAATGGCTGATGAGCATCCGCGGACGCACCATCATCCCGGGCGGGGCTTGCGAATTCGACTTGCCGTCCTATTACGCCTGGCAAAAGCGCCCGGCCGAGCAGCGCTTTAACGACATCATCGCCTGGTTCGCTCCCCTCGCCCCACTGTTCGACGCCCTCGCCCTGGTGCTGCGCCTGCTGCGCGATTCGGGCGGGCCGATCAAGATGATCGCCGCCGCCGGCAGCTACCAGCAAATGTTGCAAGGCAAGGTGTACCAGATGCTGCGCCTGAGCATCGATGAAACCATGGGCGCCATTCCCGAGATTTCGGCCAACAAATACATGCTGTGGGTACGCTTCACCACCCAGGGCGGCGACATGAAACCCAAGCCGCTCGAGGAAGACGTGCCGTTCGAACTGACCCTTTGCAATTTTTGATTTCCACGATTGACCCTCTGATGCCTGTCGTAAGCTGCCCCACCTGCGCCAACAAGGTCGAATGGACCGAGGCCAACAAATTCCGCCCCTTTTGCAGCGAGCGCTGCAAGCAAATCGACCTCGGTGCCTGGGCCGAGGAAAAATACGCGATTCCCGCGGCTGCCCCCAGCGATCCGCTCGACGACGATAGCCTGGCGCCGGGCTGAGACGCGCGGCGCCGCACGCCATTCCCCCGTGCCAGACCGAACCGTATAGAATCGGGACAGCACCGGAGCGAGTACCGGCGGACAGCGGCGGGAGAAAAATCATGGGCAAGCTTTGGCTGTTCTGTGGCGTGCTGGCCTTGACCATCGGCGCCTGCGGCGGCGGTGGCGGCGGTTCCAGCGCCCCCGCCACTGGCGGCAACAACAATCCAGGCGGCACCAGCGCGTTCGACAATACCATCGGCTTGCCCGCCTGCCCCGCCGGCAACGCGCTGTTCTCGGTGCCGCCCATCAGCCTGGACCTGCTGCAGTACTGGCAACCCTTGGGCCACATGAGTCCGCCAGCCCACGTGTTTCCCGCCGATCACCAGTACCTGACCTTGTTCGCCGCCAACGCAGGCAGCGCTTGGCCTTTGCTGGCGCCCGGGAATATCCGGGTCTACCAGGTCAAGGCCAGCACCACCGGCGGCATCACCGACTACGGCGTCTACTTCCAGCCTTGCGGCGACGTGCGCGCGCGCTTTGGCCACGTCACCTCGCTGTCGGCGGCGCTGCTGGCCGCGGCCGGCCCGCTGGACCAGAATTGCAGCACCTACCTGCCGGCGCCGAACGCGCCTACCACCGGCTGCGACAGCCGCCAGTTCAAATTCGAATTGAAGGCGGGCGAGGCGATGGGCACGGCCAAGGGGCTCGATTTTTGGCTGCAAGACCGGCGCATCGCGCCCCTGCATTTCACCAACCCGGCGCGCTTCGTGGCCGACAGCGGCTACGACACCTTCCACACCGTCGGCGCCAGCGACTACTTCACGCCGGCGGTGGCGGCCCAGATCGCGCCCAAGGTCGGCGGCATCGACCCGCGCACCTACAGCGGCAGCGTGTTCCGCACGGTGGCGCCGCAAGGCGGCAGCATCGCGGTCGATGTCGACGGCAGCGCCATGGGCTACTGGTTCAATCCGGCCCAGGCCTACCCGCCGGAGAGCTACCACGCGGCCCTGGTGCCCGAGAGCCTGCTGCCAACTAGCACCCAGGTGTTTTCGATCGGCCTGTCGCAACCGAACCATGGCAGCGAGGCGATCATCGGCACCTTCACGCCCACTACCAGCGGCAGCGTGAACCGCGCCTTCGATACGGTCACGGCGAACGGCAACATCTACTGCTACCAGACGAGCTGGCATACGGGCGCGGTGTTCCTGCTGCAGCTAAGCAGCGCCAGCGCGCTGCGGCTAGAATACCGCGAAGGGCCCACCAGTTGCGCGGCGCAGTCGCCGTATGCATTCACGGGCGCCGCTTTCACCTACGTGCGCTAGCAACGCCTCAATCACCTCACCGCGAAGGAATGTCCGCAATGCCCAGCGCCGCCATCATCAGGAAGATCGCTTCGTTTTTACTCATCGTGTGTATTGTGCTGCCCTTGTCGAAATGCGAATCGAAACTCGATCCAGGACAAAAAAAGACGGTAGCAACGGATACCTACTTCTATCCCTACGAGATAGCCGCCGATAACGCGAAAGACCTGGGCAAGGACAGGACGCCCGAAGCGCTCATCATGCTGGTGGCGCTGGCGGCGACCTATCTGCTGCCGCTGGCCACGCTCAAGGCCAGCGCGCGCACGCAAGCGACCGCGATCGTCGTCGGCGCGCCGCTGGCGCTATGGGTGATCGGCGTGTGGGGTTTCGGCATGTCGCGCACGCCGCAAAGCGGCGCCCTGCTGGCCGCGGCGTGCTGGATTTGCCTGTTCGTGATCAGCATCCGCGCGCTGTGGCAGCGCTGGCGCCCTCCCACTACGCCGTGATGCCTTGCGGGACCAGAATCGGTTTGTTGGCACTGCCGTAGCGGTCCAAGAACAAGCCTTCCAGGCCGATCTCCGGCTGGCGCCCGGACACGATGTCGGCCAGCACCCGGCCCGAGCCGCACGACATGGTCCAGCCGAGCGTGCCGTGGCCGGTGTTGAGGAACAGGTTGCGAAACGGCGTCGGTCCGATCACCGGCGTGCCGTCCGGCGTCATCGGCCGCAAGCCGCACCAGAACTGGGCCTGCGCGACGTCGCCGCCTTGCGGGAACAAGTCGCTCACCGAATGGACCAGGGTTTCGCGGCGCGCTTCGCGCAGCGCCAGGTCGTAGCCCGAGATCTCGGCCGTGCCGCCGACCCGGATTCGGTCGCCCAGACGCGTGATGGCCACCTTGAAGCTCTCGTCCATGATGGTCGACTCGGGCGCGCCCTGCGCGTCAAGGATCGGGATCGTGATCGAATAACCCTTGATCGGATAGACCGGGATCCGGATGCCGATCTGGCGCAGCAGCAGCGGCGAATAACTGCCCAGCGCCAGCACGAAGGCGTCCGCCTTGAGCTGGCCGGCCGAGGTGTGCACGCAGGTGATGCGCTCGCCGTCGCCTTCGAGGCGCTCGATCGTCACGCCCTGGCGGAACGTCACCCCCAAGCCTGCGGCCATGGCCGCCAGGTTCTGGGTAAATTTGAAGCAGTCGCCCGTCTCGTCGCCCGGCAGCTGCAGGCCGCCCACGAATTTGCCGGGAACGCGCGCCAGCGCCGGCTCGGCCGCCACGCAGCCTTTCGGGTCGAGCAGCGCGTACGGCACGCCGTATTGTTCGAGCACCGCGATATCCTTGGCCGCCGCATCGAGCTGGGCCTGGGTGCGGAACAGCTGCAAGGTGCCCTGGCTGCGCTCGTCGTAGCCAATGCCGGTGTCCTTGCGCAGCTGGACCAGGCAATCGCGGCTGTATTCGGCCAGGCGCACCATGCGCGCCTTGTTGATGGCGTAGCTCTTGTGGTTACAGTTCATCAGCATCTGCACCATCCAGCGCCACATGGCGGGGTCGAAGGCGGGACGCACCACCAACGGGCTATGGCGCATCAACAGCCATTTGACGGCCTTCATCGGGATGCCGGGGCCGGCCCACGGCGAGGCGTAGCCGGGCGAGACTTCGCCGGCGTTGGCGAAGCTCGTTTCCATGCCGGCGCCCGGCTGGCGGTCGACGACTGTCACTTCATGCCCGGCCTTGGCCAGGAAGTATGCCGATGTGGTGCCGATCACACCGCTACCGAGAACGATAATTTTCACGCCGTTTCCTCATTCAAGTTCAATTCTGTCGCGTCGTAGCGCAGCCGGTCGAGCCACTCGAGCAGCGGGATGGTGGCCGGCAGCAGCGGCTCAAGGGGCTCAAACGGCGCCACCAGTGCCTGCCAGGCGAAGGCTTGCCCTTCCAGGCTTTGCGGCTCGCCCGTCCAGTGGCGGCTGATGTAAAAATGCAGGCGCACGTGGGCGTGCTCGTACACATGCTCGACCCCGCACCAGGGACTGGCGCTGACGATGTGCACGCCGAGCTCCTCGACGAATTCGCGACGCAGCGCCGCGAACACCGACTCGCCCGCCTCCACTTTCCCGCCCGGGAATTCCCAATAGCCCGCGTAGGGCTTGCCGGCCGGGCGCTGCCCGAGCAGCACCTCGCCGTTCGGCTTCATCAAGATGCCCACGGCCACGTCGATCGGGCGCAGCGCCGCTGTACCAGGGCTAGGCATCGGCCACACCTTCCATGCGGCCGGCGTAATCCTTGGCGAACTGCCACGCCACCCGGCCCGAACGCGAACCGCGCTGCAAGGCCCAACGCAGCGCCTCGGCGCGCGCGCTCTCGAGCTGGGCCGCGCAACAGCCGTAGCTGGCCAGCCAATGGTCGACGATCTCGAGATATTCGTCCTGCTTGAACGGGTAGAAGGAGAGCCACAGACCGAAGCGTTCGGACAGCGAGATACGTTCCTCGACCGTCTCGCCCGGATGCAGGTCGCCGTCGGCGTCGTGGCTGTAGCCGGCGTTGTCGCTCATCCGTTCTGGCATCAGGTGGCGCCGGTTCGAGGTGGCGTAGATCAGCACATTGTCGGACGGCGCGGCGATGCTGCCGTCGAGCGCGACCTTCAGTTCCTTGTAGCCGCTCTCGCCCTCCTCGAACGAGAGGTCGTCGCAAAAGATGATGAAGCGCTCGGGGCGCCCCGCCACCAGGTCGACGATGTCGGCCAGCTCGGCCAGGTCGGACTTGTCGACCTCGATCATGCGCAAGCCATCGGCCGCGTACTGGTTCAGGCAAGCCTTGATCAGGGACGACTTGCCGGTGCCGCGCGCGCCCGTCAGCAGCACGTTGTTGGCGGTGCGCCCTTTGACGAACTGCAGCGTGTTCTGTTCGATCGCCGCCTTTTGCGCGCTCACCTGGTGCAGGTCGGAAAAGCCGATCACCGACACCTGGCGCACCACTTCGAGCACGCCGCCAAAGCCGTTGCGCTTGCGCCAGCGGAAGGCGACGCCGCGCTTCCAGTCCGGCTCGCGCGGGCCTTGCGGCAGCAAGGCCTCGACCCGCGCCAGCAATGCGTCGGCGCGTTTGAGCAAGCGTTCGAGCGGGCTCTCGGTGGGCATCATGCGCTAGGAGCGGTAGTCCGCGTTGATGGTCACGTAATCGTGCGACAGATCGCAAGTCCAGACGGTGGCGCTGGCGGTGCCGCGCGCGAGCTTGACGCGCACCGTGATCTCGCTTTGCTGCATCACGCGCTGGCCATCTTCCTCGCGGTAGTCGGGATGGCGCCCGCCATTGCGCGCGACCCACACGTCGTCCAGATAGAGGTTGATCTTGCTGGTGTCAAGGTCGTCCACCCCGGCGTAGCCGATGGCGGCCAGGATGCGGCCCAGGTTCGGGTCGGAGGCGAAGAAGGCGGTCTTGACCAGCGGCGAATGGGCGATCGAATAGGCGACCTTGCGGCATTCGTCCAGGCAGGTGCCGTCTTCCACCGTGACGGTGATGAACTTGGTGGCGCCCTCGCCGTCGCGCACGATCATCTGCGCCAGGCTGCGCGAGAGCTCGGTGACGGCGTCGCGCAAGGCCACGTACTGCGGCGTGTTGATGGCGTCGACCACCAGCGCCCCGGCGCCGGTGGCGATCAGGATGAAGGAGTCGTTGGTCGAGGTGTCGCCGTCGATGCTGATGCAGTTGAAGGAATGGTCGGCCGCGTGGCGCACCAACTCGTCGAGCACCTGCTGGCTGACGACGGCGTCGAAGGCGAGGTAGCCAAGCATGGTGGCCATGTTCGGGCGGATCATGCCGGCGCCCTTGCTGATGCCCGTCATGGTGACGCTGTGGCCGTCGATCAGCACGGTGCGCGAGGCGGCCTTGGGCTGGGTGTCGGTGGTCATGATGGCCTCGGCCGCGCTATACCAGTTGTCGGCCTTCAGGCCGGCCACCGCGGCCGGCAAGCCATCGACCAGGCGCTGCAGCGGCAACGGTTCCAGGATCACGCCGGTGGAAAACGGCAGCACCTGCTGCGGCGCGCAGCCGAGCAGCTGGGCCAGCGCGGCGCAGGTGGCGCGCGCATCGGCCAGACCCGGCTCACCGGTGCCGGCGTTGGCGTTGCCGGTGTTGACCACCAGCGCGCGGATCGGCGCGCCGCCCGCCTCGACCACGGCCAGGTTAGCCTGGCACACCTGGACCGGCGCGGCGCAAAAGCGGTTTTGGGTGAACACCCCGGCCACCGTGGCGGTACTGGCCAGGCGCATCACCAGCACGTCCTTGCGGTTGGGCTTCTTGATGCCCGCTTGGGCGAAGCCGATCTCGATGCCGGGAACCGGCTTCAAATCGGCGGCAAGGGGCAAGGGCGAATTGACGGCCATGGCTAATCTCCAGCGTGGGAATGCGAAGCCGCTATTGTACCGCCTGGGAAAGGAAAAGTTTGCGCCGCCCCCGGCCGGGCGCGCAGGGGCCAGGTCGCGGCCGTCCGCCAAAAACAACTAAATTGCCGTATTTACATGCAGCATCGCGGACGAAAGTGATACTCTCTTTCTGGTGAGTCCGGGCGGCAATACCCCTGCCCGGCCAGACGGGGAGGCATTTTGAATCTGTCGCTGCGCGCGAAATTCCTGATCCTGAGCGCTGTCGTTCAAGCCATGGTGGTCGGCCTGCTGATCTGGAACAGCCTGCGCCTGATGGACGAGGCGGTGCGGCGCAACGCCGCGCGCGTGGCGCACGAGTACGCCGTCACGCTCAATCTGTCGCTGTCGCCCTACGCCACC
This sequence comes from Pseudomonadota bacterium, assembly GCA_040388555.1. Taxonomy (GTDB): domain Bacteria; phylum Pseudomonadota; class Gammaproteobacteria; order Burkholderiales; family Burkholderiaceae_D; genus Telluria_A. The sequence goes on from JAZKBP010000064.1 coordinate 28,824, forward strand.
AGCGGGCGCCTGCCCGAAATGCGCGCCTACATGGCCGAAATGCTGTCGGACCCGCGCGACACCTTCGTGCGCTATGTGTTGATCCTGGACCCGCAAGGCCAGCCGCTGCTGCAAGTGGGCAGCGCGCCGGCGGCCGCGCGCGCCCTGTTCCGCGGCCCGGCCAAGCCCGGCGCGGATGGCTTGCGCACCGAGCCCGATGGCGCCGTGCTGCACGCGCGCGCGCCCCTGCTGCTGATGAATAACCAGATCGGCGCGCTCCAGTTCGGAGTGTCGACCGAGGACCTGGCGCTCGCGCGCAACGACGTGCTGATCCAGGGCACCGTGATCTCGGCCGGCGGCTTCGTGTTCGGCTTGATGCTGTACTACGCCTTCACGGCCGGCATCGGGCGCCGCCTGGAGGTGCTCACGCGCCAATCGATGCGCCTGGCGCATGGCCAGTTCGAGGAAACGCTGCCCGAGCATGGCGGCGACGAGCTCGAAGTGTTCGCCCACTCGCTCAACACCATGAGCGGCGCGCTGCGCGAGCGCATCGACCAGCTCGAGCACGCCGAACAGCGCCTGCGCGAATCGGAGGCGCGCTTCAAGATCCTGTTCGACACGGCGCCGGTGCCGCTGACGGTGACGGACCGCTCCGGCATCCTGCTCGCGACCAACCAGGCGCTCACCCGCATCTTCGGCCACGAGCGCGAGGCGGTGCTGGGCAAGCGCACCAGCGAGATCGGCTTCTGGGCCGACCCGGATGAGCGCCAGCGCATCTGGGATATCTTCCAGCGCGACGGCATGGTGCAAGGCGAAGTGGCCAAGGTCAAGCTGCAGGACGGGCGCGAAGGCGACGTGGCGATCTGGTCGTCGACCCTGGTGCTGGCGGGCGAAGGCTCGATCGTGTGGGCGCTGCTCGACTTGACCGAGGAGTTGCAGGCCAAGCGCTCGCTCAAGGAATTGAACACCTCGCTCGAGACGCGCGTGAAGGACCGCTCCAGCGCGCTCGAGCGGGCCAATGGCGAACTGTCGCAAGCGCTCGAGACGCTCAAGCGCACCCAGCACGATTTGATTTCGTCGGAAAAGATGGCCTCGCTCGGCTCCCTGGTGGCGGGCATCGCGCACGAATTGAACACCCCGATCGGCAACAGCCTGCTGGCGGCGACGACGCTGTCGGACCGGGTCGCGCAATTCCAGAGCGTGCTCGAAGACGGCAACCTGAAGCGCTCGATCCTGAACGAGCACCTGACCGACGTGGCGCTGGCCAGCTCGCTCATTTCCGGCTCGCTCAACAAGGCGGCCAACCTGATCGCCTCGTTCAAGCAAGTGGCGGTGGACCAGACCAACGACCAGCGCCGCGTGTTTGACTTGCGCAACGTGCTCGAGGACACGCTGGCGACCTTTTCGCCGCGCCTGCGGCGCGCCAACTGCATCAGCCGGGTCGAGGTCAAGGGCAATATCAGCCTCAATTCCTATCCTGGCAGCCTGTGCCAGGTGGTGAGCAACCTGATCACCAACGCCCTGGTGCATGCCTTCGACCAAAGCAGCAGCGCCACCATCACGGTGACGGCGCAGGAAACGATGGGCGGCGAAGTGTGCGTCGTGTTCACCGACGACGGCGCCGGCATGCCGCCGGAAGTGCTGCACCATGTGTTCGACCCCTTCTTCACCACCAAGATGGGACAGGGCGGCACCGGCCTTGGCATGAACATCGTCTACAACATCGTCACCGGCGTACTGGGCGGGCGCATCGGCATCAACACGGTGCTCGGGCAAGGCACTTCGGTAAGCATGACGCTGCCGAAATCGGCGCCGCAGCGCGAGGTGCGCAAGACGCTCGATGCGCCGGGCGGGACGGCGCCGGCGCGCGCACACGGCGCGTCCGCGATCGACCAGGCGGGCGCGTCATGATACGGGCAGCTTGGCTGTTGTGGGCGGCGCTGGCCGCGCCCGCGCGAGCGCCGGCATCGCCAGCTGCTGCAGCCGACGCGCCGCCGGCGCGGGTGCTGCGCATCGGTGGCTTCGAGGTCGCGCCGATGATGGTTGGCGAGGGACTCGCGCCGATCCGCGGCGCCCTGCCCGACTACATCATGCGCACCATCGCGCCGCACACCGGCATGCGCTTCGAATGGCTGGCACCGATGACGCTGCAGCGCGCCATGCAGCTGCTGCGCGACGGGAAAATGGATATCGCCCTGCTGGTGAGCGGTGCCAAGGGCGCCGACCGCGGCTTCGCGCGCTTTGACTGGACCTACTTGCAGGCGCAGCCCTACCTGGCGGTCAAGCCCGCCTCGCCAATCCAGAGCGTGCCAAGCCTGGCGGCGCTGGCCGATCTGGAGATCGGCTGGGTCGGCGGCAGCGTGCTGCCCGAGGAACTGCAGCCGCTACGCATACGCTGGCAGTATGTGCACGCGCCAAACTGGCAGCGCATCAATTTGCACAAGCTTGCCGCCGGGCGCATCCAGGCCGCCTACTTCGGTAATGAATTCTCGGCCGCCTACTTCGCGCGCAAGGAAAACCTGGCGGTACGGCTGGTGCGCCTGCCGATCGCGAACCAGCCATTCGAGATGGCCTATTCGCTCAAGAGCGACAAGCAAGCGATCGCCGAATTCGACAAGCTGGCGCGGGCCGCCTTCAAGGACGACCAGTTCCGCGCCTTCCTTGCCAGCTATCGCGACTGAGCGGCGCGCGCCCGCGCGCAATCGGCTACACTCGTGCAGGAACAAGGATAGTCCATGCCATCAAAGTATTTTCGACAATTGACCGCGCGCGAACGCAGCCAGCGCAGCAACTGGCATTTGGCGCGCTACCTGGCCTTTGTCGCCGGCGCCATCAATGCCGGCGGCTTCCTGGCGGTCAAGCAGTACACCTCGCATATGTCGGGCATCGTCTCTTCGGTGGCGGATAACCTGGTGCTGTGGAATGGCGCGCTGGTGCTCGCCGGCCTCGGTGCGCTTTGCGCCTTCCTGGGCGGTGCGATCTGCTGCGCCGTGCTGGTGAACTGGTCGCGCCGGCGCCATTTGCGCGGGCAGTACGCCTTGCCGCTGCTGCTTGAAGCGGCGCTGCTGATCGGCTTTGGCCTGCTTGGCCAGTATCTGCAATATCACGCCTGGCTACTGGTGCCGGCCACGGTGTCGTTGCTGTGTTTTGTGATGGGACTGCAAAACGCCATCGTGACCAAACTATCGAACGCCGAGATCCGCACCACCCACATGACGGGCATGATCACCGATATCGGGATCGAACTTGGCAAGCTCCTTTACCACAACCGCAATGCGGCCATTCCCGCGGTGGTGGCGAACCGCACCAAGCTGGTCTTGCTGGGCTCGCTACTTGGCCTGTTTTTTGCCGGCGGCGTGGCCGGCGCGCTTGGCTTCAAGTACGTTGGCTATGTGTCGACCTTGCCGCTGGCGGCGATCCTGATCGCGCTCGCGGGCTTGCCGGTGCTCGACGACATCGCACAGCGCCTAGGCCGACGCGGGTAGCGTCATGCGGCGCTGGCGATCGCGCCCAGCGCGGCGACCAGGCGGTCGAGTTCCTCCAAACTTGTGAAAAGCTGGGTCGTCACCCGCACCGCCAGGCCCGACCCAAGCTCGCGCGTGACGGTGAAGATCCGATACTGCTCCATCAAGCGGCGCGCCACTTCCTGCGAGGGCACGCCGACGATCTCGAAGGCGGCGATGGCGCACGAACGCTGCGCAGCGCTTGGCGTCAACACCCGCAAGCGCGCAATGGAGCGCGCGCGCGTGAGCCAATACTGCGTCAAGTAGCGCAGGCGCGCCTCCTTGCGCGCGCCGCCGATCGCCTCGTGGAAGGCGATGGCGTCCTCGATGTTGAGCAGCGGAGCCGGCGGCACCAGGCCGACATTGGCGAGCCGTTCGATAGGATGCGGCGCCTGGCCCGCCTGACCGTACAGGGGCGCGATGTCGGCGATGCGCGCGCGCTCGATGTACAGCAGCCCAAGGCCGAGCGGCGCGCCCAGCCACTTGTGCAGGTTGACCGCCACGAATTGGGCGCCCAGGTCCGGCAGGCGGTAATCGAGCTGGGCGAAGGAATGGGCGGCGTCGACCATCACGTCCACCCCGCGCGCGCGCGCCATCGCCGCGATTTTCGCCACCGGCATGATCTGGCCGCTGCGGTGGACCAGGTGCGTGAGCAGCAGCACACGGGTGCGCGGCGCGATGGCGTCGGCGTACATGGCCACGATCTGCTCGTCCGATGCGGGTTCCAGCGGCAGCTGCAGCCGGAGCAACGTCAATCCCTTGCGCTGGGCGAGCATGTCGAGCGTGTCGCGCACGGTATCGTAGTCGTGGCTGGCCGCCAGCACCGCGTCACCCGCGCCAAAGGGATAGCCCTGCAACAGGATGTTCATCGACTCGGTCAGGTTGCGCGTGATGAGCAGTTCGTCCGCGTGCACGCCGCAAAACGCGGCCAGCTTGTCGAGGATGGCCGTGCGCCGTGGCGCGAAACGCTCACGCACGAAGTACGAGGTCTCGCGGTTCACCTGGCGCTGCTGGCGCTGGTAAGCCTCGAACACGGGGATCGCTTGCGCGCCGAAATAGCCGTTTTCGAGATTGACGAAATCGTCCGGCAAATCGAATTGCGCGCGCACCGACGCCCAGTACGACTCGTCATCCATGGCGCTATCCATGCCGCGTTCCTTCTTTAGTTCGAAAAAAAGGCACCCCGCAGGATGCCTTTCGTGAAGCGCGCAGGCTTATGCGAGCCTGCCATGGCACTGCTTGTACTTCTTGCCGCTGCCGCAAGGGCAAGGATCGTTGCGGCCGACCTTCAAGCCATGGTTGACGCTCGGCTCGTTGCCGTGGTGTTCGGCGTTGGCGGTCGGCGCCAGCAGGTCTTCCGGCGCCGCGTCCGGATTGAAGTCGGCGTGCTGGAAATGCAGGTTCTCGACATGCGAAGCTTGCATGGCCGCCTCGGCTGCTTCGATTTCCTCGCGCGTCTGGATACGCACCGTCATCACCGTGCCCACCACTTCGTTCTTGATCATCTCGAGCATCTGGGCGAACAGTTCGAACGCTTCGCGCTTGTACTCCTGCTTCGGATTCTTTTGCGCGTAGCCGCGCAGGTGGATACCCTGGCGCAGATGGTCGAGCGCGGACAGATGCTCGCGCCAGTGGCTGTCCACGCTTTGCAGCATGACGTTGCGCTCGAAGCCGCCGAACGACTCCTTGCTCACGATTTGGACCTTGCCTTGGTAGACTTCGTCGGCGGTGCCGACCACGCGCTCGAGGATGTCGTCGTCGGTCATGCTTGGGTCGGCGGCCAGCATGTCGGTCAGCGGCACGTGCAGCTGCCACTGGCTCATCAGGGCCGCTTCGAGCGCCTTGATATCCCACTGCTCCTCAACCGATTCGGCCGGCACGTGGGTGCGCACGATGTCGCTGAACACGCCGTGGCGCAGCGATGCGATCAACTCCGAAATGTCGGTCGTCTCGAGCAGCTCGTTACGCTGGTTGTAGATCACCTTGCGCTGGTCGTTGGCGACGTCGTCGTACTCGAGCAGCTGTTTGCGGATGTCGAAGTTGCGCGCCTCGACCTTGCGCTGGGCCGATTCGATCGAACGCGACACGATGCCCGCCTCGATTGGTTCGCCTTCCGGCATTTTCAGGCGGTCCATCACGGCGCGCACGCGGTCGCCCGCGAAGATGCGCAGCAGCGCGTCGTCGAGCGAGAGGTAGAAGCGCGAGGAACCCGGATCGCCCTGGCGGCCGGAGCGGCCACGCAATTGGTTGTCGACGCGGCGCGACTCGTGGCGCTCGGTGCCGATGATGTGCAGGCCGCCGGCGGTGACGACATGGTCGTGCAGCGACTGCCATTCGTCGCGCAGCTTGCTCGACTGCGCCGCTTTGTCAAAGTCCGACAGCGCATCGTTCGCTTCGATGAACTGGATCTGCTTCTCGACGTTCCCGCCCAAGACGATGTCGGTACCGCGGCCGGCCATATTGGTGGCGATGGTGATCATCTTCGGACGGCCCGCCTGGGCGATGATTTCCGCTTCACGCGCGTGCTGCTTGGCGTTCAAGACATTGTGTTCGAGCTTGGCCTTGGCCAGGATGCCCGACAACAGCTCGGAATTCTCGATCGAGGTGGTACCGACCAAGACCGGCTGGCCGCGCTCGTAACAGTCGCGGATATCGAGCAGCATGGCGTTGTACTTTTCCTGCGCCGACTTGTACACCTGGTCTTGGCGGTCAACCCGCTTCGATGGGCGGTTGGGCGGGATGACGACCGTCTCGAGGCCGTAGATTTCCTGGAATTCGTAGGCTTCGGTATCGGCCGTGCCGGTCATGCCCGACAGCTTGGAATACATGCGGAAGTAGTTCTGGAAGGTGATCGAGGCCAGGGTCTGGTTCTCGTTCTGGATGCGCACGCCTTCCTTCGCTTCGACGGCCTGGTGCAAGCCGTCGGACCAGCGCCGGCCCGTCATCAGGCGGCCGGTGAATTCGTCGACGATCACCACTTCATTGTTCTGCACCACGTAGTGCTGGTCCTTGTGGTACAGCGCGTGGGCGCGCAAGGCCGCGTACAGATGGTGGATCAAGGTGATGTGGGACGCTTCGTACAGCGAGGCGCCTTCCGGCAGCAGGCCCATCTGGGTGAGGATGGACTCGGCCTTCTCGTGGCCCGCTTCGGTCAGCAGCACCTGGTGCGCTTTTTCGTCCTTGGTGTAATCGCCCGGGACTTCGACCACGCCTTTGCCGTCGGGGGTCTCTTCGCCGATCTGCATGGTCAAGAGGCGCGGCACTTCGTTGATCTTGTGGTACAGGTCGGTGTGGTTCTCGGCTTGGCCGGAGATGATCAGGGGCGTGCGCGCCTCGTCGATCAGGATCGAGTCCACTTCGTCGACGACGGCGAAGGTGAGGCTGCGCTGGACCCGCTCCTTGACCTCGTAGACCATATTGTCGCGCAGGTAGTCGAAGCCGAATTCGTTGTTGGTGCCATAGGTGATGTCGGCCGCGTAGGCCGTCTGCTTGGCGTCGTGCTCCATCTGCGACAGGTTCACGCCCGTGCTCAAGCCGAGCCAGCCATACAGGCGGCCCATCCAGTCGGCGTCGCGCTGGGCCAGGTAATCGTTGACGGTGATGACGTGCACGCCCTTGCCCGAGAGCGCGTTCAGGTAGACCGGGAGCGTCGCCATCAGGGTCTTGCCTTCGCCCGTGCCCATTTCCGAGATTTTGCCGTAGTGCAGGACCATGCCGCCGATCATTTGCACGTCGAAGTGGCGCATCTTGAGCACGCGCTTGGACGCTTCGCGGCACACGGCGAACGCTTCGACCAGGATGTCGTCGAGAGTGGCGCCCTGGGTCAGGCGGTCTTTGAATTGCGCAGTCTTGCCTTGCAGTTCGGCGTCGGACAGCTTTTCAATCTGCGGTTCGAGCGCGTTAATTTCGCGTACCGTTTTTTGATATTGCTTGAGCAAGCGCTGATTGCGGCTGCCGAAAATCTGGGTCAGTAGGGACATGCTTGAATTCTTGAAAAAGCGCGGCAACAAAACAGCCATGGAGATATCAAAATACTATCAACCCGAGGCCACTATGGCAAAAAGACAGTGATTTTATCATGCGATCCGAGCCCAAATGGGGATATCGGGCGGGATAACAAGCCCAGGGGCGTAGCATTGTTGTCAAACGGGCGCATTCGCCTGCGAAAATTCCGGCCGCGCAAGGGCGCACGCTCTGTGCTATCGTGCCGCACATGGCATTTCCTCCTCAAAATCAGCGCCCCACGCATATTTTTGGCACCCGGCAGCGGCCGGTGGCGGCGGGGGCATCGACTTACCTGCGTGGCAACGCCGGCCTGGCCAGCTTGATGCCGGCGGCCATGCGCATGGCGCAGTTGCAAAAAGATTGCGCGGCCGCCTTGCCCCCGATGTTCAGCCAATGCGACGTGTTGCAGTTCGAAAACGCGCAACTGGTGCTGGCCATGCCGAACGCGGCGGTGGCGGCCAAACTCAAGCAGTCTTTGCCCAAGTTGCAGGCGGCGCTGCAAAAGCGTGGCTGGCAAGTCGATGGCGTGCGTTTGAAGGTGTTGGTCACGCGCAGCTTGCCGCCGGTGGTGCATACACGGCAACTGGTTTTGCCCGAGCAAGCCGTGTCGGCTTTCGCGCAATTGGGCGAGGCCTTGGCGCCGACGGCGCAAAATGAAGGCTTGATCGCCGCGATCAAGGCGATGGCGGCGCGGCGGCGTTGAGTGCCCATCATTTCGCGTCAGACTATCATGAACCAACATGTGAAAATCGTGCTGCCAGCCCTGCTGTTCGCGCTCGTGTGGGGATATTTTGCGGATTTGCGCCATGGCGACGTCGCGTGGTTCATCCTGCGGATCATTTTCATACCAGCGCTGGTATTGGGCGTATGGCGCAGCCGGCAAAAGAACGACGGGGACGACGAATGAAGTGGCGCAACCCGAAAGAATGGTACCGGCGCTTGGTCGTCTGCATCTTTTTCGCCAATTTCGTGTTCAGTTTGTTTATCGGCACGCGCCCACCTTTTCCCTTCCCAGTCGGATTCATTGTGCTTATCGTCTGTGGTGTTTGCCTGGCGGTGGGGGTTCGTGTGCATTGTCGGGGCGATTACCTGGCATGGGAATTTGGCCTACTGAGCGCCGGCGTCACTTTCATTTGCTTATACGCTGTGGCTGAAGCCATCGCGCACATACGCAACGGCGGAAACTATTATTATGTGCGTTCGATCGCGATCCTTCCCTTATCACTCGCGCTTTGGTACGGTGAAAAAATTCGCATTTGGAAGTAGCGCTCAGACGTCCAATCGCTCAGGTACGCGCCCACTCGCGCCCTTTGGCCCACATCCGAGTCGCGGGAGCGGACGCATTCGGAAAAACAATGGAGGCGAGGACGAATGAAAAAACCTTTTCAAAACATCGGACGAAAGGCTGTGGTGTCCTACCTGCTCTTCGCCTACTGGGTGACCTTCGCATTCGCCGGTTCGCGGCCGCCATTTCCGTTTATTCCCGTCGGACTCGGCGTCCTCGTGGCCATCGTTATTTGCATCGCGGTGGGCATCCGGGCACACCGGCGCGGCAGATACCTGCCTTGGGAAGGTGGCATTCTGACCGCCGGCGCAGCCATCGTTTGTATCGAGGCGGTGGCCGAAGCCATTGTGCACATCCGTGCCGGAGGAAACTACTACTATCTGCGCTCGCTCATCGTGATTCCACTTGTTGTCGCGCTCTGGATCGATGAACGCAAACTGGCCGCTGGAGGTGACTCAGCTCACTAAGATTTCCGAGGCGTCGGCGAGCCATATCCGCGCAGGACTGCAGCCTGCTAAGGTGGTAATTTCGCAAGCGCCACGGCAGGCTGGGATGAAATCTTTACGATAGATGATCCGGGCATGCGGATATATCGCACTGATGAAACCGCGCTTTTTCGGCGTTGCAGTGCATGTTCACTGGTCAGTCGCGACCACTGAAATGCCTTCTTCACATTCATATTCGCCAGCCCCTGGCGGCACTTGCCGTCATCGCTGCGAAATGCAGCATTATCGTCCTGCACGAAGCCGGGCATGCATTTGTCACGAAGGACTTGGGCTATGCGTCCATCAACATCTATCCCCGTTGGCCAGGTTAAATTCCTCCACCCTTGGCCAGGTCAAATTCCTCCAGGC
>JAZKBP010000065.1:0-3418 GCA_040388555.1 Pseudomonadota bacterium
GATCAAGGTTGGCGCTGCCACCGAAGTCGAAATGAAGGAAAAGAAAGCCCGCGTCGAAGACGCGCTGCACGCAACCCGCGCGGCCGTTGAAGAAGGCATCGTGCCTGGCGGCGGCGTGGCCCTGTTGCGCGCACGCGCCAACCTGACCGTCAAGGGCGACAACCCTGACCAGGAAGCGGGCATCAAAATCGTGATGCGCGCGATGGAAGAGCCACTGCGCATGATCGTCCAGAACGCCGGCGAAGAAGCTTCCGTCGTCGTCGCCGCGGTCCTGGCTGGCAAAGGTAACTTCGGTTACAACGCCGCCAACGGCACCTATGGCGACATGGTCGAAATGGGCGTGCTCGATCCAGCCAAGGTCACCCGTTCGGCGCTGCAAAACGCGGCCTCGATCGCTGGCCTGATGCTCACCACGGACGCGATGGTCTGCGAACTGCCAGAAGACAAGGCAGCTGGCGGCGGCATGGGCGGCATGGGTGGCATGGGCGGCATGGGCGGCATGGACGGCATGATGTAATTGCCGGCCGCTTCCGGCGCCAAGCGCCGGAATGCTCGAATCAAGCCTGCAAGGTTCGCGCCTTGCAGGCTTTTTTTGTGCATAATCGCAGGCGTTGCCCTCACCGGACCGGAACGCGAAAGCCATGCACACACCATCGAGCATTCCCAAGCGCGCGGCGCGCCTGCTGGCCCTCGTCGCCACCCTAGCCTGCCATGGCGCGTGCGCCGCCGCCCCCGTGATCGGCGTGCGTTTCGACCAAACCCAGTTCCCGCCCACGGTCCATAAATTCGGTTTTAACGCCACCTGGACCAATGCCGACACGGACAACAAGGAAGGCATCGACGCCGCCGCCCTGGCCGGGGCGCCGATGGCGGCGGCCTTGCTGAGCACCAAGCCGCCGGCCGACAAGTTCCCCGACCCAGACCATAAGTCCACCCTCAAGGGCTTGTTCAGCATGAGCGGCGGCGCCATCGTCGGCCATGCCAACAGCCAGTTGACGGCGCTGCGCGCGCAAACGGCCGGGCGCGGCATGCTCAATTTCCTGCAATTGGCTGGCGCTCCGAATTATCTCGATTTCAGTTTCGACCCGAGCGCGCAAAAACCGGCGCACGGCAATTGGTATCCGCTGCCGACCCAATTGCCGGCGTTGGCGAACGCCTTCGGCTCGCTGGCTGCGGCCATTGACGCGGCCGACCATGCGCCGACCATCTGGAGCTTCTGGCAAGAGCCTGAACACACGCTCGACAAGCGCTTGAGCAATGACGAGTCGGTAAGCCGCTACCTCGACTTCTTCGCGCTGATGGGCCCGGAACTGCGGCGCCGCCTGCCCGATGCGAGCGTGGCCGGCATCCAGATGAACTGCGCCGGCGGCGAGTCCAGCCCGAATAGCAAGGCCGGCGGTAGCAAGCTCAAGGCCTTCGCGCGCATGCTGCAAGAGCGCGAAGCGGCCCAGGGCCACGCGCGCTATCCGCTCGACTACCTGAGCATCCAAAACTATCGCGGCGAGACGTCTGCCCTGTGCATCCAAAGCACGCGCAAGGCATTCGCCTCGGCGCGCTTCGATGGCGTCCCCCTGATCTTCAACGAATGGGATTTCGATATCCCGCGCGGGGGCGAGCGGATCGACCGCGCAAAACACTTCGAACAGCAGTACAAGCACCCCGACGAAGTCATCAAACTGGCCGGCCTGCTCAAGGACATGATCGACCAGCCCGACCTGCACTATGCGCTCTTGATGCGCGATGTGTTCCGCGCGGACGTGCTCGCGCGCGCGCCGGTGGCCTTCCTCAACGCCATGTCCGAGCTGCGCCGCCCGCTGCGCCTGCCCCCGCCTGGCACCGGTGTGGACGGGGTGGCTGCCGGCGACGACGAGGGCGCGCAAGTGATGCTATGGAACGCGGACCCGGCCGGCGCACGCCAGTTCGACCTGGCGCTTGGCGCGCTGGGCACGGGTGCCACCGGCGCGGGAAAAGTGGCGCGGGTGGTGACACTCGCCCCGCTTCAGGAAAACGGCAAGTGGCGCTGGCAGCGCAGCGAAATCACGCTCAAGGCCGAGCACCCCGACCTGGCCATCGCGGGCCTGACGATACCAAGCCGGGGCTTCGTACTGATCGAGGCCGGGGCCCCGCAAGGGCCGGGCCGCCTGATCCACGCGCGCTATCTGGGCCAGCGCAATCTGGTCGAGCGCGGCGAGAACAATCACGGCGAGGCGCCGCACGGCATGGGCTTTTACGATGTGCGCAGCAACACCCTGGTGGCCAGCGCGGACGGGCCGGCCGGCGCCGGCATGGGCGGCGTGCTGCTCGCGGGCGTGGGCACCGACCCGCGCTTTGCAACGATCCGCGTGGACATCGCCAGCAGTGGCCTTGGCGTGCCGGGCCAGCGCGCCACCATCGGCGTGCGCGTGAATTACCTGGACGGGCAGCGCGTAATCGGTTCGCTGGTCCATCAGAACGGCGCCACCTTCACATGGCCGCGCCGTGCGCAGTCTACGGCCACCGAGTCGCTGCCGTCAGCGACGGCGCACCAATTCACGCTCGAGCAAGGTGCCACCACGCTCGCGCTGGAAGTGGAAAAATACGCGCCCGCCGCCTGGGCCGGCGCGGACGGTGGCGCGCGCCGCCTGGAGCTGATGCTGGCGGTGGTGCCAACGACCGGTGCGGCGACGGCACGCGCGCGCTTGGCCAACGATGGCACTGGCGCAGCGCCTTGAAGCCGAGCGCGGCGCTGCGTTTGCCGCTACGGCGCGCATGGTTTAGTATGACTTGATTCGAATGACTTGATTCGCATGACTTGATTCCTTACCCGCAAGGGCCCAATCGCCATGAGCCAAGCACGACCAGCCAAGACCATCGTTCGCATCGTCGGCCTGCTCGCCGGCCTTGCCCTCATATTCGCCGTGGTGGGCGTGCTGCGCAGCAGCGCGCCGCCCGCCGCGGTGGTGGCGCCTGCCAAGCCAGCAGCGCCAGCGCCGGTCGCCGGGCCCAGCAAGCAAGAGGCCATGGCGGCCCTGATGGCCCTGCCCGAACTCAAAGCGTGGGCCAGCCGGATCGAGAGCGATTCCGGCGGCAAGCTGCACGCCGCCTTGATGGAGACCGATAGCCGGCCAAAGATCGTCGCCGGCAAGAGCTACTGGCAAGTGAGTTTCGTCGAAAATGGCGCCGACGCCGCGCGCACCTGGGACAGCTTCCTGGTGGGCGTGGACCAGGGCGACATTCTCATCGAAGACTTCGAGACCGACCAACAGCTGAGCCTTGAGCAGTGGCGCGCGCAGCGCCAACCGATGGCGCGCACCAGCGCGCAAGCGGGCGGCCGCTAGAAGCGCGGACGGTCGCGCGTTTCCACTAGCGCGTCCGAGCCGGGGCAAATGTCGGCAAATAAATGAGGCAAAATCAAATAGGGTCAGAGTCGAATTAATTC
>JAZKBP010000066.1:0-47754 GCA_040388555.1 Pseudomonadota bacterium
ATTTCCTCAAAACAGGGGTCTGTCCCCCAATTGATTTTGAAGTCGGCGCAATGGCTACTTCAATTCAGGGTGTCCGCCTTCGCGCGCGAGTTGAGCCAGTTGCTCGCGCAGGGGCGGCTGCGCGCGCGACAGCGCGGCGCGCAAGGCGTCGCGGCGCGCCGGATCGAGCATGGCCCAACGCTGCAGCCCGATGAAAAACAGCGTCGGCTGGGTGTGCGGCTCGTTCGGGCCGTAGGCCATGGCGCGGTCGAAGGCGAACCACAGCGCCGCTTCGTCGCGCCGCAAATAGTGGCGCGCCAGCGCCACGCTGGCCCAACTGCTCGACGAGAGAGGGCGCAAGGCGGCCGCGCTTTCGTAATGGCCGAGCGCCTGTTCGAGCATCGGCGTGGCCACCTTCGGATAGGCCAGCGCCGCCGCGCCACGCAGCGCGTACAGGTAGGCGATGTCTTCGTGGGTTTGCGCATTGGCCGGTCCGCGCGCCAGGCTGTCGGTGAGCGCATCGAGGTCGGCGCGCCATTGCGCCGGACCGGGCGTGATGCCATTGGCGCGCCAGTGCGCCACCTCGGCGCGCGCCTGCAGCACGCGCACATCGGCCAGCGCCGCCGGGGCGCTCCAATACAGCGCGCAGGCGATGAGCAGCGCCGGCAGTGCCAGCACGGCGGCGCCGCGCAGGCGCGTGCTCGTGCTCGTACTTGTGCGCGTGTCCGTGCTTGCGCCCGTCATGGCGCCACCTCCAGGCCCAGGATGCGCGCCGGCCGCTCCTGCACCATGCGCCGCGCCAGGCGCGCGCCAACCAATTCTTCAAGCGCCGCGCGGCCTTCGGCCAGATCGGGCGGGCGGCTCTTGAGATTGTGGGCGTCGGTCGCCATCACCCACGCCAACTCATCGTCAAGCAGCGCGCGCGCCGTCTTTTGCGCGGCCCCGCCAAAGCGTCCGCACAACGAGCCGGCCGTCAACTGCAGCCAGCAGCCCATGTCGACAAAGGCGCGCATCTTGCCAGGCTCGCGCATCACGGCCTTGTTGCGCTCCGGGTGGGCGATCAAGGGGCGGATCTGCATGTCGAGCAGTTTGCCGACAAAGCGTTCGCTCCCCAGCGGAATGGTCTCGTGCGGGAATTCGAGCAGCACGATGCGGTAGCCGTCCACGCTGCCCAGGTAGGGCACTTCCTCTTCCTGGAACAGGGCCAGCGATTCGGGCGCCAGGCGCACCTCGCCGGCCAGGAACATGTTCAGGTCAATGCCGGCCGCGCGCACCGCTTCATTGAAGGCGGCATAGTCCTGCTGCAAGCGCGTACGTGTGTTCGGATAGCGCCCCGGATGCACATGCGGCGTGAGGGCGCAGGCGCGGATGCCGTTGTCATACGCCGCGCGCGCCAGCGCCAGCGCTTCGGGCAGTAGTTCGGGGCCGTCGTCGACGCCCGGCAGGTAGTGGCAATGCAGGTCGATCATGGCGCCGCGTCAGCTCTTGGTTTTCTTGCCGCGCCCGTCGGTCTCGCCATAGCCCTCGTAGGCGTAGCCGGAGTATTCGCCGTAGTACTTCTCGGCCTTCTTGAAGTCGAGCTGGTTAAGCACCACGCCCAGGATCGGGCCATCCGCGCGCCGGATCCGCAGCAAGCCGCGGCGCGCCAGCTGGTACGGGGTGCTGACGGCCTTGACCACATAAATGACGCCGGTGGCGTACTTCGACAGCACCAGCGCGTCGCTCACCAGCTCCACCGGGGGCGAGTCGATGACGATGATCTCGTACTCGCGCGCGAGCGCGTCGAGCGTGTCCTTGAAGCGCTGCGACAGCAGCAGTTCGAGTGGATTGGGCGGCGATACGCCGGCCGTCATCACCGACAGCGCCGTGCCCGGCACGCTGCGGATGCAGTCCGAGGCGCGCGGCGCGCCCAGCACCAGATTCGACAGGCCCGGCGCGTGCGCGTCCATCTCCAAGCCCTTGGCCACGGCGGGGCGGCGCAGGTCGGCGTCGATCAACAGGGTTTTCTTGGTGCGCGAATGGGCCACCGCCAGGTTGATCGAAAAAGTGGTCTTGCCTTCGCCCGCCACGCTCGAGGTCACCACCAGGATGCGGTTGGGCAGGTCGATCGAGGACAGCAGCACGCCGGTCCTGGCGGTGCGGATCGATTCGGCGTACAGCGACTTGGGATCGTCGCGGAACAGGAAGGAAATCGAGGAGCGGTCGGCGTCGCGCTTGGCCAGCAGCGGGATCGACGCCAACAGCGGCTGCTTGAGACGCGCTTCGACGTCGGCCGTGGTCTTCAAGGTGTTGTCGAGCAGGTCGAGCAGCATCGAGGTGCCGATCCCGCCGATCAGGCCGAGCGCGAAAGCGAGCACCACCCACTGCGTCTTTTGCGGCTTGACGGGCGCGTCCACCACGCGCGCGGTGTCGACCACGCGCGCCACCGCCGCCTCCAGGTCGGCCGACAGATTGGTCTCCTTGGAGCGCTTGACGAACATGTCGTAGATTTGCTTGTTCGATTCGACTTCGCGCTCGAGCACGCCGAGCTGGAATTCCTTGCGGTTCAAGCTTTGCACGCTGCCGCGCGCCTGGCCCAGCACGCCTTCGAGCGTGCGCTCGGTGCCGCGCGCGACCTCGTACTCGCGCGTGACGCTGGCCACCACGGTGTCGATCTGGCGCTTGACGTTCTCGCGCGCGCTCTTGGCCTCGCCCTCGGCTTGCACATACTTGGGGTGTTCCTGGCCGTAGCGCTGCGCCACCTCGGAGAGCTTGCGCTCGGCCTCGGCCTTTTGCTTGAGCGCCTCGCCCACCACCGCATTGCGCACCACCGCCGGCAGCGAGGACAGGTCGGCGCCGGGGGCGGCTTGCTTGATCTGGTTGTAGGCGTTCTCGGCCTCGGCGCGGCGCAAGCGCGCCTCCACCACGCGCTGGGTCACTTCCTCGATCTGCTTGCCCGCTCCGCTTTGGGAACTGCTCTTGACGTCCAGGATGCCGGCCTGGTCGCGATAGGTTTGCAGCGCGCGCTCGGAGGCGTCGAGCTTTTCGCGGATCGAGCCCATGCGCTCTTGCAGCCAGGAGCTGGCCTTTTGCGTCATCTGGAAGCGCACGTCCAGGTCCGAATCGATATACATATTGGCCATCATATTGGCCACGCGCGCGGCCAATTCCTTGTCGCTCGACTCGAAGCTCACCTTCACCAGCAGGCTAAGGCGCACCGGCTCGACTTGGGCCTGGCGCGTGAATTGCGGCAGCACCGCGCGCGCCAGCGCTTCGTCCGTCCAGGCGGCCTGGCCGGCGCCGTGCGCGCCCTTATTGCCGATGCCCAGGGAGCGCAAGGTGCTCGCGAGCGCGCCGTCGTCTTTCTTGCGCGGGTCGAACTCGGGCACTTCCCACAGTTTGAGCTTGTTGATGGTGCGCAGCGCGATTTCGTTCGACTTCAGGATTTCCACCTGGGTCTGGAAAAAATCGTGGTTGTCCGAAAAGCCGCTGTAGACCGAATCGATCGATACCACCTTCGACTTGTTCGCGTCGATCAGCAAGGTCGTGGTCGACTTGTAGATAGGCGTGAGCACGAACACGATGGCCGCCGCCAGCATCGCCACGCTGGCGCCAAAGGCCAGGATCGCCCACTTGCGCTTGGTGATGCTGCGCCAGTATTCGACGAAATCGTGGGTCGGTTCCAGTTCGTGCAAGGTCTCGCCGGGCGTGGCCGGATGTGGATTGGTGGTGGCGTTTGAATTCATCGGCGCGCTTGCCCAGGTGTGTTGCGGTGGTGACGCCGGCGGCCCAGCTCGAGCCGCCGGCCGGTCAAAAGAAGCTCTCTTCGACGGTGAGGATGTCGCCCGGATTGAGGGGCGAATTCATGTCGACTTTTTCTTGCTTGTTGGCCGCGTCGTGTTCGCGGATGACGAAGATCTTGTTCATCGAGGCGCGCTCCTTGAAGCCGCCCGCCAGCGAGGCCGCCTTGCGCACCGTCAGGCCCGGCTGATAGGGGTAGCCGCCCGGTTTTTCGACCATGCCGTTGATGTAGAAGGGCCGGTATTCGTCGACCTGGACCGACACCCGCGGATTAACCAGGTAGCGCCCGCGCAAGCCATCGGTGATGATGCGTTCGAGCTCGCCCACGGTCAAGCCGAGCACGCGCAATTCGCCCAGCACCGGGTAGGAAATGGTGCCGGCGTCGGTGAGGCGGATTTTTTCCTTGCTCAGGTCATCCTCGCCGAACACCCGGATATTGATCACGTCGCCGGCGCCCAGGCGGTAGGACGAGTAAGCCAGGTTTGGCGCGGGCGCGGGCGCGGGCGCTGCCGCGGGCGCGGCCGCGCCTTGCGCCTGGCACCAGGCGGGCGCGCCGGGGAGCAAGGCGAGCCAGACCATCAGGGTAAGCAATAAACGTAAGCTCATGTGGCGCGTGTCATTCCCTCAAAAAGTGGCGCTGCCAAAGCGCCTTACAGCGTGCCTTCCAGGCTGAGCGAGAGCACATTGCGCGTCAAGTCCAGTCCGGCTTGGGTCGAAGTGCGCTGGGTACGCGTAAGGTCGCCGTTCAAATGCAACCAGCGCTGCAAAGCGTAGCTTACGCTAATCCCGGCGTTCTTGATGTCATCCTTGCGAATTGTCCCATGGTAATCCGAATTGGTCAGCCCCAGGTTCAAGCGGGTGGCGAATTTCTCGTTCCAGTCGTGGGTCCAAAGCAGGGTATTGTAGTTGGTCAAAATGTAGTCGCCCACGCCGGTGGCGTCGGTCGGCCCTTTCGAGCTGGTCAGGTCGAGCACGGAATAGGTGCGCGGCGACCAGCGCAGGTTCGCTTCCCACGACAGGCCGGAGTAATCGGCGCGCACGCCATTATCGAAGCGCTTTTTCAGGCCGCCGATCTTGACCGTGCCGGTGGTGGCGGCGCTCGCCTCCCAGGTGGCGCCGATCAACAGGCGGGTGTCGCTATTGTCGTTATTGCTCGCGTCGAACTGGTAATCGGAGCCGATGCGGCGCGCCTCGACCAACAGGCGGGTGCGCGGGGCGACACGGTAATAAAAGCGCGCGGCCGTGTCGACGACATTCACGTCGGCCGCCACGGTGGTGGCGCGGTTGTTGTCGTAGCGCTTGTTCTGGAGCGCGCTTTCGAGTTCGACGCGCCCGATCGCGCCCTCCGAGCCGTAGGAAAAGCGCAGCGCGGCCGTGGGCGCGTGCCATTTGTCGGGCACGCTGCCGACCGAGCGGTCGTTCGAGCCGCGCGGATCGCTGCGCTCGGCGTAGCCGAGTAGCCAGCTCAGGTGGGCGCGGCTGCTGAAGGTATTGTCGCCCGCGACCTCGAATTCGTGGTGCTTGTAGTTGTCATCGGTGCTGCTCGCGTAGCGCGTGTAATTGCCAATGTAGCTGGCCGTGTAACGGTCGCCCTGATGCTTGATCTCGGCCACCAATTCGGGCGAGAGGCTCATGAAACGGGTCACCAGCTCGTGGTCCGGGCTGCCGATCAGGTTGTCGTTGTGACCGAAACTGGCGGTGGCGGCCGGATACAGGAACACGCCGCCGGTGCCGTACGATGCGCCATGCACGGGCGCGGTCATGGTGCCGGGGGCCTTGCTGCGGCTAGTGTTTTCGTAGCTGGGCGTAAATGACAGTTGGGTAGGGCTGACGGTGCTTGAAAAGATGCTCTCGCTGGCAGCCGGTGCCGGTGCCGGTGCCGGTGCTGATTCCGCGCTTTGGCCGCCCTGGCTGGTTTGACCGGTTTGGCCGGCTTGGCCAGCTTGTCCAGCTTCGGCTTGGCCGGCGGCGCCGGCTTGCGCCCATGCGCCCGGCGCGCCTGCGGCCAGCGCGAGCGCTGCGGCGAGCGCGCCCAGCCTATGCGTGGCGGGGCGGAATGGGCGGGGCGTGTTGGTGGTCGTCATGCGGCTCCTGTGCGGTGGATGTTGGCGGCGCGGTGTCGGCTTGCGGGGGAGGCGAATAGTAGCATGTTGACATGCAATGCTGTCATGCAAGATATTCGATGTTTCCATTTTGCAACACTTGCGTATTTAAGTTACACATCCTAAATTATTTTTGTTACTTTGTTGTGCTGCAACTAAAAACTATAGCATAATTTAAATTATTGTTGCCTTAAAGCGATAATTGGATGTTATCATCAATTATCAAAATCAAAACAACAGCAAGATCAAACGTGCACATGTGACATACCGGCGCAAGCGGGCGTACACTGGCATCACAACCGCTTGCAGCACCGAAACCGACAATGAATCGAAGCGAGCTCTCCGTACTCTGCGCCCGCCTGGTATCCCTGGACCGGCGCATCAAGGTGGCCTTGATGGTCACCGCCGACATGATCGCGTTGCCACTGTGCTTTTTGGTGGCGATGTTCCTGCGCCTGGGCGACGCGCGCGAGGCCTTCGCGTATGGCGTCACGCCCTATGTGACGATCGCCCTGCTCACCGTGTGCGTATTTTATCTCTCGGGCCTGTACCGGGCGGTGATCCGCTTCATCGACAAGCATCCGCTCCTGATCACCGGCGGCGGCCTGGCCGTCGTCATCACACTCACCTATGGCACTTCGGCGCTGGCGGACGACCACCGCTTGCCGCGCACGGCCTTGATGATTTACTGGTTCATCGCCTTTAGCTATGTGGTCAGTTCGCGCCTCTTGGTGCGCCAACTGCTGCGCCGCAGCGCCAGCTCGGAGCGTAGCGCGCGCAAGATGGTCGCCATTTTCGGCGCCGGCGAGGATGGCGTGCAGCTGGCGCGCTCCATGCGCGTGGGCGATTTGTACCGCCCGATCTGTTTTTTCGACGACAAGCGCGTCTTCAACAACCATTCGGTGGCGGGGCTGAAGGTGTTCCCCAGCTCGCAGGTGCGCGACGTGGTGGCCGACCTGGGCATTGAAAAAATCGTGCTCGCCATTCCGTCGGCGGCGCGCCAGCGGCGCCGCCAGGTGCTCGGCGCGCTGCGCCAGGCCGGCGTGCCGGTCAAGATCATGGGCAACCTGATGGAGTTGTCGGACGACGGCGTGAATGCCGCCTCGATCCGCGAACTGTCGATCGAAGACCTGCTCGGGCGCGACACCGTGCCACCGCAGGACGACCTGTTCGCGCGCTGCGTCCACGAGCGCAATGTCCTGGTGACGGGGGCGGGCGGCTCGATCGGCAGCGAGATCTGCCGCCAGATCATGACGCTCGGTCCCGACTTCCTGCACTTGATCGACCATTCCGAGTTCGCGCTCTACACCATCGAGCAGGAGCTGCGCTCGCATTTTCCCGACATCCCCCTCAAATGCCATTTGGGCTCGGTGTGCGACGCGGCCCTGGTGGGGCGCGTGATGGAGCAGGGCGAGATCGACACCGTCTACCACGCCGCCGCCTACAAGCACGTGCCGCTGATCGAGGAGAACATGGTCGAGGGCATCCGCAACAACGTCATCGGCGCGCAGGTGGTGAGCGCGGCGGCCGGGCGCCACCATGTCAAGACCTGCGTCTTGATCTCGAGCGACAAGGCGGTGCGTCCGACCAGCGTGATGGGCGCGAGCAAGCGCATCGCCGAATTGATTTTCCAGGCCGCGGCCAAGACGGCCGGGCGCACCACCTACTGCATGGTCCGCTTTGGCAATGTGCTTGGATCGTCCGGCTCGGTGGTGCCGCGCTTCCAGGAGCAGATCGCTTGCGGCGGCCCCATCACCGTCACCCATCCTGACATCACGCGCTACTTCATGCTGATCCCGGAGGCGGCCCAACTGGTGATGCAAGCCGGCGCCATGGCCACCGGTGGCGAGGTGTTCGTGCTCGACATGGGCGAGCCGGTGCGCATCGTCGACCTGGCGCGCACCATGATCGACCTGTCCGGCCTGACCGAGAAGGACCTGGACAATCCGCACAATGAAATCGAAATCCGTTTCGTCGGGCTGCGCCCGGGCGAGAAGCTGTACGAGGAACTGATCATCGGCCACAACGCCGTGCCCAGCGCGCACCCGCGCATCATGCGCACCACCGAGCAAGCGATCGAGCCGGCGCTGCTGGCGCGCCTGGTCGAGAATCTCTTGGCCGTGTGCGCCATCGGCGAGCGCGCGCGCATCAAGGCCGCCTTGAAGACCATCATCGTCGAGTTCGCGCCGCCGGGCGACGATTACACGTCGGCCTTCGCGCCCACCCTCATCGACGGCATGCCTGGCACGCCATCCTACGAAAACGCACACCCCCACTGAACGCGACCCTATGCAAACCTTGAACAGCGCAACGCGCATCGGCATCATCGGCCTGGGCTATGTCGGCCTGCCCCTGGCGGTGGAATTCGGCAAGCACTACCGCACCATCGGCTTTGACATCGACGCGCTGCGGGTGGCCGAGCTGATGGAGGGGATCGAGCGCACGCTTGAAGTGGACGAGGCTGAACTCAAGAGCGCTTGGCGCCTCACCTTCACCACCAGCCTCGATTCTCTGGGCGAGGTGGATGTGTTCATCGTCACCGTGCCCACCCCGATCGACCAGCACAAGCAGCCGGACTTGACGCCGCTGCGCAAGGCGTCGGAAACGCTGGGGCGCGTGATCAAGAAGGGCGGGGTGGCCATTTTCGAGTCCACCGTGTATCCCGGCGCGACCGAGGAATACTGCGTGCCGATCATCGAGCAGGTGTCGGGCTTGCGCTGCAACGTCGATTTTTTCATCGGCTACAGCCCCGAGCGCATCAACCCGGGCGACAAGGAACACCGCCTGACCACGATCATGAAGGTCACCTCCGGTTCCACGCCTGAGGCGGCCGACTTCGTCGACGCCCTGTACGGCAGCATCATCACGGCCGGCACCCACAAGGCGAGCTCGGTGCGGGTGGCGGAGGCGGCCAAGGTGATCGAAAACACCCAGCGCGACCTGAACATCGCACTGATGAACGAATTGGCCATCATCTTCAACCGCCTGGGCATCGACACCGAGGCGGTGCTCAAGGCGGCCGGCACCAAGTGGAACTTCCTGCCGTTCCGCCCCGGCCTGGTGGGCGGGCATTGCATCGGGGTCGACCCCTACTACCTGACCCACAAGGCCCAATCGATCGGCTACCACCCGGAGGTGATCCTGGCGGGGCGCCGCATCAACGACGGCATGGGCAGCTATGTGGTGGGCCAGTTGATCAAGCAGATGCTCAAGCGCCGCATCCAGGTCGATGGCGCGCGCGTGCTGGTGATGGGCTTGGCCTTCAAGGAAAACTGCCCGGATCTGCGCAATACGCGCGTGATCGACATCATCGAGGAATTGAAGGACTACAAGGTCGAGGTCGACGTCGTCGACCCCTGGGTCAGCGCCGAGGGCGCGCAGCACGAATACGGCATCACGCCGATCGGGCAGCCGCAGGCCGGCCAGTACGACGCCATCGTGCTGGCGGTGGCGCACCGCCAGTTCCGCGAGATGGGCGCGGCCGGGCTGCGCGCGCTCGGCAAAACCGAGCATGTGCTATATGATCTGAAATACGTGCTGGCCGCCTGCGACTCCGACATCCGCCTGTAACAGCGGTGGGCGCCGGCTGCGGCGCCCGCCGGCCACCTACTTTGCCACTGACGCCATGAACCGTTTCGAACAACTTCGGCAGGAATTGCCGCGCCAGCCGAAAAGCTGGCTCATTACCGGCTGCGCCGGCTTCATCGGCTCGAACCTGCTCGAGACCTTGCTCGCGCTCGAGCAGAACGTGGTCGGCCTGGACAATCTCTCGACCGGCTACCGCCACAATCTCGAGCAGGTGCGCGCGTTGGTGACGCCGCAGCAGTGGGCGCGCTTTCGCTTCATCGAAGGCGACATCCTCGATCCCGACACTTGCCGCGAGGCGGTGCGTGGCGTCGATTGCGTGCTGCACCAGGCCGCCCTCGGTTCGGTGCCCCGTTCGCTGCAAGACCCGGCCACCACCAACGCTGTCAACATCGGCGGCTTCCTGAATATGCTGGTGGCCGCGCGCGACGCCAAGGTGGGCTCCTTTGTGTACGCCGCCTCGAGCTCGACCTACGGCGACCATCCGGCCCTGCCGAAGGTCGAGGACACGATCGGCAAGCCGCTCTCGCCGTATGCCGTGACCAAGTACGTCAACGAACTGTACGCCGACGTGTTCGCGCGCTGCTACGGCTTTAACACCATCGGCCTGCGTTACTTCAATGTGTTCGGGCGGCGCCAGGACCCGGACGGCGCCTACGCGGCCGTGATCCCGAAGTGGATCGCCGCCATGATCGCCGGCGAGGACATCTTCATCAACGGCGATGGCGAAACGAGCCGCGACTTCTGCTATGTTGACAACGCGGTACAAGCGAACCTGCTGGCCGCGACGGCTGCGCAGGAAGCGCGCAACGAAGTCTACAACGTGGCCGTGAGCGACATCACCACCCTCAACGAGCTGTATGGCTACTTGAAGGATGCGCTGCGCGCGAACCAGATCGCGTATGACCGGCCCGCGCAGTACCGGGACTTCCGCGCCGGCGACGTGCGCCATTCGCAGGCCAATATCGACAAGGCGGCGCAGCGCCTGGGCTACGCGCCGCAGTTTCGCATCGCGCAGGGCATCGCGGCGGCCGCGCCATGGTATGTGGCGGCGCGCACCGGCCAGGGCGGCCCGGGCCAATGACGGCGGCGCAGCACGGCACGTTCACGATATCGCTCGACCTCGAAGCGTATTGGGGCGTGCGCGACAAGCGCAGCATCGAACAGTACGAACAAAACCTGCGTGGCGAGGGGGCCGCCATCGACGCCATGCTTGGCCTGTTCGCGGCCAACGGCGTCCACGCCACCTGGGCCACGGTCGGCTTCATGTTCTGCCGCGACCGCGCCGAGCTGGCGGCCAGGCTGCCGGCGCGCCTGCCGCACTATGCGCAGGAAAACCTGTCGCCCTATCCCTACATCGCGGCGGCCGATAGCCTGGACGCAGCCGTGCATTTCGCACCGGACGCGATCGCGCGCATCGCCGCCCAGGATGGACAGGAAGTGGCCACCCACACCTTTTCGCACTATTACTGCCTGGAGGCCGGGCAGGATCGCCCCGCCTTCGAGGCGGACCTGCGCGCGGCGCAGGCGCTGGCGCGTGAGAGGGGGTTGGAACTACGCAGCCTGGTCTTCCCGCGCAACCACGTCAATCCCGAGTACCTGGACTTGTTGCCGACGCTGGGCATCGACTGCTATCGCGGCAATCCACAGAGCTGGATCTACAAGGCGTTCGACGAGGACAGCCAGAGCTTGGCGCAGCGCGCGGTGCGCCTGCTCGACGCCTACCTCAATCTGTCGGGCCACCATACCCACCGCTTCGACGACTGCGTGCGCGCCGGCGCGCCGTTCAACTTCGCGGCCAGCCGCTTCCTGCGCCCCTATTCGCGCAAGCTGGCCTGGCTCGACGGTCTGCGCCTGCGCCGCATCACGCGCGCGCTCGACGACGCCGCCCGCAACAAGCGCATCTTCCATCTGTGGTGGCATCCACATAATTTTGGACGCGACCTCGAGCGCAACATCGCCTTTCTCGGTGCCGTGCTGGCGCACTTCAAACGCCTCGAACGCAGCGACGGCATGCGCTCGCTGAACATGGGCGAGCTGGCGCAGCTGGCGCGGGGAGGCGCATGTCCATAAGACGCAACGTCCTTGCCAACTACATCGGCGACATCTACATGACGGTCATCGCCATCGTCATGGTGCCGGCGTATATGCGCTATATCGGCGCCGAGGCGTATGGCCTGGTGGGCTTTTTCTCGATGCTGCTGGCCTGGTTCCAGCTGCTTGACATGGGCTTGACCCCGACCATGGCGCGCGAGACGGCGCGCTTTCACGGCGGCGCCAACGACGGCATGAGCTTGCGGCGCCTGCTGCGCGCGCTCGAGGGTGTGTTCATCGCCATCGCCATCATCGGATGCGCCAGCCTGATCGCAGGTTCCGGCGCGCTGGCGGCTGGCTGGCTCAAGGTGCAGCAGCTGTCGCTGAGCGAGGTACGCGATTCGATCGCGCTGATGGCCTTCATCGTCGCGCTGCGCTGGATGGGTGGCTTGTACCGCGGCGCGCTCGGCGGCTTCCAGGTGCAGGTGTGGCTGAGCGGCTTCAATATCGCCGCCACCACGGCGCGCTACGTACTGGTGCTGCCTTTCTTCATCCTGGTGAGTACGCGCCCGGCCGCGTTCTTCCTGTATCAGGCTGGATTGGCCGTGCTCGAGCTGGTGGTGCTGGTGGCCAAGACGTACAGCCTGATGCCGCCCTTGGCCGGGCGCCGCCTGGCTTGGGAATGGGGTCCGCTGCGCGGCGTGCTTAAATTTTCGCTCGGCGTGGCGTTCTCGCACCTGGTGTGGGTGTGCGTGACCCAGACCGACAAGCTGCTGCTGTCGAAATTGCTGCCGCTGGCCGACTACGGCACCTTCACGCTGGTGGTGCTGGTGGCCGCCGGTGTGTTGAACTTGAGCGGACCAATCAGCAACGCGCTGATGCCGCGCATGGCCACGCTGCACGCCGGGGGCGACGAGGAAGGCATGATGCGCCTGTATTCGAACGCCACCCAGTTCGCCGGCATTCTCACCATTGGCGCGACGATGGTGCTGATGTTTTTTGGCAGCCGGGTGCTGTGGGCCTGGATCGGGAACGCCGACATCGCCGCGCGCGCCGCGCCGGTGATGGCCCTGTATGCGGCCGGCTACGGCATCCGCGTGCTCGCCTACTTCCCCTATTACCTGCAGTACGCGCGCGGTGACCTGAAGATGCACCTGATCGGGCATGGGCTGTTCCTCGCTTACCTGGTGCCGGCGCTGTATGTCGGCGCGCTGCATGCCGGCGCCATTGGAGCGGGCATCGCTTGGTGCAGTGCCAACGCCTTGTACATGCTCGCCTGGGTGCCGGTGGTGCATGCCAGGCATTTCAAGGGGCGCCACCTTGGCTGGCTGATGCGTGACATCGCGCCGGTGGCCGGCGCGACGCTCGCGCTGTCGCTATTGATATGGCGTTTCTTCCCATGGCCGCCGCAGCGCCTGCAGACTGGCTTATGCGTGGCGCTCATCAGCGTGATGATGCTTGCCGCCGGCGCGATGGCCTCGCCGTGGGCGCGCGCCTCCCTGGCCGCGATGGCGCGCGCGCGCGGCTACCTCGTGGGACGGCCCGGATGAACGGCGTGCGCCCGTCGATGCACGCGCCGATGCGCGCCGCGACGCTCCAAAGCGCCTGGATCGGCGCGCTCCAATGCGCGCTATTCGCGTTGCTGATCGAGTTCATTCCCTGGGATAGCATGTCGGCCTGGGGCTTCGAGGACCGCGAGGTGTACTTCCAGAAGTTCTCCTATCTGCGCTCCCTGTTCGAGGAAAACCGGATCACGGGTTTTATCAGTTTCTACCTGAACGAAGCCTTGTGGGACCTGCTCGCGCGCGGCGCCATCAGCGACCTGGGCATACCGGCGGAGCTGTTCTTCGGCCTCGTCACTTTCCTGTGCCTGTTCTGTTTCGCGCGTCAGATGGTGCTGCACCACGGCGCCAAGGTCCTGTGGATGCTGGTCAATCCGATCGTGATCGATTTCGTGCTCTCGCAGCTGCGCATGGCGTTCGCGATCTCGATTCTGTTCGCCGCCAGCTGGCAAAGGCGCAGGTGGGCGATGCTGGCGCTGGCCGTGCTCGCGACTTTCATCCATACGGCGATGTTCATCTTCATCGGATTTTATTGGCTGGCGACGCTCGTCAGCGCGCGCCTGCGCGATGGCCGCATCGGCGTGATGCAGGCGCGCCTGGTCCTGCTTGGCGGGGGCATCGCGCTGGCGTTAATCATTGGCCCGTTCCGCGAAGCCTTGATGACGGCGGTGGGCGACCGCCGCGCCGAGTACCAGCTGGCCGCGCGCTCGCTCAGCTATGCGCTTTTCTGGATGGGCTTACTGGCGATGATGATTCACCAGGCGAAGGACTTTTTCACCAAACAGGACAACGCCTTCGCGGTGCTGATCCTGACCGTCTTCGTGGCCGGCACCCTGCTCGACGTGGCCACGCTGCGTTTCATTGCGGGAGCCTTCCCCTTGCTCATCTCGGCCATGCTGTATTTTGTGCGCGCCGAACGCGTGCTCGCCATCGCAGTCTATGTCGCGTACTCCTGCTTCCAGTGGTACTACTGGCTGAACTGGTTTTCCTGATGAAGATCCTGTTCCTGATCAGTTCGATGGAGGCGGGCGGCGCCGAGCGTGTCGCCGCGACGCTATGCAATGCCTGGGCCGCGCGCGGCGACCAGGTGATGCTGGTGCCAACCTATTCGGGCGGCGGCGTGCGCTCGTTCTACGCGCTGGACGACGCCGTCCAATTGCGTTACCTGGCGCAGCTGGCGGGCGTGACCGGACGCGGGGCGCTCAATTATCTGCGCCGCCTGCGCTGTCTGCGTGCCCTCATCGCGCAGCGTGCGCCGGACGTGATCATCTCCTTCCTGCCGAATGTGAGCGTCAACGTGCTGCTGGCCTCGGCCGGTATGCGCGTACCCGTCATCGTGTGCGAACGGCGCGACCCCTCCAGCCAGTCGCACTCGTACTTGCAGGAGTGGGCCTGCCGCCTGCTATACCGGCGCGCCGACATGGTGACCGTGCAAACCGAGGCCGTCGCCGCCAAGATCCGGGCCATCTATCCCGGTCCCTACCTGCTGCGCGCCGTGCCCAACCCCTTGCCGGAGCTGGCATTGGCGCCCGCGGCGGCGGACCGTCCGCGCAAGGTCTTGCTCTCGCTCGGACGGCTGGTGCCGGAAAAACAGCTAGACCGCCTGCTCGACGCCTTCCATGACCTGGCGCCCGCGCATCCGGATTGGGACCTCCATATCTACGGCGACGGTCCGCTGGCGCCAAAGCTGGCGCAGCGCATCGCGGCGCTGGGTTTGAACGAGCGCGTCGCGCTCAAGGGCCGCACCGAGCGTCCATGGGACGCGATGGCCGGCGCCGATGCGTTCGTAATGACCTCCAAATTCGAGGGTTTTCCCAATGCCCTGCTCGAAGCGATGGGGATGGCGCTACCGTGTGTGGCCTTCGATTGTCCGAGCGGTCCGCGCGAAATGAGCGCCGACGGGCGCGATGCCATGCTGGTGGCGCTGGACGACCAGGCTGGCTTGAGCGCGGCGCTCGGGCGCCTGATGGGCGAGGCGCCCTTGCGCAGCGAGCTCGGCGCGCGCGCGCGCGCGTCGGTGTTGGCCCGTTTCGGCCTGCCTGGCGTGCTGGCCCGTTGGGATGGCCTGTTCGCGGAGCTGGGGGTGCGCGCGTGAAGGTCTTGCACGTCATCGCTGGCCTCGACGCCGACGGCGCCGAGCTGATGCTAAAGCGCCTGATCGTCGCGAGCGCGCGCGAGGGCGGCCACGAGCATGCCGTCGTATCGCTCACCACGCTCGGCCCGGTGGGCGCGCAGCTGCGCGCCTGCGGGATCGACGTGCAGGCTATCGGCATGCGCTCGCCGCTGAGCATACCGAGGGCGCTGTGGCGCCTGCTGCGCTTGATGCGAGCGGCGCGCCCGGATATCGTGCAGACCTGGATGTACCACGCCGACCTGTTGGGCGGCCTGGCCGCGCGCGCGGCTGGCTGCCGCAATGTCATCTGGGGCATCCGTTCGACCGACGTCAAGGGCGGGATCTCGCGTTCGACCGCAATGGTGCGGCGCCTGTGCGCGCCGCTGTCGCGCTGGGTGCCGCGTGCCATCGTGTGCGCGGCCGACGCCTCGCGCCGCGCGCACATCGCCAGCGGCTACGATGGCAGCACCATGGAGGTCATCCCAAACGGATTCGACTTGACGCGTTTGACGGCGACACCAGAGCAGCGCGCGCAACTTCGCCAGCACTGCGGTTTCGCGCACGACGATGTCGTGATCGGCGTGGTGGGGCGCTTTAACCGTGACAAGGACCACGCCAATTTTGTGCGCGCCGTCGGCATGCTTGCGGCGCGGCCGGGTCTGCGCTTTCTGATGGTCGGGCGCGGTCTCGATCCGGACAACGCCGAGCTAAGCGGCTGGGTGGCCGCCACCGGACAGGCCGAGCGCTTCGTGCTACTTGGCCAGCGCAGCGACGTGCCGGTTTGCCTGGCCGCGATGGATGTGTTTTGCCTGCCGTCGCGCACCGAGGGATTCCCGAACGTGGTCGGAGAGGCGATGGCGATGGGTTTGCCATGCGTCGTCACCGACGTCGGCGACGCGGCCATGCTGGTTGATGCGCACGGCCTGGTGGTGCAAAAGGAGGACCCAGGCGCGCTTGCGCGCGGTTTGGACGAGATGCTCGACCGTGCGCCAGAGGTCAGGCGGGCGCTGGGCGCGGCCGCGCGCGCGCGGATCAATGCCCAATTTTCCATCGAGCGCGCGCGCGAGCGCTACGACGCGCTCTACGATCGGCTGGCAGGACCCATGGTTGAAAAGGACAAGCGCTGATGTGCGGATTGGTTGGTTTTCTGGGGGGGGCGGCCGAGGGCGACGCCGCGCTGCTCAAACGGATGGCCGACGCCATCGTGCACCGTGGTCCGGACGACGAGGGCTACTGGCACGATGCGGCCGAGCGTATTGGGCTTGGACACCGCCGCTTGTCGATCGTGGATCTGTCGCCGGCCGGCCATCAGCCGATGCGCGCGGCCAGCGGCCGCTACACGCTCGCCTACAACGGCGAAATCTACAACCACATGCTGCTGCGCAGCGCACTCGAGGCCGAGGCCAAGGCGCCCCAGTGGCGCGGCCATTCGGACACCGAAAGCCTGCTCGCCGGCTTCGACGCCTGGGGCATCGCCGCCACGCTCGAGCGCGCGATCGGCATGTTCGCCATTGCAGTATGGGACCGCGAGACGTCCACGCTCACGCTCGCGCGCGACCGCATCGGTGAAAAACCGCTTTACTACGGCTGGCAAGGCGAGGGCGAGAATGCCGCCTTCGTATTCGGGTCCGAACTCAAGGCATTGCGCGCCCACCCCGCGTTCGAGAACAAGATCGACCGCGGCGCCCTTTGCCTGCAGCTTCGCAATAACTACATTCCCGCGCCGTATTCGATCTACCAGGGCATCGCCAAGCTGCCGGCCGGTTCCATGCTGACGGTGTCAACGGCCAGGCGCACCCCAGCG
The DNA here is from genome assembly GCA_040388555.1 of Pseudomonadota bacterium. Classification (GTDB taxonomy): domain Bacteria; phylum Pseudomonadota; class Gammaproteobacteria; order Burkholderiales; family Burkholderiaceae_D; genus Telluria_A. The sequence goes on from JAZKBP010000066.1 coordinate 16,960, forward strand.
CTGCACGGCTATTGGTCTGGACGCGCGGCGGCCGAGGCAGGGGCGCACGCTCCATTCGAGGGCAGCGCGGAGCAGGCAGTCGATTCACTTGAGGCGCTGCTCATGAACGCGGTGGGCCAACAGATGGCGGCCGATGTACCGCTTGGTGCCTTCCTGTCGGGCGGGGTCGATTCTTCGCTGGTGGTGGCGTTGATGCAGGCGCAGTCAGCGCGCCCGGTCAAGACCTTTACAATCGGTTTCAACGAAGCGGCCTTCAACGAGGCGGAACACGCGAAGGCGGTGGCAAAGCACCTGGGCACGGAACACACCGAGCTGTATGTCACGCCGGAGCAGGCGATGGACGTGATTTCGCGACTGCCCGCGCTGTACGACGAGCCGTTCTCGGACTCGTCGCAAATTCCAACCTTCTTGGTGTCGCAGCTGGCGCGCCAGCATGTGACGGTGTCGCTGTCGGGCGACGCGGGCGACGAGCTGTTTTGCGGCTATGGCCGCTACCAGGAGACGGTCGATCGTTGGAACCTGATCCGGCCGCTGCCGCTGCCGCTGCGCACGCTGGCGGCCAGGACCCTGACGAGCGTGTCGCCGCAGTCGTGGAACCGGGTGGCCGGCGGCGTGCGCGCGCTGCTGCCGCGCTCCTTGGCCTTTGCCAATATGGGCGACAAACTGCACAAGGGCGCCGGCGTGCTGGAAAGCGCATCGTGCGCGGCGCTCTACCGCCGCATGCTGGCGCACTGGCCCGATCCGGCGGCGGTGGTGCGCGGTGGTTTTGTGCCGCCGACCCTGCTGGGCGAGGATGGCCCGCCCGAGCGAACGCTCGGCGACATCGAGCACATGATGCTGGTCGATATGCTGAGCTACCTGCCTGACGATATCCTGGTCAAGGTCGACCGCGCCGCGATGGGCGTGTCGCTTGAGACGCGCGTGCCGTTCCTGGACCATCGGGTGGTCGAATTCGCATGGCGCCTGCCGCAGTCAATGAAGGTGCGCGACGGCCAGAACAAGTGGGCCCTGCGCCAGGTGCTGTACCGGCATGTGCCGCGCGCCTTGATCGACCGTCCCAAGATGGGTTTCGGGGTGCCGATCGGCGACTGGCTGCGTGGCCCGCTGCGCGACTGGGCCGAGGACCTGCTATCCGAAGAGCGCCTGCGGCGCGAGAATATCTTCGATCCGGAGCCGGTGCGACGCAAGTGGAACGAACACCTGTCCGGCCAGCGCGACTGGAAGTACCATCTGTGGGACATCTTGATGTTCCAGGCCTGGTTCGCATGCCAGTAAGTATGCGCCATCCTATGCGCCATCCTATGCGCCATCGCTCACGCGCCCTCGTGGCGTTGGCACTGTGCGCGTGCGCGGCCCAGATCGCGGCAGCGGCAGTGGCGGCGACCGCGCCGGCTGGGGCGCCGCTGGCGCTGGCCAGGCATGGCGTGAGCGCGTATGCGATCTACGTTGATCCGAACGCGCCGCCGTCGGTCGCGCACAGCGCGCAGGCGCTGCAGGCTTACATTAACAAGGTGGCCGCCGTCAGTCTGCCCATCGTGGGCGAGCGCCCACGCGGACACTTTATCAGCGTCGGCCATACCGCCGCGGCGCGTGCCGCGGGATTCGATACGTCAGCGCTGCTGTACGACGGCTTTCGCATCGCCACCCGCGAGGGGAACCTTTTCATACTCGGTAACGACACACCCGGCGAGCAGCTCAACGCGCAGGGCGGCGCCAGCGCGGGAACGGCCAACGGCGTGTTCACCTTCATCGAGGACTATCTGGGTGTGCGCTGGCTCGGGCCGGAAGCGGGCGCCGAGGTCGCGCGCGCTGTGGATGAGGTGACGGTGGCGCCGCTCGAGCGCGCCGAAGCGCCGCCTTTCGCCTATCGCGTGCTGCCGTATATCGGCGCCGGCGCAGGCGTGCCGCAGTGGGAGCGCCACATGAAGCTTGGCAAGGTGGCGGCACCGGCCCACGGCCACGCGTGGGAAGAGACCATCCCCGCCGACCAGTTCAAACTCCACCCCGACTGGTTCGCCAGTAGGGGCGGCGTGCATCAGCGCCCGCAGGCGGACTACAAGCTCGAGACGACCAACCCGGCGCTGGTGCAGGCCTACGCCAAGGTGATCGTCGAGCGCTTTCGCGCCAATCCCGAGCTGCGCGCGTATTCGCTGTCGCCGTCTGACGGCAGCGCCGGTTGGAGCGACAGCCCGGCCGCGCTGGCGCTGCAGGAAGCCGATCCGCATGGCGAGCTCTCGCGCACGCCCTTGATACTCAAATTCTATAACGACGTGGCCAGGATCGTCGGCAAGGAATTCCCGGATCGCCAGCTCGCCGGCTACCTCTACGCCAGCTACCTGTATCCGCCGGCGGCCGGCATTCCGAAAATGGAGTCGAACCTGGCGCTGGTGCTGGCCAGTTCGATCAGCTACGGGTTCCAGCTGTACCGCCCATCGGCACGGCGCGAATGGGAGCAACTGGCGCGCAGCTGGGGTGAGGGCGCGCGCAGGAACGGATTCACGCTCTACTACTACGACCTGCCGACCCACGTGATTCCGAACGATCAAGCCATCGTGCCGCCGGCGCCGGATATCCTCAACTTTATCTTTCCACGTTTGCGCGAGTACGGCTTCAAGGGCGCCTATGTGTACGGCATGCCCGATTGGCGCAGCGCCGGGCCAGGCAATTACGCGATCGCGCGCATGCTGTGGAAGCCCGACCAGGACGCGCGCGCGCTCCTGCACGACTACTACGAGGCGGCGTACGGCGCCGCCGCCGCCGTGCATGTGGAAGCGCTGTATCAGCATCTCGACGCGGCCTACCGCGCCTTCTACATGCGCAATCCAAAGGCCGGATACGCGTTCACGCCGCGCCACTTGAGCGAAATCTACGCGCCGCTGGCGGCCACCATCGAGGCTTGCTACCAGCGTGCGCGCGCGGCTGTGGCGCAGCCGGAGCAGGCGCAGCGCCTGGCCCTGCTTGGCGAGGCGATCGCGCAGATGCAGGCGCAGCTGCGCGCGCGCCGCCTGGCGCCGGCGAGGCAGGGATGATGCACATGCGTGGATTCGCCATGGGAGCGCTGCGATGTGCGGGCTGAGCGGGCACTGGCCCGGCGGCGCTGCGCTCGCGCCAGCGCTGGCGCAGGACATTGGCGAGCGCATGGCGCAGGCCTTGCGCCACCGCGGGCCGGACGGCGGCGGCAGTTGGGTCGGCCCGCAAGGCCTGTGCCTGGCGCATCGGCGCCTGGCCATCATCGACCTGTCCGAGGGCGGGGCGCAGCCGATGCACTGCCACAGCGGCCGCTACACGATCGTCTTCAACGGCGAGATCTACAACTACCGCGCGCTGCGCGCGCAGATCGACGCCGCCTGCGGTCCGCTCGCGTGGCGTAGTCGCTCCGACACCGAAGTGCTGCTGCAGGCTATCAGTTGCTGGGGCCTGGAGGCGGCGCTGGCGCGCCTGGACGGCATGTTCGCCTTCGCGTTGTGGGATGCGCAAACGGCCACGCTGCACCTGGCGCGCGACCGCTTCGGCGAGAAGCCGCTGTATTACGGCTACGCCGGCGATGCCTTTGTATTTGGCTCCGAACTGAAGGCGCTGTTTGCCCATCCGCAGTGGTCGGGGCGGCTTGACACGGATGCGGTGGTGGACTTTCTGCGCTTGAGCTACGTGCCGGCCCCGCTTTCGATCTTTGCCAATGTGCGTAAGCTCATGCCCGGCTGTTCGCTCGCCATCACGCGTGCCGACGTGGCCGCGCGCGCGTGGCCAGCGAGCCGTCCATATTGGTCGGCGCGCCAGGTGGCGCTGGCCGCGATGGCCGATCCGGCCGCGGGCAGCGAGCGCGAACTGGTGGACGGGACTGAAAGCCGCCTGCGTGCGGCGGTGCGATCGCGCCTGGTGGCCGATGTGCCGCTCGGCGCCTTTCTGGCCGGTGGCATCGATTCATCGCTAGTGGCGGCGATGATGATGGCCGAATCGACCGGCCCGGTGCGCACGTTTTCGATTGGCGTGCACGACCTGCGCTACGACGAGGCGCGCCACGCCGCCGAAATCGCACGCCACCTCGGCACCGAACATACCGAACTGTACGTATCGCCTGGCGCCACGCTTGACATCGTCGCGCAACTACCGGCCCTGTACGACGAACCTTTCGGCGACTCCTCGCAAATCCCGACCTTCATGGTGGCGCAGATGTCGCGCCGCCACGTGAGCGTGGCCTTGAGCGGCGACGGCGGCGACGAGCTATTTGGCGGCTACAACCGCCACAGCTGGGTGCCGCGAATCTGGCAATGGACGCGCCACTTGCCACCGCCGCTGCGGCACCTGTGCGCGCAGGTGCTGGAGGCGCGCTCGCCCGGCCAATTCGACGCCGCCTTTGCCGTACTGCGGCGCGTTCTGCCATCGCGCCTGCATGCGCGCACCGTGGGCGATAAATTGCACAAGCTGGCGGGCGTCCTGGGCGCGGCCACGCCGCAGCAAATGTACGCGGGCCTGGTGTCGAGCGGCGCCGCGGGCGCTGCCCTGATGCTGCGCCCGGCCAGCGGCAGCGCGGACGCGCAGCTGTTCCGCCCACAAGAGCAGATGGCGCTGGCGCAGTGGATGATGCTGTGCGATACCGAGAACTTCATGCCCGACGATGTCTTGACCAAGGTCGACCGTGCCAGCATGGGGGTGGGGCTGGAAGTGCGGGTTCCCTTCCTCGACGCGGCGCTGTACGAATGGGCGTGGCGCCTGCCAGTGTCGATGAAGATCCGGCACGGCCAGGGAAAATGGGTGTTGCGCGAGGTCTTGCGGCGCCACCTGCCGCCGGCTTTGATCGACCGCCCCAAGTCTGGCTTCGGGATTCCGCTCGACGCGCTGCTGCGCGGTCCCTTGTCCGACTGGATGGACGCGAGCCTGGCGCGCGCTACCTTGGATCGCCACGGCGTGCTCGATCCGGATGCGGTCGACACGCTGCGCGCACGCCATCGCAGCGGCAAGTCCAACAATGCCTACTTGCTGTGGAACGTGCTGGCGCTGACAAACTGGATCGAGGCCCAGCGCGCGCACATCCACTTGTGATGGCCAAAGGATGACCGAAAGCGCGCGCCAATCGGTACACTACCAATTCAATCAATGCGGGACGCTTTAATGAGCAAGACAGGAACGATAGCAAAACCAAAGATGCTGTTCGTCGTCACCGAGGACTGGTATTTTTGTTCGCATCGCTTGCCGCTGGCCCTGGCGGCCATCGAGGCGGGCATGGAGGTGGCCATCGCCACCCGCGTGGCCGCGCACGGCGAGACCATGCGCGCGGCCGGCATCGCGATCCACCCGTGGGATATCAGCCGCGGCGCCACCGGCGTGTGGGGCGAACTGCAGACCGTCTACCGTCTCTTCAAGATCTACCGCGCGGTCAAGCCGGACCTGGTGCACCAGGTCGCGCTCAAGCCGGTGCTGTACGGCAGTCTGGTGGCCAAGCTGACCGGCGTGAGGAACGTCGTCAACGCGCTCGGCGGCATGGGCTTCGTGTTCAATGGCGGCGCCGGGCGCCCACAGTGGCTGCGCACGCTCATCGTGACTGGCATGCGCTGGTTGCTGACGGGACGGCACGAACTGCTGATCCTGCAAAATCCGGACGACGTCGAACTGATGGTGAGCCAGGCGAAGATCAAGCAGTCGAGCATTCGCCTGATCCGCGGCGCGGGTGTCGACGTGGACCAATTTTGCGCCGAGCCGGCAAGCGGCGCGCCGCCGATGGTGATGCTGCCGGCCCGTATGTTGTGGGACAAGGGCATCGGTGAATATGTCGAAGCGGCGCGTATGCTTAAGGCGAAAGGCGTGGCGCTGCGCTGCGTTCTCGTTGGCGGTATCGACGAATGCAATCCGTCCGCGATCCCGCAACGCCAGTTGCAGGCTTGGCAGGACGAGGGCGTAGTCGAATGGTTCGGCCGCCGTGATGACATGCCAGAGGTGTACCGCCAGGCCGACATTGTGTGCCTGCCTTCGTATCGCGAGGGCTTGCCCAAGGCTTTGCTTGAGGCGGCATCGTGCAGCCGCCCGATCGTGGCCACCGACGTGCCGGGCTGCCGCGAGATCGTGGTCGACGGCGTGAACGGCATGCTCGTTGCGGCGCGCGAAGTGGCGCCGCTGGCGGCTGCCCTCGAAACACTGGCCGCCGACGCGGCCCTGCGACTGCGCATGGGCCAGGCCGGACGCGACATGGTGGTGCGTGAATTCTCCGAGCAGTACGTCGTCGACGCCACCCTGGCCGTGTATCGCGAACTGTTGCCGCCTGCGCAGGCGCGGACATGAACAGCGCCGCGGGCACAGGCGAGGACAGCACGGCGGGCATGAGCATGGACCCCAGCGCGTACACGGGCAAGATCCTCGTCACAGGCGCCGGCGGCTTCGTCGGCACGGCCCTGTGCCATGCGCTCGCGCGCGCCGGCATCGCCCATGTGCCCGCGCTGCGCCGCGCCAGCGCGCCCGGGCAGGTTGCTATCGGCGAGCTGTCCGGCGCCACCGACTGGAACGCGGCCCTGGCCGGCTGCGACACGGTGATCCACCTGGCCGCGCGCGCCCATGTGATGCACGACAGCGCCGCCGATCCCCTGGCCAGCTACCGTGTTGTGAACGTCGACGCCACGCTGGCGTTGGCGCGCCAGGCGCTGCGCTTGGGCGTGCGGCGCTTCGTGTACGTCAGCAGCGTCAAGGTCAATGGCGAGGCGACGCAGGGCGCGCCGTTCACGCCGTTCGACACGCCGGCGCCGCAGGACGCCTACGGGCAAACCAAGCACGAGGCCGAGACCGCCTTGCGCGCGCTATGCCAGGACGGCGCGATGGCGCTGGTGATCGTGCGCCCGCCCTTGGTGTACGGACCGGGAGTGCGCGCCAATTTTCGCGCCTTGATGAGGCTCGTCGCGGCAGGCTTGCCGCTGCCGCTGGCAAGCGTAGAGAATCGGCGTAGCCTGGTGGCGCTCGCGAACCTGGTCGATTTGCTGATCGTATGCGCGCGCCATCCGCGCGCGGGCGGCCACGTATTTCTGGTGTCCGACGGCGACGATATGAGCACGCCAGAATTGATCCGGCGGATGGCGGTCGCGCTTGGGCGGCGCGCGCGTCTGCTGCCGTTGCCGCCGGCCTTGCTGCGCATGGCGGCCCGCCTGCTGGGCAAGGCGGGTGCGGCGGATCGCTTGCTTGGCTCGCTGCAAGTGGACATCTCGCACACCAGGTCGGTGCTGGGCTGGCATCCGCCGGTCGATGCCGACAGCGCGCTGCGCGAATGCGCCAGCTTCTATCTGAACCACCGGGAGGACGCATGAAACGTGCATTCGATTTTTTGCTGAGCGCGGGCGTGCTGCTCGTGTTCGCCGTACCTTTGCTGCTGATCGCGCTGTGCGTGCGGCTCACCTCAAGCGGTCCCGCCATCTACTGGTCGGACCGGGTCGGGCTGGGCAATCGCATCTTCCGCATGCCAAAGTTCCGCACCATGCTGGTCGACACGCCGACCGTGGCGACGCACCTGCTGACGGACCCGGACCGCTTCCTCACCCCGATCGGCTCCTTCCTGCGCAAGTCCAGCCTGGACGAGCTGCCGCAGTTGTGGAGCATTGTGGTGGGGGACATGAGCTTCGTGGGCCCGCGGCCCGCGCTCTACAATCAGCAGGACTTGATCGCGCTGCGCAGCGAGCTGGGGGTGGACCGGCTGGTGCCGGGCCTGACTGGCTGGGCCCAGATCAACGGGCGCGATGAGCTGCCGATTCCGGACAAGGTCGCGCTCGACGCCGACTACCTGCGCCGGCGCAGCTTTGGCTTTGACTTGAAGATCATCTGCCTGACGGCCCTGCGCGTGCTGCGCAAGGACGGCATCAAGCACTAAGCACTAAGCGCTTGGCTGGCGCCGCCCGGCGCCAGGCGCAGCACCACGTCAAATCCGCGCACCCGCAGCTCATCGTCGGGCAGCACGTCGAAGGGAGCCGCCAGCGCGGAGCGCGGCAGCGGCAGCTTGTCCCAGCGCGCAACACGGGGCAGTACGCAGCTGAAGCCGGCTTGCTCGAACAGGGCCAGCATCTGCGCGTGGCCGATGCGGTTGGTGTAGAAGCCCGATTCGCGAAACAGCTTGCGCTCCCAGGTTTTTTCGGCAAAGCGCAGATTATTCAAGCTGCCGCCCACATGGTCCATCAGGTTCACGCGGTGCACGCTCACGCCGCCTGGCTTGAGCACGCGCGCCAGCTGCGCCAGCGTGGCCGCGAACTCCTCCTTGCGCACGTGCTGGAGCACGGCGTTGGAAAAACAGAAGTCGATGCTCGCGTCCGGGATCTGGCGCAGCGAGGCCAAGCCGTCGGTGAGGTAGTGCGCGTTTGCGGCGCGCAGCAGCGCCGCCATCGTGTGCTCGGCCGGCGCTTGCGGCATGGGCATGCCTTGTTCGCGCAGGTAGTCGAGCATGCTGGCGTAAGCTGCGGGGTCGTTGGTGGCGAAGGCTCCCGCGTCGACCAGCCAGCTCTCGCTAGCACCCAGGGCCGCGGCCACCAGGGCCGTGAAGACGGAGTCGCCCGGACCGAGCTCGAGTACGGTGAAGGCGTTGCCGGCCTGCTGCGTCAGGCGCGCCTTGCCATCGACCGGATGCAGTACACCGGCGAGCGCCGCGTGCATCAGGAAGGTGGCGCTGGCGCGCTCCGGGCGGTTCATGTCGCCGTGGACGAACAGACCGAGCTTCTTCCAAACGGCGTAAGACAAGGGCAGGCGCGCCAGCACGATCTTCGCGCCGACAATCATCCACCAGGGGACCTTCTTTTGCAAACTCATGGTGCCGGTTCCGTCGCCGTCATAGCGTCGCAGTATGCCATCGAACGTGGTCTTCTCGCTAAAATTGTTGGAACCTGGCGCTGCCGGAAAAACCACGGCGGCGGGCAGGGGCCGCGCAGGGGGCCGATGCAAGCCGTATAATGGCCTCAATCGCATGGTGCAATCGGGGACTTCGTGAAGCAATCGGGCCAACACAGCTAACCGGCATGGCATCGACCAAGACCATTCGGCGCACCCTGTTCGTGCTTGCCCTGTGCCTGTCGGCGCCGGCCATGTCCGGCCTGGTCGACTTCAGCAATGGCTTGCTCGACGCGATGGCGCGCCGCTTCGGCTGGGAGTCGACCAAGCGCCTGAATACGATGTCCGCGGCGGTGCGCCAGTTCAAGGTCAGCGCCGGTCCCGATTTCAAGCAAGCGATCAAGGCCTCGATTGACGCCAAATTCGAGATGCCGACCCTGCGCAGCGTGAACAGCTTTTACAACACGCTGCCCTACCTGAGCGACAGCGCGCACTGGAACGTGGAGGACTACTGGGCCACGCCGGTTGAATTTGTCGCTTCCTTCGGCGGCGACTGCGAAGACTATTCGATCGCCAAGTACATGACGCTCAAGGAGCTTGGTGTGCCGATCGAGCGTATGCGCATCACCTACGTGCGCGCGGTGCGCCTGGGCGTGACCCATATGGTGCTGGCGTATTATCCGACGCCGGACGCCGAGCCCTGGATTCTGGATAATCTCGATGGCGAGATCAAGCGCGCTTCGGCGCGCACCGACCTGGTGCCGGTCTACAGCTTCAACGATGATGATCTGTGGATGGCCAGCGGGGTGGCGCGCAAGGGCGGCGCCTCGAATGTGCGCCTGTGGCGCGACCTGCTCGAGAAAATGGCGCAAGAACAAAAGCTGTAGCCGCACGGCGGCGCAGCGCATGATAGCAAGGCAAGCATGACTTTGAATAAACGTACGATCAGCGTGGCCCCGATGATGGACTGGACCGACCGCCACTGCCGCGTGTTCCACCGCCAGATCACCCGCCACAGCTGGCTCTACACCGAAATGGTGACCACCGGCGCGCTGGTGTACGGCGACGTGGCGCGCCACCTCGACTTTTCAAGCGAGGAGCATCCGGTGGCCTTGCAGCTGGGCGGCAGCGATCCGGTCGACCTGGCCAAGGCTGCCCGCCTGGGCCAGGACTGGGGCTACGACGAGATCAATCTCAACTGCGGCTGCCCGTCGCCGCGCGTGCAAAAGGGTGCTTTCGGCGCCTGCCTGATGTCCGAGCCTGAGCTGGTGGCCGACTGCGTCAAGGCCATGCGTGACGCCGTCTCGATCGACGTGACGGTCAAGCACCGCATCGGCATCGACCGCAACGAGGCTTACGGTTTCGTGCGCGACTTTGTCGGCACGGTGGCCGATGCCGGCTGCAAGACCTTCATCGTCCACGCCCGCAACGCCATCCTCAAGGGCCTCTCGCCCAAGGAAAACCGCGAGATCCCGCCGCTCAAGTACGACGTGGCCTATGAACTGAAGCGCGAATTTCCCCACCTCGAGATCATCATCAACGGCGGCATCAAGCATCCCGACGAGATCGCGCTGCACCTGGCCCACGTCGATGGCGTGATGCTCGGGCGGGAGGCTTACCACAACCCGTACGCGATGGCGTGCTTCGACGCGCGCTTTTACGGCGACACGGCGGCTGCGCCAACGCGCGAGCAAGTGCTGGCGGCGATGGTGCCCTACATCGAGGAACAGCTGGCCCGCCACGGCGCGCGCGGCTTGAAACTCAATAGCATCACGCGCCACATGCTCGGCTTGATGGCCGGCTTGCCGGGCGCGCGCGCCTTCCGCCAAAGCCTGTCCGATCCCGCCAAGCTGGCCAGCGGCGACGCCCGCCTGTTGCTGGAGGCGGCCGCGCGCATGCGCGCATGAGGCGTGGCGCCCCCCGATTTTGTGGCATCGAACGCTATGTGATTGTTTTTACAGTGTTTTATTAGCCATCGGCGCACGCCGGGCAAGTGTGGGAAAAGGAGAGAATCGTGTACTTTTTGCTTGCCTTGCGGCAAAATTTGAAACTATAATTCTTCCATACCGTCCCCTTTCGGGTTCCATCGACCCACCGTAAATTGTTGCTGTTGCGAAATGGCGCCGGTCCAGTTCGGTAATTGTGCACCCGTGGTCATATTTGATTTATTCTGTCAGCAAGGCCCGTTTGAACGCGATTCAAATCCCGGCGCGGCCTGACGCATCCCGCTGCGTGCCGGGCATATTTGATCAATAGTCAGAGAAGAAGAGACGACATGAATCTTACAAATATGAAGGTCGGTACGCGCCTGGCCTTGGGCTTCGCGCTGGTGCTGGCCCTGCTGGTGGCGGTGACGGTGGTGGGCATCATGCGCATGGCGCAGATCGAAGACCGGCTCGACCATGTGGTGACGGTCAACAACGTCGTCACGCGCCTGGTGGTGGACATGCGGGCCAATGTCAACGCCCGCCTGACCTCGCTCAAAATCCTGAACATGATGACCGACGCCGGCGACATGGAGCCGGAAATGAACGCCATGAAGGAGCAGACGCGCAAGTACGATGAATTTGAGCGCCAGTTGGCCGACAAATTCGCGCTCGACTCCTCGGCCGAGGAAAAAGCGCTGCTCGCTGAAGTGAAGGAACACGAAGGCGTGGCCATGCCCGCCATCGGCAAGGCCACCGAACTGTGGCTGGCCAACAAGGCCGAAGACGCCACCCGCGTGATGCGCAAGGAAATCCGGCCGGTCCAGAAAAAATGGACCGACGCGCTCGACAAACTGGCCGCGCTCGAGGACAAACTCAACGCGCAGGTGCAGACCGACGCGCAAATCGCTTTCAATAATGCGCGTCTGTTCATGCTGATCCTGGGCGGCATCGCAGTGGCGCTGGGCGCGCTGGCGGCCGTTTGGATCACGCGCGGTCTGCTCAAGCAGCTCGGCGGCGAACCAGGCTACACCGCCCAGATCGCCGGCAGCATTGCCCATGGCGACTTGTCGATCGCGATCGAAACGACTTCCACTGACAAAGGCAGCATCTTGGTCGAGATGCGCGATATGCGCGACAGCCTGGTCAACATCGTCGGCCAGGTGCGTCTGGGCACCGAGACCATCGGCACCGCCTCGCGCGAAATCGCGGCCGGCAATATCGACCTGTCCTCGCGCACCGAGATGCAAGCGAGCTCGCTCGAGAAGACCGCCTCCGCGATGGAAGAGCTCACCTCCACCGTCAAACAAAACGCCGACAATGCGCGCGAAGCGAATCTGCTCGCCGCCACCGCCTCCGACGTGGCCCGCAAGGGCGGCGAGGTGGTTTCGCAAGTGGTCGACACCATGGGCTCGATCAACGATTCGGCCAAGAAGATCGTCGACATCATCGGGGTCATCGATGGCATCGCCTTCCAGACCAATATCCTGGCGCTGAACGCCGCGGTGGAAGCGGCGCGTGCGGGCGAGCAGGGACGCGGCTTCGCCGTCGTGGCCTCGGAAGTGCGCAACCTGGCCCAGCGCAGCGCCGCCGCGGCCAAGGAAATCAAGACCCTTATCGGCGACTCGGTGGAGAAGGTCGACCGCGGCAGCAAGCTGGTGGGGCAGGCCGGCGTGACGATGGACGAAGTGGTGGCCAGCGTGCGCCGTGTGACCGACATCATGAGCGAGATTGCCAACGCCAGCCAGGAGCAAAGCGCCGGCATCGAACAGGTGAACCGCTCGATCATCGAGATGGACAGCATGACCCAGCAGAACGCGGCCCTGGTAGAACAAGCCGCCGCCGCCGCGCAGAGCTTGCAGGACCAGGCTAGCGAGTTGGCCGAAGTGGTCAGCATCTTCAAGCTGGTCGAGGGCGAGGAAGCCCATCTGCTCGACCGCCATCCGGTGTTCCACGTGCCGGCTGGCCTGGCGAACGGCTATGCGCCTGAGGAGGAGGACGAGGAAGAGGAGGCAGCGCCGCCGCCACGCGCGGCACCGGCGCTCAAGCGCCCCGCGCCCGCGCCCGTCAAGGCGGCCAAGGCACCGGCCGCCGCCGCTGCCAGCGATGGCGATGGATGGGAAGAGTTCTAGGCCCGGGCCGATGATGTCTGGCCCGGATCGATGTCAACGCTTGGGAAAATGAGTATGCCAAAAAATCTGCGTATCGATGGTGTGGTGCTGGCGCTGCTGTTGTCCGTTGCGGCTGGCACGGTGGCTGCGGCTGAAACGCCCGCCAGCTTCGATCCTAAGACGTGCAAGGCTGAGTATCCGAAAGCGTCTCTGATGAACGAGGAGCAGGGGACGGTGTCGATGTCCTTCCTGGTTGCCGCCGACGGCAGCGTGGTCGAATCGAAGCTGGAAAAGACCAGCGGCTACAAGAATCTGGACAAGGCCGCGCTCAAGGCGCTGAGCGCTTGCAAGTTCAAGCCCGGCACCAAGGATGGCGCGCCGGCCCAGACCTGGACCAAGGTCGATTACGCCTGGAAGCTGGACTAGGCAGGCGCGGCCCGACCGCCTTCGCTATTTCCCTGTGCGGGCCGGGCGCCTGCGCGCCTGCAATTTCTTCCTCCCGCCCGCTTCCCCGCGGCGCTTTCCCCTATAATCTGCGCAAGTCCCGGCGCCGCCGGCCGCTTCCATGAAGGTGAATAAAATGGCGAAAAAAGAAGAGCTGGATCCAGAAACGCGCGCCTTGATCGACTGGTGCATTGAAGTCGAAAAATTCCTGGTCGCCGGTGGCGCCACCTTGGCGCAGGCGCAGGAACACATCGAAGAGCAGGTCGAGTGGTTCACCGACTTGTTCTATGACGGCTTGACGCCGGAAGAGGCTGCCAAGGAAGCCTTGGCCTGAGCGTCACTGTTTTGGGCATTGGCGCGCGGCCCTTGCGGCGCGCGCTGCCTTGTAATTCGGTCGTCCTATCCCACACGCGCGCCCGCGCACAAGCTTCGCCAGCATAGCGAGGACGGGCGCGCACGCGTAGTCATCTTTCCCTGATTGCCTCCAATGGCTGGTGACGCATTGGGCTGGCATTCCTCTGCCAGCGCACTCGTTGCTGAGCATGTAACGCTTTCGCGACCAAACACCTCTTCGAGAAGATCATGCGTGAACGCAAGGTTCAGCATGTGACTCAGTGACTTTTTCTTCCCAGAATGAGAATTATCAGATTAAGAAGCTGTCATGTCGAAAAAGCATGCATGACGGGGCAATTCCTGCTTTCAATCAAGTTGTACTTTTTCCATATTGTTACTATTTAATCACTGCAACGCATTCGCGGCAGTAAGGAAACCGGTGGCAAACATGGCTTTCAAGTGTGCTGAACCGGTCATTAATAGTGTTCACATAGGAGCATCATCATGCAAACCATGACCTTTGACGAAATCGACCAAGTAAGCGGCGGCATCAATCCGATGACTGCCATCAAGACCATCGCAGTGCTTGCGTCCCTCTCCCTAACTGCACCGGTGGTCGCTGTTGCAGCCGTTGCTATTGTTGCTGTAGCAGTAATATCTTGATACCGTGACGGGGTTGTCAGAGGTGCTGGCAGCCCCTCAATATTCTTTCTACTGGAATGTAAGGAGCGAACATGAACTGGCGCGATCTTTCTCAGTTTCCGCAATCTACGCTCAATGACGACTGGCGGGTTCGAAAAGGTAGAACAGTCGAATGCGTTGGCATCGAACATGCAAAAAAGGAATTTGCATGCTGGCGCGTACTCAACCGGAATCTAGTTCTAGCACCCGGCAGTCACGCATTTCTTCCAGCAATACTTATCGAAGGATATGCTTCCGACGCGCACGGTGCATTTATTTTGGCATGTCGTAAGGGAATGCTCACGCTATTCGTCGCAATATTGATGCTGTATATGGTGTCGCGATCTACCAGCCTGAGCCTTGCGGGAGCAATTCAAGCAAATATCGCTTTGCTCGCAATCGCAGTATTCGATCACCTCACGGTGGTCCGAAATATTACAGCGCTTCAGGAACGCGAACTATTTGGATACTGGGTGAGGACGCAATCGCGGACCGATATGTATTTCTGGACCGCGGTCATGTTGGTTGCGGGAGGGATACAACTTCTCATGCAAGAGCGCTTACATGGTGTTGATGAGTTGTTGGTGCGATTTGGTGCGTATTTTCCTGCACTGGCGCAAGGGGAATACTGGCGTGTCTTGACGGGACCGTTCCTGCATGCATCGTTGGCACATTGGCTATCGAATTTTCTATCCTTGATCCCGATTGCCATGATCACTGCGCGTATTTGCCGAAAAGCATGTATTCCACTTTTTCTTGTTGGCTCTGCAATTGGCGTCCTTTTCGTGTTTGTTTTTCAAGGTCATCACGATGCGATTTGTGGTGTTTCAGCGGGAATTTTCGCGCTCACCGGTTTCATAATCATGATCGGATTCAGGTTTCCAGAACACTTTCCAAGCCATTTTTATAAGACCGTGTTGGTGCTTTCCGCTGGCGATATGATCATTGCCCAATGTTTGATGCCAAGCTCATCGCTGGTCGCGCATATCGCCGGCATGTTGACAGGAATAATCGTTGGATACCTTCTTCCGACATCTGCCGTTTCGCCGGAGATCCTCGCATCAAATCATTGTCCGAATAAATTCACGACGGTGGAGGGGGGCTAAGCGTGCCGGTCGCACACCGACATTGGTGGCGGCCCAGGCAATTTTTAAATTCCCTTCGTTCCGCCAAGCAAGCTGAGCTTCGCGTAGATGCGCAGCGCGTGCAGGACATTGTGCAGCAGGAAGGCGGCAGACAGGCACAGTGCCAGTGCCGCCGGCCGCGCCCAAAGAGGCGGATCAAGCGCCGCGGCAAGCAACATTGCCAAGGCGGCGCAATGGGCGCGGAACTGCCACGTGGCTAGCAAATCGGGAAGGATGCGCTTTACGCCGGGCACTAAATGCATGGCGCCGACCGCGCTCGACTGCAGGTGGTACCAGACCAGGAAGGGCACGATCTTGTAGAGCATGCCGTTGATGGCGGAGACGGCGAAGCCCATCACGAAAAGCACGCCCAGCAGCAATGGGCGCGCCTCGCCGCCCATCGGTCCCGGTAGTAGCACCAGCACCATGCAGGCGATCAGGCTGGCCATTGACACGCGCCAAAACCAGGTGGTTGGGTCGGGAGGACGCTTGCGGCGCGATAGCAGCCACAGTGTGGCGCAGGCGAATACCAGGTAACCGCAGGGCAGCGCGACATCGAGCAGTGCCGCCAGCCCGTGTGCCCCGCTGCCGCCGATTGTGCCACGCGCCGAGCGCGCCAGCACCGCCACGACCAAGGCCGGCGCCAGCGCGCGCGCGAAGCGCTTGGGATACGGCGGCGTCACCTGAAACATCGGTATCACTTGGTAGGCCACGCCGATTATCAGCAGCCCGACCCATCCGGCTAGACCCCATAGCGCGTGCACGTTCGTCAGCGCCACGACGTCCAAGCGCAGCAGCGCAGGCCAGGCGAGCGCGCCACCGAGTAAGGCGCCCAGCACCACCGTGAGCGCCAGCGCGCCCAGGGCCAGGCGCAGCGCCGCCACCGTGTGCGCGGCCGCTGGCGCGGCGCGCCGCAGCGCCAGCGCGCAGGCGAGCAGCAGCAAGCCAAACGCCACCAGCAGCAGCGCCAGCGCCAGGCCGAACAGCCAGCCTTGGGCAAACCAGAACGCACCCGCGAGCGCCAACGTGCCCGCGCACAGCAGGGCGTGCACCAGCGGCGCGCCCGTGTCCACGTGCGGCAGCGGCATGCCGGCCACCACCGGCATGATGTGGATGAGGGCGCCGATCATGGACATCGACAGTATGCCGAGCGTGAACAGGTGGGTCAGCGCCAGCGTGGCCGGCGACCAGCGCGAGGCGAATGCGTCCTCGCCGGCGACCAGCATGAGCAAGCCGGCGGCAATCGCGAACAGCGGCGCGCTCAGGAAGTAGCGTGCCACCGCCTTCAGCGCGGGGGCCAGCTCGAATGACAGGGTTCGCTGCATGTGGCATGTCCGGGTGGCGTCGGCGCGGGCACGCGCCCAGACTCGTGCGCATGCCAGATCGTCACCTCGTAAAGCATATCGGCACGCGCCTCGGTGCGAAATGCAAAGCCGCGCTCGGCCAAGATCGGATAGAGCGGACCTGGCTCGCGCTCGATCAGCATGCAGATGCGCGCGCGCGGCACCAGCAGCGCCAGCACGGCGAGCACGCGCACCATCGGTTCGGGCGGTTCAAGCCCGCGCGCGTCGAGCAGCTGCGCCGCTTGGTCCACGCGCCCTGGCGTCACTGCGCCTCGGCCATCACATCGAGCGCACCGAATGCCCGCATCGCGGCAATGACCTCACCCTGGCGCCCACCGAGGATGCGGTCGATCATCGGATAGAGCACGCCTTCCTCTTTTTCGCCATGGTGCAGCACGACGATGCGCAAGGTGTCGGCGTGCTTGCCGAACTCCTTGGCGTGGCCGGCAGCGATCGAATCAGCCATGCGCTGCACGATGGCGCGGATGTGCAGATGCTCTGAACGCATGATGCTCGTTGGCCCGGTGGTGGTGCGCACCGCTTTTTCGTAGGCAGGGAAGACGATGCGCTCTTCCATGATCAAGTGGCGCTCCATCGCATAAGCGAAGGCGGCGAAGTCGTCAGCGGCGCTGCCCCACTCAAGCGCCGCCACGCGCTTGCGCGCCGTTTCGAATAAGGCATGGCAGCGCGCATGGTCGCCCTCGAGATAGGCGGTGATGGTTTCCATGACGTTCTCCCTCGTTTCTGTAATGCCCCATTCTCCCACCGGGGCAAGCTTCGAATCCTTAATCTGAATTAAGGATTCGAAGGGCCTGTGCGCGTTACAGTTTGGCTCTGCGCTTGCAAAGATCGAACAAAATGAGTGTTTCCGAGTTACCGCCCGTCCCGCATCGGACACCGCCGTCCGCCCCACCCGCAGCCCTCGAGCTGGTTTGTCCCGCCGGCAGTCTGCCGGCCTTGAAGGCAGCCGTCGACAATGGCGCCGACACCGTCTACCTGGGTTTTCGCGACGCCACCAACGCGCGCAATTTCGCCGGTCTGAACTTCGACGAAGCGGCCATCGCCCAAGGCATCGCCTACGCGCACGAGCGCGGGCGCAAGGTGCTACTGGCGCTGAACACCTATCCGCAGCCGGGACTGGAAAGCCTGTGGCGCAGCGCGATCGACCGCGCCCATGGCGCTGGCATCGACGCCGTGATCCTGGCCGACCCCGGCCTGATGCGCTACGCGTCCCAGCGTTATCCCACGCTGCGCTTGCATTTGTCGGTGCAGGGCTCGGCCACCAACTACGAGGCGATCAACTTTTATCGCGAACACTTCGGCATCGCGCGCGCCGTGCTGCCGCGGGTGCTGTCGCTGCAGCAGGTTGAACAGGTCACGCGCAACACCGAGGTCGACATCGAAGTGTTCGGCTTTGGCAGCCTGTGCGTGATGGTCGAGGGGCGCTGTGCGCTCTCGTCCTACGTGACCGGCGAGTCGCCCAATACGGCCGGCGTGTGTTCGCCCGCGAAAGCGGTGCGCTGGAAGCAAACCAGCAAGGGTATGGAGTCGCGCCTGAACGGCGTGCTGATCGACCGTTACGCGGACGACGAAAGCGCGAGCTATCCAACGCTGTGCAAGGGACGTTTTGACGTCGGCGACGAAAGCTACTATGCGATCGAAGAGCCGACCAGCTTGAATACGCTAGAGCTATTGCCGCAATTGAGCGCGATGGGCGTGCGCGCGGTAAAAATCGAGGGACGCCAGCGCAGCCCGGCCTACGTGGCGCAAGTGACGCGCGTCTGGCGCGACGCGATCGACCAATGCCGCGGCAATCCGCAGCGTTTCTCCGTCAAGCCGCTTTGGATGGCCGAATTGAACAAGGTGGCCGAGGGGCAGCAGCACACGCTCGGCTCCTATCACCGCTCATGGAAATGAACACACACACCGCATCGGAGCACGCCATGCCGCAGCTGGCGCTCGGTCCCGTTCTGTACTATTGGCCGCGCCAGCGCGTGCTGGACTTCTACCAAACAATCGCCGCCAGCGCCATCGACATCGTCTACCTGGGCGAAACCGTCTGCTCGCGCCGTCACGAAATGCGCCTACCCGATTGGCTGGATGTGGCCGATTCGCTCGCCGCCGCCGGCAAGCAGGTGGTGCTGTCGACCCAAGCCCTGCTCGAGTCGGGCGCGGATGTGACGGCGCTGCACCGGATCGTCGACAACGGCCGCTTCATGGTCGAAGCCAACGACATCGGCGCGCTGCACCGCTTGAGCGGCAAAAAACTGCCCTTCGTGGCCGGCCCGCACCTGAACGTGTACAACAAGGCGACGCTGGAGATGTTCGCCGAGCTGGGCGCGCAGCGTTGGGTGATGCCGCTGGAAATGGGGCAGGCCGCGCTGGCATCGCTGCAGCAGACCCGCCCACCTGGCATGCAGACCGAAGTGTTCGCTTACGGCCGCATGCCGCTCGCGTTTTCGGCGCGCTGCTTCACGGCGCGCCACCGCAATCTGCCAAAGGACCACTGTCAGTTCAGCTGCATCGACCATGCCGATGGTTTGCTGCTCAAGACCCGCGAGGCCGAGCCCTTCCTGGTCTTGAACGGCACCCAAACCCAATCGGCGCTGGTGTACAACCTGCTGGGCGAGATGCCGCGCCTGCGTGAACTGGGTGTCGATGTGCTGCGCATCAGTCCACAAGCGGTGTTCAGCGAGCGCGTGATCGAGCTGTTCGACGCCGTGCGTGGTGGCGCCGATCGCGCCCGCGCCCTGTCCGAACTTGGGCTGTTGATGCCGGCGGCAGGCTGCGACGGCTTCTGGAACGGCAAGCCCGGCCTCGAGCTGGCCGAGCGGAGCGCGGCGTGAAGGCCGCCACGCACGGGGCCAACCATGCTGGCGCGCGGCGCGGCGCCACCTCGCTACCGCGCGGGCCGCTCGGCTCGCCGTTCACGGCCGCCTTCGCGTCCTTGTCCGCGCTGCTGCCCGCTTACCCGGGCGCCCTGCTGTTCGTCGGCGGCTTGAACCTGCTGCTGGTGCGCCACCTGCCGGCCGACGTGCGCGCCGCCCTCGAGGGCAAGACGCTGCGCATCGGCGTGACTGACCTGGGCGTCACATTCGACTTTGGCTGGCGCGCTCAGCGTTTCGTTCCCAAGCGCGCCAGTGTCGATCCGGACTTGACGATCGCCGCCAGCGCGGCGGACTTCTGGCTGCTGGCGCAGCGCCGCGAAGACCCGGACACCTTGTTCTTCAACCGCCGCCTGGTGATGGAAGGGGACACCGAGCTTGGCTTGATGGTCAAAAATACGCTCGATGGGATCGACCTGAGCCAATATGCGCCAGAGCGCATGCTGGCGCGCTGGCGCCAGGTACTCAAGCGCTGATCGCTCATGGCTTCGAACAAACACGATCTGCCGCTGGTCTATTCGTGCTCCGGCTGTTCGAGCGCGGCGCAGATGGCCAACCATGTGGCGCTGGCGCTGGATCGGCGCGGCGTCGCGCAGATGTCGTGCATCGCCGGCGTGGGCGGCGACGTGCCCTCGCTGCTCAAGACGGCGCGCTCGGGGCGCACTATCATCGCCATCGACGGCTGCCAGCTCGCCTGTGTGCGGCAATGCCTGGCGCGCCATGATATCGAGCCGCAGCGCCACGTGCTGCTCAACCGCTGCGGCGTGCAAAAGCGCTATCACGCCGACTTCGAGCCAGACCTGGCCGCCGCCATCACCAATGCGCTGGCGGCGGACATCGCCAATACAGCGCGCCTGGGCGCATGCACCGAAATGCCTAGTGCGCCTAGTCCTTCTGGCGCGCCCGACTCGTTCCCAATCGCGCAGCCGCGGTGCTAAGGTCGAATATGACCGGCACGCGAACGCGTTCGCCTATTTTTTCCTTTGACCAGATCCGCCATGAACCTGTCCCAATCCCTGTTAAGCGCGCTCAAGCAGCACGGCGCGCGTGAAATCTTCGGCATCCCCGGCGACTTCGTGCTCGCCTTCTTCAAGCAGATCGAGGAGTCTGCCATCCTGCCTCTCTACACCCTGAGCCATGAGCCGGCGGTCGGGTTCGCGGCCGACGCATCCGCGCGCCACCATACCGGGCTGGGCGTGGCGGCCGTCACCTATGGGGCGGGCGCCCTGAACATGGTCAACGCAGTGGCCTCGGCCTATGCCGAAAAAGTGCCGTTGGTGGTGATCTCCGGCGCGCCGGGCGCGGGCGAGTGGCGCAATGGCCTGCTGCTGCATCATCAGACCAAGACCATCGATTCGCAGATGGCGATCTTCCGCGAGATCAGCTGCGACCAGGTGGTGCTCGACGACGCCGCGCGCGCGCCGGCCGACATCGCGCGCGTGCTGCGCAGCTGCTTGACCCATTCGCGCCCCGTGTACATTGAACTGCCGCGCGACATGACTGGCGTGGCTTGCGCCGAGGTGGTGCCGGCGCCACTGCCGACTTTTGACCGCGACGCACTCGAGGCCTGCGTGGAAGACGTGTTGCGCCGCCTCGCGTGCGCGCACGCGCCGGTGCTGATGGTGGGGATCGAAATCCGGCGCTTCCGGATCGAGCAAAAAGTGGCGCAACTGGTGCGTTTGCTGAACCTGCCGGTGGTGACGAGCTTCATGGGCCGCGGCCTGCTGGCCGACACCGACGCGCCGCTACTGGGCACCTACTTGGGCGTGGCCGGTGCGCCCGACATCACGCGCGCGGTCGAGACCTCGGACGCGCTGCTGATGCTGGGGGTGATCATCTCGGACACCAACTTTGGGGTCTCCGACACCAAAATCGATATGCGTAAGAGTATTACCGCGCTCGACGGCCGGGTCACGCTGGGCCACCATATCTATCCGCAGATACCGCTCGAGGCCCTGGTCGACGGCCTGCTGGCGCGCGCCAGCGCGCTGCACGCCGGCGCCGTGGCCGCTATTCCGCACGTCTACCCGCGCGCGCTGGAAGCGGACGATGCGCCGATCGCGCCAATGGACATCGCGCGCGCCATCAACGACGCGATGGCTGCGCACGGACGCATGCCGATCGCATGCGATATCGGCGACTGCCTGTTCACCGCGCTCGACATCGAAAACACCGCGCTGGTCGCGCCCGGCTACTACGCCACCATGGGTTACGGCGTGCCGGCCGGGATGGGTTTACAGGCTGGCGGTGGCGCGCGTCCCTTGATCCTGGTGGGCGACGGCGCCTTCCAGATGACGGGCTGGGAGCTGGGTAATTGCCAGCGCTACGGCTGGGACCCGATCGTCATCGTCTTCAACAACTGCAGCTGGGAGATGCTGCGCACCTTCCAGCCGGAATCCAGCTTTACCGATTTGTCGGACTGGCACTTCGCCGACATGGCCGGCCCGCTCGGCGGCGACGGCTACCGCGTCAGCACGCGCGCCTCGCTGCGCGCTGCGCTGCGCCTGGCTTTGGAGACGCGCGGGCGCTTCCAGTTGATCGAAGCGATGATCCCGCGCGGCGTGCTGTCGGACACGCTCGAGCGCTTCGTGCACGGGGTGCGGCGCTTGCAGCTTCCTGAGGCGTAGGCGCGGGCGCCGGCGCGTTCGCGCGCGTTCCGGCAGACGCCAGGTGCGCGCCGCCGCTGCCTTGATCGCTGTGTACCTAATCCAACACGATGGCATCGCGGCCACCTGCCACGCTATCGAGTGGCTATACTCATTGTTCGTTACGTGCCCGCACAGGCAATCACTCATCGAATAGGAATCGACAATGAAGCATACCTTCGCAGTGGCTTTGATGGCGGGCTTGGTCTTGGGCAGCGGCGGCGCGCGCGCTGGCGAGGCGGCCACTGCGGGCGTGAGCCTCGAAGGCGGCAGCACGGGACTGGGCGCGCACCTGAGCATCCCGATCGAGAGCGACATCGGAGCCCGCCTGGGATTCGGCTATTTCAAGTTCAACTATTCGGGCAACACCTCGGACACCGATTACGATTTCAAGATGAAGCTGCAAAGCTTCGACGCCTTGCTCGACTGGTTTCCGATGGAAGGCAGTTTTCGCCTGAGCGCCGGCCTGGCCGCGAACGGCAACAATATCGGCGCCTCGGCCAAGTCGAATGCGAACGGTAGCTATACCTTCGATGGCCATTCCTACCAGGCCGCCAGCGCCGGCAGGATCACGGGCAGCATCGACTTCCAGAAAATGGTGCCCTACCTGGGCTTCGGCTGGGGCAGCTCATCGAATGGCAAGGGCTGGGGACTCTCAAGCGACTTCGGCCTGCTGTTCCAGGGCAAACCGCGCACCTCGCTCTCGAGCAGCGGCTGTAGCGCGCCAGCCCTGGTCTGCGCCCAGCTCAATGCAGACCTGGTCACCGAAAGCGACAAGTTGGCCGACGAGGTGAAGGGCTTCAAATACTATCCGGTCGTGCGCGCGGGCCTGAGCTACACCTTCTGAATCGAGCGCTGGGCATGGCGGGTTCGGCACGCTAGCCGTGCCGCTCGCGCGAGTCCGCTGGCGCCTGTTCGCGCTCGTTCAAGCCGTAGTCCCGCACCACGCTGGCCACGCGCAGGCGATAGTGTTCGAACAGTGTGCCTCGCCCCTGCTCTTGAATGGCGCGGTGCGCTTCGTGGGTGCGCCAGTTCTTGACGGCTTGCTCGTCGCGCCAGAACGACAGCGACAGGATCTTCCCCGGTTCGCTCAGGCTTTGAAAGCGCTCGATCGACACAAAGCCATCCATCTGTTCCAGTTGCGGGCGCAATTGGGCCGCCGCGTCCAGATAGCGTTGATGGTGCCGGGCATGCGGCACGACTTCGAAAATAACCGCGATCACGCCACGTTCTCCAGAAAGCTGCGCTCCTCGCGCAGAATGAAGCGCTGCTCCTGCGCCATCATGAAGTTGGCGCGTCCCTCGCTGTCGGTCTTCAAGCGCTGCCGATAGCTTTCGTACGAGGCCAGGCTGTCGAAGCCGATCAGCCCCCATGCGATGTCATTGCTGCCCTCGTGGGGCAGGAAGTAGCCCAGCAGGTTTCCGCCGCAGCGGGGAATGATGCGTCCCCAATTCTCGGCGTACTGGCGGAACGCCTCGCGCTGGAACGGGTCGATCTGGTATCGGATGAAGCAGGTAATGGCCATGGCGTCCTCAGGTGGATGAATGTGACCACTATACGGCCTTGTCCCTGACGAATGGTTCGGCTAAGATCGAACCATGAAAGACGGACCCAATATTGTCGGCATCGCGGCCTTGATCGGCGAGCATGCGCGCGCAGAGATCCTCACCGCGCTCATGTCGGGCATGGCGCTCACCGCCACCGAGCTGGCTGGCATCGCCGGCGTCACCAAGCAAACCGCCAGCGGCCATCTGGCCAAACTGGTCGAGGCGGGCTTACTCGAAGTGCAGGCGCAGGGGCGCCACCGATACTACCGCCTCGCCGGTGCCGACGTGGCCCAGCTGCTCGAATCGCTGATGAGCGTCGCCTTCCGCACGGGTGCGCTGCGCTTGCGTTCAAGCCCGCGCGAGCCCGCCTTGCGCAAGGGGCGCGTATGCTACGACCACTTGGCGGGCGAACTGGGCGTCATGCTCTACGAGGGCTTGGCCGCGCGCGGCGCGTTTGCCATGCAGGCTGGCGCGCTGGGACTCAGTGCTGCTGGCCGCAACATCGTGCTCGAACTCGGAATCGAGGCGCCCACCTCGCACAGTGGCCGGCGCCCGCTTTGCCGCACCTGCATGGATTGGAGCGAACGACGCGACCACCTGGCCGGATCGCTTGGCGCCATGCTGTTGCAGCGCATCGAGCAATTGGGATGGGGGAAGCGCCTGCCCGATTCGCGCGTCTTCAGCATGACACCAAGCGGCCAGCGGGCATTGGTAGCGTGGGCGACGGGCGCGCCCGTGGACACTTGCGCAACGGTTGACTAGGCGCGCTCACGCCAGGCCTGCGCGAAGCGCGCGAAATCGACTTCAGCGACCGCTCACGCGGCCTGGCGCAGTGTAAATTGCGGGAACATGGCGCCGATGCGCGCGAGCGCCTGCGGGGCCGGCGCACGGGCCACGGCGCGCGCAGCCAAGGCCGCATCGCCGCAACCCTGCGCGCGGAACATCTGCAAGGCGTAATTGCGCACTCCCATACCGGCCAAGGTCGCGGCCAGCGCTTCGAGTTCATCATCGCCCAGCAGATCGGGATGCACCGTGGTGCGGCATTCGTGCGCCACCCCGCTGGCGATGATCATCTCCGCGCAGGCGCGCGCGTGGCGCCCGCTGTCGGCGATGCGCGTCACGCGCGCATAGTCGTCGAACGGCGCCTTGACATCGAAGCCGACCCAATCGAGCTGCGGCAGCACCGTCCCCAACTGGCGCGGATAGATGCACGCCGTGTGCAAACCGACCTCGAATCCCATCGCGCGCACCTGGGCGACGGCGTCCGGCAGCGCCGGATCGATGGTCGGCTCGCCGCCGCTGAAGACCACCGCGTCGATCAGCCCGACCCGGCGCGCCAGCAGCTTGTGCACCTCCGGCCACGCCACCGCGCTGTACGCCTGGCGCGCCTGCAGGTGCGGATTGTGGCAGTAGCCGCAGCGCCACGGGCAGCCCTGCACAAACACGACGGCGGCCAGCTTGCCCGGGTAGTCGGTGGCGGTGAACGGCACCACGCCGCCCACTTTCAAGGCGAATGCGGCCATGTCTATTTGGCGCGCGCGGCGCACGCCTCGGTGAAGTAGCGGCGCTCGTGGAACTCGCCCTTCTTGCCGGTGTTGAAGGACGACACAGGACGGTGATATCCCATCACGCGGGTCCAGATTTCGCAGGGTTGGCGCTCGTCGTCGCGCAGTGTAACGGTGGCAGTTTGCGGCAACAGGTGGATGGCTTGGATACGGTCGTTCATGATGATCTCCTGATTATGGTTGGGTGCTTGCGCTTTGATTCAATTGACGCTCTTTACGCTCGAGCAGTTCGGCGTCGCACTTGGGGCAGAAAGGATGCGCGCCGCCCAGGTAGCCGTGCTTGGGACAGATCGAAAAACTCGGCGTGATCGTGATGTAGGGCAGGCCGAAGCGTCCCAGCGCGCGCTGGATCAAGGTGCGGCAGGCGTCGGCGCTGGTGAGCGGTTCGGTCATATACAGGTGCAGCACGGTGCCGCCGGTGTACTTGCGCTGCAAGGCATCCTGGCGTTCGAGCGCCTCGAAGGGATCGTCCGTGAATCCAACCGGCAGCTGCGACGAGTTGGTGTAGTAGGGCATGTCCGTCGTGCCGGCCTGCAGGATGTCCGGATAGCGCTTGCGGTCTTCCTTGGCAAAGCGGTAGGTGGTGCCCTCGGCCGGCGTGGCCTCGAGGTTGTACATATGCCCGGTCTGGTCCTGGAACTCGAGCATGCGCGCACGCACATGGTCCAACAGACGCAGCGCGAAGGCGTGGCCCCACACGCTGGTGATGTCATGCTCGTCGCCGCTGAAATTGCGGATCATCTCGTTGATGCCATTGACCCCTAGCGTCGAGAAGTGGTTGCGCAGCGTGCCCAGATAGCGTTTGGTGTACGGGAACAAGCCATTGTCCATGTGGCGCTGGATCACCTTGCGCTTGATCTCCAGGCTGCTCTTGCCCAGTTCGAGCAGGTAGTCGAGCTGGCGCAGCAGGCCCGCCTCGTCGCCTTTGTGCAGGTGGCCCAGGCGCGCGCAATTGATCGTCACCACGCCCAGTGATCCGGTCTGCTCGGCCGAGCCGAACAAGCCGTTGCCGCGCTTGAGCAGTTCGCGCAGGTCCAGCTGCAGGCGGCAGCACATGGAGCGGATCATGTTCGGCTTGAGCTCGGAGTTGATGAAGTTCTGGAAGTAGGGCAGGCCGTAGCGCGCCGTCATCTCGAACAGCAGCTCGGCGTTGGGCGTGTGCCAGGCGAAGTCCTCGGTGATGTTGTAGGTCGGGATCGGGAAGGTGAACACGCGCCCCTTGGCGTCGCCCGCCATCATGATCTCGATGTAGGCGCGGTTGATCATGTCCATCTCCACCTGCAGCTCGCCGTAGGTGAAGGGCATCTCCTCGCCGCCGATCTGCGGCACCTGCTCGCGCAGGTCTTCCGGGCACACCCAGTCGAAGGTCAGGTTGGTGAAGGGGGTCTGGGTGCCCCAGCGCGAAGGCACGTTCAGGTTGTAGATCAGCTCCTGGATGTACTGCTTGACGCTCACATAATCGAGCTTGTCCTTGCGGATGTAGGGCGCCATATAGGTGTCGAAGGAACTGAACGCCTGCGCGCCGGCCCATTCGTTTTGCAAGGTGCCCAGGAAGTTGACGATCTGCCCGATCGCGCTTGACATATGCTTGGGCGCGCACGATTCAACCTTGCCCGGTACGCCGTTCAAGCCCTCGTTAAGCAAGGTGCGTAGCGACCAGCCGGCGCAATACCCGGCCAGCATGTCGAGGTCGTGGATGTGGATGTCGGCGCTGCGGTGCGCCTCGCCCACCGCCGGCGGGTACACGTGGTTGAGCCAGTAGTTGGCGATCACCTTGCCCGACACGTTCAGGATCAAGCCGCCCAGCGAGTAGCCTTGGTTGGCGTTGGCGTTCACGCGCCAGTCGAGCTGGTTCAGGTATTCGTTCATCGACGCTTCCACGTCGACCAGGCTCTTGCGGTCTTGGCGCAGGCTCTGGTGCTGTTCGCGGTAGACGATATAGGCGCGCAGGGTGTCGCGGTAGCCGGCGTCGAACAGCACGCTCTCGGCCGCGTCCTGCACCTGCTCGACGTGGGGCGCGGCCGGCGCGATGGCGGCTAAGCGCGCGAGCACGCCGCGCTGCGTCAGATGGTGCGCTTCGGTGGCGTCGAACTCGCCGCTGGCCAGGCCCGCGCGGTACAGGGCCGACTCGATTTTGGCCGCGTCAAAGGGCTCGATTGTGCCGTCGCGCTTGCTGATGCGCTCTGGCGATGGGCTTGCCTGTAATGTCATGTAGTCTCCGTTGAACACAATATGTAGCGTGTTCAATCAGATTATTGACTAAATGTAGTGCGGTCAACGGGCGGCGGCGGAGAGTTTGAATTCCTTGATCCAGCTTAGGTTTTGGCGCGCGCGGTCTCGCTTGCGCGGCAGCGCTACTGTGGCGCCGGGCCGCTTTCGGCCGCCTCCGCGCGGTTGCGCCCGGCCTCCTTGGCGCGGTACAGCGCGGCGTCGGCGCGCGCGAAGAAATTGGCCGGCGTTTCGTTTTGCACGTACTGGGCCACCCCCAGGCTGATGGTGACGTCTCCGCTGCCCGGACGAAGGCCGAAGGAATGCAGCTCGATCGCCGCGCGCACTTGCTCGGCCACCTCCAGCGCATGGTCGAGCGCGCAGTCGTGCAGGAGTATCAGGAATTCCTCGCCGCCCCAACGCGCCACGATGTCGCTTTGGCGCACCACGCTCGAGGCGATCTTGGCGACGGCGCAAATCACGCCGTCGCCCGTCAAGTGGCCATAGCTGTCGTTGACGCGCTTGAACAGGTCGATGTCGAACAGGATCGCCGACAGCGCGTGGCCGGTGCGCTTGCTGGTCAAGATGTTTTGATTGAAGGCGGCCTTCAAGGCCTGGCGGTTCAGCAGTCCCGTCAAGCCGTCAGTGGCGGCCATCTTTTCGATGCGGCGCTGGTAGCGGTTCACCGTCAGCAGGATGATGGCCAGTACCAGGGCCGTGACGGCGCCGCTGATGGCCAGGTTCGCTGCTAAGACCCGGCGCACCGGCTGCATCTGTCCGCCCACGTCCTGCTCGACTACCAGATACCAGCCCAGCTCCGGTATGAAGCGCGAATTGACCATGGTGACGCCACCGTTCTTTTTGTAGCGCAGCGCCGTCGGTGTGCTGCGCTGGTTCAGGATGTCCATCGCAATGGCGCTCAGGCCAGGCAGCTTGAGGATCGAGGCGTGCGCGTTGGGCATCGATGCGCCGGCCAGGACGATGCCGCCGGTCTGGTCGACAAAGTAGATCTCGCGCTGGAAGCGGGTGCGGTAGCGGTCGATCAACTGGGCCATCGTGTCGAGGGTCAGGCCGACCCCGGTGACGCCGATGAAGTTGCCGTGGAAGTCGAGCACGCGGTGGTTGATGAAGATGGTGACGGTGTCGTGGTTGGCCATGTCGAGGTCGACATTGGTCTCATAGGGTTTGCTCATCTGGCGCACCCGGAAGTACCAGGCGTCGCGCGGCTCTTCTTCGCGCACGGCCTTGAGTAAGCCTTGGCCGTAATAGTATTGGTGGGTTTTTTCGGAGATCAGGAAGCTCGACAGGGTGCCGTATTTTTGCTTCACTTCGCGCAGATAGCGCACGATCTGGTCGCTGTCCTGCTCACCCTTGAGTATCCAGTCGCGCAGGAAGGTGTCGTTAGCCATCAGCGAAGAGATGAACACCGGTTGCAGCATGTCCTTCTGGATTTCGGAATAGATATTGTCGCCCGTGAGCGGCAAGGCCTGGCCGGCGATGCCTTGTTCGACCGCGTCGCGCGAGGTCAGATAGCCCGCCACGGTGGTGGCCAGGAAGCCGCCGACGAGGATCAGGGTGAGCGCTGCGAGCAAACGGTATTGCTGGGGAAGCGTGCGCATGGTGGCTCCGGGAGCTGGGAGTGCCACACCAGTATGCAGGATAGCGCCAAGCGCGGCAATCGATGGCTGCGTCGATGGCTGCGCCGCCGTGGCGGCGACGCATCAGTTGCGCAAGCTTGCCGTTTGTGCAAGCGCCTACTGCAGGGCGGCCTTCAGCTGGGCCAGGAAGGCCGCGTCGGGCACGGTGCTCAATTCGGTGCTGCTGGCGACGACCTTGCCGTTCGCGTCGAGCAGGCAGATGCGCGTGGTGTGGTTGATCTCGCCGCCGGCCAGGCCGCGGTATTTGATGCGCAGCGCCGCGGCCAGGGCGCGCGTGTGGGTGTCGTCGCTGCTCACGGCCATGCGGAACAGAGCCGGGTCGAGGTGATGCGATTGCGCCAGCTTGGCGAGCGATTTGGGGGTGTCGCGCAGCGGGTCCAGGCTCACCATCAGCACCGACAGGCGCGCCGCCGGCAGCTTGAGCGCGGCCACTGTCTGCTGCAGGTTCTCCAGCACGATCGGGCAGGCAGTATTGCAGTCGCCGTAGAACATCGTCACCAAGACGGCATGCCCGGCCATCTCGCTCCAGTCGAACTGCTTGCCAACGCTGTCGGTGAGCGGCACCGCCAGACGGTACAGGGAATCGGCCGGCAGCGCCGCCGGTGCCCCCGCGCCGCACAGCAGCGGCAGCGCCAGCAGGGTGGCGAGCGCGTAGCGCACCAGGCGGCGCGATATCGTATTAGCTGCGCGCAGTCGTAAGTGATTCATGGTGTTCCTTCCGGTTCGGGCTCGCGCACGCAGCGAAAGCCCAGGTTGGCGCCGCCCTGTTCCGCTTCCATCGCGGCCAACAGGGCAAGGCGCATCAGTACGGCATAATTGCGGCGGTCGGCCAGCGACAAGGCGGCGCCGCCGCAGTAATCAAGCAGTTTGCGCTCGCCCTGCACACGGCTGTCGGCGCTCACGAACAGGCCGCTGAAATCCTCCACCCATTCCCACACCAGGCCATGCACGTCGTACAGGCCGTAGGAGTTTGGCGCTTCGAGGCCGATCGCTTGCGGGTCGCCCGTGCCGGGGCGCGAATACCAGGCCAATATCTTGGCCAGCCAGGCCGGGTCGTCGCGCGCATCGGCGCGCCTTTCGTCGGCGGCGGCGGCCATTTCCCACTCATACCAGCGCGGCAGGCGCGCTTTCTCGCTGGTGCAAAACGCGGCGGCCGCGTGCCAGCTCACGCGTGTGACGGGTGCCTTGGCCGCCAGCGGCGCGAACGCGAGCGCGCCGCTCCAGGCCGATAGATAGTCGGGCGTGGCCAGCACCGCGGGCACCTGGTCGCGCCGCCATTGCGGATGCGCGGCCACGAAGTCGCGGAACTCGGCGTTGCTGACCGGCGTGCTGCGCATCTGGAACGGCGCCAGGCGCGGCCACGCCGTTTTGCCGTCAGCCGGCAGCACGCTGCGAAACGCCCCTCCCGGCAGCGCCAGATAATGCGCCGCGCCCTCCGCTGTGGCGGCCAGCGCAGGGCCCGCCACTGCGGTGAGCGCGACGCACATGCCTAGCCCGGATATTTCGCCAGTGCGTTCTGCGACCGGCGAAATCAGCGCAAAG
>JAZKBP010000067.1:0-8023 GCA_040388555.1 Pseudomonadota bacterium
AGGACTCTCACCTCCAAGTAAGTGCGCCCTGCCGGGCGCACCAAAAAAAATGGCCCACTGGGAAGCGGGCCAATCCAAACTAGGGGTGTCCTGAAAGGGACAACTTGACTATAGCTGCCCCTGTCCTCGCGGTCGGTGCGCTAACGCACATAACTCAATTTAAACGACGGCACCGTCCGTCTCATCCTTTTCCTTGATCGGCTTGATCAAGTCTTCGCGCTTCACGCCCAGCCACATGGCCACGGCCGCGGCCACGAATACCGACGAGTAAATACCGAACAAGATACCGATGGTCAGCGCGACAGCGAAGTAATGTAGCGTCTCACCGCCCAGGAACAGCATCGACAGCACCATCATCTGGGTGCAGCCGTGGGTGATGATGGTACGCGAGATGGTGCTGGTGATGGCGTTGTCGATCACTTCCTGCACCGGCGCCTTGCGCTGCTTGCGGAAGTTTTCGCGAATCCGGTCGAAAATAACCACCGATTCGTTGACCGAGTAACCGAGCACGGCCAGCACGGCGGCCAGCACGGTGAGCGAGAATTCCCACTGGAAGAAGGCGAAGAAGCCCAGGATGATGACCACGTCGTGCAAGTTAGCGACGATGGCCGCCACTGCGAATTTCCATTCGAAGCGAATCGCCAGGTAGATCATCACGCCAATGATCACCGACACCAGCGCGTTCAAGCCGTTTTGCGCCAGTTCGTCACCAATCTGCGGGCCGACGAAATCGACTTTTTGCTGGGTCAGCACTTCAGCGCCGGCGGCGTTGAAGCAGCCGGCTTTCGCGTTGGCGCCGGCGGCACCATCGGCTTTTGCCGCGTTGGTATGCACGGTACCAGCCTCGGCTTTGCACAAGGCATCGAACACGATCGCCGAGCCGTTGCCGCCATTCGCCACCTTCACCGT
This sequence comes from Pseudomonadota bacterium, assembly GCA_040388555.1. Taxonomy (GTDB): domain Bacteria; phylum Pseudomonadota; class Gammaproteobacteria; order Burkholderiales; family Burkholderiaceae_D; genus Telluria_A. Next base: position 910 of record JAZKBP010000067.1, read on the forward strand.
CGGCAAGCGCAGCACCACGCTGCTGGCCGTACCGATAGGCACCACTTCCGGATGCTCGTATCCGAGGCCCTGCAGCGTCGTGCGTATGCCTTCAATATTCGCAGCCTTCGGGTACGCCAGTTCCATCGTCGTGCCGCCGGTAAATTCAACCGACAGGCGCAAGCTATTGTGGAACAGGAAGAACACGGCAGCGACGAAGGTCAGCGCCGAAATCACGTTGAAGATCAACGCGTGGCGCATGAAGGGAATATCTTTCTTGATTCGGAAAAATTCCATCTTAAATCCTGTGTTGTGGTTTCTGCAGTGTCCGAATTACTTGCTCAAGCCTGGCGTCCAGACCGTACCGATCGCGATCGTGCTCAGCTTTTTCTTGCGGCCGTACCAGAGGTTGACGACGCCGCGCGAGACAAACACCGCGGAGAACATCGACGTCATGATGCCCAGGCAATGCACCCACGCAAAGCCGCGCACCGGACCGGAGCCGAAGATCAGCAGCGACAAACCGACGATCAGCGTCGTCACGTTCGAGTCCAAGATGGTGGCCCAGGCGCGGTCGAAGCCAGCAGCAATGGCCGCTTGCGGCGTGTTGCCGTTCCTTAGCTCTTCACGGATACGCTCGTTGATCAGCACGTTGGCGTCAATCGCCATACCGAGCGCGAGCGCGATAGCGGCAATACCCGGCAGCGTCAAAGTCAGTTGCAGCAGCGACAGCAAAGCCATCAGCAACAGCAGGTTGCAGGCCAGCGCCAGCACACTGAAGAAACCAAAAAGGTAGTAGTACAGGATCATGAACACGGCGATCGCGATGAAGCCGTACACCACCGAATGCAAGCCGCGCGCGATATTCTCGGCGCCCAGTTGCGGGCCGACGACGCGTTCTTCCACGAAGTCCATTGGCGCGTACAGGGCGCCTGAGCGCAGCAGCAAGGCCAACTCGTTGGCCGCCTCGCTCGTACCCATGCCGCTGATCTGGAAGTGCGTGCCCAGTTCGCTCTGGATCACTGGCGTGGACAGCACTTCCGGCTTGCCTTTCTTTTCGTACAGGACAATCGCCATGCGCTTGCCCACGTGCTCGCGCGTGGCCATGCGCATCTTGCGCCCGCCGTCGCCGTTCAACTCCAGGCTGACGATAGGCTGCTGGGTCTGCTGGTCCACCGTGCCGGTGGCGTTGGCGATATAGTCGCCGGTCAGTACCACTTCTTTGGACAGGACCACGGGCACGCCTTTGCCGACCGTGAACAACTCTGCATTGAGCGGCAAGGTGGCCGTCAGTTCGGTGCCTTGAACGATGCTTTCATCGACCATGCGCAATTCCAGCGTGGCGGTGCGGCCGATCACCTTCTTGGCCAAGGCAACGTCTTGCACGCCTGGCAGCTCGACCACGATACGGTCCGCGCCCTGTTGCTGAATCACTGGCTCGCTCACGCCCAGTTCATTGACGCGTTTGGACAAGGTGGCGATGTTCTGCTTCACGCCATCTTCGATCGCCTTGGTCAGCGCGGCCGGTTTCAGGGTGACGCTCAGGTTTTGATCGCTGCCGTCGCTCGATTCGGCGAACAACAGGTCGGCCGACTGCGCCGTCAGCGCATCCTTGGCCTTGCCGCGCGTCTCAAGATCGTGGAACTTGATGACGATCGCGTCGCCCACGCGTTCGATGCCGCCGTGGCGAATATTCTTTTCGCGCAAACCACCTTTTACCGCAGACTGGATCGCCTTGATGCGCGTATCGAGCGCGCCCTTGGTGTCCACTTGCATCAGGAAGTGGACGCCGCCGCGCAAGTCCAGGCCCAGGTTCATCGGCATGGCGCGCAGCGCGCGCATCCAGCCCGGGGTGTTCTTCACCAAGCCCACCGTGACGATGAAGCTAGGATCTTCCACGTCGCGATTGAGCGCCTTTTCCAGCGCCGGCTTGGCATTGAATTGCGACTGCGTATCGTCGAAGCGCACCCGCACCGAACGGTTATCGCCCTCGCCTTCAATGCGCGCACCTTCGGACTTGATGCCTTCGCGCTTGAGCGCTTCGTCAATCAAGGTGGCCGTGTCGCCGCTCACCTTCACCGTCGATTTGCCGCTGGTGATTTGCAGCGCGGGCGAATCGACGAAGTAGTTCGGCGAGGTGTACAGCACGCCCAGCAACAGGGCGACGGCGATCAGAATGTATTTCCAGGCGGGATAGCGATTCATAATATTCCAGCGGTAGGGTGGTAAGCGGGTGGACGGCCACGCGGCCGCCGGGCTCTCTTACAGGGACTTGAGTGTGCCTTTTGGAAGCAGGATCGTGATTGCGTGCCTTTGCACCATCACTTCCGTGTTCGACGCCACTTCGATCGTCACATAGCTCTCGGCGACCTTGGTGACCTTGCCCAGGATGCCGCCGGCGGTGATCACTTCATCGCCCTTGGTCAGCGCGTCCATCATCGCCTTTTGTTCTTTGGCTTTCTTTTGCTGCGGACGGATCATCAGGAAGTACATGACCACGAACATCAAGATAAACGGCAGAATAGTCGTCAGGCTGCCACCCATGCTGGAGGCGTCGGACGCAGATTGCGCGAAAGCGTTGGAAATGAACACGTGTACTCCGATGTAAAGGATTAGATTAAAAAATAGCGCTGTATTCTAGCATTGGCCAAGGCGCGCTAGGCATTCAGGCCTATGTGCTGCCCATAATTCTTTTTGCAAGGCTTGCCAAAACGTTAAATGCCACATTAAACTCCGCGCGCCCGCCCAGCGTTGAACTGCAATCGGAAGGCGTGGAATTGGCCGGCATCGATGGCGGCGCGGATCTCGCGCATCAGCTGCAGGTAGTAATGCAAGTTGTGGATCGTGTTCAAGCGCGCACCCAGGATTTCCTTCGAGCGGTGCAGGTGGTGCAAATAGGCGCGCGAGAAATTGCGGCAGCAATAGCAATCGCAGCTTTCGTCGAGCGGTAATTCGTCGTCCTTGTAGCGCGCGTTCTTGATCTTGACGTCACCAAAGCGCGTGAATAGCCAGCCATTGCGCGCATTACGGGTCGGCATAACGCAATCGAACATGTCGATGCCGTTGGCCACGCCAGCCACCAGGTCTTCCGGCGTGCCCACGCCCATCAGATAGTGCGGCTTGTTGGCGGGCAGGCGCGGGCCCACGTGGGCCAGCATGCGCATCATGTCTTCCTTCGGCTCGCCCACGGACAAGCCGCCGATCGCCAGGCCGGGGAAATTGATTTCCTCCAGGCCCGCCAATGACTCGTCGCGCAGATTCTCGAACATGCCGCCTTGCACGATGCCGAACAGGGCGTTCGGATTTTCGCCGCCCTTGAACTCGTTCATCGAGCGTTGCGCCCAGCGCAGCGACATGCGCATCGACTTGGCCGCTTCTTCCATCTTGGCCGGACGGCCATCGATTTCGTAAGGCGTGCACTCGTCGAACTGCATCACGATGTCGGAATTGAGGGAGCGTTGGATCTGCATCGACACTTCCGGCGACAGGAACAGCTTGCGTCCGTCGATGGGCGAGGCGAAAGTCACGCCCTCTTCGCTAATCTTGCGCATCGCGCCCAGCGAAAACACTTGGAAGCCGCCCGAGTCCGTCAAGATTGGCTTGTCCCAGCCCATGAAGCGGTGCAAGCCGCCGAATTTGTCGAGCACGTCCGTGCCGGGGCGCAGCCACAGGTGGAAGGTGTTTCCCAGGATGATCTGCGCGTCGATTTCCTTCAGTTCGACGGGCGACATCGCCTTCACCGAGCCGTAGGTGCCGACCGGCATGAAGATCGGCGTTTCGATCACGCCGTGGTTGAGCGTCAAGCGCCCGCGGCGCGCGTGCGACAAGCCGCTGTCGTCGGTTTTAATGAGTTTGAAGTCGAGCATGGGTTTTCTCAGGCAGAAGTCGAAGATACTTGAGTACTCAACAACATGGCGTCGCCATAGCTGAAGAAGCGGTACTCGTTGGCGATCGCGTGGGCATAGGCGGCGCGGATGGCCTCATAGCCGGCAAAGGCGGACACCAGCATCAGCAAGGTGGACTTGGGCAAATGGAAGTTGGTGATCAGGCGCGTGACCGTCTTGAAGCGGTAACCGGGCGTGATGAACAAGGCGGTGTCGGCGCTGCCCGCTTCAAGCTGGCCGGACTGCGAGGCCGATTCAAGCGCGCGCAAGCTGGTGGTGCCGACCGCGACAACCGCCTTGCCGGCGGCCTGGGCGGCGCGCACGGCGCCCACCGTGGCCTGCGGCACCGTGTACCACTCCGTGTGCATCTTGTGCTCGGCCAACACCTCGGTGCGCACCGGCTGGAAGGTGCCCGCGCCCACGTGCAAGGTAACGTAGGCGAACTGCACGCCCTTGGCGGCCAGCTTGTCGAGCAAGGGCTGGTCGAAATGCAAGCCAGCGGTGGGCGCGGCCACGGCGCCCGGCTCCTTCGAGTACACGGTCTGGTAGCGCGTTTCATCGAAGGCGTCGGCCGCGTGCTCGATATAGGGTGGCAGCGGCAAACGGCCATGCGCCTCGATCAGCTCGAACACGTCGGCGTCGAAGGACAGCGTGAAAAATTCGCCGGCGCGCTCGCCGGTGACGACCTCTAAGGCATCAGCCAGGCGGATCTTGCAACCGGGCTTGGGCGACTTGGACGCGCGCACCTGGGCCAGCACAGTGCGTTTGTCGAGCACGCGCTCAACCAGCACTTCCACATTGCCGCCAGTCTCCTTGACGCCGAAGAAGCGCGCCTTGAGCACGCGCGTGTCGTTCATGACGAGCAAGTCACCGGCCTGGAGCTGGTCGACGATGTCGGAAAATTGGCGGTCAATGATGCGTTCACCGTCGAGATGCAATAGGCGCGACGCGCTGCGGTCAGGCAGCGGCAATTGCGCGATGCGTTCGGGTGGCAAGTTAAAATCGAAATCGGAAAGCGAGTACATAAGCGAATGTTTGTCTAATGGTGCGCACGCCGTACAATATCGGGGTTGGCGCAAGCGAACTCTCTATTTTACTCCTGCTCCAACACAATTCCCCCTAAAACCCGCGATATGGCCACATCCAAAGCGAAAACGGCGCCAAAAACCAACGAAAGCAAGCTGGCCAAGCTGGGCTTGCGGTCGGATATGGACTTGGTGTTGCACTTGCCGATGCGCTATGAAGACGAGACGCAGATCGTGCCGATCCGCGACGCCTGCATGCGCGGCGGCCATGTGTCGCAGGTCGAGGGCGTGGTGACCAAGAACGAAATCTCATTCCGCCCGCGCCGCCAGCTCTTGGTGACGATTGCCGACGACAGCGGCGAGCTGCTGTTGCGCTTCATGAATTTCTACGGCAGCCAGGTCAAGCAGCTGGCCGAAGGCACGCGGGTGCGGGCGCGCGCGGAACTCAAGCACGGCTTTTTCGGCGCCGAGATGGTGCATCCCTCGTACAAGGTGGTCAACGAAGGCGCGCCGCTGCCGAGCGCGCTCACGCCCGTCTACCCGTCCGGCGAAGGCTTGTCGCAAGCGATACTGCGCAGCGCCATCGCGGCGGCCATGAAGCGCATCGACTGGCAAGACACCTTGCCGCCGACCCTGCTGGCGCAAATGCAGCTGTCGAACTTTGAACCGGCCGTGCGCCTGCTGCACTACCCGCCGCAGGAAATCGACGAGCACGCGCTGGCCGACCGCTCGCATCCGGCCTGGGTGCGCATGAAGTTCGACGAACTGCTGGCGCAGCAGCTCTCGCTCAAGCGCGCGCAGCGGGCGCGCCGCACCAAGGGCGCCGCGCCCTTGAAGAACATCGGTTCACTGTCGGCGGCCTTCCTGGCCGCGCTGCCGTTCAAGCTGACGGGCGCGCAGCAGCGCGTGCTGGAGGAAATCCGCGCCGACCTGCGCCACGGCTTTCCGATGCAGCGCCTGCTGCAGGGCGACGTCGGCAGCGGCAAGACGGTGGTCGCCGCGCTAGCCGCCGCCCAGGCCATCGACAGCGGCTACCAGGCGGCCTTGATGGCGCCGACCGAAATCCTGGCGGACCAGCACTTCCGCAAGATCGCGGCGTGGATGGAGCCGCTTGGCGTGAAGGTGGCGTGGCTGACGGGCAGCTTGAAGAAAAAGGACAAAACCGCCGCAACGGCGCTGATCGAATCGGGCGAGGCGCAGCTGGTCATCGGCACCCACGCGCTGATTCAGGACAGCGTGCAGTTCGCCAAGCTGGGCCTGGTGATCGTCGACGAGCAGCACCGCTTTGGCGTGGGCCAGCGTCTGACCCTGCGCAACAAGGGGCAGGTGGACGCGGTGCCGCACCAGCTGATGATGTCGGCCACGCCGATCCCGCGCACGCTGGCGATGACCTACTACGCCGACCTGGAAGTGTCGGTCATCGACGAACTGCCGCCCGGGCGCAGCCCCATCGTCACGCGCGTGGTGGACCAGATGCGGCGCGAGGAAGTGATCGAGCGCGTGCACGCGGCCGCGCAGGAAGGGCGCCAGGTCTACTGGGTGTGCCCGCTGATCGAAGAGTCCGAGGCGCTGCAGCTGCAAACGGCCACCGACACCCATGCGATGCTGGCCGCCGCCCTGCCCGACCTGCAAGTGGGCCTGGTGCACGGACGCCTGAAGCCACTCGAAAAGCAGGAAGTGATGGATGCGTTTTCCAGCGGCGCCGTCGACGTGCTGGTGGCGACGACGGTGATCGAAGTGGGCGTGGACGTGCCAAACGCCTCGCTGATGGTGATCGAGCATGCGGAGCGCTTCGGCCTGTCGCAGCTGCACCAGCTGCGCGGGCGGGTTGGGCGCGGCTCGGCCGCGAGCGTATGCCTGCTGCTGTTCCAAAGCCCGCTCGGCCCGGTGGCCAAGCAGCGCTTGCTGACAATGCGCGAAACCACGGACGGCTTCGAGATCGCGCGGCGTGACCTGGAGATCCGCGGGCCTGGCGAATTCCTGGGCGCGCGCCAGTCCGGCCAAGCGATGCTGCGCTTTGCCGACCTGGAGACGGACCAATGGCTGGTGGAGCAGGCGCGCGACGTGGCGCACGATCTGCTGCTGGCGGTTGATGGCGAAAACGTGGCGACGGTCGACGCGCACCTGGCGCGCTGGCTGGGCGGCCGCGAAGAATTCCTGAAGGTGTAGTTGCCAGCAATTAGGGGACAAAGCAATTAGGGGACAGACCCCTGTTTAGAGGAAATG
>JAZKBP010000068.1:0-19400 GCA_040388555.1 Pseudomonadota bacterium
ATTTCCTCAAAACAGGGGTCTGTCCCCCAATTGATTTTGAAGTCGGCGCAATGGCCTTGTCACATCGCCGTCGGCGCCCCGAAATGGAAGCCCTGGCCCGCGTCGACCTTGTCTTCGATCAGCATCGCCACCACCGCCGCCGTTTCCACGCAATGGGCGATCACCTCGATGTCGAGCGAAGCGGCCATGTGTACGATCGAGCGCAAGTGCTCGCGGCTGCTGGCGTTGTCGGCCGCCTCGCGCACCAGCGAGCCATCGAGCTTGATGTAGTCCGGCGGCAGCGCCCGCAGCACCGCCAGCGCGCCCGGCACCAGGCCGAAGTGGTCGACCCCGAAGCGCGCACCGGCGCCGCGCAACACCGCCGCGAACGCGCGCATCGCCTCCACGTTGCGGGTGTAGCCAAACTCGCTGACCTCGAAGGACAGGCGCGCCGCCGCCCCTTTCATCTCGTGCAGGGTCGCGCCCAGCCAGTTCTTGAACTCGGCGTCGTCAATCGATTGCGAGGCGATGTTCACCGCCACCTGCGGCAAGTCGCGCTTGCCGGCGGCGATCGAATCGACCACCATGCTCACCAGCGCACGGTCCACGCTGGCCATGAGCTTGTGGCGCAGCGCCATCGGCAAGAACTGGCTGGCCGCCACCGCATTGCCCTGGTGGTCGATCAGGCTGCTCATCACTTCATGGTGCAGCAGCTTGTTCTCGCGCAGGCTCATCACCGGCTGCACCGTCAGCGCCCAGCGGTTCTCCGCCAGCGCGTTTTCAATCAACATGCGCCAGCCGAAGGAGCCGGTGGAATTAATCTCGCCCTCGTCCGCGTACAAAGTGGCCACGCCATTATGGCCACTGTGGCGCGCCGTCTCCACCGCCAGGTCGGCGCGCGCGAGCACCTTGCCGCGCGCCTCGCCGGCGCGCAAATGCGCGCAACCGAGGCTGAACCAGACCCGCCCGGCCGCCGCCCCCTGCGCCAGCAGCGCCGCCAATTGTTCCTGCAATTGGCGCACCACGGGCGCGTAATCGGCGCCATCCTCCTCGCCGCTGTAGAGGCACAGGAAGGCAAAGGCGGTGCCGCCGCTGCGGCTCAAGATGGCGGCGCGCTGGCCCAGCAAGGCGCGCGCGCAATCGGCCACTTCGCGCAGCAGCAAGTCGCCGGCGCGGTAACCAAGTTCGTTGTTGAACTCCTTCATCTCGTCGAGTTCAAGCGTGATCAAGACGCCGAAATCGAATTCGCCCGGCTGGTCGAGCAGCTGCGCCAGGCGCAGGTCGAAGCTGCGCCGGTTCTCGAAGCCGGTGACGGCGTCCACATAGGCTTCGCGCCGGTAGGCCTCGGAGCGCGAGATTTCGGCGTCGAGCGCCTCGCCCACGCGGCGCGACATGTCGTTCATCGCCACCACCACGCGCTTAAGTTCGCGCGCCTTGGGCATCAGCGCGATTTGCACGAAACGGCGGTCGCGGATGGCCAGCGCGGCGTCCTCGATCTGGCGCAGCGGGTTCAGGATGATGCGCAGCAGCAGGCTGGTGGCGGCCAGCGCCGCCAGATAGGCCGCCAGCATCCAGGCGCTCATCTCCATCACCGAACGCCACAAGTGTTCGTAGGCGAAGGTGGGCTGGCTGACCACGATCACCTTGCCCAACTGGCGCCAGCCGGCCGCCACGAACGCTTCGCCGGGCGCGGTGTCGAGCGCGAGCAGCTGGGTGAACCAAAGTGGCACGTTTTCCACCCGCTGCGGCAATTGCTTGTCGATCACGCCGCTGCCGTCGGCCGCGCGCACAATAATTTTTTGATAATAACCGCGGTCGAACATGGCCAGCACTTGCACTTCGGCAAGGGCTTTGTCGTTTTTCGCCAACGCTTCGGCCAGCGGGTAAGACAAGGCGGTGGCCGCATCCTGGCCGTGGGACGCTAACTGCTGCTGCAGGTATTCGCGCGTGTTGTGGATCGATAAGGCCAAGAGGCCGGCAAACACCACCAGGAAGACGACGGAAATGGCAAGGAAGAGCTGGCGTCTCAGGGTCATGATGGCTTCGAAAGTGGTGGGAATAGGCTGGCCCGCGATGATACCAACCGGACAAGATCTTAGCACGCAGGCGCGCGCCCCCCGTCCCGTTTGCGAAAATTCGCCCCGCCCTTCCCGCTTCCCGCTACACTTGCTGCAGGGCCCGTCACACTACTTGACTGGCGGCATCGCCCCATTGTAAGATGAACAATGCCTCATTCCCCCATGACAAGGTCGAACATGAAAAAGATCGTAACTTACGCCGCCCTGGCCCTCGCCGCCGCACTGCCATGCGCACAATTGATGGCACAAGGCGCAGCCAAGCCGGCGCAGGCACCGCGCGTCTCGGCCGAAATCACGACCATGTACAACGAACTGTCCAAGAGCACCACGCCGCGCGAGACCATCGCCGCGCTGGCCGCGAAGACCTCCAACCCCAGCACCCTGGCCTCGGTGGCGACGGTGGTGGGCGTGCCTGCCGACGTCATCAAAGCCGGCATGCCCAACCTTTCGGCCGAACAGCTCACCGCCGCAGTCGACGCGGCCCTGGCCGACCCTGGCGCGTTCACGCCAGCGACGGCGGCCGGTATCTCCGGGCCGGAACGTCTGGGCGCTGGTTCGGCCGGCTTTGCCAACGCGGGTGGCAGTTCTTCCTTCGCCGGCGGCGCCGCCGCGGCGGCCAGCCCGAACTGAGCGCCAACGCAGCTTCACCAGGGCAGCCCGCGCGGCTGCCTTTTTTTCGCCCTCTCCCCGCCTTGCCACTTTTTGACGAGCGCCACGCGATGAACCATCTGCCCAGTCAAGCGCACTCCCGCAACGCCTTCGAGGGCGACCGCTGGGTCTTCAACGGCATGCTGGCATTGCTATTCTGGCTGCCGCTGCCGCTGGCGTCGAACCGGGTGTGGGCGGTGGGCATCCTGGTGGCGATGGTATGCACGCTGTGCGCCGGCGCCGCTTTCGCCTGGCGGCGCGACCTGGCCGGCGCCTGCGCCACTCTCGCCAAATTCAAGCTGCCGCTGGCCTTGTTCGGCCTGTTCGTGGCCCTCGCCATCGTACAAGTGCTACCCCTGCCCGCCGCCGTGCTCGGCCTGCTGTCGCCGGCCAGCTTGCGGGTGCAGCAGGAAACCCAGGCCGCCTTGCACGTGAACCTGCCGCTGTACCTGTCGCTGGACCTGTATCAGAGCCGCCTGATGGCCAGCCTCTCGATCGCTTACTTCCTCGCGTTCGCCCTGCTGCTGCTGCTGGTGCGCGGGGCGCGCCGGCTCGAGCGCGCGGTGCAGGCGATAGTCTGGAGCGGCTTGCTGCAAGCGATGCTGGGGATCTTCCTGTTTTCGGTGGGCGCGCACTACCACCTGTTCTTCACCGATATCGAACATAGCCGCGCGCTCGGCACCTTCGTCAACCGCAATCACCTGGCCGGCTATCTGGAGATGAGCCTGGCGCTGGGCATCGGCTTGATGCTCGCGCGCCTGGGCCAGGGCGGACCGGCCTATCCGGGCTGGCGCCAGCGCCTGGTGGCGGGACTGGCTTTCGTGATCAGCCCGAAAATGCGGCTGCGCCTGATGCTGGTGGTGATGGTGATGGCCCTGGTGCTCACCCGCTCGCGCATGGGCAACACCGCCTTCTTCGCCTCGCTGCTGGCGGTCGGCCTGGTGTCGCTGCCGCTGTCGTGGCGCACCGCGCCGGCCACGGTGGCGCTGATCGTGAGCCTGTTGGTGGTCGACATCGTCATCGTCGGCACCTGGGTCGGGCTTGAGAAAGTGGTCGAGCGCATCAACGACACCACCGTCGTGGCCACCAGCGGCCATATCGAGGATTCGGTCGAGGAGCGTTTGCTGCCAGCCCATCAGGCGCTTGAGCTGATCGCGCAGTACCCGGCCTTCGGCACCGGCGCGGGCAGCTTCTACAACGCTTTCGGCACGGTGCGGCCACCGGCCGTGCGCAATTACTTCGACCATGCGCACAACGACTACGCCGAAGTGGCCAGCGATTCGGGCTTGCCGGCGGCCGCGCTGTTGGCGGCGCTGGTGCTGGCCACGGTGGTGAGCGCGCTGACGGTGCTGGTGCGGCGCCGCTCCAGCCTGCCGCGTGGCGTGGCCTTCGGTGTATTGATGAGCATCGTGGCGCTGGCCATCCACAGCAGCGTGGACTTCAATCTGCAAATCCCGGCCAACGCGCTGACCTTCGTGCTGATCCTGGCGCTGGGCTGGGCCGCGCAAGCGTTGCCCTCGCGCCGTCCGCACTAGGTCTACGGGCTGGAGCTGGCCGCGCGCGCGGGCAGCAGCGCGGCGACGGCGCGCGCGATGTCAGCGAACAGCGTGGCGCGCTCCGGCTTAGGGATCGCCGTGTCCTTGAGGAAGGCGGCGATGTAGACCTGGCGCCCGTCGGCCAGGGTCATGATGGCCATGTCGTTCCAGGCGGCGGTGCGCCCGCCGACGGTGACGGAGGTGCCGGTCTTGTCTGCAATGTCCGCCCCCGCTGGGATGCCGCCGCGCAGGCGCGAGGGCACGGTCTGCTTGCGCATCAAGTCGATCAGCATCGCGCTCGACGCGGGCGCGAGCAATTGGTTTGTCGCCAGCTTGTGCAGGAAATCGACGGCGGCCGCGGGCGTGCAGCGGTTGCGCGGATCGGCCAGCAAGGCCGCGTAGCCGAGCGTTTCACGGCGCGCCGTTTGGGCGCGCGTTTCCTTAGGCGCGATCGCTTGCCCGTCGCGCAGATTGTCGGCCACCCGTCCCACGCCACGCTCGCCCATGTCCACGCGCATGCCGGCGATGGCGTGGCGCGCCAGGAAGTCGGCCACCACGTGCGGGCCACCCAGCAGATGGATCAGCGCATCGACCGCCGTGCTGTCGCTCTCGCTGACGGCCGCGCGCAGCAAGTCGCGCACGGTGAAGCGCGTGCGCCCCGCCAGCACTTGATCGCCGACCGAGGGGATGGCGGAGCCCTCGACCACGTCAGCGCGCGTGAGCGTCACTTCCTGGTCGAGCGTGATTTGCCCAGCCTCGATACGCGATAGCACCACCGCCGCCACTGGCGCCTTGAACACGCTCATCATGATGAACGGCACGTCGGCGTCGACGGCCCAATGCTTGCCGCTGGTCGGATCGAACACGGCGAGGCCCAGCTGGCCGGGTGCGGCGCGCCGCGCCAATGCTTCGAGCCGTTCTTGCAAAGCGTCGCTCGACGCGCCAAGCTGGTGGGGCGCTGGGGACTGCGGCGCGGCCAGCGCGGCCGGACAGATGGTGGCGCCGGCGGCGACAACGGCAAACAGGGCTGCGACCAAGTGCGGGCGGAGCAGTGAAGGTTTCGGCATTCGTTTATTTCAATATCGGAAAGCGGCTCACATTAACACAGCGATGCCGGCGACGCGCGGCCTGGAACCGAAGAGTCGATGCGTATGTCTAGTCGTCGATGCTGGCGGGATGGGCAGGATGCCCATCCACATGTGATAGCGCAGAGCGCGGCCATGATGTTTCGCTACAGCGTTTAGGATCGAAAATTGTGGCCCTGTCGGTCTTGCTGGGGCTGTAATCAATCAGGTGAGGATTAGGCGTCATGTTAAAATTTACAACCCCGCCGCTGTGGCGGCGAATTGACGTTGGGCCATCTTGCAATGACCTCTGCTTCACGAATCCTACTCATCGTTTTCGCTATACTTGGCGCAAGTTGTTCGCCCGGCGAAAAAATTCACCTGTTGCCTGGTGACGAATTGGAAATGACCATCCTCGCGCATGATCAAAAACCCAAAGTATGGATCTTGCGCTCGAAGGAACCTGCACATGCGCTTCTTGGCAAATGGATCGAAGAAAACGAGTATGGTTGGTCGTCGTATTTGGCGACAACACAGGCCAAGGGATTGTTAGTGGACTCAGCAGCGTGGCGCCTTCAATTTGTAGACGACTCAGTTCTTGCATGCCCTCGCAAGAAGGGTTGTTGGATCAGGAAGATTCGTCCAGAAGAATATGAGTATTTACTGCAAACTCAACCTCAGTAAGGCGGACAAACGCGTGCGTTCCGCCCAACCCGGCAATCAAGCCGGACTGGCCGGGTGCGGCGCAGTTCATTATTTAATTTACGGGCGGCCAGCCGCTTAGTTTGAACGTTAGAGCGATGAACACTCTCTGGATCGAAATCGAAGAAATCCTCGCCGCACGGAACGTTCTTCCATTGCTCAAGCTAAATGAAGGCGCTTCTGTGCTTGAACTAGAAGACCTGGAAGCGCACGTGTGCGCCAAACTCCCCGTCGCCTTGAGGCAGATTTTGCTACGGCACAACGGACAATCGCAAGGGTTCGGCCTGTTTTTCGGCCTGCAGTTTCTGCCAGTGGCTGAAATCAAGAGTAACTGGGACATGTGGCGCTCGCTCGAGGACGACGGTCTAAACGAAGAATTGTCAGACTCAATGTCATCAGAACCGCCTGGATTTATTCGGCCGCTATACCTCAATCGCGGCTGGATTCCGTTCACGCATGATCATGGTGGCAACCACATCGGAATAGACTTCGATCCCGACACTAAGGGCACTGTAGGCCAGATCATTGCGTTCGGGCGAGATGACGACGTCAATAAGCTCAAGGCAAGCTCCTTCGAACAATTCTTAGGGGACTTCGCCAGCCAGCTCCGAACGGTGAAATGGGAGATGACAGAAAAAGGATGGCAATTCATGGATCACGAGCAAGGCGTTCACTATCATGACTGGAAATCGCTCTAACATGGCGCTCAAGTTCGCTCCACTTCGTTCCGCCGGACGCGCTGGCGCGCGCCGCTTAGCTCTACGTTAGGACTCTCAACAGTGGCCGACATCAAGCCTCAGAATCCGTTACTGCTGACCGACGAAGACGTCGAGTACGTCAACTTCAAATGCTGTGGCGACGAAGACCTAGTCTTCCTTCGCTGTCCTTGCTGCGGCCATATATGGGTCCAGTGTTACGAGTGTGATACGGCATACACCGATCTCGACGATATCACCAAAACGGAGAGCGTTTTCATGTCCGATATTAACGAGCGGCTGAGCTGCTCGAACTGTCACAAGCCATTCGAGGATTTCTACTATCTGATGGATAGGTTTGTTGACAAGTACTTACCCACGGCTGCACAGGTTATCGAAGCCGGCTATGGCCGTCATCTAGCTCGTCATCTTCAAGAAAAGCACGGTATTCGCCAACCCGAGTCCTAACCTTTAGGTCGAGTCGAACTGGCCGGATGCGGCGCAGTTTTGTGTTTAATTTCCGGGCGGCCAGCCGCTCACCATCACGTTTGGCCATGAGAAAATTGCAAAAAATCGCGCTCGTCACCATATTTGCTTTGATGGGAACAGTGTTTTTTTACGGGATGTACGAATATCCCGACGCACCGATCCGCTCATGCGATCGCAATGTTTATTGCGGCAAGATGGGGAAAGCCCACACCAAGCATGAATTTGAGAATTTCAAAATCTGGGAGAACACACTCCTGTATGGATTGCCATTTGGAATGATTGCGCTTTTCCTCCTGCGAGAACGAAAGAAACACTAGAAACGTGTAGTGACATTGGTTGCGAGAATCGTTTGCAAGTTCATGCGCCCGGTCCAACCCGGCACGCGATCGGACAGCCGAATACGGCGCAGTTCATTGTTTAAATTCCGGGCGGCGTGCCCGCTCAGTTCCACGTTGGCCATCACAACGAACATGACCATGCCTCGTCCAACCCGCTTTTTATTTGGGGCGCTGATTGCTTGCCGATACGCTGCAATTGGCAATCATATACCTTCTGCCACCGTGACCGAATCCCATGCCCGACCATATCGAACGCCTTCGTTTTACGCTATCTACGTTTGGACTAATTGGCGTCGCCGCAGTCACCTTGCAGATTGCGCACGAACTGGCGCACTGGCTAGCATGCCGAATGTTGGGCTATGTCTGTTTCCTTGGGCTTAATTCATCGGGGGCGCTGAGCGCATCGACCGCGCACTGGCACGGACCGGTTATCGATTTGGCAGGGCCGCTGCTGACGGTGCTTGCCGCCTGCGCATTTACCTATCTGATCGTCAAGCGCGGCCAAACGGCGCTATACCCCTTCCTGCTTTTCTGCTTCGCGATGCGCCTGCTAGCGAGCATTTTTGGCGTCATCTTCATGCACAACGACGAAGCGCGCCTGAGCCTGTGGCTGGGATGGGCGCCGCAAGTGTTGCCACTGCTCGTGTGTCTATTCCTATTCTGGCTGGTGTATCATGCGGCGCGAGAGGCACGCGCCGGCCTACGCTACAACTGCCTGGCCATGCTCGCCATCTACACATACGTCGCGCTGATCATCGCGGTCGATGTGAAGACCCATCTGCGCCTGATTTAGCGCTTGGACTAAGGCCATCGTGGAATCATGGAATCATCGGCCGCCGTGGAGCAATTCGCGCTCGATTGTCCTACAATAGTGTAGTGTGAACGGGGTGGTGGGCCGTGCAGTGGAAAGGGCGAATCCGAAATCATGGTCAGCGATTTCGGTAGCGCCGTTCGTGGCAAGTTCATTCGCCCGGACCAACCCGGCACTTAAGGCGGACTGGCCGGATGCGGCGCAGGCCATTATTTAATTTACGGGCGGCCAGCCGCTTATTTTCACGTTAAGAATCCTATGGCGGATCACGCATATCAATGTGAAAATTGCGGAGCTTCATTGGCGAGCCAGGACATGGTCTGCTTGCGATGTGAACGTGAATTGTCGCAGCCCAATGTAGATCCGATAATTGGGCAATATCGTTGCCCAATGTGTAGTTGTCGCTTTGATTCAGCTAACGAAGCACTGTGGCCCCCAAACGCCAGGTGGTTTTGGCCTCAGGCTTTGAGGCCACAGTGTCCACACTGCGGCGTTTTCCTGAGGGATAGGAAAATATTGAATCGAACGCCTGCGGAAATCGGGCTAATTGTATTCCTCGTCATTGCGTCTGCCTTTTCTCCTTGGCGTCCCGGCACTCAAATTGTGCTACTGCTCGTCTTGGGAGTGACAGACTTTTTGCGATGGAGATATGCAAGAAAATCCCTTACCAACGAAGAGGAGCGATATGCTGCCAGGTAACATTCTTAACATTCTGCTCGACACGGAAACCCAACCATCAGCTGCGGCTTCGCGGCAATGATTGTGTTCCGGTCAGCGTAAACGTTGTGGCTGTAGGAAAACCCCTGCAAAGAAATTTGAACAGTAAAATGAAAAAGACGACATCTCAAAACCCTCGATATTCATCGATCGCGGCCTTGGGAATGCAAAACGCCATCCCGAATTTCCGGTTCTTTCGGCACCGTCGACTTTTTCTACAGCCTCGTTAGCCCTCGAATGCCAACATCAAGCATGAGCCCCCCACTCCTTCAACGACGACGCACTGTGGTCGGCCTCTCCGCTGCCGTTCTTGCCCTATGGGCGCTATCAGCACAGGGGCAATCCGACAAACAACGCATCAACACCGAGGTCAGTGCCGTTTGGAAGCAATTCCTTGCGGCTTGCGCGCAAGGGGATCTGGATGCTGCTCTGGCGTTTGTCCACCCGCAGTCGCGGCTAGTGCCCGAGCTTCGCAACATAAGCGCTGAGGGGCTAAAGAAGCTGGCGGCCGCCCATGTAGCCATTGAATTGAATGAGGCAGTTGGTCCGTTCGCTGAATGCAAGGTAGAGACACGCCAAGCCGACGGCACCCACCGCTTCTACATGGCTAGACTTGTTCGAAGCGGACAGTCCTGGTTGATCGAAGAGTTCTGAAACATGGCTTGCATCGCACGTGGGGCTAACCCTTCCGTCGAGCGGATGTCCAACATCAGGCTTCGCCTGCTGTCGGCCGCTCCTCATGTCAAACGTTTGGCGTATTAAATGCAGCCGAGACAGCTTCAAGAGTACGACGTAGTTCGACTGATCGCCATCCGCGATGCCCGGTTTGAAGGAGCGAAAATATTCTATGAGCGCCTGCCGCAAGTTGGGGACGTCGGAACGATTCTTGAAGTATATTCGGTGCCGGAACTCGGATATGAAATCGAGTGCTCTGATCCATCGACTGGCATTACCATTTGGCTTGATGCAATTTACCCTGCCGAGATTGAACTTTTCAAAGATATGAAGAAATGAATCTCGGCTATCGGCCCAACCAGACATTCCAGCCGATACCTTCGACGCGGCTGAATTGAGACCTTAAGCGTCACAGGAACTCTTTATGAACCACCACCTTCAATGCCAATGCGGCGCCTTGCGCGGACAGCTCAGCCATACTCACCATGCCGTCCGCGGCGTGTGTTATTGCAAAGACTGCCGAGCCTACTCTCACCATCTCGGCACCGAAT
This sequence comes from Pseudomonadota bacterium, assembly GCA_040388555.1. Taxonomy (GTDB): domain Bacteria; phylum Pseudomonadota; class Gammaproteobacteria; order Burkholderiales; family Burkholderiaceae_D; genus Telluria_A. Next base: position 10,283 of record JAZKBP010000068.1, read on the forward strand.
CGTTGACGCATGATTCACTGGGAGGCGCCGCATTTGTTGGCACCCAGTCCAAGTTCGTATCCTTTACCGACGGCGCTCAACACCTAGCCTGCCTTTCACTTTCCCCCAAGGGATTGCTGCGCTGGTATTCCAAGTGCTGCAATTCTCCAATCTGCAACACCACGAGGAACTGGAAATTCCCTTACGTTGGGCTCATTGCGTCTTGCTTGAAGGACGATGCAGCGTCTTTTGAACATGCGTTTCCGCGCATTCGGATGCGAGTGAACACGGGAAGCGCGAAGCAGGCCCCTCCCAGCATGCATCTAAGTACAATGGTCACGCTCGCGAGTTTCATACCCCGAATAATGGCTAGCGGTGTGAATGGAACGTACAGGCGCACACCTTTCTTTAGCTCGCCAAAAGGCACTCCCATTGTCCCGGTAATCGTGCTCACAGATGAAGAGCGTTCACTTGCCTATAGTGCCGCTTAACCATAAGTTCCAGCGGACGCCACACGGCGCCGCTGAATCATCCCGTTAAACCTGGAAGATCAATATGTCGCAGTTGGTTCGGCTTTACCTCATTGCGAGTGCGGCGCTTTGCGCCCTTGGCGTCATAGTCCATCTCGCGGCCATCCCCCTCGGTGCCGAGTGGGCCGCTTTCATCGGCGCCCCGCGCGGCTTGCTACCCATGCTCGAGCGCGGGTCAGTACGGCCAGCCCTTACCTGCATCCTCATTTCCTCCGTCCTGGCAATTTGGTCGATGTACGGCCTGTCGGCTGCGGGCTTGCTCGCGCGGCTTCCGGCGCTGCGCTTGGTGCTGGCGCTAAGTGGCGGCACGCTAATTCTCCGTGCGTTCGTTTTGCCTGTCGTGGCCGTCTGGGAGCCGGATGCGCTTTCCGATATTTGCGGACGCTGTCAGCAATTCAATGGGTTCGTTCTCTTCACGTCCCTCCTGTGCCTTTTCATAGGTGGTGGGTATGCGCTTGCAGCACTCCAGCTCAGGCCTAATCTGCGCTCCGGCGGCGAGATATAAAACTGCGCTTTTCGCCTGCCGCTGAGCTTTGACCTTGGGCCATGACATGATCGCGATCACAATCAAATCGATGGTGCGTGAACACCCGCCAATAAGCTTATGTTGGAGGGGTAGGATACGGTGCAGTATATTGTTAGATTCCCGAGCGGCCAGCCGCTCACCATGATGTTGGAAAGCTCACCCATGAACCTTGAAGAAGCCCAGCGCGACATGCAGCGCGCCTACTACGATGGCGCCACCGGCTTAATTGCATCAGCAAGCGCATGGTTCGCAGCCACCCTCGCGACCTGCTTAAGTACGCCGCGCGCGGCAATTGGCGTATTGCTGTTCGGCGGCATGTTGATCTTTCCAGTGTCTGTCCTATTGTCCAAAGCACTCGGCCGCAGCGGGCGGCACGCGAAAAACAATCCCTTAAACTCGCTGGCCATCGCCGGCACCGTGTGGATGCTACTGGCCATTCCGATCGCCTATGGCGCTTCGCTATACCGCCTTGAGTGGTTCTTCCCAGCGATGTTAATGACCATCGGTGGGCGCTACCTGACTTTTCCGACGCTCTACGGCGTACGTCTCTACTGGATCTGTGGGGGCGCCCTCGCAGCGAGCGGCATTGTCTTGGTCGCTATTCAATCGACCAGCCATGTTGGCGCGCTGGCCGGCGCGCTCATTGAATTCGGTTTTGGCGCGGCCATCTTTGCAAGGGCGCGCGCCAATGCAGCCCGACAAAGCGCGCCAACTGACGCAGCCCGCCTTGCGGCATCCGCAATGAATGGAAGCGGCAGCACGTAAAGACTAAACCCTGCGCCGCAGAACCAGATCGATCCCGCTGACGCTCAATTCATCGTCCGACATCGTCGAGAACGGCGCGGCCAAAGCCTTGCGCGCGATCGGTACGCTATCCCAGCGCACCACGCGCGACAACTCGCAATCGAAGCCCGCTTGCGTGAAGATTGCCACGATCTCGGTGTGGCGCAAACGGTTGGTGTAAAAACCCGAGCTGCGCATCAAACGGCTCTCCCACACCTTGGCGGAAAAGCGCAAATTATTCAGGCTGCAGCCAAGCAGGTCTTTCAAGTCCACCCGATGCACGCACACGCCACCCGGCTTGACGATACGGGCCAGCTCGCGCGCCAGTTCATCAAACTGGTCGCGCCAAACGCTTTGCAGCACCGCGTTCGAGAAGCAATAGTCGACCGATTGGCTGGGAATGGTCTTGAGCGAGGCATTACCCTCGGTGAGATAGCTTGCATGCGCGGCCTGTAGGACCGACTGCATCGACACCACGGCCGGCTCCATCGGCATCGGCATGCCTTGCTGGCGCAGAAAATCGAGCATCGCGGTGAAAGCGGCGGGATCGCGCGTGGCGAAGTCGCCCGCATCGACCAAATACGAGGCACTGGCCCCAAGGCTGGCCGCCACCAGCGCGGAAAACACCGAGTCCCCGGGACCAATTTCAAGCACCACCGGCGCGCCGCTGCCGGGAATGGCGAGCGGGCGCAGCACCGGTTTGGCGCCGCTCTCGTCGAGCAAGCCCGCGCTGCGCGCGTGCAATTTAAAAATATCGATGACCCGGTTCGGCTGCTCCATGTCCCCATGGACAAAAAACCCTAGCTTGGTCCAGAACCGGTAAGGCAGCGGCAAACGCGCCAAGACGACCTTCACGCCCATGATCATCCACCATGGGAGGGTACCTTGTGAACTCATCGAATTTTCTTCATAGAAATAGATGTTTCCGTGACAAATAGAGTTTCCAATATACCATAACCGGCCCCAAATACTTGTCCACTGAACAACTTATTATGGCAACGCAGGGCGAAGCTATCCAAATCGCGGCAAACTGTTGCCAGCCAGATACAGGTGCGCGATGGCTGCTCATCTTGAAAGAATATCCGCCAACCTCAGCCCCCTTGCAAGCCGATTCATCGCGCCGCGCGGCGAAAAAAAAGCCGACGGGCATTGCTGCCGGTCGACTCTGGTTGGCGGGCGCCGCAGCGCCCTACCGTTTGCGATTACGCCGCTTCGCGGCTGGCCTTCTTGCGCTCGTGCTCTTTCAAGAAGCGCTTGCGCAGGCGGATCGACTTTGGCGTGATCTCGACCAATTCGTCGTCGGCGATGAATTCCACCGCGTACTCGAGCGACATTTGAATCGGCGGCACCAGGCGCACCGCTTCGTCGGTGCCCGACGAACGCACGTTGGTCAATTGCTTGCCCTTGATCGGGTTGACCACCAGGTCGTTGTCGCGCGAGTGGATGCCGATGATCATGCCTTCGTAGACAGGGTCGTTGTGGACCACGAACATGCGGCCGCGGTCTTGCAGCTTCCAGATCGCGTAGGCGACGGCGGCGCCGTCGTCTTGCGAGATCAAGACGCCATTGCGGCGGCCCGCCATCTCACCCTTGGTGTTGTCGACCGGCGCGTACTCGTCGAACACGTGGCTCATCAAGCCGGTACCGCGGGTCAAGGTCATGAATTCGCCCTGGAAGCCGATCAAGCCGCGCGCAGGAATCTTGTACTCAAGACGCACGCGGCCCTTGCCGTCGGATTCCATGTTTTGCAGGTCGCCGCGGCGGCGGCCCAACTCTTCCATCACGCCGCCCTGGTTGACTTCTTCGACGTCCACCGACAGTTGCTCGAACGGCTCGTGGCGCACGCCATCGACCATCTTGAACACCACGCGCGGACGCGACACGGCCAGCTCGAAACCTTCGCGGCGCATGTTTTCAATCAAAATCGTCAGGTGCAATTCGCCGCGGCCGGACACTTCGAAAATCGTGTCGTCGTCGGTTGGCATCACGCGCAGTGCCACGTTCGCTTTCAATTCGCGGTCCAGGCGGTCACGCAGCTGGCGGCTGGTGACGAACTTGCCTTCGCGGCCTGCCAGCGGGCTGCTGTTGACCATGAAGTTCATGGTCAGGGTTGGCTCGTCGACGGTCAGCATCGGCAGCGCTTCCGGGGTGTCCGGTGCGCACACGGTCGAACCGATGCCGATTTCGTCGATACCATTGATCAAGACGATGTCGCCGGCGACCGCTTCGTCCACCAGCACGCGCTCCAAGCCCTTGAAGTTCAACACTTGGTTGATACGGCCCTTGACCGGGGTCGAATCTGGACCGTTCATGATGACCACGTCCTGGCCAGTCTTGACGCGGCCGCGGTTGATGCGGCCGATGCCGATCTTGCCCACGTAGGACGAGTAATCGAGCGAGGTGATTTGCATCTGCAGCGGGCCGTCCGGATTGTCGTCGCGCACAGGCACGTGCTTGAGGATGGCTTCGAACAGGGGCGTCATATCGCCGTCGCGGGTTTCCGCGTCCAGGCTGGCGTAGCCGTTCAGGGCCGAGGCGTACACGACCGGGAAGTCGAGCTGCTCGTCGGTGGCGCCGAGCTTGTCGAACAATTCAAAGGTCTGGTTGATGGCCCACTCGGCGCGCGCGCCCGGACGGTCGATCTTGTTGACCACCACGATAGGCTTCAAGCCCAGCGCCAAGGCCTTGCGCGTGACGAAACGGGTTTGCGGCATCGGGCCTTCTTGGGCGTCGACCAGCAGCAAGACCGAGTCGACCATCGACAGCACGCGCTCGACCTCGCCGCCGAAGTCGGCGTGGCCTGGGGTGTCGACGATGTTGATGTGGGTGTCGTTGTACTCGACCGCGCAATTTTTCGACAAAATCGTGATGCCGCGCTCTTTTTCGAGATCGTTCGAATCCATCACGCGGTTTTCCACCTGCTGGTTTTCACGGAAGGTACCGGATTGGCGCAGCAGCTTGTCGACCAAGGTGGTCTTGCCGTGGTCAACGTGGGCGATGATGGCGATGTTGCGAATGGCGCGTTTAATGTTTGACATGGTCGTAATGGGACAAAGAAGTGTCGTGTGACCGAAGTTGGTCGGTATTGCTCATTTCTGGAACCCACTAGTATAGCACGTGTTGCGCTGCACTATGCCGTAACTGCGCGATTTTTCAGCAACACGCGCCAAATTAGCCGCGAACATGCGGCTTTTCGCCGCTTGCCCCGGGCACGCCCTCTCCTTCCGATGCCAGCTTGAAAAAATTGATAGGCAAGCAATTGTGTGCTATCGTCGCCGCGCGCCCGTCCATCGTGCCGGGCAATTCTCGTGGCGCTTGGCCACGTTTAATTTCGAGGGAGTGGGAATGGGATCGCGTGTGACGAATAGCTTGTTGGCATTGATGGTGGCGGGCCTGGCGCTCGGCGGCGGCGCGGCGCGCGCGGACGTGGGCGTGCAAATCCTGTCGGCCACGGTCAAGGACAAGAAAATCGACGGCGCCACCGTCACCATGCAAAAGAATGGCGAGCAATCGGCTAGCGCGACGACCAACGCCCAAGGCCAGGTCAGCCTCAAGCCAAGCTTTGCCGACGACGCCAACGCCTTGATGATCGTCAAGAAGGCCGGCTATTCGAACCTGATCGTCAAGTGCCCGTGCGCCGGCACCAGCTACGCCATCAGCCCCGTGATGAACAATCTGGACGGCATGCGCGTGGTGCTCAACTGGGGCGCCCAGCCTTCGGACCTCGATTCGCACATCGTCTATCCGGGCAACCACATTTATTTCTCGCAAATGCACGGCGCCGACGCCTTGCTCGACGTCGACAACACCACCGGCTACGGTCCCGAGACCATCACCATCAACCGCAAGCACGCCGGCGAGCGCTATGTGTACGCGGTGCACGATTATTCCGACCGCGACAGATTGAGCACGCACAATCTGTCGACCAGCGGCGCCAAGGTTTTCGTGTATGTCGGCCAAACCTTGATCCGCACCTATTATGTGCCGACCAATGGCGTGGGTAATTTGTGGACCGTGTTCGCCGTCACCGAGAATGGCGAATTCCAGGACTTCAACACCATCAAGGGTGTGGCCAGCCAGGACCGTCTGCAAACGTCCGAATTCCAGGGCATCATCGGGCAGTCGGTGGTGCAGGAGACCAATTACAGCGCCAGCAGCGTGGACCAGGCCAAGGCCTTGAACACCCAGGGCGAAGCGGCCTACCATGCGGGCAATATGGACGAGGCTATCCGCCTGTACCAACTGGCCATTGAGCTCAACGGCAATTACGGCCAGGCTTACAGCAATCTGGGCCTGGCCTTCCAAAAGGCGGGCCGCGTGGCCGAGGCGATGTGGGCCAACCGCAAGGCCATCGCGCTGGCGAATGGACCGACGGCGGCCACCGTGCGCGCCAGCTCGCACTTTAACAATGCCAAGATCTACGAAGCGGCTTCGCAGTGGAACGATGCCTTGCGCGAATTCCGCGCCGCGCAAGCTGAGAAGAGCAATCCGGCCTACGACAAGGGCATCGAGCGCATGCAGCAAAAGGGCGCGCAATAATGGGCGGCCTGGCCGGCGCGCCGCTCGGTTTGCGCTGGACGGCGCGCGCGCCGCTGGCATTGCTGCTGTGCGCGAGCCTGGCCGCGCCGGCCTTGGCCGATGTCGGCCCGGCCACCGTGGCGCGCGCCGACCGCCATTTGTGGCCAGAGACGCTTAACAGCCGCAATGGTTTCGACAAGGCCTCGCGCGCGTCCATTCTTGGCTATGTGGCGGTGTTGCAGCAGATGCAGGCCCGCACGGACGCGGATATGACGGCGGCCTTCAAGATCAAGAGTTTCAATCGCGCCTCGGTCGACAAATGGCTCAAGCGCGAGCTGGCGCTGTCGCTGCAAAATTATCAGCGCGCGGCGCGCGATTGCATGGCCAATGACTTCACTTGCGTGGGCGCGGTGGAAACAACTGGCCAGCTGTTGAGCAAGGCCGAGGCTTGGCGCACCACCGTCCCGCCCGCGCTGGCGGCTTGGAGCGCCAACCTGTCGGGCTTCGCGCAAGCTTACGTGTCCGAGCAATTGCGCCTGGCCGCCTTGTTTCCAAAGGTCAGCAGCGAAATCGACCGCTTCGACGAGCAACGCGAGTGGAATGGCGACGCGCTCGAGGACAAGCAATTCCTGCTGACCTTTGACGATGGGCCATCCGCCGCCGGTGGCAGCACCGACGACACGCTGGCCATGCTGGCGCAGACGAAAAAGCAGGGCGTGTTCTTCATGCTGGGCGCAAATCTGCAAACCCGCGCCGCCAAAACGGGCGTGCCGGCGCTGGCGGCCATGTACAAGAACCAATGCGCCGCTTCGCACGGCTGGGAACACCAGTCGCATGCCAAATGGGAGCAGTGGCAAGATTCGGTCAAGCGCACCCAGGCCTTGCTGAACACCACGTTCGCGAAAGCGGATGTGCTGCCCTACTTCCGTCCGCCGTATGGTCAGCGCACGGCCGACAGCGCCGCCTTCTTCCAGCAGCAAGGCTTGCAGGTGGCTTTGTGGAATCTCGATTCGCAAGACTGGAACGCGCACGTGAGCGCCGATGATGTGACGAACCGCATGATCGCGCTGATGCTCATCAAGCGCCATGGCGTCTTGCTGTTCCATGACATCCACGCGAAAGCGAAAAGCGCCCTGCCCGTCATCTTCGACGAGCTGGGCAGTGCGGTGGAGTGGCGCGATTGCAAGCGCGCGGTGGCCGAGCCGGTCAAGGGCGGTTGAACCCGTCTGGCCCGATCAATCCAAAGTAACAAGGCCCGCATGCGCGGGCCTGTTGCTTTAGTGCTTGGCGGCGATCAAGCGTTCCGGCGCGAGGATCGCGTATTCCTGCAAGATGCCCGTTCCCAGCAACTGCTCGCCATGATAGACGCGCGCGCGGCCCAGTTGCGCCGGCAACGCGATGGCTTCCTTGCCCAGCGCCAGACGCTGGCCTTGCAGGAAGCGGCGCGCCAAGTCGTCCGTCAAGGCCACCACCGGGAAGGACGACAGCAAGGCGTCGACGGGCGCCAGCAACTCGGTCGGCGCCGGGTGCGCGGCCAAGGCTTCCAGCGTGATCATGGTGTCGGTGGTCAAGGCGCCGACCCGGGTGCGGCGCAGCGCGTTCAAGTGCGCGCCGCAACCAAGCGCGTTGCCGATGTCCTCGCCTAGCACGCGGATATACGTGCCCTTGCTGCAGGTGACAGATAATTTCAAAAACGGCGCGCAATATTCCAAAAATTTCAGCTCGAGAATAGTGACGGGGCGCGCCTCGCGCTCGAGCGTGATGCCTTCGCGCGCGTATTCGTAGTAGGCCTTGCCGTCGCGCTTCAAGGCCGAATACATGGGCGGAACTTGCATGATGGGCCCGCGAAACTGCTCCAGCACGGCCTCGATCTGGGCCACGCTCACATCGACCTCGCCCGTGGCGATGGTTTCGCCCTCGGTGTCGCCCGTGTTGGTGCTGATCCCGAGGTGCACCGTGGTGTCGTAGGTCTTGTCCGCTTCGAGCAAGTCTTGCGAGAATTTGGTCGCCTCGCCAAAACACAAGGGCAGCAAGCCGGTGGCGAAGGGGTCGAGGGTGCCGGTGTGGCCCGCCTTCTTGGCGTTGAGCAGGCGCTTGGCCTTGATCAAGGCGTCGTTCGAGGACAGGCCGACCGGCTTGTCGAGCAGCAGCACGCCGTCGACCAGGTCGCGCACCCGCTTGGGGGCGGCGTTTTTTACGTGGGCCATCGGCGCGCGCTTAGTCGGCGTCGGTCGCGTCCGGCGCGGCGGGCGCGGGATCGGGCTCGGCGTCGGCGGCGCGGCTGGCGTTGGCTTGGTCGATCAAGAGCGACATTTCCATGCCGCGCGAGGTCGAGCTGTCGTGCACGAAATGCAGTTGCGGCAGGGTGTGGATGTGCAAGCGCTTGCCCAGCTGGTTGCGGATGAAGCCGGCTGCGGCGGCCAAGCCTTCAGTGGTTTGGCGCACTTGCTCCTTGCTATCCAACAGTTGCGTGAAGAAGACTTTGGCGTGCGCGTAGTCGGGCGTGATTTGCACTTCGGTGATCGTGACCATGCCGATGCGCGGGTCTTTCAAGCCGGAGGCGATGATTTCAGCCAGGTCGCGCTGGATCTGGTCGGCCACGCGCAAGCCGCGGGCGGGAATGGTTTTGCTGTGTTTGGCCATGATGTTCTTTCTACTGCGTATTGTACTGCCGTGCTGACGGCAAACCGTCAACGTTCGCTGGAAGGAAAAGCAACAACAAGTGCAAATTAAATGGGGTCAGAGTCGAATTAATTCGAGAATCATGAATTAATTCGACTCT
>JAZKBP010000069.1:0-9416 GCA_040388555.1 Pseudomonadota bacterium
CGCCTTTAACCACTCGGCCACCCCTCCGCGAGGAACCGCAGAGTATGAAGCAAGCGCAAAAACCTGTCAACACTTTTTGCGCGGGTTTCCACCTACATCAGCACAAAAAATACTGGGCCTGCTTCGGGGCGTGATTGTAACCGCAGGCGCGCCGACTATGCAAGCGCGGGCGCGCTGCGCGGCCATGGCGCGGCGGGACGGGGCGCCCGCCGCCGCGGCCGGGCGTTGCCGTAGCACCACACCGAAGCGGGGCAAGCAAGCGCCAACGGGCGAGTCGGAGGGGAATCGGAGGGGCCTCAGTGCGCCAGCGCCGCCAGCACCTGGCCCTTGAGCGCCTTGATCAGCGAGGTCTCATCAGGCGGCACGCCCTCGGGGGCGGCGCAAGCGCGGTCGGCGTAGAACAAACCGAGCTGGACCTTGTTCACCACCAGGGGCAACACGATGAAACTCTTCGCGTCCGGAAGCAAGTCGCGGTGCCAGGGCGGCAGCAGGTCGCGGATCTTGGGCGTGGACGCGTCCGAGATCATCAGGTCGGCGTCGTTTTCCATCGCCAGGTGGAACAAGTCGCGGCTGGGCGCGACCGGGAACAGGAAGCGGTCCTGGCGCCGCGCATGCTCCTCGCCGAGCGCGAGGCGGGCCCGGTACTGGCCAGTGCGCGCATCCTTCAGGCATACGGTGGCGAAGCGAAAGCCCATGCTGCGATACAAGGTCTCGAGCACGGCCAGGATCAATTCATTGACCTTGCCCTGGCCGGAGGCGCGCATTTGCGTCACATCTTGCACCCCCGAGAGCAGCATTTCGCGCGCGTTGACGGGTTTGCCGCTGGGGTGGTAACCGGTCGCCTGCGGACTGTCCGTGCCCATGGTGGCGAGCAACAGCACATTGGGCAAGCCATGCTCGGGGTCGTCCTCGATTTCCTGCGGCTTCATGTTCATGCTCTGCAGCAGTTCGCCCATTTCCGTCTTGACGGTCGCGAACAAGGCGCTCATTTGCTTGGCGTCGATATTGAGGGCGGTGCCGTAGCGTGTGAGCAGCGCCGCCGCCTCCGGCGCATTGGCTGGATCGGGCGAGCGCGCCAGCAAGCGCGACACCTCGATGCTCAGCGAAGCGACCTGGCGCATCCATTCGAGGCGGCTGGTCGCTGGCTTGAGCGTGCCCGACGGCAAGGTGGTGAGCGACTTGACGATCACCTCGGGGATTTTCCATTCGACCAGCACCGCCTCGGACAGGGCGTCGTAGCTGCAGCCGAGGATCATTTGCGAAGCCTGGCCCTGGGTGTGCTGGCCGCTGGCGAACAAGGCCGAGATTTCGCGATAGCGATCATGCTCGTGCGATGCGACCAGCAGCGGACCCAGATTCTTGAACAGGGCGCCGATCGAAGCTTCCTCGGCGCCCTGGTAAAAGCTGTGGCGCGCCAGCTCGCGCCCCACCAGGCTCGAACACAAGGCCGCCTCGACCTCGATGCGCACGCTTTGCGCGTGCTTGTTGTCGGCCAGCGCGTCCACCAGCAGCATGGCCATCGCCGTGGTCTTGACGTTGTCAAAGCCGAGCAGCGAAATGGCGCGCGAAATGGTCGTCACCGAGGTGCCGGAGATGGTGCGGTAGGTGGCGGTGTTCGACAGGCGCAGGATGCGCTGGGTCAGCGCCGGATCGGACATCACGTAGTAGGCCAGGTCGTGCAAGCCCTGATCGTCGCTTCCCGCCATCTGCACCACGCGCGCGATCGAGGTGCCCAGGGCGAACATATCCTGGTCGCCGCACACCTTCTTGAGTAGAGACTCGCGCACGCGGCGCGATTCAGCCGGCTGTGCCGGCGCCGCGGCGCCTGATGCGGATGGAGCGGGTGTCGCTGCGGCCATAAAATTCTATCCTTAGATCGCCGCTTTCTTGTCCTTGCGGCCGCCCTTGACGTCGTATTTTTTCAGGATCTGCTGATGCAGGCCGGCCAAGGCCGGCAATTTTGGATTGATCGGGTCGAGGCGGCGCACGGTGTCGATCAGGTTCAGCGCATAGCCGCCCAGGCGGTCGTCCCAGCCCACGTTTTCCAGGCACTTCAACACGGCCACGGCCGCGTTGAACACCACTTGCGGATTGTCCGGCAGCTTGTTGACCGCCTCGACCATCAGCGAGACGGCGCCACGGAAATCGCCTTCCTTGGCCTTGGTCGCGCCGGCGGCCACCAGGTCGACCACGGCCTGGCGGCTTTCCTGCGCCAGGCTCAAGGCCAGCTCGGCGCGCCCGGCTTTCTCGAACACCGCCATCGCCTTGGCCATGTCGGCGTTGTTCGAGGCGTTGAGCATCACTTCGCGCATGATCTCGGAGGCGCCCTCCTCCAGATTGTTTTGCAGGCAGTTGCGCGCCAATTCCATCTTCATCTCGGACGACAGGCCGGACGCTTCCTTGCAAGCCGACAGGGCCGCCGTCAACGCCTCGTTCAGGCGCTGCTCGTTACCCGTGTACTCGTGCACCATGGCCGAGGAAATGGCGCTGCACACATTGGTGTTCTTTTGCCCGCCCATCGATTTGTCGAGGTCGCGGATGACAGCCGCCGCCTGCACCGGGTCGCCCTTCTTGACCAGGGTCTGGACCAGCTTGACATGGTCTTCCGGGTTGCGGAACTCCGAATACTTGGCCTTGGAGACGACCTGCTTGAGCACTTTTTCGGCGGTGTCGACGTCGCCCGTCTCGAGCGCCACCTCACCGAGCTTGCGCAACCGGCGCACCGCGTGCGGCGACACGTTCACGGCGTTGTTCAATACGCTTTGCGAGTCCTCCAGCTTGCCCATGGCCGCGTGGGTTTTCGCCAGCCAGTCGTATGCGTCGACGAACTTCTTGTTGTTCTCGACCAGGCCCTCGAGGATGGTCTGGGCTTCGGCGTAGCGCTCGCGCATGAACAGGGTCTTGGCCAGGCCCAGGCGGGCCCACGCGATCGCTTTCGATTCGTACAGCTGCTGGTAGATCGGTTCGGCCTCGGCCGGCTCGCCCAGGAACATGTGCAGCTCGGCGCGCAAGCGCATGAAGTCGATGGCGTAGCGCGGGAACGCCTTGGCGCCCTCGATGCAGGCGGCGATCGCCTCGCGCTGGCTGCCGCCGTCCATCAGCGTGTACACCGGCATGAAGGCGTTGCGCCGCTCGAGCGCGCGCGCGATCCGCTCGAGCAGGCGGTCGGCCGTGAAAGGCTTGAGGATGTAGTCGGTCGGCGCCAGTTCGGCCGCGCTGATGACCTTGCCGTGATTGCCCTCGGCCGTCACCATGAAGAACATGGTGGCCAGCGATATGAGGTTGTGGTGGCGCAGGTCTTCGAGCAACTGCTGGCCGTCCTGGCCGCCATCGAGGTCGTATTCGCACAGGATCAGGTCGAACGTCTTCAGGCCCAGGTGCTTGATGGCCGCGTTCGAGCCGTTCGCATGCTCGATCTTGGTCAGACCGCACAGATTGAGCATGTTATGGATGCTCGCCCGCATACTCGCCTGTGGCTCGATGATCAGGGCGGACAGTCCGTCAAGTTCGTTCATACTCGGTTTCCCTCATGCCCGATGGGGCGCGAACACCGTATCAAGCGCCGCCGCGCGCTACGAAAATGCTACCGTCTCAAGAGTACATTACGGCGCCGTAAAAAAATAGTTAAATTGGCCTCGTTTTGACTGTTCATCGTTCACTCCTCGTCCGAGATCGGCGGTGGCGGCTCGTTCTCGACGATGCCCAGCAGCGCGTCCACCACGGCCGGGTCGAACTGGCTGCCGCGGCGCTCGCGGATGTAGCGCACCACTTCCGGGTACGGCCATGGGTCCTTGTACGGGCGGCGGTGCAGCAGCGCGTCGTACACGTCGACGATGGCCACGATGCGCGCGGCCAGCGGAATGGCGCGCCCCTTGGTGCCAAGCGGGTAGCCGGCGCCGTCGAAATGCTCATGATGGGCGCCGGCGATCTGGGCGCCGTAGGTCAGGTAGCTCACGCCGTCGACCATGCCGGAGGCGCGCTCCAGAATGGCACGCCCGATCGCCGCGTGCGTCTGCATCACCTTGCGTTCGTCGTCAGTGTGGATGCCGGGTTTGAGCAGGATCTGGTCCGGGGTCGAGACCTTGCCCACGTCGTGCAAGATGCTGGCCAGCCCGATCATCTCGAGCAACTGCGGCGTCAGTTCCGGATCGTCCACGCCCACGTCGACCATGCGCTGGGCGATGCGGGTCGACAGGTTCTGCACGCGCCGCACGTGCCCGCCGGTGCCGCGGTCGCGGAACTCGGCCAGGTCGGCCAGCGCCACCACGGTGGCCTCTTGCGCCTTGCGCAGCTGGCCGAACATGTACAGATTGTCGAAGGCGGCGGCGATGCGCTGGCAAAACACTTCGAGCAGGTCGCGCTGGATGGCCGCCAACGGCCACGGCGGCGTCACCGAGATGGCCAGCTCGCGTCCCTCGAGCGTGTGGATGAATAGCACGTTGGCCGGATGCTCGAACTGGCTGTGCTTTTCGTGGAAAGCCTTGGTGATGGTCGGCAGCAGCGGATGCTGGGTCGGCAGCGATTCGCTCTCGGCCAGCGGCGCGTAGTTGCCGGTGGCGGCCACCACGGTCGGCTCGCCCACCCCGTCCTGCATCACGCACAGCACGCCGTCGGCGCCCACGTCGAGGATGGCGCTGACCTGGTTGAGCACACCGGAGGCGAATTCGCGCAGCGAATGGACCTGGTACAGATTGGTCGCGCCGGCCAGGATCTTGCCCAGGCCGATGCGGCTACGCTCGAGCATCATCAAGCTTTCGAAGGCGCGCAGGGCCGAGATCACGGTGGTAAACAGCTTTTGCGTGGTCAGCTCGGTCTTGGCCTTGTAGTCGTTGATATCGTATTCGATAATCACGCGCTGTTCCGGCGCCTGGCCCGGTTGGCCAGTGCGCAGCACCACGCGCACGATGTGGTTGTTCAGTTCTTCGCGGATGCGGCGCGCCAGCAGCAGGCCGGCGTCGTCGGTCTCCATCACCACGTCGAGCAGCACCAGCGCGATGTCGGTGGTGTCGCGCAGGATCTGGAACGCCTCCTGTCCGGAGTAGGCGGAAAACAGTTCGAGCTCGCGTCCCTTGAAGCTCACGTTGCGCAGCGCCAGGCGCGTGACAGCGTGCACGTCGACGTCATCGTCGACGATCAACACGCGCCACAGGCGCTGGTCGATGGAGCCCTGGACGGCGACGGATGCGGCGACCTCGTCCTCCTCGTCGATCAGCCAATTGTCGTCTGCTGCATTTGGGTCGGTCATACAGGCTCCTTAAGGGGCGACTTGCGGAATTCGAATGGTAAAGCAGCTTCCCTGTCCGACCGTGCTGGCGACTTTGATACTGCCGCCGAGGGTTTTCACGATCAAATTATAAACAATGTTCAATCCAAGTCCAGTCCCCCCCTGGCCACGCCGCGTTGTAAAAAAGGGATCGAAGACTTTGTCCAACAAGTTCGGTTCAATGCCACGGCCGGTGTCGCGAAAAGCGATTTCCACCTCTTGCCCAACTTGCGCCACGCCGATGTGGATGGAGCCCTCGGCGCCGCCTTCGAAGGCGTGCACCAGCGCGTTGATCACGAGGTTGGTGATGATCTGGGCGAAGGCGCCGGGGAAGCCGTCGAGCTCGATGCCATCGGGGCAGTCGACCAGCACCTGGACGCAGCTTTGGTTGATGCGCGGGCGCAGGCTGGTGATGATTTCGCCCACGTACTCGCGCAGCGCGAAGCGGCGCCGCATTTCACAGGTTTGGTCGGCCGACACTTGCTTGAAGCTTTGGATCAGGTGCGCGGCGCGCCCGGTGTTGCCCATGATGAGCTCCGAGCTTTCGCCGGCGATGTCGAGGTAGCCCAGCATGTCGGCCTTCTTGACGCCGCCTTCTTCGATCGCGGCGCGGAAGGAGCGGGTGGCCTCGAGCAGCACCGAGGCGCTGGTGTGCGCGATTCCGACCGGGGTGTTGATTTCGTGCGCCATGCTGGCCACCTGCGCGCCGAGCGAAGCGAGGCGCTCGGCCTGCACCAGCGAGTCTTGCGCCATGCTCAGCTCGTGGTAGGCCGCCGACGTCAGCTTTTCGGATTGGACCGCCGCCGCCTCGGCCGTGCGGGCGCGCGTGATGATGGCCTTGAGCTTGGAGAGGATGCGGTTGAAGGCGGCGGCGACCTCGCCGAATTCATCGCGCCGCAGCTCCGGCAGTTGGTCGACCTCGTCGGTGTCACGGCGCGCCAGCGCGTCGAGGCGTTCGCGCAGCAGCTTGAGCGGCGTGAACACCATGCGCAGGCTGAGCGAGAGCGCGCCGATCAGGATCAAGTCGAGCAGCAGGATTTCGACCGCCTTGCGCTTCCATTGCGCCGCCAGCGCCGCCTGGCTGCGCGCGTCGCTGAAATTGATCAGCGCGTAACCGACCTTGACCCCGCCCTCGGCCGCGCCGGGGCCGCGGAAGGTGAGCGGCACCGACACCCCGCCGGGCGGCACCGGGGTGCTCTTCGAGATGTCGCTCACGCCAGCGCCGTTGTTGCGCGCCTTGCCGGTGAAGTAGACGTTGCCGCTGTCGTAGATGCGGATCGCTTGCACTTCCGGCGGCAGCAGCTCGGCCGCCAGGATTTCGCCGACCGCCTCGTTGGCCAGGTCCCACATCGGGGTCGGCAGGCTGATTTGCAGGCGCGTGACGACGCCGTTGCGAAATTCGGCGCCGCGCGCGTCGAGCTCGCGCGCCAGCGTCGCCTGCGACACCAGTCCGAAGACCAGCAGCACGAGCGTGACGATGACGACGAACAGCACTTTCAGACGGGCGCGAATGCTCTGCATGGACTCTCCAGGGACCCGCCGGCGCGCGCCGGACGGGGGCTTATCGCATAGAGCCTATTTTTGCACAAAGCGGACGCGGCAGGCTCGTAATCTTAGGAAGACTCTGATACTCTTTCCGATAAGGTCAGGTGGTGTTGTTTGTTGGGCGCGCGCGCCCCGCAGCGCGGCCCCGGCCCGCGTATTGCTGCCTTTTTGATAAGGACACATCATGCAAGCGAACTCCCCATCTGGTTCAAGCCAGAGCAGCGCCGGCAAGGACATCGCCGGCCACGAATTCCTCGCTTTCACGCTTGGCTCCGAGGAGTACGGGATCGACATCCTGAAGGTGCAGGAAATCCGCGGCTACGAGGCGGTCACCCGCATCGCCAACGCGCCCGAATTCATCAAGGGCGTGATCAACCTGCGCGGCATCATCATCCCGGTGGTGGACATGCGCATCAAGTTCAACCTGGGCACGCCGGTGTATGACCAGTTCACGGTCGTCATCATCCTCAATATCAGCGGGCGCGTGATGGGGATGGTGGTCGATTCCGTGTCGGACGTGACAACCTTGTCGCCCGATCAAGTCAAGCCGGCACCGGAGATGGGCACCGCCTTCAATTCCGACTACATGATCGGCCTGGGCACGATCGACGAGCGCATGCTCATTTTGGTCGACATCGACAAGCTGATGTCGTCCGGCGAGATGGGCTTGATCGACAGCGCCGCCGCGGCCTAGCCGCCGCCTGGAAAACGGCGCGGCGCGTCATTTGGCGTGCGCTGTCCGTTACGCAAATTTCAAATAGAGCCACACTCCCGCGGGCGCGCCCGCCAACCGTCCCGCTTTCGGAAAACCGCCATGAATTTCTCCAATTTGAAGATCAAGACCCGTTTGGGCGCCGGCTTCGGCCTGTTGGTGCTGATGATGGCGGTGATGGCCGCCGCCAGCATCGGGCGCTTCGGCTCGATCAGTGGCAGCAACCGCGAGATGATCGAACGCGACTGGCCGAGCGCGGTGGCCGCCGGCGCCATCGACACCGCCGCGCGCGAGGACGCACGCCGCACGCTGGCCTTGTTCATCCTCGACAAGCCGCTGCGCGCCAAGAGCTACGAGCGCATCGACCAGGACAAGAAGATCATCGACGCGGCCATCGCCACGCTGGGCAAACAGGCCGAGTCGCCGGACGAGAAGGCGACCCTGGCCAAGATCGCCACGCTGCGCACGGCCTATTCGGTGTCGTTCCTGAAGGTGGCCGACATGGTCGAGGGCGAGCGCAAGGACGAAGCGGCCACCATGATGAACGCCGAGACCTTCCCCGCGCTCGAAGCCTTGCTCGACCAGACCAGGATCATGGTCGAGCAGCAGAAGAAGGATATCGAAGACGGCGGCGCGCACACCCAGAAAGACATCGAGTTTTCGCGCCTGTTGATCATTGCGATGAGCGTGGCGGCGCTGCTGGTGTCGGCCTTGCTCGCTTACTGGATCACCGAGTCGATCACGCGCCCGCTCGACAAGGCGGTCGGCATCGCCAGCTCGGTGGCCGGGGGCGACCTCACTACACAGATCGACGTCGATAGCAGCGACGAGACGGGCCAGCTGCTCAAGGCGCTGCGCGACATGAACGAGGCGCTGGCCAGTACCGTGGGCAATGTGCGGGCCTCGACGACGACGATCGCGACGGCCTCGCGCGAGATCGCCTCGGGCAACGCGGACCTGTCCTCGCGCACCGAGTCGCAGGCCAGTTCGCTCGAACAGACGGCCAGCTCGATGGAGGAATTGACCTCGACCGTGAAGCAGAACGCCGACAACGCGCGCCAGGCCAACCAGCTCGTCATTTCGGCCTCGTCGGTGGCGGTGCGCGGCGGGCAGGTGGTGTCGCAAGTGGTCGAGACGATGGCCTCGATCAAGGAGAGCTCGCGCAAGATCGTCGACATCATCGGCGTCATCGACGGCATCGCTTTCCAGACCAATATCCTGGCCTTGAACGCGGCGGTGGAAGCGGCGCGCGCGGGCGAGCAGGGGCGCGGCTTCGCGGTGGTGGCGGCCGAGGTGCGCAACCTGGCCCAGCGCAGCGCGGCGGCGGCCAAGGAAATCAAGACCTTGATCGGCGACTCGGTCGAGAAGGTCGATGGCGGCGGCAAGCTGGTCGACGAAGCGGGCCAGACGATGGACTTGATCGTCACCTCGGTCAAGCAGGTGGCCGACATCATGAGCGAGATCACGGCCGCCAGCGAGGAGCAAAGCCTGGGCATCGAGCAGGTGAACGAGGCGATCAACCAGATGGACGAGATGACGGTGCAAAATGCGGCGCTGGTCGAGCAAGCGGCGGCGGCGGCGCAAAGCATGCAAGACGAGGCGGGCGTGCTGAGCGAGGCGGTGGCGGTGTTCAAGCTGCGCGAGGGGGCGATGGGCCAGGCGCGCGTGACGGCGGCGCCGCCGCGCAAGAGCGGCGCGGCCCGGCCGGCGGCGCCGAAGCTGGCAGCGTCGAAGCCGAAGGCGGCGCCGCGCCAGATCAAGGCGCCAGCGGCGCCGTCCGCGCCCAAGGCCGCCGCATCGGCGGACTCTGCGGCCGACTGGGAAGAATTTTAAAAGCAATTAGGGGACAGCAACCGTCTTGAGTTGGATTTTTCACTAAAGTTGGGTTTTGACGAC
>JAZKBP010000070.1:0-8098 GCA_040388555.1 Pseudomonadota bacterium
CGGGCGCTGCTTGATCGACACCGCCAGCGCTCCCATCATGTCGGCCAGCACGGTGCTGAGCGAAAAGCGGCGCCGCTGCGCGCCCGCGTGATCGACCGCGATGAGCTTGAAGTCCGAGACCAGGTCGGCCGCCTTTTGCAAGTTGCGCACCAGGATGTCTCCGGCCTGGTTTGCCTCGAGCAAGTAGGCGTCGAGGGTGGAGCGGCGCAAGCCCTCGGCCATGCTCAGCGCGAGCGCGCGGGTGTGGTCGGCCATGGTGGTGGCCATGATCAGGCTGTTGCCGATGGGCGTGTTCAATTCGTGCGCCACCCCCGCCACCAGCGCGCCCAGGGCGGCGAGCTTGTCGCGCCGCACCAGCTCTTCCTGGGCCAGGCTCAGGTTCTTGAGCGCCGCCGCCAATTCCTCGTTCACCCTTTCCGTTTTTTCCTTCGACGCCGTCAGCTCGGCGGTGCGCGCGGCCACCAATTCTTCGAGATGCTCGCGGTGGCGGCGCAGCTCGCGTTCGCGCCGGGTGCGCTCGATGGCGATGCCGGCCAAGTGGGTGGCCACCGACATCAGGCGCATGTCCTCCTCGCCGGGGCTGCGCACTTCGCGGTAATACATGGCGAAGGAGCCGAGCACGTGCGCGCGCTCGAGATAGATCGGCATCGACCAGCAGGCGCGCAAGCCGTGAGGCTCGGCCAGCGCCTTGTAGGGCGTCCACAGGGGATCGTTCATGATGTCCGAGACCACCACCGTTTCCTTGAACCACATGGCGGTGCCGCAAGAGCCGACCGTCGGGCCGATCGGGAAATTATCGAGCGCGTCCATGTATTGCTTGGGCAGGCTGGGCGCGCTGCCGGGATGGATGCGGATGCCGTCATCGTCGAGCAGCAGCACTGAACACAGGACGCCATCGGACTGGCCTTCGATCAGCAGCATCAGGCTGTCGAGTGTTTCGATCAGGGGGGCCGCGCGCGCCACCATTTCCAGCACCCGGCCCTGGCCGGCGCGCAACAAATCGCCGCGCCGCCTTGCGCTGACATCGACCACGCGCGCATGCATCAAGCGGCGCGGCGCGGTGGGCATGCGCACCAGGCGCATTTCGCAATCGATCAGGCGCCCGCTCGCGTGCACGAAGGCGGTCTCGAAAATCTCGACCGCCCCTTTCAGGACGGCATCGATCTGGGCGGCCAGGCGCGCCGGTGACGCTTGGCCGTCGCGCTGCTGCGCCGGACACAGCGCGCTCAAGCTGCGTTCGAGCAGATCGGCCAGAGGCAGGCCGAACAGCTCGAGCGCTTTTGGATTGGCGTCGAGCAGGCGCGCGTTGTCGAGGTCGAACAAGATCACGGCGTCCGGTGATTCGGACAGCAAGGCGTGGTAATTGACTTCGAGCGCCAGGATCGGGGCTTCGACTTGCGTATGCGTGCTGCCGCCGACCTGTTTGAGCCCCACTGTATGCTCCTCGTTCACATGGCGCGATCCGCGCGGACCCGCTTGGATCCACTTGATGCCACAGTGTAGTACAAAGCCTGCCAGCGGCGCAAAAAGCGCGCAATCGCGCGCCCCCCTCCCTGCACCGGTCCCGTACGGCGCGCCGGCGATCTGGGATAATCAAGACGGGGCGGGCAGGGCGCGCGGGGTGCGCGCCGGTTGTCGCCCCCGAATGGGAGCGGGCATGGCGGATAGCACGGGCAGTGGCGGCGTGGACGGTGGCATGGACGGTGGCGTCGATGGCGCTGAATTGTCGCTCTCGATTGGCGGCATGAGCTGCGCCGCGTGCGCGGGCCGGGTCGAGCGCGCCTTGCTGGCCGTGCCCGGGGTCGAGCGCGCGGCCGTCAACCTGGCCACCGAAACGGCGCGCGTGGCCGTGGGTGCCGGCGGGCCGCAACTGGCGGCCCTGGTGGCGGCCGTCGAGCGGGCTGGCTACCAGGGCGCGCCGGCCGCCGCGGGGGCAGCGGCGGGTGCCGCCGGCCAGCTCGCCAGCGAGGCGGCCGCCGCCAGCCAAGCCTGGCTGATCCTGGCCGGCGCCGTCCTCAGCTTGCCCCTACTACTTCCCATGCTGGCCGCTCCGTTCGGCAAGATGCTGATGCTGCCCGGCTGGTTGCAACTGGCCCTGGCCACCCCGGTGCAGTTCTGGCTGGGCGCGCGCTTTTACCGCTCGAGCTGGGGCGCGCTGCGCGCGCGCAGCGGCAATATGGATTTGCTGGTGGCGCTGGGGACCTCGGCCGCCTACGGCTTGAGCGTGTTCCTGTTGCTGCGCCCGGGGCCGGCCATGCCGGCGCTATACTTTGAAGCGTCGGCCGTCGTCATCGTGCTGGTACGGCTTGGCAAATGGTTGGAGGCGCGCGCGCGCCGCCAAACCAGCGCCGCCATCCGCGCCCTGCAGGCGCTGCGGCCCGAGCGCGCGCGCATCCGCGCCGACGGCGGCGAGCGCGACATCGCGATCGAATTGCTGCGCGTGGGCGACGCCTTGCTGGTGCGTCCGGGCGAGCGCATCGCCGCCGACGCCCATGTGCTCGAGGGGTGCAGCGAGGTCGACGAGTCGATGGTCACCGGCGAGAGCCGTCCTCTGCCCAAACAGGCCGGCGCCCCCCTGATCGGCGGCACCGTCAACGGCGATGGCGTGCTGCTCGCGCGCGTGGCCGCCATTGGCTTAGACAGCACGCTCGCGCGCATCATCCGCGCCGTCGAGGACGCGCAGGCGGCCAAGGCGCCCGTGCAGCGCCTGGTCGACCGCGTCACCGCCGTGTTCGTGCCGGCGATCGTGCTGATCGCCGTGCTCACCTTCGCCGGCTGGATGCTCGCCAACGGCCACTGGGAGGCGGCCTTGATCAACGCCGTCTCGGTGCTGGTGATCGCTTGTCCGTGCGCGCTGGGCCTGGCCACGCCGGCGGCCATCATGGCCGGCACCGGGGTGGCCGCGCGCCACGGGATCTTGATCAAGGACGCCCAGGCGCTCGAGCTGATGCACGCCGTGCGCGTGCTTGCCTTCGACAAGACCGGCACCCTCACCGAAGGGCGCGCGCGCCTGCTGGAACAGCGCGCGCTGGGGATCGAGGCGGCGCCGATGTTGGCGCTGGCGGCCGGCTTGCAACAAAACAGCGAACATCCGCTGGCCAAGGCGGTGCGCACGGCGGCGGCCGCGGCCGGCGTCGCGCCGCTGGCCGCGCGCGCGGTGCGCGCCATCCCCGGCGAAGGCATCGAGGCCGAGATGGGCGAGGGCGCCCAGGCCTGCCTGTACGCCATGGGTAACGCGCGCCTGCTGGCGCGCCATGGCTTGCAAGGCGACGACGCGAGCGCCTGGCTCGCGCGCGGCGACAGCGTGTCGTGGCTGGCCAGGCTGGGGCCGGCGCCAGCGCTGCTGGGCGCCTTCGCTTTCGGCGACGCCATCAAAGCGCACAGCGGCGCTGCGATTGCCCGCTTGCACGCGCTCGGTGTGCACACGGTGCTGCTAAGCGGCGACAACGCCGGCGCGGCCAGCCACGTGGCGGGCGCGCTGGGCTTGCGCGAAGTGCATGCCGAACTGAGCCCGGCGGCCAAGGCCGGCATCATCGCGCGCCTGCGCGCGGGCGGCGCGCGCGTGGCCATGGTGGGCGATGGCATCAACGACGCCCCCGCGCTGGCGGCGGCCGATGTTGGCATCGCCATGGGCAGCGGCACCGACGTGGCCATGCACACGG
Source organism: Pseudomonadota bacterium (assembly GCA_040388555.1). Classification (GTDB taxonomy): domain Bacteria; phylum Pseudomonadota; class Gammaproteobacteria; order Burkholderiales; family Burkholderiaceae_D; genus Telluria_A. Next base: position 3,663 of record JAZKBP010000070.1, read on the forward strand.
CCGGCGTCACCCTCATGCGCGGCGACCTGCGCCTGGTGGTCGACGCCATCGACATTTCGCGCCGCACCTATCGCAAAATCCGGCAAAACCTGTTCTGGGCCTTCGTCTTCAATGTAGGCGCCGTGCCGCTGGCCGCCCTGGGCATGCTCAATCCGATGCTGGCCGGCGCCATGATGGCCTTTTCCAGCGTGGCGGTGGTGAGCAACGCGCTGCTGCTGGCGCGCTGGTCGCCGCCGGCCGAAGTTTGATTGACGCAGTCGTCGCCAACAGTGGCGTGGGACCTGCCAAAGGATTAGAATCGCTCATGGGTACATGCCGCTTCAGCGTTATTAGGTGCGCCGTCTTGGGCCGATGCCTGGCCACGCTCGCCGCTGGCGCGTGCGTCTGGCCGGTGCTGGCCGCGGGTGCCGAAGGCGCCGCGCCGCGCTTGCACGTGAGCACCGAGAACGTGCCGCCGGCGAGCATCCTCAAGGATGGCAAGGTGGTGGGGCGCGCCACCGAGAAAATCGAGCTGATGATGGCGCGCGCCGGCGTCGCCATCGACATCACCATGCTGCCCTGGCAGCGCGCCTACAGCTCGGCCAAATTGCGCCAGGACGGCTGCGTCTATCCCGCTGCCCGCAGCCCCGAGCGCGAAGCCATGTTCAAATGGGTGGGGCCGGTCTCGCTCACCGAATGGGTGTTGTACGGGACGGCGCAGCGGCAGCTGCGCTTGGCCAGCCTGGAAGACGCGCGGCCCTTCAAGATCGCCGCCTATCTCGGTGACGCCACCGAACAATTTTTGCAAGCGCGCGGCTTCAAGGTTGAAAGTGTGGCCAACGATGCCCTCAATCCGAACAAGCTGCTGGGCAATCGGGTCGACCTGTGGGCATCCACACCGGCGCGCGCCGGCTCCTACATACGGCAAGCCCATGCCGAAGGCAAGATCGTGCAGCTCTTAAGTTATAACAAGGTGCCGCTCTACCTGGCGTGCAACCCGGCCGTGCCCACCCCGTGGATCGACAACCTCAACGCCATCCTCGCGCACATGGAGCGCGACGGCAGCATCAAGGCGATCGACGAGAAGTACGCGCGCTGGCCCCAGCCCTAGGAAGCTGAGCGGCAGACGGCCGTGCCAGGCAAATCGAGGACAAGGATGCGCACTGGCCCCGCATTTGAGAGTAGGATCGATGCCATAAATGGCGAACACTAGCAGGGGCTTGCGATGACATCGATGGCGCGTCCGCTGACAGAGCAAACCGGGAAGAGCTTGGTCATCCTGGCCGTCGCCCTGTTGCTATTGATCGGGCAATCGTTTCTCTTCCTCTACCAGGCCAGCGAAATCCGCCAGCGCGAAGGGGAGCAGGAAAACGTGGCGCGCACCTTGCAACATGTCCGCGATGTATTTTCCGGCCTGCAAGACGCGGAAACGGGACAGCGCGGCTACCTGATCACCGGCGTGGACAGCTATCTCGACCCATATCGCAGCGGCAGCGCGGCCGTCGTCGAGCAACTGGCCCAGACCAAGGCTTTGCTGCCCACGGACAGCGCCTACGCGGCGCAGGTGCAGGCGCTCGACGTCAAGGCCCGGCGCAAGCTGGCCGAACTGGACGAAACGATACGCCTGCGCCGCACCGGCAACATCGACGCCGCACTGCGCCGTGTCCAGGATGGCAGCGGCAAGCACGAGATGGACCAGGTGCGCGAGCTCATGAGTTCGCTCATGGGACACTTGCGCGAGGAACGCGCCGGCCTGAACGCCGAAGTGCGGCGCCGCGTCACCATGGCCGCTTACGTGCTGTTGTCGATCGCCCTGACCATCGTGGCCATGGTGTGCGTGGCGACAGTGCAAATGATGCGCATCATCCATCGCAATGCCGAGCTGTCGGTCCAGTTGGAAATGGAATCGACCCATGACGCGCTCACCGGCTTGCCGAACCGGCGCCTGTTTTACACTTGGCTCGACAAGGCCCTGCTGCACGCGGCGCGCAAGCACGCCAGCCCCAGCGTGCTATATTTCGACCTGGACGGCTTCAAAAGTGTTAACGACCAGTTCGGCCACGACACCGGCGACGCGGTGCTGCGCGCGGCGGCCGCGCGCTTTGCCACGGTGGTGCGTAATTCCGATTTGCTGGCGCGCCTGGGCGGGGATGAATTTGCTGTCGTCGTGAACGACGATTTGTCGCGCGACGGCTTGGCGGCGCTGGCCCTGCGCATCATGGAAGCGCTGCGCGCGCCGCTCTTGCCCGATCTGGCGGCTGACGCCATCGGGGTGTCGATCGGCATCGCCACCTTTCCCTATCACGGCAAGGGTAGCGAAAGTCTGGTCCGCGCGGCCGACGAAGCCATGTACCAAGCCAAGCGCGCCGGCAAGCGGCGTTTTCGCTTCGCCAGCGATGGCGAGCCTGGCGAGCGCTGAGCGTCCCAAAAAGAAAAAACGCCGCCATGCTTTCGCAAGCATGGCGGCGTTCGGTCTTGCCCGCTTCGCTAGCGGCGCCGCGATCTACCCGGCCGCGGCGGTTTGCACCACGTCGCAATCAGCCGAGCCTGCTTGTGCGCGTGCGTCCTTGCGCGGAACGGACATCAGATTACCGCGTAAAGTCTTGAGCACCACGCGCTTGCATTGCTCGCCAATGATTTGGCCGCGCTCCATTTTCTCGAGTCCTCCCTCGACATAGCGGATGGTCTTGAAGGCAAGCTGCTGGTCGCTCGCCTTGGCGGCGTCGGCGATGGCAAGGTCGAGCGAGATGGCGAGCATCAATGCGCTTTGCTCGCGCAGTTTGGCGCCTTGCTCCTCACTCCAAAAACGCGCCGGCTCTTGCTCTGCAATGGCTGGCGTGACCACCCGCACCACGTTGGTATAGGGTTCGGCGCCACCGGCGCGCTTGATCGACACCGTGTTTTCCAGGATCAGGGCGCGCTGGTCCTGGGTCATGAAATACACAAGGGAGGTTTCGATCAGGGTGTCGTCCGCTTTGCTCGCATCGGCGGCGGCAAGCAGCGTCTTAGCGCCTGGACTATGCATGCGCTCGATGGCGGCCTGGATCAAGTCGCGCTGCTTGAGCGTTCCGAGCATGGCCTGGTAGGGCTTGAGTACCTCGTTGGCCTTTTCGCGCATCGCAAGTTTCTGGTTCTCGCGCGCGCCACCGGCGATCAGCCCGTGCGTGGCCACTGCGGCGACCATCGCGATGAGGTTCGGCGCCGGATAGAGCATCGCGCCGCTGCCGATGCCAGCGCCGTCATAGTTGACGACGCCGTTGAAGGGCACGCCTTCCTCGAGCGGCAAGCGCAGCGCAAAGGAGGGTGCCGCGGACGGCGCGCCCGACGCTGTCGATGCGAGATCGCTCGCGCCCGCGCCTTGCGCCGGCAGCCAGACGAACATGGTAGCGGCTAGCGCGGTCCTGAAGATGGCGCGCCCGCTCATCATTGGCTCAATGGCACGGTGATCAAATCCTTCGCCGTTTCCAGGGTCTGGAAATAGGCATTGGTCAGGCCCGGAAAGCGCGGCGGCTCGTCCCATTTGCTGTCCGAACCTTTGCTCACGTTCAGGGGCAAATACCATTCGAGGCTATTGTCTTCAAGGTTGACGATATAGCTCTCGCCGCGCAAGGTGGCCTTGGGGTCGCTGGTCGGCACATACGCCGAGTAGCTGCGGTGCACGCCGACGGTATTGACGGAAATGACCAGCAACTTGTCGAGCTTGTATTGGGCTTTCAGGGACGAGAAGTCCTTGCGGGCGAAGTTCGGGCCCTTGCTGCTGTCGGGCAGCGATTTCAATTCGATCGGCGTGACGATGGTGGCGTTCGCGCCTTTCTTCTTGATGATCTCGGCAACTTGCTGGTCGATGCTGGTGAAATCCTGGAACGGCAGGGTTTGCGTGTAATTGGTCAGTTCGGAATTGGCGATCGACGCCGCGGCCAGGCACAGCAGGCATGCGGCGCCCGGAAATTCCGTATCGACTTTAGGCATGGTCGCGATGAGCACGCCCACTTTGCTCGAGGGCACGGCAAACACCTTGCCACTGAGTGCGATCGGTGCCTGCGGCGGCGTGGCGCAAGCGGCCAGCAATAATGCGGCGCTAAGGACGAGGGTAAGGCGGTGTTTCATGGGTATTCCTTGAGGGCGTGATGTTTGACTCGTTGCGAACGAGCGATACGGTGCCGTCCGGGCCAAAGGCGCCGGTGGCATGGTCAGTCTGGGAGATATCTCAGGCACGGGGCGCGCTGCGCCGATGCCAGCTACACGCCGCGCTAAATCTGAGCCGCCGATATTATAAACTTTCTAATATCGAAAATGAATCTTTTTTCGCGTGCTTCGGCTCCGCGCGGCCAGAAAAGCAAAAACGCCGCCATCCTTTCGCAAGAATGCGGCGTTTCGCGCTGCGGCTTAAAAGCCAAGTAGATGGTGCCCACGGAGGGACTCGAACCCCCACACCTTGCGGCACATGGACCTGAACC
>JAZKBP010000071.1:0-24032 GCA_040388555.1 Pseudomonadota bacterium
ACAACGCGCTTCGGCACGGAACCGCCGACCTCCATTGATGAAATATCCGGGCTAGGCATGCGCGTATCAGGCGGGACGGGCGGCGTCGCATGGCCCGTCCTTATTGCGACTTCGCCTTGCGCATCTCCTTGACCTGGGCCGGCGTGATGACAGGCTTGCCCTTGTTCAGATCGATGCTGACGTAGTTGATGACGGCCGCGATATCGTCGTCGCTCAAGTCCTGTGCCGGCATCACCGCGTTGTAGTGCTGGCCGTTGACCACCAACTCGCCGCTGCGCCCGTGCAGTACGATGTGCGCCATTTCATACGGACGCTGCTGGAAGAAGTCGGAATTGGCCAGCGGCGGGAACACGCCTGCGACGCCCTTGCCGTCGGCCAGATGGCAGGCGGCGCAGACGCGCTCGAACACGGTGCGTCCGCGCGCGGTCTGGGCATGGTCCACCGCAATGGTAGGTGCCGCCGGTGCGGGTGCTGCCACGCCAGCGAGTGGCGTCTTGATGCCCTTGCCGTAGATGTCCGGTGCGTCCGGCCCGCTAATGGCCATCAAGCCGATCGCGCCCTTGTTGAAGGCGCGCGTGAGCGAATGGTCGACAATGGTCAGGTTGCCCGGCACCTTGGGCACGAATTCGACGATGGCCGAGCCGCCGGCCGGCACCATGGTGGTCTGCACATTCTCCTGGAAGTGGGTGCCACCCTCGGTGTAGACGCGGTCGAAGATGGCGCCGATCACATGGAAGCTCGACGTGATGTTGGGGCCGCCCACGCCGAAGTACATGCGCACTTTTTCGCCAGACTTGGCCGTCAAGGCGTTCTTGCCCGTCAGGGCGCCATCGGCGCCGTTGAACAGCACATAGGTCGGCTTCTCGTCGATCGCCTTTTGCATGTCGAAGTTCTGCAAGCCGTCGGCGTGATAGGCGCCGGCGGTGTAGAAGTCGCCCTGCATCACGTAGAATTCCTTGTCGACCTTGGCCATGCCTTCCTTGGGCTCGACCAGGATCATGCCATACATGCCGTTTGCCACGTGCATGCCGACCGGCGCGGTCGCGCAGTGGTACACGTACAGGCCGGAGTTGATGGCCTTGAAGGTGAAGCTCGCTTCGTTACCCGGTGCGATCAGGGTCTGGGCGGCGCCGCCGCCGGGGCCGGTCACGGCGTGCAGGTCGATATTGTGGGGCAGCTTGTTACCGGCCAGGTTCTTCAGGTGCAGTTCGACCGTGTCGCCTTCGCGCACCCGGATCATCTTGCCCGGCACCGTGCCGCCGAAGGTCCAGAAGGTGTAGCGCGTACCGGGCGCGATCTCGCGCTCGACTTCTTCGACCGTCAGGTCGACGATCACGCGCGCTGGCGTCTTGCGCGTGATTTGCGGCGGCAGTAAGGGGGGCGCCAGCAGCTCCTGCGTCACCACCGGCAGCGCCGGCTCGGCCGCGCCACTGGCATTGCAAAGCAGGGCGGCCGACGCGGCGGCCGCTGTCAGTGCGAATTTCGTAAAAGTCTTAAACATGGTGTTCACCTTTTCTTGTGGAGGATGTTTGCGTGCCTTGGGTTGAAGTCGTGTGGCCATGGTTCAGGTGGCCGCGGGCGCGGGCAGCAAACTTCCGCGCCATAGAAGAATCAGGGTGCGTACCGCCACGTAAGCGGTGACGAGGGCGGCGCAGGCCAGCGCGATGGCGGCGACGAAGGGCGGCCAGCCGCCACGGCGTACCACTTCCACCACCGCGCCGGCCAGCGCGGCCAGCGGAAAACAGAAGGACCAGAAAGCGGGTGTGAAGGGCGCTTCGCGCCACCAGTGGTAGCGCACCATCACGGCCACCAGCGGGCCGGCCGCCACGCCCAGACCGACGATCAGCACTTCGCCGGGTAGCTGCGGCCAGATGGTGGCCGCGGCCAGCGTGGCGATCGAGGGCGGCGCCAGCTCCACGCCGATGGTCGCGCGCAGCGCCAGCGGCATCGGGCCTTCGAACAGGCGTCCCAGTACGCGCACTTCGAGCAGCGCCCAGCCGGCCAGGCCCATGCCGAACAGCAGGGCGCCCCAGCCGGGGTAGCCGATCGCCGACAGCGTCAGGCCGCCGACGAAGCCGCCGGCCACGGGCGGGAGGTAAAGGGCCGGTGTCACCAGGGCCGGCGGCATGCGGCCAGTGGCCAGCAGCGACACCACGCGCACCGCCACCACGCCTTGCGCGGCCAAGCCCAGCAAGGCCAGCGCCAGCCATGGCAACGAGCCGGCACGGCCGAGCGTGGCCACCGCCAATAGCGTCGACAGCGGCAGCAATGCCAGCAAGGCGCCTTGCACGGGGTGGGAAAATTCATCGGCCACGACGCGCGTGTGCAGCAGGCATTTGGCGCCGTACAGCAGCATCAGGGCGAGCCACAGGGCGGTGGCCAGGGCGACGAGCGCGCCGTCAGCGTGCGCCGCCAGCGGCCAGTCGAAACTGGCGCAGCGGTGCAAGGCGCCGGCCAGCCCGAACAGGCTGTAGGGCACCACGAACAGGCCCGCTCCAAGGCGCGATAACCAGCCACTTTGCATTGCGCTTACCCTTGTTTGAGGTGATGCTCAGGTCGCGCCGCAGCTCGGCGCGAAGCCTTATTCCACAAGGATCAGTATTGATTCTGGCAAGCTGGTGGTCAATTCGCCGTCCGGTGTAGAACGGCCATGCGGGCCTAGCTAATAATGCCTAGGTGTTTGGTGAGAGCGACGCCGACGATGTAGGCGAAGGTGGCCAGCGCGCCGGCGAAGGCGGCGATGCGCACGGCGCGCGTACGTCCGCGCTTGAGCGCGACCGTGCCCAGGCCGATGTAGACAAACAGGGCGAGCACCTTCGCGCCCAGCCAAGGCTGGCCCCACGGCGTCTGCCCGCTCCACAGCGCCAGGGTGATGGCGGTCGCGAGCAGGCCGGTGTCGACGATATGGGGCAGCACGCGCACGATGCGCCGGTTCAGCATGGGCGACTCTTGCAGCATCCAGCAGCCGCGCAGCAGGAACAGCATGCCGCTGGTGGCGGCAAAGCTCATGTGCAGGTGCTTGAGTGCGAAGTAGTCCATGCCCGCATTATTCCACAATCAAGAAGTCGATGATGATTTCTCCGGGCGCGCGCATCACATAGGTGGCCACCACGCCCGGGCCGTAGTGGTGTTCGATCTGCGCCAGCAGTGGCAGGGGATCGTGGTCGTTATAAAAGCGCATGGTTTCGCCGGGATTGAGGGCGCCGAGCGCGCCGAAGATGGCGGCATGGCGGAAGCGTTTGGCGATGCCGCGCGCGTCGAAGGGATAAATGCCGATGGCGCCGGCGACCGGGGTAGAGCAATCGTGGCTCATGATGGAGTCCTTGGTTTGATTGGTTGGTGAATGCGGAAGGGGCCGGCCGCGGCCAGCCCCTTCCAGGTCAAACTAACTAATGTGATGTCAAGCGTTGCGGGTCGAGCCGACCGGCACCAGCACCGGCTGGGTGCGCGGACCGCGCTTGAGCAGGCGCAGGGCGAACACGGCCAGGAACACGGCGCCGATCGCGAACACCACGTCGCCTGGCACGCGCATCCACACCAGCGTTTCCATCACGCTTGAATGGATCACCTCCGGCGAGCGCGCGAACCACATGCCTTCGCTGACGCTGGCCCAGGCCTGGTACACGCCGGCCGGCACCAGCGAGATGAACACCATCATCGCCAGGCCGATGTTCAGGCACCAGAACATCTTGGCCAGCAGGGCGTCCGACCACAGGGCGCGCTCGGACAGGCCGCGCAGGCAGAACAGCATCAAGCCGATGCCAAGCATGCCGTACACGCCGAACAGGGCGGCATGGCCGTGCGCGGCCGTCATGTTCAAGCCCTGCATGTAGTACAGCGCGATCGGCGTGTTGATCGAGAAGCCCAAGAGACCGGCGCCAACCATGTTCCAGAAGCCGACGGCGATGAAGCACAGGATTGGCCACTTGTACGTCTGTACCCAAGGCGCCGCTTTCGAGCGCTGGAAATTGCGATAGGCTTCGAAGCCGATCATCGACAGTGGCACCACTTCGAGCGCCGAGAACATCGCGCCGATGGCGATCACGAAGGTCGGCGTGCCCGTGAAGTACAGGTGGTGCAGGGTGCCCAGGATGCCGCCGAACAGGAACACAATGGTCTCGAGCACGATGGCGCTGTTGGCGGTGGCGGCGCGGATCAGGCCAAGGCGGGTGAACAGCAGGGCGATGACGGCGGTGGCGAACACTTCAAAGAAGCCTTCGACCCACAGGTGCACCAACCACCAGCGCCAGTATTCGATCATCGAATAGTGGGTATGCGGGCCCCAGGTGAGCGAGGTGGCGTAGAAGCCGCCGATGCACGTCGCGGCCAGGAACACCATGGCGATCAAGCCGCGGCTTTCCGACGGCGTGCGCAGCGCGGGCCACAGGCCGCGTCCAAGCAGCAGCACCCAGAACAGCAGGCCGACGAACAGCAGGATTTGCCACACCCGGCCCATGCTGGTGAATTCCAGCCCCTGGTTACCGAGCCAGAAGCTAAAGCTGTTGCCTTCGTGTTGGAGCGTGCCGATCCAGCCCATCGCGGTCGAGCCGACGACGATGAACAGCAGCGCGTAGAACAGCACGTTCACGCCCAGCTTCTGGAATTTCGGCTCATGGCCGGAAATGGCCGGCGCGATGTACAGGCCGGTGGCGAGCCAGGCGGTGGCGATCCACAGCACGGCGAACTGGGTGTGGATGGTGCGGCTGACGGTGAACGGCAGGATTTGCGCGAGCGGAAAGCCAAAGAAGCTCTGGCCTTCGACGGCGTAGTGGGCGGTGATGACGCCCATGCCGATCTGGGCCAGGATCAGGCCGATCACGACGTAGAAGTATTTGCGCGTGGCTTTCATCGACGGCGTGGGCTTCAAGTCGAACAGCGGATCGGTCTTGGGCGGCACCGGATCGGCTTCTTCCTTGGCCGTCGAGTGGTACAAAATCATGGCCGCGATGGCGGCGATCATCAGGATCACGCTGGCGATCGACCAGATACCGGCGCCCGTGCTGGGGGTGTTGCCAACTAAGGGCTCATGCGGCCAGTTGCTGGTGTAGCTCAAGCCCGGCTTGGCGGGGCGGTCAGTGGTGGCCGCCCATGAGGACCAGAACACAAAGGCGGGCAGCGCCTTCAGGTCGGCCTGGTCGGGCAGGGAATTGGCGTTCATCGCGTACTGGGTGCGCAGCTTGTCGAGTTCGGGCGCGCTGCCGAACAAACCCATGTAGTGAGCCGCCACCGCGCGCACCGCTTGGGCGCGCTCCGGCGAGAGGGCGATGGTGCCGGTGCGTTCGTCGTAGCTATTGCTGCGCATTTCGCTTTTGAGGCGGGCGTCGAGTGCGCCGCGCGCGCCCACGTCGAGTTCTGCATAAGCCTTGCCGTATTGGCGGGCGGACCAGATCTCGCGCAGGGCCAGCGCTTCGCGGTGCAACCAGTCGGCCGACCAGTCGGGCGCGACATAGCTGCCGTGGCCCCATACCGTACCCAGTTGCTGGCCACCGGCGGAGAGCCAGGCTTCCTGGCCGCGCTGGACCTGGCCTTCGGAGAACAGGACGGCGCCGTCGCTGCTGACGACCTGGCGCGGAATCGGCGGCGCACTGAGATAGATCTCGGTGCCGACCCAGCCGAGGACGGAGAAGGACAGCACGCAGATGACTGCGAGCCAAGTCCATAGTTTGCGTGTGGCATGCATGGCAGGATTCCTTGTTGTTGGTTGAATTGCTTTTTTCTTGTTGCGGTCCGGCGCACGCGCTTTGCTGTTTCCCGCCCGTTCACCGATAAGATGCATTTTATCTACATCGTTTATAAGATTCAAGTAAAATATATCTTTAATTGGATGGCCGCCGCATCGCAAGGCACGCCGCACGGCGATAAAGATATATACTGTCTACCTGATTCACTTGTTATTGTTTCCTCCTCATACACAAAGCCGCCATGAGACTGACCGCTTACACCGACTACACGCTGCGCACCCTGATCTACCTGGCCAGCCATCGCGAGCAATTGGCGACCATCCAGGACATCGCGCAGCTGCATGGCATTTCGAAAAACCACTTGATGAAGGTGGTGCACCAGCTCGGCATGTCCGGCATGGTCGATACGGTGCGCGGCAGGAATGGCGGCATCCGGCTCAAGCTCGAACCGGCCGACATCAATATCGGCGCGGTGGTGCGCCAGACCGAGACCGATTTCTTCATGGCCGAATGCTTCGACCGGGCCAGCAATGCCTGCGTGTACGCGCCCGCCTGCGCGCTCAAGGGCGCGCTGGGCGCGGCCACGGCCGCCTACCTGAAAGTGCTCGACGCCGTCACCCTGGCCGACCTGTTGGGCAAGCAAGGCAAGCGCGGCGCCGCCAGCACCATCCATCTGCATGCCAAAGCGTCTTAAAGAATTAGCGTTTCCCATGCGCCAACATAGCGCGCCGCGCGCGGCCCGACCATATCCACCACGGCGTAAGCGCGCGCGACCGGTCTAGTCATTTCGGACGAGCCGGCTAGGCAGATTGCCTTTCCCGAATAACCCTACGGCCAATAGTGCGGTCCGGCGCCAACACGTACTCTTTCGGTAAGGTCATTGTCCGGGAGAGGTATCGTGGAGAGCAGCAAAAGCAGCAAGAATAGCAAAGCAATTTCAGTACTTGTCAGCAGCACCTTCGCCTTCACCATCTGCTTCGCCATCTGGATGATGTTCGCGGTGCTGGGCATCCCCATCAAGGCCCAGCTGGGCTTGAATGAAACCCAGTTCGGCTTGCTGGCGGCCACGCCGGTGCTGACCGGCTCGCTGGTGCGGGTGCCGCTGGGAATCTGGACCGACCGCTTTGGCGGACGCATCGTGTTCTTCCTCTTGATGCTCTCGACCGTGCTGCCCATCTACCTGATCAGCTACGCGAGCGCCTATTGGCACTTCCTGGTGTTAGGCTTGTTCGTCGGCCTGGCTGGCGGCTCGTTCTCGGTCGGCACACCCTATGTGGCGCGTTGGTTCCAGCAGGAACGCCGCGGCTTGGCGATGGGCATTTTCGGCGCCGGCAATTCCGGCTCGGCCCTCACTAAATTCGTCGCGCCGGCCATCATCACCGCCTTCGGCTGGCAGATGCTGCCGCGCGTGTACGCCGGCGCCATGCTGGTCACGGCCTTGCTGTTCTGGTTCTTCTCCAGCTCCGATAAAAGCCACGTCACCGGTAGCAGCGTCACCTTCACCGAACAGCTCAAGGTCTTGAAGGACCCGCGCGTGTGGCGCTATTGCCAGTACTACTCGGTGGTGTTCGGCGGCTACGTGGGCTTGGCGCTGTGGATGACTAAATACTATGTGACCGAATACGGCTTCGACATGCGCCTGGCCGCCTTGCTGGCCGCCTGCTTTTCGCTGCCGGGCGGGGTGCTGCGCGCCTTGGGCGGCTGGATCGCCGACAAATACGGCGCCCACACCGTCACCTGGTGGGTGATGTGGGTGTGCTGGGTCTGCTTCTTCTTGCTGTCCTACCCGCAAACGAGCATGGTCATCAAGACCGTCGGCGGCGACGTCACCTTGCACATTGGCGTCTCGCCCTGGATGTTCACGGGCTTGCTGTTCCTGGTCGGCGTGGCCATGGCCATCGGCAAGGCATCGGTCTTCAAATTCATCGGCGACGATTTCACCGACAACATCGGCGCCGTCTCGGGCGTGGTCGGCCTGGCCGGCGGACTGGGCGGCTTTGTGTTGCCGATCATGTTCGGCGCCTTGCTCGACCTGACGGGCGTGCGCTCGTCGGCCTTCATGCTGCTGTACGGCACGGTGTGCGTATCGCTGGTGTGGATGCACTACTCGTTCAAACCGGGCGTCGCTCGCATGAGCATGGGCGGCGCCGTCCCGCTTTCCGCATCAGCAGCATCCGCCGCATCAGTCGCATAGAACAACCCGCTTAGCCAGGAGAGAATGATGAGTAAATATGTAATTGCAACATGGGAGCCGGAATTGCCCGCTTTTTGGCAAAGCGGCGGCAAGTCGACGGCCAACCGCAATCTGTGGATTTCGATTCCCGCCTTGATGCTCGCGTTTGCCGTATGGATGGTGTGGAGCGTGGTGGTGGTGAACTTGCCCAATATCGGCTTCAAGTTCAGCACCAACCAATTGTTTTGGTTGACGGCGCTGCCCGGCTTGTCCGGCGCGACACTGCGCATTTTCTATTCCTTCATGGTGCCCATTTTCGGCGGGCGCAAGTGGACCACCCTGTCGACCGCCTCGCTCTTGATTCCCGCCATCGGCATCGGCTTCGCGGTGCAGGACGTCAACACCGGCTACCCGACCATGCTGGTGCTGGCCCTGCTGTGCGGCTTTGGCGGCGGCAACTTCGCCTCCTCGATGGCGAACATCAGCTTTTTCTATCCAAAGGCGCAAAAAGGCTACGCGCTGGGCATGAATGCCGGCCTGGGTAACTTGGGCGTGTCGATCGTGCAGTTCGTGGTGCCCTTGGTGATCACGCTGGGCATCTTCGGCGCGGCCGGCGGCGCGCCGCAAGAGTGGGTCAAGGCGGGCGCGTCCAAGCACATGTGGCTGCAAAACGCGGGCTTCATCTGGGTGCCCTTCATTGTCGCGAGCACCATCGCGGCCTGGTTCGGCATGAACGACATCGCCTCGGCCAAGGCCTCGTTCGCCGAGCAAGCCGTCATTTTCAAGCGCAAGCATAACTGGCTCATGTGCTGGCTCTACACCGGCACCTTTGGCTCATTCATTGGTTATTCGGCTGGCTTTCCGCTGCTGATCAAGACCCAGTTCCCGGACATCAATCCGCTCGAATACGCTTTCCTCGGCCCCCTGGTGGGCGCGCTGGCGCGCGTGGCCGGCGGCGTGGTGTCGGACAAACTGGGCGGCGCGCGCGTGACCTTGTGGACCTTCGCCGTGATGATAGGCGCCGTGTTCGGCGTGCTTAACTTCCTGCCCCATGGCGGCGTGGGCGGCAACTTCACCGGCTTTTTCTGGATGTTCATGCTGCTGTTCGCCGGTACCGGCGCCGGCAATGCGTCGACCTTCCGCATGATCCCGGTGATCTTCTTGACCGAACGCCAGCGCGCCGCCGCCGGCCGCGGCAAGCCGGCCATGGACCAAGCCATCGTCGACGCCAATAAGGAAGGCGCGGCCGTGCTGGGCTTCACCTCGGCGGTGGCCGCTTATGGCGCCTTCTTCATTCCGAAAAGCTATGGCACCTCGATCGCGCTCACCGGCAGCCCGGACGCGGCCCTGTGGTGCTTCATCGGTTTTTACGCCAGTTGCATCGCGATCACCTGGTGGTGCTACGCGCGCCGCAATGCCGACATGCCTTGCTAAAGACGACGAGGTGTGCTTGAGCAATGGGCGCTGTGGCGCCCATTCGTCGTTCCGGCTCCACAAATGGTGGGCCAGATTGACAATCTGCTCTGCCAAACGCACACTTGGGTGTCGATGTTGAGGAGCTCGCGCCGATGCGTACCATGCTGTTCGCACTGCTGTTCGCACTATTGGTGCTCATGACGGGCCGCGCCGCCGCAGCCGCGCCCCTGCTTGTCACTTACATCGAGAAGCCACCCTATTACTACACCGATGGCATGCTGGCCACCGGTTTCCTCTTGCATGCGGCGCAGGAGGTGTTCGCGAAGGCCGAGGTGCCGATCAAGCTTGCGGGCAAGCCGGCGCGCCGCGTCTTGCATGACATGCAGAGTAATGCCATGCCGACCTGTTCGATCGGCTGGTTCAAGTTGGCCGAGCGCGAGGCCTTCGCCAAGTTCAGCGCGCCGATCCACCAGGACAAGGCCATGGCCGTGCTTACCGAGCGCAGCCGTGAAGCGGCGGTGCGCAAGCATGCCAGCCTGCGCAGCCTGATCGAGACGAGTGGTTTGCGCCTGGGCGTGGTCGATGGATTTTCCTACGGTAGCTATATCGACCAGCTGATCCGCGAAATGCCAGTCACGGTCGAGCGCGCGCTCGGCTCACCCATCAACAACCTGAAAAAACTGGCGCTCGGACGCATCGACTACACCATCGTCGATGTCGAGGAATTGGAATACTTGGCGCACGAGGCACAAGTGTCGCGCGGCCACCTGGCCGTGCTTGAGTTTAGCGACATGCCGCGCGGGAATCAGCGCTACATCATGTGCAGCAAAAAAGTCGACGACGCCCTGATTGACCGCCTGAATCAGGCGATCAAGGCGCTCGGCATGGACTTGGCGAAATAAGCGCCTAGGACTTTGCTTCGAAGCGCAACAAGTCGCCGCCGCGATCAAAGGCCAGGAAGCGGTCGATCTGGCCGCTCTGGATGGCCGCCACCATCATCTTCAAGGCCCCTTCCGCTTCGCCGCTGCTGGCCGCCTGGCCGGCGCGCCCGGATATGCTGGTCACGAAAGCGACATCCCACTGGGCGCCGGCGTGGCGCGACTCCTCGACCAGGCTGGCAAAAGTCGGCGCCTCGTCCGGTGTCTTGTCGACGCACAGCACCGGCGTGAGCGTGCCGCCGCTGCCGGAGGCGTAGCGCGCCTGCTCGGCCACGCGCGCCTGTTCGGGCAAGCCCGCGCGCGCGAAGGTAAACAGCAAGCGCTGCGGTTGCGGCTGGGCGCGCGCCGCGCTCAAGAGGTCGGCGTAACTGGCGATCTGCATGGTGTTCTTTCTCTCGCAAAAGTCAATGCCGTAGATATACCCCAGGCATTTGGCAAGCTCCATAGTTCTTAAGGCTTAGTGCGGCTAGTTCTTATCGCCCCGCCAGTCCGACTTCTTGCCAATATCGTAGGACAAGGGCGCTCGGTAGACTGCTTGTATCGACGTGCGAGCGCAAGATTGCCGCGTCGTCCCATTTCACAGCATCGCCAGCGATGCGCCCGCGGAGGCAGCATGAGTCACTTTCTCGATCGTCTGAAATTTTTCAACCGGCCCAAGGAAACGTTTTCCGATGGCCACGGCGCCGTCGTGCACGAAGACCGCAGCTGGGAAAATGCCTACCGCCAGCGCTGGCAACACGACAAAATCGTGCGCTCGACCCATGGCGTCAATTGCACCGGCTCTTGCAGCTGGAAGGTGTACGTCAAGAACGGCCTGATCACCTGGGAAACCCAGCAGACCGACTATCCGCGCACCCGTCCCGACCTGCCCAACCACGAGCCGCGCGGCTGCCCGCGCGGGGCCAGCTATTCCTGGTATGTGTACTCGGCCCAGCGCGTCAAGTATCCGATGGTGCGCGGGCGCCTGATGGACATGTGGCGCGAAGCGCGCCGCAGCATGGACCCGGTGGCCGCCTGGGATTACATCAGCCAAGACCCGGCCCGTTCCAAGTCGTATAAATCGATCCGCGGCCTGGGCGGCTTCGTGCGCGCCAAGTGGGACGAGGTCAACGAGATCATCGCCGCCGCCAACGCCTTCACGATCAAAAAATACGGACCGGACCGCATCGTCGGCTTTTCGCCGATTCCCGCCATGTCGATGGTCAGCTACGCGGCCGGCACGCGCTACCTGTCCCTGATTGGCGGCGTGGCCTTGAGCTTTTACGACTGGTATTGCGACTTGCCGCCAGCGAGCCCGCAAATCTGGGGCGAGCAGACCGACGTGCCCGAATCGGCCGACTGGTATAACTCGAGCTACCTGATGGTGTGGGGCTCGAACGTGCCGATGACGCGCACGCCGGACGCCCACTTCTACACCGAGGTGCGCTACAAAGGCACCAAGACGGTGGCGGTGTCGTCCGACTTCGGCGAGATGGCCAAGTTTGGCGACATCTGGCTCGCGCCCAAGCAGGGCACGGACGCCGCGCTGGCCATGGCGATGGGCCATGTGATCCTCAAGGAATACCATGCCAACGGCAAGAGCGCCTATTTCCGCGACTACGCCAAGCAATACACGGATTTTCCGATGCTGGTGCTGCTCAAGGAAAAGAACGGCACCCTGGTGCCCGACTACTTCCTGCGCGCCTCGCACCTGGCCAATAATCTGGACGAGACCAACAACCCCGAGTGGAAAACCCTGCTCATCGACGAGGCCAGCGGCGACATCAGCGCGCCGGCCGGCTCGATTGGTTTCCGTTGGGGCGAGTCCGGCAAGTGGAACCTCGAGCAAAAGGCCGGCACCAGCGGCAAGCCTATCGATGCGCGCCTGTCCCTGATCGACTGCAGCGATGCCGTACTGCCGGTGGGTTTCGCCTATTTCGGCGGCAAGGACGCGGCCGACATGCTGATGCGCCATGTGCCGGTCAAGAAAGTCCAGCTGGCCGACGGCACGCTCGCTACCGTGGCCACCGTCTACGATTTGACGCTGGCCAACTACGGTATCGACCGCGGCTTGGGTGGCGCCAACGTGGCGCGCGACTTTGACGACGACGTGCCCTACACGCCAGCCTGGCAAGTCAAGCACACGGGCGTGAAGGCGGCCGACGTGATCACGGTGGCGCGCCAGTTCGCCGACAACGCCGACCAGACGCGCGGCAAGAGCATGGTGATCGTGGGCGCCGCCTTGAACCACTGGTACCACATGGACATGACCTACCGCGGCATCATCAATATGCTGATGATGTGCGGCTGCGTGGGCCAATCTGGTGGGGGCTGGGCCCATTACGTGGGCCAGGAAAAGCTGCGTCCGCAAACGGGCTGGACTCCGCTCGCCTTCGCGCTCGACTGGAACCGTCCGATGCGCCAGATGAACGGCACCTCTTTCTTTTACGCCCACACCAGCCAGTGGCGCCACGAAAAACTGCACACCGAGGAAATCGCCTCGCCCTCGGCCGACGCCAGCGTGGCGCCAATGGCGATGATCGACTACAACGCCAAGGCCGAGCGCATGGGCTGGCTGCCGTCCGCGCCCCAGCTGGAAACCAATCCGCTCGAGGTGGCGCGCGCGGCCCAGGAGGCGGGCATGAACGCGGCCGAGTACGCGGTCGGGCAGATCAAGGCCGGCAAGCTCAATTTCTCGTGCGACGATCCGGACAATCCGGCCAACTTCCCGCGCAATATGTTCGTGTGGCGCTCGAACATCCTGGGCAGCTCGGGCAAGGGTCATGAATACTTTCTCAAGTACTTGCTGGGCACGCAGAACGCCTTGCCGAGCAACGAGGATGGCTGCATCAAACCGAAGGACGTCAAGTTCCGTCCCGCCGCCGAAGGCAAGCTCGACTTGCTGGTGGTGCTGGACTTCCGCATGTCCACCACTTGCCTGTACGGCGACATCGTGTTGCCGACCGCCACATGGTATGAGAAGGATGACTTGAACACGTCCGACATGCATCCCTTCATCCATCCCCTGTCGGAGGCGGTGCAGCCGCTGTGGCAATCGAAGTCGGACTGGGAAATCTACAAGGGCATCGCCGAAAAATTTTCCGAGATCGGCGGCCCCTACCTGGGCACGCAGCAAGACTTGATCCTCACGCCCCTGATGCACGATACCCCGGGCGAGCTGGGCCAGCCCTTCGATCCCAAGGATTGGCGCGCCGGCGAGTGCGAGCCGATTCCGGGCAAGACCATGCCCAGCATGACTGTGGTTGAACGCAACTACAACGATGTGTACAAGAAGTTCACCTCCATCGGCCCCCTGCTGGAAAAAGTGGGCAATGGCGGCAAGGGCATCTCGTGGAAGACCGGCCACGAGGTCGATGTGCTGCGCGGCATTAACCGCACCGTGGAAGAGGAGGGCGTGTCGAAAGGCCAGCCGCGCCTGAACACGGCCATCGACGCGGCCGAGATGATCCTGTCGCTCGCGCCCGAGACGAACGGCCACGTGGCGGTGAAGGCATGGGCGGCCTTGTCGACCATGACGGGACGTGACCATACCCACCTGGCATTGCCGCGCGAGCACGATTCGATCCGCTTCCGCGATGTGCAGGCGCAGCCGCGCAAGATCATTTCCTCGCCCACCTGGTCGGGGCTGGAATCGGAAGAGGTCAGCTACAACGCCGGTTACACCAATGTGCATGAACTCATTCCTTGGCGCACCCTCACAGGCCGCCAGCAGTTCTACCAGGATCACCTGTGGATGCGCGATTTTGGCGAGGGCTTGTGCGTCTACAAGCCGGCCATCAACACCAAGACGACGGCTTCCATGCTGGGCGCCAAGCCCAACGGCAACAAGGAAATCGCGCTTAACTGGATCACGCCGCACCAGAAATGGGGCATCCATTCGACTTACTCGGACAATTTGCGCATGTTGACGCTCTCGCGCGGCGGTCCGCACGTGTGGCTGTCGGAGATCGACGCGCAGGCGGCCGGCATTGTCGACAACGACTGGATCGAGATTTTCAACGTCAACGGTACCTTGACCGCGCGCGCCGTCGTCAGCCAGCGCGTGCCCGAAGGCATGACCTTGATGTACCACGCGCAGGAAAAGATCATCAATGTGCCTGGTGCCGAAATATCGGGCAAACGCGGCGGCATCCACAATTCCGTCACGCGCACGGTGACCAAGCCGACCCACATGATCGGCGGCTATGCGCAACTGTCGTGGGGTTTCAACTACTACGGCACGGTCGGATCGAACCGCGACGAATTCGTCCTGATTCGCAAGATGAACAAGGTCGAGTGGCTGGAAGGCCCGCTGGTGGAGCACGCTGCTGAGCAGCAAGCATAAGCGCGTCAACGTTTTTCTGGAGCAGAGCATGAAAATTAGAGCGCAAATCGGCATGGTGCTGAACCTGGACAAGTGCATCGGTTGTCACACTTGTTCGGTCACCTGCAAGAACGTGTGGACCAGCCGCGATGGCGTCGAGTACGCGTGGTTCAACAATGTGGAAACCAAGCCCGGCATCGGCTACCCGAAGCAATGGGAAAACCAGGATAAATGGCGTGGTGGCTGGAAGCGCCTCGATTCGGGCAAGATCGAGCCACGCCAGGGCTCGCGCCTGAAGATCCTGGCCAATATCTTCGCCAATCCCAATCTGCCGGCGATCGACGAATATTACGAGCCCTTCACCTTTGACTACGAGCGCCTGCAAAACGCGCCGCTGTCGGAGACGCCGCCCACGGCGCGTCCGATCTCGGTCTTGACCGGCAAGAAAATGGACAAGATCGAATGGGGGCCGAACTGGGAGGACGACCTGGGCGGCGAATTCGCCAGCCGTTCGCGCGACAAGCTGTTCGACAATATGCAGAAGGAGATGTACGGCACCTTCGAGAACACCTTCATGATGTACTTGCCGCGCCTGTGCGAGCATTGCCTCAATCCCACTTGCGTGGCCTCCTGCCCGTCGGGTTCGGTGTACAAGCGCGAGGACGATGGCATCGTGCTGATCGACCAGGACAAGTGCCGCGGCTGGCGCATGTGCATTTCCGGCTGCCCGTACAAGAAGATCTACTACAACTGGTCGTCCGGCAAGGCCGAGAAATGCACCTTCTGCTATCCGCGCATCGAAGCGGGCCAGCCGACGGTGTGCTCGGAAACGTGCGTCGGGCGCATCCGCTATCTGGGCGTGCTGCTGTATGACGCCGACAAGATCGAGGCCGCCGCCTCGGTGCCGGACGAGCGCGACCTGTACCAGGCCCAGCTGGGCGTATTTCTCAACCCGCACGACCCGGCCATTATCGAGGAAGCGCGCCGCCAGGGCATACCGGATTCGTGGCTCGATTCGGCCCAGCGCTCGCCCGTCTACAAGATGGCGATGGAATGGAAGGTGGCCTTTCCCCTGCATCCGGAATACCGCACCTTGCCCATGGTTTGGTACATCCCGCCGCTTTCGCCCATCCAGGCGGCCGCCGAGTCCGGCAAGCTGGGATTGAACGGCATCTTGCCGGACACGCAAAGCCTGCGCATTCCGGTGCAATACCTGGCCAACCTCTTGACCGCGGGCGATACCCCGCCCATCGTCAGCGCGCTCGACCGCATGCTGGCCATGCGCGCCTATATGCGCAGCAAGACCGTGGAAAAGGTCGAGAACCTTACCGTGCTCAAGCAGGTGGGTTTGAGCCGCGCCGAAGTCGAGGACATGTACCACATCATGGCGATCGCGAACTACGAAGACCGCTTCGTCATTCCAAGCAGCCACAAGGAAATGGCGGAGGACAGCTTCAACGAGAAGGGTTCCTGCGGCTTCAGCTTCGGCAATGGCTGTTCGGACGGCGTGACAGAAGCTAGCCTGTTCGGCAAGAAAAAGCAGGGCTCGGCCATCTTCATGTCCATGCCCAAGTCGCGCAAAGCAAAGTAATCGCAGCAAACGCAGGACGCTTGAAGCGCCACCTGTCCAACCCAGAGGGGATGAGCATGAACCATTACCAGGCGCTGTCGGCAGTGCTGATGTATCCGGAGCCGGAATTGATTGCAGCCTTGCCGGCCATTGAAGAAATCCTGGCGAAGACGCCGCAGTTGCACGCGCCGCTGCGCGTCTTGCTTGACCAGTTGGCGGACACCGCCTTGATCGACTTGCAGCAAAACTACGTGGCCACTTTCGACCGCAATCCAGCCCAATCGCTGCATTTGTTCGAGCATATCCACGGCGAATCGCGCGACCGCGGCCAGGCCATGGTCGATTTGCTGGAAGAGTACAAGCGGCATGGCCTTGAAATGTGCGGCGACGACTTGCCCGACTACGTGCCCCTGTTCCTCGAATTCCTGTCGCAGCAAACGGCGGAAGAGGCGGCGCGCCTGCTGTCGGACGCGGTGCACGTGCTGGCCCATATCGGGGGCAAGCTGCGTGCCAACGGCAGCGCTTACGCAGCCGTGTTCGAGGTGCTCGAGTTGCTCAGCCCGGTGGCGGCGCAAGCGCTATCGGAGCCACCGATCCGCGACATGGACGAGGCGCTGGAAACCTTCGGCCCCGGCGCGGATGGCGTCGAACCCTTGCTCAAGACCATGCCGGGCAGGGATCGGCAAAATACGCAGCCGATCAATTTCTATCCGAAGGGCGCGCGTAGCGTCAGCCGCAACGATTAAGAGGAGTACATCATGGATTACCTGCATCAATTCGTTTTCGGCATCTATCCGTATATCGCGCTGGCCATCTTCCTGCTCGGTAGCTTGATCCGTTTCGACCGCGAGCAATACACGTGGAAGTCCGAATCGAGCCAGGTGCTGCATCGGGGCAGCCTGCGTGCCGGCAGCATCATGTTCCATGTCGGCATCATTGGCTTGTTCTTCGGTCACATGGCCGGCTTGCTCACGCCGGTGGCGGTGTGGGACGCGCTGGGCATCGCTCACGGCACCAAGCAATTGGTGGCGATGGTCGCTGGCGGCGTGATGGGTTCGATCTGCCTGGCCGGCATCCTGATCTTGCTGGCGCGCCGCTTCAGCAGCGAGCGCCTGCTGGCCGTGACGAGCTTCAAGGACAAGGTCGTGCTGTTGTGGATCTTGCTCACCTTGTTGCTGGGTTTGACGTCGATCATCGCCTCGTCGGCGCACATGGACGGACACATGATGGTGCTCTTGATGACGTGGGCACAGCATGTGATCACCTTGCGTGGCGACGCGGCCAGCTTCATCGCAGGCGCGCCCTTGATCTTCAAGCTGCACCTGTTCATGGGCATGTCGCTGTTTGTGATCTTCCCCTTCACCCGCCTGGTGCATGTGTGGAGCGGCTTTGGCGCCATCACCTACCTGGGGCGCGCTTATCAACTGGTGCGTTCGCGCTGATCGAGGGGAGAGCACATCATGGGAATCGCCGTCAATGGAATCGAGATCGACGACAGTGCCGTCGAACAGGAATTGACGCACCACCAGCAGGCGGGCAATCCGCTCAAGCAGGCGGTGCATGAACTGGTGCTGCGCCAGGTGCTGCTGCAAGAGGCGTGCCGCCTTGGTATCGATGGCGCCGACGACGACGCCACCATCGAAGCCTTGTTCGAGCAAGAGGTACACGTGCCGCAAGTCGATGACGTGGCCTGCGAGACTTACTACCGCAATCAAGCGCCGCGCTTCACCAGCGGCGATATGGTCGAGGCGCGCCACATCCTGTTCCAGGTGACGCCGTCGGCACCGCTCGAATTATTGCGCGAAACGGGCGAGGCCATGCTGGCCGAGCTGCGCGCGCATCCGGAGCGCTTCGAGCAATTGGCGCGCCAGTATTCGAATTGCCCGTCCGGGGCGCTCGGCGGCAAGCTTGGCCAGCTCTCGCGCGGGCAGACGGTGCCGGAATTCGAGCAGATGGTGTTCCGCCTGGGCGAGGGCGTGCTGGGCAATCATCTGCTGGAGACGCGCTTTGGCCTGCATATCGTGCAAGTGATGCGGCGCATCGACGGCGCCTTGCTGCCCTTCGAGGCCGTCAAGGGCCAGATCGCCGACTACCTGCGCCAGCAAAGCTGGCAACGCGCGCTGCACCAATACCTGCAAATCCTGGTCGGGCGCGCCCGGATCGAAGGTGTCAAGCTGGACGGCGCTCAGACCCCGCTGGTGCAGTAATACGCGAAGGCGACTTCGCAAAGGGGACAGACCCCTGTTTTGAGGAAATGCGCGCATTTCCTCAAAACAGGGGTCTGTCCCCTTTGCGAAAGTCGCCTTCGCGGTGCGGGCAGGCTAGTTCTTTGTGACTAGTTCACCTACCTCGTCATGCCAGCAGGAATTTTTCGGCCCGCCCGCTAAAATTGAAGTATCAGATCAAGCGGGGGTTCGACGATGTTAAGCGACCGGTTTGGTCGGTCCATCGACTACCTTCGGCTGTCGGTGACCGACCGCTGCGATTTACGCTGCAGCTATTGCATACCAAAGGGTTTCCGCGGTTTCGAGGAACCCGAGGATTGGCTCACTTTCGATGAAATCACCCGCCTGGTGGGCGCGTTCGCCCGCCTGGGCACGGCGCGCTTGCGCTTGACCGGTGGCGAACCGCTGTTGCGGCGCAATCTGCCCGAGCTGGCCGCGCGCCTGTCCAGCCTGCCCGGCATCGCCGACTTGTCGCTCTCGACCAACGCCACCCAACTGGGGCGCCACGCCGTGGCCTTGCGCCAGGCGGGCGTGGCGCGCATCAATGTCAGCCTCGATTCGCTCGACCGCGCTTGCACCGAGAAAATCACGGGCCGCGACAGCTTGCACAGTATTCTCGAGGGCTTGAAAGCGGGCAAGGCGGCGGGCTTTTCGCCGATTAAGATCAATATGGTGGCCATGCGTGGCGTGAACGATGATGAAATCGACGATATGGTCGCTTTTTGCATCGAGCAAGGCTTTGTGCTGCGCCTGATCGAAGCGATGCCGATGGGCGCGACCGGGCGCGACACCGCCTTCCTCGACCTGGGCCCGATCCAAAGCCGCCTCAAGAGCAAGTTCGGCTTGCAAGCCCAGGCGGCCGAACTGGGCGGCGGCCCCGCGCGCTACCTGGCCACGCCCGACGGCAAGGCCAGCATCGGCTTCATCACACCCATGTCGCAACACTTTTGCGCCAGCTGCAACCGGGTGCGCCTGGCCGTCGATGGCACCCTCTACCTGTGCCTGGGCCAGGAAGAAAAATTTGAATTTCGCCCCCTGTTGCGCGGTGGCGCGACCGATGGCGAGCTGGAGGCGGCGATCCGCCAAGCCATCGAACTCAAGCCGCAACAACACGATTTCCGCGAGCAACCGGCCAAAATCATCCGCTTCATGGCGCAGACCGGCGGATGAAGCTGCCATTGCGGCCGCACCCGCGTATACTCGGGGAAAGATGAGTACATCGATGCCAGAGGAGACCGCACATGCCGCACAAGACGTCAGCGCCAGCACCGGCCATGCGGCGCGCCCAGCCATGACGCTCGATTCGATATTGCCGTCGCGCTCGAAGCTCTCGACCAAGATCGTCGGCGCGCTGGTGGGCGTGTTGCTGCTGGCCCTGTCCGCCATCGGCATCACCCTGTATTTATCGTGGCAGTTGGAGGGCAGCGCGGCGGCCATCAACGACACCGGCAGCTTGCGCATGAGCAGCTACCGGCTCGCGGTGTTGCTGGCGCGCGCGCAACAAGAGCCGGCCAGCGTGCCACAGCGCGCCTTGGCCGAGGTCCAGCTGCGCGCGGTCGACGCCACCCTGGCCCAGTTGCGCCAGGGCGATCCCCAGCGTCCCTTGTTCTTGCCGCCCACGGCGGCCATCCACCGCGAATTCGAGCAAATCACCTACCATTGGCAGCGCGTGCTGCGTCCGATGGCCGCGGGCATCCTGGCGCGCGGCCCGGCCGCGGGCGCGCAGGGCACGCGCGAGGTCCAGGTCCAGATCGAAGAGTTCGTCGGGCAAGTGAACCAGCTCGTCAAGATGATCGAGCGCGACAGCGAGACCCGCACTTTTTGGCTGCGCGCCTCGCAACTGGCCTTGCTGGCGCTGGCGCTGGCGGGCACCGTGAGTTTGATCTTCCTGATGTTTAGCCTGATCATCGAGCCGGTCACGCGTTTGCACGACGGCATGCGCAAGATGACGGCAGGCGACTTTTCGACCCGCCTGGACGTCGATAGCGACGACGAGTTCGGCCAGCTCTCGCAAGGCTTCAACGACATGGCCAAGCGCTTGCAGGACGTGTACGACAATCTGGAATTCCTGGTCGAGACCAAGACCGCGAGCGTGGAAGCGAAGAACCGCGAACTGGCCTTGCTCTACGATAGCGCCGCCTTTTTGCAATTGCCGCATCCATTGGAACCCCTGTGCGCCGGCTTCATGCAGCGCATCAGCGATTACTTCAAGGCCGACGGCGGCTCGGTGCGCGTGCTTGACCCGGAGCGGGGCAATCTGCACATGGTGGTCCACCACGGTATCTCCAAGGAATTGGTGGAAACCGAGCATTGCCTGAAAGTGGGCGATTGCCTGTGCGGCGAGGCGGTGCAAAAGAAAGTGGCGGTGGTGCACGACTTGCGCAAGATCGACAGCGCCCACCAACTGCAATGCCACCGCGAAGGCTTCACCACCGTGTCGGTGTTCCATATCTACGCGCAAAAGCAGCACCTGGGTTTTTTCAATTTGCACTTTCGCGCCGCCAAATTGTTCGACGCGCGCGAAAAAGCACTGCTCGAGACGCTCGGCCAGTTGCTGGGCGTGGCCATCGAGAGCTTGCGCCTGGGTGCGCGCGAGCGCGAGATGGCGGTGTCGGAAGAGCGCAATCTGGTGGCGCAGGGCTTGCACGACAGCATAGCCCAAGGCTTGAACTTCATGAACCTGCAAGTGCAGATGCTCGACCAATCCCTGCGCGACGGCAAGCTCGACGAGGTGGCGGCGGCGGCGACGGCACTGCGCACCGGCGTCAAGGAAAGCTACGAAGACGTGCGTGAACTGCTGCTCAACTTCCGCAGCCGCCTGGCCGAGGGCGACTTGCTCGCATCCCTGCAAGGCACGGCCGACAAATTCCGCAAACAGACCGGCATCGCCGTCGAGCTGGTGGCCGACCTGGATGGTGCGCCTTTCCCGCCGGAGCAGCAATTGCAATTGCTGTTCATCGTGCAGGAAGCGCTGTCGAATGTGCGCAAGCACGCGATGGCCAATCACGTCACGATTCGCCTGCAAGACAAGCAAGACTTCAGCCTGTCGATCGAAGACGATGGCGTTGGCTTCGACGCGCAAGAGCAGGCCGCGCAAGGCGAAAGCCATGTGGGCATCCACATCATGCGCGAGCGCGCCCAGCGCATTGAGGCGAGCATGAGCGTGACGGCGGTGCGCGGCGCCGGCACCAAGGTGCAGTTGCTATTGCCGCGCAAGCAGCGGCGCGCGGCATGAACATCAAGGTCATGAATGACGAGGGTAAGAACATGGAAACGGAAAACACGCCAATCACGGTCTTGCTGGTCGATGACCATTCGCTGTTTCGCAGCGGCATACGCTCGCTGCTGCAGCGCCACCCGGAGTTCGCCGTGGTGGGGGAGGCGGCCGACGGAGTCGAGGGCATCAAGCGCGCCCAGCAGCTGCAGCCGAATGTGGTGCTGCTCGATTTGAACATGCCCGGCATGTCCGGCCTGGAAACGTTGCAACTGATGCGCCAGGATTGCCCGCGCACGGCCATCATCATGCTCACCGTGTCCGAAGACGCGCAAGACTTGACGACGGCGATGAAGGCGGGCGCTTGCGGCTACCTGATCAAGAACATCGAGACCGATTACCTGGTACGCGCGATCCGGCGCGCCGCCGCCGGCGAGACCGTGGTGGCCGAGGCGATGACGGGCAAGCTGGTGGCGCAATTGCAACTGGGGGCGGCGCCGGCGCTGGCGGCTCCGTCCGAGCTCGACAAGCTTACGCCGCGCGAAATGGAAATCATCGATTGCCTGGCTCGGGGCGAGAGCAACAAGACCATCGCCCGCACCCTCGACTTGGCCGAGAGCACGGTCAAGATCCACGTGCAAAACGTGCTCAAGAAATTGAAACTGTCGAGCCGCGTGCAGGCGGCGGTGTTCGCCGTCGAACACCGCATGCAGGGCGCGCCCGACAAGGCGCGCTAGGCAGGGCGCCGTTCAGGAGCAGCAGCCACCGCAACAGCTGGTGCTGCGCTCGCGCTCCTGGGGCGCGGTGCGAAAACCGGCTTGCGCCAGCACGCTGCTGAACTGCGCGGGCGAGGCGACGGTTTCGTCAAAGCGCACGGTCACGCGCTGGTTCGGCAGCGACACGCGCACGTTTTGCACGCCCTCGAGGTGTTCGAGCGCTTGCAAAATGCCGGCCGCGCCAGCTTCATCGTGCAATTCCTGGACCTTCAAGACTTCGATATTCATTACCGCTCCTTTTTTGATATCAACAGCATTAGCGTAGGCCAGCGCTGAACAGGCGTCCAGCGCGGCAGACGATTTCTCGAACATCCTTATTGCACAATAAGTTTGGCTGCCGGCCGGGTCGACCAGGCATTTTTGCCTTGCCGAAAAACCTTGGTTAAAGTAGTATATCAAATATATCTTTAATGAGCGAGAGCGCGATGAGCCTGATATCGATACAAGAACCGCAAGCCACGCCAGTGGCCGACATGCCCTTGCTGCGCCTGGGCTTTCGTCCTTTCTACCTGCTGGCCGCCATCTTCGGCGCGCTGGCGGTGCCGCTGTGGACGTTCCAATATTTGGGCTGGACTGCGGGCTGGAGTACGCTCTGGCCGCGCGTTGGCTTGGGATGGCATATGCACGAAATGGTGTTTGGCATGGCGGTGGCCGTGGTGATCGGCTTCCTGTACACGGCCGGGCGCAACTGGACCGGATTGTGGACGCCGCGCAATGGGCAGCTGGCCGCGCTGGCGCTGCTGTGGCTGGCCGGACGGGTGGCGATGCTGCTGGCGCCGCCCTGGCCCGCCGCCGTGATCGACCTGCTGTTCTTGCCGCTGGCGGCCTGGCCCATGTACCAGGTGCTGCGCCAGGCGGGCAACAAGCGCAATCTATTCCTGGTGGGCTTGCTGGGCGCGCTGACACTTGCCAACTTCCTGTATCACGCCACCGTGCTGGGCTGCCCCGCGCTAGCCTTGAGCACGCCCATCCACGCCGCCATCTTGATCATCGTGGTGATCGAATCGGTGATTGGCGGGCGCGTCATTCCCATGTTCACCACCAATGGCGCGCCTGGCAGTAAACCGGTGGTCCATCCCGTCCGCGACCGCATCGCGCTGGGCTTGACGGTGGGCGCCAGCGTCGCTTGGGTCGCAGGCGCGCCCGCCGTCTTGCAAGCGGTGCTGGCCGGCGCGG
Organism: Pseudomonadota bacterium; assembly: GCA_040388555.1. GTDB lineage: Bacteria > Pseudomonadota > Gammaproteobacteria > Burkholderiales > Burkholderiaceae_D > Telluria_A. The sequence goes on from JAZKBP010000071.1 coordinate 23,473, forward strand.
CCGGTGTCGCCCTCATGGTGCGCGTGCTCGGCTGGCAGCCGCAGCGCACCTTGCGCGTGCCGCTGCTGTGGATTTTGCACCTGTCGTATGGATGGATCGCGATCGGCTTTTTGCTGCTGGCGCTGGCGGCCCTGAAAGTGCTCGCGCCCAGCGCCGCCATGCACGCGCTGACGGTCGGCTCGATGGCGGGCTTGATCATCGGCATGATGACGCGCACCTCGCTTGGCCACACGGGACGCCCGCTCACGGCTGGGCGCGCCGAGGTGGCGATGTATGTGCTGATCCAGGCCGGTGCCGTGCTGCGCGTGCTGGTGGCCGTGGGTATGCCGCAATGGCGCACGGCCGGCTTGGCCGCGGCGGCGCTGTGCTGGTCGGCGGCGTTCTTGCTGTTCGCGCTCAAGTACGCGCCGTACCTGGCGCGCGCGCGCATCGATGGACGCGAAGGCTGAGCAAGTAGAAGAACGAAGCGGCAACGAAGCGGCAACGAAGCGGGGACAAACGAAGCGGGGACAGCAACCGTCTTGAGTTGGATTTTTCACTAAAGTTGGGTTTTGACGACT